>NZ_JAZDUF010000006.1:0-302943 GCF_036350415.1 Gordonia sesuvii
GAAGGCAGCGTAACCATGCACAGAAGATCATCGGTAAGCCGTGTGCGGGAAAACCGCATGCACGGATTGAAAGGGGGATGGGGAAACGGACTCGCGTTGCGAGCACCGCGCCCCTGACTACCAATGCCCAAGTCCCAACGGTCTGCGCCGCCCGACGAACGGCCGGCGCGGGATGTCCCCGCACCGGACGAGGTCACGTCCCTGGACGGTGAGCGGTTTCTCGAGGTGAATCGGTCGACGCGGGACCGCCTGCGCGCGGAGGCCGATCGCCCAGGGTGGCTCCGGCGGCGTCGTGGGCGGCGTCCGTCCATCGTCGACGACGATGAGTCGCGCGATGACGCGCCGGATCGGGGCGGCCGGCGCCGGCCACGTGTCCTCGTTCTCGCCTTGGGCGTGCTGGTTGTCCTGCTCGCCGCGTCCACGGCGTTCTTCGCGACAAAGTGGATGCAGGCGGAGGATCGTGCCGAGGAGGCCGGACCCTCGCAGGCCGAGCGGTCGGAGGTCATGGATGTCGCCCGCGAGTACGCCGCAGTCATCGCCACCTACGACCCGGCCCGCTACGACGACCTGGATCGACGGATCCGGGAGATCTCCACATCCGAGTTCGCCAACACGTACATCACGTCCTCGCAGGACGCTCGCCGCGGCAACGCATCCGTCCGTGGAGTTTCCCGGGCGGTGTCGAATGACGCCGGGGTGCAGTCACTTTCGGACGACGAGGCGGTGGTGCTGGTCACCTTGGACCAGACGGTCACGTCGCCGGAGGTGAATGCGGAACTGCCCGAAGGCATTCCGTATCAATCCCGGGTCAAGGTGACGCTGGAGCGCCAGGACGGCCGATGGCTACTCGCCGGCCTGGACACTGTCTGATTTCGACGGCACGGCCTCGCCGAGCAAGATGCGCAGCCCCAGGGCCGAGATGCGGTCCGGGGTGGGATCGCGCTGCGAACGGGTCAGATCCATGATGACGTTGAGCGCCGCCTGCACCAGGAACCTCGCCTGCGCCGGAGACAACTCCGGACGGTCGCGGGTCAACCACGCCGCCCACTCCTCGACGTTGATGCGCTGCTGACTACGCAGCTCGGTTCGCTGCCGGGCCTCGACGTTGCCGATCTCGCGCGAGTAGACGGCGAGGATGTCGTTGTCGGTGCAGCACATGTCGCTGTAGGCGGTCACGAGGGAGACGATCGCTTCGCGAGGCGTGCCGGCCCGCGACAACGCGTCCGCGATCAGGGTGGTGACGCGATCGGAGGCACGCCAGAACGCTGCCTGCAGGATCGCGGCCTTGCTCTCGAAGTGCCGATACACCCCCGACGGTGGCAGGTCGGCGGCACGTGCGATGTCATCGATCGTCACATCGTGGAACCCGCGTGCCGCGAACAGGCGGATCGATTCGGCCAGCAACACTTCGCGTTTCGAGGTCGGGGACAGGCCGCGCGTCGCCTCGGTGGGGGGTGCCGAGTCGGGCGGCACGTCGACGTCCGCCAAACGTGTCGCCGCATCCGTGATCAGTTCGACGATCTGTCGCGCCGACATCACCGTCCGGTGGGTCGCGGGGCTGGCCACCACGCTGGTCATTGCGGCGGTGATCAGATCTGCCGAGGCGTGGTCGAGGTCTGGGCGGCACCCGCGCAACGCCCCGCGCATCCGCCGGTGCTGGGCGACCACGATCGCCCGGACGTACTGCGCGTCGTCGTTCTCGAGATAGTCGGCTTCCCAGTGGTAGATCCCGCCGGTCCGGCGGTTCGCCACGGCGGCCGCGGTCAAGGCGGCGAGCAGCGCGCGCAACTCGCCGGCCGGATCGTCGGGGGTGACTGGTACGGCGACGGTGGCGGTGGCCAGTGCGTCCGCCAAGGAGCGTGCGGTCTCGGCGAACAGGGCGTACTTGTTCGGGAAGTGCCGATACAGCGCGGGCGCGGAGATCCCCGCGGCGTCGGCGATCTCGTCGAGTCGCACGGCGTGATAGCCGCTGTCACTGAACGCCTTGGCGGCCGCGCGCAGGATGAGCTCGCGCCGGTCGGCCGGACGACGGCGGGGCGCGCGGCCCTCCGACGCGGTCGGGGTCGACGAACGAGAAGCCATGGGATGCGAGCTTAGCCGGAGTCGATCTTCTCCATGGTCGAATTGAATCTGTGGGTCAAAAGCCCAGCAAGATGTCCACTCGTGACGGAAAAAGTTAATCAGTATTCTCGTGATCTAGGTCGCACTGTGATAGTAATGTTGGCGTCGACCCACCTGTGACAGGTGGGCACGACAGAGCCGGAGGGGTGAGGCGAGCAGTGAGTGACAACGAAGCCGTCGTCGACGAGGTTCGGGTCGAGGTGGATGCCCGAGGGGTGGCCCGAATCGAGATCGATCGACAGCATCGGATGAATGCGCTGAACGGTAAGGCGTCGGCCACGATCATGGATGCGCTCGGCGAGTGGTCGCAGCGCGATGACGTTCGGGTCGTGGTCATCGATGGTGTCGGAGGCAGTTTCAGTACCGGTGCCGACGTGATCGACATCGCCCAGGCGGCCGGGGGGAATCCGACCGGGGGGCTCGACGCCACCCAGGCGCGCGGGGTGATCTCGTCGGGGTCCGACCTCGCGCGGGCGGTTCGGTCGGTGCGGGCCCCGGTCATCGCCGCGGTCGACGGTCCGGCTGTCGGCATCGGCGCATCCCTGGCGTTCGCGTCGGACCTCGTCTTCGCGACCGAGCGGTCCTACTTCTTGCTGGCCTTCATCAACATCGGACTCATGCCCGACGGTGGTGCGTCGATGTCGGTTGCGGCCTCGGTCGGGCGTGCCCGCGCCAACGCCATGGCGTTGCTCGGCGAGAAGCTACCCGCGGCAGAGGCATTCGGCGCCGGACTGCTCAGCGGGCTGGTTGCCGACCGGGCGGCTCTCGACGCGAAGGTGGACAAGGCCGTCGGCAAGCTCGTCGGAACCTCGGCGAGTGCACTGCGGCTGACCAAGGCCGCGCTCGACGCCCACACCATGGGCGACTTCGAGGCGGCCCTCGACCGCGAACTGGACGGGCAGACCGAGTTGCTGCAGTCCGCCGAGTTCCAGGCCGCGATGGCCGCATTCGCCGGCAGTAGCAAGTCCTGACCTCTCCATCCTGAGATCTCCACGTACTCAACATGAAACGCGACCGGTTCAGCAGTCGCACGAACGGAGGAAGACCCACATGACCGCCACCATCGATTCGGCCAGCGACCTCACCACCGAGCCGATGCGCTCGCGCCGCAACCACTGGAACAACCAGGTGCGACGTCACGCATTCATGACGCCCGACGGTCCCGCGCTGAAGTTCCTCGGTCAGGTGACCACCTGGCGTCAGCTGGATGAGCGCACACGGGCGTTCGCCGCGGCATTGACCCGACGTGGTGTCGGCTTCGGCGACCGGATCCTGCTGGTCATGCTCAACCGCACGGAGTACGTCGAGGCGACCCTGGGCGCCAACCTGATCGGGGCCATCCCGGTGCCGGTGAACGTTCGGATGAGCCCGGCCGAGATCGCGTTCCTGGTCGCCGACAGCGGCGCGAAGGTGATCATCACCGAGTCCCTGCTGGCGCCGCTCGCCGACGCGGTGAGTGCTTCCACCGGGGCGATCGACTCGACGATCGTGGTGGGGGACACCGACAACGAGGCACACCTGAAGTACGAGGCCCTGATGGCCGAGGACTCATCGGACCTGCCGGATATCGACATCCCGGAGGAGACCGTCGCCCTCATCATGTACACCTCGGGCACCACCGGTAAGCCCAAGGGCGCCATGCTGACCCACCAGAATCTGCAGGCGCAGGCCGTGACCTGTCTGCAGGCGCTGCAGACCCGTCCCGACGACATCGGTGCCTGCGTCGCACCGATGTTCCACATCGCCGGACTCGGTGCGATGACGCCGCTGTTCTACATGGGTGCGTTGTCGGTGATCCACCCGCTCGGTGCATTCGATCCGAACGACATGCTCGATACCCTCGAGCGCGAGGGCACCACCTCGATCTTCCTGGTGCCCGCGCAGTGGCAGGCGGTGTGCGCCGCCCAACAGGCCAAGCCGCGCAAGCTGAACCTC
This sequence comes from Gordonia sesuvii, assembly GCF_036350415.1. Classification (NCBI taxonomy): domain Bacteria; kingdom Bacillati; phylum Actinomycetota; class Actinomycetes; order Mycobacteriales; family Gordoniaceae; genus Gordonia; species Gordonia sesuvii. The sequence goes on from NZ_JAZDUF010000006.1 coordinate 4,057, forward strand.
CGTGTCATCAGCTGGGGTGCCGCCCCGGCCTCGGACACGGTGCTGCGCGCGATGAGCGAGACCTTCCCGGACGCCATCAACGTCGCCGTGTTCGGTCAGACCGAGATGTCGCCGATCACGTGTGTGCTCGAGGGCAAGGACGCACTGCGCAAGATCGGTTCCATCGGCAAGGTCGTGCCCGCGGTGACCGCGCGCGTGGTGGACCCGGAGATGAACGACGTCAAGCGCGGCGAGGTCGGCGAGATCGTGTACCGCGGCCCGAACATGATGAAGGGCTACTGGCAGAACCCGCAGGGGACCGCCGACGCATTCCACGGCGGATGGTTCCACTCCGGCGACCTGGTCCGCGAGGACGACGAGGGCTTCCTCTACGTCGTGGACCGGGCCAAGGACATGATCATCTCGGGCGGCGAGAACATCTACTGCGCCGAGGTCGAGAATGCCCTCTTCGGGCACGAGAAGATCGCCGAGGCGGCGATCATCGGTCGCGCACATGAGAAGTGGGGCGAGGTGCCCGTGGCCGTCGTCGTGCTCGCCGCGGGCGTCGAGGACCTGACGCTCGAGGAGATGGAGCCATACCTGAACGAGAACCTGGCGCGCTTCAAGCACCCGAAGGATCTCGTCATCGTCGACGAACTGCCGCGCAACGCCGGCGGCAAGGTCGTCAAGCCGACGCTGCGTTCGTCCTACGGCAGCAAGGACGCCGGCCTGGCCAACTGATCGCCTCGCCGGGTCGTGGCGCCGACCCGGAACGTGGGAACGGACCGTGTGCACTCGGGGCTGTGCACACGGTCCGTTCGTCGTCTCCACCCGAATCCACACACCGAACTAGAACACGTTCCATTTTTGCCGAAAAGTGACTAGGGTCTCTCCTAGGTCGTCGGCGTGACACCGGGGGGCGACTACCGTCGGGCCGAACGCCGTCAGAAGTGGAGGATGCGAAGTGAAGACCAAAGGCGCACTGCTGCGGGAGAACAACAAGCCGTGGGAGATCGAAGAGATCGAGATCGGCGATCCGCAGCGGAGCGAGATCAAGATCAGGATGGAAGCGGCCGGCATGTGCCACTCCGATCACCATCTGATGACCGGTGGCATCCCGATGGCCGGGTTCCCGATCCTCGGCGGCCACGAAGGTGCCGGTGTGGTCGAAGAGGTCGGTGAGGGCGTCACCGACTTCGAGGTGGGCGATCACGTCGTGCTCTCGTTCATCCCCTCCTGCGGCAAGTGCCCGTCATGCAAGGGCGGACTGGCCAACCTGTGTGACTTCGGGGCCATGCTGCTACAGGGTGAGGCGGTGTCCGACAACACCTTCCGCATCCACACCGCCACCGGTGAGCCCGTCTACCCGATGACGCTGCTCGGCACCTTCTCGCCGTACATGGTCGTGCACGAGGCATCGGCGGTGAAGATCGACAAGGACATCCCGTTCGAGGTCGCCGCCCTGTGTGGTTGCGGAATCCCGACCGGCTACGGGTCGTCGACGCGCAGTGGCGACGTGCGACCCGGCGAGGACGTGGCCATCGTCGGTGTCGGCGGCGTGGGGACCGCTGCGCTGCAGGGTGCGGTCATCTCCGGCGCGCGCAACGTCATCGCGATCGACCCGGTGGAGTGGAAGCGCGAGCAGGCGATGAAGTTCGGTGCCACCCATGCCTTCGCCTCGGTGGAGGAGGCGGCGATGAGCATCGCCGAACTGACCAACGGGCACATGTGCCACAAGGTGATCGTCACCGTCGGCGAGGTGCACGGCAAGGACGTCGACACCTGGATGGGCATCACCGCCAAGGCGGGCACCTGCGTGCTGACCGGCATGGGCAACATGATGGAGAACGAGGTGACCCTGAACCTCGCGATGCTGACCCTGCTGCAGAAGAACCTGCAGGGCACCATCTTCGGCGGCGCGAACCCGAAGCTCGACATCCCGCAGTTGCTGTCGATGTACCGCATGGGCAAGCTCAACATCGAGGACATGATCACGCGCCGGTACCGCCTGGACCAGATCAACGAGGGGTACCAGGACATGCTCGACGGCAAGAACATCCGCGGCGTGATCCGCTACACCGACGCCGACCGCTGAGGAACGGCATCGGTAGGGTTGCCATGTGTCTGCACTGGATGCCCTAGCGACGTGGCCGGTCGATCACGCATCGGCCGCCCTCATCACCTCGAACGGCGTCGTGGCCGACCACGGCGACACCGAGCAGGTCTTCGAACTGGCCTCGGTCACCAAATTGCTGGTGGCCGAGGCCGTTCTCGTCGCGGTGGAGGAGGGCGCCGTCGACCTCGACGACACGGCCGGCCCGCCGGGCGCGACCGTCGGGCATCTGCTCGCCCATGCCTCGGGGTTGGCGTTCGACAGCCGCGACGTCGCGGCCGACGTGGGGACCGAGCGGATTTACTCGAGTGCCGGTTTCGAGGTGGTGGCCGACACCGTCGAGGCCGCCACCGACATCGGGTTCGCCGACTACCTGCACCAGGCCGTCGCGGAACCGCTCGGGCTGGCGTCGACGACGTTGGCCGGACCTGCCGGCCACGGCGCGCGGTCCTCGGTGGCCGATCTCGCGCGATTCGCCGCCGAACTGTTGTCACCGACGCTGGTGTCGCCGCAACTGTTCGCTGCCGCCACCTCTGTGCAGTTCCCCGGTCTCGACGGCTTCGTCCCGGGCTACGGCAAGCACCGACCCAACGACTGGGGCTTCGGATTCGAGATCCGGTCGGACAAGCGGCCGCACTGGACCGGAACCACCAACTCTCCGTCCACTTTCGGCCACTTCGGACAGACCGGCACCTTTCTGTGGGTCGATCCCACGCTGGGAGCGGCCTGTGTCGTTCTGACCGACCGGGCCTTCGGCGCGTGGGCGAAGCCGCTGTGGAGCGACTTCAATGACCGTGTCGTCGACGAGCTGCGCTCCGGGAATTCCTGAGAAACCACTCCAGAAACTGGCGCAACACGGGCCACATGGGGCACAATCGGACTCACAAGTGTGATATCCGGTTCGCGAGGTGTGTTGGGGAAGACGTTCCTCGTCGAGACCGGAGGTGAACAAGGTGCGCAATCTGAATCAGTTTGCGGACATGACGACTGGAGTGGTGTACATCCACTCGGCGCCGGTGGCGCTGTGTCCACATGTGGAGTGGGCTCTGTCGTCGACCCTGAATGCGCGGGCCAACCTGAAGTGGTCGGCGCAAGAGGCCGACCCCGGGATGCAACGTGCCACCGTTGACTGGACGGGCCCGGTCGGCACTGCCGCGCGCCTGGTGACCGCATTGCGTGAATGGTCCGGTCTCCGGTTCGAGGTGACCGAGAACGCCAGCGACGGAGTCGACGGCGAACGCTTCTCCTACGTGCCCGGTCTCGGACTGTGGCGTGGTTCGACGAGCGCCAACGGTGACGTCGTGATCGGCGAACTGCAGTTGCGCGCACTGATCGACCGTCAGCCCGACAGCATCGGTCTCGCCGGAGATCTGGAAGCCGCCCTCGGGACGGCGTGGGACGATGCGCTCGAGCCCTACCGGATGGGCGGTGCGGGGGCCGAGGTCACCTGGTTGCAGCAGCGGGTGGGGTAGGACAGCTCTGCTGATCGCGTGGGCACGACGACATCTCGCTGATCGAGTAGGTGACGAGCGGCAGCGAGGAGACGTATCGAGATAGCGTCCTCAGCCTGATCTCGATACGCCCTCCGCTAGCGCTCCGGGCTACTCGATCGGCGGTGGGGCGCTCCGGGGTTCCTCAGGGATCGGGTAGGGCTCGGTCAGAGCGGAATGTTCTTGTGCCGTCCGCGGCGCGCGGGAGCGGCGGCGAGCGCCTCGGCGATCCGGCTGCGCGTGGTGGCCGGGTCGATGACGTCGTCGACCACACCGATGGATTGTGCCCGTCCGACACCACCGGCGATCGCCTCGTGTTCGGCGGCCAGACGGTCGTGCAGGGCCTCGCGCTCATCGTCCGGTGCTGCGGCCAGAGCCTTCTTGTGGAGGATGCCGACCGCGGCCTTGGCGCCCATGACGGCGACCTCGGAGCCCGGCCAGGCGAACACCGCCGTCGCACCGAGTGCACGGGAGTTCATCGCGATGTAGGCGCCGCCGTAGATTTTTCGGGTCACCAGGGTGACCCGCGGGACGGTGCACTCGGCGAAGGCGTGCAGTAGTTTCGCCCCGCGCCGCACCACGCCGTTCCATTCCTGTCCGACGCCCGGCAGATAGCCGGGCACGTCGGTGATGACGATCAGCGGGATACCGAACGCGTCGCACAGGCGGACGAATCGGGAGGCCTTCTCGGCGCTCTCGGAGTTGAGGCACCCGCCCATGCGAAGGGGATTGTTGGCGATCACGCCGACGCTGCGGCCGGCCAGCCGGCCAAAGCCGACGACGATGTTCGGCGCCCACTTCGCCTGCAGCTCTTCGAAACTGGAGATCTCGGTCTCGTGGTCGGCGGCGAGCTGGGTGTCGAGGAGGTTTTCGACGACGGGGTGCACGTCGTAGGCGCGCCGATTCGATTCCGGCAGCAGCGCCTTGAGGTCGGTGTCGCCCGCCTCGGCCTGCTCCCGGTTGAAGTGGCCCTGTCTGCTGAATGTCGACACCAGGCGGCGGGCGCGCCAGTAGGCGTCCGGTTCGGAGTCGGCGGTGATGTGGCTGACGCCCGACTTCTTGCCGTGGGTGTGGGGGCCGCCGAGCGTCTCCATGTCCACCGATTCGCCGGTGACGCTCTTGACCACGTCCGGCCCGGTGACGAACACGCGACCGGCGGGGGCCATGATCACGACGTCGGTCAGCGCCGGGCCGTAGGCGGCACCGCCGGCCGCGAAGCCGACGACCACCGAGATCTGCGGTACGTAGCCGGAGGCCCGCACCATCGCCTCGAACACGCCGCCGACCGCGTGCAGGGCTTCGACGCCCTCGGCCAGGCGGGCGCCACCGGAATGCCAGATCCCGACGACGGGTGCCTGCTCGGTGATGGCGGTGTCGATCGCGTTCACGATGTGCGCGCACCCGACCACACCCATGGCACCGCCCATCACGGTGCCATCGGTGCAATAGGAGACCGTCCGTACGCCGTCGACCAGACCGATCGCCGCCTGCACGCCCGACTTGTCGCGGGCGTGCAGCAGCGAGACGGTCCCTTCGTCGAAGAAGTTGGTCAACCGCAGCATCGGATCCCGGGGATCCGCTGCCTCCTCACGGCCGGTGATGGGAGCCAATGTGGTCAACGGGGTCTCCTGTGGTGTCGGGTGCGTCAGTAGCGACCGAAGGTGAGCGCCACGTTGTGCCCACCGAACCCGAACGAGTTGCTCAACGCGTAGTCGATCTGCCCGTAGCGGGGTTCACCGTGCACGACGTCGACATCACATTCGGGGTCCTGGTTCTCCAGGTTGAGCGTCGCAGGGATGACGCCCTCTTCCACGCTCTTGATGGTCAGGACCGACTCCAGCGCCCCGACTGCGCCGATGGAGTGACCCAGCGCCGACTTCGGCGCATAGACCGCTGCGTGCTGACCGACCGCCATGTTGATGCCCACCGCCTCGGCGGTGTCACCGATCGGTGTCGCCGTGGCGTGCGCGTTGACATGGGTGATGTCGGCCTTGGTGAGCCCGGCCGTCTGGATCGCGCGGGTCATCGCCCGTGCGTTGCCCTGGCCACTGGGGTCCGGGGCGACCAGATGGAAGCCGTCGGACGTGATGCCGGCACCGAGCACACGCGCATGGATGTGCGCGCCGCGGGCACGGGCATGCTCCTCACGTTCCAGCACGAGCATCGCGGCGGCCTCGCCGAACACGAACCCGTCGCGATCCTTGTCGAAGGGACGCGACGCGCCGGCCGGATCGTCGTTGCGCGTGCTCATCGCCCGCATCATCGAGAACGCAGCAATCGGGATCGCGTCGATGTGTCCTTCCACACCGCCGGTCACCACCATGTCCGCGTCGCCCATGACGATGTGCCGCCACGCGTGTGCGATCGCCTCGGCACCCGACGAACACGCCGAGACAGGGGTGATCACACCGGCACGCGCGCCGACGTTGAGTCCGACGACCGCGGCGGGTCCGTTCGGCATCGCCATCGAGACGGCCAGCGGGGAGACCTTGCGGTAGTTGCCGGACTCCTCGATCGCCTTCACGGCGTCGACCATTGCGTCGCCGCCACCCTGGCCGGTACCCAACACGACCGCGAGGCGGTCCGGGTCGACCTCGGGCTCGCCGGCGTGGGCCCACAGGCGCTTGCTCATCACATGGGCGATGCGCTCGACGTAGGCCATACGGCGTGCTTCGACGCGGGTGACCTCTTCGGCTGGGTCCGCCAGAAGGCGTCCGCCGACCCGGCACGGCAGTTCGCCGTACTGGGTGACGAAGGGATCGGTGAGTTCCCGGATGCCCGACCCACCCGCAAGCAGATTCTTCCACGTGCTGTCGAGGTCCTCACCCAGAGACGTGGTGGCGACCATCGAGGTGACCACCACGCTCGGGAAGTTCCCGCCCAGCGTGGAGTATTCGCGGAGGGACGGGGAGCTCACGAGTTCTTGTCTGCCTCGACCTGGGCCTGGATGGCGGCCGCGGCCTCGGGGTTCTCGGCCTCGAGCTTCTGGATGTAGGCGACAGCGTCACCCACGGTCCGCAGGCCGGCGAGATCCTCGTCCGGGATCTTCACGCCGTACTTGTCCTCGGTCTGGACAGCGATCTCGACCATCGACAGCGAGTCGATGTCCAGGTCGTCGACGAACGACTTCTCCATGGTCACCTCGGACGGCTCGATGCCGGTGACTTCCTCGATGATCTCGGCGATGCCGGCAATGAGTTGTTCCTGGGTGGCAGCCACTGTGTGGTTCCCTTCTGTGTAGTGCATTGCTTCTGCTTGGGGCAGTGCTCTATTCGACTCCGGAGCACTCGTGAGCACCCCGCCCACGAGGGCTTGGACAACCGGCGAACCGGTTTTCCGGGGGTCACGGTCTGGCGCCGTGACCGCTATCCAAGTTCGGTGATGGCGTCGAGGCCGTCGGGATCCTTGAGTGCGAGCGTGGGCGTGCCCTTCAGCTCGCGTTTCGCGATGCCCGCCAGGGTCCCGGCCGGGGGCAGTTCGACGATGGCGGTGGTGGCCTGCTCGCGCATGTACGCCGAGCACAGGTCCCAGCGGACCGGCTGCGTCACCTGGGCGACGAGCTTGTCCAGGGCGTCGGCGCCGCTGGCCACCGGTCGGCCGTCGGAGTTGGACAGCAGTGTGCGCGCAGGTTCGGCGGGCACGATGTTGGCTGCGGCCTCGGCGACGGCGTCCTGGGCCGGGGCCATGAAACGGGTGTGGAACGCGCCGGCGACGGCGAGCTTGCGGATCCGGGCCTTGGCCGGCGGATTCGCGATGAGCTCCTCGATCGCCGCCACCTTGCCGGCGGCCACGATCTGGCCTGCGGCATTGCGGTTGGCCGGGACGAGATCGAGCTCGTCGAGGCGGGCGAGGACCTCGGCCTCGTCGCCCCCGAGGACGGCAGCCATGGTGGTGGGCTCGAGCGCACAGGCCTTGGCCATCTCGGCGCCGCGGATCGCGGCCAGCGAGACGGCCTCGTCGGCGCTGATGACCCCGGTGATCGCGGCGGCCGCGAGCTCGCCGACGGAGTGGCCGGCGACGATCGCGTCGGAGGGGAGTTCGGACCGCTTGTGCAACTCGTCGAAGGCGAGCAGCGCGGAGGCGACGACGAGCGGTTGGGTCACCGCGGTATCGGTGATCTCCTCCGCGGTCGCGGTGGTGCCGAGCCGCTCGAGGTCGAGGCGGGTCAGCTTGGACCACGTGGCGAGTTGGTCACGCGCACCCGCGAGTTCCAACCATGTGGTCAGCATCCCTGGTGTCTGAGAGCCCTGGCCGGGCGCAAGCATCGTGAGCACGTGACCAGAGAACACCGTCCGGACGGGTTTTGTGGGTGTTGAGGCCCATGAACCTTGTGGTGTGGATTTGTGGGGTTTCCACAAAGTTCACCGAAGGGGTACCTGGTTCGTCATCACTCCGAGATGCGTTACCAAACTGTGCTCTGAATGGGTTGATCTGCGGAAACGTCTAAAACGGTCTGTGGCTGATGTGGTTGGTGTGACTCATGAGTGCGATTCGTTTTGGAAGTGTGTCAATCGACCCACAGTGCCCGCGACTCTCAGGACATAAGCGTCGCGAGGGTTTGTCGGATCGCGACCTGTGATTTCCGCAACTTTCTTCAGTCTGTAACGGACGGTATTTGGATGTATATACAGAAGACGAGCACAACTCTCGACTGAGCCACCGGAATCCAGGTAGGCCTCGAGCGTTGCATTCAGCGTGCTGCCGCCCTTGGCCAATGGACGCACCAACAGCTCGTGCAATGTCGTCATCGCCGTCTGGTCGCCGTTCAGTGCCCGCTCCGGCAACAACTCCAGGCTGTGTACGGGTCGCGGGGCGTTCGGCCAGCCCGCCACCGCCGAGATCCCCGACATCGCCTCGTTGGCGCTCGAGTAGGCGCTGCCGAGGTTCGGCATGGTCGGCCCGATCACCACAGCACCGTCGGCGAAGTGCTTGAGCAGGTCGGTCACGAAGCGCTCGGTGGGTCGGATGGCCCCGCTGACGATCGCGACGAGGAACTTGCCCTGCACCACCGACAGCGCGGAGCGGTCATGCTGCTTGGCGGTGTTGTGGATGGCCAACGGCACCGAGACGTTCTGTTCCGGTGGGGGAGCGCCGACGATGACCGTCGCGGGTGCGTCGGAATCCCAGTTGAGTGCCGCGGCGCGGGACAGGAGCTGCGGGCCGGTGTCGCCGCGGACCACCGCGTCGACGACGAGCGCCTCCAGGCGCGAATCCCATGCACCACGTGACTCGGCCGCCGATGCGTAGATGGACGCGGCGGCGAACCCGATCTCACGGCCGTAGCGCAGCACCGACTCGGTCAATGCCCGTAGCTGCGCGTCGTTGCGGGCGAGCAGCGGCAGCCATTTCTCGAAGAACTCCATCGCGACGCGGACCATCTCGACGGTCTGCAGCAGGGTGATGCGTCGGGCCAGGTCCTGCGGCACCACCTGAAACGCCTGCACCGTGAACTTGACGTTGCCCTCGGGGTCCTGAATCCACTCGACGAAGTTGACCACCGCCGTCTGGACCACCAGCTGCACGCTCGCGCGCTGGGCGGCATCGAGGTCGCCGAAGTACGGCAGCTGGTCCTGCATGGAGTGCACGGCCTCGGTGGCCAACCGGCCGCTGTACTGCTTCACGCGGCGCAGCAACGTGTCGGGGAGCGCGTCGTGGACGGTCGCCGGCGCGGGGACATGCGCTCCCCGCTCGCCGAACACATCGGCGGGTGGTGGCTCTGGGTTCAGCGGGGCGTCGGTCACCTTTTCAATCTATGCCTCCGGTCCCGCGTGACCATCCACCGATGGTCACGCGGAACGGAGCACGTCAGGCGACGCCGGGGTCGCTGGTCTGCTCGGGAGCAGCCGAGACGTCGGTGATCTGGTACTTGTCGGCCGCTTCCTGCGCGACCGTGAACGGGATGTTCCCGTCGCGGGCCAGGCCCACGAGTACGCCGACGACGATCGACTCGGCATCGACGTTGAAGAAGCGCCGCGCGGCCGGCCGGGTGTCGGAGAAACCGAACCCGTCGGTGCCCAGGGTCAGATAGGTACCCGGGACGTAGGCGCGGATCTGCTCCTGAACACCCCGCATGAAGTCGCTCACCCCGATCGAGGGCCCGACCGTCTGTGCGAGCACGTCGGTCAGGTACGGCCGCGGATTCGCGGTGTTCGGCTCACGCAGCGCCAGCCGATCGGACTCGATCCCGTCCCGGGCCAGCTCGCTCCACGAGGTCACCGAGAACACGTTGGCACCCACGTTCCACTCGTCGGCCAGCATCTCCGCGGCGCGCAACGCGTCGGGCATCGTCACCCCGGAGACCAGGATGTTGGCGTAGAACTGCTTGCCGTCCGGTGCCTGCTGGAACCGATAGATGCCCTTGAGGAGGCCGGTGACATCGAGGTTCTCGGGTTCGGCCGGCTGGCTGATCGGCTCGTTGTACACCGTCAGGTAGTAGTAGATGTTCTCCGGGTTCTCGCCGTACATCCGCTCGAGCCCGTCGGCGATGATGTGCCCCAGTTCGAACGCGAATGCCGGATCGTAGGACACCACCGCGGGATTGGTCGCCGCGAGCAGCAACGAGTGGCCGTCGGCGTGCTGCAGGCCTTCACCGGTCAGCGTGGTGCGACCGGCCGTCGCGCCGATGGCGAACCCACGGGCCATCTGATCCGACGCCGCCCAGAAGCTGTCGCCGGTGCGCTGGAAGCCGAACATCGAGTAGAAGATGTAGAGCGGGATCATCGGCTCGTCGTGGGTGGAGTAGGACGAGCCGACAGCGGCGAACGAACCGGCCGAACCGGCCTCGTTGATGCCCTCGTGGAGGATCTGGCCCTCGGAGCTCTCCTTGTAGGCCAGCATCAGTTCGGCGTCGACCGACGTGTAGAGCTGCCCGTTGCGGTTGTAGATCTTGAGGCTCGGGAACCACGAGTCCATGCCGAAGGTGCGGGCCTCGTCGGGGATGATCGGGACGATGCGATGGCCGATCTCCTTGTCGCGCAACAGGTCCTTGAAGATGCGGACCAGCGCCATGGTGGTCGCGACCTGCTGCTTGCCCGAACCCTTGCCCGACGTCTTGAGCGCCCTGCTGACATCGGGACGCAGGACCTTCGACTTGGTGCGCCGCGCAGGCAGCGAGCCACCGAGCTCCTTGCGGCGCTCCAGCATGTACTGGACCTCTTCGGAATCGAGGCCGGGGTTGTAGTACGGCGGAAGGTACGGATCCTTGTCGAGCTGTTCGTCGCTGATCGGGATGCGGTTATTGTCCCGGAACGCCTTGAGGTCGTCGAGGGTCAGCTTCTTCATCTGGTGGGTGGCGTTGCGGCCCTCGAAGTGCGTGCCCAGCAGGTAGCCCTTGATGGTGTGCGCCAGGATCACGGTCGGCTGGCCCTTGTGGGCGACCGCCGCGGCGTAGGCGGCGTGCACCTTGCGGTAGTCGTGACCGCCGCGCTTCATCTCCCAGATCTGCGCATCGGTCAAGTCCTTGACGAGTTCCTTCGTCCGCGGGTCACGGTTGAAGAAGTGTTCGCGGATGAAGGCGCCGTCGTTGGCCCGGTAGGTCTGGAAGTCGCCGTCCGGCGTCGAGTTCATCAGGTTGACCAGGGCGCCCTCGTGGTCGCCGTAGAACAGCTTGTCCCACTCACGGCCCCAGATCACCTTGATCACGTTCCAGCCGGCGCCGCGGAAGAACGACTCGAGTTCCTGGATGATCTTGCCGTTGCCGCGGACCGGGCCGTCGAGGCGCTGCAGGTTGCAGTTGATGACGAAGGTCAGGTTGTCGAGGCCCTCGGTCGCCGCGAAGCTCGCGAAGCCGCGCGACTCCGGTTCGTCCATCTCACCGTCGCCGAGGAACGCCCACACGTGCTGGTCGGAGGTGTCCTTGATGCCGCGGTCGTGCAGATAGTGGTTGAAGCGCGCCTGATAGATCGCGTTCATCGGGCCGATACCCATCGACACCGTCGGGAACTGCCAGAAGTCCGGCATGAGCCGCGGATGCGGATATGAGGGCAGTCCGCCGCCCATCCCTGCGTGGCTGTGTTCCTGCCGGAAGCCGTCCATGCGGGATTCGTCGATGCGGCCTTCGAGGAATGCGCGGGCGTAGATGCCGGGCGCCGCGTGACCCTGGATGAAGATGTGGTCGCCGCCGCCCGGGTGATCGAGTCCGCGGAAGAAGTGATTGAACCCGACCTCGTACAGGGTGGCCGAGGACGCGTAGGTGGAGATGTGGCCGCCGACCCCGACACCGGGACGCTGGGCGCGGTGCACCATGATCGCGGCGTTCCAGCGGAGGATGCGACGGAACCGACGCTCGAGCGCCTCGTCGCCGGGGAACTCGGGTTCGACCTCGGTGGTGATGGTGTTGACGTAGTCGGTGGAGGTCAGCGAGGGGATGGATACCTGCTTCTCACCGGCGCGCTCCAGCATGCGCAGCATCAGGTACCGGGCGCGGGACGGGCCCGCGTGAGCGATGAGCTGATCCATCGATTCGAGCCACTCGGTGGTCTCTTCGGGGTCGGTGTCGGGCAGATAGGACGCCACGCCCTCCCTGATGACGCGGACCCGGTTCTCGTCGTTGCCATCGGTACCGGCCGGCCGCGATCCGTTGCCGCCGGTGGTCGTCGTGTGCTCTGCCTGTTCGGTCACTGTGATGCCTACTCCCTCGGTCGGCCGGTGCACGGTGGTGTCCGGCGTGCGATGACTCGGGCGTCGCTCCGATGATGTCGGGACCGCGACGTCCCACTTCACATCGTGCCCCATGTCACCGCGGTTGGCACCGGGTGGGCGAGCTTGCTGCCACACGCTCTCACCTGCGGTAGCGTTTCGGTGTTTGTTACTCATGGGTCAGGAGAAGGATGCGGCGCGGACGGGGTGATCGGATCGTGGCGGGCGTCGTCGGCGACGTGACGATGTCATCGGTGCGGCGCGCCTGCGGGCTGGCGGTCCTGGCCCTGATCGCGGTCGGGTGCGCGGCGCCGATCGACGGTTCCGGAACGGCCGCCCCGGGTGAGGTCTCGGCCTACGAGGCCCAGCGGTCGGCATCGATCGCCTCGTCGATCCGGCAGGACGGTGTGGACCTGTGTCGCGAGGCGATGTCGTCGATGGTGGTCATGGTGCGCGGATACAACGTGTTCGTCGAACGCCTCAGTGAGGTCCACGCCTACGGCGAGGTCGGCGACCTCGACGAGAAAGCGCGCGCCAGCCTCATCGCCGGCTCCGATCAGATCCGGGGCAAGCTCACCGAGAAGACGCCCGAGGACGTTCGGGAGCCGACAACGCGGTTCCTCGACTCCACCGCCCGGCTCGGTGACGCCATCGGGGACAGGCGGCTCACCGGCCTCAATCCCGTTGCCGTGCAGTGGACTCGGGACAAGAGGGCAGTTCTCGATACGTGTGAACGCTATTTGCCGATCCCGCCGGTGTCGGATGCGTCGCCGGCCCCGGAGCCAGGGGATGCACCGGCCGACGACGCGCCGCCGACCGAGTCCGACGACCCGGCACCGCCCACCTCCTGAACGGGTCCCGATGAACATCGCCGCGTCGGTGTCGGTCGGCTGTCCGCAATACCCCTGTTCGGGTTGCACCTCGAGCATTTAGGCTGTTCCCTAAGCTGACAGTCGAATTCGCATTGGCAGGGAGGTCGCACGCGGTGGTAGCCGCCACAGAGTCCAGCAGCGCTGGGGGCAGTAGCGCCCACAAGCTCGGATTCACGTCCGGCATGGTGGTGCAGGAGCTCGGTTGGGATGAGGACACCGACGACGACCTGCGTGCCGATATCGAGGACGTCATCGGTGAGGAGATGCTCGACGATGACGCCGACGATGTCATCGACGTGGTCATCCTCTGGTGGCGCGACGGCGATGGTGATCTCGTCGACGCCTTGATGGATGCCATCGCCCCCCTCGCCGACGACGGGTACGTCTGGGTGTTCTCGCCGAAGACCGGCACCGACGGACATGTCGATCCCAGTGAGATCGCCGAGTCCGCGCCGACGGCGGGTCTGACCCAGACGAACGTCGTCAGCCTCGGGCGATGGTCGGGATCTCGGCTGGTGCAGCCGAAATCCCGGAAGCGTCCATGAGCGACGACGCCCCCTCGGGTCCGGCGCAACCGCTGGCAGTCGGCGAGACGGCGCCGGACTTCGAACTCCGGGACCAGAACAACCAGCGGGTGTCGCTGAGCGCCCTGCGCGCCGACGGTGAGGTGCTGCTGGTGTTCTTCCCGCTGGCGTTCACCGGCACCTGTCAGGGCGAGCTCGGCTACATCCGGGACAACGAGCCCCGGTTCGTCCACGATGGTCTGCGAACGGTCGCCATCTCGGTGGGCCCGCCGCCGACGCACAAGGTGTGGTCGTCGGCGCAGGGTTTCCTGTTCCCGATCCTGTCGGACTTCTGGCCGCACGGTGAGGTCGCCTCGACGTACGGGGTGTTCAACGAGGGTTCCGGTTACGCCAACCGGGCGACCTTCCTGGTGGACAGGGACGGCGTCATCACCTTCGCCGACATGCTCGGGCCCGGTGAGGCGCGCGATTCGGATCTCTGGGAGAAGGCGCTCCTCGCGGTCAACTAGCGGCCGTCACCCGGCGCCGCCGGGCGAGGCGGGCCAGGCGCGGCAGTATCGCCCTCTGCAGCGGCACGGGCACGCCCGCGAGGTAGCCGTCCTGTAGGTCCCACAGCAACGCGAGGTCCAGCGGATTGCGCGGCACCCCGTGTCGGTTCGTGCGTCCCGCGGCGTCGAGGTGGTGCCACGTCTCGAACATCTCGCGGTGCCGACCGGGCGGGGTGATGACGTGGTCGATCGCGCTGTCCGGATCGACGCACCAGAACTCGTGGACCTGTCGAGGGTGGACCGTGACGGTCTCGCCCGGCCCGACGACGACGGTGCGGCGGTCGACCCGAAACCGCAGTCGCCCGGATGTCACGGTGAATGTCTCGGCCAGCTCGGGATGCCAGTGCGGGCCGGCCAGTCGTCCGGGCCGCGGGATCTCATGCCGCAGGTGCAGATGCTGCGTGCCGTCGTCGTCGATGAGGGTGCCGAGAATCTGCACACTGTGACCGTCTCGGAAGGTCAGCGTCTTGCCGTCCATATTTACCAAGGCTACCTTGATAAATATGGACGGGGAAGCGTCGTCGCGGCTGCTGTTGAGATCCTTCGTGGAGGTCACCCGGGCGTTCGAGGACCGCGTGTTGTCCGGATTGGACATCGACGGCGTGCGTCCTGCCCATCTGGGCGTCTTTCGCTATCTGCATCCGGGCGGCAGCCGGATCGGTGACCTGGCGACGTCGGCGGGCATGACCGGCCAGGCGATGGGGGAGCTCGTCGGCAAGATGCGCGAGCTGGGGTTCGTCGACGTGGTCGCGGATGCTGCCGATCGGCGGGCTCGGCTGGTCGTGCTGACACCTCGTGGCCGCGACGCGGTGGCACGGTACGCGGCGCGGGTCCGCGAGGTCGAGGAGGAACTCGGCGGACAGATCGGCGCCGACGGTGTGGACGACCTGCGGTCCCTCCTGGATCGGTGCGCCGACGCTCTCGGCGTCGCGCGCTGATGCGGAGGTTGGTTTTGGGCTGCGGCGCGAGACCCATTACATTCATGAATTGGTGTTCCGGTGTCGCTTCGCCGGGATCGCCTCCGCGCGTATAGCTCAGCGGTAGAGCTCTGGTCTTACACACCAGCGGTCAGGGGTTCGAATCCCTTTGCGCGCACCGTCGTACCTTCGGTGCATCCAGCCGGTCGGCCGCTGCTACCCCCACCCCGAAACACGTTCTCGCGCATCGACGAATCCTTCATCGACTGTTCACCCGCCGCGAAGCCGTGCCGCGCAGATCCATCGGTAGCGTCGAGGGCGCCGAGGGATTGATTGTTGCCCTTCCCCCGGGCGGTCCCGAGGACGCACCACCTTTGTCGATCACCCCGCAGCACGGGGACTCCGGGGGTGGTGCCGACACTCACAGCGCTCCGACTGCTCACCCGCGGTCGGGGTGCTGTGTGCTCACCGGCCGATGTTTCCTCGGTGATGTCCGACGACGACCGTGGCCGAGAGTTCCTCCGACGACACCACCGACGCGAGCAGGCCGTGGTCCGACAACGCCTCGGCCGTCAGGGTCGCCTGGGCCGCCCCGGTCTCGATCAGCACGTGTCCGCCCGGGCGTAGCCAGGCGCCGGCCTCCGCCCCGATCCGGCGGTGGTGATCGACGCCTTCGAGCCCGCCGTCGTGGGTGTGTCGCGGTTCGTGGTCCCGCGCCTCGGACGGCATGTGGCCGAGTTCGCCGGTCGGTACGTACGGCGCGTTCACGACCACCACGTCGACCCCACCCTTGAGCTCGGCCGGCAGTGGTTCGAACATGTCCCCGCAAAACACCTGGCCGCCGATGTGCTCGATGTTGCGGGCCGCGCACCGCGCGGCGGCCGGGTCGATGTCGGCGGCGTAGAGCCGCACATCGGGGACCTCATGGGCGACGACGAGCCCGATCGCGCCGGTCCCGCAGCACAGATCCACCACGACAGAACCAGGCGGACACACCGCAACAGCCTGTCGGACAAGCCATTCCGTGCGACGTCGGGGAACGAACACGCCGGCGTCGACGAGGACGGTCTGCCCGCAGAACGTCATCCGGCCGATGACCACCTCGAGCGGTTCGCCCGCGATCCGGCGGGTCAGCATGGCCTCCAGGTCGGAGGGGTCCGCGGCCTTGGCCAGCAGCAGCTCCGCCTCCTCCTCGGCGAACACACATCCGGCCGCCCGGAGCCGGTCCGTCGTCCGGGCCAGCAACTGCAGGTCCGGGTGGAGGCTCATCTGGTGCCCACGCTGTCGACCGCCCGCCGATACCGGGCGGCGACCTCGTCGTGATAGCGCGCCACCGCACGGCACTCGTCGACCAGTTCGGGCGGATCGAGCACGGTGAAGTCGGCCTCGAACGCGCGCAGCCATCGGGCGATGCTCACCAGCGATGTGCTGAACAGCACGAGCTCGCAGCCGTGCTCGTCGCCGGCTTCGATCGTTCCCCAGTCGTCGTAGACCATCGCGGCCACCGTCTCCATCGGCGCGTGTACACGGACCCGCGCCGATGCGCGCCGGTACACCGCCCCGAGACTGCGGGTCAGGAATCCCGTGGCGCCGCCCTCCGGCAACTCCCGGGGCGTGAACCGCGGACCGGTGGGCGTCTTCGGCTCCATCCGATCGACCCGGAACGACCGCCAATCCTCGCGCCCGAGATCCCATCCGATCAGATACCAGCGCAGCCCACTGCGGACCAGGCGATACGGCTCGATCTCGCGTCGGCTCTCCACGCCGTCGCCGCGGCGGTAGTCGAACCGCAACCGCTCACCGCGGTGGCACGCGGTGGCGATCTCCGTCAGCACCGCACCCGACACCGGATGGCGCTCCTCACGCGGCACGGCCTCCATGGTCAGCGCGTCGAGGCGGTGTCGCAGTCGGGAGGGCATCACCTGCCGCAGCTTGGTCAGTGCACCCGCCGACGCCTCGGCCATGTCGCTGACTGAGCCCGTGGTGATCTCGTTGAGACCGAGGGCCACCGCGAGCACCTCCTGATCGTCGAGTAGCAGGGGAGGCATCTCCGCACCCGCACCCAGCCGGTATCCGCCGCCGACGCCGACGGTCGCGTCGACCGGATAGCCGAGTTCGCGGAGCTTGTCGACGTCACGCCGCACCGTGCGGGTGGTGATGCTCAGGCGCTCGGCGAGTTCGGAGCCCGACCATTCGCGTCGCGTCTGCAGCAACGTCAACAGGGAGAGCAGTCTCGCCGAGGTTTCCAACATGTCGTCATCCTGCTCCCTTTTGCGGACAGATGCTGACCGCAATCGACCAATCCGTCGGCGGTGCCGGCGTCAGTCGCGGGCGCCGAGAGCAAGCTCGTCGGGATGCGCACCCACCCTTGCTCCGGTGTCGAGTGCGGCGATCGCGGCCATGTCCGCGTCGTCGAGTTCGAAGTCGAGGACGTCGATGTTCTGGGCGATGCGCTCCTCGTGGACCGACTTCGGGATGACGATCACCCCGTTCTGAAGGTGCCAGCGGATCATCACCTGCGCGGCCGACCGGCCATGGCGCTCGCCGATGCCGGTGAGTGCCGGATCGGTGAGCAGGGTGTTCGGTGAGGAGTCGGCGCCCCAGCCGGAGCCGCTGCCGCCCAACGGACTCCACGCCTCGACTGCGATGCCCTTCGTCGCGCAGTACGAACGCAGGTCCCGCTGTGCCAGCCGCGGATGCAGTTCGACCTGATCGACGGCCGGGACTTCCCCGGTTGCGTCGATGATCGCGTCGAGATGGTGTGGCTCGAAGTTGGACACGCCGATCGCGGAGGCCTTGCCGGCATCCCGGATCTCGACCAGGGCCTGCCACGTCTCGATCATCCGGTCGCGGTTCTGCAATGGCCAGTGGATGAGGTAGAGGTCGACGTGGTCGAGGCCGAGCCGCTCGAGGCTCGCGTCGATTGCGCGGTGCGCCCGGTCGCGACCGTGGTCGGCGTTCCACAGTTTCGTGGTGACGAAAACGTCGCCACGATCGACCCCAGAGGCGGTGATGCCACGACCCACCGCGGCTTCGTTGCCGTAGGCGGCCGCCGTGTCGATGTGGCGATACCCCGCAGTGCCGATGGCGTATTCGACGGCTTTCTCGGTGTCGGAGTCGTCGGCCTGCCACACGCCGAGCCCGAGCTGGGGGATCAGCGCGCCGGTGGACAACTCGATGGTCGGGAGATCGGTGCTCATCTCTCCAGGCTATCGATCCAGGCCATCGGTCGGCCGTGGGTTCACGACGAGCCGAGAGCCGGCCGGGTCAGGAAGAACTGCCAGATCAGTTGGGTCGCCGACATCGCCCCACCGACGCTGCCGGTGCCGTGGCCGCCCACCGCGGCGGGCCACCGGTGACCACCGCCACGCAGGCGGTAGTGCACGACCGACGAACCGAGGCCACCGCACAGCGGCCAGGAGAGGCGGTCGACCGAGTGCGTGAGCGGCATGGTCAGGGGTGCGTCGACACAGCCCGCCCGCTGCGTCCAACGTCGGAGCCAGCTCGCCGAGGACAGATACCGCTCGCCGAACCGGGTGCCGCCCTGATACGAGATGGTGCGGTCGGCGGTGCCGTGGAAGTCGATCAACGAGATCGCCGGACCAGATTGGCACCGGGCCACCGAGCGCGCGTACACGGCTGCGGACACCGTGGCGAAGCCGGCGAACTCCCAGGGCATCCGGCAGGCCAGCAACGCGACGAACCCGCCACCGTTCGAGCGGCCGACGGCAAAGGTGCGGGAGCGGTCCACGCACGCCGCGGTGCGCAGATCACGCAGGATCTCGCGGGTGAAGGCGACGTCGTCGGCGCGGGGCGAGGCATACGGGGCGCCCTGCCACGCCGATTGACCTTTGCGGCCGGCCAGGCCCAGCGGATAGACGACGATCGCCGGCAGACCCGACAGGCCGCTGTAGTTCGCGAACGTCGCGGCGCGTTCGGCTCGGCCGTGATACGCGATGATCAGGGGCACCGGAATGTGGCCGGTGTAGATCGAGGGAACGTGCACCTGATAGCGCCGGGTCACGCCACCCACCCGCACCGAGCGGGCCGTCGTCGAGCCTGCTCTCATGATCGACGCGGTGCCGCATCCGGCGACCGGGTGGGCGGCGACAGCAGGCGTCGTCGGTGCGGGCGCTCGGCGATCGGGCTCGGGGGCCGCACGGCCGGTCGTCATACCCTCGATGAGCAGGGTCAGCGCGATGACGATGCACCACGTCGCGACGGCGAGGCGTCGCACTGTGCGACGTCGGGTGGCGGACACCGCAACAGGATATGGCGGCACACCCGCCGATCGGGGCGGGTTCGCGCGGTCCGCGTAATCCGCACCGAGTCCGAGACGATCTGACATTCTTGGCCGGTGTCCCGAAGTGTCCCGCTGCGGCGTGGCCGCACCGTGGTGATGGCGTTGGCGTCTGTCGTCGCGGTGACGGTCACCTCCTTCACCGTCTCGGCCGATGTGCATGCGGAGCCGCAGGCACTCCCTCGCGACTTCGCGTGGGGTGTCTCGTCGTCCGGATTCCAGAGCGAAGGCTCCTCACCGGACAGCAATTGGGCGCGGTACGCGGCCTCGGGGAGAACCCACGACCGGATCGGATCGTCGGTCGACTTCCGGCACCGCTACCGCGAGGACATCGCCCGGGCCGCCGACCTCGGCGTCGGCGTGTACCGCGTCGGGGTCGAGTGGGCCCGGATCGAACCGCGGCCGGGAGTGGTGGACCGCGCCGAACTGGCCTACTACGACGACATGATCGCCGCGATCGTCGAGGCCGGGATGCGCCCGATGATCACCCTCGACCACTGGGTCTATCCCGGCTGGATCGCCGATCGCGGTGGATGGGCTGACCCGTCCACCGCGGCGTCCTGGCTGCGTAACGCCCGCCGCGTCGTCGACCGGTACGCACGCTACGACCCGTACTGGATCACCATCAACGAACCGTTCACCTACGTCACCAACGAGATCCGGACCGGCTCCATCGCGCCCACCGCGGTCCCCACGATGCTCGACCGCCTCGTCGACGTCCATCGGAGGATCTACCACCACATCCATCGCCGCGATCCGGATGCGATGGTGTCGTCGAACGTCGCCTACATCCCGACCGTCGAACCACTGCTCGACACCCAGTTCGTCGACCGCGTCGCCGACACCCTCGACTTCATCGGGGTCGATTACTACTACTCGATCTCACCGGCCGACACCAACGCCTGGAACGCCGCGATCGAGCAGCAGTGGAACGCGCCCGTCGCGGCCGACGGCCTGTACTACGCACTCCGCGACATGGCGCGGCGCTACCCGTCCAAGCCGCTGTACGTGGTGGAGTCGGGCATGCCCACCCGAGACGGTGCGGGGCGCCCGGACGGCTACCGGCGCGGGGATCATCTCCGTGATCTCGTCTACTGGGTGCAGCGGGCCAGAGGCGACGGCATCGACGTCATCGGGTACAACTACTGGAGTCTCACCGACAACTACGAGTGGGGAAGCTACACACCGAGATTCGGGCTCTACACGGTGGACGTCGCGACCGATCCGACCCTGACCCGTCGGCCCACCGACGCGGTCGCAGCCTATCGGCGGATCACCGCGGACAATGGGGTGCCGGCAAACTACCGGCCGACTCGCCCCGCCGAGTTCTGTTCGCTGGTCGCGGCGCCGTCGAGCTGCACCGAGCCCGTTCGCTGACATCGAAGGAGCCCGCCCATGGCCAAGACCGTGCTGCCCATCGCCCCGACCGTCGACGCCCTCGTCGCGCAGTGGGCGACTCTCGAGCGCGTGGTGACGCCGCTGTCCGACGACGAGTGGGCGGCTCCGTCGATCCTGCCCGGGTGGTCGGTGGCCGACGTCATCGCGCACGTGGTCGGAACGGAGAGCCTGCTCGAGGGACGAGACGTCCCCACGACGCGCGACGTCACCGCGCTCGAGCATGTCCGCAATCCGATCGGCGAACTCAACGAACGGTGGCTCGATCACTATCGTCCGGTGACCCGCGCCGACGTGATGGCCGCCTACGCGGAGATCGTGGGTGTGCGCACCGAGGCGCTATGCGCCATGACTCAGAACGACTTCGACGGCGACGCGTTGACCCCGGCCGGCCCGGACACGTACGGCCGATTCATGCGCATCCGCGTCTTCGACTGCTGGATTCACGAGATCGACATCCGTGACAGCACCGACGGTTCGGCGCCGTCGGATGACATACCGGCGGCGGTAGCGCTCGACGAGATCGCCACCTCGTTGCCGTACGTCGTCGGCAAGCGTGCCAGGACGCCGAAGGGGACATCGGTGCTGTTCGCGATCGAGGGTCTCGGGGCGCGTCAGATCCGGATCTACGTCGATGACCGTGCGGCTACCGTCGACGCCTTCCCGGACGGCGACGACTCCGCCGACGTCACGCTGACCCTCGACTCGATCGACCTCGGGCGGTTGGTCGGCGGGCGGAAGACCGCGAACCCGGCGCGGGTCGCGATCGCCGGCGACCGGGCGATCGGGGAGGCCATCGTCGCCAAGCTCGACTATGTCATGTGAGTTCTCCGAACGGGGTCATGTGAGTTCTTCGAACGGGTGTTCGCTTGGGTTTTGTTGTATGGATGGTGCGATTCACGGCAGGAAAGTTCGCGTCATCTGATCGGATGAGTGGTGGTGGGGGGGATTTCGATACGGCTCCTCGCTGCCGCTCGTCACCTACTCAATCAGCGGGAGAAAGGCTCGTTGCCGCTCGTCACCTACTCAATCAGCGGGAGAACGGCTCGCTGCCGCTCGACGCCTACTCAATCGGCGGTGGGGACAACCTACTCAATCGGGGGATCGGTGATCACCGAACCGGACCCGAACTCCCGTGCCTGTCGGCCGGCGAGGATCTTGGCGGGCTGCGGATCGGCGAGCAGCGTGCGGACCAGGCCGGGGCCGGCCTCGATCGCTCGATCCGAGGCGACCAGCACCAGGTTGCCGGTGCGGCGGCCTTTCAGCATCGCCGCGTCCGCGACGACGGCGACGTGCTCGAATACCGATGCGGCCGTGGTCACCTCGGCGCGGGCGAGGGTCAGGTCCCGGTTGTCGCCGCAATTCGCGAGGTACAAGCCGCCGGGCGTGAGGACGCGCCGCACCTCGACGACGAACTCGTGAGTGGTGAGATGCCTCGGCGTGCGTGCCTCCGCGAACGCATCCCGGACGACCACGTCCCGTGTGTCCTCGCGGAGTGATTCGAGGACCTCCCGGGCATCGCCGACGCGGATGCGCAGGCGCGGGGCGCGCGGCAGGTCGAACCACTCACGTGCCAACCGGGCCAGAGCACCGTCGATCTCGACCGCCACCTGCCGCGACTCCGCGTAGCGGTCGGCGATGAACCGGGGCAGCGCGCACGCCGCCGCACCGAGATGCAGGACCCGCAAGGCGGCGTCGTCGGAGTACGCCTCGGCGATCATGGCGGCCATCTGCCGCATGTACTCGAAGTCCAGCACGCCGGGATCGGGATGGATATGTGAACTCTGAGCGCCGTTCACGGTCAGCAGCCAGCCACCCGCGACGGTGTCGGGCATCAGTTCGGCGACGCCGGTGTCGATCGGGTGGGTACCGGCGACCGGTTCGGCGCGGGATCTGGCCATCGCGGTGAGTCTAGCGTCGGAAACCAGGTCGCCCGTGCGCGTGCGCCGCCACGGGCGTCGATACGATCGCCGACGTGCCGGATTCCTGTAGAGCGGTTCGCATTCCCCCTCGGGCCGACATCGCGGCCGGGCTGCTGATGGGCCTCGTCGCCGACCGCGCCGTGGGGGACCCGCGGCGCCTGCATCCGGTGGCCGGCCTGGGCCGGGCGATCGGCCTGGCGGAGACGTGGCTGTATCACGACACACGTCGTCACGGGGTGCTGTTGGCCGGCCTCTGTGTCGGCACCGCGTGGACCGCCGCCGCGCTCGTCGGCGCGCGCACCCGCGGGCGGACCCGCGTGCTCGTGACGGCTGCGACCACCTGGTCGGTGCTCGGCGGCACGACGCTGTGCCGGGTGGGGGAGGACGTGGCCGATCTGCTCGATGACGGCGACATCGACGGGGCGAGAGCGCTGGTGCCCAGTCTCTGCGGACGGGACCCGGAGTCACTCGACGCGGCCGGGATGGTCCGGGCAGCAGTGGAATCGATCGCCGAGAACACCTCCGACGCTGCGGTGGCCCCACTGTTCTGGGGTGGGGTGGCGGGCCTGCCCGGCCTGGTCGCGTACCGGACCGTCAACACTCTCGACTCGATGGTCGGCTATCGCTCGCCACGTCACGAACGATTCGGGTGGGCGTCGGCGCGGCTCGACGATCTGGTCAATCTGGTGCCCGCCCGACTGTCCGGGCTGCTCGTGGCGGCCCTGGGGGGTGCGCCGAGGCGCAGTATCGGCGCCTGGCGTCGAGATGCGCGGGCCCATCCCAGCCCGAACGCGGGTGTCGTCGAGGCGGCGTTCGCCGGGGCGCTCGGGGTGCGGCTGGGCGGCCGCACCGAGTATCCGCACGGCGTCGAGCAGCGACCCGAGTTGGGTACGGGTCCGGCGCCGACCACCGCCGACCTGCGGGCGGCGGCGCGACTGTCGCGTCGCGTGCAGGTGGGTGCAGCCCTCGTCGCGGCGGGTCTGGCGGTGGGTGTCAGCCGCCGTAGCGGTGTGTGAGCTTCGCGCGGACATCGTCGTCGGCGGTCTCGGCATCCGGGCCGCTGCCTACCTGGTGACGTTGACGCGAGCCCGACGCGGCGCCCGCGTCCCGAAGATCAGCGCGGACACGACCACGCCGCCCGCGCGACGCGGGTGAGGCGTCCGGACGGGCGGGCGTCCTGCTGCCGTCGCCCCGGTCGTCGCCGCTCGTCGCCGTGTCGGTGGCCGTCTGCCCGGCGCGACGCCGCTGGCGGATCTCCGCATAGATGAAGTAACCCGCCCCCAACGGCGCCATGATGCCGAAGGCCAGCCACTGCAGCCCGTAGGAGAGATAGGGTCCGGAGTCCAGTTGGGGCAGCGGGATCTCGCCCAGCGATCCGGGCTGGTCGGGTGAGAGTTGCAGGTAGAACGGGTCGAGATCGGTGTCGACGGCGCGGCCCACCTCGGCCGGATCGATGGTGTAGACGGCCACCGTGTCCGCTTCGCTGTGTGCGCCGCGGCCGGGCGACGTGCCCTCGCCTTCGCGTATGCGCGCCTCGATCGTGGTGACCTCCGAGGGGGCGGCCGGGATCGGTGGCAACGCGTCCTGCTCTGGGCGGACATAGCCGCGGTCCACCAGGACGACACGCGAGCCGTCCTCGACGGCGAAGGGGGTCAGCACCTCCACGGCCGGCCGTTCCTCGACCGAACGCAGTCGGACGGCCACCTCTCGGTCGGTCAGATAGCGGCCGGTCAGCGTGACCTCTCGCCATTCCGTCGACGGGTCGAAGGGGGCACCCGGCGCGGCGACGTCATCGATCGGAACCGGCGCCTGGGTCATCGCCGCCTCGATCAGATCGTTGCGTTCCTCGGTGTCGCTGCTCTTGCCCAACTGCCATGGAGCCAGCAGGGTGAAGCACATCGCCGCGAACGCGACGACCACCACGCCCAGGGCGAGCCACCCCGGGCGCAGGAACGTCCGCACCACATGCACCCCTCAACGGTACCGAGCGGCGGAAGTGGGGCGCCGTCGTGCCGTGCACTCGGCGGTGACGGGCCAGGGTAGCGTTGACGAAATGCGAGATTTCCTGTGCCGGACCTGCGGTC
The DNA here is from genome assembly GCF_036350415.1 of Gordonia sesuvii. NCBI lineage: Bacteria > Bacillati > Actinomycetota > Actinomycetes > Mycobacteriales > Gordoniaceae > Gordonia > Gordonia sesuvii. The sequence goes on from NZ_JAZDUF010000006.1 coordinate 28,838, forward strand.
AGCGATTGTCGTTCGAGAACAGTCTGTGTCTGAACTGCAAGAGTGCACTGGGATTCTGGCTGCCCACCCGTTCCATCTACGTGCTCGACGACTCCGGGCGCACCGAGGTCGATGGTCTCCTCCTCGAGCGCTGCGCCAACAATCTTGTAGCGCAATGCAACTGGCTTGTGACGTGGTCCGGTGTGCCGACGATGTGCGCATCGTGCGCGCTCACCCGGACCCGCCCGTCCGACGACGAGGTGGATGCGCTCGCGGAATTCGGGCGCGCCGAGACGGCCAAACGCCGCCTCGTCCTCGAACTCGACGAACTGGGCCTGCCGATCCGCGGCCGCGATGAAGACCCCGAGACCGGGCTGGCCTTCGACCTGTTGTCGAGTTCACAGTCGTCGGTGGTGACCGGCCACGCCAGCGGCGTCATCACCCTCGACCTCGCGGAGGGCGACGACGTGCACCGCGAGCAGATGCGCGTGGAGTTGGAGGAGCCGTATCGCACGGTGCTCGGACACTTCCGTCACGAGATCGGCCACTACTACCAGCTCGTCCTGATCGACGAATCCAACCGGGCGCAGTTCGACGACCTCTTCGGCGATCCCGACGAGGACTACCAGGCGGCCCTGGATCGTCACTACTCGCAGGGGGCGCCCGAGGGGTGGGCGCGCGACTACGTGTCGTCGTACGCGACCATGCATCCGGCGGAGGACTTCGCCGAGACCTTCGCCCACTACCTGCACATTCGCGACACCCTCGACACGGCGGCGGCGTTCGCGATGGCACCGGCCGGGTCGACGCTCGACAGCGTGTTGCCCGGCGACGTCGGATTCGAGCGTCTCGTCGAGTGGTGGCTCCCGCTCACCTGGGCGCTCAACCAGATCAACCGCTCGATGGGTCACCCGGACCTGTACCCGTTCGTGCTCCCGGAACGGGTGCTCGACAAGATCCGGTTCGTGCACAACCTGGTGTTGCCGGGCTGACCCGCCGTTCGGCACGGGGTGGCGGTGGGTTCAGCCGGCCCGAACGTTGGCCCGCACCCAGTCGAGCAGGCCGGGGACCGATGCCTCGATCTGTCGGCGGGTGATCTCGAAGTCTTCGCCGGTGCCGTAGTACGGGTCGTTGAGATCCAGGTCGGCGGGATCTGCCGTGGGGTCGAAGCTGCGCAGAAGCCGCACCTTGTCGCCGAGCCGCTTGCGTTCCAGCTCGCGGACGTGACCGGCGTCCATGGCGACGAGCAGATCGGCGTCGAAGTGTTCGGGTGAGAGTTGCGCGGCGACGTGGTTGTCCGGATAGCCGTGGGCCAACAGTTCGGTGCGCGCCCGATTGTCGGCGGGCTCCCCGGTGTGAAAGCCGCTCGTCCCACAGCTGTCCACATGTACCTGCCCGGACAGGCCCGAATCGTCGAGGGCCGCCCGGAAGATGTTCTGTGCCATGGGCGACCGGCAGATGTTGCCGGTGCACACGAAACACACATGCAATTGATCAGACACCCAGTACCTCGCGCAGATCTGCGATGGACCCGACCGCCCAGGCCGCCGAGCCGTCCTCCCCGTCCAGAGCGTAACCCCAACCCACGATGACTGCTGGGATCCCGTACAGCGCGGCACCTTCGACGTCGTGAGCGCGGTCACCGATCATCACCACCGGGCCGTCGGTCACATGCTCGCCGGCATCGGCCCGCACCCCCAGCCGTGCCAGCGCGTGGGCGATGACGTCGGATTTCGCGCGGCGGGTGCCGTCGTCGCTCGCTCCCGCGATCACGGCGAAGTGCTCGGCGAGACCGAAGTGTTCGAGGATCGCCACCGCCGTCTTCTCGTTCTTCGACGTCGCCACCGCGAGGGTGCGGCCCGCCGAGCGCAGATCGGCGAGGACATCGGCCATGCCGTCGTACACGGCGTTCTCCAGCCAACCGGTGTCGGTGTAACGCTCGCGGTACGCGCGCATCGCGGCGTCCGCGGTGGCCTGGTCGAGTCCCATCCCGGTGAGGGTGTCGATCATGGGCGGGCCGGCGATACCGGCGACGAGGTCGGGGGAGGGGTCGGGGGCACCGACGGTCGACAAGGCGTACCGGAAACTGTTGGCGATACCGGCGAAACTGTCGGTGATCGTGCCGTCGAGGTCCACCAGCAGCACGGTGGACGGATCTGCGGGGTCGGCGCGGTGGGCGGCGATCTCGGGAGTTCCAGGTGTGTCGGTCACCGTTCCATCGTGCACGTAGGCTGGGGATTTATGACATCGGGGCTGTTCGCACGGGACCGACACGGTGACGCCGACGCCGAACCGGGACTCGTCGACTTCGCGGTGAATGTCCGTTCCGGGCCGCCGCGGTTCGTCGCCGACGCCCTGGCCGCGCGGATCGGCGACCTGGCCGCCTATCCGTCGCCCCGCGACGAACAGCGGGCCGTCGAAACGGTCGCGGCGGCCCACGGACGACGCCCGGACGAGGTGTTGCTGCTGGCCGGCGCCGCCGAGGGATTCGAACTGCTGCCGCGCCTCGCCCCGCGGCTGGCGGCGCTGATCCAGCCGTCGTTCACCGAACCGGAACTCGCATTGCGTGCGGCGGGCATCCCGATCACCGACGTGATCCTGCCCCCGCCATGGGAACTGGACGCGACGTCGGTCCCCGACGAGGCCGACCTGGTGGTGCTCGGCAACCCCACCAATCCCACCTCCGTCCTGCATCCGCGCACCGAGATCGAAGGGCTGCGTCGACCGGGACGAATCGTGGTGGTCGACGAGGCCTTTGCCGACGTCACCACGGACCCACCGAGCGGGCGACACGAACCCTGCTCCATTGCCGCCGAAGCGTCCGACGATGTGATCGTCATCCGCAGCGTGACAAAGACATTCGGTCTCGCCGGGCTGAGAGCGGGATATCTGCTGGCCCACCCCGATGTGATCGGCCGCCTCACCGTCGGCCGGCGGCCGTGGCCGCTGGGCACGCTGGCGCTCACCGCGGTGGCGCAGTGTGTCGGACCGGTGGGGCAGGACTACGCACGTACCGTGGCCCACCGCATCGCCGAGGACCGCGCGGCGATGGTCGCCATGCTCGAGACCGCCGGCATCGAGGTCTGCGCACCGCCACGCGCGTCGTTCGTCCTGATCCGCGTGCCGGATGCGTTGGCGCTGAAAGACCGGTTGCGGCACAACGGATTCGCGATCCGCAGCGCGGCGAACTTCGTCGGGCTCGACGACGAGTACGTGCGCTTGGCGGTCCGAGATCCCGCCACCACTCGGACGCTCGTCGACACCATCACGGCCCTACGAGAGGAGATGGCAGCATGCCGACAACCGTCGCCGAGGTGATCGGGGTACTCGACCGCGCCTACCCGCAGAATCTGGCCGAGCCGTGGGACTCGGTGGGTCTCGTCTGCGGTGACCCGGCCGAACCGGTGGATTCGATCCTGGTGTGCGTGGACGTCACCGACGACGTGGTGGCCGCAGCCATCGGGATGGGCGCACAGATGATCGTCGCCCACCATCCGCTGCTGTTGCGGGGAGTGGATTCGGTGGCCGCCGACACCGCGAAGGGACGGATCGTGCACCGGCTGATCCGTTCGGGCATCGCCTTGTTCACTGCCCACACCAACGCCGACAGCGCGCGCCCCGGGGTGTCCGATGCCCTCGCGGAATCGCTCGACGTACTCGACACCGTCCCGATCGACGCGAGATCGTCGGCGCCGGTCGACAAGTGGGTGGTGATGGTGCCGGAGGGCAACGCCGAACAGGTCAGCGAGGCGATGTTCGCGGCTGGCGCAGGCGCTGTCGGCGAGTACCGCGACTGCTGTTGGACGGTGGTCGGCACCGGTCAGTTCGAGGCGCAGGAAGCCGCCAACCCTGCCATCGGGTCCATCGGGGAACGCACCCGCGTCGATGAGGAGCGGGTGGAGATGGTGGCCGACCGTCGGCTGCGGCGCGCGGTGCTGACGGCACTGCGCGGGGCTCATCCTTACGAGGAGCCCGCGTTCGACATCCTCGAGGTCGCCGACACCGCGATGGACGTCGGGCTGGGTCGGATTGGTCGGCTCGACGCCCAGACAACCGTCGCGGAGTTCGCCCGCAAGGTGGCCGATCGCCTGCACGTGCCGTCCGGCGTGCGCGTCGCCGGCACCGCCGACGCGCCGGTCGAAACGGTCGCCGTGTGCGGCGGGGCGGGTGATTCGCTCCTCGACGCCGTCGCCGCGGCGGGCGCCGATGTGTACGTCACCGCCGACCTGCGTCATCATCCCGCCGACGAGAGCCTGCGGCGGGGTGGGCCGGCGCTGATCGATGCGGGGCACTGGGCCACCGAGTTCCCGTGGTGCGGCCAGGCGTCGCGACTGCTCGCCGCGCACCTGCACGTCACCGTCGCGGTGCACCGCGAACCGACCGACCCGTTCGCGTTGGTCGCCCGACCCTGACCACCCCGAACCTGCCTACCCCAAACCTGACTACTCCGCCGGGGCGGTCGGGCAGGCGCGTACGGTATGTGGCACCCGCGGCACCGTGGGCGAGAACAGCACAGGGGAACCGGGCGCACGGAGAAGACGTGGGCAGGGGATGAGGCACGGGTGACGACAGCACAGTACGACCGCGAACAACGGAGGTGGCCACGGTGAAGGTGGATGCCGGAGCGCAACGACTACTCCTCGATCTCGCCGACGTCGACGCCGAGCTCGCCCGGATCGACCATCGTCGGACGTCGCTGCCCGAAGACGCCGAACTCGCCGACCTCGCCACTCGCGCCGACGCGGCCCGCGACGACCAGGTCCGCGCGGAGATCTCCGCGGAGGACCTCACCCGCGAGTACCGGCGGATGGAGACCGAGGTCAACGGCATGACCGCGCGCGAGGCCAAGGACTCCCAGCAACTCACCGCGGGCGGACTCGCCCCCAAGGCGCTGTCGGAACTGCAACACGAACTGACCGGGCTGGCGCGTCGTCGCACGATCATCGAAGACGACATGCTCGGTGTGATGGAACAGCAGGAGGCGATCGCCGCCGAGCAGCAACGCGCGTCGGCGACCCTGGAGCACCTGGCCACGGAGACCGCGAGTGTGCGCGAACGCCGCGACACCGCGATGGCCGATCTCGACGCCGACCTCGAGGCCGCGACGTCGCGCCGCGCCGGACTCGTCGCCGACATCGCGCCCGAACTTCTCACCATCTATGACCGGCAACGTTCGTCCGGCCGCGTCGGCGCCGGGCTGTTGCGCGCCCGCCGCTGCGGCGCCTGCCGGATGGAACTCGACCGCGGCACCATCGCATCGATCGCGGCAGCCGCGCCCGACGAGGTGATCCGATGCGAGGAATGCGGAGCGATCCTCGTGCGGACGGCCGAGTCGGGTCTGTAGATGTCGGGAGAGAAGTCGTCGGGGGCGACGGCAACCGGCGACCGGGCGCCGACATGGCAGGGCCAACGCGTTCGGCCGACCCGATTCCTGCTCCTGCGCCACGGCCAGACAGCCCTGTCGGTCGAGCGCAGGTACTCCGGCCGCGGGAATCCGGAACTCACCGACCTCGGGCGTCGGCAGGCGGCTGCATCGGCCGAACGCCTGGGGGCCGACACGGACATCACCGCCGTGGTGTCGTCGCCGCTGAGTCGTGCGCTGACCACGGCGCGTGCCGCTGCCGACCGGCTCGGAGTCGACGTGGAGATCGACGACGGTTTCATCGAGACCGATTTCGGTGCCTGGGAAGGTCTGACGTTCGTCGAAGCCTCCCAACGCGACCCCGACCTGCACGGTCGGTGGCTCGGCGACACGACGGTGCCCGCGCCCGGAGGCGAGAGCTTCGGTGAGGTCGCCGAGCGGGTGAACGCGGCCAAAGATGCTCTGCTGCAGCGCTATCCGGGACAGACGGTGCTGGTCGTCTCACATGTCACACCGATCAAGTCACTGCTGCGGGACGCGCTGGGAAGTGGACCCGAACTGCTCTTCCGCCTTCACCTCGATCTCGCGTCGCTGTCGATCGCCGAGTTCTTCCCGGATGGCGGGTCGGTCGTGAAACTGGTCAACGACACCAGCCACCTCACCTGACCCGTCGACCACCACGGCTATCCTGGATGGGCGAACGAGTCGGCCGGGCGGCCGCGGTGCGCGGAACGGCCCGCTGACGGGTACGCCGACACCGAGGAAAGTCCGGACTCCACAGAGCAGGGTGGTTGTCAACGGCAACCCGGGGTGACCCGCGGGACAGTGCCACAGAGAACAGACCGCCGTCGACCGGTCCTTCGGGGCCGACCGACGGTAAGGGTGAAACGGTGCGGTAAGAGCGCACCAGCGGCGCGGGTGACCGCGTCGGCTCGGTAAACCCCACCCGGAGCAAGGCCGAAGCTCGCACCACGGGAAACCGTGCGTGCGGGTGCGCGGATGATCGAGGGCTGCTCGCCCGAGTCCGCGGGTGGGCCGCTCGAGGTACCCGGCGACGGTGTGCCCAGATGGATGGTCGCCACCCGGTCTCTTCTGATCGGGTACAGGATCCGGCTTACACGCCGGCTCGTTCGCCCTTCGCCGGTCCGCGCACCCGGCGATGTCGCCTACAGTCGGTGACGTGCAGCGCGTACTGTCGGCTCCCGACCTCGACTTCGATGCGGTTCGAACCGAACTCGGAGTGAGCGAGGACTACGGGGCGGCGGCGCAGGCCGAGGCCGACGATGCGGTCGACCGCTTCGCCGCCGACCGCGAGGATCGCACCGATCTGCCCTTCGTGACGATCGATCCCCCGACGTCGATGGATCTCGACCAGGCGGTACACATCGTCGGCGACGCCGACGGCTTCGTCGTCCGGTACGCGATCGCGGACGTCGCGGCGCTCGTCGAACCCGAGGGCGCGCTCGACCAGGAGAGTCGGCGGCGTGGTACGACGATCTACTTCCCCGACCGCTCGGTTCCGCTGCATCCGCGCTCGTTGTCGGAAGGTGCGGGTTCGCTGCTGCCCGGGCAGGTTCGCCCATGCGTCCTGTGGACCATCCGCGTCGCGACGGACGGGACGGTCGGTGACGTCGACGTCCGCCGGGCGCTCATGCGGTCGGTGGCCAAACTCGACTATGCCGGGGTGTCGCGAGACGCCGCCGCCGGGCGGATGCATCCGTCGATCGAGGCGCTTCCGGCCTTCGGCGAGCTCCGGCACAGGCGTGCGCTGGAACGGGGTGCGGTCGAACTCGACCTGCCGGACCAGGAGGTGATGCGCGCCGACGGCGGATGGACTCTCCGGTTGGCCCCGCACACGCCGGCGGACATGTGGAACTCCCAACTGTCGCTGCTGACCGGGATGTGCGCCGGCACGATCATGGCCGACGCCGGCATCGGACTGCTCCGCACGATGCCCCGGGCGGGCAGCGACGCGGTCGCCGGGCTCGTCGCATCCGCGGCCGCACTCGGGGTCGCGTGGCCCGACGGTGCGACACCGGGCCAGTTCCTGGCCGGGCTGCCGCGCGATGCGCCGACCACGCTCGCGCTGATGTCCGCCGGCGCGGGGCTGATGCGCGGCGCCGATCACCTCGCGCTCGACGGTCAGACCGAGGTGCCGCCCGCCGAGAAGATGACCCATGCTGCGATCGGCGGCCTGTACGCGCATGTCACCGCACCGCTGCGACGGCTGGGCGACCGGTTCGCAACCGAGGTATGTCTGGCGGTCACCAGCGGGAAACCGGTGCCCAACTGGGTGATCCGCGCGCTCCCGACACTGCCGCGGGTGTTGCGGTCGGCGGCGTCGTTGGCGTCGGCGGCCGACCGTGCCAGCATCGACCTGGCCGAGGCGACGCTGCTGGCGGGTCGGGAGGGTGAGACCTTCGATGCCGTCGTGCTGCATGCGGCGACGCAGCGGCGGCCGGCCCAGGTGTTCTTGACCGAGCTCGCGGTGATCGCCCAGTGTGACGGCGACCCGGAGCAGGGTCGTCGTGTGTCCGTCGAGTTGCAGGTCGCCGATCCGGCGGCGCGGAAGGTGCTGTTCGCGCCGGTGTGAGTGGGCGGTGTGAGAGTGGGCGAGCCTGGGGTGCAACAGGTCTCGATACGCCGACTCGCTTCGTTCGCCGGCTACTCGACCAGCGAAGGAAGTTGGCCGACTACTCGACCAGCAAACAACGGGCCGGGTGATCGAAGAGTCAGAGATCCTTGGCGGCCTTGCGGTAATCGCCCAGCGCGCGTTCGCCGTCGACCTCTTGGCGGGCGTCGATCCGACCGAGCACGAACATGTCCCTGCCGGACAGAGAGCCGGAGGCGGCGAGGTCACGGAGCCGATCCCGGTTGATCCGGGTGTCGTTGTAGTCGCCGAGCGCCGACTGCACCCGCTTGGCGACGGCGGCGACGTTCTTGTAGCGCTTGCGGCCCAGCGGTTCCGCGGCGTCGGTGCTGTATCGCAATCGCTTTGCACGCTTGCGGATCACGTGCAGCTGTTCCTCCCACTCCGGGGATCGCTCACCCATCGACGCCAGCGTGGACTGCGCCTTGCGGATGCTCTTACGGTTCTTCTCGATCGATCGGTCGACGGCGGTGCCGGCGTCGAGTTCGGCGTCGGGTCCGGGAGGCGGTGACGCGACGAGCTCGTCGATGGCGTCGAGCAACGCGAAATACCGCTCCGAGTTCATCGCGACGTGCGCCGCCTTGATGGCGCGGTCATGGATCGTCGTCTCCGCGTCGGTGAGTTCGGCGATCAGCTCCGCCGACGCGTTCTCCGAGCGCAGCAGCCCCTGGTCGATGGCGATCTGCACCTCGGCATCGCGCGCGTCCCCGAGGATCCTGGCCAGCAGCTTCAACTCGTTGCTGAGATGTTGGGTGCGGACCGGATCGAGGACGGTGGGGAAGCCGGCGAAAATGCTGCGGAGACGACGGCACGCCACCCGCATCTGGTGCACCGCATCTTCGGCGTCGACCCGGACGAGCGGATCGTAGGCGATCAGCGCGTTGCGGTGGATCGCGATGTCGGTGACCACCAGGTCCAGCGCCGTAGGGCGGCGTCCGAGATGCGGTTCGACGACAGTCGGGGTGGTGCCGATGGCGCGGGCCAGTTTCGACGCCGACGATGCTTCCCGACCACCCGTGTTGCGCAGCAGTTTGTCGGCGGCCTTGAGTAGTCGGGTGTCCCGGCCGCCGTCCAGCATCTCGAACTCCCACTCGGCCCACTCCTGGAAGTGGCCGCCGGGCAGCAGGGACTGCGCGGTGACGAGGTCTTCGGCGAACTCGGCGACGGGGCGTCCGTCCGCACCCATGAGCGTGGTCACGGTCCGCGTGGTGGACACCGCCGCGACCGGGATGAGCTTGCGGGTTCGGGTCAGCGCGACCACCGGGGTGATCAGTTCGGTGGGGACGCTGCCCTCGGCGGGCGCCTCGTCGAATCCGATCTGGAGCTCGCGTCGCGCCCCGGGCACGCCGGAGGGCCGCTTCAGATGCCAGCCGGCGTCATGCCCGCCGGTGCGGCGACGCATCGTGATCCGGTTACCGGCGAGGTCGAGGTTCTCGGTGTCGAAGTAGGTGGCGTCGAGCTGGAACGTCTCCGGTGGCGTCGCCCCGATCACTCCGGGCAGGACTCGGAGATCCGGCGCGGTGTGTCCCGCATCCACGTCGAATTTCAGTTCCACCTCGACCTGTTCGGATGCGGCCACCGGTCCTCCTGTTGCATGCCACGGCGTCGACTTCTTCGCGCCCGTTCGTCGTGCCGAGTCTAGTGTTGCGGGTCTCCGATCATGCGGAGCGACCTGCGAAGTCGTCGGTCGCCGTGATCAGGTGGTGCCGGATACCGGGCTCGAACGAGGCGTGCCCGGCGTCGTCGACGACGTGCAGGGTGGCCTGCGGCCACGCCCGATGCAGGTCCCATGCGCTGCGCATCGGACAGACGACGTCGTAGCGCCCCTGGACGATGACCCCGGGGATGTGGGCGATCCGGTCGATGTCGGCCAGCAGCTGGCCGTCGTCGAGGAAGCCGTGGTGGACGAAGTAGTGGTTCTCGATGGTGGCGAAGGCGAGGTCGAAACGCGGGTTCCCCGCATCCATTCCGGCGTTGTCGTCGGGCTTCTTGGGCAGCAGGTAGCTCGTCGCCTGTTCCCAGCCGGTCCACGCACTCGCTGCGGTGTGCGCGACGTCGCGGTCGGCCGACGTGAGCAGCCGGTGGTAGGCGGCGACGAGGTCACCGTCGCGTTCGGACTCGGGGATGGGGGCCAGGTAGGACTCCCACAGATCGGGGAAGATGTGCGCGGCACCGCCGTTGTAGTACCAGTCGATCTCGCTGCGCCGCAGCAGGAAGATGCCGCGCAGAACGAGTTCGGTCACCCGGTCGGGATGCGTTTGCGCGTACGCCAGACCGAGGGTCGAACCCCACGAACCACCGAACACCTGCCATCGCGCGATGCCGAGATGCTCACGCAGACTTTCCATGTCGGCGATCAGGTGCGCCGTGGTGTTGACCGACAGGTCGGCGCCGTCGGCGATGTGCGGGCGCGACCGTCCGCAACCACGCTGATCGAACAGCACGATGCGGTAGCGCTCGGGGTCGAAGAATCGGCGCTGATCCGGCGACGTGCCGCCGCCGGGACCGCCGTGGACGAACACCACCGGCTTGCCGTCGGGGCGGCCGGAGGTCTCCCAATAGATCTGTTGGCCGTCGCCGACGTCGATGTGGCCGTGCTCGTACGGTTCGATCGGCGGGTAGAAGTCGCGCATGGGCCAACCCTAGAGCGTGGTCGAGAACCGGCTCACCGATCCCTGAGGGCGGGCACCCGATCCCTTAGGGCGTACCGATCCCTGAGGAGCCCGGAGCTTGCGGAGGGCGAGCCCACACGATCCCTGAGGAGCCCGGAGCTTGCGGAGGGCGTCACGAAGGGGCGCTTCGTGACGCGGACTTGCAGGCTCACCCGCTCCTCAGCGAGCAGGGGTGACGCGGGTTCGCAAGCTCACCGGCTCCTCATTGGGCGGGGGGCGCTTCGTGACGCGGGTTCGCAGGCTCACCCGCTCCTCAGCGAGCAGGGGTTACGCAGGCTCACCCGCTCCTCAGCGAGCGGGGGACGGGTCAGTAGCTGTGCTCGGGTGCGGGGAACGTTCCGCGGCGCACCTCGTCCGCGTACTGCTCTGCCGCCGAGCGCAACTCCGAACCGATGTCGGCGAATCGCTTGACGAACTTGGCGGTCTTGCCGTGGGTGAATCCCGCCATGTCCTGCCACACGAGCACCTGTGCGTCGGTCTCGTTGCCCGCGCCGATGCCGACGGTCGGGATGGTGAGCTTGCGGGTGATCTGGCCGGCGAGGTCGGCGGGGACCATCTCCATCACGACGGCGAACGCACCGGCCTCCTGGACGGCGATCGCGTCGGCGACGAGTTGGTCGCCGGCATCGCCGCGTCCCTGGACGCGATAGCCACCGAGACCGTTGACACTCTGCGGCGTGAAGCCGATGTGCGCCATGACGGGGATGCCTGCCGCCGTGAGGGCCGCGATCTGATCGGCGACACGCTCGCCGCCCTCGAGCTTGACCGCGTGTGCACCGGTCTCCTTGAACACCTTGATGGCGGATTCGAGCGCCTGCTGGGGGCCGGCCTCGTAGCTGCCGAACGGGAGGTCGGCGACGACGAGGGCATGCGGAGCACCGCGGACGACGGCCCGGATCAGCGGAATGAGTTCATCGACGGTGATCGGAATGGTGGTGTCGTAGCCGAGGACGACGTTGGCGGCGGAGTCGCCGACGAGGAGTACGGGAATCTCCGCGGCGTCGAAGATGCGCGCGGTCGAGTAGTCGTAGCAGGTCAACATCGACCACTTCTCGCCGTCGGCCTTCATCTGCGCGAGATGCTGGACACGGGTGGGTCGGCGACGCCGAGGGGTCACCGACGAGGAATCGCCCGCGACGGGGCTGGATGCGCCATACACCGAAGTTTCGGACATCGTTGTCTCTTTTCTGCCTCGAGTCCTGCCGTGCAGGTACCCGGGATGGGGCTGGACATTCCCATTCTGTCATCGGGTCACACGTCATCACACGTCACTGACCTGTGGTTTTTCTCACACGTCGGTGCTCGGACCGGCGAGCGGCCCTCGTACGATCGCACCCATGACCTGCACCGGCACCGCGAATCTGCGTGCGGCCGTGATCGCGGCACTCGTCGCCATCGCGGTGCTCAGCGGATGCCGTGCGATGCCCTCGGACGGTGCTTTCGACTGGCACAGTTGTGGTCCCGGCGACGGTGTCGCGCCGGCCGCGATCCCGGCATCGGTCGCCCATCGGGTGACGTGTGGGCGCTTGACCGTGGAGTTGGACCCCGACGATCCCGACGCAGGCATGGTCACGCTTGCGGTGGCGCGACTGGCGGCGGCCGGATCGAGCAGCGGCACGCTCGTCATCAATCCGGGTGGGCCCGGCGGATCCGGTGTCCGTGCACTGTCGGGCTCCGCCGCGGTGTTGGCCTCGCAGCCGTTCAGTGTCGACCACGATGTCGTGTCGTTCGATCCACGGGGCGTCGGGGCCTCTCGTCCGGCGGTGGTCTGCCGCACCGACGCCGAGCGGGATGCGGAGCGGGCGATGGACCTCGGGCTCCGATCGGCTGCGGGCATCGCCGGCATCGAGAGCCATCGGCGCACGGTGGCGGACCGGTGCCGCGAGCGGGTCGGTGCCGATTTCCTCGCGCGGGTCGGCACGGCATACGCGGTGTCCGATCTCGAACAGTTGCGCCGACAACTCGAGGTGGATGAGATCTCCTATCTCGGGTACTCCTACGGCACCCGGTTGGGCATCGAGTATGCGCAGCGCCATCCCGAGCGTGTGCGGGCGCTGGTTCTCGACGGGGTCGTCGAGCCGGACGAGGATCCCGTCGATGCCGTCGTCGAGCAGATGGCCGGATTCCAGGGGGCGTTCGATGCGTTCGCGCGCGATTGCGCGACGCGATCGGAATGCCCACTGGGCGACCGACCGGATCGGGCGGTCGGCGAGTACCGGGAGCTGGTGACGCCGCTGATCGCCGACCCGCTACCCGTCGGTGACCGTGCGCTCTCGGTCGGTGACGCGGAGACCGCGACGATCGACGCCCTGTATCAGCGGTCCCGGTGGGCCGAGCTGCGTGCGGCCCTCGCGGCACTGGCCGGAGGTGACGGGTCCGGTCTGATGCGAATGGCCGATGCCTATGAAGGTCGCGACGCCGACGGCGGCTACGACCATCGCCAGGATGCTTTCCTCGCGATCAGTTGCGCCGACGACCGGCGGATCGACGATCCCGAGCGCTGGGACGAACTCGACCGCCGAACGCGGGCCGCGGCGCCGTTCGGCGATGACGGTCGCGGTACCGGGCAGGGGCCGACGGGACTCTGTGACTATTGGACGCCGGCCGACCCGTTGTCCGGCGATGTGGTCGGCGCGGGGTTGCTGTCGGCGGCCCCGACGCCGTTGGTGGTGGCGACCACCGGTGATCCGGCGACGCCGTACGAGACCGGTGCCGACTTCGCCCGGGAGGCAGGGGCGGATCTGATCACGGTGAGCGGTCACGACCACACGGCAGTGTTCGCGGGTGATCGGTGTGTCGACGACGCCGTCGCGACCTATCTCGGTGATCCCACAGAATCACCAGGCGATCTCAGATGCTGAGATGCATGTCGCAAAAGCGCTGAACACTGAGCCTGTCTTGTGCATGTAACACGGATTTAACAGCGTACTTCTAATGTCCGGGTCATGGATCGCCAAAAGGAATTCGTGCTGCGGACCCTGGAAGAGCGCGACATCCGATTCGTGAGGCTGTGGTTCACCGACGTCCTCGGCTATCTCAAGTCAGTGGCGATCGCGCCGGCCGAGCTCGAGGGAGCCTTCGCTGAGGGTATCGGCTTCGACGGATCGGCGATCGAGGGGTTCTCCCGCGTCTCGGAGGCCGACACCGTCGCCAAGCCCGATCCGTCCACGTTCCAGATCCTGCCGTGGACCACATCCACCGGGCGGCACCACTCGGCGCGCATGTTCTGCGACATCGCGATGCCCGACGGCACCCCGAGCTGGGCGGACTCGCGGCACGTGCTGCGCCGCCAGCTGAACAAGGCGGCCGATCAGGGCTTCAGCTGCTACGTCCACCCGGAGATCGAGTTCTTCCTGCTGAAGGACGCACCTCTCGACGGCAGCGTGCCCACCCCGGCCGACACGGGCGGCTATTTCGACCAGGCCGTGCACGACGCCGCTCCGAACTTCCGGCGCCACGCGATCGAGGCGCTGGAATCGATGGGCATCTCGGTCGAGTTCTCCCACCACGAGGGCGCACCCGGCCAGCAGGAGATCGACCTGCGCTACGCCGACGCCCTGTCGATGGCCGACAACGTGATGACGTTCCGCTACGTGGTCAAAGAGGTCGCGATCGAGGAGGGCGTATGGGCGACGTTCATGCCCAAGCCGTTCAGTGAGCATCCCGGTTCGGCGATGCACACCCACATGAGCCTGTTCGAGGGGGACGCCAACGCGTTCCACAACCCGGACGACCCGATGCAGCTGTCGGCCACCGGCAAGAAGTTCATCGCGGGAATCCTGCACCACGCCAGCGAGATCAGCGCCGTCACCAACCAGTGGGTGAACTCGTACAAACGACTGATCCACGGCGGTGAGGCGCCCACCGCGGCCACCTGGGGCGGCGCCAATCGGTCCGCGTTGATCCGCCTGCCGCTCTACACCCCGAACAAGGCGTCGTCGCGCCGCGTCGAGGTGCGCAGCCCGGATTCCGCCTGCAACCCGTATCTGACGTTCGCGGTGTTGCTCGCCGCCGGTCTCAAGGGCATCGCCGAGGACTACGAGTTGCCGGAGGAGGCCGAGGACGACGTGTGGGCGTTGACCCCGGCGGAACGCCGAGCGATGGGCTACCGGGAACTCCCGGGAAGCCTGGCCGAGGCGCTGACCGAGATGGAGAACTCCGAACTCGTCGCCGAAGCGCTGGGCGAACACGTCTTCGACTACTTCCTGCGGAACAAGTGGACCGAATGGACCAACTACCGCAGCCTCGTCACCCCGTTCGAATTGAAGAGCTACCTGCCTCTCTGACACCTCACCTGGTTGAGAGGCTTCGGGGTCGGCCCGCTACTTTTGGTGTGTGACTTCACTTCGCGGACGCGGCCGCGTGCCCAGCGCGGGGCGGCTGGGGCTGCTCGAGAACTCCGCCCCGGGGCATCTCGCCGATCTCGGTTGGGACAACGACGACGCGGTCGATGTCTTGTGGTCGCTCTCGCGCGCTCCGGACGCCGACCTGGCACTGCGGTCGCTGATCCGGATGAAGGGGGAGATCGACGCCCCTGATTGGGCCGAGCTCGACCGGCTGGTGCGCACCGATCGCGGGTTCCGCGGTCGACTGTTCGCCGTTCTCGGTTCCTCGGACGCCTTCGGCGACCACCTCGTCGCCGAACCGGAGGCGTGGCAACTGCTGCGATCGGCCGATCTGCCGTCGGTCGACGAGATGAACGAGCGGATGCTCGGTGCGGTCGGCGCGACCCCCGAGCCGGGTGAGATCGAGAAGGGCAACAAACTCTTTCGTGCCGCGACCACCGGACCCAAGGCCGTTGTCGCACTGCGGATCGCGTATCGCAACCTGCTGCTGGAGTTGGCCGCCCACGACCTCGCGCCCACCGTCGAGGACGAGCCGGTGCTCTACCTCCCCGAGGTCGGCGGATACCTCGCCGACGCCGCCGACGCGGCACTGACGGCTGCGCTCGCCGTCGCGATCACCGAGGTGTGCGGCGACAAGGAGCTGCCGGTGCGCCTCGCGGTCATCGCGATGGGCAAATGCGGTGCGCGGGAACTGAACTACGTCAGCGACGTCGACGTCGTGTTCGTCAGCGAACCCGCCGACGGCACGGCCGCTCGCATCGCCGGGGAGATGATGCGCGTCGGTTCGCTGGCGTTCTTCGACGTCGACGCCGCGCTCCGTCCCGAAGGCAAGTCCGGGGCGCTGACCCGGACGCTGGAGTCGCATGTCGCCTACTACCGCCGGTGGGCCAAGACCTGGGAGTTCCAGGCGCTGCTCAAGGGGCGTCCGATGACCGGCGACATGCAACTCGCCGGCGACTACGTCGACGCCCTGAGTCCGATGGTGTGGACGGCCGCAGAGCGTGAGGACTTCGTCCCGGAGGTTCAGGCGATGCGCCGTCGCGTCGAGTCGCTGGTCCCCGAGGAGTTGCGCGACCGCAATCTCAAACTCGGCAGTGGCAGTCTGCGCGACGTGGAGTTCGCCGTCCAGTTGCTGCAGATGGTGCACGGCCGCGTCGACGAGGAGATCCGCGCCAAGGCAACGGTCGACGCGTTGACGGCGTTGACCGCCGGGGGCTACGTCGGTCGTGACGACGGCGCCAATCTCACTGCGTCCTACCAGTTCTTGCGGTTGCTGGAGCATCGCCTCCAGCTGCAGCGCCTGGCGCGGACGCACATGCTGCCCGCGTTCGACGACGGCGGCAACATGCGGTGGCTGGCGCGGGCGGCGCACATCCGCCCCGAGGGCGAGCGTGACGCCACCACCGTGCTGCGCGAAGAGCTCACCCGGCAGAAGGCGCGTATCCGGCGGCTGCACGAGAAGCTCTTCTATCGTCCGCTGCTGGAGGCGGCAACACGGTTCAACACCGATGAGCTCACCCTCACCGACAAGTCGGCCGAGCGCCGGCTGTCGGCGCTCGGCTACGCCAAACCCGAACGGGCGCTGAGTCATATCCGCGCGCTGGCGTCGGCAGCGGGACGCCGCGGGCAGATCCAGTTGCTGATCCTGCCGTCGCTGCTCGAATGGATCGGCAACACCCCTGACCCGGATGCCGGTCTGCTCAACTACCGCCGGCTGTGCGATGTGATGGATGAGGCCGAGTGGTTCATCCGGCTGCTGCGCGACGACGGTGTCGTCGCCGAACGCCTGATGCACGTGCTGGGCACGTCGGAGTACATCGCGAATCTGCTGATGCGCTCACCCGAGGTGATCCACCTCTACTCCGACGGCGCCAACGGGCCGAAGCTCTGTGAACCGCGCCCGGAGGACGTCGCGAAGGGACTGATCGCGTCGACCGTTCGCCAGCCGAACCTGAAGCGTGCGGTCGCGGCCGCCCGGTCGCATCGCCGCTTCGAACTCGCGCGGATCGCCTCGGCGGACATCCTCGGCCTGATGGACGTGCCCGCGGTCTGCGCAGCGTTGTCGAGTGTCTGGGCCGCGGTCCTCAATGCCGCACTGACAGTGGTGATCGCGGAGTCCGAACGCGACCGAGGCGAGGCCGCGCCGGCGCGGATCGCGGTCATCGGCATGGGCCGCCTCGGCGGGGGAGAGCTCGGCTACGGGTCGGATGCCGACGTGCTCTTCGTGTGCGAGCCCGAGCCCGACGCCGACGAGGCGCTCGCCGTCCGGTGGTCGCAGACGATCGCCGAGAAGGTCCGGTCGATGCTGGGCTCGCCGAGCGACGACCCGCCGCTGGAGGTCGACACCGGACTGCGGCCCGAGGGACGCAACGGGCCGGTGGTGCGAACGCTGGCCGCCTACGCCGCCTACTACGAGCAGTGGGCCCAGCCCTGGGAGATCCAGGCGCTGCTGCGTGCACACCAGGTCGCCGGTGACGAACAACTCGGAATCGACTTCCTGCACATGGCCGACCGCATCCGCTACCCCGAGGGTGGCGTGTCGCCCGAGGCGGTCAAGGAGATCCGCCGGATCAAGGCTCGGGTGGACTCCGAGCGGCTGCCGCGCGGCGCCGACCCGGCCACCCACACCAAGCTCGGCCGCGGCGGACTCGCCGACGTCGAGTGGACGGTCCAGTTGATCCAGCTCCGCCACGCCCATCGGTACGAATCGCTGCACAACACGTCCACCCTGCAGTCGCTCGACGCGATCGGTTCGGTGGAGCTGCTCGGCGAGAACGACGTCGCACAGCTGAAGGAGGCGTGGCTCACCGCCACCAAGGCACGCAACGCGTTGGTTCTCGTACGCGGCAAACCGGTCGACCAGCTGCCGGCGCCGGGCGCGCAGCTGCGAGCGGTCGCCTACGCGGCGGGGTGGCCCGAGGACCAGGCCGCAGAGTTTCTCGAGCACTATCTGCGGGTGACCCGGCGGGCGAAGACAGTGGTCCGCAAAGTGTTCGGCGCGTGATCGGGCGGATCGTCCGGTTCGTGCTGCTGCTGACCGGATGGGTTCTGCTGGCCGCAGCCGCTGTCGCGGTGTGGCTGCACCGTTTCCCCTCACGCGGGGAGATCACCGTCTACCTGACGAGTGCCGTACCGTTCGCGCTGATCGCCGGGGTGGCCGCACTGGTCATCTTCGCCGCCACCCGACGATGGATCCTGTTGGCGCTGGCGGTCGTGGTGACCGCGGCGCTCTGCTACGGACAGGCTCCGCTGTTCCGGGCGCAGGCCGCACCCGCCGGCGAGCCGATCACCGTCGTCACCGCGAACCTGTTGTTCGGCGGCGCCGACGTCGACGCCCTCGCTGCCCGGGTGCGCGCTGTCGACGCGGATCTGCTGTCCGTGCAGGAGCTGACCCCGGAGGCCTTGGAGCGACTCCGGGACAGTGACGTCGCCGAGCTCCTCCCGTACGACTACGTCGTCGCCGCCCACACCGCGCTCGGCACCGGCTTGTTCAGCCGAACACCACTGTCGGGGCAGGCCGAGGTCGAGGGCACGGTGCTACACAACCTCGGCGCCACCACGGATCTGCCCGGAGCGCCCGGCACGAGGGTCTTCGCGTTGCACCCGGGCGCTCCGCTGCCCGGACGCACCGACATCTGGCGCGACGACCTGGCGGCCATCGATCGTCACCTGACGTCGGTGCCGCGGGGACCGATCATCGCCGCGGGCGACTTCAACGCGACGTGGGATCACATCCGGTACCGCGGACTCCTCGAACAGGGGCTCGTGGATGCGACCGATCAGGCAGGGGCCGGGTTCTCGCCGACCTACCCGACGGACCGGCCGGGTGGCCGACCGGTGATCGCGATCGACCGGGTGATGAGCCGCGGGTTCGTCGCGACCTCACTGCACACCTTCGACCTCCCGGGTTCCGACCATCGCGGCGTGGTGGTAACACTGGTGGCACCATGACGACCACATCTGACGATTCGCGACGCGATCAGGCCGCCTCGGGTTCGGTGTCCGAGAGCCTGCGCTCGGCGACCGCCGAGGCCCACGACCGGGCCGAGCGGGCCACCTTCGTGGACGACCTCATGTCGGGGCGGCTCGACGCGGCCGGATACCGGCGCATGGCCGCGCAGCTGTATTTCATCTACCGCGCGCTGGAGTCCGTGGGCGACGAGCTCGCCGGGGATGCCGTCGCCGGACCCGTCGTCGACGAGCGGCTGCGCCGGCTGCCGCGCCTGACCGCGGATCTGACGGCACTCGGGATCGATCCCGACGGTGTGGCACCGTTGCCGGGGGTCGCCGGATATGTCGCGGCGATCGAGGCGACCCGAACCGATCCGGCCCGCTTCGTCGCCCATCACTACACGCGGTACCTGGGGGATCTCAGTGGCGGGCAGGTCATCCGGAGCCGGATGAAGCTGCACTACGGGCTCACCGACGAGACGCTGAGCTTCTACGTGTTCGACGAGATCGACAAACTCAAGCGGTACAAGGACGGATACCGCGAGACGCTCGACCGGCTGCCGCTGGACGCCGAGCAGATGCGGGCGCTGATCGACGAGGCCGTCGAGGCGTTCGAGCACAACGAACGGATGTTCGCCGAACTGGCAGGCTGAGCAGGCGCCCGACCGGGCGGATCAGGCGTCGGCGCGGTTCTCCCGGGCCTGGGTGACCCCCGCCTTCACCAGCAGGAACGGGACGACCATGGTGGCCAACGCGGTCACCAGCCAGACGATGACCGTCGCGGCGATCCAGGTCTCCACACCGTCGATCTCGATCCCGTCGCTCCCGATGAGGCTCGCGATCAGCAGGGCGACGAAGGTGGACACCAGACCGACACCCCCGATGAACGCATCGGCATTGCGGTTGACGAACTTGAAGATGAACGGACCCAAGATCGTCTGTGCCGCAGCGAAGATCAGGAGTGCGATGATGAAACCGCTCCAGTGGACCGTCATGTCGTCGAGAATCCACGTCGCGACCAACAGCCCGATGGCCGCGGAGATCAGATAGACGAGAGTGCGGATAAGAATCCGGATCATGGGCTCATCCTAGATGTCGGTTGCCGGGTTCCGGTGTCGCCGCGCCCGTGTCGCGGGCCACGCGTCATCGCGGACCGGCCGAGAACGTGGGCGCACCGCGGTCAGACGCGGCGAGCGCTGCCCATCCGCTTGAGGACCGCCGACCCGATGGCGACCACGATGATCGACCCGATCAGGGCGCCGATCAGGCCACCCCAGTCGAACTTGTCCTCGTCGCCGATCCCCAACAGGCCGGTGAAGATCCAGTAGCCGAGCAGAGCGCCCAGAAGCCCGAGGGCGGTTGACGTCGCCCACGACTTCCACCCGCTCATGTCCTTGAACGCGTCGTTGGGGATGAGCGCGCGGGCGATGGCCCCGCACACGAATCCGAGAGCCAGTGCTGCGATCAGACTTCCGATGTCCATGACACCTCCTGACCGCAGAGTAGCCCGAGCGGGTAACGCGGGTGCCGATTTTGGGTGTCTAGAGGATCTCGACCTTGGCGCCCGACTCGAGCAGGATCTGGTTGCTGTCGTCCGAGCTGTTGACGAGCTCCAGCAGGAGCTGATCGGTGTCGGTCTTGGTGGCGGGTGTGCGGACCACGGCGCGGATGCCGTTGACACTGATGCGGTCACCGGGGGTGAGGTCTTCGACGAATCTGGTGCGGCTCATGGACTCAACCTAGTTCGAATCCGAGTGAAACGGCAGGGTACAAGGGCCTTAACGTGACACCAATCACCTGCGTACTAGTTCCCTGATCGCCGGTGTGTGAGACGACGAAGGGCGGCCGGGATGATCCCGGCCGCCCTCGATGTCCGTGCTGGTGATCAGCAGTCGTAGTAGAGCGAGAACTCGTACGGGTGCGGACGGATCTGCACCGGATCGATCTCGTTCTCACGCTTCAGCGCGATCCAGGTCTCGATCAGGTCCTCGGTGAACACGCCACCCGCGGTGAGGTAGTCGTGGTCGGTCTCGAGGCGATCGATGACCGCGGCCAGCGAGGTCGGTGCCTGCGGGATGCTCTTGGCCTCCTCCGGCGGGAGCTCGTAGAGGTCCTTGTCGACCGGCTCGTGCGGCTCGATCTTGTTCTTGATGCCGTCGAGCCCGGCCATCATCATCGCGGCGAACGCGAGGTACGGGTTACCCGAGCTGTCCGGGCAACGGAACTCGAGGCGCTTGGCCTTCGGGTTGTTGCCGGTGATCGGGATACGCACACATGCGCTGCGGTTGCGCTGGCTGTAGACCAGGTTGATCGGGGCCTCGTAGCCGGGCACCAAACGCTTGTAGGAGTTGATCGTCGGGTTGGTGAACGCCAGCAGCGACGGTGCGTGGTGCAGGATGCCGCCGATGTAGTAGCGCGCCAGGTCCGACAGACCCGCGTAGCCGGCCTCGTCGTGGAACAGCGGCTTGCCGTCCTTCCACAGCGACTGGTGTGCGTGCATGCCCGAGCCGTTGTCACCGAACAGCGGCTTCGGCATGAAGGTGACGGTCTTGCCGTTCTGCCACGCGGTGTTCTTGATGATGTACTTGAACAGCTGCACATCGTCGGCGGCATGCAGCAGGGTGTTGAACTTGTAGTTGATCTCGGCCTGACCGGCGGTGCCGACCTCGTGGTGGCCGCGCTCCAACTCGAAGCCCGAGTTCTGCAGGTTGGTCGACATCTCGTCGCGCAGGTCGACGTAGTGGTCGTACGGGGCGACGGGGAAGTAGCCACCCTTCGGGCGCACCTTGTAGCCGAGGTTCGGGCTGCCGTCGGGATCGGTCGGCGATGCGGTGTTCCACCAGCCCGACTCGGACTCGACCTCGTAGAAGGTGCCGTTCATCTCCGATCCGAAGGAGACGGAGTCGAAGATGTAGAACTCGGCCTCGGCGCCGAAGAAGCAGGTGTCGGCGACACCGGTGGAGGCCAGGTAGTCCTCGGCCTTGCGGGCGACGTTGCGGGGGTCGCGGCTGTAGGCCTCGCGGGTGAACGGATCGTGGACGAAGAAGCTCAGGTTCATCGTCTTGGCCTTGCGGAACGGGTCGATCCGCGCGGTGGCCGGGTCGGGCAGCAGCATCATGTCCGACTCGTTGATCGACTGGAAGCCGCGCACCGACGATCCGTCGAAGGCCAGGCCGTCCTCGAAGATGTCTTCGGTGAACGCCGACGCCGGGATGGAGAAGTGCTGCATCACGCCGGGCAGGTCGCAGAAGCGGATGTCGACGTACTCGACGCCCTCTTTCTTGATGCCCTCGAGGATTTCTTCTTTGCTGCTGTACACCGTGCGGTGACTCCTTAACTTGTTCGGGTGGCCAGCGACCTGGCCCGACTCATCCGCCGCACCGTGAGACGCGGCGCCGGATCTCAGCTGGAACCGTATGGACGCGAGGTTGCCTGGCCGTCAAGGGCATGTTTCTCCTGTGTTACACACCTCTGGTGTCCGGGCAACAAGGTGTCCCGCATCGCAACGATGCCATGCCGCTCCGCGGCGCACCACGCAAGTCCCCGAATAGCCCGCGGTGTTCACCGGCCACCAGTGGGGAAGGCACGTCGAGGGTGGGCCAGGGCACAGGCGCACCCGCACTACGATGGACGCATGCCCGCACCGACACCGTCGTACCTGTCACCCGTAGCGCCCACGGGGATGATGCGCTGATGGGCCGGGCGACGGGGTCGTGGCTCTCCGGGCCGCAGATCGGGCCCGAAGGCGGGGGCGGGGCGTACCGCGGCGAGGATCTCGGACTTCCCGAGACGGGCCCCGGGTCACTGGCCGGCGGTTGGCTCCGCGTTCTCGGGCTGATGGTCGACTGGCTGCTCGCCGGTGGCGTCTCGCTGCTGTTCGTATCCTTCAGTTCGCCCAACATCGGTACCACCGTGCTCGGCGTGTGGTTCGTGCTCGGCGTCGTCGCAGTGAGCCTCTTCGGCTTCACCCCGGGACAGTTCGCCGTCGGACTCCGGGTCGCCCGGGTCGACCATGGACCGGCGAGGACCGAGGCCGAGGTGACCGGTGAGGTGCCGGTCGCCGCGGTCGGCATCGTGCGGGCGCTGGCCCGGCAGGTGCTGATCGTGTTCCTCGTGCCCGCACTGATCAATGACTACAACGGTCGTGCGCTGCATGACCGGGCGACCGGAACGGCGTTGGTGCGGTCGCGCTGACCGCACCTCTTGTGAGGCCTGCCGGTCGTCCGGCCGCAGGAAAATTCGGCTGTGGGTGTCAGCTCTTCCGACGAGCCGTCCGCTGCATGCTGCGCACCTTTGCATTGCCGGGGATGGGACCCTTCGGCATGCCCGGACCCTGCTGATTGCGTCCGCCGAGGGCGGCAAGGCGGCCCTCCAGTGCGTCGATCCGTTTGCCGTTGATGTTCTTCGGCAGCTTGTTGACGTGGCGTTCCAGCTTCTTCAGCGGAACCTGACCGTCGTCGTTGCCGACGACGATCTCGTAGATCGGGGTGTCGCCGACGACGCGTGCGACCTTCTTCTTCTCCTGGGCGAGCAGCGGCTTCACACGGCTGGCGGAGCCCTCACCGACGAGGACGACACCGGGCTTGCCGATGACGCGGTGTACGGCATCGAGGTGGGCGTTGCCCGACACCGCCTGCTTGACGCGCCACTGGCCGCGCATGTTGCCCAGGGCCCACCCGGCGGCCCCCGGCTGTCCCTCGGCTCGCTTGTACACGGTGCTCTGCACCCGACGTCCGAACAGGATGAACGCGGCGAGCAGACCCAGGATGATGCCCAGCGGCAGCAGCAGCCAGACGGACCCGAAGAGCAGGCCGAGCCCGACGAAGATCGCGACGATGAGGACGAACAGGCCGACCATGTACGGGATCAGCCGTTTGTCTTCCTTCCGCTGCATCTGGAAGGCCTGCCACATCTGCTGGCGTCGCTCCTTGGACGCTTGCTTGCGGGCCTTCTTCGCTGCGGCTTTCGCCTCTTTGTCTTGCGCCTTTGCCATGCGACCAGTTTACGGCGCCGTCCAATGGCCCGAGTCGCCGGTTCGGCACGACGCGGACGGTCGTTCATCCGGCCGCCACGTGTTCCTTCGGCGGAGGTTTCGGGCAGGCGAGGTCGACTGCAGGGGACGAACTGGAGATCGGTCGGTCAGCGGGCCAGGCGCGTCAGGAGGCTGCTGGCCTCCTGGCTGGCCGACCCCTCGTCGGCGAGATGTGCGAGGGCCGGTGGGATCTCCTCACCGCGGTGCGCCATCGCCTGCGCGTAGAGGCGGCCCGCGCGATAGGACGAGCGGACCAGCGGGCCGGCCATCACGCCGGCGAACCCGACCTCGGTGGCGAACTCCGAGTGGTCGACGAACTCTTCCGGCTTCACCCAGCGCTCGACCGGATGGTGCCGCGGCGAGGGACGCAGGTACTGCGTGATCGTGAGGATGTCGCACCCGGCCTCGTGCAGATCCACGATCGCCGACTGCACCTCTTGCGGCGTCTCACCCATACCGAGGATCAGGTTCGACTTGGTGACCAGCCCGAAGTCGCGCGCCTGGGTGATCACGTCGAGGGATCGCTCGTACCGGAACGCCGGACGGATGCGTTTGAAGATCCGCGGCACGGTTTCCAGGTTGTGCGCCAAGACCTCGGGGCGGGCCTCGAAGACCTCGGCGAGCAGGTCGGGCTTGGCGTGGAAGTCCGGGATGAGGTTCTCCACACCGGTGCCGGGGTTGAGCCGGTGGATCGCGCGGACGGTCTCGGCGTAGAGCCACGCGCCCTCGTCGGGCAGGTCGTCGCGGGCCACACCGGTGATGGTGGAGTAGCGCAGGCCCATCGCCTGGACGCTCTCGGCGACACGGCGGGGTTCGTCGCGGTCGAGTTCGGCCGGCTTGCCGGTGTCGATCTGGCAGAAGTCGCAGCGACGGGTGCACTGTTCACCGCCGATGAGGAAGGTGGCCTCGCGGTCTTCCCAGCACTCGTAGATGTTGGGACAGCCGGCCTCCTCGCAGACCGTGTGCAGCCCTTCGCGCTTCACCAGGCCCTTGAGTTCGGTGTACTCGGGCCCCATGGTTGCGCGGGTCTTGATCCAGTTCGGCTTGCGCTCGATCGGGGTCTGCGCATTGCGGACCTCGAGGCGGAGGAGCTTGCGGCCGGCCGGAGGTGTGGCGGCGGCGGTGGCGGGATCACCCGGGGTGTGGGCGGTGGTCGTGTGGTCAGAGGATGCGGACACAGTCACTGCTCCGATGCTACGCCCGTGGTGCTCAGTGCATCCGGTGCGCGGTGGTGGTGGTCGAGGGCTGCGGAGACGGCCGCGGCGACCGGTTCGATCAGTCCCTCGACGGTGAGTGGCGTACCGGCTTCCCGGGCGAGAGACGTGACCCCGGCGTCGGCGATGCCGCACGGGACGATCGCCTCGAAAGCGGACATGTCGGGGTCGACGTTCAGCGCAAACCCGTGCAGGGCGACACCGCGAGCGACCCGGATGCCGATCTGGCCGAGTTTGCGTTCGCCCCTGTCGTCGACCACCCACACTCCGGAACGGCCTTCGACACGACCGGTGGGCACCCCGACGTCCGCGCACACACGGATGAGGGCCTCTTCGAGTCGGCGGACGTACTCGACCACGTCGAGTGGCTCGGCGAGACGGATGATCGGATAGCCGACCAGCTGGCCGGGACCGTGCCAGGTGATGCGGCCGCCACGGTCCACGTCGATGACCGGTGAACCGTCGGTGGGCCGGTCGGCGGGCTCGGTGCGTTTGCCCGCGGTGTAGATCGACGAATGCTCGAGCAGCAGCAGCACGTCGTGGTCGAGGGTGCCGTCGGCACGCTCGGTGGCCAGTCGGTGCTGCAGGTCGTACGCCGTGCGGTAGTCGACGAAACCGTCGAGCCGACGGACCTCGATGGGTTCGCGCGACGACCGGATCGACGCCTCACGCATGGACGTATCCGAGGGCGGTGTCGATGTCCGGGTGATGGAACGAGAAACCGTGTTCGGTGAGCACATCAGGTGCAACGCGCTGACTGAACAGAATCATTTCCTCGGCCATCTCGCCGCCGACCGCCTTGGCCGCGAAACCCGGCACCTTCAGGATCGTCGGGCGATGCATCGCCCGGCCCATCGCGTTGACGAACTCGCCGAACGGCAACGACCCCGGGGAACACAGGTTCACCGGGCCGCTGATCGGGGAGTCGAGCAGGAAGAGGATCGCGCGCACCTCGTCGGGCAGGCTGATCCACGAGAAGTACTGATCGCCACTGCCGATCGCGCCACCGAGACCGAACCAGAAGACCGGCCGCAGGCGGCTCAGCAGACCACCGTCTTTCGCCAGCACCGGGGCGGTGCGCAGGAGTACCACCCGGGTGCCGCTGCCGGCGTTCTGAGTCGCCGCGTGCTCCCAGTCGGTCACCAGACCGGCGAGGAATCCCTCACCGGCCGGGTCCGACTCGGTCGCCACGTGCGACCCGGTGTTGCCGTAGTACCCGGTGGCCGAGGCGCTGAGGAACACCGGTACGCCTGCGGACGCCACCGCCTCGGCGAGGACCTCGGTCGGGGTGATCCGCGAATCGCGCAGTTCCTGCTTGAACCGGCCCGTCCACCGCTGGTTGCCGACGCCGACCCCGCCGAGGCCGATCACTGCGTCGACCCCTTCCAGGCTCTCCTCGGGAACTCCGAAAGTCTCGGGGTCCCAACTGAACTCGTCGTCGGACAACGCCTCACGGCGAACCAGTCGCACCACGGTGTGCCCCGCCTCGCGTAAGGCGGAGACCACCGCGGAGCCGATCAGACCCTGCGAGCCGGCGACGGCTATCCGCATCGCGTCCTACAGGCCGAGATCGGCGGCGAACGCGCCCTGCTCGAGACGCTTCTTGATCGTCGTCAGGAAGCGTCCGGCGTCGGCACCGTCGATCAGCCGGTGATCGTAGGTCAGTGGCAGGTACGACATCGACCGCACCGCGATCGACTCCGAGCCGTCGTCGCCGGTGAGGACCACCGGACGCTTGACGATGGCACCGGTGCCCAGCATCGCGGCCTGCGGCGGCACCAGGATCGGCGTGTCGAACAAAGCGCCCTGGCTGCCGATGTTGGTGATGGTGAACGTGCCACCGGCCAACTCGTCGGGCTTGAGGCCGCCGGCACCCTTGCGGGCCCGGGCCGCGATGTCGGCGATGGCGCGTGCCAACCCGGCGATCGACAGGTCGTCGGCGTTGTGGATGACCGGCGACAGCAATCCCTGCTCGGTGTCGACGGCGATGCCGAGATGCACCTTGTCGTAGTAGGTGATCTCCTTCTTGTCCTCGTCGATCGACGCGTTGACGTTCGGGTGCGCCTTGAGCGCCTCGACGACAGCCTTCGCGATGAACGGCAGGAAGGTGAGATTCACCCCCTCGGACGCCTTGAAGGACTCCTTGGCCTGCTTGCGCAGCGACACGATCTTGGTCATGTCCACCTCGAAGACCTGCGTGAGCTGTGCACTGGTCTGCAGCGACTCGCGGGTCTTCTTGGCGGTGATCTGCCGGATCCGGTTGATCTTCTGCGTGGTGCCACGCAGCTCGGCGAGCTCAGGCTTGATCTCGGGCGACGATCCGGCCGACGCGGCCGGTGTCGACGGCGTGGCGGCTGCGGGCTCGGCGGGAGGCTGTGCCGGTGCCTTGGCGGCGTCGGCTGCGGCCAACACATCCTGCTTGCGGATGCGGCCACCGACACCGGTGCCCTTCACGGAGTTCAGGTCGATGTCGTTCTCCGCGGCCAACTTCCGGACCAGCGGGGTGACATATGGCGTCGACGACATCGTGTCCGGTTCGCCCTTCGACACCGTGACTGAGTCGGACTCGGCGGCGGGAGCCGACGCGGGCTCCTTCTTCGGCTCGGGCTCGGGTTCCGGCTCGGGTTCCGGCTTCGACTCGGTCTTCTCGGGCTCGGGTTCGGGCTCCGGCTCGGGTTCGGGCTCGGACTTCTTCGCGGGCGCGGCCGACGCATCACCGATGACGGCCAGCTTGCCGCCGACCTCGATCACGTCGTCCTCCTGCGCGACGATCTCGAGCAGGGTGCCGGCGACCGGCGACGGGATCTCGGTGTCGACCTTGTCGGTGGACACCTCCAGCAGCGGCTCGTCGGCCTCGACGGAGTCGCCCACCTCTTTCAGCCAGTTCGTCACGGTGCCCTCGGTGACCGACTCGCCCAGTTCGGGCATCACCACGTCGGTGCCCTCGGCGGACCCGCCACCCTTGGACGACTCGGCCGATGGCTTCTCGGCCGGCGCGTCGGTGTCGGTCGACGGCGACTCCGCGGGCTCCGACTCGCCTTCGGCCTCTGCGGGCTCGTCGCCGCCGGAAGACGCGGACTCGTCGCCATCGGAGTCGTCCCCGCCTGCCTGCTCGCCTTCCTCACCGATGAGCGCGAGTTCCCCGCCGACCTCGACCACATCGTCTTCCTGCGCGATGATCTTCGTCAGCACACCCGAAGTGGGCGCAGGGATCTCGGTGTCGACCTTGTCCGTCGACACCTCGAGCAGAGGCTCGTCGGCCTCGACGGTGTCACCCTCCTCCTTCAGCCACCGGGTCACGGTTCCTTCGGTGACGCTCTCACCGAGGGCGGGCATTTCGACGGAGAAGGCCATCTTTGTTGACTCCTGAACTCGAGGTGTTGTCGTGTGTCTGCGCGCCGCGGTGTGTGCGCCGACGGTGCACCGAGACGGCTGAGGCGGGTGAGCCGTCCGTCCCCGGATCACCCTACCCGGATCGCGTCACACAGACGTGGTGTGGCTTGACTTCGCCGCACGGTCATCAGCCGTTCGCAACGATGTCCTCGAGCACCCGTGCGATGGTCCGCACCGGGACGCCGGTGCCGCCCTTGGGCGTGTACCCCCACGGGCCCCCGGTGTTGAACGCCGGGCCGGCGATGTCGATGTGCGCCCACGCGACGGACTCGGGCACGAACTCCTTCAGGAAGATGCCGGCGGCCAGCATGCCGCCGTTGCGGTGATTGGTCACGTTCGCCAGGTCGGCGACCCGCGACTTGAGGTCGGCGCGCAACTCGGTCGGCAGCGGCATCGCCCACGCGTTCTCGCCGACCTCACCGGACAGCGCGGCGACGCGGTCGCGGAACTCCTCGGTCCCCATCACCCCGGGTGTACGCGCACCCAGCGCGACCATCTGCGCGCCCGTGAGCGTGGCGGTGTCGATGAGGTAATCGGGGTCGTCCTCGCATGCACGGACGATCGCGTCGGCGAGGATCAGCCGACCCTCGGCGTCGGTGTTGAGCACCTCGACCGTGACGCCGCCGTACTGGGTCAGCACGTCGCCCGGCCGTTGCGCGGTCGACGACGGCATGTTCTCCGCCATCGGCACCGTGGCCGTCACCGACACGTCCAGATCGAGTCGGGCCGCCAGGATGGTGGCCGCGATGACCGCGGCGGCCCCACCCATGTCGGAGGTCATGTTCTCCATGTTGGCGGCGGGCTTGATCGAGATCCCGCCGGTGTCGAAGGTGATGCCCTTGCCGACGAGCGCGACCTTCTTGGCGTTCTTCTTGCCGGTGTGGATCAGCCGGACCAGCCGCGGTAGCCGCGACGACCCCTTGCCGACGCCGATGATGCCGCCATACCCGGCCTTCTCGAGGGCCGTGTCGTCGAGGATCTCCACCTTGAGTCCGACCGCGCTGCCCAGGCGGCGGGCACGCTCGGCGAACTCCTCCGGATAGAGGTGGCTGGGCGGCGTGTTGACGAAGTCGCGGGCGATCGCGACGGCGTCGGCCACCGCCGCGGCGTGCTCGAGATCGGCCTTCGTGGCCTTGTTCTTGTCGTCGGCGATCAGCGTGATACGGCTCGGCGGCGCCTTCTTGGGCTGCGTCTTGTCGGACCGGAACGTGTCGAATCGGTAGGCGCCCATGAAGAATCCCTCGGCGGTCGCCTGCAGGTCCACCGTGGACAGGGTGGTGACGACGGTGTCGATTCCGTCGAGTTCGCGGGCGACGACACCGGCTGCCTGACGGAGCTTCTCCGCATCGTCGACGTCGTCGGCGTTGCCCAGCCCGACCGCGACGACGACATCGACGGGGAGTCCTTCGGGGGCGGGCAGCCGGGTGACCTCGCCGTGCGAGCCGGTGGCGCCGAGCCGGCGGACGGCTGCCGTGATCGCGTCGGCCGCCGCGTCGTCGAGGACCCCGTCGCCGATCACGAGGGTCGGCTCGGCCTCCGAGTCCTCGCCGGGCTTGATCAGTCCGATCACGAGGGCCTCGTCCGACTTGCCGAGGGAGGTGGCCACTTCCAGTTCCGGGCCGCGTACGCGGTCGATGGTGTCGTTCTTGCTCACGGTGCCAACTCTAACCATGGTGACCGATTGCGGCGTCGCGGTTCGGTCCGGGCGGGTGGGTCCTAAGGTTGAGGACATGACCGAACTCCTCGCCGGACCGATCGCCGACCGCCACGAGGCGCTGGGTGCCACCTTCGCCGCTTTCGGCGGGTGGGACATGCCGGTGTCCTACGCCGGGACCGTCGCGGAACACACCGCGGTGCGTGAGACGGTGGGCATCTTCGACGTGAGTCACCTGGGCAAGGCGGTTGTCGCGGGGCCGGGGGCGGCCGGATACGTCAACCGTGTCCTCACCAACGACCTGGCCAAGATCGCACCGGGCAAGGCGCAATACACGTTGTGCTGCAACGAATCCGGAGGCGTGGTCGACGACATGATCGCGTACCTGGTGAGCGACGACGAGGTGTTCCTGGTGCCCAACGCCGCGAACACCGCCGCCGTCGTCGCCCAACTCGCCGAGGGGGCGCCGGACGGTGTCACGGTCACCGACCAGCACCGCGACTTCGGGGTGCTCGCCGTGCAGGGACCGAAGGCCACCGATGCGCTGGCGGCGGTCGGGCTGCCGACGGACATGGAGTACATGGCGTTCGCCGACGCCGAGATGTCGACACAGGCCGGGGCCGTCCCCGTGCGCGTCTGCCGGTCCGGCTACACCGGCGAACGGGGCTACGAGATCCTGCCGCGCTGGGCCGACGCGGGTGCGGTGTTCGACGTCCTGTTGGGCGCCGTCAGCGACCTCGGTGGTCAGCCGGCGGGCCTCGGTGCCCGCGACACCCTGCGCACGGAGATGGGCTACGCCCTGCACGGCCACGAATTGAGCCCGCAGATCAGTCCGGTGCAGGCCCGCGCGAGCTGGGCGGTCGGCTGGAAGAAGCCGGAGTTCGCCGGTCGGGAGGCACTCCAGGCCGAGAAGGCGGCCGGACCGTCGCGTCGCCTCTACGGCCTCAAGGCGACCGGGCGTGGCGTGCCGCGGGCCGACTGCGTCGTGCGTGCCGGCGCGGACGGGGCCGAGATCGGTGTGTGCACGTCCGGAACGTTCTCGCCGACCCTCAAACAGGGGATCGCGTTGGCGCTGCTCGCCACCGACTCCGGGGTCGGCAAGGGCGATCAGGTGGTGGTCGACATCCGCGGCCGGGACCTGCCGTGCGAGGTCGTCACCCCGCCGTTCGTGCCGTCGCACGTCTGAGGTGCGACCCGCCGCCGACGCCGCGGAAATCGGTTTGCCGCCCGGCGGTACGATTGGCCAATGACCTTGCAGTTCACGCGTACCGAGCATCCCCACCCGGTGTCGGAGAATCGTCGTGCGGAGATCCTCGCCGCGCCCGGTTTCGGCAAGTACTTCACCGACAACATGGTGATGGTCGACTACGACGCGGACCGGGGCTGGCACAACGCGCAGGTGCGCCCCTACGGGCCGATCGCCCTCGACCCGTCGGCGATGGTGCTGCACTACGGGCAGGAGGTCTTCGAGGGACTCAAGGCCTACCGGCAGCCGGACGGATCGATCGCGGCGTTCCGCCCCGACGCCAACGGTCTGCGCCTGCAGCGGTCCGCCGAACGTCTCGCGATGCCGCCGCTGCCCGTCGAGGACTTCATCGCCTCGCTGCGGGTGTTGCTCGACGCGGACAACGAGTGGGTCCCTGCGGCCGGCGGTGAGGAAGCGCTGTATCTGCGGCCGTTCATGTTCGCGTCGCAGGCCGGACTCGGTGTCAACGCGCCGTCGAGCCAGTACATCTACTCCGTCATCGCCTCGCCCGCGGGTTCCTACTTCACCGGTGGTATCAAGCCGGTCAGCGTCTGGCTGTCCAACGAATACGTGCGGGCGGCCCCCGGTGGCACCGGATTCGCCAAGTGCGGCGGCAATTACGCGGCCGCCTTCCTCGCGCAGCGACAGGCCACCGAGAACGGATGTGACCAGGTGGTCTGGCTCGATGCGGTGGAACGTCGCTACATCGAGGAGATGGGCGGCATGAACCTGTTCTTCGTCTTCGGCTCCGGTGCCGACGCCCGACTGGTGACGCCCGAGCTGACCGGCTCACTGTTGCCCGGCATCACCCGGGACTCATTGCTGCAGTTGGCGACCGACGCGGGATTCGCCGTCGACGAGCGCCGGATCAGCACCGAGGAACTCCGCAAAGGGGTGGCGTCCGGCGACATCACCGAGGTGTTCGCATGCGGGACCGCCGCGGTGATCACGCCCGTCGGCCGCGTCAAGGGCGAGACCGAGGACTACCTGATCGGCGACGGCACCGCCGGTGCGGTCACCCAGGCGTTGCGGGACACGTTGACCGGCATCCAGCGCGGCACCTTCGCCGACACCCACGGATGGATGACCGAGCTCTACCGCCGGTGACCCGGGACGCCGCGGTCTCAGACCAGTAGCCCGACGACCGCGATCGCGACGCCCAGTTCGATTCCGGCGCCGAGGATGTCGCCGTTCATGCCGCCGACCCGGCGGGCGCAGTGGCGGGTGAACAGCCAGCCGCCGACCAGCACGACCGCGACGACCGTGATGGCCTGCACCGCTGTCCCGGTCGTGAAACCGTCTGTGTCCCAACCGGTCGCGGCTGCGGCGAGCACCGCGACCGCAGTCCACACCGCGATGGAGATCCGCTGACTGTCCGCGACGAGAGCGCCGAAGCCCTCCGTGTGAGCGGCGGCGAGTCCGCGGCGGGCACCCACGACGGCCACCAGCCGTCCCACGGCGACCGCGAAACCGATGTCATACCAACGGTGTTGCTCGGTGAGCGCACCGAAACCGACGGCCTGGACCGCCATCACGACGACGAGCGTCGCCACCCCGAACGGACCCGACGATCCGCTCTTCATCACCTCGGCAACCCGCTCGGGCGGGCCGTAGCACCCGAGTCCGTCCGCGGTGTCGGCGAGGCCGTCGAGGTGCATGCCGCGCGTCGCCACGGCAAGCGTCGCGACGATCAGGACGCCGATCAGCGTGGCGGGCAGGTCGGTGAGCGAGAGCAGAGTGGCCACCGCAACGGCCAGCGCGCCGAGGACGGCGCCGACCACCGGCACTGCGGACATCACCGATGCCCCGGTCGAGCGGTTCATCTCGACTGTCGGCTGGGGGAGGGGTAGGACGGTGAGCCAGCTCAGTGCGACATGGGTGGCCTGCACCGGAGTCCGCATCGGCGGGTGCTCAGGACGGCCCGGTCGCGAGCGCCGGCGACGACACGTCGTCGTCTGCGGCGTCACGGTCACTGACCCCGGCCTCGTCGAAGGTCGCCATCGAGGTGAGGATGTCGACGGAACTCGCCACCAGCGGCAGCGCGGCCAGGGCGCCGCTGCCCTCGCCGAGCCGCATAGACATGTCGAGCACCGGAACGAGGTCGAGGTGATCGAGGGCGATCGTGTGCGCCGGCTCGACGGAGCGGTGCCCGGCCAGCCACCACCGCGACGCGCCGGGCGCGAGTTCGGCCGCGACCATCGCGGCGGCGGTGACGACCATGCCGTCGAGGATGACCGGGGTCCGTCGGACGGCCGCCTGGGCCAAGAATCCGGCGAGCGCGGTGAGGTCCGCACCGGCAACCGCCGCCAGCATCGACAGCGGATCGTGGACGTGGCGACGGGCGCGACGCATCCCGTCGCGGATCGCCGCGGTCTTGCGAATCCAGCCGGCGTCGTCGATGCCGGTGCCACGTCCGACGATCTCCACCGGCTCGCGTCGGGCCAGCGCACCGATCAACACGGTGGCCGGGGTGGTGTTCCCGATGCCCATCTCGCCGCCGATGAGGAGGTCGGCGCCGGAGTCGACGAGTTGATCGGCGACCGCGCGCCCGGCGGCGAGCGCCTCGCGCGCCTCCGCCAGCGACAGGGCATCGGTCGTGGTGAGGTCACCGCTGCTGCGGCGCACCTTGAACCGCGACACCTCGGGTGGGGTGTCGGCGTCGACCGACATGTCGAAGACGTGAACCGTGGCCCCGGCGCGGCGGGCGAGCACGTTGACGGCGGCGCCGCCCGCGACGAAATTGGCCACCATCTGCGCGGTCACCTCGGGCGGGAACGCCGACACCCCTGAGCGGGCGACGCCGTGATCGCCGGCGAACACGGCGACCGTGGGTGCGGTGATGGGTCGGGGTGGGCAGATCCCCTGACACGACGACAGCCAGATCCCGATCTCCTCGAGCCGGCCCAGCGACCCGGCCGGTTTGGTCAAGGTCAGGTGCCGCGCCCGTGCCGCGCCGGCGGTGGCCATGTCGGGCATCTCGATCGCGGGGAAGTTCTCCGCATCGGTGGGGTCGACGGTCGGTGTGCCGGGATCGGTGGATGGCGCGACCGTCGACGTCGTCGCCGCGACTTCGGTTGCGGTGGGTGGGGTTTCGGGTTCTGTCGGCGGGATTTCGGGTTCTGTCGGCGAGATCCGGGGTTCCGTCGGCGCAATTGTGGGTGCTGTGGGCGCGATCTGGGGTTCTGTCGGCGAGAGGGGAGCTGCGGTGGGCGAGAGGGGAGCTGCCGTGGGCGAGGCCGGCAACTCGACGACGCGACCCGCGATCACCAGGACCACGCGATCGCAGACCGCCGCGACCGCCGCGTTCAGCGCGCCGAGCTCGTCCTGGAACCGGCGGCCGGCGGGGGTCGGGGGGACCACCGCGAGTCCGACCTCCGAGCTGATGATGACCAGGTCGCCGTCGAACGAGCTGATGGCGGCGCACAGGTCGCCGGTCAGGTCGGTGATGTCGACGGGTTCGTCGCCCCACCCGCCGCGTCGGTCGAGTTGCGCGGCAAGCCAGTTGCCGAGGTCGTCGAGCAACGTGGGAGTGTGCGCGTCGGATCGCAGTTCGTCGGAGACGTCGGTGGTCTCGACGGTGGAGTAGCGGTCGTCGCGTCGTCGGCGGTGCTGCGCCACGCGCGCCAACCATTCGGCGTCCGAGGTGGTGGTCGGTCCGGTGGCGAGGTAGCGGACCCGGTCGTGGTCGCCGAGAAGCGATTCGCCGTATCCCGACTTACCCGACCGCACCCCACCGAGCACCAGGGTGCGCATCGGTGGCCGCGCAAGCCTGGTGTCGCCGTCGACACCGCCGGATTCCGGCGTCCCCCGAGTCGTCACCGATCAGACCTCGTCGCCCGGCGACACCTGCGGCTTCGGTGCACGCATCATGCGCAACTGCATGGCGCGGGTGAACGAATACCAGCCGAGGCGGAAGCCGGTCTGCGACGGATCGACGTCGGGGAAACGTTCCCGGACGCGTCGGTTCACCAGGCGGCCGAGGAGGACGGCATCGATCACCATGAACACGACGAACACCAGCAGAACCATGTTCGCGTAGACGGCGAGCTGCGGCACGAACATCACGACGATCAACGCGATCGCGAACGGCATGAACAGCCCGGCGAAGTTGCGTCGCGAGTCGACGAGATCGCGGGCGAACCGACGCACGGGGCCCTTGTCGCGCGGCATCAGGTAGCGCTCGTCGCCGGCCATCATCTTCTCGCGCTGTTCGTTGCGCTGGACGCGTCGGTCGTCGGCGAGCTTGCGCTTCTCGTCCTTCGACATGGTCGACTTCAACGCCTTCTTGCGGGCGCGGGCCTCCGAACGGTTCGTCGGCGGCGGGGCCACCGGGCCGCGACGACGGCCTTCCGCCTGGCGCCGCGACGGCGTCGCGCGACCTTTGCCCGGCGTATAGGCGCTGCCCTTGGAGTCGGTGACGTCGGTGCCCGCCGGATCGGCGTCGGTGGTCTGTGACACCGCGTCGTCGGTGCTCGTGGCGGAGGCTTCGTCGTCGGACTTCCATGGCAACTTCACCCCTCCAGGTTAGTGGTAAGTCTGTGCAATGGAACGGCGGGTCTCCGGCGTTCGATCGGACACCGGCCACCCATTTCACAGACGCGCCACCAGGTGATCCGCGCTGCCGCGGTTCGCGGACCTCCCTATACTCCAGCGCATGGGTTCAGCCACCGGTGAGCGGTCGATCGCGGCGACGACATGCGCGTTCTGATCGCGCCCGACTCGTTCGGCGACACCCTGTCGGCGGTGGCGGCCGGACAGGCGATCGCCCGTGGATGGTCGGCGTCACGACCGGCGGACGACGTCCGGTGCGCCCCGCAATCCGACGGCGGACCGGGATTCGTGGACGTGCTGGCCTCCCGGTTCGGGACGCTACGAACAGCGACCGTGTCCGGTCCGCTCGGCGCGGCGGTGACCGCGTCGTGGTTGCTCGACGATCGCGGACCTTCGCCCGTCGCCTACATCGAATGCGCGCAGGCATGCGGGCTACATCAGCTCGGCGGAGGTCCGACCCCGCGCACCGCCCTGAGCGCCGACACCACCGGCGTCGGACATCTGGTCATCGAGGCGCTCGAGGCCGGGGCCGCGACAATCGTGGTCGGCCTCGGTGGCTCGGCGACCACCGACGGCGGACGCGGGATGATCGACGCGCTCGGCGGGCCTCGCGACGCGGCGCGCATGCTCGCCGGGGTCGGCCTCGTCGCGGCGTCGGACGTGGAGAACCCGCTGCTCGGTCGATGGGGTGCGGCGTCGGTGTTCGGACCGCAGAAGGGCGCCGATCCGGCCACCGTCGAGCGGCTCGAACAGCGCCTGACCGAGTGGGCGCAGGTCCTCGCGGAGACGGCAGGACGTGACATCTCGGCCGAGGACGGGGCGGGTGCCGCGGGCGGCCTCGGCGCCGCGCTGCTGGCACTCGGCGGGCGGCGGGTCTCCGGCGCCACCGTCGTCGCCGACGCGACCGATCGTGCCGCCGACGTCGCGGCAGCGGACCTCGTGATCACCGGCGAGGGGAAGTTCGACTCGCAGACCCTGCGCGGCAAGGTGGTGGCCGCCCTCAACGACGCGGCACGCGCAGCCGGCATTCCGACAGTGGTGTTCGCCGGTCAGGTCGCGCTCTCCGCGGACGAGATCGCGGCGGCCGGGATCGCCGGCGCATACGCGATCGTCGACGTCGCCGGATCCGTCGAGGTGGCGATGAACGACGCGGACAACCAGCTGGCCACACTGGCCGAACAGGTGGCCGCAGGGTGGGACGGGCAAGGGTCGGCAGGCAGTGCTCGTGTGTGACCGTCGGTGAGTGGCGATTCCGTCGCCGTTCCCGCAACGTCCGAGGGGCGCTCGCTCGGCAGTCGTGTCACCGGCTCGCTCTACGCCGTCGGCGCCTACGCGCTCTGGGGCTTTCTGCCTCTCTACTTCGTGCTGCTCGAACCGACCGGACCGTGGGAGGTGGTCGCCTGGCGGATTCTGCTCTCGCTGGCCTTCTACGCCGTGCTCATCCCGCTGGCGGGAGGCTGGGCCCGGCTGCGGGCGATCCTGCGGCGCCCGCAGCTCCTCGGATGGACGGCCGTCGCCGGGGTGCTCATCTACCTCAACTGGCAGCTGTTCGTGGTGGCGACGCTCTCCGGACATGTGATCCAGATGAGTCTGGGTTACTTCATCAACCCGATCGTCACCGTCATGCTCGGTGTGCTCGTGCTGCGCGAACACCTGCGTCCGATGCAGTGGCTCGCCGTCGGACTGGCGGTCCTCGCGACGCTGGTCATCGTCGTCGGGTACGGCGCGTTCCCGTGGCTCGCGCTCGGCGTCGCGTTCTCGTTCGGGTTCTACGGGCTGGTGAAGAAGCGCATCGGACCCAGCGTCGACGTGACCAGCGGGTTGACCCTCGAATCGCTGTGGCTGGCCCCGCTCGCGGTCGGTCAGCTCGTCGTCGTGGCCCTCACGACGGGCCTGACGTTCGGGACGTCGGGACCCGGGCACGCCGCCCTGCTCGCGATGGCCGGCGTCGTCACCGCCGCGCCGCTGATGCTCTTCGCCGCCGGGGCGCGTCGGGTTCCGCTCGTCGTCCTCGGAATCGCCCAGTTCATCACGCCGACGATGCAACTGGTCATCGGTGTCGTGATCCTGGACGAGCCGATGCCCGGCGAGCGGTGGATAGGGTTCGGCATCGTCTGGCTCGCACTCATCGTGTTCACCGCCGACGCGGTCATCGCGGCGCGGCGGCGGGCGACCGAGGTCACCCCGGACACTCCGATTCGGCAGGAATAGAGTCGGACGGGGTACCGTTGACGTGAGCACGTGGCCTCAACGACGGGTCGGAGACGACTCCGGCCGTGCGCAGGACTCCCGCCCCGAGACATACAGGAGCATCGATGACCGTTCAGAACGAATCCGGAACCACCACCGCGACCGGTGTCCTTCTGACCGACGCGGCTGCCGCCAAGGCGAAAGGCCTGCTCGACCAGGAGGGCAGGGATGACCTGTCGTTGCGGATCGCCGTTCAGCCGGGCGGATGCGCGGGACTGCGCTACCAGCTGTTCTTCGACGACCGCAGCCTCGACGGCGACCTCACCGATGACTTCGGCGGCGTCACCCTCGCGGTGGACCGGATGAGCGCGCCCTACGTAGGCGGCGCAACCATCGACTTCGTCGACACCATCGAGAAGCAGGGCTTCACCATCGACAACCCCAACGCGACGGGTAGCTGCGCCTGCGGCGACTCGTTCAACTGAGCGACTCTTCCAGAGACAGCCGACCGCATTCCCGGTGATCCGGGGGTGCGGTCGCTCTCGTCTGTAGGCCTGGGTAGCGTGGACTGCTGTCCAGATCTTCCGGAATGAAGGGCGTCCCACACGTGGCAACCGTTGTCTGCGGCTCCATCGCGACCGATCATCTGATGACCTTTCCGGGGAAGTTCTCCGAACAACTCCTCGGCGACCAGCTCGAACACATCTCGTTGAGCTTCCTCGTCGAGGACCTGGTGGTTCGTCGCGGTGGTGTCGGCGGCAACATCTGCTATGCCATGGGTCTCCTCGGCGGCAACCCCATGTTGGTGGGCGCCGTCGGCGCCGACTTCGGTGAGTACCGGCAGTGGCTCGAAGCGCACGGCGTCGACTGCCGGGCTGTCCGGGTCTCCGACACCCAGCACACGGCCCGGTTCATGTGCACCACGGACCAGACGATGGCCCAGCTCGCGAGCTTCTATCCGGGCGCGATGAGCGAGGCCCGCGAGATCGCGCTGTCCGAGGTGTTCGCCGCGACCACGACACCCGAGCTGGTGTTGATCGGCGCCGACGATCCCGACGCGATGATCCGCCACACCGACGAATGCCGCCGGCTCGGTATCCCGTTCGCCGCGGATCCGTCCCAGCAACTCGCCCGCCTCGACGGCGAGCAGGCCCGCGCCCTCATCGACGGCGCCGCCTACCTGTTCACCAACGAGTACGAGTGGGGCCTCCTCCGGCAGAAGACCGGCCTGTCGGAGGACCGCATCGCCGACATGGTCGGGGTACGGGTGACGACGCTCGGCAAGGGCGGCGTCGAGATCGTCGAAAAGGACGGCACCCGCACACACGTCGCCGTGGTCCCGGAGACCGAGAAGGTGGACCCGACCGGCGTCGGCGACGGATTCCGCGCGGGATTCCTCACCGCCCTGAGCAAGGGTCTCGGATTCGAACGCGCAGCCCAGGTCGGTTCGATGGTGGCGGTCCTCGTCCTGGAGACGGTGTCCACCCAGGACTGGACATGGGATCGCGACCTCGCCCTCAAGCGCCTCGCCGACGCCTATGGCGAGGCGGCGTCGTCGGAGATCGCCGCCGCACTCTAGGTCGCAGCGCGCCCCGGGCTAGGTCGCAGCAGGCCCCGGGCCGTCACCGCGCCCAGCACGGTAGCCGACAGAACCCAAAAAATCGCCGACAGAACCCAGCTTCACTCCCGAGGCGGTGCTCTCGACGAAAATCTGGGTTCTGTCGGCGATTTTTTGGGTTCTGTCGGCGCGAAAGGGCGAAAGGCGCGAAGGCGCGAAAGGGTCGACCGAGCCCGCTTCACGTCGAGAGAACCCCGAATTTCGCCGAGAGCATCCAGAATTCTGCCGACAGCATCAACTTCTCGAGCCGGGCTGGATGCTCTCGACGAAATTCGGGGTTCTCTCGACTGCCGTGCTGATGGCGTTGGGTGGGGATCTCGCGTTACAGCCGCACGGGGTAGCTGTGGTCGGTGATGTCGGGAACGATGGATTTCTCGACGAAGATGCCATGCCACACCATGAACATCAGCAGGGTCCACAGGCGGCGGCTGTTGTCGACGACGCCCTCGCGGTGCTCGTTGAGCATCTCGACCACGGCCTCCTTGTTCAGGATGTGGTCGGTCTGGGAGTGCGCGATGGTCTCGTGGGCCCAGTCGAACATCTCGGTGCCGGCCAGCCAGTGGCGGATCGGCACCGGGAAGCCGAGCTTCTTACGGTGCAGCACATGCGCCGGGACGATCTGCTCCAGCGCCTGTCGCAGCGCGTATTTCGTCGTGCCGTGGGCGATCTTCTCGTCGAACGGCAGACCTTCGGCGACCCGGAACACCTCGGGGTCGAGGAACGGCACCCGCAACTCCAGGGAGTTGGCCATGGTCATCTTGTCGGCCTTGACCAGGATGTCGCCGCGCAGCCAGGTGAACAGGTCGACGTGCTGCATCCGGGCGACCGGGTCGAGTCCCTGCGACATCGCATAGATCGGGCGGGTCACGTCGGTGTGGGTCCACTCCGGTCGATAGTCCCGCAGGACGGCCCGCAGCCGGGCGTCGTCGAAGCTGCGGGCGTTGCCGTAGTACCGCTCCTCCAAGGTGAGCGACCCGCGGTGCAGCAGGCTCTTGCCGCGTGTGCCCTCGGGGATGCGGTCGGAGACCCGGCCGGCGATGCGGCGCAGAGCGGCCGGCAGCCGGACGAACGCACTCAACGACAGCGGTTCCTTGTAGATCGTGTAACCGCCGAACAGTTCGTCGGCACCCTCCCCGGACAGCACCACCTTCACGTGCTTGCGGGCCTCGCGGGCGACGAAGTAGAGGGGGACCAGGGCGGGGTCGGCGACCGGGTCGTCGAGGTACCACACGATCTCGGGGATGGCGTCGATGAACTCGCTCGGGCTGACGACCTTGACGATGTGTCGGGCGCCGATGGCCTCGGCGGACTCGACGGCGACGTCCACCTCGGAGTAGCCCTCACGTTCGAAGCCGGTCGTGAAGGTGATCAGGTCCGGATTGTGTCTGATGGCCAGCGCGGCGATCGCAGTCGAGTCGATGCCGCCGGACAGGAACGATCCGACGGTCACGTCGGCGCGCATGTGCTTGGCGACCGAATCGGACAGCACGTCGGCGATCTCGTCGTAGCGTGCCTGAGCGCCGCCGGAGCCGAACGGACGCACCGTGAACCGCGGGGTGAAGTACCGCTGGATCTGCGGTGCGCGGCCGGGCTCGATCGTCGCGTGCGAACCGGACTCCAGTCGGCGAATCGCCGCATGGAGGGTCTCCGGCTCGGGTACGTACTGCAGAACCGTGTAGTGCTGGATGGCCCGCGAGTCGAGGTCGTCGCCGAGCCCGAGTCGGCCGGTCAGCTCAAGCAGGCTCTTCTTCTCGCTGCCGAATGCGGTACCGCCGGGGCCGGTTGCGATGAACAGCGGTTTGATGCCGAACGGGTCGCGGGCGATGAACAGCGACTGCCGCACGGTGTCCCAGATGGCGAACGCGAACATGCCGCGCAGACGGCGCACCGCGTCGGGGCCCCAATGGTGGAACGCGACGACGATGGCCTCGCCGTCACCCTCGGTGTGGAACTGAGCGTCGTGGTCGCGGCGCAGTTCCTCGCGGATCTCCAGATAGTTGTAGATCTCACCGTTGAACACCAGGGCGTAGCGGTCGGGCTCTTCGGGTGGCCCCCAGCGCAACGGTTGATGCGAGTGCTCGATGTCGATGATCGACAGCCGGTTGAACCCGAACACCAGGTCGTCGTCGTGCCAGGTGCCCGGCTCGTCGGGCCCGCGATGACGCATACAGTGCGAGGCTTCGGCCACCAGGCCGACCGACTCCGATGCCGAACCGTCCGAGGTCAGCAGACCGAGCAAACCACACACCAGACAGGCCTCACTTCATCGACGTCACCATGCGCTTCTGACGGGTCGAGTATGCCTGACGAACACGGGCCACAAGGTGTCGGTGTCCCGGCGCGGGTCGGGTGTCCGGGGTGTCCAGGCGCGCAGGTAAACCCCAATCACGAAACGTTGCACCGGTTGGTCTACGCTGCGTAGTACTAGGTGCAAGAATTGCCTTGGCGCTGAGTGTGACTTGACTCGGCGCGGGCGAAGAAAGCCCTGTGCGAGTCATGTGACATGGCAACTCGGGCGACACGGCGTGTCGGACCGAGCGAGCGGGAAGGCGTGAAATTGGCACACGGTGGACGGCCGCGGGCGGACAAGGCCCGTTCCGCATCGCGGACGATCAAGCAGGTCGGTGCTCTCGTCGCACTCGGCATCGGTGCACTTCTCCTGTCGGGCTGTGACGCCCGCACGGTGATGAACTTCGGTTGGCCGTCGGGTGTGACGCCCGAGGCGCAGAAGATGGGCGATTTGTGGACCTGGTCGGTCATCGCCGCGTTGCTGATGGGCATCCTGGTGTGGGCCCTCATCTTCTGGACCATCACCTTCCACCGCCACAAGGAGGGTAAGGACGAGTTCCCCCGGCAGACCGCGTACAACGTCCCGCTGGAGCTCTCGTACACGGCGATCCCGTTCGTGATCATCGCGGTGCTGTTCTACTTCACCGTCGTGGTCCAGAACGACGTGGAGAGCAAGACCGACGACCCCCAGGTGGTCGTCGACGTCACCGCCTTCCAGTGGAACTGGAAGTTCGGCTACCGCGAGGCCGTCCTGAGCGACGGTACCCAGTACGACGGGTTCGAGGGTGTCGGCAGCCCGTTCGACGTCCAGGCGCAGCGCGAGGCCTCCGAGCACGGCGAGGAACTGCCGCTGCCCGCCGGTGGCCGCGACGACGACATCCGCAACTACCTCAACTTCAACCAGATCGAGACCGTCGGCTCGTCCAGCGAGATCCCGGTTCTGGTGCTCCCGACCGGCAAGCGCATCGAGTTCCAGATCGCCGCCACCGACGTCATCCACTCGTTCTGGGTGCCGGAGTTCCTCTTCAAGCGCGACGTGATGCCGTTCCCGGAGCAGAACCACAGCGATCCGGTGTTCCAGATCTCCAGCATCGACCGCGAGGGCGCATTCGTCGGTCGTTGTGCGGAAATGTGCGGCACGTTCCACTCGATGATGAACTTCGAGGTGCGCGCCGTGACGCCGGACAAGTTCGACTCCTACATCCGGTACCGCGAGGACAACCCGGAGGCGACCAATGCGCAAGCGTTGGAGGCGATCTGCGAGGTGCCGGAATCGGTGACCACGGTGCCGTTCGAAACCCGACGCGCCACTTCCGGTGACACCCCGACCGATCTGGGTGACGCCTCCAACACGTCCTTGCAAGGCTGCACGGTGGGAGACTGACGGATGAAAATCGAGGCACGGATCTTCGAGCTGCTCACGGCGTTCTTCTTCGTCGCGGCCATCATCTACACGATCTGTACGGCGTTCGCCAGCAAGGGCATCGAATGGGTCGGCGTGGTCGGCATGTTCTTCAGCGGCGGTCTGACCCTGATCGCCGGCACCTACTTCCGCTTCGTCGCGCGTCGCGTCGAGATCCGTCCCGAGGACTATGAGGACGCCGAAGTCGAGGACGGCGCGGGCGAACTGGGCTTCTTCAGCCCGCACTCGTGGTGGCCGATCCTCATCGCGGCGGGTGCCGCGATGTTCGGAATCGGTTTCGCGACCGGCAACTTCTGGTTCGCGATCTTCGCGTCGGTTGTGATCATCGGTACCGCCGCCGGGCTGGTCTTCGAATATCACGTGGGACCGGAGAAGCACTAGCTCCACAGAACTGGACACAACGGCCGCCCCCGATGCGAGATCGGGGGCGGCCGTTGTGGTCTCGGTGGTCTCAGGAACCGGTCTCAGGAGCCCGAGCCGGGCGCGTACACGGGGAGCGCCCGGTAAGCGACGCGGAACGTCGCCTCGTCGTAGCTCTCACCGACCTCGCCGTCGTGCGCGACGACGACCGGGCGGTCGACGGCGGAGAACGAGAACTCGGGGACCTGTAGTTCGCGATAGAGCGGTGAACGTTCGAGGCGTCCGCTGAGCAGCGACCCGATGAGACGCAGCGTCGCGAAGCGATGGCCGACCTCGAGGATGCGGACGTCGAGCAGACCGTCATCGAGTCGCAGGCGCCGCGATGGGGCGAACCCGGACGGCCGGTACAGCGAGTTGCCGATC
The DNA here is from genome assembly GCF_036350415.1 of Gordonia sesuvii. Classification (NCBI taxonomy): domain Bacteria; kingdom Bacillati; phylum Actinomycetota; class Actinomycetes; order Mycobacteriales; family Gordoniaceae; genus Gordonia; species Gordonia sesuvii. The sequence goes on from NZ_JAZDUF010000006.1 coordinate 73,191, forward strand.
AGGAACAGCGACGTCTCGAGAACCTCGCCGTCGACCCGGATGCGCACCGGGCGGGTGCGGCGCATCGTCGAGGTCAGTGCCACCGCGGTCGCGAAGGGACGACTCAGCTTGTGCTGCAGCTTGGTCCGCGTCCGCACGAAGTGTGGATAGGCGCCGATGCTCGCGGTGTTCAGCACCACCGTCGCATCGTTGAGTCGGGTGATGTCGACCCGGATCAGCGCTCCGTCGACGATTGCCCGCGCGGTGTCGGCGGCCGACCTGATGCCGAGATCGCGGGCGAAGTGGTTGTAGGTGCCGCCGGGAAACACGGCCAGCGGTAGCCCGGCGTCGAGGGCAACCGGAGCAGCGCAGGCGACCGTACCGTCACCACCCACCACGGCCAGCACCTGAGCGCGGGTCGCGGCCTCACGCATCACGGTGGGAATGTCCTCGTCGCGGTCGAGTTCGACGATCTCGGCCTCGGGCAGCAGCGAACGTATCTCGTCGAGCATCCGGCCGGTGTCCCCGGAACCGGAAGCGGGGTTGGCGATCACCACGACGCCGGCTCCACGCGGACAACTCGGCGCCGAGACCCGCGACGGTGGGGGGATCGCAATGCTGTGCTGGGTGATCGGGGGGATCAACCGACCGCCCACGACGGCGACGGTAGCGCCGATCCCGAACCCGGCCAGGACGTCGCCGGGGTAGTGGGCTCCGGTGGCGATGCGGGACAACCCGACCAGCCCCGCCAGCCCGCCCAACACCAGCCCCGTCGGGGCATGCTCGATCCCCACACCCATCGCGAACGCTGCTGCGCTGGCCGAGTGGCCGGACGGCAGGGAGTTGGACGTGGGGGTGCGATGGCCGCGCCGCTGCAGAGGTACCGACGCGGTGGCCGGACGTGGACGGTTGCGCACCCGTTTGGCGACCTGATTGGTCACGACACTGGTGACCGCGACGGTGGCGACCCCGCGGAACGCCGCCCGTTGCGCCGTCGGCCGCGCGCTGAGCGCCATCCCACCGGCGATCGCCAGCCAGAGCTTGGAATGGTCGGCTGCCCGGGTCAAACCCGGCATCACGGCGTCCAGGGCAGGGGACTGGGACTGTGCGATGGTCTCGAAGATCTCCGCGTCGAGAGTGCCGAGGCCGCGGGTGATCTCACGCAATCCCGTGGAGTCCCATAGGGATCGGGCGGCGGTTCGAGTGGGACGGGACGGTCGGATCACTCTTCGATCCTAATCAGGCCGCGCCTGCGGGCCGGTGTTCCCTCGAGGGCCCGAGTGTCCCGAGGAACGCCGAAGGCCACCGTCGCGTGGTGCGACGGTGGCCTTCGGGACGTGCTAGCAGGTCAGTCGAGCGGATTGCCACCCTTTTCCTGCAGCTCGCGGAGAGCCTTCTGCTCGGCCCGCTCCGCCTCATGCTCGCGCTCGATGTTGCGTGCCTGCTGCTCCGGCGGATCCTCGAGAAGGATCGAGCCCGTTCCGGGAGCGCCGGCCGAGCCGAGCTTGTTCATCCGTTTCGGTATCGCCGCACCCTCGTAGGGGAGTGGGATCGGGTGACCGTGGTCATCGACCGGGCCGAGAGGCTGGTGCACCTCGATGTACTCACCCTGCGGCAGGCGCTTGATGATGCCCGTCTCGATGCCGTGGGCGAGAACCGCACGGTCACTGCGCTGCAGCGACAGGGCCCACCGGTATGCGATGAAGTACGCCAGTGGTGGCACCACGATCAGGCCGATCCGGCCCATCCAGGTCGTGGCGTTCAGGCTCACGTCGAACTTCAACGCGATGATGTCGTTCATGCACATCAACGTGAGGATGATCCAGAACGACAGGACCATGGCACCGACGCCGGTGCGGACCGGGACGTCGCGGGGACGCTGCAACAGGTTGTGGTGAGCGTCGTCGCCGGTTATTCGTTTCTCGATCCACGGATACGCGAACATCACGGTGAACATGAGTGTGATGATGACGACACACCAGAAGATGGCGGGGATCGTGTAATTCCCGAGGTAGAGCTCCCACGCAGGCATCAGCCTCACGAGGCCGTCTGTCCACATCATGTAGATGTCAGGCTGGACGCCGGCCGAGACATGCGCTGGGTTGTACGGGCCGAGGACCCACACCGGGTTGATCTGGAAGACGCCCGCCATGATGGCCAACACACCGGTGGTGATCGCGAAGAATGCGCCCGACTTCACTGCGAAGACCGGCAGGATGCGCACGCCGACGACGTTCTTCTCGGTGCGACCGGGGCCGGGGAACTGAGTGTGCTTCTGGTACCAGACCAGCGCGAGGTGGGCGCCGATCAACGCCAGGATGATGCCCGGGAACAGCAGGATGTGCATCATGTACAGGCGCGGAATGATGATGTCGCCGGGGAACTGCCCGCCGAACAGTGCCCAGTGAATCCAGGTGCCGATCAACGGGATACCGAGCACGATACCGCTCATCGCGGCGCGGACGCCGGTGCCCGACAGCAGGTCGTCGGGAAGCGAGTATCCGAAGAAGCCCTCGAACATCGCCAGGATCAGCAGGACACAGCCGATGATCCAGTTGGCCTCACGCGGGCGTCGGAACGCGCCGGTGAAGAAGATGCGCGCCATGTGGACGACGATCGACGCGGCGAACAGCAGCGCCGCCCAGTGGTGGATCTGCCGCACGAACAGGCCACCACGAACCTCGAAGGAGATGTCCAGAGTGGTGGCGTATGCCTTGGTCATCATCACGCCATTGAGCGGCTGGTAGGCGCCGTCGTAGATGACCTCGCTCATCGACGGATCGAAGAACAGGGTCAGGTACACACCCGAGACCAGCAGGATGATGAAGCTGTACAGCGCGATCTCACCCAGCAGGAACGACCAGTGGGTGGGAAACACCTTGTTGATCTGCCGCCGGATACCCGGGGCGGCGTGATATCGCGAGTCGACCTCGTTGGCCTGCGCCGCGACACGGTCGGCGATGGTCATGACTTACGCTCCCAAAATGCCGGTCCGACGGGTTCGATGAAGTCGCCTGCGGCGACCATGTATCCCTGATTGTTCACCGTGATGGGCAACTGTGCCAGTGCCCGTGCGGCGGGGCCGAAGATCGGCTTGCCGAACTCGAGAGCGTCGAACTGCGACTGGTGGCACGGGCAGAGGATGCGGTTCGTGCGCTGCTCGAACAAGGATGTCGGGCACCCGAGGTGGCTGCACACCTTGGTGTAGGCGAAGTAGTCGCCGTAGTTGAAGCTCTCTTGGCCCCTGCGCTTGATGGCGCGGGCGGCATCCTCAGGACGCAAACGGATCAACATCACCGGGTTGCTCACGTAGCGGAGCCCCTCGATGAGTTTGTGTCGTGATTCCTCGGTCTCGCCGTAGCCGTCGGAGACACGCCACGGGAACACCGTCTCCATCGCGCCCGCGTCGAGGTCCTCCGGCCGTACCAGGGCGACCTGGTGTGGGTTGCCGGTGTCGCGTCGCAGGAAGATGGTCTCATTCGGGTCGTCGGCCGGGTTGTAGATCGGCGACCACCCGGTGTGCCACAGCGGTGAGTCATCCCCTTCGGCCCACGGATTCTTGATGAGTCCGCCGAGGCCGGCGACCAAGCCGGTGAATGCGAAGGCGCCCAGACCGAACGCCGCCGAACCAAGGATCATCTTGCGGCGGGGCAGGGTCGACGTGGTGAGCGAGTCGCTGAACTCGGCCGCGACGGTCTTGCGGTCGACCTCGCCCGAACCACCGTCGTGGCGATCCTGCACCGAGATCTCGGACGGGATGAACTTCTTGGTGAAGAGCACCATGCCGATGCCGATGGACAGCACCGAGAGACCGAACGTCGCGCCCAACAGCGGGGTGTTGAGCGTGTACCGCCAGTAGTCGTCCGAACCGGGGAGCGCGAACTCCCAGTGGTTCCAGATGAAGATGATGAAGCAGGCGACCGCGGACAGACCTGCGACGGTGAACCAGATCGCCACCTGGCGCTCGGCGCGCTTCTCGACGCCGGTACCGGGCTCGGGGAACCGCTCGGCGCGGTGGATGATCTCCACCCCGTCGAGGTTGGTGCCGAGTTTGACCAGCTCGTCGTTGCTCATCTGGTCGAGTTCGTCCTGCGACGGAGTGTCCTTACCGTCGTTTGCACTCATGTCCGTGATCCCATCCACATGGCGCCGGCGACGATCGCTGTCACGCCGACAGCCCACATCACCATGCCCTCACTGACCGGGCCGAAACCGCCGAGGGAGAGGCCGCCCTGCGGGTTCGTCTCGGTGACGTACTTGATGAAGCCGATGATGTCCTGCTTCTCCTCGAGCGTCAGCTGACGGTTCGAGAACTTCGGCATGTTCTGCGGGCCGGTCAGCATCGCGGTGTAGATCTGCTGCTCGTTGACTCCGTCGAGAGGCGGAGCGAACTTGCCGGACGACAGTGCGCCACCGCGACCGGTGAAGTTGTGGCAGGACGCGCAGTTCAGTCGGAACAACTCACTGCCGCGCCCGAGGTTGTCGCCGCGCAGAGACTCCTGGGCGAGGACGGGCAGGCCGTCCTCCATCTTCACCGAGCCATCCGGGTTGCGCTCGTAGATCACCTGCGGGCCGCCACCCTCGGACTGGATGTACGCGCCGAGCTGGTCGATCTGGGCCTTGGTGAACTTGGCCGGCTTGCGGATGGCCTGCGCCTCGCCGCGTGCGGCGGGCATCCGGCCGGTGGAGACCTGGAAATAGACGGAGGCGTCACCGACACCGAGCAGCGCCGGGCCACGGTCGTCCACACCTTGCAGGTTGGCGCCGTGGCAGGTGATGCACGAGGTCTCGTACAGCTTCTTGCCGTCGGCGATCAATGCGGCGTTCGACTCGTCGGCGATGGCGACCTGGGGCTTCGGCGTGAGGATCGAGGCGAGGACGCCGGCGGACACGAGACCGACGAGCAGCAGCAGCGTGCCGCTCGCACGGCGGCGCAGTTTGCGCCGTGACTTCGCCTTGCGCGCCGATGTGGCCGGCGAACCCGTGCCGGAGGCGGCGTCCACGTCGTCGCTATCCGACGGTCGCGGTGGAGATGAACTCATCTGTGACTCTCTACTAAGCGGACGGACTGATGTGCTGTTGTCTTGCCAGGTCGGCGGGTGCCCTACCTGATGAAGTAGATCGTGACGAAGAGGCCGATCCAGACGATGTCGACGAAGTGCCAGTAATAGGACACGACGATCGCGGCGGTGGCCTGGGCCGGCGTGAACTTGGAGAGTTTGGTGCGGATCAGCAGGAAGATGAAGGCGACGAGGCCGCCGATCACGTGCAGACCGTGGAAACCGGTGGCCATGTAGAAGACCGAACCGTAGGCGCTCGAACTCAGCGTGGTGCCGTGGTCGACGAGGTGGATGTACTCGTACGCCTGGCCGGCGACGAAGAAGGCGCCCATCAGGAAGGTGAGGACATACCAGCGGCGCAGCCCGAAGACGTCGCCACGCTCGGCGGCGAACACACCCATCTGGCAGGTCACCGAGGACAGGATCAACACCGTCGTGACCGGGATCGCCAGCGTGAGGTTCAGCTCCGTGGGCTCCGGCGGCCACCCGACCGACGAGTTGGCGCGCGCGACGAAATACATCGCGAACAGTCCAGCGAAGAACATGAGCTCACTGGACAGCCACACGATCGTACCGACGCTGACCATGTTGGGCCGGTTCAGCGAGTGCACGCGCGAGGTGATGGCTGTTCCTGAGGTACCTACAGCGCTAGTCACAAAGTGAAGTATGACGGTTCGTAGTAAGCCCTGACCACTTGGGTCCGATATTCACCGGAACTTTTTCTCTTGTCGCTGGTCGTCGCCGCTCACCGGTGTTTTCGGCGTGTCTCGTCGGCCATGGTTTCCTGGGGATGTGACAGGCGAATCGAACCCGGGTCCGGCCGGTCGGCCGGGCCTCCGCCGTGACCTCAACGGGCGGCCGCTGACCCCGGGGCGCTGGGAGCGGTTGCGTGAGCGCGTGATCGGGCGTCGCCATCAGGACGCGCTCGACACCGACGCCGCCGAGCTGGTGGTCGTCGCCGAATCCGACGACGATGCCGCGGCGAGTTCGGTGGTGCTGGATCGCTCGTCCTGGCGTCCCGAGGACGAGGTCGTACTCCGCCACGTGTTGCGTCTGCCCGCGTCACGGCTCGACGACGCCGTCGCGACCGCCGCTCTGGACGGCTACACCTCCGTCGTCGTCGACCAGCGCACGACCGATACGAACGCGGAGCCCACCGGCGACGGGGAATCGGGCCTGGTCGTCGTGCACCTGGCGCGTGTGCAGATGCTCGACGCCGTGCACCTGTCGCAGGAACGTTCGCGGATGGCCAGTCTCGGCTCGCGGCACCGCGGGGTCGTCCTGCGTTGGCAGGTGCTGCAGCGACCGGTGGCGCAGGGTTAGGGCCGCGACCACTACTGTTTCCTCTGTGAGCAGCACCGACTCTTCCGCGTACACCTGGCCGCAGATCCTCGGGCGCGTCACCGACGGCGTCGACCTGACCATCGACGAGGCGTCGTGGGCGATGAACGAGATCATGAGTGATGCCGCGACGGGCGCCCAGATCGCCGCGTTCGGCGTGGGCGTGAAGATGAAGGGTGCGGCGCCGACCGAGCTGCGCGGCCTGGCGTCGGCGATGCTCGAGCACGCCACGCTGGTCGACGTGACACGTCCGGCGGTCGATGTCGTCGGCACCGGAGGCGATCGGTCGCACACGGTGAACATCTCCACGATGACGTCGATGGTGATCGCGGCGGCCGGTGTGCCGGTGGTCAAGCACGGAAACCGGGCGGCGTCGTCGAAGAGCGGGGGAGCCGACGTCCTCGAGGCCCTCGGCGTCGGGATCTCCCTCGGGCCCGCGGACGTAGCGAGGTGCGTCGACGAGGTCAACATCGGGTTCTGCTTCGCGCCGGTGTTCCACCCCGCCTTCCGGTTCACCGGGCCCCCGCGCAAGGAGATCGGTATCCCCACGGTGTTCAACGTGCTGGGTCCGCTCACCAACCCGGCCCGTCCGCAGAGCGGGCTGATCGGATGCGCCTTCGTCGACCTCGCGCCGGTCCTGGCGAGGACATTCGCGGATCGTGGCAACTCGGTGCTGGTGGTGCGGGGCGACGACGGCCTCGACGAACTGACCACGACGACGACCTCGACGGTGTGGCAGGTCGTCGCCGGCTCGGTGACCGAACTCAGCCTCGACCCGGCCGATCTCGGGATCGCGCGCGTCGAACTGGCGGCACTGCAGGGCGGTGACGCGATGGTGAACGCCGGTATCGCCCGTGATCTGTTCGCCGGCACCCGCGGCCCGGTGCGGGACGCGGTGCTGCTCAACGCGGCCGGCGCGATCGTCGCCTTCGAACAGCGCGAGGCGATGTCCGGCGCCCAGTTGCGCGACTCCATGGGCGACGCGATGACGCGCGCCGCAGCGGTGATCGACAACGGCGACGTCGCCCGTCTGCTCGACCGTTGGGCGGCACTCAGCACCGAACTCGCCGCGTCCCGCTGACTCCCGGGCGATCCGGTGCGGCGGGAGTGTCACTCCTCGCCGATGGAGAACCCGCCTTCCACGTCGGATCGTGAGTAGCTGCGGAACGCGATGTGGGTGGCGCTGTGTGTCACCCCGGGTAAACGGTTGATCTTGCCGGTGACCACGTCGGCGATCTGATCGTGGTCGCGCACTTTGATCTTGGCGATCAGGTCGACATCTCCGGCGCAGGAGTACACCTCGGACACGCCGGGGATGTCCGCGACCGCCTGCGCGGTCTCCGGGATCTGGTGGACATCGGCGTGGATCAGGACGATGGCGGTGATCATGGTTGACACAGTAGTGCGCACCGACGTCGTCATCCGGCTCGCCGACGTGTCTCCCGGGCGTCGTGTGCCGTGCGTGACCATGCCGACCATCGTTGGGCACAGGCACCAGGCAGCACGAACGGTTCGCTGGCCGCGACGATGCGTGCGCCTGGTTCGGTGATCCACCGGTAGAGCAGCGCCGGTTCCTCGGCCGGCGCGCCGAAGAGGGGCCCGGACCCCGGGGTCACCGTCTCCGCGGCGGCGATGAGGGTCTGCACCACCGGCATGGGTGCGACGCCGCGTCGCGCGACCCCCGCGCCGGCGAGCCGGCCGTGCCGGATCACCGCGAGCTCCCATCCCCGTTGATCGTCCGGGCGGGCCACCACCAATTCGGCGATCCGGCACAACGCCGACAGACGCTGGCAGCGGGCGAGCACGTCGATCGTCGCCGACAGCCGATCACGGTGGCGCGCGGCGCTCTCGAACATCTGGGCGTCGGACAGCTGTGCGAGCCGGTCGGTGAGGATGCCGAGTATCTCGTCGGACTCTCCGGTCATCAGGTCGCGGACGGCGGCGACCCGGGGCAGATAATCCGGCAGGGTCAACGGCCGGTCCGAGGCGGCGGCGCACCCGCCGATGCGAGGTCCGCCCGCAGCCTCCGAGCGACACCAATGGTGTGACGCCGAGCCCGATCGGCCTGTGCAACTCCGGAGGCCGGCGGCACCGCCGATGAGATCGGCGATGGTGGCGGCCGTGCTGCGGTTGCCGATGGGCCCGACGCAATCGTCGGTGGGGGTGCGCGACACCTTCAGTCGGGGGAACCGTTCGCCGGTCAACACCACCCACCAGCCGCGGTGTGGCTGGGTCGAGCGGCGGTTGTAGGCGGGTGCGTGCGCCGCCAGCAGGCGGAGCTCGCGGATTCCGGCCTCGAGACCGTGGGCGCACTCGACGTGATCGATGCGGGTGGCGACCGAGACCATCTCACCCATCCGGCGGCGTGGGTCGCTGCCGGTGAAGTAGGACAGCACCCGGCGACGCAGGTCGACCGCAGTACCCACGTACAACACCTCGTCGGAGGGGCCGCGGAACAGGTAGACACCCGGCCGCGACGGAACCCCCTGTGCCAGCGAGCGCTTGGCTCGCAGTCGCGGATCACTGCGGGGGAGATAGGCGGTCAGTTCGCGGTAGGTGCCCACCCCCTGGTTGCCGACACGCTCGAGCAGGCGATGCAGTACCTCGACCGTCGCGCGGGCGTCGTCGAGCGCACGGTGTGTGGGCCGCACGGACACGTCGAACAGATCGGCGAGCGCGGACAGGCGCACTGACGGCGCTTCGTCGCGGGTGAGGATCCGACGCGCCAATGTGACCGTGCAGAGACTGGTGTGGAACGGCCAGTCGATGCCCAGCCGGTTCGCGTTGCTCCGCAGGAACCCCATGTCGAAGCGGGCGTTGTGCGCCACCAGGATCGCACCCCGCGCGAACTCGACGAACGAGGGGAGGACCGCGCCGATCTCGGGGGCATCGGACACCATAGCCTCGGTGATGCCGGTCAGCGTGACGATCTTCGGGGGGATTCGGCAACCGGGGTCGACGAGGGTGGCGAACTCCCCGATGACCTCGCCGCCGCGGATCTTGACCGCGCCGATCTCGGTGATCCGATCTGTCGCACTGCTCCCACCCGTGGTCTCGAGGTCCACGACGACCATGGTCGTGTCGAACAGCGACCGGTCGAAACGGTCCTCGTCGTCGGCGGACCGGCGATCGGCGGACTCACGTTCGAGATCGAAAAAGGTGAGCTGTCCACCACCCGTCGTCGTTGCGCGCGCCACGGACCGAACATTAGTTCGATGTAACGACAGATTCTGGTGTGACAGGCGGGAAAGGTGGGTTGACGTCGTCGCCGACCGTAACTGTCGGTGGCCACCCCTACTGTCCGTCTCAGGTGGCGAACGGGCGCGGAGAGGCCGTCCGGCCGCCCTCGACATACCCATGTCCGGCAAATGAGATGGAGATCACACAATGTACGTCGACTGCCAGACCTGCCCGGGTCGTCCCACTTCCTGCGACGGATGCATGATGCAGGTGCTCTTCGACGCTCCCAGCAGCGGAAACCCGGCGGGCGAAGGTGGAGGAAAGGTTACGGAATCGGGCCCTTCGGCGGACGCCGAGATCGACGCCGCGATCGATGTATTCGTCACCGCTGCAATGGCCACCACAGCCTCTGCAGTATCTGCAAGAGCTGGCAAAGTCACTGCTCAGGACGGATTTTCGTCGCGCAATCTGCGCATCCTGCGAGCGGGGTGACCACGGGGCTCCGAGTCCGTACTCACGGGTCGGTGGACAGACCCGCGTTCGATTTCGTAACCTTTCCGAGACCTTTTCAGAGCGTCCCGCTCCAACAGGAGTGGTCTGGATCGGTCACCGCTCAATCGCCCTCTGGGCGAACCGGGGAACCATCAGTTTTCGGAGTGATCCGAATTGGGGTGAATCGCGCGTGCCCGACGACGCCAAGGGTGTCATCGACTCGTGTGTAGGGCCAGTCTTCCGGCCCGAATCCGACAGCTAACCCGGTCGGCGGTCGAAGGGAGAACAAGGAGAAGTCGCTTCGTGGCGAAACATCGTTTGGAGCAGCCCAACCGTGGCAGCAAGGTGGCCAAGCGCGCGGTGGTTGCAGGATCGATCACCGTCGGCTCGCTGGCCGTAGCCGCAGGCCCGGCACTCGCCGCACCTGTGCACGTGCCGAACATCGGCACTTTTGAACTTCCCGGGGTCGACAGCCAGCAGGTCCCCCAGCAATTCCAGGAGCCGAAGCCGGCTGCGCCGCAGGCTGCGCCGGTGGCCAAGTCGCCCGGAGCGAGCGTCGAGATCCCGAACATCGGCACCTTCACCGTTCCCGGTCTGAACGACGACCAGATCCCGCAGGAGTTCAAGCCCAAGGGTGGCGGCGGATTCCTCGGCGTGCAGCCCACCGTGGCCCAGAAGGCCGTGAGCAACGCCGAGAGCAAGATCGGTTCGCCGTACTCCTACGGCGCAGCCGGCCCGAACGCCTTCGACTGCTCCGGTCTCGTCTACTGGTCCTACAAGAAGGCCGGCAAGACCATCCCGCGCGACAGCTACGGCCAGCTCGGCGGCGGCACTCCCGTCGCCTCGATCGCGGCGGCCAAGCCCGGCGACGTCCTGATCTTCAACGGTGGCGGCCACGCCGGCATCTACGCGGGCAACGGCAAGTTCGTCCACTCGTCGACCTACGGAACCCCGGTGCAGAAGGACAACGTCAACAGCTGGGATCTGACCGGCATCCGGCGCTACTGAGCGCCGAAGGCGACAGATGTGAGCTTGATGGGTGGGCGGATCACGTGAGCGCGTGATCCGCCCACCCGAATCACCTGCAGGGCACGATGTTCCGTTCGGACGTCGACCGCGGGTGATCACGGGGAAGTGGTGGAGGACTGGTGACAGGCGTGGTTTCCGGACGATCGGTGACACGAAATCGATCGGTGACACGTCGGCGATCGGCGCCGGCGATGCTGGTGGCGCTGCTCCTCGCCTCGGTGGTGTCACTGGGGCAGCTGGGCCCGGCCATCGGCGCCCCAGAAGCCGCCGCAGCGCCGGTACGCACACCCGATCAGCTCCTCGCCGAATACAAGAAGCTCAGTGACGACGCCGAGAAGTCGGCCGAGGCGATGCACAACGCCCAGATCGAGTACGACAAGCAGCGTCGGATCGTCGCCGACGCGCGGAAGGCCTCGACCGCGGCGGAGCGCTCCCTGGCGTCCACGCAGGAGCGCCTGGCGCAGTACCAGACGCGCGTCGACTCGGTGGTGCGGGCCAGCTACAAGGGTGCCCGCGTCAACCGCCTCTACGCCGTGCTGGTGAGCGACTCGCCGCAGTCCCTGCTCGACCAGATGTCCGGCCTCGAACTGATCTCCCGCCAGTCGGCGGCCGACCTCCAGGGCCTCAAGGACGCGCGGCGCAACACGCAGGCGGCCAAGACCGAGGCCGACGAGACGGCAGCCGAGGCGACCGCTGCCGTTGCCGCGGCCGAGAAGACCCGTGGCGAACTGCAGGCGAAGCAGGCGAACCTGCAGTTGCAGGCCGTGCAGATCCGGGCCGTCTACGAATCGATGACCGGTCGGCAACTCGCCGCCCTGCAGGGGCCGAAGTTCGATTTCGACCCCCGCGTCGTGCCGAAGGGGACGTCGACCGCGCTGGTCGCCGTGCAGGCGGCATTGACCCGGATCGGTGACCCGTACGTGTGGGGCGCGACGGGCCCGAGCTCGTTCGACTGTTCGGGCCTCATGGTCTGGGCGTACCAGCAGGCCGGCAAGACGCTGCCACGGTCGAGTCAGGCTCAGGGCGGTGCCGGTCAGTCGGTCGACCGGCAGAACCTGCGGCCGGGCGATCTGATCATCTACTACCCGGACGCCCATCACGTCGGCATGTACGTCGGCGACGGCTACGTCATCCACGCCTCGACGTTCGGTGTGCCCGTGAAGGTCGTGCCCGTCGACGAGGCGGGACCGTTCAACTCCGCTCGCCGGTACTGAGCGCAGACCTCCGTGGACGCCGTCCGGTGATCGGCACTGACGTGTCCCTCGCACGATGTGCCTCTGCCACCGGCCTCGTCGGCCTGGCGGTCGCGCTGATCGCGGGCTGCGGCACCACAGCACCACCGGTCTCCCCGTCGAGCAGCGCGCCGAGCACGACGACGTCGGCCAACGTGTACGAGCAACAGCGGACCGCCGGGGTCCAGGCCGCCCTCGACGTTCTCGGCGATGCACTGCGCAGCGGCGACCCGAACCGGGTCGACACCGTCGTCGACGCCGCGGCCGCGCCCGAGTTCCGCAGGCACCTGCAGGTGATCGCAACCAACCTGGGCGGTCACCCGGTGGCCCCGGAGTCCATGGCCTCAGAGTCCGTGCCCGGCGGGTCGATCTCCGCCGAGTCATCCCCGCCGCGTTCGACCGACGAGCCCAGATCTCCGACGTCGTCCCCGTCGTCCCCGGCCCCGGTGCCGACGATCCCACCGCGCGGAACCGCGTTGCGGCTGAAGGAATTCCGGTACGAGGTCGTCCCCAGTACCGAGGCGGAGGTGCTCGTCCCTGCAGGCCTACAGCAACGCCTCGACGCCCAGGGCAGCTCGGACTCCTGGGTGGCGCCGGTGGATCTGCGATATGCGCTCGGCGGTGCGGCTACGCCCGGCCTCGACGAACCCGACGTGACCCTGAACATGCAACTGGTGATGGCGCGCTACGGCGACGACTGGAAGGTGGTCGGGGACGCGACCGCCATCGGGGGCACCGCCGCCCCGGCACAACTCTGGGACCTGCCGGGCCTCGCGGCCACCGACGTCGCCACCGACGGCGGAACGTCGGTGATCGCGTCGTATCCCGGCACCGCGGAGACGGTCGACCGGGTCCGTGGCCTGCTGCCTGGAGCGGTGGTCGCCGTCGACGAGTTCTGGGGCGAGGACTGGCCGCGCCGGGCGGCCGTCGTCGCCACCGATCGACCGGCGGAGTTCCGGGCACTGGCGCGCAGCGCCGGCACCGATGTGACCGGGGCGGCCGCCGCCACCGTCCACAGCCGCGTCGACACCGACGATGACGTCGCGGTGGGGCAGCGGGTGATCCTCACCCCGGGTGCCGACCAACTCTCCGACGCCGCGCTGGGGGTGGTGTTGCGTCACGAGTTGACGCACGTCGCCACTCGGGTCGTCACGGCGGCGGGAGCGCCGCTGTGGATCACCGAGGGAGTGTCGGAGTACGTGGGGCGCAAGGGCACCTACGGCAGGTTCGATGACGCGGCGCCGGATCTCGCCGCGCAGATCCGGGCCGGTGACCTGCCCGCCGACCTCCCGGCCGACCGCGACTTCGCGGTCGATTCCGAAGAAGCCGTCGTAGCCTATCAGTCCGCCTGGTCGGTGGCGGCGTTCGTCGCCGACCGTTTCGGCGAGGACGAGTTGCGCACCCTCTACACCGGTGTCGCGGCCGATGCCGATCCTCGTCGGAGTGACCAGGCGATCTCCGACGCACTCGGGGTGTCGCGCACCGACTTCGTCGCCGATTGGCAACGATGGCTGTCCACCCAGGTGCGCCGATGAATCGGACCCTGTTGATCACCAACGACTTTCCGCCTCGACCAGGTGGAATCCAGTCGTATCTGCAGAACCTCGTCGACCTGCTGCCGCCCGACGACATCGTGGTGTATGCGCCGCGATGGCGTGGGCACGAGGAGTTCGATGCCGCGCAGCCGTATACGGTGGTGCGTCATCCGACGACGCTCATGCTGCCGACGCCGGCGGTGGCCCGACGTGCCGCGAAGATCATTCGGAGCCATGACATCTCAACGGTGTGGTTCGGTGCGGCCGCCCCGCTGGCGACCCTCGCGCCGGCCATGCGCCGCGCGGGGGCACGACGTGTCGTCGCGAGCACCCACGGCCACGAGGTCGGCTGGTCGATGCTGCCGGTTGCCCGGCAGGTACTGACCTACATCGGCGGTCACGCGGACGCGGTGACGTTCGTGAGTCGTTACACCCGTGGCCGTTTCGCGGCGGCGTTCGGTGCAGATGCCGCGCTGGAGTATCTGCCGCCGGGCGTCGACACCGATCGGTTCGCCCCCGATCCGCGAGCACGCCAACGGCTACGCGAGCAGCTCGGACTGAGGGATCGGCCAACCGTCCTGTGTCTGTCGCGACTGGTGCCGCGCAAGGGTCAGGACGTACTGATCCGGGCGCTGCCACTGATCCGCCGCGAGGTCGGGGACGTGTGTCTGGTGATCGTCGGCGGCGGTCCGTACGCCGATTCGCTGCGGAAACTCGCGCACGAGAATGCCGTCGCGGACCATGTCGTGTTCACGGGCTCGGTGCCGTCGACCGACCTGCCCGGCTACCACAACGTGGCCGACGTGTTCGCGATGCCGGCACGCACACGCGGTGGCGGCCTCGACGTCGAAGGGCTCGGCATCGTCTATCTGGAGGCGTCGGCGACCGGTGTGCCCGTCGTCGCCGGACAATCCGGCGGGGCTCCGGAGACGGTGGTGGAGGGGGTCACCGGGACCGTCGTCGACGGAACCGACATCGACGCCGTCGCACTGGCGATCACCGCGATCCTGCGCGACCCGGCAGCGGCTGCCGAGATGGGTGCGCGAGGCCGTGAGCACGTCCTCGAGACCTGGCAGTGGCGTGCCATCGCCGCGCGTCTGCGGCAGCTCCTCTGAGACACCCGACCGCCGACCGAAACGTCGACGCCGTTGGGCGAAACGCTATTTCGCGTAGATCGCGTCGATGTCGCCGGAGAACTTGTCCACCACGACATTGCGCTTGACCTTCAGCGTCGGCGTCATCTCCCCGGTTTCCTCGGTGAAGTCGTCGGCGAGGATGCGGAACTTCTTGATCGCCTCCGCATGCGACACCGTCTGGTTGGCCGACTCGACCGCGGAGGCGACCTCGGCGCGCAGGTCCGCGTCGTCGGCGAGATCGCCGACCGTCGCATCGGCCGGTTTGCCGTTGCGCTCCTTCCACGCGGGGAACGCCTCGGGATCGATGGTGACCAGTGCTGCGATGAACGGTTTCGCGTCCCCGATGACCACGGCCTGCGAGACGAGCGCGTTCGCGCGGATCACGTCCTCGAGTCCGGCCGGTGACACGTTCTTGCCGCCGGCGGTGACGATCAGTTCCTTCTTGCGTCCGGTGATGGTGAGGAAGCCGTCGGAATCCAGCGTGCCGAGATCGCCGGTGTGGAACCAGCCGTCCTCGACGGCGGCCGCGGTCGCGTCGGGGTTCTGCCAGTACTCACCGAACACCACGCCGCCGGACAACATCACCTCGCCGTCGTCGGCGATCCGGACACTGTTGCCCGGCAACGGTTTACCGACCGAACCGACCTTGACCGCGCCGGGGGTGTTGACGCTGAACGCGGCGGTGGTCTCGGTCAGCCCGTAGCCCTCGAACACCGGGACGCCGATGCCGCGGAAGAAATGCCCGAGCCGCGACCCGAGCGGGGCGCCACCGGAGATGGCAGCCTCACACTGCCCGCCGAGCGCGGCCCGCAGCTTCCCGTAGACGAGACGATCGAACAGCGCGTGCTTCACCTTGAGCACCAGGCCCACCGAACCGCGTTCCTCGGCGGCCGAGTAGTCGATGGCGACATTCGCGGCGGCGTCGAAGATCTTTCCCTTGCCGTCGTCGTGAGCCGACTGCCGGGCGGTGTTGTAGACCTTCTCGAACACGCGCGGCACCGACAGGATCACGGACGGTCGGAACGACGCGAACTCGCCGACGAGGGTGCGGGTGTCGGCGTGATGGCCCACCTCCACACCGGCCTCGATGGCGACGAGGGTGATGGCGCGGGCGAGCACGTGCGCGAGCGGAAGGAACATCAGCAGCCGCTTGTCCGGCCCCAGCAGTGAGCTCATCGAGCTCGCCAGGACACCGCGTACCTCGGACAGCAGGTTGGCGTGGGTGAGCTCGCAGCCCTTGGGACGTCCGGTGGTGCCCGAGGTGTAGATGAGGGTCGCGGCGTCGGCGGAGCGGACGGCGGCGCGGCGCTTGACGACCTCGTCGTCGTGGATCTCCGCGCCCGTCTTCGTCAGGTGCGCGATCGCCCCCTCACCGTCAGTCACGTCGATCTGGAGCACGCTGACCGGGCCGAGACCGTCGATGCCGTCGACGATCTCACGATGACCGTCGTCCTCGACGACGATGGTGGTGGCGCCGGAGTCACGCATGATCCACTCGATCTGCGGCCCGGACGACGAATCGTAGATCGGTACCGTGATCGCGCCCGCCGCCCAGATCGCGAAATCGATGAGATTCCACTCGAGGCGCGTGCGGGACAGGAGGGCGACACGGTCGCCGGGTGCGACGCCCGCGGCGATCAGCCCCTTGGCGATCGCGGTGATCTGGGCCGCGGCGTCCGACGCCGTCACCGGTAGCCACTCCTGAGCCGCCTTGCGCCGGAACATCACCTTGTCCGGCTCGCGCTCGGCGATCCGGAAGACGATGTCGGTGCAGTCCTCGCTCTCCGCGATGGAGAACTCCGCCGGCACGCTGAACTGACTCATCGGGCCACCTCTCACCTTCGGTTCTCTGCAGCGATGGTAGTCCCGTCGCCGCGCAAACCGTACGCGCGTCCCGCGAGGTCTGCTGTTCCGGGCCGCCCGGAGTATGTGAAGCTAGTGATCGTGACGAGCATTCAGGTGGCCGACGAGACCTTCGTCGCGGCGGCTCCGTCGTTGGCGACCGAGATGGTCGGCGACCGGGGGAACTGGCGACGGTGGTGGCCCGATCTGCGTCTCACGGTGACCGAGGATCGCGGTGCGGCGGGCGTGCGCTGGAAGGTCGGCGGACCGCTCGTGGGCAGCATGGAGATCTGGTGTGAGCCGGTCCTGGACGGTTTCGTGCTGCATTACTTCCTGCACGCCGAGCCGCATGACTCCCTCCCCGACGACCCGCGTGCGCGGGGCACCGCCCTGGCGGACGCGAACCGGGATCGCCGGGCCGCCGGCAAGGTGATGTCGTTCGAGGTGAAGGATCGGCTCGAGGCCGGACGCGGGGTGGGCGGACCGGCGGTCACCGATCCGGCCGCGGACGCCGGGAACGCCGACGAGAGGGTGGCGCGCTGATGGCCGACCGCACCGAGCGCTCCATCGTGATCAGTGCCGATGCCGCCGACATCATGGCGGTGATCGCCGATTTCGACCACTACCCGGACTGGGTGTCGGCGGCGCGGGAGGTCGAGGTCACCGAGACCGGTGACGACGGCCGCCCACACGTCGTGCGTTTCGTCCTCGACGCCGGTGTCCTGCAGGACACCTACGTGCTGCGATATGACTGGGCCGCCGACGGCCGGGAGGTGTCGTGGGCCCTCGTCAGCAGTGACCTGCAACGCGACCAGCGTGGGCGATATGTTCTGTCGCAGCAGGTTCCGGGCTCGACCAAGGTCACCTACGAACTGATGGTCGATCTGCTGGTACCCATGATCGGGCAGCTCAAGCGGCGTGCCGAGAAGGCGATCACCGAAGCCGCACTGAACGATTTGAAGAAGAGGGTCGAAGGCTGATCGATCTCACGCCCATCCATGTGGTGATCGGGCCGGGTGGGGCCGGCGTCTCGGTGACCGCGGCCTCCGGCGCCCTGGGCAGGTCCCGCGGCCGGGCGCACACCTCGTCGGCCACCGGCGCCGGCGCGGGCACCACGCTGGTCCCCGAGCACGACACCCTCCTGATCACCGTCGACCGGTTCTCCCCGTCGGCGTCGATCTTCGGCGTCTTCCGCACGTCCGACGAACCGGTGGCGGCCTCGTCGCGGCTGCACGTGCTGTCACTGGATCGACTGGCGCTGGTGGAGCGCGCATGGTCGGATTTCACGGCCGTCCTCTCCGAGACCCTCACGAGATCGCGCGTGAGCCTGCCGGGAGTCGGCGTGCTGTCGGAGATCTCGGCCGCGGAACTGACCGCGTTGCCGGGAGTCGAGGATTTCCTCGTCCTGCGCAGAATCCGGGACGAGGCCGTCAGCGGTACGTGGCGTCGGATCGTCGTCGACGCATCCGGGATCGGTGACCCGTTCGCGTTCCTGCGATCCGCGGCGGTGCTGAGTCAAACCCTGAATCGCCTGTGGCCCAGGCACCGCCGCCTTGCCGCAGCCGCCGAACGTCCGGTTCTCGCCCAGCTCACGGCAGCGGTGGATGCCATCGACCGGGATTGCGTCGACATCACCGAGCTGACGACCGACGCCCACAGCGTCGCCGTCCACCTGGTGGTCGGTGCAGATGACCGCGGCGAGCGACTGCTGCCCGACTACCTCGCCACCGTCGACGTCATGGGACTGGCGCTGCGGTCGGTCATCCTCAACCGCGGTATCGGCGACGGTTGTGACGACCGCATCGCGCGTTTACGGTCGGTGGTGGACGAGGGTGCCGCGATCGACTGCCTCGACGTGCCGCGGGTGGACGGACCGATCGACCGGGCGGCGCGACTGCGCAAGCTCGGCGTCGGGTTGTCGACACCGAACGGCCGCCGGTGCGGGTGCGGCGCCGCGAAGGTGGCCGAGCTCGACGATGCGCCGAAGCCGGCGGGCGCCAACCGGATGTTCGAACTCCGCTGGCGACAAAGGCTTCCCGACCCGGCGAGCCTGCAATTGGGTCGCTCGGGCGACGATCTGCTGGTGACGGTCGGCGGGTTCCGGCATCCGGTCCGGCTACCGTCGGTGCTGCGACGCTGTGTGGTCGTCGATGCGGCCTGGGACGGCACCGAGATCGCGATCACCTTCGTCCCGGACCCCGCCGTGTGGCCGCGAGGGCGCTGACGCCGACTCGTCGCCCGGGGCTTGGGCCCACCCGACGTCACGTACACTACTGCCGAGCCGGACAGGAGAACTGCCCAGATGACCTCGGACGACACGACCGGACGTGGCGGCGACGACGCCGCAGGCCACTCCCGCGGTTCCTCCGGTGACCCGTTGCGGGACTTCCTGCTCGGTCTGGCCGGCCAGATCGATCAGCTCGCCGCCGTGTTCGGGGGCACCGGGCCACGCCGCCCCGCGGCGACCGGTCCCCGCGCGGATTCGGCGTCGGCCGACGCCGCCAACCTGGCCGACCTGTCCGGCGAGATCACCTCGTTGCTCAGCGAACTCGGTGATCTCCTCGCGCGGCTCATCGCCGCGTTGATCGCGGTGCTCGAGGCGATCGCGAGTGCCCTGCGCTCAACCCCGCCGATGGCCGGAAACGAAGATCCGGCATACCAGCCGATCTCGGTTCGCATCGACCTGGGCGGGCGCGACGGTGCCCGCCGCCCGCACGGAGAGAGCGAGAGCTGATGGGGGACTTGACCATCGGTATTGACATCGGCGGCACGAGCGTACGTGCGTCGGTGGTCGACGATCGTGGGTCGATGCTCGACACACTGCGGGCCGCGACCCCACCGACCGCGCAGGCGCTCGAGCACTGTCTGGACCGATTGGTCGGCGAACTGACCTCGCGGTGGGCGGCGAAAGCCGTCGGACTGGCCATCGCCGGGTTCCTCACACCGGACCGGCGGATGATCCGGTTCGCCCCGCACCTGCCGTGGCGTGAGGCCACCGTCGCCGAGGACATGTCCGCCCGCATCGGCATCCCGGTCTTCGCCGAGCACGACGCCAACGCCGCCGCCGTCGCCGAGCAGCGTTTCGGTGCCGCCTCCCGCGGCCGCAACTCACTCGTCCTGGCGATCGGGACCGGGATCGGTGCCGGCCTGTTACTGGACGGCGAGATCTACCGCGGCAGCTTCGGGGTGGCGCCGGAACTCGGTCACCTCACCGTGGTGCCCGATGGCCGCCAGTGTTCGTGCGGGAAGCTCGGCTGCTGGGAAAGGTATTGCAGCGGAACAGCACTGGTCGACACAGTGCTCGAACTGCTGGCCGACGGCGACTGGGGCCGCAGTCAACTCGCCGCCGACGTCGCCATGGACCCCGGCGCGCTGACCGGCCGGCGCGTGGCCGGCGCCGCCGCCGACGGCGACGCCGTCGCATTGGCCGCATTCGCACAGTTCGCCGCCTCGCTCGGGCAGGGCCTCGCGATGATCGCCGACATCTTCGATCCCGACCTCATCGTGCTGGCGGGCGGGGTCGGTGCGGCGTCCGGGTTGTTCCTCGACGAGGCGCGCGAGCACTACGCGCGGCTCGTGACCGGGGCCGGCCACCGGCAACTCGCCCGTATCCGCGGTACGCAGCTCGGCGAGAGCGCGGGCGTGATCGGTGCGGCAGAAGTTGCGCGCCAAGCGATCAACGCGGAACTCGCGGCGGTGCGCGGCCGAAGATGAGGATGTGTATCGTTTCTGCGGGGCCGGTCGGATTCGGCCCGGTGCGACAAGTCTCGGCAGGTAGTGTCTGAGGCGGCGGCGATCGACGAAGTTCGGAGTCTTCGATGTGGTACTACACGTTCAAATTCGTGTTGCTCGGGCCGATTCTGCGAGTGCTCGGCCGTCCCAGGATCGAGGGGCTGGAGAACATTCCCGACCGCGGGCCGGCCATCCTCGCCAGCAATCATCTGGCCGTCATGGACAGCTTCTACCTACCGTTGATGGTGCGCCGCCGCATCTACTTCCTGGCCAAGAGCGAGTACTTCACCGGCACCGGCGCCAAGGGCGCATTCCAGCGGTGGTTCTTCTCGGCAGTCGGCCAGATCCCGATCGACCGGTCGGGGGCGGAGGCCGCCGAAGGAGCCCTCACGGCGGCGCGCCGGCAGCTCGAGGCCGGGCACCTCATGGGTATGTATCCGGAGGGCACGCGATCGCCCGATGGGCGCCTGTACAAGGGCAAGACAGGTCTGGCCCGGGTCGCCCTCGACACCGGGGTGCCGGTGATCCCGGTCGCGATGATCAACACCGAAAAGCTCAATCCGCCCGGAACGGTCATCCCGCGTCCGGCGCGCATCGTCGTGAAGATCGGTAAGCCGCTCGATTTCGCCCGGTACGAGGGCATGCAGGGCAACCGGTTCATCGAGCGTGCCGTCACCGACGAGATCATGTACGAACTGATGCAGCTGGGTGGTCAGCAGTACGTCGACATCTATGCCGCGTCGCTCAAGAACAAGCCCGCGGAGCCGTCGACACCCGCAGCCGCCTGAGTCGGGAGTCGGCCCCCGCTCCCTGAGGTGCGAGGCCGAGGCCGCCGACTATTTCGCGGTGACGTCGGCGAGCGCCGGCCGGGCCTGCGTCGAGTCGTCGCCGGTCCATTGGGGTGGCAGCAGCACGACGACGAGTAGCAGGCCCAGACCCCACAGCGTGTAGGCGTTGCCGACGATATGGTCGACGACCGACCACTGTCGCACCGCCGCCGACAGGAACTGGAACGGCCCGAGCGCGAAGACGACGACACCGGCAAGGGCCACACCGCCGTACGCGAATCGGAGCCTCCGGTCGGCAGCGCGCACCGCGATCACCGTGGCGGCCAGGATCGTCGGTACCGCCCAGACCCAGTGGTGCGCCCACGATGTCGGCGACACCAGCAGTCCCCACACCGCGGCGACGCAGGCGACCAACACCGCCACCACGCCGGCGGAGGCGTTCTCCTGCGGATCACGCAGCGCCGCGAACGCCGACACCGGACGGCATGCCCGGACCGCGGCGAACGCGAGGGCGGTGACCACCAGCGAACTCGCCACCCACAGCAATTGTTCGGTCGTCTCCTCGTGGGGCACCAGACGAATCCACATCGCATTCAGGTTCTGGTTGATCCGTCCCGCCGGGTCGCCGATCCGCGTCGTGTGGAAGAGCGTGTGCGTCCAGTAGGTCAGCGAGTCGGCGGGCAGCCAGATCCAGGCGAGGAGACCGGCGCCGAGGAAGGTGCCCACCGCGGTCAGGGCCGACCGCCATTGCCGAGCCGTGAGGAACACGGTGACGAACACCATCGGCGTCAGTTTCACCGCGCCCGCGAGTCCGGTGAGCACCCCGCGCGCCGGACCGGCCGCACGGGCCCGTCCCCGGCCCACGACGAACAGGTCGACGACGATCAGCGTCATCAGGATGATGTTGATCTGCCCGAAGCCCAACGTCATCCACAACGGATTCGACCACAGGGCAACCGAACCGACCAGCAATGCGATCCACCACCGATTGGCCGGTGCGCCCACCGACGACACCCCGAGGACGATGTGCACGATCACGACGACGAGTGCGGCGGTCAGCACCGACATCAGCAGCCCCGCTATGCCGAGTCCGAGCAGACCCAGCGGCACGAACCCGATGGCCGCGAACGGGGGATAGGTGAACGGAAGCCAGATCCCGTCGCTGGTGAACGGCATCGACCCGTCGGCGTACAGACTCTGGCCCTGCTGCCAGATCTGCGCACCGAGGCGGTAGACGTCGAGGTCGATCCGGGTGCGGGTGCCGAAGCTCGACGTGAACGGGACGCCGACGATCTGCAGGATCACCGACACGGCAAAGGTCGCGGCGATCACGACGCGGGCGCGGGTCGACGGCACCCATCGTCGTAGCCGGGTCTCGACCCCGGACAGATCGGTCTCGGGCAGAACACTCATGGTCTCGACGATTCTCCGCTCACATGGTGTGTGAATACTGTGGGGTATGCGGTTCTTCTACGACTCGGAGTTTATCGAGGACGGCACGACGATCGAGCTCATCTCCATCGGTGTCGTCGCCGAGGACGGTCGCGAATACTACGCGGTGTCCACCGAGTTCGATCCTGCACGAGCGGGCGACTGGGTGCGAGCCAACGTGCTGCCGAAGTTGCCGTCCCCGGCGTCGCCGTCCTGGCGCAGCCGTCGGCAGATCCGCGATGACCTGCTCGCATTCCTCACCGAGGCCGACGACGAGGTGGAACTGTGGGCGTGGGTCGGCGCCTACGACCACGTGGTGCTGTGCCAGTTGTGGGGGCCCATGACGGCGTTGCCGCGCGCGATACCCCGGTTCACGCGGGAGCTGCGCCAGCACTGGGAGGCCGCCGGCCGTCCGGCGTTGCCGCCGTCACCACGAAACGCGCACGACGCGCTCACCGACGCGCGGCACAACTTTCGCCGCTGGCAGGTCATCGAGGAATCCCGGCGCCGATAGTCGTCGGCCCAGGGCAGCGGCCCCTCGGGGAGTCGGCCGACGCGCTCGACTACCCTGTATTCGTGGTGACCAACTGGACCGTAGACGTTCCGATCGAGGACCTTCCGGAACTCCCGCCGTTGCCCGGTGACCTGCAGACCCGCTTCGACGACGCGATCTCCCGGCCGGCGTTGCAACAGCCGAGCTGGCCCGCCGAGGAGGCGCGCAAGATGCGCACCGTCCTCGAGAGCGTGCCGCCGATCTGCATGCCGATCGAGGTGCAGGCGCTGTCTGCGCAACTCGCCGAGGTCGCCGAGGGGCGCGCGTTCCTGCTCCAGGGCGGCGATTGCGCGGAGACCTTCGTCGACAACACCGAGCCGCACATCAAGGGCAACATCCGGACGCTGCTGCAGATGGCCGTGGTGCTCACCTACGGCGCCAGCATGCCGGTGGTGAAGGTCGCCCGCATCGCCGGGCAGTACGCCAAGCCGCGATCGGCGAACACCGACGCGCTGGGTCTGCTGTCCTACCGCGGCGACATGATCAACGGATTCCTGGCCGAGGAGACGGCCCGTGTGCACGACCCGTCCCGGCTGGTCCGCGCCTACGCGAACGCCGCCGCGGCGATGAATCTGGTTCGCGCCCTGACGGGTTCGGAGGCGGATCTGCGTCGCGTGCACCTCTGGAATCGCGAGTTCGTCCGCACGTCGCCGGCCGGGGCCCGGTATGAGGCGCTCGCCTCGGAGATCGACCGTGGTCTGCGGTTCATGGACGCCTGCGGGGTGACCGACTCGAATCTCGACTCCGCGTCCATCTTCGCGTCCCATGAGGCGCTCGTCGTCGACTACGAACGCGCCATGCTGCGGCTGGCCGACGACCCGGACAACCCGGACGAGAAGGTGCTCTACGACCTGTCGGCGCACTTCCTGTGGATCGGGGAGCGCACCCGTCAGCTCGACGGTGCCCACATCGCACTAGCGGAGCTCATCAGCAACCCGATCGGCGTGAAGATCGGACCGACGACGACGCCGGAGCAGGCCGTCGAGTACGTGCAACGCCTCGATCCGCACAACCGGCCGGGTCGGCTCACGCTGGTGTCGCGGATGGGCAACGGCAAGGTGCGCGACGTCCTGCCGGCGATCGTGTCCGCGGTGGAGGCGACCGGACACAAGGTGATCTGGCAGTGCGATCCGATGCACGGCAACACCCACGAGTCGTCCACCGGCTTCAAGACCCGTCACTTCGACCGCGTCGTCGACGAGGTGCAGGGCTTCTTCGAGGTCCACCATGCGCTGGGCACTCATCCGGGCGGCGTGCACATCGAACTCACCGGCGAGGACGTCACCGAGTGTCTCGGTGGTGCGCAGGACATCTCCGATCTCGACCTCGGCGGCCGCTACGAGACCGCCTGCGACCCGCGGCTCAACACCCAGCAGTCACTGGAGCTCGCCTTCCTGGTCGCCGAGATGTTGCGCGGCTGAGCCCAACTCGGAATCTGCCCATCGAAAACTGCCCATCGGAATCTGATCAGATGAGGTAGGTCTGGCCGACCCACCAGCCGACCGCCGCGACGGCGACCGCGAGGACCAGGACGAGCCCGATCCAGATCGCGGCGCGCAGGGCGCCCCGATCGTCCTGCTCCGGCGGCAGGTTCAGGTCACCAACCGCGCGGGTGCTCTGCGTCCGGGCCGGCCGACTCTGCTCCGGCGCCGACGGGGGACCGGGCCGGGACTCCATCTTCGTGTGCCGTGGTGGGGGCGGCGCCGCGGGAGCGGCGGCGGGCGGCACTCCGGCGCGCACCCGTGCCATGGTCTCGCGCTCCGCGGACCGGTGTGGCGCGGGCACGGTGAAGGTCGGCAGTTCGAGTTCGTCGGCGGCGGCGATCAGAGCGCGCTGCATGTCGAATCCGTCGGCGTACCGGTCGGCGGGATTGCGTTCGGTGGCGCGCAACACGATCTCGTCGAACTCCTCGGGCACGCCGTCGACGACGTCACCCGGGGCGGGGACGTCGTAGCTGAGCCGTTGATAGGCGAGGGCGAGAGGTGTGTCGCCGCGGAACGGTGTTCGGCCGGTGAGTAGTTCGAACATCATCACGCCCATCGAGTACACGTCGCTGCGGGCGTCCGCGTCCCCGGAGTCGACCTGCTCGGGCGACAGGTACGCGGCGGTCCCCAGGATGACGCTGGCGGAGGTGACGCCGGCCTCGGCGACCGCGCGGACCAGGCCGAAGTCGGCGACCTTCACCTCGCCCTGATCGGAGATGAGGACGTTCTCGGGCTTGACGTCGCGGTGCACGAGGCCCGCGGCATGCGCCGTGCCGAGCCCGCCGAGGACGGGGTCGGCCACGGCCGTGACGGCGTGCGGGGGCATCGGTCCCCGCTCCCGCAAGAGTTCGCGCAGACTGCCGCCTTCGACCAGCTCCATCACCAGGAAGACGACGCCGTTGTCGATCCCCTGGTCGTAGACAGCGACGAGCCCGGGGTGTTTCAGTCCGGCGACGGCACGTGCCTCGAACTCGAACCGGCGCAGGAACAACGGGTCTCCGCTGTAGCGTTCGTCCATCACCTTGATCGCCACCGACCGGCCCAGACGCAGGTCGACCCCGACGTACACCGCCGACATCCCGCCGCGCGCGATGGGCGCGTCGACGCGATAGCGCGCCTCCAGGGTGGAGCCCAGGAGGGGGTCGGCGGGATGTGTCACGGGGCCGAATCTACCGGGCGCCGCCACGGTGACCGGGGACCGAACCGGTCGGCGAGCCGGTAGGCTTCGGATCGTGGGTTCACTACCGCTGTCGCAGGACAGTCTCCCGTCCGACATCGCCACGCTCACCGTCGACGAGGTGGCCGGGCGGCTGCGAGTCTCGCCCAACCGGGTGCGCACCCTGATCCGGGATCACCAACTCTTGGCGGAGTCCCGAAACGGTCAACCGGCCATCCCCGCGGTCTTCTTCGACGACCTGGGCATCGTCAAGCATTTCACCGGACTCGTCGAGGTGCTGCTCGACGGCGGGTTCTCCCGCGACGAGGCGATGCGATGGCTGTTCACCGTCCAGGACGACCTCGGTATCCATCCGGCGGAGGCGTTGCACACGCACTCGGCACGCGAGGTCATCCGCCGTGCGCAGGCCCAGGCCTTTTGAGATCGTCGCGAGAGTCGTTGTGCGGCACCGCGTCGTCGACCGGAGCGGTGAACCAGTCGACCACCCGGCCCAGCCGCAGTGGGTCGCGGTGGAGCAACGACACGGCGGCCAACGCCGACAGGGCCGCGGCCAGTAGGGTTTCCGGCAGCTTGTAGAAGACGATCGAGTCGTCGGGCTGGAACACGATCAGCATGAACGTGGACACGAACACGACCAGGGCCCGGACCCGATCCGGCAGGGTGAACGCCACCGCGAGGCACAGCAGCCAGGTGTAATACCAGGGCAGGGTCGACGGTTCGAGAAGCAGCACCGCCAACATCGCCCACACCATCGCGGCCATCGCGGTGCGTTCGTCGCGGCGGCCCCACCACCACAACGCGACGAGCACGGTCGCCAACACGACCGCGCCGATCGCTCGCGTGACCGTGAGCACGGGTTGCAGGTTCAGCGCGGTGAACGGGGCGGCGACGAGAGTCACCAGATGACCCATGAGGGTGGGTACGGAGAACCAGTTGATGATCCGGTCGGCCCAGCCCAGACCGGTCAGCCACCCCAACCCGAGCCGGACGGCGACGGTGCACGCGGCGAACACCGCGACGGTCACCCCGACGACGGCAGCGAAGACACGGCCGGCGTCGGCGGGTCGCACCGGTCGGCGGGCGCGGATGTGTGCCAACCAGATCCACACGACGAACGGGATCGCGATGCCCGCGGTGATCTTGATCGACACCGCGAGACCCAACACCACCAGGCCGGTCACGTGACGTCCGGTGACGACCAACGTGACCCCGGCGACCAGGACGCCCATCAGCAGCAGCTCGACATGGGTGCCCGCGACGAGGTGGATGAGCACCATCGGGTTGGCGACCGCGAGCCACAGGCCTGCCTGGGGTGATGCCGAGAAATGCACGGCCAGACGGGGAATCGCCCACAGGGCCAGTAGCAGTCCGGGCAGGAGGGCGAGACGCATGGCGTAGACGCCGACGATCACGTGATCGCCGGTGATCTCGGTGACGACACGCGTCACCCCGACGAAGAAGGGGCCGTAAGGTGCGGTCGTTGTGGCCCAGACCTGGGCCATGCTGTCCAGCAGCGGCCCGGGGTAGTGGGCGGGGCCGTCGGCATACGGGTTGAATCCCTCACGGAACACCGCGCCCTGGGCGAGGTAGGCGTACACATCCCGGCTGTAGACGGGGACGGCGATCAGCAACGGCGCGGCCCACGCCAGCACCCCGACGCGTAGGGCACGCACCGACGGGACCGCGGTGCCGTCGGCGATCCCGCGCCCGAGCCGAACCCAGGCGATCACCATGGCCGCGACCCCGAACCAGAACACCGTGCCGAACAAGGTCTTCCCGTGCCCGTAGGTGATCATCGACAGGCCCAGATCCTGCGCGACGGTGTTGTTGCGGGCGATGTCACCGATGCCGAAGCTGCCGATGCAGACGGCAACGGCCCCGATGACACCGAGGAGTAGATCGCCCGAGGCGGGTGTGGCACGCATGCGGCGCCACCGCGACTGCTGTGGCGGAGCGCCGGGATGGGCCGACGGTGTGGTGGGTGTGGTCATCCCGGTCACGTCGTGCGGTGCGCGATCCGGCCGGCGAATGCGACGAGTTCGGCCCGGACCACATCGGACAGGGATGCGGTGGCGAGGGTGTCGAGTGCGGCGGTCAGGAGCGACGATATCTGACGCTCGATCTCGTCGACGGCGCCGACATCGACGAGAATGCCGCGGGCCGTACTGATCTCGTCGTCGGAGAGGGGACGTCCGAGGTGGTCACGCAACGTCGCGGCGAGAGCCGGGTCTCGCCGGGTGGCGTTCGAGATGCCCACGGCCAGCAGGGCGGTGCGCTTGCCGGCGGCGAGGTCGTCGCCGGACGGCTTGCCGGTCTGGGCCGGATCACCGAACACCCCCAACAGGTCGTCGCGCATCTGGAACGCGATACCGAGATCGTGTCCGACCGAACGCAGGTCGGCGATGAGTGCGTCCGGCGCGCCGGCCAGCGTGGCGCCGAGTTCGAGCGGGCGCGCAACGGTGTAGGCGGCCGTCTTGAACTCCATCACGCGATATGCGGAGTCCATCGACTCGTCGCCGGCGGCCTCGTTGACGATGTCGAGGTATTGGCCCGCGAGCACCTCGGTGCGCATCGACGACCAGACCCGTCCGACGGAAGCCGGCAGGGCCCGTGGTGTCTGGGCGGACGGGGCGTCGGGGTGGTGGCCGTGCACCATGTCGTCGGCCCACGACAGCGCCAGATCGCCCATCAGGATCGCGGCGGCCTCACCGTGATGGGCGGCGTCGCCGGTCCACCCGTCGGTGCGGTGGCGACGCTCGAACTCGCGGTGGACGGTCGCCCGTCCGCGGCGGGTGTCGGAGCGGTCGATGATGTCGTCGTGGATCAGGGCGCACGCCTGGACGAGCTCGAGGGCGGCGGCGACACGTAGGGCGTCGGAGTCATCGGGGGCATGTGGGTCGTCCGGGGAGACAACCGAGTCCGCGGACGACCGCCCGGCCAACCAGCCGGCGTAGGCGAAGACCGGCCGGACCCGTTTGCCGCCGGACAGGACGAACTCGCGGAGAACCTCACCGGCTGTCCCGACCCGCCGATCGATCCGGGCCGCGACCGGCACCGCGCGGTCGAAGAATTCTCCGAGGGTGGATTCGACGGCCGCGGGGACGTCGTCGAGCCCGGACGGGATCGGGAGTGCGGAGGTCACCCTGACAGGCTAGTGTCGCGGGGCACTAGTGCGGGACCGAGGTGTGTCGACGGCCCGCCGCCGGACGACCGGCCCGACCGATGCTCGAGGGCCGATCCGTACACTAACCAGATGACCTCAACCGCCATCCCAGCACCGTCGATCGTCGATCGACTCTCGGTACCTCATCGCGGTCCGGTCCCGTTCTCGGTGGAGTTCTTCCCGCCTCGGGACGCGGAGGCAGAGGCGCGGCTGTGGCGCGCGGTTCGGACCTTCGAGCGACTCGGACCGGCGTTCGTGTCGCTGACCTACGGTGCGGGCGGCACCACCCGCGACCGTACCGTGCGTATCGCAGGCGATCTGGCCACACAGACCACGCTGCTGCCGGTGGCACACCTCACGGCCGTGAACCACAGCGTCGACGAATTGCGTGCCCTCGTGGGCGCCTACGCCGACAAGGGCATCACCAACATCCTGGCCTTGCGCGGCGACCCGCCCGGCGACCCGCTCGGCGAATGGACCAAACATCCCGAGGGGGTCGAGTACGCCGAGGAGTTGGTGCGACTCATCGCCGACCTGGGCGACTTCCACGTGGGCGTCGCCTCGTTCCCGGAGGGCCATCACCGGGCGATCGACCTCGATCACGACACCCGGACACTGGTCGGCAAACTCCGCGCCGGAGCCGAGTACTCGATCACCCAGATGTTCTTCGACGTCGACGACTTCCTGCGGCTGCGTGACCGCGTCCACCGCGCCGACCCCGAACAGGGGGCCAAGCCGCTGATCCCGGGGATCATGCCGATCACCTCGCTGGCGACCGTGCGGCGCATGACCGAGCTGTCGGGTTCGGTGATCCCGGACGACGTGCAGGAACGGTTCGCTGCTGCCGCCGGCGACGGGGCGGAGGAGAACCGGGAGGCGGTGCGGGCCGTCGGCATCGATTTCGCCACGGAGATGGCTCAACGGCTGATCGCCGAGGGCGTCCCGTGCCTGCACTTCTGCAGCCTCAATTTCGCGAAGGCGACAAGTGAGGTACTCGAGCGTCTCGGCGTCGACGCCCGATCGGCGATGCCCGCCGCCTCGCACTGACCTGACGTCAGGGACGCGTTCGGGAGTCCGCCGGTTCGCCTGCGGTGGCCCGCGACGAGGTGTCCCCTGTGCGGTTCTGCCCCGTCGGGTTCTGCGCTGTCGGGTTCTTGCGTGTCGCTCCGCCCTTGTCGCCCGTCCGAGCCTGCGGACGGCGCGGGCGACCGGGGCGGGGGCTGCGATCGCGGTTCGCGAACGCCAGCCGCGCCACCAGCAGCACGACGACCAGGCAGATCAACGCGAGGAACCACGACCAGCTGCTGACGGCCGCCGTCGCCGGGTCGGGATAGGTGGAGTCCGCGCTGAAGTCCGCGGGTTCGCCGGCCTGCGGGGACCACCGGACGGTCCGTTCGCCTACCTGCTCGCCGTTGGTCGCGGTGACCGGACCGCCGAACACGATGGTCAGCTCCACCAGGTCGCGCCCGGCGGTGAGGTTGGTGAGATCAGCGTTGCCGCGGAAACGGACGACGTCACCGCTGCGCTGCGCGCTGAGATCCATGCTCATCGCCGCGTCGCCATAGGCCGCCGCGACGATGTCGCCGAGCTGTCCGAACTGCCCACTGGTCAGGTCGGTGAAGACCGCGCGGGTGCCCAGATAGGGCGGTTCGGGCTCCTGACCGTCCTCGGCGGAGGATTCGTCCTCGGGTTCGTCCTCCTCCGGATCGGGCACCGTGGAGTACTCCGACATCGTCACCCGCGATGCCATCGACTCCGGTACATCGAGCTGCGGCACGCCGCGCGGGTTGTCCGGGGAGGTCGCCACGATGACGGTGCCGGAGAACCGGTCGCCGACCGTGGTCGAACGCTCGAGACAGCCACTGAGCGCGGGAGTGGCGACCACAAGCGACAACAGCAGCAGGATCGCTGGCCAACGGGGAGACGAACGCACGGTGTCATCGTGCCAGACGACCGCCTCGCCACGTGGTCGACGCACCCGGCCACATCGTCGCGGTGGTTCGCCGATCAGCGCGGGCTGGGATCAGCGGCGGTGCAGGGCCAGGTGCGCGGCGATGCGCCCGCTGGCGCCGGTCACCCCTCCGCCGGGGTGCGTCGACGCCCCGGCCAGGAACACGCCGTCGGCGCCGGGGACCCGGTGGCCGGACAGGTCGGGATGCGGACGCCAGAAGAACATCTGGTCGATGCTCATCTCGACGTGCATGATGTTGCCGCCGATGAGGCCGAGTTCCTGCTCGAGATCCTCCGGGGACTGGATGTGGGTGTGTCGGATGTGGTCGACGATCCCGGGTGCGTGGCGGTCGAGTTCGGCGACCACGGCTGCCGCGGCCTGCGGTGCGGCCTGCTGCCATGGCGTGCCGTCGGCGAGATGCCGGGGATGCCACTGCGCCCAGAGGTTGATCAGGTGCTCACCCGGAGGGGCGATGGTCGGGTCGACGGCCGAATAGGCCATGGCGACCACGGCGGGACGCTCGGGCAGGGTGCCGACGCCCGCCGCGACCTGCGCCCGTCGCAGATGCGCGCGGTCGGTGACCAGCAGTCCCAGTGCCGATCCCACCCCGTGGGGCGGGAGGTCGGTGGGGAGGTCCGGGTAGTCGGGGAGCGCGTCGGTGCCCAGGCGAACGGCCATCCCGATCCCGTCCCCGACGATGATCTGTGATCGCCACCGATCGACGACCTCGCGGTCGTAACCTCCGGCGGCGAGTAGATCCAGGGTGCTCAGCACATGGCAGGCGGCGACGACCGTTCTGGCGCACCGGCCGTCCCCGTCCGCGGTGTCGACCCGCCAGTGGTCGCGGCAGCGCGAGATGGCCGCGGCGGGCCGGCCGGTGGCCACCTCGCCGCCGTCCGTGGCGATCCGGCGCAGCAGGGCCTCGGTGAGGGCGCCGCTGCCGCCGATGGCCCGGCCGGGCGGGATGTCGTGCTGGAGCGCGGCGAAACCGATCATCGGTGCGGTCCCGGGTGCGTTCATGGGCGGCCCGGACTGCGCACCGAACCAGGCCAGCGCGGCCTTGAGCGGCTCGGCGGTGAACCATCGGTCCAGCAGGGCGTCACCAGAGGACATCAGTTCCTGGGTGAGCGAGAGCATGCTGCCGGTGCGCCGCCCGACCGGCCCGGACCGGGCGGTGGTGGCCGTGGCCCCGAGTCCGGCGAACGCGGTCGCGAACCGTCCCGGTCCGGCGGCGGAATAGAACGACCGCATCACCGCCTGAGCCCGCGGCCGCCACACCTCGACGAATCGCCGGTAGGCATCGGCATCGGCGGTGCCGACCGACTGCGCGATGGACGCGCACGTCGCGTCGAGGTCGGTTCGGAAGACGATGGGCGGTGACGATGCGGTGCCCGGTGCGAACGCCCACGGATCGCAGTCGACATAGCGCAGACCGTGGCCGGCCAGATCCAGTTCATCCGGGATGGGAGAATGCCGGATCATCAGATGCGCCGAGGAACCGCGATCGACCCGATAGCCGGGGAACCGCTCGACCGTCGAGACCGCGCCGCCGGGAATCACGTCCCGTTCGAGCACGACCACCGATCTGCCTGCCTGCGCGAGGTATGCCGCCGCCACCAATCCGTTGTGACCGGCGCCGACCACGACGGCGTCGAGCAGCGGATGACCGCCGGACGATTCGGGCGTCCGTCGGAGGCGGCGTAGGCCGGTCATCGGGGACGGTGCGCGTCGTCGGGCAGGTTTCCGCGCGGGAACAGGGGCAGCGACCTGCCGAGAAAGGCGAACGGGCGCGGGTCGCCGGTGAAGGTGAAGTTGCGGAGCACGTCGGTGAATCCCAGGCGCCGGTAGAGCGACCAGGCCCGGTTGTCCTCCGCGGGGATCTCCGGCGTCGACAGCAACACCGTGCTCTCAGGTCGGTTCTCCAGGAGGCGACCGAGCAGCCACTGGCCGATTCCCTGGCCCTGTGCGGTGGGATGGACGTGGATCTCGGTGAGCTCGAAGTAGTCGCGGGTGATTTCGTCGACGACGTCGGTGCTGTGGCCGGCATGGCGTAGTCCGACGCGCAGCTGCTGGTTCCACCACTGGTCCGGAGCGCCGCGGTAGCCGTAGGCGATGCCGACGAGGATCTCGTCGTGTGGGTCGGCGACGGGACGTCCGAGGCGGCGGCGGGCGACCTCGGACGACCGGATCCCGGTGGGGGCCGTGGTCGCGACGGCACCCACGGCGCGCCAGCCGGGCCGGGTGATGTGGTCGCGCCAGAGGGCCGCGCGATGGATCTCCGTCCCGCGCGGATAGTTCATCGCGGTCACATAGATGTCCAGCGCCGGGTCGAGCCACACGTGGGCATCCTGGCCGGTCAGATCAACGAGGCGGATCGTCAACGAACGTCTGTCCTCTCGTCGAACTCTCGGCATCCGGGTCGGCGGCCGTCTTGAACGTGTCCTACCCGCTAGCTATATTGAATATGTCGAACGGGTGTTCGATGAATCAGCATCCGCAAGCTGTTCTGATCGCCCGACGACACGCGGCGTCGGCTCCGGCGGCGAACGAGGGAAGCGTTTGCTGTCGGGCCGGCGTTGTAACAAGGCAGTACCAGACACACCGGCGACGAACCAGGGAGGTGACGATGCCGAGCTCGATCCGTTCGCCCCGGTCGACGGCGGACGTCGACCCGATCGTCGTCCGGCGCAGCCGCGACCTGTTCGATCGCGCCCAGATCCTGTTCGACAACGCCGACGGTGTGACGGATTCGGCCGAACGATTTCGCCAGTACTATCTCACCGCCCTCCGGGCCGCGGGCGCGGTCCTCGAGATCCACGAGCCCTCGACGCGGCCCGCGCGACGGAGGCATTCGCGCAGCGCATGGAACCGCCTGCCCATCGTGATTCCGGCCCTCGCCGAGTATGCCGACTTCTTCGCGGCCCTGTCCCACCTCCGCCTCGACATCGAGTCCGGCCTGGTGCGCATGGTCGACGACCGCGTCGTCGCGCAGACCCGTTCGCGGGTGATCGGCCTGCTCGACGATGTCGAAGAGGTCCTCATCGCCTACGAACAGGGCAAGTCGGTCGACTCGGACGTCGCCCCGGATCGGTCTGCGTGAACCTGTGGATCCGACGCAACCAGAGGTAATGGTGGTCGCCGGAAGATTCTGCTCGTATCATGAGGTTTGAAGCCGTACAAGCGGCTCTATGGGCGTCGACGACGACCGCGGTACCAGGACGGATCGCGGCGGGGTCGGTTGGAGTTGGGATAAGGAGGGTCGGTGCCTCTCTCGGAGCACGAGCAGCGCATGCTCGAACAGATTGAAAGCGCTCTGTATGCCGAAGACCCGAAGTTCGCGTCGAGCGTCAAGCGTCGCCGCCTCGGAAGGTCGTCCAGTGGTCGGCGTCGTCTGCAGGCGGTGGCGGTCTTCGTCATCGGCCTGGTTCTGCTCGTGGGCGGACTCGTCGTCGAAGTTCGTGTCGGTGGGTTCCCGATCATCAGCCTCATCGGCTTCCTGATCATGTTCGGGGCGGGTCTGATGGCTCTCTGGGGCGGCGAAGGCCGATCCTCGGGTGGCGACCAGGGGTCCGGAACGACGGCAACCAAGAAGGCGAAGGCCGGCGGGCAGAAACGCAAGTTCTCCGAACGCATGGAAGATCGCTTCAACCGCCGGTTCGAGCAGGAGTAGCTCCAGCTCGACCTGTCGGTTCGCGATCTCGGCGTCAGGCCGCACACCTCATCGGTGTGCGGCCTTCGTCGTTCTCGGGCCCGTCCGGCGTCCCCGCTGCGGCCCGCGCCGGACTCCCCACCCGGTCTCCCCACAGCGCCCCACCCGGATTCCCCACAGCGCCCCACCTGGTCTCCCCACTTCGCCCCACCGTGCTCTAGAGGTGGTCAGTCCGTCGCCTCACCAGCATCGTTGACACCATTTGACCTCATCGATCCCACCGGGAGGTCGGGCCACACGCCGGGCGCGTCGTGTCCACCCCTTCGTAAAACATGCCGTTGAACTGGTCATTCGCTTTGGTGTGGGGCGCGAGTGGTGTGTTGGGGGTGGAAAGTGGTGGAAAGTGGGGTACTGTGGCAGCACTGGGTGAGACGGACCGGACGTCGAACTCGGTGGGGCAGGAGGTGGCGACATGTCCGTGCGATTTGTCGGCACCTACACGCCCAGGCTCGACGACAAAGGGCGACTGACGTTGCCCGCCAAGTTTCGCGATGCATTGGCAGGAGGGGTGATGGTCACACGAGGCCAGGACCGCAGCCTGTCGGTGTATCGAGCCGAGGAGTTCGACGCGATCGCCGAGCAGACGATGGCGGCGTCGCGCAACAACCCCGAGGCGCGGGCGTTCCAGCGGTACTTCTTCGCGAGTACCGATGAGCAGCGACCCGACGGGCAGGGCCGGATCACCCTGTCATCCGAGCATCGAAGCTATGCGGGCCTGTCGAAGGACTGTGTGGTGATCGGTGGGTTCGACCACCTCGAGATCTGGGACGCGCAGGCATGGCGCGACTACCAGAGCGCCCACGAGGAGGACTTCTCGGCCGCAGGCTCTGCCGCATTGGACGCCTTGCTCTGAGCAAGCTCGATGGGGCAGTCGGACAAGTGAACAGCGAATCGGGTGGGTCGAGGCCTCGGCCCGGTGCGACCCTGGCGTACTTCCCCAACGCCAGGTGCGTGATCGGGTCGAGACCCCGCCCCATCGGACACGCCGGTGCGCTCGGTGCCGAACCGAGGCGTGCCGGCCCTACCTGTATTCACGTCGAACCGCACAGTCCGAGGAGAGGGTCGGTGGACGCACGCGAGGACGAGCCGAAGGGCCACGGCGGCCAGGCCGACCGCTCCGGCGAACACGGCCATCTCCCCGTCCTGGCCGATCGGATGATCGAACTCCTCACCCCGGCCCTCGGCGGTGCCGACCCGGTCGTCGTCGACGCGACACTGGGGGCCGGAGGCCACACCGAACTGCTGCTGGCCGCCAACCCCCGCGTCCGGGTCATCGGGATCGACCGGGATCGTTCCGCACTCGACATCGCCGGCAATCGGCTCGCCGGACACGGTGATCGATTGATTCTGCGCCAGGCACGTTTCGACGAGATCCCGGCTGTCCTCGCCGATCTCGGCATCGATCTGATCGACGGTGCGCTGTTCGACCTCGGCGTGTCATCGATGCAGCTCGACCGGCCCGACCGCGGATTCGCCTACGCCGTCGACGCGCCCCTCGACATGCGGATGAACGCGGGCGACACCACCACGGCCGCAGACATTCTCAACACCTACTCGCACGGCGATCTGGCACGCATCCTGTCGGAATACGGTGAGGAGCGTTTCGCCGGCCGCATCGCGTCGGCGATCGTGCGCGAACGTGAGCGCGAGCCGTTCCGCGACAGCGCGCGCCTGGTCGAACTGCTCTACGCGACGATCCCGGCGGCCACCCGCCGCACCGGTGGACACCCCGCCAAGCGGACGTTCCAGGCCCTGCGGATCGAGGTCAATCACGAACTGGACGCGCTGTCGCGTGCCCTGCCCGCTGCGCTGTCGGTGCTGCGGGTCGGGGGACGCGTTGCGGTCATGAGCTACCAATCGCTCGAGGACCGGATCGTGAAGCGGGAGTTCGTCGCCCGGACCACCTCGACGTCGCCGAAGGGCCTGCCGGTGGAGTTGCCCGGCTCGGCACCGGACTTCCGGCTCGTCACCCGGGGCGCCGAGCGCGCCGACGACGACGAACGTGCCCGCAACCCGCGCTCGGCCCCGGTCCGGGTCCGTGTGATCGAACGTGTCGAGGAAAAGGACCGCTCATGACCCTCACGCACGACATCGCCGTCGACGACGAACAACCGGACACCAGTGGGCGTGAGCGTTCGACCGATGGGACGAAGGCGCGGACCACCAGATCGCGTGCGGCGCAACGGGCCATCGCGCGACGGGAGAAGCGTCGCGAGCGCGAGGCACGGGTGAACCGGGTGGCCGAACGCACCGAGGCGCGATCGACGACCCGCCCGCGGCCGTCTGTCCCGCTTCGTGCCCGGATCACCGGCGTCCCGTTCGTGGTCCCGGTAATCGCGTTGCTGGTGGTGGGTCTCGGACTCAGTCTGTGGCTCTCGACCAAAGCCGCTGCCGATTCCTACAAGCTGGGCGTGGAACGACAGGAGAACCAGGCCCTCGTGGATCGCCGCGACTCGCTCAAGCGGACCTACGAGTCTGGGAACTCCGCACCCGAATTGTCGGACAAGGCTTCTCAGCTCGGCATGATCCCGGCGCAGAACCCGGCGCGGATGGTCGTGGACGGCCCGGGTAAGCCGAGGATCATCGGCGAACCGGAACCCGCACAGGGCAGGGCGCTGCGATCGATCAACCCGCCGACACAGCCGGATCCGGTCGAGACCATCGACCCGGAGAAGGTCGACGACTCTCAGGGGTTGCCCGGCACCGCAACCGATTCCGACGATTCCGACGGTGCAGACGATTCCGGCCGGGCGACCGACACCGGCGGGGCGGCCGAGACCACCGAACCGGACGATGCGCAGACACCCGACGCCGCACCCGGCCCGGCGCAGGCGAACGGGGGACAGGGACAGGCGAATCCGGCCCCCGGGTCGACCCGTCCGACGCCGCCGGCGGTTGCTCCCGCGCCGAATGTCCTGCCGCCGAACGGCAACGCGCCGAGCTCAAATTCGGCGGAGTCGCGGTAACGGGGCGGACAATTGGCAACCATGACACGTGCCGTCTTCCAACGCTTCGACGCGAGTGGATCCGGTGGCGGGCGAGGCGGTGGGAGTGGCCGCAACTCGGCATCGTCGGGCCGCGGTCCCCGACGGCCGGACTCGTTCCTGGGCCGGAGCCGGATCGCCGGCATCATCGTGATCCTCGCCGTGGTGGCGGTCGCGGTCCGCATGGTCGTCGTCCACACGATCGAGGCGTCGTCGATCTCCGCCGAGGCCGCACAGCAGCGCGAGTACACCGAGATCATGACGGCCAAGCGGGGCGCGATCCTCGATCGCAACGGCCGCCCGCTGGCCTACACCGACGAGGCGCGGGCCCTGACGTTCCTGCCGAAGGCGGTTCGCACATCGATCGAGGAGGCACATCAGAAAGACGACGCGCTGCCCGGCGTCGACGAACGGCTGGGCGAGATCGCGCGAGGCGTGTCGTCGGCGCTCGGCGGATCGATCGAGGAACAGGATCTCCTCGACAAGCTGCGCAGCGACGACACCTTCGTCTACCTGGCGCGCTCGGTCAGCCCCGAGGTCGCCGGCAAGATCACCGAGGAGTTCCCGGAGGTGGGCGCAGACCCGCAGGCCATCCGCCTGTACCCGGGCGGTTCCCTCGGCGCGAACATCATCGGGGACGTCAACTACGACGGCAACGGACTGATCGGCCTCGAGGCGTCGCTGGATTCGACGCTCGCGGGCACCGACGGCTCCAGGACCTATGACCGCGGCTCCGACGGCGCTGTCATCCCGGGCAGCACCCGCAACGTCCATCCGGCGATCAACGGCGCCGCGGTACGACTGACCATCGACTCCGACGTGCAGTGGTTCGTGCAGAGTCAGGTGTCGGCCGCCAAGGCGGCGTCGGGAGCCAGGAACGCGTCGGCGGTGGTGCTCGACGCGCACACCGGCGAGGTCGTCGCCATGGCCAACGACAACACATTCAATGCGGCGGAACCCCTCGAGGAGCAGAAGGACGCCGACCTCGGCAACCGGGCGGTCACCTCGCCGTTCGAGCCCGGCTCGGTCAACAAGATCATCACCGCGGCCGCCGCCATCGAGTACGGGGTGACCAGCCCGACCGAGGTCCACCGGGTTCCGGGCAGCATCCAGATGGCCGGTGTCACCGTGAAAGACGCATGGGCGCACGGCGTGGAGCCCTACACGACGACCGGCATCTTCGGGAAGTCGTCGAACGTCGGAACACTCATGCTCGCCCGGAAGGTCGGCGAGGAACGCTTCGCGGACATGGTCGATCGATTCGGGCTCGGCCAGCGCACCGGCGTCGGCCTCCCCGCCGAGAGCGCCGGCGAGGTGCCCGCGCTGAGCCAATGGTCGGGTGGATCGTTCGCGAACCTCCCGATCGGGCAGGGTCTGTCGATGTCGCTGCTCCAGATGACCGCGATGTACCAGGCGATCGCCAACGACGGCGTGCGGGTCCCGCCCCGCATCATGATGTCCGAGCAGCGCGATGGGCAGGCGGCCGATGAACTGGCCCGGCCCGCCGGGGTACGCGTGGTCAGCCCCGAGACCGCGACGACGGTGCGCAACATGTTCCGTTCGGTGCTCCAGGACGATCCGATGGGCGTGCAGCAGGGGACCGGCTCCTCCGGGGCGGTCGCCGGCTACCAGATGTCGGGCAAGACCGGCACAGCTCAGCAGGTCGACCCGGAATGCGGTTGCTATTCGAACTCCCGCTACAACATCACCTTCGCCGGAATCGCGCCGGCCGACGATCCGCGCTACGTGATCGGGATCATGCTCGACAACCCGAGGCGCAGTTCCGACGGCTCGGGCGGCCAGTCGGCCGCGCCGATGTTCGGGACCATCGCCTCCTGGCTCATGCAGCGCGACCGGGTGCCGCTGTCGGCCAAACCGCAACCGCGGCTGACCCTCGAGGCGCGCTGACCACAGGCGTCACCCGGGTCGCCGGCGCTCGCGCGACGACGGGTCTCGCCGGTACGCGACGGTCGGCCGGCTGACGGTATCGTGAGTGAGTTCTCCGACGGCCCGGCCCGGGCCGACCGGGTTGAGCAGCAAGGAGGCGGGAGCAACCAGATGGCGTCGACTCGCCGTAAGCGCTCGAAGGTCGCCGCGGTGATGCTTCGGCCGACCAGCGTGACCCCGACCCCCGTGTCCGTGTTGTCGGCATCCACCGGGGCCCGTGTCGACCTGGTCGGCTCGGTGGCAACCGACGTGGAGGTCACCGGCGCTACCCTGCGCGGACAGGACGTGATGCCCGGCGACCTGTTCGCCGCGTTGCCCGGCGACCGCACCCATGGTGCCCAGTACGCCGATCAGGCCGTGGCGGCGGGTGCGACCGCGATCCTGACCGATCCGGCCGGCCGGGCGGAGTTGTCACGGGTCCTGCCCCCCGACGCGGCGGTCGCGGTCCTCGTGCATCCGAAGCCGCGTGACGTCCTCGGCCAGGTCAGTGCCCGGATCTACGGACACCCGTCACGCCGGATGAAGCTGATCGGGATCACCGGCACCT
This sequence comes from Gordonia sesuvii, assembly GCF_036350415.1. Taxonomy (NCBI): domain Bacteria; kingdom Bacillati; phylum Actinomycetota; class Actinomycetes; order Mycobacteriales; family Gordoniaceae; genus Gordonia; species Gordonia sesuvii. Next base: position 113,483 of record NZ_JAZDUF010000006.1, read on the forward strand.
CGGGCAAAACCACCACGGCCTACATGGTCGAGGCCGCCCTGCTCGCCGCCGGGCATTCCGTCGGGCTCATCGGCACCGTGCAGACCCGCATCGACGGGGTGGCCCAGCCGAGCACGCTGACCACGCCGGAGGCGCCCACCCTGCAGGCGCTGCTGGCGATGATGCTGGAGAAGGGCGTCGACGCGGTCGTGATGGAGGTGTCCAGTCACGCCCTCGCGCTCGGTCGTGTGGACGGTGCGCATTTCGCGATCGGCGCGTTCACCAACCTGTCGCAGGACCATCTGGACTTCCATCGCACGATGCGTGCCTACTTCGAGGCCAAGGCGCAATTGTTCGCGCCGGCGGCATCGACGAGCGCGGTCCGGTCGGTGATCTGCGTCGACGACGACTGGGGCCGGCGCATGGTGGAGGTCGCGCGCGGCGATCGTCGCTCGGCCGACCGTCAGGCCGCCCTGGTCACCGTGTCCACCGGCGCGGTACCCGCGCAGTGGCAAGCCGGCCCGTCGACCGTCGACGCCGACGGGGTGCAGCATGCCGAGGTGACCGCACCCGGCGGTACGCAGCACGAACTGACCGTCCCGCTGCCCGGCCGCTACAACATCGCCAACGCGTCGATGGCGCTGGCGATCGCGGTGGGCGCGGGTGTGCCGGCCGGTGTCGCGGTCGAGGCGATCGCCGGGACCTCGGTGCCCGGCCGTCTCGAGCGGATCGATCGGGGGCAGGACTTCCTCGTCGTCGTCGACTACGCCCACAAGCCCGCCGCGCTGGACGCGGTCATCGCGACACTGCGCGCGCAGACCCGCGGCCGAGTCGCGGTGGTCGTCGGCGCGGGCGGCGACCGGGACACCGGAAAGCGTCCGATGATGGGCGAAATCGCTGCGCGTGGAGCCGATCTCGCGATCATCACCGACGACAATCCGCGCACCGAGGAGCCGGCGGCGATCCGGTCGGAGGTGCTGGCCGGGGCGCGATCGGTCGACCCCAGCGAGTCAGGCGAAGTCCGTGAGATCGGTGATCGGGCAGAGGCGATCGCCGCAGCGGCCCGCTGGGCGCAGCCGGGCGACACGGTGCTGATCGCCGGCAAGGGCCATGAGACGGGGCAGGAGATCCACGGCGTCAAGCACCCGTTCGACGATCGCGAGGTGGCCGCCCATGCCCTCGATGCCCGGGCCCTCGAAGCCACGACCAAACCGCTCGAACAGGACCGGCCATGACGGCCACGGTGCTGGTGGCGCCGGTACCGGCCGATGTCGACGCCGCCAAGACGTTGCTGCGCGAACTGGTCGCGACCGCGGCGGCCACCCGCGGCGCAGACCCTGATGTGCGTACCTGGGCAATCCTCGGGGATTTGACCGTCGCCGCCGACATGTCGGAGAACGACGGTGTCGTCGAGCATGATCGCGTCGGCCGTCAGGCAGTACGGTTGGCCGTCGACAAGACGCTGTGCGTCGGCGATTCCCGCTCGGTGCGCGCGTTGCATCAGGGCGCAGTCATGGAAGGCTCGTGGGGAGACGAGGTGCGTCAGGTCGATACGGCCGCCGAGGCGCGCGAACTCCTGACAACCGACGTCGCATGGCGTCCGGGGCCGGGCGACGTGATCCTGGTGGCGGGTTCGGATGCGGGAGTCGCCGAGCTGGCCGGGATCTGGCGGCAGGACAATCCCGCGTGAGCCCGCGGCGGAGCACACCGGCGACAATGACGACGAACGAGAGGCAGTGACGAGCGTGGCAGGGCACAGGCGCACAGTGCAGGCGGGCACCCGGCCGACAGGCACCCAGCTGACAGGCACACTGCAGACGGGCACACTGCAGACGGGCACACTGCTGGGCTCGGCGCGGATGAAGGCGGGTCGGTGACACAGATCCTGATGGCGGGCGGCATCGCGCTCGCGGTGTCGATCCTGTTGACGCCATTGCTGATCCGGCTGTTCACCCGTCAGGGGTTCGGCCAGGAGATCCGTGTCGAGGGGCCCCAGAGTCACCAGACCAAACGGGGCACGCCGTCGATGGGTGGCGTCGCCATCCTCGCGGCACTGTGGGCCGGCTATCTCGGATCACACCTGTTCGGCATGTTCACCGGCGGCACCGGGATGACCGCGTCCGGCCTGCTCGTCCTCGGGCTCGCGACCGCGCTGGGCGGTGTCGGCTTTCTCGACGACATCATCAAGATCCGCAAGCATCGGAACCTCGGACTCAACAAGACCGCGAAATCCATCGGACAGTTCGGCGCGGCGATCCTGTTCGGCGTGCTGGTGCTGCAGTTCCGCAACGACGCCGGATACACGCCCGGGAGCACCCACCTGTCGTATGTCCGTGACATCGACGCCATCTCGATGTGGGCGCCGGTGTTCGTCATCTTCTGCTGGCTCGTCGTCGCCGCGTGGTCGAACGCGGTCAACTTCACCGACGGCCTCGACGGCCTCGCCGCGGGCTCGATGGCCATGGTGCTCGGCTCGTACGTGTTGGTGACGTTCTGGCAGTACCGCAACGCGTGCACCGGCGGCCCCAAGTCGACCGAGGAGATCACCCCCGGCTGCTACGTGGTGCGGGATCCGCTCGATCTCGCGCTCATCGCGGTGGCGGGTGGCGGCGCCTGCCTCGGGTTCCTGTGGTGGAATGCCGCGCCGGCCAAGATCTTCATGGGTGACACCGGTTCGCTGGCACTCGGCGGAATGCTGGCCGGGTTGTCGATCACGACCCGGACCGAACTCATCGCGGTCGTCATCGGTGCCCTGTTCGTGGCGGAGATCATCTCGGTGGTCATCCAGATCGCGTTCTTCCGCACCACCGGGCGTCGGGTCTTCCGCATGGCGCCGTTCCATCACCACTTCGAACTCGGCGGGTGGGCGGAGACCACGGTGATCATCCGGTTCTGGCTGCTCACCGCCATCGCGTGCGCCCTCGGCCTGTCCCTGTTCTACAGCGAGTTCCTGGCCGTCAGTGGCTGAGGACACCGTCGTGGACGTCACCGCGCTCGCCGGCGCGTCCGTGCTGGTGGCCGGCGCGGGCACCGCCGGACGCTCCGCCGCGCGCTACCTCGCGCACGTCGGCGCCGAAGTCACCGTCACCGACGCCCGGTTCGGATCCGGGCACGACGACGACGAACTCTCTGCCCTCGGGATCGCACAGATCGCGACCTCGCACTTGCTCGACGGCACCGCGTCGCTCGAACCGGCCGCCCTCGACGGGTACTCACTGGTGATCGTGTCGCCCGGATTCGCCCCGACGCATCCGCTGATGCAACTGGTGAGCGACAGCCGGATCCCCGTCTGGGGAGAGGTGGAACTGGCGTGGCGGATCGATCGGGCCGGGCTGCTCGGTCCACCGCGCACCTGGCTGGTGGTCACCGGCACCAACGGCAAGACGACGACGACCTCCATGCTCGCCGAGATCGTCGCCGGCGGGGGACTCGCCGGCGCCGCTTGCGGCAACATCGGCCTGCCGGTGCTCGACGCCATGCGGGCCGAACCGCGGGTCGACGTCCTGTGCGCCGAGTTGTCGTCGTTCCAGCTCTACTGGGCGCCGTCGGTGGCGCCGGACGCGGGTGTGGTCCTCAACGTCGCCGACGACCATCTCGACTGGCACGGGTCGTTCGACGCCTACGCGGAGGCCAAGGCCATCGCGCTGCAGGGTCGGGTGGGGGTGGTCGGCCTCGACGATGCCGTCGCCTCGAGGCTTCCGGTCGTCGGCCGCCGGGTGGGCTTCACTCTCGGCACCCCCGCCGCCGGGGAACTCGGGGTGACCGACGGCAGGTTGGTGGACCGGGCGTTCGGGTCCGACGCCCATCCGCGGGACCTCGTCGACGCGGCCGCCGTCCACCCGCCCGGGCCGTCCGGTGTGGCCGACGCCCTGGCCGCCGCGGCTCTTGCACTCGTCGCCGGGATCTCGCCGGCGCAGGTCGGTGCGGGCCTGGGTGCGTTCCGGCCGGCCGCGCACCGCGGGGAGGTGGTGGTGCGGGTCGAGGGCACCGACTACGTGGACGATTCGAAGGCCACCAATCCGCATGCCGCGTGTGCCGCGATCCTCGGTCACCGTCGGGTCGTGCTGATCGCCGGGGGGCTGCTGAAGGGCGCATCGGTGGACGCGATGATCCGCGACACCCGGGACCGGCTGGCTGCCGTCGTCGCGATCGGCCAGGATCGGCAGCTGATCGTGGAGGCGATCTCGCGACACGCCCCAGAAGTCCCAACAGTCACAGTATTCACAGGGGACGATGACCGGGTGACCGTTCAGCACGCGCCCGCGACTCCCGAGGCCCCCACGATCGTGGACTTCCCCGCGATGATCCCGTCCGGTGCGGTGCCGCCCGGCGCGGTCGGCGGGTCCGCGACGGCCGTCCTGACCCGAGCTGTCGAGGTGGCGGCGCATCTCGCGCGCCTCGACGATCGCACGGACACGGTGCTGCTGGCGCCCGCCGCCGCCTCTTTGGACATGTTCCCCGGCTACGGTGCGCGGGGTGACGCGTTCGCCGATGCGGCGCGGGCACTTCCCGGCGCAGCCGTGCCGGCTGCCGGCCATCCCGGCGGTACGTCGCGGTGAGCACGCCGACCGAGAAGGCGTCGCCGGATCGGTCGGCGACCGGCGGTCGAGATCGCTCCCGGCGGGCCTCGTCCGAGGGTTCCTGGCCCGCGGCCATCTCCGAGGGCATCGGCAATCTGCTGTCGCGGCCGCTGGCCTCCTACCACCTGATCCTCACGATCGCGTTCCTGCTGACCGCATTCGGGCTCGTGATGGTGCTGTCCGCGTCGTCGGTGGAGGGCTATTCCAAAGAAGGCTCGGCCTACGGACTGTTCGCCACCCAGGTCATCTTCGCGTTGCTGGGCCTGGCCGTCTTCTACGTGATGCTGCGCCTGCCGGTGCGGCTGTTGCGGCGTGTGGCCGCCCCGCTGATCGTGGTGACGACGATCCTGCTGGCGCTGGTGCTGGTGCCGGGCATCGGCACCCTGAGTCAGGGCGCTCGCCGCTGGTTCGTGGTCGGTGGTCTGTCGGTGCAGCCGTCGGAACTGGTCAAGGTGGCGTTGTGCGTCTGGGGCGCCCACCTGCTCGCCTCCCGACGCCGGGAGAACGCCTCGCTCAAGGAACTGCTCATCCCGCTGCTGCCGGTGGCGTTGCTGATCTGTGTGCTGATCGTTCTCGAACCCAACCTGTCGACCACGATCACGATCGCGATCATCGTGGGTGCGTTGCTGTGGTTCGCCGGGCTACCCGTCAAGGTGTTCCTGTCCTTCGCGGCGGTCGGCGTCGCACTCGCCGTGCTGCTCGCGCTGGTCGAGGGTTACCGGTCCCAGCGTGTGATGAGCTTCCTGGGTTCGATCGACGATCCGCAGGGCGCGGGATATCAAGCGCGACAGGCGACGTTCGCCCTCGCCAACGGTGGTGTCTTCGGCGTCGGGCTGGGACAGAGCCGGGCCAAATGGAACTATCTACCCAACGCCCACAACGACTTCATCTTCGCGATCATCGGTGAGGAACTCGGTCTGGTGGGTGGGCTTCTGGTGGTCCTGCTCTTCGCGATCCTCGCGTTCATCGGCTTCCGGATCGCCGCGCGATCGGTGGATCCGTTCCTGCGCCTGATGACCGCCACAATCACCGTGCTGATCACCGCGCAGGCATTCATCAACATCGGGTACGTCGTCGGCCTGCTGCCGGTGACGGGTATCCAGTTGCCGCTCTTGTCGGCGGGCGGGACGTCGACGTTGACGGTCCTCGCGATGCTCGGGCTGCTGGCCAACGCGGCACGTCACGAGCCAGAGGCGGTGGCCGCCCTCGTCGGCGGTGAACCGAGCCGGTTCGGACGATGGTTGCGGCTGCCGACACCGGTGCCCTATCGGCCGACCCGCGCCGACGCACTGCGCGATCGCCTCGATCGCCGCCGGCCGGAGCGCTCCCGACCCGCCCCGCCCGCGGCGAGCGGGTCGAAGTGGCCGCGACTACGTGGTGCGGCGCGTGGGACGGAGAAACCGTCGGCGCGGCGGTCGACCGGCGACGGCCGGGCACCACGTACCTCCCGGGTCCGGGTGGACTACCGTACGGGGTATTCCGGCACACGCGGGAACGGTGCGGACCGGGCATCGACGTCGCGGTCGACCGGCGGGTCCACCCGTTGGGGCGGCAGCGGTGGCGTGACCGCGAACGCGCCGGGCGGTCGGCGGTCGGGCCCCACGTCGTCGTGGCGGCCGGACGGACGTGGCGGCACCAGGCGCTGACACGCGGTCCACACCGTTTGTCCGCCGGTGGGTTGGAGATCGATTCGGACGAACAGTTCAGGACGGCGCTTCCGGACAGGGCGGTCCAGGACAGGGAAAGTGGAGTGGGTCAGCGGTGAATTCTGAGCGAAACCGGTCGCGGTCGGATCGGCCGCTGTCGGTGGTGGTCGCCGGCGGCGGGACCGCCGGACACATCGAACCCGCACTCGCGGTCGCGGATGCGGTCACCCGGCTCGATCCCACCGCTCGGGTGACCGCCCTGGGTACCACCCGTGGTCTGGAGACCACTCTGGTGCCCGAGCGCGGATACCAGCTCGAGCTCATCCCGGCAGTGCCGTTACCGCGTAAGCCCGGGATGGAACTCGCCAAGACGCCGGCCCGCCTCCTCGGTGCGGTGTCGGCGGCGCGGTCGGTCCTGTCGGCGGTCGGCGCGGACGTGGTGATCGGGTTCGGCGGCTACGTGTCGCTGCCTGCGTATCTGGCAGCGCGGATGCGCGTCCGCTCCCGTAGTCGACTGCCGATCATCATCCACGAGGCGAACGCCAGTGCGGGCATCGCGAACAAGGTCGGTGCCCGGTTCGCGGACCGGGTGATGGCGGCGGTCGGCGGCTCGGGTCTGGACGCGGACGTCGTCGGCATTCCCGTGCGCGGCGTGATCACCGAACTCGACCGGCCGGGACTGCGGGCGAAGGCCCGCCACTACTTCGGCCTCGACGAGGACGCCCCGACCCTCCTGGTGTTCGGGGGTTCGCAAGGGGCGCAACGGCTCAACGAGGCCGTCGCGGGTGCGGCCGGCCCGCTCGGCAAGGCCGGGGTGGGTGTGCTGCACGCGTACGGCCCGAAGAACACGATCAACCCCGATTCGCCGGCCGGCGCTCCGCCGTATCGCGGCGTCGGCTACCTCAAGCGCATGGACCTCGCCTATGCGGCCGCCGACCTCGTCATGTGCCGGTCGGGTGCGATGACGGTGGCCGAGGTGTCGGCCACCGGACTGCCCGCGATCTACGTGCCCCTCCCGCACGGCAACGGCGAGCAGCGCCTCAACGCCCTGCCGGTCGTCGACGCCGGTGGCGGCATCATCGTCGACGACGCGGAGATGACCGTCGACTGGGTGGCGCGCGAGGTCCCGGCGATGCTGTCGGACGCAGGCCGGTTGGCCGCGATGTCGAGCGCCGCGGGGCGGACCGGGCATCGCGATGCCGCCGACTCCGTCGCGTCCGCCGCGCTCGAACTCGCGGCCGAGCATCGCGCCGGAACCTATCGGGCACGTCTGCGCTCCGCGTTTCGCTCGCCGGGATCGGGCCCGCAGACGTGACAATGGATGGGCAGGACAGTCGGTCGACGGTCACACGGCGACGGCCCGAGCGGGAGGTGAGGCGATGAGCGGCGGGGACCCGTCCGCACCCATCGGAGACCTGCCCGAGCAGCTGCGTCGGGTTCACATGGTCGGCATCGGCGGCGCCGGGATGAGCGGGCTGGCGCGAATCCTCCTCGCCCGCGGTGGCCAGGTGTCCGGATCGGACGCGAAGGCAGGCCGGGGCATCCTCGCCCTGCGCACCCGCGGTGCACGCATCCAGGTCGGTCACGACCCGTCCGCCCTCGATCAGCTGCCCGGCGGCCCGTCGGTCGTGGTCACGACACTCGCCGCGATCCCGAAGACCAATCCCGAACTCGTGGCGGCGCGGGCCCGCGGCATCCCGGTGTTGCTGCGACCGCACGTCCTCGCAGAGTTGATGCAGGGCTACCGGACGCTGCTCGTCGCCGGTACCCACGGCAAGACGTCGACGACGTCGATCGCGGTCGTCGCCCTGCAACACTGCGGCCTCGATCCGTCGTTCGCGGTGGGCGGCGAGCTGAACGAGTCCGGCACCAACGCCCACCACGGCAGTGGCGGGATCTTCGTCGCCGAGGCCGACGAGAGCGACGGGTCGCTGCTCGAATATGAACCCGACGTCGTCGTGGTCACGAACATCGAGGTCGACCACCTCGACTATTTCGGGACCGAGGAGGCCTACGTCGAGGTCTTCGACTCGTTCGCCGAACGGATCAAACCGGGCGGGACGTTGGTCGTGTGCCTCGACGACGAGGGTGCCGCCCGGTTCGCCGGTCGATGCGCCGAGGGTCTCGCCGACCGCGGCATCTCCGTGCTCGGCTACGGAGAAGGCAGCCACGCTGCGCTCGCGCCGGCCGTCAACCATGTCGCCACCCTGCTGTCGTGGGCGGCGCGGGGTGCCGGCGGCACCGCACGCGTCCGCTTCGGAGCGCCACTCGCCGATCCTGCGGTCGATTGTGTGATCGACCTGACGCTGCCGGGAAAGCACATGGCGCTCAACTCGATCGGTGCTGCTGTCGCATGCTGCGTCGCGGGCGGCGAGCTGCCCGGTGTGCTCGACGGCGTGGCCGCGTTCAGCGGTGTGCACCGGCGCTTCGAGTTCCGGGGCCGCGTCGGCGGTGTCGAGGTGTACGACGACTATGCGCATCATCCGACCGAGGTGCGGGCCGTCCTCTCCGCGGCCCGCCAGGCGGTCGAGAGCGTCGCCGAGGCCGGTGTCGGACACACCGAGCACGGTGGTCCGGGCCGCGTCGTCGCGGTCTTCCAACCCCATCTGTACTCCCGTACACGTGAATTCGCCGACGACTTCGCCGCCGCCCTCGACCTCGCGGACGAGGTCGTCCTCGCCGATGTGTACGGCGCGCGGGAGGAACCGATCCCCGGTGTGAGCGGCGCCGCCATCGCCGCCCGCGTGACCCGGCCGGTCGTCTTCCAGCCGGATCTCTCGGCGCTCGCGCGGACCGTCGCCGACCTCGTCCGACCCGGCGACCTGGTGCTGACCCTGGGCGCCGGCGACATCACCATGCAGGGTCCCGAGATCCTGGCAGCCCTGCGGGCTGCGGGGGAGTCCGGTGACCCGACCTCGCCATCGCCCGCGCCCGCGGATACCGCAGGGACCCAACCGTGACGGGCCGGGGACGAGAGCGCGGTGGGCGGCTGCGGCCCAGGCGTCCGCGATTGCTGCTCGGCACCCTCGCGGTCATCGTCGTGGTCGCCGGTCTCGCCGCGATCGCGTACTTCACCCCGCTGATGGCCGTCCGGTCCACCGACGTGCAGTCCAACGAGGCCGTCCCGGCGGACCAGATCATCGGGGCCGCGCGGGTCGCGGACGGGACCCCGCTGCTACAGGTCGACACGCAGGCCGTCGCCCAGCGCATCGCGGCCATCCCGTCGATCGAATCGGTGCGCGTGCAACGGAGTTACCCGTCCGCCCTCACCATCACGGTGGTCGAGCGGCAGCCGGTGGTGAAGGTGACCGACGGCGACAAGGTGCACGTCCTCGACCGCTCCGGTGTCGGCTACCTGACCTTCGACACCTCGACCGGTGTCCCGCCGGAGATCAACGGTCTCCCGGAGTTCTCCACCCCGAATCCCGGCCCCAGCGACCCGACGACGGTGGAGACGCTGGGCGCGGTGTCCGAACTGCCGGAGTCGATCTCGGGACGTCTCATCGCCGTCTCCGCGTCATCGCCGGTCGACATCGAGTTCACCCTCGAAGGCGACAAGACGGTGGTGTGGGGCGACAGCGAACGGGGAGCGGAGAAGGCCCGAACCCTCGACGCACTGTTGACCCGTCCCGCCTCGACCTACAACGTGTCGAGTCCGGAGTTCCCCGCGTTCAGCTGATCGGGTGGCGGTGGGTGGCCCTGCTGACGTGCAACGATCCCTCGCGCCTGGGATCGACGGGTATGTCGCAGAAAAAAGACCGGACCAACTTCGCGACACGCCGCCCGCTTGCTGGCGGCCCAGCCCTCGGATGCCTAGCGTCATGCCCAACATCCATCTACTTGACATAACTCTAAATCTATGGTTCAGGTTTAGGGTTTCGGATCGAACGAGGAAGGCGGGCACATGACGCCACCGCACAACTACCTGGCCGTGATCAAGGTTGTCGGCATCGGCGGCGGCGGCGTCAATGCCGTCAACCGAATGATCGAGCAAGGACTCAAAGGCGTTGAGTTCATTGCGATCAACACCGATGCGCAGGCGCTCCTGATGAGCGATGCCGACGTCAAACTCGACGTCGGCCGTGACTCGACCCGCGGTCTCGGGGCGGGTGCCGACCCCGAGGTCGGGCGCCGCGCCGCCGAAGACGCGCGCGACGAGATCGAGGAGCTCCTCAAGGGCGCGGACATGGTCTTCGTGACCGCCGGCGAGGGTGGCGGCACCGGCACCGGCGGCGCGCCGGTGGTGGCATCCATTGCCCGCAAGCTCGGCGCGCTGACCGTCGGCGTGGTCACCCGTCCGTTCTCGTTCGAGGGCAAGCGTCGTGGTGGACAGGCGGAGGCCGGGATCACCGCGCTGCGCGAATCGTGCGACACCCTGATCGTCATCCCGAATGACCGCCTCCTGCAGCTCGGCGACGCGCAGGTCAGCCTGATGGACGCGTTCCGCAGCGCAGATGAGGTGCTGCTCAACGGTGTTCAGGGCATCACCGACCTGATCACCACGCCCGGACTGATCAACGTGGACTTCGCCGACGTCAAGGGTGTGATGAGTGACGCCGGCAGCGCGCTGATGGGTATCGGTTCGTCGCGCGGCGAGGACCGGGCGAAGAAGGCCGCCGAGGCGGCCATCAACTCGCCGCTGCTCGAGGCGTCGATGGAAGGTGCTCGCGGAGTGCTCATCTCGATCGCAGGTGGCAGCGACCTCGGACTGTTCGAGATCCACAACGCCGCCACCCAGGTGCAGGAGGCGGCCCACGAGGACGCCAACATCATCTTCGGCACGGTCATCGACGACAACCTCGGCGACGAGGTGCGCGTCACGGTGATCGCGGCCGGATTCGACGGCGGCGCACCGCGAAAGCGCACCGACATCCCCGCCGCGGTGGGCAAGTCGTCGGTCGGTTCCGGCCAGGCCGGTGCGGTGGCGTCGAAGCCGCAGGACAACGACCCGCTGTTCGGCAAGATGCCCGCGGGATCGGGTGATCCGTTCACCGAGGAGCAGCCGGAGCGGCCGCGTCGCAACAACGTGACCCTCGATGACGACGACGTCGATGTGCCGTCGTTCATGAAACGCTGAGCCCCGCGATGCGGGTTCGTCGCGTGGTCACCGGACGCTCCGGCGGGGTGTCGGTGGCGCCCTACGACTCGTTCAATCTCGGCGATCACGTCGGCGACGATCCGAAGGCGGTGTCGGCCAACCGGGATCGGCTGGCCGAGCAGATCGGTCTGACACCCGGACGGATCGTCTGGATGGAACAGATCCACAGCCGCAACGTCACCGTCGTCGACGGTCCGATGAACGCTCCGGTGCCGGCCACCGACGCGTTGGTCACGACCGAACCGGATCTCGCACTGGCCGTCTTGTCGGCCGACTGCGTCCCGGTGCTGCTGTCCGACGATGAGGCCGGGGTCATCGCCGGAATCCACGCAGGCCGGGTCGGCGCACGCGTCGGCATCATCCCGGCGACGCTGCGGGAGATGATCCGGCTCGGCGCCCGACCCGATCGGATGGGCGCACTGCTCGGACCCGCGGCCAGTGGGCGACAGTACGAGGTGCCAGCGCACATGCAGCGCGACGTCGAGGAGCACCTGCCCGGCAGCGCCTGCATCACCGAGAAGGGCACCGCGGGATTGGATCTGCGGGCGGGCATCCGTCGCCAGCTCCTGGCGGCCGGGGTCTCCGCGGTCGCGGCCGATCCGCGATGCACGATCGAGGACCGCGCGCTCTTCAGCCACCGGCGGGGTGCCCCGACCGGCCGACTCGCGTCGGTGATCTGGATCGACTCCTCCGCCGCCCCGGCGGCCGAGACCGACTCGTCCGATTCCCCGCGGCCACATCCCGAGAACGGCGATGACCGGAGCTGACGGGGGTGGCGACGCGCGTCGCGACGACCTCGCGCAGCGCTACGCGGCGGCCCGGGCGCGCCTCGACGCCGCGATCGACGCCACCGGGCGTCGGCGCGACGACGTCGAACTACTGGTCGTGACGAAGTTCTTCCCGGCCGACGACGTCACCCGCCTCATCGGGCTCGGGGTGCGGTCGTTCGGTGAGTCCCGCGAACCCGAGGCGGGCCGCAAGATCGCCGAGGTGCGCAGCGCCGCGCTCGACGACACGGCGACCGACGCCCGATTCGACATGATCGGGTCGGTGCAGTCGAAGAAGGCGAAAACGATTGCGGAATGGGCGCGTTCGGTGCACTCGGTCGATCGGGACAAGATCGTCGACGCCCTCGCCCGGGGAGCGCAGGCCGCCCTCGACAGCGGGGCCCGCACCGCCGATCTGGGAATTCTGTTGCAGGTCAGCCTGGATGGCGATCCGCACCGGGGAGGCGCCACCGAGGACGAGCTGCCGGCGCTGGCCGAGCGGGTGATCGGTGCGGACGGACTCTCGCTGAAGGGGCTCATGGTGATCGCGCCCGTCGAAGGGTCGGCGGAGCGGTGGATGCAGCGTGCCGCGGAGATCCAGCGGCGTTTCGTCGAGGAGCATCCCGAGGCGTGGCAGCTGTCCGCGGGCATGTCCGGTGACCTCGAAGAGGCGGTTGCGCACGGATCGACATGCGTGCGTGTCGGAACCGCGATCATGGGACCTCGGCCGTTAGTCTCTCAGTAATCACATTGGTCACATGAAAACCAGCGAACACAATAACCACACTTGCACCACAGGACTGCTCCCCGGCAGCGTTGGACAACAGAGAGGCCAGCTATGACCACGATGCAGAAGTTCAAGGCATATTTCGGCATGGTGCCTCCGAGTGACTACGAGGACGACTACCTGGAGGAGCCGGGCGGACCGGTCCGGGGTCCGCGGCCCTACCGCGACGACTTCTACGCCGACGGTGGGTACCGCGAGCCGGGCTTCCGTGAGGGGCCGCGCGACGCCGACTTCGCCTACGTCGACGACCGCCGTTTCCCGGGGGAATTCGAACCTCAGGCGTTCGCGCATGCCGGTTACGACATGAACGGCTTCGACGGCGGCTTCGAGCCCGTCCCCGAGTACGCATACGCCGGGGGGCGCCACAGCGGGGAGCCGGTGGAGCGGATGCGGTCCGCGCACCGACTCGAGCCGCTACAGCGGCCGGGCATGCGCCCGGCGGGTGTGGCGCGAAGTGGTGCGGGTGGCGACCAGCGAGCAGAACTCGAGCGTGTGTTCGCCGACGGTCCGCTGCACAAGATCACCACCCTGCGACCGTCCGACTACGGCGAGGCGCGCACGATCGGTGAACGTTTCCGCGACGGCAACCCGGTCATCATGGACCTCGTCGACATGAGCAACGACGACGCCAAGCGGCTCGTCGACTTCGCCGCCGGGCTCGCCTTCGCGCTTCGCGGCTCGTTCGACAAGGTCGCGACCAAGGTGTTCCTGCTCTCGCCGGCCGACATCGACGTCTCGCCCGAGGATCGCCGCAAGATCGCGGAAACGGGCTTCTACAACCACGGCTGAGGTGTTCGGGTCGTCGTCACTGCCCGGAGCCTGAAAGAAAGCCCTGGTCACGGGCGGTTGCAGCGCAGGTGCGACATATCAGGCAACCTTGAGGCGTGACGATTGTGTTCCAGGTTCTCTACTACCTGCTGTTCATCTACTGGTTGCTGCTGCTGGCGCGGCTCGTCGTCGAGCTCGTGCGCTCGTTCGCACGGGAATGGCGCCCCACCGGACTGGCGGTGGTGATCATCGAGATCGTGTTCACCGCGACCGATCCGCCGATCCGTGCGCTACGGCGGGTGTTGCCGCCGATTCCGCTCGGACCGGTCCGGCTCGACCTGTCGCTCATGATCGTGATGATCGTCGTGCTCATCGCCATGCAGGTGGTCAGCTCGCTGAGCCGTAGCTCTGCTGCGGCCCTCGCCATCGCCGGACTCGCATGACCTGGGGGAGTGTTGCGCCGGGGACACTGAGTCGACTGTCCGTCGACACGCCCGCCGTGACCTCTTCGTGACCATCGGCCGCCGGTGGTTTACCGTTGAGTGTCATCATCGAGTGACCGTTTGATTGCAGGACAGCATCGATGCTCTGCTACGAACGGTTCTCGTGTGACAGGATTTGACGCCAGTTACCCAGTGGACTGGTATGAATAAACAGTGACAGCCTGTAGCAAATACTGTGCAGACTGGTATCTGTTTGTTTCAACTGAACAGGGCTTGATCCGGCCATCCAGACAGTTCGACTGACAATGAGGGGAACCGACATGCGGCTGACACCAGCTGATGTGCACAACGTCGCGTTCAGCAAACCGCCTATCGGTAAACGCGGCTACAACGAGGATGAAGTTGATCAGTTCCTCGACTTTGTCGAGGCCGAACTCGCGCGGCTGATCGAGGAGAACGGAGACCTGAAGCAGCGTGTGGAGGAGCTCGAAGGTGAGCTCACCGACGCTCGATCCGGCGCTCCCGCCGCCGATTCCGGTGTCTCCGCGGCGCCGGCCGCCGAGGAGCGCACCCAGGTCTTCGCCGCCGCACCTGCACCCGAGCCCGCGGCTCCGGAACCGGCCCCGCAGCCGCAGTTCTCCGACGACGACGCGAACGTTCGCGCCGCGCGCGTGCTCGCGCTCGCGCAGGACACCGCCGACCGGTTGACCTCCACCTCCCGGCAGGAGGCCGACTCGCTGGTCGCCGACGCGCGCTCGCGCGCCGACGCCATGGTCTCCGAGGCCCAGTCGAAGGCCGACGCCTTGCTATCCGACGCCCGCCAACGGTCCGAGGCCATCCTCGCCGACTCGCAGACGCGGTCGGAAGCGCAGGTCCGGCAGGCGCAGGAACGCGCCGACGCCCTGCAGAGCGACGCCGAGCGCAAGCACAGCGAGATCATGGGCACGATCAATCAGCAGCGCACCGTTCTCGAAGGCCGCATCGAGCAGCTGAAGACGTTCGAACGCGAGTACCGCACACGGTTGAAGACCTATCTGGAGTCCCAGCTCGAGGAACTCCAGCAGCGGGGTAGCGCCGCCCCGGTCGAGGGTGGTCGTTCCGACTCGTTCTCCTCCGACCCCGGCAACGGCGGATTCACCAGCTACTCCCCGAGCTAGTCGGCGGACAAGCGGGAGGGTTCTCGTGCTGACGCTGGCCCTGGCGGCGACGCTCATAGGGTTCGTGTTGCTGGTGCTCGGGTTGATCACCGGCACGGTCTGGCTGGCGATCTCGTGCATCGTGGTGTGCCTGGTCGGGCTGGGCTTCCTGATCGCCGACATCATCGGGGGTCGACGGGAGCGTGAGGAGCGCACCCTCGCCGACTTCGTCGATGTCGACGAATCGGCCGGTGGCCCCGGTGACCTCGACGCTGCCGGTCGCCCAGCCGCAGGGCCGGAGGCCACGCGCCTCGGCCGCGAGACCGCCGGCGGTCGTATCGATGCCGGTGGTGCTGGTGCGGGGGCCCCGGGTGTCGTCGACCCCGGTGCCGATGTCGCTGGTGCTGATGTCGCTGGTGAGACGCGTGGGCGCCACGGTCGTGCCGACGTACCGCCGCAGGCGCCGCCCCCAACTCCGCGTCAGCCGGACCCCGCGCCGGGACGTGACGGCACCTACGACGACTACCTGCGCTCGGTCGGTGGATACCCGCCACCCCCGCCGGGATCACGGCAGCCGCGGCCGCCCGCACCTCCACCGTCCGGGTACGGGTCGTCGCAACGACGCCCGGATGACGCGGTGACCGAGTCCTTTCCTGTTCAACCCCCGCCTGCCGAGCCCCCGCGCCGCGAATCCACGCCGCCCGACGAGCCGCGCAAGCAACGGTTCGACCCTCTCGACCCGAACTGGCGGCCGCCGCTCGAGTGACCGCGGCCCACTGACTGCGGCCCAAACGCGCAGCTTCCAACCTCCCGCTCACAGTGCAAGGTGCGCGGCCGGTTGGAAGCTGCGCGTTCGGTCTCGAGACATCGCGCCCCGATCGGCGCAGCCGGGAAAGCGATTCGTCCGGCCGGTGCGTCGAGGGCTACACTCGAACCTGCGTTGATCCGGCCATCACCGGGGAGCACCCGGAAGAACGGGGTCGTGCGGCCAGTCGCACCCCCTAGTAGAACCGGGCGGGAGCGGCCCGAGACAGCCGTGGGTTCGCGCGAGGCGTGAGCCGGAGAGTGGCGGCGCACGGATCCATCGGACCGTCGCCGCAAGCGGGGTGGTACCGCGCGGATCGAGTGGTCGTCGACCACAGGTGTGCGTCCCCGTGCCAGAGCAGTCACGACATGCCAGGCACGAGGAGACGACCATGGCGCAGACCCCACCGTTGCACCCCCAGGACGCCGATGCATCCGCCGATGCCCGGGTCTATCCCGTGATCGACATGACCGGCGGAACCCGCGGCGCACCGTCCTTCCCCGATCTGGAAGAGCATGTGCTGTCCTACTGGGCCGCCGACGACACCTTTGCCGCCTCGATCGAGAACCGCGCAGACCGTGAGGAGTTCGTCTTCTACGACGGACCGCCGTTCGCGAACGGGCTGCCGCATTACGGCCACCTGCTCACCGGCTACGTCAAGGATCTGGTACCTCGGTACCAGACGATGCGTGGCAAGCGGGTGGAGCGCCGATTCGGTTGGGACACCCACGGTCTGCCCGCCGAACTCGAGGCCGAACGCCAGCTCGGCATCACCGACAAGTCGCAGATCGAGTCGATGGGCATGGAGAAGTTCAACGACTACTGCCGCGATTCGGTGCTGCGCTACACGGGCGAGTGGCGCGATTACGTCACCCGCCAGGCCCGGTGGGTCGACTTCGACAACGATTACAAGACGCTCGATCTCGACTTCATGGAGTCGGTGATGTGGGCGTTCAGGCGGCTGCACGACAAGGGACTGATCTACCAGGGCTATCGCGTCCTGCCCTACAGCTGGTACGAGCAGACGCCGCTGTCCAATCAGGAGAGCAAGCTCGACGACGCCTACCGGATGCGTCAGGACCCCGCGATCACCGTGCGGATGCCGCTTGTCGGCGACGACGCCCATCCCGAACTCGACGGCGTGAACGCACTGATCTGGACCACCACCCCCTGGACGCTGCCGTCCAACCTCGCGATCGCGGTCAATCCCGACGTCGAGTATGTGCACGTGAAGGCATCCGACGGCCAGGACTACCTCCTCGCCAAGGCGTTGTTGGGCGCCTATGCCAAGGAGATCCCGGACGCCGAGATCGTGCACAGCTACGGCGGTGCCGAGCTCGCGGGCATGTCCTACACCCCGCCGTTCGACTTCTTCGTCGGCCACCCGAACGCCCACCGGATCTTGCTCGGCGACTACGTGACCACCGAGAGCGGTACGGGTGTCGTGCATCTCGCGCCCGCCTTCGGTGAGGAGGACATGGACCTCGCGACCGCCAACGGCATCGAGGTCGTCCAGCCACTCGACCCGGGCGGGAAGTTCACGGCGCAGGTCCCGCCCTACGAGGGTCAGATGGTGTTCGACGCGAACCCGGCGATCATCAAGGACCTCAAGGCGATCGGAAAGATCCTGCGTCACGAGACCATCGAGCACTCCTATCCGCACTCGTGGCGGTCGGGAAAGCCGTTGATCTACATGGCGGTTCCGTCGTGGTTCGTCGCGGTCACCCCGATCAAGGAGCGGATGCTCGAGCTGAACAAGCAGATCACGTGGTCGCCGGATCACATCCGCGACGGTCAGTTCGGCAAGTGGCTCGAGGGTGCCCGTGATTGGAACATCAGCCGGAACCGCTTCTGGGGCGCGCCGATCCCGGTGTGGATCTCCGACGACCCGGAGTATCCGCGGACCGACGTGTACGGCTCCCTCGACGAACTCGAACGGGACTTCGGCGTGCGGCCGGACAATCTGCACCGCCCCTACATCGACGAACTGACCCGGCCCAATCCCGATGATCCGACGGGTAAGTCGACGATGCGCCGGGTGCCGGAGGTGTTCGACTGCTGGTTCGAATCCGGTTCGATGCCATTCGCGCAGGTGCACTACCCGTTCGAGAACGCCGATTGGTTCGACGGTGATCCCAAGACCGGCGAGTTGCCGCACAATCCGGGTGACTTCATCGTCGAGTACAACGGGCAGTCACGTGGCTGGTTCTACAACCTGCACGTACTCGCGACCGCGCTGTTCGACCGTCCGGCGTTCAAGAGCGTGATCGCCCACGGCATCGTCCTCGGCGATGACGGCCAGAAGATGTCGAAATCCAAGCGCAACTACCCCGATGTCAACGAGGTGTTCGACCGCGACGGCTCCGACGCCATGCGGTGGTTCCTGATGGCGTCGCCGGTGCTGCGCGGCGGCAATCTGGTGGTCACCGAACGCGGCATCCGGGAAGGCGTCCGCCAAGCCCTGCTGCCGTTGTGGAACGCCTACAGCTTCCTGCAGCTCTACGCCGAACGGCCCGCGACGTGGCGTACCGACTCCACGCACGTGCTCGACCGGTACATCCTGGCGAAGCTGTCGGCGACCCGGAACACGATGACCGAGGCCCTCGACGTCTTCGACGTCGCCGGGGCCTGCGAGGCGTACCGGGAGTTCGTCGAGTCGCTCACCAACTGGTACGTGCGTCGCTCCCGGGCCCGTTTCTGGGTGGGACAGGACAGCGACGCCGACGCCTTCGACACCCTGTACACGGTGCTCGAGGTGGCATCGCGTCTGGCCGCGCCGCTCCTCCCGCTGGCGACCGAGGCGATCTGGCGGGGGCTGACCGGTGGCCGGTCGGTGCACCTGACCGACTGGCCGACCGCGGACGAACTGCCGTCGGACACGGAGCTGGTGACGGCCATGGACGAGGTGCAGGAGGTCTGCTCGGTGGCCTCGAGTGTGCGCAAGGCCAACAAGCTGCGCGTGCGGCTGCCGCTGCCGGGGCTGACCGTCGCATCGCCGACCGCCGAACAGCTGACGCCCTACACCGATCTCATCGCCGACGAGATGAACGTGAAGTCGGTGACCCTCGCGACCGACGCCGACCTGTACGGCCGGTACGAGATCGCGGTCAACGCACGGGCCGCGGGTCCGCGCCTGGGCAAGGACGTGCAGCGGGCCATCAAGGCGGTCAAGGGCGGTGACTGGTCGGTGCAGGCCGGGTCCGACGGCGCAGAGGTGGTCGTCGCCGACGGCATCGAACTGCACGACGGCGAGTACACCCGCCGCCTGGTCGCCGTGGAGCCGGACTCGACCGCGGAACTGCCCGGTGGGCGCGGTCTGGTGGTCCTCGACACCGCCGTCACCCCGGAACTCGAGGCCGAGGGCTGGGCCAAGGACCGCATCCGCGAACTGCAGGACGCCAGGCGCACTCT
Organism: Gordonia sesuvii; assembly: GCF_036350415.1. Classification (NCBI taxonomy): domain Bacteria; kingdom Bacillati; phylum Actinomycetota; class Actinomycetes; order Mycobacteriales; family Gordoniaceae; genus Gordonia; species Gordonia sesuvii. The sequence goes on from NZ_JAZDUF010000006.1 coordinate 132,903, forward strand.
CGGTCTCGACGTCTCCGATCGGATCGGCGTCCGGCTCGTGGTGCCGGCGAACCGCGCCGACTGGGCACGGACGCACGCCGATCTGATCGCCGGTGAGGTGCTCGCGGTCTCCTTCGACGTCGTGGACGCGGAAGCCGGTGCGGCGGGTGGCGTCGAACTCGGCGACGGGGTCAGCGCGGACGTCACGAAGGTGGCGCGCGCCTGAGTGTGATCTGAGTCACTCGCTGTCACGTCCCGCGGGCGTACGGTGTCTCAGAGGTTGTCCACCTTTTTCGAGAGGAGCAACCCATGAAGACCACTCGACGCCCGCGGGTCGTCGTCCTCGGCGGAGGCTACGCCGGGACCATGGCCGCCAACCGGATCGCCGGCGCAGGTACCGAACCGGCACCCGACGTGGTGCTGGTCAACCCGCGCCCACGTTTCGTCCACCGCATCCGGCTGCATCAATGGGCCACCGGAACCGGGGAGGCCGAGCACGATTTCGACCAGGTACTCGGTCCCGACGTGCGTCTGGTCGTCGACTCCGCCGCCCGCATCGACGTGGCCGGCGGTCGGGTCGAGCTTGCCGGCGGTGACACGCTCGACTACGACCAGCTGGTCTACGCCGTCGGCTCGACCGCGTTGTCCGCGAACACGATTCCGGGTGCGGAAGAACACGGCTATCCGATCGGCGAATGGGAGGCCGCCGAGCGACTGCGTGCCCGGCTGGCCGAGGTCGCCGAGGACGCGTCGATCACCGTCATCGGCGGCGGGCTCACCGGGATCGAGATGGCCGCCGAGCTCGCCGACGCCGGACGGTCGGTTCGTCTGGTGTGCCGCGGCGTGCTTGCCCCGTCGTTCGGTAACCGTTCGCGACGCATCGCCCGGCGGCGGTTGACCAAGCTCGGCGTGGAGATTCTGGAGAACCACCGGGTGCACAGCATCGGTGCCGACACGGTGACGGTGTCCGCCGGCGAGTCGACCGCGATCCTGCCGAGTGCGACGACGGTGGTGGCCACCGGGTTCGGGACTCCCGACCTCGCCGCGAAGAGCGGTCTGACCATCGACGCCATCGGGAGACTCGTCACCGACGAGACCCTCACCAGCGTCGACGATCCACGTATCGTCGGCGCGGGCGATTCCGTCGCGCCGTCGGGGCAATCGTTCCGGATGAGCTGCCAGGCGGCCAATCAGCTCGGTCCGCACGCCGGCGACACCGTCCGCGCCAGACTGGCCGGCACGCAACCGAAGCCGGTGGCACTCGCGTTCCTCGGGCAGTGCACCTCACTGGGCCGGCACGCCGCCGTCGTCCAGCCGACGCGACGTGACGACACCCCGGTCGAAGCCGCCATCTCCGGGAGAACGGCCGCGGCGATCAAGGAATTGGTCTGCCGGAGCGTCATTCTGGGCCTTCGCTTCGAAGGCCGCCACCCGGGTGCGACCCCGTCGTTCGGTCGGCCGCGCGACGCCGCCGAACCCGCGCGCCTGGAGGCGGCCGGATGACTGCCGGTACCGACGCCCACGTCGAACGGTTCACCGAACTACGGCCACTGCTGTTCACCGTCGCCTACGAGATCCTCGGTTCGGCCGCCGACGCCGACGACGTCGTGCAGGAGAGCTATCTGCGGTGGGCCGACGTCGACCTCGACGCCGTCACCGACAGCAAGGCCTACCTCGCGAAGGTGGTGACCCGGCAGGCTCTCAACTCGTTGCGCACATCGGCGCGGCGACGGGAACAGTACGTCGGGCCGTGGCTGCCCGAGCCGATCCTGCTCGACGAGCGCGACGCCTCCGAGGATGTTGTTCTCGCGGAATCGGTCTCGACGGCGATGCTGGTCGTCTTGGAGAGCCTGGGACCCGACGAACGCGCCGTCTTCGTGCTCCGGGAGGTCTTCGGGTTCTCCCACGACGAGATCGCCGACATGGTCGGCAAGTCCGTGGCGGCGGTGCGCCAGATCGCGCACCGCGCCCGGGCGCACGTGCACGCCCGTCGTCACCGTTTCGAACCGGTGGACTCTGCGCGCACCGCCGAGGTGACCGAGGCATTCCTGGCGGCCGCGTCGTCGGGGGACGTCGAGCAGCTGATGACCATGTTGTCGCCGGATGTCGTGTTCACCGCCGATTCGGGCGGGAAGGCGAACGCCGTTCGTCGGCCGATCAAGGGCGCGCTGGCCGTGGCGCGGTTGCTGTCGGGTTTCAACCGGGTCGGGTCGACGTACGACGACTTCCGGCTCGAGGCGGGGATCTTCAACAGCCTGCCCGGCATGCGCATCTACTTCGACGGATGCCTGCAGGGCGTGTTCGTGCTCGATCTCGCAGACGGGGTCGTCCGCGACATCTATGCGATGCGGAATCCGGAGAAACTGACCGGGATCGAGACCGAGCGGTCGATCGCCCGCTAGTGTCTCGCGCCGGAAATTCGTTTCATGAGTTCGGCGGTCCAGGTGGATGCATCGCGAGGCGGCGGAGGAGGCGGGTACTGGATGTACCTGCGACGACGCCAACGAAGCGAGGCGCCGCCTGGGCGTCGAAATCATCAACGAATTTCCGGTGCGGGACACTAGCACCCGCATTCACTCGCGGGGCGCCTCGGCGACAGGGGCCAGGGCGTTCCCGACTACGACGTCGAACAGGGCGTCCGGGTGGGCGAAGGTGTCGGTGCCGTACTGGCCGAACACCTCGAGACCGACCGCGCCGATGGTCGTCGACCACAGCGTGGTGGCCACCACGAGTCCGGCGTCGGACAGTTCCGGCCCGAACTCGTCACGGATCGTCGCCAGGTCGCGGCGAAGGCCGGTGGTCAGGTCCGGCTCCGGGCAGTGCAGGGCGCCGTCGGCCTCGGCACGCGCGAGTTCGGCGATGAGCATCGCGATCACCCGCGTGCCGGGCTCGACGGTCTGCTCGGCGGGTGCGGAGTATCCCGGGACGGGACTTCCGTAGAGCAGTGCCCACCGGGCCGGGTCGTCGACTGCCCAGACTCGGAGTGCTCGGGTCGCGGCTCGCAGGCGGTCCCGATGACGCTCCGGCGCGACTGCTTCCATCGCCTGCTCGACGGCGTCCGCCACGTCCGAATACGCCTCCACCAGCAGCAACGTGAGCAGGTCGTCGCGGCTCGGGACATAGCGGTACACCGCCGACGACACCACGCCGAGATCGCGGGCGACCGCACGGAGGGACAGGCCGGCGGCGCCGTAGGTGCGCAGATGCTCGCGGCCGAGTCGTCGGATCTCCGATTCCATCGCCGCCCGATTCGCGGCGCGTGTGGTGGTGGCCATGAGGACATCTTCGCACAAATGAGAGCAGTGCTCTTGAATTTTCCCGCGGAGGCGCGCACACTGGGAATCGAGAGCGGTGCTCTCGATTCTGACCTCACGAAGGAGACTCATCATGCACGCAGCTCAGGCGCACTATCGCGGACCGAAGGGAATGGATGCGGCATTCAATCGGGTGGCCCGCTGGCTGGTCGAACGCGGGGTGAACCTCGCGGGCGCCCAGACGCTGACCGTCACCGGACGCAAGTCCGGCACGCCGCAGACCGTCCCGGTCAACCCGATGCCGTGGGATGGCCGCGAGTACCTGGTCTCGCCGCGCGGCAACACCCAATGGGCGCGCAACGCCCGGGTGAACGACGCGGCGGAGCTGCGCCGTGGCCGTCGGCGCCGGTCGATCCGGCTGGTCGAGGTGGCACCGGCCGACCGCGCGCCGATCATCCGCGCCTACCTCGACAAATGGGGATGGGAGGTCAAGCGGTTCCTGCCCGAGGGGATGGGAACCGAGCCCGACGACGCCACCCTCGCCCGGCACGTCGGCGACCTGCCCGTCTTCGAGATCCGCTGAGGAATCGCCGATCTGCGGCCGCATACGATGCGGGGGTGGACTCCGCCGTCCCGCCCGTGGCCGACCCCGGGCACGCCGATACCGAACGCAGTGCGCGGTGGGTGATGCATCTCGACATGGACGCGTTCTTCGCCTCCGTGGAGCAGCTGACGCGCCCGACCCTGCGTGACCGGCCGGTGCTGGTGGGTGGCACCGGGGGTCGGGGAGTGGTGGCCGGTGCCAGCTACGCGGCGCGCGCATTCGGTGCCCGGTCGGCGATGCCGATGCACCAGGCGCGACGACTCGTGGGCCCGGGAGTCGTGGTGTTGCCGCCCCGCGGCGGCGTGTACCGGGTGGTCAGTGCCCGCGTCTTCCGGCTGGTGCGGGATGCCATACCGGTGATCGAGATGCTGTCGTTCGACGAGGCGTTCGGCGAGCCGGCGGAACTCTCCGGCGCCGACGTCGAGGACGTGACCGCATTCGCCGAACGGCTGCGTGCGCAGATCCGGGACACCGTGGGCATCTCGGCGTCGGTCGGTTTCGGCAGTGGCAAGCAGATCGCGAAGATCGCGTCCGGTCTCGCCAAACCCGATGGGGTGATGGCGATCCCGCCCAGCCGTGAGCTCGCGTTCCTGCACGCGCTGCCGGTGCGCAAGCTGTGGGGGATCGGCCCGGTGTCCGGTGACCGGCTGCATCGGCTCGGGATCGAGACGATCGGCGACTTCGCCGCGATGTCCGACCTCGAGGTCGTCTCGGTGCTGGGGGCGACGCTCGGCCCGGCGCTGCATCGTCTGGCCCAGGGCGTCGATGAACGTCCGGTCACCGAACGGGCGTCCGCGAAGCAGATCAGCGCCGAATCGACCTTTCCCCGCGACCTCGTCGACCTCGACGAACTCCGGCCCGCGATCGACGCGGCCGCCGAGGGGGCGCACCGACGCCTGCTCGCCGACGGTCGGGGCGCGCGGACCGTGGTGCTCAAACTCCGGCGGTCGGATTTCTCGATCCTCACCCGGTCGACCACGCTGCCCGCGGCGACCACCGAACTGTCGGTGCTCTCGACGGCGGCCCAGCGGTTGGCCCTCGATCCGCGCAGCATCGGACCGATCCGTCTCGTCGGTGTCGGATACTCGGGACTGACTGCGGTGCAGCAGTTCTCGCTGTTCGCCGAACTGGACGATCACCTCGACGGTGCCGTCGTCGAGGTCGGCGACGTCGACGACGTGGAGGCGGCGTTCGTCACCGCCGGTCCCGAACCGGATGTCGCGGAGCCGACCGACGGACCGCCAGACGAGACCGCGGCCCCGCGATGGGAGACCGGGACCGACGTGGCGCACCCGGAACACGGCCACGGCTGGGTGCAGGGCAGCGGGCACGGCGTGGTGACGGTGCGATTCGAGACACGGGCCACCGGACCCGGCCGGGCCGTGACGTTCCCGGTCGACGATCCTGCTCTCGCTCGCGCGGATCCCATCGCCAGCCTCGCGTGGCCCGACGTCCGTCCGACAGCGGACGCCGACTGATCCGCAGAACCGTTGCGTAACAGGGTCAGGCGGGGTCGATCCGAACGAAGAAGTCGCGGACCTCGTCGGTCGTGGCGCCGGTGGAGAGCAACGCCAACAACGCGATCCGGGCCTGCGGTGGCCGCAGCCAGCGCGACACGATGGCGCCCGCGCGCTCGAGATCGACGCCACCCCCGCCGCCTCCGTACGTCGGCACCACCGGACCGAAGGGCACCCGCGTGGACACCACCACCACGATCCCCTCCCGGACCGCCGCGCTCACCTCGGCCGTGATGTCCGGGTGAGTGTTTCCGGAACCGGTGCCCGCCAGCACGATTCCCGCCGCGTGCTGACTCATCGCGGCCGCGATGAGTCCCGGGGACACGCCGGGATAGAGGCCGAAGGCGTCGACTCGGGCGTGGCCGGTGGCCGGTGGCGGAACGTCGAGGACGACCCTCGGTATGGCGTCGTGAACGGTGTCGAAGGCCTCGAGTGCGGTGGTGGAGGACTTGAACAGCCCACGCGCCGGCAGAAGCCGGCCGCCCATCGCGACGAGGACGCCGCGACTGCGGTGGTCGGCGGTCGCGGCGGCCCGGATCGCATCGGCGATGTTGCGCGGACCGTCGGAGGTGGGCGAGTCCGCCGTGTGTTGCGCACCGGTGAAGACCACCGGACGGTCATCGGAGTGGAACAGGTCGACGAGGTAGGCGCTCTCCTCCATCGTGTCGGTGCCGTGGGTCACCACGACCCCGGCTAAGGCGGGGTCGGCGAGCGCGTCACGTACCGCGGCGGCGATGGCGAACTGGTCGGCGACCGACATCGCCGAGCTGTCCACGGCCATCAGATCCGTCGTGGTCACCTCGACCTCGCCGAGCGCGTGGCGGTCGCCGTCGGCCGTGCCGAGGAGGTCGTGACCGGACAGGGCCGGGACCGCGCCGTCGGCGGTCGCCCGGGCCGATACCGTGCCGCCGGTCGAGATCAGGACGATGCGGGTGGCCGTCATGGTGTCCCAGCGTATGGTCCCCGGGCGGCGCATGGTCTCAGAGCGGCGCATGGTCTCGGGGCGGCGCATGGTCTCGGGGCGCCGGGAACCCGCAGCGACTCCCGACCGTTGCGGTTCCGACGTGCGACGACCCGCATCGAATGTTGGGTGCGTTCTCGTCGGTTTGGCATAGTGGTGGGAGTTTTGGCGGCCCCGCAGGGGATGAGCGTCCAGAATCCACCGGGATCTGCGAGACGAAGACGCAGACCGGACGAACGACTAGTGAGGGGAATTTTCGGTGAAGTTTCCGAAGATCGTGACCGCCGCGTTGATCGCGGGTGCGGTGGCATCGGTGGCCGCCTGCGGCAGCGATGACAGCGACGTCCCGGCAGTGCCGACGGTGTCGTCGGCGACGGCAGATGCCGGGTCCGGCGACGGCGGGGTGACCGACCCCGATACGCGCCCGTCGGTCGCGACACTGAACCAGATGCTCGAAGAGGCTCTCGACCCGGACATCCCGAACTCGGAGAAGACGGAACTCGTCGAGGGATCGTCTGCGGACCCGGCCATCTTCGACGAACTCGTCAAGGCCCAGCAGGACAACCCGGACGTCACCTACGAGATCTTCCCGCCGGTCATCCCGGCCGGACCCAACAAGGCGTCGGTGAAGGTGCAGGTCAAGCTGCCCGACAACCCGCCGACCACGCTCGACGCGAGCATCGTCTACACCGACGGCCGCTGGAAGCTCTCCCGCGACACCGTGTGCCCGTTGATCACCGCGAACAACGTGCAGACGCCGATGTGCACCGAGGGCGCATCGGGTTCGGGAACCCCGAACTGATCTGAGGATCGTACGACCGGAGGCCGGTGGTGCGGGCGAGAGCCCGCGCCGCCGGCCTTCTCGTTGCGCCGGGTTCACCGACCTCCGACGAGCGCGCCGGTCAGCGCCAGGCGACCGACAGCCCGGTCTGCTGCAGTAGCGGCTGCGCCGGGTCGGCCCCCACGAGTTCACGTGCCCCGCCGAGCTCGATCGACCCCGAGACGGGCAGGCCGCGAGCCAGGTCGAGGGTGAGTTGCCCGGTCCCGGTGTTGGTGAAGCGCGTGATGGTCAGGGAGTCCTGCGAGCCGGGGATCGCGAACACGGAGTTCACCGGCGTCTCCTCGACCGTGACGTCGACGGTCATCCGGTTGCCGTCCCAGGCGGCCAGGGTGGCGTCGATCTGCTGGGTGATCGTCATCGCCGAGTCGATGGTGCGTTCCACGCGCCACCGCGCCCCGATCCCGATGGGCTCGGTCGGCAACGGAACCGACATCTGCAGTGCCTGTAGCAGGGTCTGTTCGACCGCCAGCCGCGCCTCGGGGCCGGCATCGTCGGCGGGTAGCAGACGCAGCGAGATCGGCATCAATCCGGGCCCGATCGCGAGCCCGGCCCGCGAGCCGGCCACCGGCTCCAGCTGCTCGGCAAGCGCCGGGTCGGGCGAGGTCACCGAACCCAGGGTCATCTCCAGGTCGGTCGAGTCCGTGCAGTGGAACACGGCGTCGAGCGGCATCTGGACGGTCTGGGTCTGATCGTCGCCGGCCGAACGCACCGACGACGTGGTCTCGAGCGTGACCGTCTGTGGGCTGGTCCGGTCGGGGGCTGCGGCCGGCGGTCGACGCTCGCCGGTGCCTGCGTCTAGGACCGTGATCTTCGCCGGCGGGACTGGCAGCAGATTCACACCCTCGAGTCCGGATGTGGACTCCTCGGTGCATCCGGCCGTCGTTCCCGACGGGGCGGCTTCGGTGGGCGGGTCGTCGGATCCGCAGCCGGTCAGCCCGATCAGCAGGGCCGCCGCGACGGTGAGTCTGGCGAGGCGGGGGTACACGGCAGCCAGCGTATGGGAGCGCTCATGGATGATGATGAGGTGGATGATGGACTCATGAGCGAACCGACATCTCCTCCGGTGGACTCCGGCGGTCGGTCGTCGCGGCACGAGAGCCGCCGAGTGGTGCGGAACCTGCTGGCCCTCGCGGCCGTGATCATCGGGCTCGATCTGCTGACGAAGACCCTGGCCGTCGCGTTTCTCGACCCGCAGGACCCGATCGAGATCATCGGCGACGCCGTCACGCTGACCTTGGTGCGCAACAGCGGCGCGGCATTCTCGATGGCGTCCGGCTACACCTGGGTGCTGACCATCGTGGCGCTGTGCGTGGTGATCGGGATCATCCGGTACAGCAACCGGCTGCGGTCGGCCTGGTGGATCGTCGGGCTCGGCCTGGTCCTCGGCGGCGCCGTGGGCAACCTCATCGACCGCATCTTCCGGTCACCGGGCCCCCTGCGCGGACACGTCGTCGACTTCGTGTCGGTGGGCTGGTGGCCGGTGTTCAATGTCGCCGATTCCGCCGTCGTGTGCGGTGCGATTCTGCTCGTGGCCCTGTCGCTGCTGGGCTTCGAGTACGACGGTTCCCGCACCGGGTGGGCCGCACGGCGGAGTTCCGGTGGGGACGGCGCCGACGACCGGCCGGCCGCAGAGGATGCCGATGCGTGAGTCGCGATCGATGCCCGTACCCGACGGGCTCGACGGGATGAGACTCGATGCCGGCGTGTCCCGTGTCCTCGGGTTGTCGCGCACGGTGGTCGCCGCACTCGCCGAGGACGGCGACGTCACCGTCGACGGCGTCGCGGTCGGCAAGTCGCACAAACTGACCGCGGGCAGTTGGCTCGACGTCACGCTGCCCGAGCCCGAGGAACCGCTGCGGATCGAGCCGACCCCGGTCGAGGGAATGGACATCATCTACCACGATTCGGACATCATCGTGGTCGACAAGCCTATCGGGGTCGCCGCCCACCCGTCGCAGGGCTGGACCGGCCCGACCGTGGTCGGAGCGCTCGCGGCGGCCGGGTACCGGATCGCCACCTCAGGTGCCCAGGAGCGTCAGGGCATCGTCTCGCGTCTCGACGTCGGCACCTCGGGAGTGATGGTCGTGGCCGTTTCGGAACGGGCGTACTCGCTGCTCAAGCGCGCGTTCAAGAATCGCGAGGTCGACAAGGGGTATCACGCGCTGGTTCAGGGCCACCTCGATCCGCCTGAGGGGACGATCGACGCGCCGATCGGGCGGCACCGGGGCAGCGACTGGAAGTTCGCGGTCACCGCGACCGGCAAGCCGTCGGTCACTCATTACGACACCGTCGAGATGTTCGCGTCGGCATCGCTGCTCGACATCCATCTGGAAACCGGGCGCACCCACCAGATCCGGGTGCACTTCGCGGCCCTGCACCATCCGTGCTGTGGTGACCTGACCTACGGCGCCGACCCGGTGCTGGCCCAGCGCCTCGGCCTGGCCCGGCAGTGGCTGCATGCGCGGTCCCTGTCGTTCGCGCACCCCGCCGACGGACGGCAGGTCACGTTCACCAGTCCCTACCCGGCCGATCTGCAGCACGCGCTCGACGTCCTGCGCGACGCCTGACCCCGTCGCCGACAGAACCCGGAATCGCGCCGACAGAACCCGGAATCCCGCCGACGGAACCCCGGCCGCCCGACACGCCGGTCCGACACACCGCGCCCCGTCGTCCCATCTGTCACATCGGGCGTGCCGTGGCCGAGGCTGTCGGATCATCGGCATACAGTTGGGGCTGCCCGTTGGACGCGCGATGGCCGGCACCGCGCGGGTGGGGAAACATTTCGTCGCAGAACAGTTTCGTCGCAGAACAGTTTCGTCGTAGAACATGAGGTGAGAGGCGTCCGTGGCCGATTCGTTCGTTCACCTGCACAACCACACCGAGTACTCGATGCTCGACGGTGCCGCCAAGGTGTCCCCGTTGTTCGCCGAGGCCAAACGCCTGGGGATGACGGCGATCGGTATGACCGACCACGGCAACATGTTCGGCGCGAGCGAGTTCTACAACACCGCCGTCGCCAACGACATCAAGCCCATCATCGGCATCGAGGCCTACGTCGCGCCCGAGTCGCGTTTCAACACCAAACGCGTCACCTGGGGAACCCGCGATCAGAAGAGCGACGACGTCTCCGGCTCGGGTGCCTACACCCACATGACGATGGTCGCCGAGAACGCGACCGGTCTGCGCAATCTGTTCAAGCTGTCGTCGCTGGCGTCGATCGAGGGACAGCTCGGCAAATGGTCGCGCATGGACGCCGACCTGATCGCGCAATACGCCGAGGGCATCATCGCCACCACCGGCTGCCCGTCGGGTGAGGTACAGACCCGGCTGCGACTCGGCCACGACCGCGAGGCCCTCGAGGCCGCGGCGAAGTGGCAGGAGATCTTCGGCAAGGAGAACTTCTACCTCGAGCTGATGGAACACGGTCTGGAGATCGAGCGCCGGGTCCGCGACGGCCTGCTCGACATCGGCCGCAAGCTCGGCATCAAACCACTGGTCACCAACGACTGCCACTACGTCACGCAGGAACACGCCAAGAGCCACGAGGCCTTGCTGTGCGTGCAGACCGGCAAGACGCTGTCCGATCCCACCCGATTCAGGTTCGACGGCGACGGCTACTACCTGAAGTCGCCCGCCGAGATGCGCGAACTGTGGGACTCGATGGTTCCGGGTGGGTGCGACTCGTCGGTCGAGATCGGCGAGCGCGTGCAGAGCTACGCCGATGTGTTCACCCACCGCGACCGGATGCCCGTCTTCCCGGTCCCGGAAGGTGAATCGCAGCAGACCTGGCTGCGCAAAGAGGTCGCGAAAGGCCTCGCGGAGACCCGTTTCGCCGGCACCGAGGTGCCCGAGGAGTACCAGCGTCGGGCCAACTACGAGCTCGACGTCATCATCCAGATGGGGTTCCCGGCCTACTTCCTCGTCGTCGGCGACCTGATCCAACACGCGCTCGAAGTCGGCATCCGGGTGGGCCCGGGCCGCGGGTCGGCAGCCGGTTCGCTGGTCGCGTGGGCACTGGGCATCACCAACATCGACCCGATTCCGCACGGCCTGCTGTTCGAGCGGTTCCTCAACCCCGAGCGCGTGTCGATGCCGGATATCGACATCGACTTCGACGACCGTCGCCGCGGTGAGATGGTGCGCTACGCCACCGAGCGGTGGGGTAGCGACAAGGTCGCCCAGGTCATCACCTTCGGCACCATCAAGACGAAAGCGGCACTCAAGGATTCGGCGCGTGTCCAGTTCGGGCAGCCCGGGTTCGCCATCGCCGACCGCATCACCAAGGCGTTGCCGCCGCCCATCATGGCCAAGGACATCCCGGTCTGGGGCATCACCGACCCCGAGCACGAGCGCTACGCCGAGGCCACCGAGGTCCGCACCCTCATCGAGACCGACCCGGACGTCAAGAAGATCTACGACACCGCGCTCGGTCTCGAGGGGCTGATCCGCAACGCCGGCGTGCACGCCTGCGCGGTCATCATGTCCAGTGAGCCGCTGACCGACGCGATCCCGGTGTGGAAGCGCGCGCAGGACGGCGCGATCATCACCGGCTGGGACTATCCGTCGTGCGAGGCCATCGGTCTGCTGAAGATGGACTTCCTCGGGCTGCGCAACCTCACCGTCATCGGTGACGCGATCGAGAACATCAAGACCAACCGCGGCATCGACCTCGACCTCGACGCCGCGCCGCTCGAGGACCCGAAGACCTACGAACTGCTCGCCCGCGGCGACACGCTGGGTGTCTTCCAGCTCGACGGCGGACCCATGCGCGAACTCCTGAAACGGATGCAGCCCACGGGGTTCGAGGACATCGTCGCGGTGCTCGCGCTGTATCGGCCCGGCCCGATGGGCATGAACGCGCACAACGACTACGCCGATCGCAAGAACGGGCGGCAGCAGGTCAGGCCCATCCACCCGGAACTCGAGGAACCGCTCAAGGAGATCCTCGCCGACACCTACGGTCTGATCGTCTACCAAGAGCAGATCATGCAGATCGCGCAGAAGGTGGCCGGATACTCCCTCGGCCGAGCGGACATCCTGCGCCGCGCGATGGGGAAGAAGAAGGCCGAGGTCCTCGCCGCCGAGTTCGAGGGCTTCGAGGAGGGCATGAAGTCCAATGGCTTCTCCTCGGCCGCGATCAAGGCGTTGTGGGACACGATTCTCCCGTTCGCCGGGTACGCGTTCAACAAGTCGCACGCCGCCGGCTACGGCCTGGTGTCGTTCTGGACCGCCTACCTCAAGGCCAACTACAAGGCCGAGTACATGGCGGGTCTGTTGACCTCGGTCGGCGACGACAAGGACAAGGCGGCCATCTATCTGTCGGACTGCCGCAAGCTCGGCATCACGGTGCTGCCTCCCGACGTCAACGAGTCACAGCGCAACTTCGCGGCGGTCGGCGGCGACATCCGATTCGGCCTCGCCGCGGTCCGCAACGTCGGAACCGGCGTGGTGTCGTCGATTCTCGCCGCGCGCGACGAGAAGGGGAAGTTCACCAGCTTCTCCGACTACCTCGGCAAGATCGACGTGACCGCGTGCAGCAAGAAGGTCACCGAGTCGCTGATCAAGGCGGGCGCGTTCGACTCACTGAACCATCCGCGCAAGGGCCTGTTCCTGGTGCACGGCGACGCGGTCGAGTCGGTCATCGGCACCAAGAAGGCCGAGGCCATCGGCCAGTTCGACCTCTTCGGCGACGCCGGAGGCGCGGATGACTCGATGGCCGAGGTGTTCGCGGTCAAGGTGCCCGACGAAGAGTGGGAGTCCAAGCACAAACTCGCCCTCGAACGCGAGATGCTCGGGCTCTACGTGTCCGGTCACCCGCTCGGCGGTGTCGAGCATGCGATCGCCGCCCAGACCGACACATCGATCACATCGTTGCTGGAAGGGTCGGTGCCCGACGGCGCGCAGATCACCATCGGTGGCATCATCTCGGCCGTCAATCGTCGGGTGAACAAGAAGGGTGAGCCGTATGCGGTGGTGACCCTCGAGGACATGGTCGGTGGCGTCGAGGTCTATTTCTTCCCCCGCTCGTTCTCCGTCTTCGGGATGGACATCGTCCCCGACAACATCGTGCTCATCAAGGCGCGGGTCAACGTCCGCGACGACTCGACGATGATCAGCGCCAACGACCTTGCCGTACCGGATCTCGCGGCCGTGGGGACGGCGAAGCCGGTCGCGCTCACCTTGAGCGCCCGCGCCTGTACCCCCGACCGCGTCCAGGCCCTCAAACAGGTGCTGTCGCGTCACCCGGGTACCGCCGACGTCCACGTCACCCTCGTCAGTGAGCAGCGGTCCACGGTGTTGCGGCTGACCGAGGCGTTGCGGGTCAGTCCCAGCTCGGCGCTGATGGGAGACCTGAAGGCCCTACTGGGGCCGAGCTGCCTCGGCGGATGACCTCAGTCCCGCGCCCTGGCCGGACGTGAACGTCAACACATCCGAACAGCAAGTTTCGGCCCACCGAACATTTTAGTTCCGGACGCGTTACACTGGCGTGCACGTGGAGACCACTCAGCCCGTGATCACCACCGAGCACGAGGAGCGTCATGACCGCAGCGAACATCTCCGGCCTGATCGAACTCCGCCCTGCACGGGTTCGATCGCTCCCGCCGACGGTCGTCATCGCAGGTGTCCGATGGCCGGCGTACAAGGTCCACGCCCTGCTCGTGGCGGTGCTCGTCGCCGTCGCCGCCCTGCTCATCACCGGATCGGGCCAGGTCGTCGCCTGGACCGCCGGCGCGGCCTTGCTCAGCATCTGGTGGGGTGAACGACTCTGGGTCACCCGCCGGGGCGCATGAGCGGCATGCGATAGCCACAATGACTTGGTGAATCCACCTTCCTTCCGAGGAAGGTGGATTCTTTCTTTCCGGGGTGCCTGCGGCCGCTCAGCGACCCGGGTAGGCGGCAGTCGCACCTCGATCGAAGCCGCCGGGGATCTCGTAGATTCGTCCGTCGAATCCGGCGCGGAACAGTCGGCCGGCCGAGAACCCACGGTCGCCGCGACCGTAGGACACCACGCTGGCGAATCCGGCGCTCGACCCGAGCACACAGAACTGTCCAGGTGAGGTGACCCGGACGATCTGGCCGCTCACGTTGAACGGCACCACCGGCCGATCCCGCGAGTCGAGCGTGAGCCCGTCGGGTGTCGCGGTGACATCGCCGCCGCCGAGATTGAGCAGGCTCTGCACGACCCGCGGGTTCGACGTCGAGATGCGACTGACGCCCGGATTGACGAAGGTCCGTGAGACGTAGAGCCATCGGTCGCCGCGACCGAGGACGGCACCGTTCGCGCTCGGCAGCGAACCCCAGTCGGCCTGTACCGCCCCGTTCGGGTAGGCGCGTCCGACGAGATTGCCGAAGTCGTTTGTGGCGTAGACGATCCCGTTGCCGGCGACATCCATCCCGTTGGATGCGGACAGTCCGCGCACCCACGGGCGCATCGCGAGCGTGCCGATGTCGAGGCGTGCGATTCCGGCATGACGCAGCGCGTCGCCCGCGACGACGCGGGGATCGGCTCCGTAACCCACCAGCAGTGTGCCGTTCGGCGTCCAGGCCAACCCGCCGGCTCCGCTCTCGGGTACCCGGGCGATCGGAACCGCCGGCGCCCCCGGTGCGGACAGTCGGAACACCCGGCCCGAGATCAGGTCGGTGGTGTACATGCGTCCCGCGGCGTCGACGGTCAAGCCTTGTAGCGCAGCACCCGGGACGACGCCGACCAGCCGCGGTGCCTGGCCCGCACCGGGGCAGATCGGTGCGGCCGATGCGGTTCCGGGTGCGATGGCGGTCAGCAATGCGGCGACCATCGATATGGCGGCCGCGATCACCCCGGCAGCGGGAAGCCGTCGTCGGTGTGGTCGGGGCCGCGGGCCCGGAGCGTGGGAATAACGATCGTCAGGGTCCGAGCTGCTGCGTCCGAACATGCCGGCCTCCCGCATCGGTGGTGGTCGCCTGCCACCCGGGATCTCGAACGGCTACGGCGTTGGCCCTGTGCGGAGTCTATGTCGCGGTCGAGGAGCCGTCGAGGATCGAACCCGGCCCGACCGGGCGCCGTGACCTCCCGCGCGCCGCCGATCGGGGCAGGTGAGAGCATGGAGATCGTGAGTACCCAGCAGGCACCGGTTCATCAGCACGACCACCAATTGACGGGCGACGCCGTCAGCGCGTCGGTCGAGCGAATTGCCGCTGCGGTCGCCCGCACACCGCTCGAGGAGGCGCCCCGCATCTCTGCGGCGATCGGAGCCCGGGTCCTGCTCAAGCGTGAAGACCTGCAGTCGGTGCGTTCGTACAAGATCCGCGGGGCCTACAACGTGATGGCGCAGCTGTCCTCCACGGAATTGGCCCGCGGGGTGGTGGCCGCCAGCGCCGGAAACCATGCGCAGGGTGTCGCGTTCGCGTGCCGGTCGATGGGGGTGCGTGGACGAATCTACGTCCCGACGACGACACCGAAGCAGAAGCGCGATCGGATTCGTTGGCATGGTGGGGAATTCGTGGAACTCCTCGCAGTCGGGGAGACCTATGACGCTGCAGCGGCGGCCGCGCAGGCCGACGTGATGCGCACCGGGGCGTCGTGGATACATGCCTTCGACGACCCGCGCACGGCCGCCGGTCAGGGCACCATCGCCCACGAGATCGTCGAGCAGCTCGGTACCGTGCCCGACGTCGTGGTCGCCCCGGTCGGCGGTGGTGGCTGCCTCGCCGGGATGGCGACTTACCTCCGGTCGGTCGGCGACGACGTTGCCATCGTCGGCGTGGAACCCACCGGTGCCGTGTCGCTGAGCGCCGCACTCGCCGCGGGCGGGCCCGTCACGCTGGACACGATCGATCCCTTCGTCGACGGTGCGGCCGTGAAACGGATCGGTTCGATCGGACACCGCGTGATGTCGTCGCTCGGCGCCACCATCACCGATCACCCGGTTCTCGCCGACGTCGCGCCCAGGTCGGCCGTCGACGTTCTCCCCGCCGATGCCCGCCATGTCACGTCGCCGGGCAGCGTCCACATCACCCACGTCGACGAGGGCGCCATCTGTACGACCATGCTGGCGCTCTACCAGAACGAGGGGATCATCGCCGAGCCCGCCGGGGCGTTGGCCGTGACCGCGCTGTCGTCTCTGCAGATCGCGCCGGATGCGACGGTCGTCTGCCTGGTGTCCGGCGGCAACAACGACGTCTCGCGCTACGGCGAGATCATCGAGCGGTCTCTCGTTCACAAGGGCCTCAAGCACTACTTCCTCGTCGACTTCCCTCAGGAGCCGGGCGCGCTACGCCGCTTCCTGAACGAGGTCCTGGGGCCGGACGACGACATCACTCTGTTCGAATACGTCAAACGCAACAACCGCGAGACCGGTGCCGCGCTCGTCGGCATCGAGTTGGGCGAGCCTGCCGGGCTCGCCGGGTTGATGGACCGGATGTCGCACTCACGTCTGCATTGCGAGCGCCTGGAACCGGGAACGCCGGCATACGACTACCTGACCTGACCGCGCACTTTCGTTTGATCGAGAACACGCTACCCTCCGTTGATCGAGTAGACCGGAGCGCTAGCGGAGGTTGTATCGAGATCTGGTTGGGCGGCTGGGGATCTCGATACGGTCTCGCCTAGCGGCTCGACCTACTCGATCAGCGGTTGGGGGCTTTCTGTCGTTGATCGAGTAGACCGGAGCGCTAGCGGAGGTTGTATCGAGATCTGGTTTGCGGGCAGGGGATCTCGATACGGTCTCGCCTAGCGGCTCGACCTACTCGATCAGCGGTTGGGGGCTTTCTGTCGTTGATCGAGTAGACCGGAGCGCTAGCGGAGGTTGTATCGAGATCTGGTTCGCGGGCAAGGGATCTCGATACGGTCTCGCCTGGCGGCTCGACCTACTCGATCAGCGGAAGATCAGCGGAGCCTTCCGATCACCACGTTGTGTCCCGGACTGCGCACCGAACTGTCATCGACGGTCACGTCCTCCCACACCAGCGCCGGGTCCATCCGGATCGGTACGGCCGTCTCGTTCTCGCCGAGCACGCACACGACCACCCAGCCGCCACGGAACATGCCGAACCAGCCGGCATCGTCGTCGAAATCGGTGGTGACGGAGGCGAACCCGGAGGCGGCGAAGTCGGCCTCGGACTTCCGCAACGCGACGAGGTCTCGGTAGAACGCGAGCATGCGCGCGTGCGTGGGCTCGTCGAGCTCCGACCAGTCGAGTTTCGACGACTCGTAGGTGGCCGGGTCCTGCGGATCGGGTACCTCCGCCGCGTCCCAGCCGTGCTCGGCGAATTCGCTGCGCCGCCCGGTCCGCACCGCCTCGGCGAGTTCGGGTTCCGGGTGGGAGGTGAAGAAGGCGAACGGGGTGTCGGCGGCCCATTCCTCGCCCATGAACAGCATCGGCGTGAACGGTGACAAGAGCACCAGTGCGGCTTTGATCGCGAGCTGCCCACTGTCGAGGTACGCCGACGGCCGGTCGCCGGTCGCCCGGTTGCCGACCTGGTCGTGGTTGCAGGTGTAGGTCACCAGCGCCGAGGCATCGATGATGTCGGTCGGGATCGGCCGGCCATGGCGGCGGCGGCGGAAGGACGAGTAGGTGCCGTCGTGGAAGTAGCCGCCTTCCAGGACCTTTGCCAACCCGTCGAGACCGCCGAAATCGGCGTAGTAGCCCTGGCGCTCACCCGAGACCGTGGCGTGGATCGCATGGTGGATGTCGTCATCCCATTGGGCGGCCAGCCCGTAGCCGCCCAGTCGGCGAGGGGTGATCAGTCGCGGGTCGTTGAGGTCGCTCTCCGCGATGAGGGTCAACGGCCTGCCGAGCTCCTCGGCGAGCCTGTCGGTGGCGACGGCGAGCTCTTCGAGGAGGTGGACGGCACGGTGATCGGCGAGCGCGTGCACGGCGTCGAGTCGGAGACCGTCGACATGGAAGTCACGAAGCCAGCGCAGCGCATTGCCGAGAATGAATGCGCGGACCTCGTCGGAGTCGGGCTCGGCCAGGTTCACCGACGACCCCCAGCTGGTGGTGCCCTCGGCGAGATACGGGCCGAAGTCCGGTAGGTAGTTTCCCGACGGCCCGAGATGGTTGTAGACCACGTCGAGCACCACACCGAGACCACGAGAGTGGCAGGCGTCGACGAACCGCGCGAATCCGTCGGGCCCGCCATACGGTTCGTGCACGGCGTACCAGGCGACCCCGTCGTAGCCCCAGCCGTATGTGCCGTTGAACGCGTTGATCGGCATCACCTCGACGACGTCGACGCCGAGCGCCACCAGATGATCGAGCCGGCCGATCGCGGAGTCGAATGTGCCCTCCGGGGTGAAGGTGCCGATGTGCAACTCGTAGAGCACGGCACCGCGCATGTCGATGCCGGACCAGTCCTCGTCGGTGAAGATCGACTCGTCGAGTCGGTGCAGGGCGGACGCCGAGTGCACCCCGTCGGGTAGGCGCACCGAGCGGGGATCGGGCAACGGGTCCCCATCGTCGACAACGAACCGATAGCGCATCCCGGCGGGATCGGCCGTACGGATCTCGCTCGGGATCGCGTCGGGCGGGGACATCCACCACTCCGGCTCGGTCGGGTCGGGCTGCAGGGCGATCTCAGTGCTCTCGCCGGCATCGGTACCGATGACCAGGGTGACGGTGCCGGCCGCGGGGGCCCAGACCCGGATCTCACCCGGATCCGACGGCGGTGTGAAAGGACTCGCCGGGACCGAAATGCGAGTATTTCGCGCACGTTGGTCGCTCGTCCCAGTTATGGTGTCCGGAGCCCCTGACTGATCGGTCATCCAACACAAGGTATGTCGCGGACGCCACCGCCGCAGATGTCGGTACTGTGACCCGTAGCACAAGCGAGTATCGAAGCGAGGTATATTTCCGGGCCGGGGGTCGTCGACAGGGGGAAGCCGTGTTCGAGTGGTCTGACAGGACACTCTTCGCGGAACATATATGTGATACGACGAGCCTCGATCTGAGGCAGCCGACAGCAGGGGCAGGGGAGTGACGACTGACACGGCGACCTCGCGCGGCGAGGGCACACGTGGTTCCGGCGGCGGTATTCGTCGGTGGTTCCGTGAGCACGTGCTGGCGTCGTTCGACACCTTCGGCCGGCAGATGGCGATGTTCGTCGAGGTCTTCCGCGTCCTGATCGTCGACCTCGCCAAGGGCCGGTTCCCGTTCCGGGAGTTCGTCCGGCAGTGCGCATTCATGGCCAGCACCTCGGTGTTCCCCACCCTGCTGGTCGCCATTCCGATCGGCGTGATCGTGTCGATCCAGGTGTCCAACATCGCCGGTCAGATCGGTGCGACGTCATTCTCGGGTGCCGCCACCGGCCTCGGCGTGATCCGACAGGGCGCGCCGCTCGTCACATCGCTGCTGCTCGCGGGAGCGGTGGGGTCGGCCATCGCCGCCGACCTGGGCTCCCGCACCATCCGCGACGAGATCGACGCGATGCGGGTGATGGGCGTCAACCCGGTCGAGCGCCTGATCTCGCCGCGACTGCTGGCCACCATGGTGGTCAGCTTCCTGCTCTGCGGATTCGTGTGCTTCGTCGGGTTCATCACCGGCTACGTGTTCAACGTCTACTTCCAGGGCGGTACGCCGGGCAGTTATACGGGCACATTTGCGTCGTTCGCGTCGGTGGCCGATCTGGCCTTCGCGATCATCAAGGCGGTCATCTTCGGTGCGATCGTGGCCATCGTCGCGTGCGACCGCGGGCTGACCACCAAGGGCGGGCCGGCCGGCGTGGCCAACTCGGTCAACGCCGCGGTGGTCAACTCGGTGTTGCTGCTGTTCACCGTCAACGTCGCGCTGACCCAGCTGTTCGCGATCCTCGTCCCGTCGAGGGTGGTGTGACGTGACCGCTTCACGCTACGTACCGCCGCTGCTGCGCCCGGTCGAGGCGGCCAAGGGCCTCTACCGGGGCCCGCGCAACGCGCTCGCCGCGATGGGGCACCTGATCACCTTCCTGGTGAAGTCGATCGGCTCGGTCCCGATTACGTTCACCCACTACCGCAAAGAGGTGTGGCGGCTCCTGTCCGACGTCGCCTGGGGCAACGGCGCGATCGTTGTCGGCGGCGGCACCGTCGGGGTCATGGTCATCCTCGGCGTCATGGGCGGCGCGACGGTCGGCATCGAGGGGTACACCGCGCTCAACCTGCTCGGCATGTCCCCGCTGACGGGTGGTCTGTCCGCGTTCGCGACGACCCGTGAGATCGCCCCGCTGCTCGCGGCGACCGCGTTCACCGCGCAGTCGGGGTGCCGGTTCACCGCCCAGCTCGGTTCGATGCGGATCAGCGAGGAGATCGACGCGCTGGAATCGATCGCGATCCGCCCGCTGCCGTATCTGGTCACCACCCGGATGTCGGCCGCGGTGCTCGCGATCGTCCCGCTCTACTCGGTGTCGCTGGCGGCCAACTACCTCGCCTGCCAGGTCATGTTCCAACTGCAGAGCGGCCAGGGCGCGGGCACCTACCTGTATTACTTCAACCAGTTCCTCGTCTCCGGGGACATGGCGTTCTCGTTCGTCAAGGTGATCGTCTTCGTTCTGCTGACGACGTTCATCCAGTGCTACTACGGGTACTTCGCCTCGGGCGGTCCCGAGGGAGTGGGGGTGGCCGCGGGTCACGCGATCCGCATGGCGATCATCGTGATCGTCTTCGCGAATCTGGTCATGACACTGGTCTTCTGGGGCACCTCGCCCGGAATACAGATATCGGGATAGGGGGACAGACCGATGCAGATCGACACCGACGGCCGCAACCCCTCGCTCCCGCAGTACATCCTGCGCGGGGTCGCGTTCCTCGTCGCGCTGCTCATCCTGTTCGTGCTGCTGTTCATGCGCTACCAGGGTGTGTTCACCTCGACCGTCCCGGTGACCGCGAAGCTCACCGACGTCGGCGACGGACTGATCACGCAGGCCGACGTGCGTTACAACGGGCTGATCGTCGGGTCGGTCAAGTCGATCGATCTCAGCGACGAGGTGGGGCCGCGCAACCTCCAGTACAAGAACGTCGAGATCGACATCGACCCTGACCAGGCCGACGGCATCCCGGCGAACGTCACCGCGCGTACCGTTCCGGCCAACCTCTTCGGTGTGAACTCGGTCCAACTCATCCGGCCCGCCGACCCCAGCGAGGACCATCTCACATCGGGGACCACGATCCCGGCCGACGAGTCGTTGCCCACGCTGAAACTTCAGGACGCGCAGAACGAGTTGCGAGTCCTGTTGCAGGCGGTCCCTCCCGAGGATCTGGCCTCGGTGCTCGGCGTCATCGCCGACGCACTCGAAGGGGGTGGCGCGGTGTTCGGCGCGTTCGTGCCCCTGCTGGACAACTACTGGCAGACCATCAACGCACAGTTCCCGCCGGGCGCACCGGGCGGCTTCGACAACTTCGACAACGCGGTGCGGGGTCTCGCGGAGTCCACGCCCGAACTGCTCGACACCCTGGGCCGCAGTGTCATTCCCGCGATGACGGTCGCCGAGAAGCAGCAGGATCTGACCGCACTGCTGTCGGCGGGCCAGGGCCTGCTCGACGAGACCCAGGCGTTGTTCGCGGCCAACGGGGACAGCGGCCAGCGTGTGGTGCGTGACCTCAACCGGCTGATCGGCGCCGCGGTACTCGAGCCGGAATCACTGCCGCAGGGGCTGGCGGCGCTCAACAACCTCGCCGCCCGGGTGCTCACCGTCTTCACCGGCGTCAACGGCCATCCGCAGCTCAACATCGGTGTGAACTTCGGTGCGTTCGAGCGCTATACGCGGCAGAACTGCCCCGTCTACAACGGCGGACCATACGGAACGATGCGCGGTCCGAACTGTGTCGGCCCCGGCACCGGCACCGGCCCCACCAGTTCGGGTCCGCTGACGATCTATCCGTCCGACGGCATGCGCCGTGCCGCGGAGACCTTCGGGATGGTGTCGACGTCCGGGGACAAGGTCACGCTGGGGGAGGCGCTGCGCCGCCAGCCGAACACCGCCGACACCCTGATGCTCGGACCACTCGTGCAGTCGTCGCAGATCGTGCCGGACGCACCCGGCGAGCGGGAAGGGGGCCGCTGATGAGCCACGGACAATCCGGCATCCGCAAGCCGCTCATCGGCTTCTCGATCTTCGCCGTCATCGCGATCCTGCTGACCTACGTCATCTGGTCGACGCTGGAACGTGCCCTGCCGGGCGACACCCGCACCTACGACACCGTCTTCAACGACGCGTCCGGACTGGCGTCCGGCGACGACGTGCGGATGGCGGGTGTGCGGGTCGGTCGCGTCGACGAGATCGTGCTCGACGACGGCCGCGCCCGAGTGCGTTTCGAGGTGCTGACCGATCAGTCGGTGTTCACCAACACCATGGCGGCCATCCGCTACCAGAACCTGATCGGACAGCGCTACCTGGCGTTGTCGCTGGTGCCCGACGAGCCCAACAACCCCCTGCCCGCCGGTTCGACGTTGCAGCAGCCGTCGGAGGACTCGTTCGACGTCACCGAGTTGCTCGCGGGCTTCCAGCCGGTCTTCGAGACGCTGGAACCCGATCAGGTGAACGCGTTGTCGGAGGGCCTGATCCAGGCGTTCCAGGGCAACGAGGTGTCCTTGAGCTACACGGTCGCCGAGGTGGGTCAGGTGGCCAGCGACATGGCCGACCGTGACGCGGTCATCGGGGCCATCATCGACAACCTCAGCGCCGTCATGCGTGACCTCGCACTGCAGGGTTCGCAAGTCGGGACGGTGATCGACAGCATCTCCACCCTCATCGAGAACCTCAACGCCAATTCGGCCGCGTTCGGCCGCTCGGTGTCGCAGATCGGGGAGACGGCAACCGGTTTCGCCGACGTCCTGGCCCGCAGCCGCAGCTCGCTGGCCGGCGCGGCCACCGACGCGCGCGCCGCGACCAACACGCTCATCGCCAACGGCTCCAAACTCGACAAGATGGCCTTCCAGCTGCCGATCTTCCTCGGGCACTTCCCGCAGGTGCAGGGCCAGGGAGCGTATCTGAACATCTACGCCTGCGACCTCGACATCGCGATCGGTGACGTGCTCTTCCCGCCCGGCATCATCAACAAGATCGGCGGCACCAAGCACTCGGAGGTGTGCCAATGAGTAGGTGGCGCAACTATTTCCGTGAGAACAAGCGGATGTGGTACGGCGTGATCGGCGCCGTGGTGATCGTGCTGCTGGTCCTCGGCGTCACCGCGTTGGCCCAGGCACACCTCGGCAAGAAGACCTACGTCGGTGAGTTCGCCCAGGCCGGCGGCATCCGTCCCGGCGACAAGGTGCGCGTCGCCGGGATCGACGTGGGTGAGGTCAGCGCCACCGAGCTCGCCGGCAACCAGGTGGACGTCACCATGAAGGTGAACGACGACGTCGACGTCACCGCGAACGGGTCGGCCGAGATCAAGATGTCGACGTTGCTCGGACAGCGCTACGTCGATGTCACCCTGGGTGATTCGCCCGACCTGCTCGACGGCGACCGCATCACCGACACCCGGGTCCCGTATGACCTGCAGAAGACCATCGAAGAGGGCACGCCGATCATCGCCGGCATCGACGACGTGGAACTCAGCGAGAGCATCCGCACCCTGAACCGCCAACTCGCCGGCGCGCCTGCGGTCACCAAGCCGACGCTCGACTCGCTGACCGCGATGTCGGAGATCATCACCAACCGGCGCGACCAGATCAACCAGCTGGTCAGCGACACCAAGGCCGTCACCGCGATCGTCGACGACAGCCAGGCTCAGCTGTCCATCATCGTCGGCCAGGGTCAGCAGCTCGCCGAGAAGATCGCGACCCGGGAGGCTCTGGTCACCCGGATGCTCGACGGCATCGCGGAACTCGCCGAGCAGGCCCGCGCCGTCGCGCAGGAGAACGGCAACCAGTTCGCGCCGATCATGGCGAACCTCAACACCATTTCGCAGGGCCTGGAGAAGAACCGCGCGAATCTCCGCAAGTTGCTCGAGATCCTGCCCATCACCGCGCGGACCACCAACAACACTCTCGGCGACGGCCCCTACGCCAACGGCTACCTGCCGTGGGGCATCTTCCCCGACAACTGGCTGTGCACCGCCCGGGTGGTGGACGGATGCTGACCGCCCGTATGCGTCGCTCGGTCGCCCTCACGGCGGTGTCGCTGTTCGCCGTCTTCGGTATCTCAGGATGCTCGCTCATCCCGGCGTCGTGGACCTCCGCGTTCGGCTGGGCCATCGAGGCGACCGCCTACTTCGACGACGTCTCAGGCCTGTACGAGGGCAACGACATCGCCGTGCTCGGCATGCCCGTGGGCCAGGTGACCTCCGTGCAACAGCAGGGCGGTCGGGTCAAGGTCACGTTCACCGTCGACGAGGACGTGCCGGTGCCCGCAGACGCCACCGCGGCCATCGTCAACACCTCGATCGTCACGACCCGCCACATCGAGCTCACCCCCGCCTACACCGAGGGGCCCGAACTCGTCGACGGCGGCGTGATCGAGGAGACGAAGAGTCCGGTGTCGGTCGGCGAACTGTTCGACTCCATCGACCGATTGATGGTGTCGCTGTCGGGGGACGGCCCGGGTGAGGGACCGATCGCGGACATGATCGACATCACCGCCGGGATCACCAGCGGCAACGGCGAACGGATGCGGCTCGCGCTGGACGAACTGGGCCAGGCCGCCGAGGTGGCCTCCGGCAACGGCGACGCGCTCGTCGACATCATCCGCACGGTGCAGGATCTCACGTCGACGCTGGTCGCCAACTACCCGAAGATGACGGCCTTCTCCAACTCCATCAACGACGTGTCCCAGATGCTGCAGTCCCAGGCGCCCGGTTTGCAGGCCGTGCTCGGCGATCTCAACGTCGCACTGCAGAACACCACGGTCTTCCTGCAGAACAACTCTGGTGCGATCAGCTCGTCCACCGGCCGGTTGGCTGCGCTCGCGGCCAACCTCAGCGATTTCTCCCGTCAGGTGGTCGAGACCATCGACCTCGGTCCGCTGCTGTTCCAGAACCTGAGCAACTCGGTGTCGCCGGAACAGGGGGCCTGGCGTGCGCAGGTACTCCTCGACAAGTCGCTCGTCGACACCGAACTGCTGTCGACGTTCTGCCAGGCGATCAACCTGCAGGAGAACGGCTGCCGAACGGGGCGGCTCGAGGGCTTCGGTCCGGACCTCGGAGTGTTCTCGGCGATGCTGGAGCTGGCGAAATGACCCGCGACGGAGTACGGCCCTTCCAGGTCGTCGGCGAACCGCGTAATCCCCGGCGACTGGGTCGACGCGGGGTGGTCACGCTGACGGCGGCCGCGGTCCTCGCGATGTCCGGGTGCGGGGTGGTGCCCGGCCTCACCGTGGAGCAGATCCCGCTGCCCGCGCCCGGTGGTATCGGCGACTCCATCGACATCACCGCGACCTTCGAGAACGCCCTCAACCTGCCCACCCGCGCCAAGGTGAAACTCAACGGTATGGACGTCGGCCAGGTGTCCGACATCGTCGCCGAGGACTACACCGCGGTGGTCACCATGCAGGTCGGCAACGCCACCCAGCTGCCGGTCGGCACGGGCGCCGAACTGCGCCAGGCCACGCCGCTCGGTGACGTGTTCGTCGCGCTGCTCCCGCCACCCGGCGAGCCGGAAGGCTACCTTGCCGACGGTGACGAGCTGGGAGGGGAGACCTCGGCGGCGGCGACGGTCGAAGACCTCCTCGTCAGCACCGCCGGGGTCGTCGACAGCGGATCGCTCAACTCGCTCACGGTGATCCTGACCGAGCTGAGCAAGGCGGTCTCGCCGAACCCGGACGCGTTGTCCGGGTCGATCGAGGGCCTCACCACTGCGATCACCAAGTTCAACGAGAACGCGGCGCGGGTCGACGAGTCGATGCGCGTGACGAGCGTGCTGACCGGTCAGCTCGCGGATGGCCGCGCCCAGATCATGGCGTCGATCAACAAGCTCGCACCGGCGGTGAATGCGGTGAACAGCCAGATCGGACAGATCCTCACCACACTCGACAAGACGAACCAGGTGACCGCGGCGACGAACGACTTCCTCGAGTCCGATTCGGACAACCTCGTCGAACTGCTGGCTCATCTCGAGACCGCCCTCGACGGGCTGCGGGAAGGGGCGGTCACGTTGGGGCCGTTGGCGGACAATCTCGCCGAACTGACGCCGAAGTGGGTGAAGGCGACTCCGGGCAGCGCGGCCGCGTTGTCGTCGAAGGTGTACTACCTCAACCCGGGTGTCGGGTTCGACTCCGCGACCCGGCTGCCCGAACTCGATGACGTGGACTCTGCTTCGGAGGCGTTGCAGCAGACGCTCACCCGACTCCTGGCGCGGCTCAACGGAACACAGGGGTGCTGCGGATGAGCGCGTCGGGAGGTCCGATCATGTGGCTGCGCAAGCATGCGGTGCTGTTCGGCAACCTCGGGTTGATCCTGGTGATGCTGGTCGGCCTGGCGTATCTGTCGTTCGGTGCGCTGCGCTGGGACCCGTTCCGGGGCACCTATCAGCTCACCGTGCACTTCCCGAACTCCGGTGGTCTGCAGGAGACTTCGGGCGTCACGTTGCGTGGCGACCGCATCGGCGACGTGGAGGACATCCAGGTCCAACCGGACTCCGTCGACGTCACCGTCACGGTGTCCGAGGACGTGAAGATCAACCGCAACGCCGTGGTCGCCGCCCTCGGGCTGTCCGCCGCGGGTGAACAGTACGTCGACTTCCAGCCCGCGACCGCCGACGGTCCGTACTTCACCAACGGCGACGAGATCAACATGAATCAGACTCGGGTCACCGCGCCGTTCCCGGGCACACTGGAGGCGACGTTGGACGTCGTCGACCAGATCGACCCGGTGAAGCTCCGGTCGGCGATCGACAACCTGGAGGTCGGGCTCGGCGCGGACGGCGGTGACAACGTCCTGGAATCGCTGTTCGTCTCCGGCGGAACCATTTTCGCCGACCTCGCGCGGGTGCTGCCGGAGACCACGGAACTGATCGAGAACACCGGCACGATCCTGCAGACGACCGCCCAGATCCAGCCCGATCTCGGGACGACCGTCGATTCGCTGAGCACGATCGTCAACGCCGCGGTCGCCGCCGATCAGGAGCTGCGGACGCTACTCGACCGGGGGCCGACCCAGCTGACGAGTCTGACCGGTTCGCTCAACCAGATCCGGGATCCGGTCACCGACGTGGTGGGCCAGCTCGTCGACATCGCGCGCCAGGGTGCACTCCGGGCGCCCGCTATCGCCAATCTGCTGCCGTCGATTCGTGACGCGAGCGTCAAGAGCCTCTCGATGTTCCACGACGGTGCGTGGTGGGCATTCGGATCGGTGTATCCGCGGCCGCACTGCAACTACGCGGTCACGCCGGTCCGGCCGACCAAGATCCTGGAACTCACCGTCCCGACGAATCTGTACTGTGTCACTGAGGATCCGCAACAGCAGATCCGGGGATCGGCCAACGCGCCACGGCCGCCCGGTGACGACACCGCCGGTCCGCCTCCCGGTTTCGACCCGAACGCGCGGACCGTGCCGCTCGACAAGTGATGTGAAGAGTAGGAATGACCGAGCAGGACAAGCCGACCGACGACTCCGCAGAGACCGACTCCGTCGAGACCGAGGGCGACGAGACCCCCACAGCCGAGGCCACCCCGCGCCCGCGGACGAAGGCCGCGCGCAAGTCGGGTGGGTCGTCGGCGCGGCCGTCGACCGACCGTGACAGCGATGAGACCACGACGCAGACCGACGGGCCCG
Source organism: Gordonia sesuvii (assembly GCF_036350415.1). Classification (NCBI taxonomy): domain Bacteria; kingdom Bacillati; phylum Actinomycetota; class Actinomycetes; order Mycobacteriales; family Gordoniaceae; genus Gordonia; species Gordonia sesuvii. Next base: position 160,718 of record NZ_JAZDUF010000006.1, read on the forward strand.
GGAAGATCCCATCGTCAGGACCGCGTCAGTTCTCGCTGACGTTCACCAGCGCAGGCCTGGCGAAGGTCGCCGTCGCGGTGGTCGCGATCGTTGCTGTCGTCGGCGTCGCGTTGCTCGGGTGGGGGTATTACCAGGAGCGCCAACGGCTCGACGCGTTCGACGGCAGCAAGGCCGCCTCCGAGGAATTCGTCACCAAGTTGGTGAGCACGATGACCAAGGACGGGGTCGGCAGCATGAAGGAGCTGCTGGGTCCGTTGTCGACCGGCGAGTTCCGCCAACACCTCGAACAGCAGCAGTCCGATACCGCCGAAGCAGTGCAGCAGCTCAATCTGCAGGATGCCGAGTCGGCGGTGAAGTCGGTGTCGGTGGAGACCTTCGACACCGATACCGCGCGCACCGCCGTGCTGATGGAGGTCAGCGGAACGAGCACGCTCGCGCCGGACGGTGGCCAGAGCCTGATGTTGATGTGGCTCGATCTGCGCAAAGAAGACGGACAGTGGCTGGTGTCGGAGCTCAGCGGTGCGCAAGCCGGGATCGGGCCGGAACAGGGTGGTGGCGCCGCGCAACCCGCACCCGCACCGGCGCCGCAACCGGCCCCGGCGCCTGCACCGGCGGGCTGACGCTGAGCGTCTCGACTCTCTCGGTAGGTCTCGAGCAGCCGGTCGTGGGAGCTGTGGGGCTCAGTCGGCCGGGGTCAGCAGGGCCAGACCGTGCCAGGTGGCCAGGTCGGCGAGCGATACCGTTGCCTCCCGGAACTTTTCGCCGTCGGACCCGGGGGCGAGTTGGTCGCGCCACCGACCCGCGGGGAGGGGGACGGTGGTCGACGCCCGGTCGTGCTCGGAGAGCGCATGGGTGAAGCGGGTCGCGACCACGACGACGCGCGGGTCGTCGCCGGCGGTCCGGGCGAATGCGATGACGTGATCGGCTCCCCGGCCCTCGGCGAGCAGAGGCAGATAGCCGCTGCCGGCGCGGAAGGCCTCGGCGTGCTCGGCGCGCACCCGTAGGGCGGTCCGAACGAGCTGGGTCTTCGGGTGGTCCATGGACTGCGTGTGATCCACTGGTCGTCGGTTGTCCGGGTCGACCAGTGAGTCTTCCCACCACTGGGTGCCCTGGTAGACATCGCCCACGCCCGGCCCCAGCAATGCGATCATCTTGCGGCCCAGCGCTTCCGACCGCCAGCTGGGGGCGATCTCGGCCACCAGTCCGGAGATGGCCTCCGCGGCGGGCCCGGACGTGATCGCCGCTATCCAGTCCGAGAGTGCGGCTTCGAAGTCGTCGTCGACCTCGGTCCACGTGGTCCGCAGCCCGGCTTCTCGGACGGCCTTCGTCGCATACTCGGTGATGCGGGTACGCAGGATGTCGTCGACCGGGCCGTCGGTCGGCCACACGCCGATGATGTTCTGCAGCAGGAAGTATCCGGTCAGGTCGTCCGGTGGCGGGGTGGACCGCCAGATCGTGTCGACCATCATCGACCAGCGTTCGGGCACCTGGGTCAGCACGGCGATGCGCGCACGCACATCCTCGCCGCGTTTGGTGTCGTGTGTCGAGGTGGCGGTCATCGCCCACGGCCACTCGCGCGCACGGTGGACGTTGTGCGCGTGGAACTCCCGTAGACCCATCGTCGGGTCGGCCGGGTCGCCGCCCACCTCCTGGGCCGACACCAGGCGGGCCGTGCGATAGAAGAGGCTGTCCTCGACACTCTTCGCGGTGACCGCCCCACACGTCTGGGCCAATCGCGACGTCGCCGCGCCGGGACTCGCCGTGGCGCGCACGACGAGCTCCATGGCCGGTTCGAGACGGGCTGTGCGGGCGGTGATCTCGGATGCGATCCGTTCGAGTCGTGGACGCAGCGCCGGGTAGTCGGCGCGATACACCCCCAGGTCGGCGATGAGTTCGGCGGTCGCTTCCTCGATCGCCTCGGCGTCGGCGGACGGATCCGAATGGGTGACGGCTCGCACCAGGCGGCGGTGCTCGGTCGGGAACATCGAGCGCAGCGTGGTCAGCTTGCGGTCGCGTTCGGTGCGATGCAACCACGCCCCATCGCCGGGCACTCCGGTGATCCGTTCGTGGATCTCGCCGAGCTCGATGACACCGGTCGGTGCGGTGAACACCGCGTCGATGACCCGCATCTGGTCGTAGCCCGTGGTGCCGTCGACGGGCAGAGTGGGCTCCAGTGGTTCGTCCGGGGCGAGGATCTTCTCGATGTAGAGCAGGCGGTGTTCGCCGATGTCGCCACGCAGTCGCCGCAGGTACGACTGCGGATCCCACAGGCCGTCCGGATGGTCCACCCGCACACCGTCGATCAGGTCCTCGTCGATGAGGTCGAGGAGCCACCGGTGGGTCGCCTCGTACACCGCGGGCTCCTCCTGGCGGAGGCCCGCGAGCTCGTTGACGGTGAAGAACCGCCGGTAGCCGATCAGCCCGCTGTTCCACGGCACCAGGCGGTAGTGCTGACGGTCATGGACCTCGAGCGGGTCGCCCGCGGCGGTGCTGCCGGGCGCGGTGGGGAAGACGTGGTCGTAGTAGCGCAGGTGCCCGTCCTCGACCACGAGTGGGGACAGGTCGCCGTCGGCGGCGAGGACGGGGAGCGCGATCTTGCCGTCGGAGCCGTTCGCGGTGGAGAAGTCGACGTCGAAGAAGCCGGCGTAGCGCGACGCCGGACCGTAGCGGAGCAGGTCGCTGAACCACGGGTTCTGCGCCACATCGGCGACCCCGGTGTGGTTCGGCACGATGTCGATGATCAGGCCCAGGCCGAGAGTGGTTGCAGCGCTACGGAGTTCGCGCAGTCCGGACAATCCGCCGAGTGCCGGGGCGACACCCGGCGGCGGCACCCAGTCGTAGCCGTGCATCGAGCCGGCCGTCGCGCGGCCGATGGGGGAGAGGTAGAGATGGCTCACCCCGAGGTCGACGAGATGGTCGAGGATGCCGATCACCTCGATGAAGCCGAAGTCCGGGGTCAGCTGGATGCGATAGGTCGCGACGGGTTCACGTGACCCGCCGGTGGCGGTCGAGCGGTCGGTGGTCATCGGTGGCGGCTCACGCCGTCCGGCGCAGCACCAGCACCGATCGCCCGCCGACGGTCACGGTCTCCTCGGCGGTGGCGGTCAGGTCCGTGCTGCCGGTGGGGTCGGTGGTGTCGAGTTCGCCGATCCATTCCGCGCCCCACGACGCCGACGGGAGCCGGAAGTCGATGTCGCCGTCATGGGCGTTGAAACAGACGATGAAGCTGTCATCGACGATCTTCTCGCCGCGCTCGTCGGGCTCGCCGATGCCATAACCGTTGAAGTAGACCGCGAGACTGCGGCCGAACCCGCTGTCCCAGTCCTCCGAGGTCATCTCCTGACCGGCCGGGGTGAGCCACACGATGTCGAGGGCCTGATCGCCCCAGCGGATCGGTTTGCCCGCAAAGAACCGTCGTCGCCGGAACACCGGATGACCGGTCCGCAGCGCGATCGCCTTGCGGGTGAACTCGAGGAGGTCGGAGTTCTTCTCGGCCAGCGCCCAGTCCATCCACGCCAGCTCGGAGTCCTGACAGTAGACGTTGTTGTTGCCCTGCTGCGTGCGCCCGAACTCGTCGCCGTGGGCGAGCATCGGGGTGCCCTGGGACAGGAAGAGCGTCGCGAGGATGTTGCGTTGCTGCCGGGCCCGCAGTTCCAGGATGTCCGGGTCGTCGGTTGCGCCCTCGACCCCGCAGTTCCACGACCGGTTGTGACTCTCCCCGTCGCGGTTGTCCTCGCCGTTGGCCTGATTGTGTTTCTCGTTGTAGGAGACCAGATCCCGCAGGGTGAACCCATCGTGGGCGATGACGAAGTTGATACTCGCGAGGGGGCGTCGTCCGGTGGCCTCGTACAGGTCCGACGATCCGGTCAGCCGTGAGGCGAACTCGCCCAGGGTGGCCGGCTCGCCTCGCCAGTAGTCGCGGACGGTGTCGCGGTACTTGCCGTTCCACTCGGTCCACAGCGGCGGGAAGTTGCCGACCTGATAGCCGCCCTCGCCGACATCCCAGGGTTCGGCGATGAGCTTGACCTGACTGACCACCGGATCCTGTTGGACGAGATCGAAGAACGCCGACAGCCGATCCACATCGTGCAGCTCGCGCGCCAGGGTGGACGCGAGGTCGAAGCGGAATCCGTCGACGTGCATCTCCAGGACCCAGTACCGCAACGAGTCCATGATCAGTTGCAGCGTGTGCGGGTGGCGGCCGTTGAGGCTGTTGCCGGTGCCGGTGTAGTCCATGTACATCTCGGGATTGCCGTCGACCAGCCGGTAGTAGGCGGCGTTGTCGATCCCGCGGAACGAGATCGTCGGCCCCAGATGGTTGCCCTCGGCGGTGTGGTTGTAGACCACGTCGAGGATGACCTCGATGTCCGCGCGGTGGAACTCCCGCACCATGGCCTTGAACTCGGTCACCGCGCTGGCGGGCTGCTCGGGCTGCGACGCGTACTCCAGATGAGGGGCGAGGAACCCGAAGGTGTTGTAACCCCAGTAGTTTCGCAGCCCCTTGTCGAGCAGGACGAAGTCCTGCATGAACTGGTGCACCGGCATCAGTTCGATCGCGGTGACACCGAGGGACTTGAGGTGGTCGATGATGACCGGGTGGCACAGGCCGGCGTAGGTGCCGCGGAGGTGTTCGGGCACATCGGGATGCGTCGCCGTCATGCCTTTGACGTGCGCCTCGTAGATCACGGTCTGGTGGTACGGGTGACGCGGGGCCCGGTCACTCTGCCAGTCGAAGTACGGGTTGATCACCACCGACACCATGGTGTGGCCGAGCGAGTCGAGTTGCGGCATGTCGGAAGGGTGCGCCGACGCCATCGGCACGCTGGGCGTGGCCGTACTCGACACCGCCGGTTCCGGCTCGCCGGTCGTCGCACGCACCCGGTCGGTCTCGACGACCTCGTCGTCGCCGGCGGCCGGTGCTTTCGCTGCCGGGGTCGCGTCGGTCCCGATCGTCGGTTCGGCAGTCTCGTCCTCGGGCGTCGCGGACCCGTCGTCGGCGGGCTCGGCCGCGTTCTCGGCGGGGGGCTCCTCGGCGGGCGTGGCCATCGCGTAGGAGAACAGTGAGGCATCCCCGTCGAACGCCCCGTGGAACGCCTTGCCGTAGGGGTCGAGCAACAGTTTGCTCGGGTCGCACCGCAGCCCCTGCGACGGGTCGTAGGGACCGTGCACCCGGAAGCCGTAGAACTGTCCGGGTCCCACGTTGGGCAGGTAGCAGTGCCAGCAGTAGCCGTCGACCTCTTCGAGGCGGATCCGTTGCTCCACGCCGGCGCTGTCGATCAGGCAGAGGTCGACCGCCGTGGCGATCTCGGAGAACAGTGAGAAGTTCGTTCCCACACCGTCATAGGTGGCCCCGAGCGGATATGCGTTCCCGGGCCACACGATGAACGGGGTGGAGTCTGCCGGCGTCTGGGTGTAGTCCACCGGAGCGGGGACGTTGGCGATCTCCGCGGGGTCGGATGCGCTCGATCCACCGGTAGCGGGGGCCGCGAACCTGGTGAACTCGGCCTTCGGCGATTCCATGAGAAAACACTAGCGGTCGACGGTCGCCTGTTCATCTCGGACAGATCGGGTTGCGGTGTGGTATGGCGACTTCCGTCACGGCCCCGGCGGCCCGGTCCAGGGTGCGGTGGCGGCCATCTGCCTGCCCAGTTCGTCGGTCAAACTGCGGACATAGGTGGCGCTGAGGTGATGCCAGTCCTTGTAGACCACGATGTTGCCGACGACGGCAGGACACAACTCGGCGTCGCACACGCCGTCGGACAGATCCAGGGCGTGGAACATCGGACGGGTGGCCGCAAGCTCCTCGGCGGGGTTCTCCGGTGCCAGCGCCACCGCTCGACGAGTCGCGCAGCTGGTGGCCGAGCCGCCGTCGGCCAGACAGGTGGGCGTGTCGATCAGACCTTGTGCGTTGTGCGGCCACGGCGTGTCCCGGATGCCGAACACCTCGATGCCGGCGCCGATGAACTCGTCGAAGATCGGCGGATAGGAGGGCGGCACCCAGTCGCCGGGCTGGTAGTCGCGGGGCCGCGTGGCATTGGTGAAGACCGCGTCGGGGTCGTCGGCGATCACCTTGTCCATGACGCGCATCACCCAGTCATGGCACTCGGGGTAGGGGACACCGTCCTGTTTGGGGACCAGCTCGGTGGACATCGGACAACCCATCTTCAGGTACGTGGTGACCTTGAAGTTGTTGCGCTGGCCGAGCAGGTCCAGTGCCGAGATCCACATCTCGGCGTGGGAGCCGCCGATCAACGCGATCGTCCTGGTCGCGGTCGGGTCGCCGTAGACGCCGACATGAATCCTCGGGTCCTCGAAGTCACTCATGTACCCGTCGGTGGAGGTCTCCGGGAAGTCCTGCGTGACCATCAGCGGCGACGGTTGCGGGTCGACGGCGGGGACCGGCCAGCCCTCGAGCAGGGCACGTGCGCCGGGGTAGGTCCGCGGATCGAGGTTCTTGGTGTCGACGACCATCGTGGCCACGCGGTGATCCCAGACCTTGATGCCGATACCGGTGACCAGAGTGCCGACCACCAGCATCGACGTCACCACCGAGGTATAGGTCACCCACTGCCTGCGGCCGTCGCGGCGGGCGTGTGCGGGCTCCGAGCGGCCGCCGCGCAGCGGGTCCTCGATGTAGCGTTTGGTCAGCCACGCGAGGCCCACCGAGAGGGCGAGCAGCCCGACACCCTCGATGAAGTTGGCGTGATTCTTCTCCCGCCAGGTGAGGTAGAAGATGAGCAGGGGCCAGTGCCACAGGTACAGCGAGTAGGCGATGGTGCCCAGCCACACCGGCCAGCGACTCGCCAGCATCCGGTTGACCGGTGGTAATCCCTGTGGCGCGGGTGTTCCGGCACGCGGTCGTTCCAGCGCGGTGGCCCCGGCCCAGATGATGAGCAGGGTCGAACCCACCGGCACCAGCGCCCACGGGCCGGGATACGCGTTGACGCCGTCGATCCACCAGCCGCACGTGACGATCAACGCGAGTGCGACGACCGCGGTGACGGTGCGCAGCCAGCGCGGCACCCGCCAGCTCGGCAGCCAGATGGCCAGCAGTCCACCGGCGAGCGGCTCCCAGAGACGCGAGAAGGTGTCGTAGTAGTTGAACTGCTGATTGACGCCCATCCGCATGTGCGCCCAGTAGAACGAGACGAGTGCCACCGCGAGGACGGCCAGGCCGACCAGGATTCGGATGACCCGAGGGTCGGCCACCGGGGCGATGAATCGCGCGACGAGTTTGATGACCGCGGCGAACGCGAGCGCGACAACCAGGGTGAGAACGAAGAACTGTCCCTGCACCGACATCGACCAGATGTGTTGCAACGGGCTGTTGGCGGAGCTCGCCGCCAGGTAGTCCTGCGAATTGAAGGCCAGATGCCAGTTCTGGTAGTACAGCGCGCTGGCGATCAGCTCGCGGCCGATGCTCACCCACCGGGTCTGTGGGATCACGATGACGGTCAGGATCGCGACCGCGATCAGCACCGTGAACAGGGCCGGGATCAGTCGTCGCAGCAGCCGCTTGAGCCGTGGCCACGGATTGATGGTGTCGCGCAGCGTGACGTGGGTGGCCTGGCTGTGGATCGCGTGCCGCAGCAACGACCCGACGAAGAAGTACCCCGACAGGACGAGGAAGACGTCCACACCGCCGGAGACGCGTCCGAACCAGACGTGGAAGCACGCGACCAACGCGATCGCGATCCCGCGCAGACCGTCGAGGTCGGTGCGGTACGCGGGCACATTGTCCGCCGGGGCCCGATGGGTCGAGGCGGTGGTGGGGGTGGTGGCTGCCACGGACTGGGGCGTCTCTCTGCTCTTGTGTGCTCGGGTCCCGGTGCTCGAGTCTGCTGCTCGGAGAGCCGGCGTGGTGCCGGCTCGGCGTCCCGGAGCGATTTACGCAGAGCAATTTACAGGTCGAAGCTGTGATATCCCGATTCGGTCCGGTGCGACACACCGTGTGCCGCACCCGCCCCTGACCTTTACGTTCTCTTGACTTCGGCCGAGCTCTCGACGTCGGCCGAGGTGACGGCGGAGCGATCCGCGCGTAGGCGTGCGCCGTCGAGGATCACGCCGAGACCGTCGCCGAACTCGCCGGTGAAGTCACGTCCGGACGGCCCGGTCACCTGCAGGCGCTCCATCTGCGCGCGCGTCTGCTCCTCGATCGTCAGTCCGATCGCGAGCTGACATACGGCGGTCGCCACCGCGTGGGCATCGCGCTCACTCAGACCGCCGTCGCGGGCCGTTGCCGCCAGCTGCGTCACGATCGTCTTCGCCGACAGCCCGCTGGCCCAGCTGGACGAGACGACCTCGGCGCTGTCGGGGACCTCGAGCAACGCCGTGCGCAGCCCGATGGCGAGGTGGGCCAGGCGGTCGTCCCACGGCAGGTGGGTTGGTGCGTCGGGTATCTGTTCGAGGATGTCGTCGGACAACGCGGCCAACAGGGTCTGCTTGTTGGGGAAGTGCCAGTACAGCGCATTGGGTCGGACCCCGAGGTCCGCGGCGAGCCGCCGCATCGACAGGTCGGCCAGGCTGTGCTCGGCGAGGATGTCGCGGGCCGCGCGGAGGACATCGACTCGGCTGTTGCTCACCCGCCCAGCGTAGGCGGCCTGTACAGCGTTCAGGAAAATGCCTGTACAGTGTTCAGGACATCGCGTCCTGGACACCGTCCAGGACCACCGCCCGAGACCGCGCCGACGGCGCGGATCGCGACACCGTGAGGACGATCAGGCGTGGACCAGCCCACCATCAGCCGTATCGATGCCGAGCACATCTGGCATCCGTACGGGGCGATGCCGGCGCCGGTGGCGCCGCTGGTGGTGCGCGGTGCGCGTGGCGTCCGCATCGAGCTCGCCGACGGCCGGAGCGTCGTCGACGGGATGAGTTCCTGGTGGGCCGCCATCCACGGGTATCGGCACCCGGTGCTCGACGCCGCACTGGTCGAGCAGTCGGCGTCGATGTCGCACGTCATGTTCGGCGGCCTCACCCACGAACCGGCGGCGCGGCTGGCCCAACTGCTCGTGTCGATCACCCCCGACGCCCTGCAGAAGGTGTTCTTCTGCGACTCCGGCTCGGTCTCGGTCGAGGTCGCGGTCAAGATGGCGCTGCAGTACTGGCGCAGCCGCGGCGAGACACGGCGCACCCGACTGCTGACGTGGCGCGGCGGCTACCACGGCGACACTTTCACCCCGATGAGCGTGTGCGACCCCGAGGGCGGCATGCACTCGATGTGGACCGACGTCCTGACCGACCAGGTGTTCGTCCCACCGCCACCCGCCCGGTTCGACGCCGACTACGTCGCGGTGCTCGAGGCGGCCGTCGCCGAACACCGCGACCGGCTCGCCGCGGTCATCGTCGAACCCGTCGTGCAGGGTGCGGGCGGCATGCGGTTCCACGACCCGCGCTACCTCGCCGAGCTGCGGCGCATCTGCGACCGCGCCGGAGTGCTGCTGATCTTCGACGAGATCGCCACCGGGTTCGGGCGCACCGGGGAGCTGTTCGCCGCCGACCACGTCGGGGTCACCCCGGACATCATGTGCCTCGGCAAGGCGCTCACCGGCGGCTACCTCACCCTCGCCGCCACCCTGTGCACCACCGAGATCGCGGAGACGATCAGCCACGGCGAGGCCGGCGGACTCGCCCACGGCCCGACCTTCATGGCGAACCCGCTCGCCTGCGCGGTCGCCGTCGCCGCGATCGAACTTCTGCTGTCGTCGGACTGGCGGGAGCGTGTCCGCGCGATCGAACGCGGCCTGAACGACGGTCTCGGTGACCTCGCGGGCAAGCGTGGGGTCGTCGACGTCCGCGTCCTCGGCGCCATCGGCGTGGTGCAGCTCGACCGGCCGGTCGACATGGGCGCCGCGACGTCGGCGGCCGTGGATGCCGGGGTGTGGCTGCGGCCGTTCCGCGACAACGTCTACGTGATGCCGCCGTTCGTCTGCACCGACGACGACATCGCCACCATCTGCCGTGGCGTGCGCGCCGCCGTCGACGCCTGCCTGTCCGCCGACCTCGCCGTGGAAGGTGCACGATGACGACCACCGATTCCGTGCTGTCGGAACTGCTCGACACCGCCGCCGCCCGCGAGGACGCGCTGGGTTGGCTCGCCGAGGAGGCCGAGCGGGTGAAAACCGCCGGACTGCACCGCGACCCGGTCGTCCGCCGCGCCGAGCAGCCGATGATCAACCTGGCATCCAACGACTACCTGGGGCTGTCCACACACCCCGACGTCGTCGCGGGCGGCCACGCCGCACTGGACACCTGGGGTGCCGGGTCGACGGCGTCTCGACTCGTCGTCGGTACCACCGCCGCACACGTCGACCTCGAGGAAGACCTCGCCGGCTTCCTCGGATTCCCCGCGGCGCTCGCATTCTCCTCGGGCTACCTCGCCAACATCGGCGCGATCACCGCGCTCGTCGGACGCGGCGATCTCATCGTCAGCGACACCGGAACCCATGCGTCCCTGATCGACGGGTGCCGTCTGTCTCGGGCGCGGGTGGTGGTCGTGGACCGCGGCGACCACGCGGCCGTGCGCGATGCCCTGCAAGCGCGCACGGAGGCACGGGCACTGGTGGTGACCGACTCCGTCTACAGCATCGACGGCGAACCGGCGCCGGTGGCGGAGCTGTACGCCGCCGCTCGTGACGGCGGCGCCGCGCTGCTCGTCGACGAGGCCCACGCTGTCGGCGTCCGCGGCCCCGGTGGGCGGGGACTGATCGCCGAACTCGGCCTGTCCGGGGCCCCCGACCTGGTGATGACGACGGTCCTGTCGAAGTCGTTCGGCGCCCAGGGCGGCGTGGTGCTCGGCCCCGAGCTGCTGCGGTCGCATCTGATCGACCGGGCCCGCACCTTCATTTTCGACACCGGACTGAACCCGGCAGCGGTGGGTGCCGCACACGCCGCGCTGCGCGTGCTGGGTGCCGATCCATCGCTGCCCGAACGCCTGCGTGGCAACGCCGCCCGCCTCGCGGAAGCCGTCGGCGCGCCGATGCCGTCGGCCGCGGTCATCTCGTTGATCGTCGGCGACCCGCGAGCGGCCGTCGCGGCTGCGGCGCACTGTCGCGACCGTGGTGTGCTGGTGGGCTGCTTCCGGCCGCCCTCGGTTCCCGCCGGCACCTCGCGGCTGCGTCTGACCGTGCGCGCCGACCTCGAACTCGACGTCATCGACCATGTCGCAGACGTCGTCAACGAGGCGCTGACCGCGGTGGGCGCCCGATGACGGCACCCGGCCGCGTCATCGCGGTCGCCGGTACCTCGACCGATGTCGGCAAGACGATCGTCACCGCGGCGCTGGTCGTCGCCGCCCGCGCCGCCGGGTGCTCGCCCGCGGTGTGCAAGCCGGCCCAGACCGGGATCGGGCCCGGCGAACCGGGCGACCTCGCCGTCATCGACGACCTTGCGGGGCCGGTCGCCACCGCCGAATGCGTCCGCTATCCCGACCCCCTCGCCCCGGAAACCGCCGCCCGACTGGCCGGACTGTCGGCGCTGGACCTCGACACCGCATCGGACGCGATCACAGGGCTCGCGGCGACTCACGACGTGACCCTCGTCGAGGGTGCCGGCGGGGTGCTGGTCCGCCTGGCCGCCGACCTCACCCTGCTCGACGTCGCCGACGCTGTCGATGCCCCGATCGTCGTCGTGGTCCCGGCCGGACTCGGTGCGCTCAATCACGCCGAGCTGACCACCCGCGCCGTCCGTGCCCACGGCCTGCGCCCGGCCGGCCTGATCATCGGGTCCTGGCCGACCGACCCCGACCTCGCGATGCGCTGCAACCGCGACGACCTACCGCGGCTGACCGGTGTGCCGATCGTCGGGACGATCCCGGCGGGAGCCGGCGGTCTGGAGCCGTCCGAGTTCCGCCGCGGCGCCCCCGGCTGGATCGATCGCACCTGGCTGCTGCGCGAACTCGCCCCCGCCGGCCCGCCGACGGAACCCCGATTCGCGCCGACAGAACCCGCTTTCGCGCCGACAGAACCCACTTTCTCGCCGACGGAACCCCGATCCGCGCCGACGGAACCCACTTTTGCGCCCACAGCACCCTCCACGTCACCGAACCGACAGTCCACAGAAGGAGTTCTCCCGTGACCCAGGCCCCCGTCGCCCCCGGCTCCGCGCAGTCGCAGACCGCCGACGACATCCTCGCCGTCGCCCGCAGACAGGTGCTCGAGCAGGGTGAAGCGCTCGACCGCGAGCAGGTCCTGCAGGTGCTGCGCCTGCCCGACGACCGGCTTCCCGAGTTGCTCGAACTCGCCCACGACGTCCGGATGCGGTGGTGCGGTCCCGAGGTGGAGGTCGAGGGCATCATCTCGTTGAAGACCGGCGGCTGCCCCGAGGACTGCCACTTCTGTTCGCAGTCGGGGCTGTTCGAATCGCCGGTGCGCAGCGCCTGGATCGACATCCCGTCACTGGTGGAAGCGGCCAAGCAGACCGCCAAGACCGGCGCCACCGAGTTCTGCATCGTCGCGGCCGTCCGCGGCCCGGACAAGCGACTGCTCAGCCAGGTCGCCGCCGGCATCGAAGCGATCCGCAACGAGGTCGACATCCAGATCGCCTGCAGCCTCGGCATGCTCACCCAGGAGCAGGTCGACCAGCTCAAGGACATGGGTGTGCATCGCTACAACCACAACCTGGAGACCGCGCGCAGCCACTTCCCGAACGTCGTCACCACGCACACGTGGGAGGAGCGATGGGACACGCTGCGGATGGTTCGCGACGCCGGCATGGAGGTGTGCTGCGGCGGCATCCTCGGCATGGGGGAGAGCCTCGAACAGCGCGCCGAGTTCGCCGCCGACCTCGCGTCCCTCGAACCCGACGAGGTCCCGCTGAACTTCCTGAACCCGCGGCCGGGCACCCCGTTCGGTGATCTCGATGTCCTGCCGGCGTCCGAGGCACTCAAGTCGGTCGCGGCGTTCCGGCTCGCTCTGCCCCGCACGATCCTGCGTTTCGCCGGTGGCCGAGAGATCACCCTCGGCGACCTCGGTGCCAAGCAGGGCATCCTCGGCGGGATCAACGCGGTCATCGTCGGCAACTACCTGACCACCCTGGGGCGTCCGGCCGAGCAGGACCTCGATCTGCTGACCGATCTGTCGATGCCGATCAAGGCACTCAACGACAGCCTCTAGGCTCGAACACGTGACCATGTCGACGACACCGGACCCCGCGCCCGCCCTGGCCTCGTCAGCCGTCGCGCCCGAGATCCCCGGCCCGCTCGCCCAGCCGTGCCGGTTCGGCGTCTACACCGGCCTGGAACTCGAACTCCAGGCGGCCGACGCCGTCCCGACCGCGGCTCGGATGGGCCTCGAACCGCCGCGGTTCTGCGGCCAGTGCGGCCGGCGGATGGTGGTGCAGGTGCGCCCCGACGGCTGGGGTGCGCGCTGTTCGCGTCATGGAACGGTCGACTCGACCGAACTGGGACAACGGTGAGCGACCCGGCGCCGAGCGCGCCGGTCATCCCCGACGAGCCGGTCGCGGCCACCTCGCGGCGGCACTCGGTCGACCGACCGGTCGCCGCGCTGGCCGCGGTGGCTGGCGCGATCGTCCTGCTCGGCGTCGTCGTCGGGGTGCTGTGGGCAGTGGTGACGCCGGCCTTGACCGGCCGGGTCGTGTCCGCGGACTCGGCGATCGTGCCCGCCACCGCCTTCGGTTCGGAGTTCGCGGCGGTCGGCACCTTCGCGCTGCTGTTGTTCGGGTACGGCATCATCGCGGTGCTCATCGGCTGGATCGCATGTCGTGCCTGGCGCGGGCCGGTCGGATTCGTCGTCGTCGCGGTGGCGACGGTGGCCGGCTCGATCGTGGCGGCCGTCGCCGGCACCTGGATGGCCGACTGGCGATTCGACGATCCGCGGGCGATGCCGGTGGGATCGACCTTCTACGTCGTCCCGGACCTCTGGCTCGACGGAGCCGTACGCGGCGGGTTCGGTGGCGGCTGGGTCCTGTTCGTCTGCGCCCCGCTGGCCGCGGCCCTGTTCTATCTGGGTGCGGCGCTGGCGTCGCGCACCGCCGATCTGGGGGTCGGTGACCTCGACGAGATGCACGAACCGGCCGCGGCCGGCTGACCGGCACCTCCGCAGTCGAGACCTGCTCAGCCGGTCTCGACCGGGCTGCCGACGACGACGTCGGCGAGCATCTCGACCGGCACCTCGAGCGATCGGGCCAACGCGACGACCGTCGCGAACGACGGCGTCAGCAACCTGCCGCTCTCGATCTTGCGCAACGTCTCCGGCGAGATCCCCGCGCGGTCGGCGACGTCGGCGACCGTCCGGTCGGCACGGCATTCCCGCAGCACACCGCCGAGTCGTCGGCCGGCGGCGATCTGTTCGGGAGTCAACGGGGCACGCACCATGCACCAACCCTAACCCGGACCGGTATGAAAATACCGGTTCCGTCGCGTACCGTGAGGCGGAATGCGGTATTTAAATACCGCCACAGCGGAAAGGGCATCGTGATCGAACTGAAGAGTCGCGACGAGGTTGCTGCCATGCGGGTGACCGGACGATTCATCGCCGAACTCCTCGACGACCTGTCGGCGCGCGCCGAGCCGGGCGTCAACCTGCTCGACCTCGAGATGCGGGCACGCGAGCTGATCGAGCGACGCGGGGCGGTGTCGTGCTACTGGGACTACGCGCCGTCCTTCGGCCGTGGGCCGTTCCGGAACGTGATCTGCCTGTCCCTCAACGACGCTGTGCTGCATGGCCTTCCGCACGACGAGGTGCTTGCCGACGGGGACGTGCTGAGTATGGACATCGCCGTGGCGATCGATGGGTGGGTCGCCGACTCGGCCCGAACGGTGATCGTCGGTTCCGCGCGCGACGACGACGCCTTCCTGGTCGAGACGACGCGGCTGGCGTTGGCCGCCGGCATCGATGCCGCGCGACCCGGCAATCGGCTCGGCGACATCTCGGCCGCGATCGGCGCGATCTGCACCGAGCGGGGCTTCCCGGTCAACACCATGTTCGGCGGGCATGGCCTGGGTCGGACGATGCACGAGGATCCGCACGTGTCCAACCAGGGGCATCGGGGGACCGGCATGCGGTTGCGGCCCGGTCTGACCCTGGCGCTGGAACCGTGGCTGGCGCACAGCACCTCGGACATCGTCTACGACCCGGACGGCTGGACGATCCGGTCGGCCGACGGTTCCCGCACCGCGCACAGCGAGCACACGATCGCCGTCACCGACACCCTCGCCGAGGTCCTCACCGCCTGAACCACGGTCACATCGGCGGCCGCAGGGTCGCGAACTCGTCGGTCACGCGGAGTTGTGTGTCGGCGAACGCGTACAGCGCCGGCGGACGGCCCCCGGATCGGCCGGTCTTGCCGACGGTGCCGGTGGCGACCACGACGGCCCGGCGACTCAGGATGCGCAACAGATTGGTCGTGTCGACCGCGTAACCCAATGCTGCGCAATAGATCTCCGACAGTTGGGACATGGGGAATCGGCTCGGGGCGAGTGCGAACGCGATGTTGGTGTAGGACAGCTTCGCTGCGAGCCGATGCCGCGCGGCCTCGACGATCTCTGCGTGGTCGAATGCCAGGGTGGGCAGGGCGTCGACCGGATGCCATGCGCTGGCGTGCGGTAGTTCGGTCGGCACATCGCTGGGGACCAGCGCCAGGTAGGTCGACGCGATGGTGCGGGTGCCCGGGAGCCGGTGTGGATCGGAGAACACGGCCAACTGTTCGAGATGGGCGATGTTCGCGATCGCGACCGAATCGGCGACGGCCCGTCGCGCGCTGGTCTCCAGCGTCGCGTCGGCCGCCACGGCGCCACCGGGCAGCGCCCACGGTCCGTCGGCGTCGTGTCCGAGAAGCACACACAGCACCGGGTCCGTATCCGCGGTCATCTCCCGCACCTGGAACACGGCGGTCAGCGTCTCGACCTCCACGTCCGATGTCCCGGCGGCTGCGGGCGAACTCGGCGGGGGCGTCGGCATGGCGTCGATTGTAGGGTGACCGGCCACGATCCTCGGGCCGCCGCGGTGCGCCACACCGCCGCTGCGCTCACAATTCGTCGAGCGACATGATCCCGTCCTGGATGGCGCGCGCGGCGAGTGCGGCCTTGGTCCGAGCGGTCCGGTCGACAGCCGTGTACTTGGCGCGGATTCGGGTCAGGTGGGTGTTGACGGTGCCGATCGAGATCGTCAGTTCCTCGGCGACGGCGATCTTCGAATCGGTGAGCAACCATGTCCGCAGCACCTGGATCTCGCGATCGGTGAGTCCGGGGCGGCGACGCACCACTGGCGACGATGCCTCGGCTGCCGGGGGCTGTGCCGGGCGGGCGCCGCCGAAAGCAGGCGCCGGCCGCGCCGGTGCCGGCGGGCCGGGGCGGGTGGTGGCGACAGGAGTGACCAGGTGCATGTGGCCGCGCGCGCGGGGGTCGTCGAGGGGCCGGCGCACGGTGGCCGGGTGCCCGTGGGTCGGCGGCGCGGATGTGGGCGCCCCGGGCTGACCGGGCAGCGGCATCCGTCGCGCGGCGAGGCGGGCGAGTGCGGCCTCCCGGCGCTGTGCGGCGGCCTCCGCGCGCCGGCTCGCGCCGGGTGCTGCCCCCAGTGGGCCGGCGGGACGCGGCGAGGTGGGTTGTGCGTCGAACGGTGAAACGGTCATCGCGCTGCTCGCAATCTGCTTTACGGCCCCCGGGTTCGGCTCGCCGATGTCGACCCGACCCGGACGGATGTGTGGGTACATCGATGACGCTAGGTTTCAGGCGCGCCGGGGTAACGAGTAGTCGACTACTCGAATTGCCGACGGGAATGGCGCAGATCGGCCCGGTGTTACGATGGACACAGTTTTCGATCACCAGTCGAAAACTTCAGGCGCCGGAGCCAGCCCGCTCCGAGCCAGACGCGTGAGGAGTGTCCGATGAGCATCACCAGCGACCGCCCGGCCGTGACCGACACAGCAACCGTCACAGCGGGTCTGATGGACGTCGAGTGGACCGATGGTCCGGGCGGATACTCCGGGGTGGAGCCCACGCCGGAATGGGCCGACGAGGTGCGCCGGCTCGCGCGCGCCCGCAACGCGACCCTGCTGGCGCACAACTACCAATTGCCGGCCATCCAGGATGTCGCCGACCATGTCGGTGACTCGCTGGCGTTGTCCCGGATCGCCGCCGAGGTCGACGCGGACGAGATCATCTTCTGCGGCGTGCACTTCATGGCCGAGACCGCCAAGATCCTCAGCCCGGACAAGCGGGTGCTGATCCCGGACGAGCGCGCCGGATGTTCGCTCGCCGACTCGATCACCGCCGACGAACTGCGGGACTGGAAGTCCGATCACCCTGACGCCGTCGTGGTCTCGTACGTGAACACCACCGCCGAGGTGAAGGGCCTCACCGACATCTGCTGCACGTCGTCCAACGCGGTCGACGTGGTCGCCTCGATCGATCCCGATCGGGAGGTGCTGTTCCTGCCGGATCAGTTCCTCGGCGCGCATGTGAAACGGGAGACCGGACGCGACAACATCCACATCTGGGCGGGCGAATGCCACGTTCACGCCGGCATCAACGGCGACGAACTCGCCGACCAGGCGAGCAGCCATCCCGACGCCGACCTCTTCATCCACCCGGAATGCGGTTGTGCGACCTCGGCCCTCTACCTGGCCGGGGAGGGTGCGGTGCCGGAGGAGAAGGTGAAGATCCTGTCCACCGGCGGGATGCTCGACGCGGCCCGCGAGACCGGCGCCAAGCAGGTGCTCGTCGCCACCGAGATCGGCATGCTGCACCAACTGCGCAAGGCCGCCCCCGGCGTCGACTTCCAGGCCGTCAACGACCGTGCGTCCTGCCCGTACATGAAGATGATCACCCCGGCCGCCCTGCTGCGGTCGCTGCGCGAGGGGCGTGACGAGGTGTTCGTCGCCGACGACGTCGCGGAACGTGCCCGCAAGAGCGTCGAGCGGATGATCGCGATCGGTAACCCGGGTTCCGGTGAGTGACGGTTTCGTCGGCCAGGTCGGGGCAGCGGCGGAGCTCGACCTTGCCGTCACCGACGAGGTCCGCACGCTGATCCGGACCGCCCTCGACGAGGACCTCCGGTACGGCCCCGACGTCACCACCGCCGCCACCGTGCCCGCCGACGCCGTGACCGACGCGGCGATCGTCAGTCGCGGACACGGCGTGATCGCCGGGGTGCCGGTGGTTCTCGCGGTGCTCGACGAGGTCATCGGAGCCGGCGGTTACACGGTGACCGCCGCGGTCGACGACGGCGCCGGCGTGGGCCCCGGCGACGTCGTCCTGGGCGTCCACGCGCCGACCGGCGCGCTGCTCACCGCCGAACGGACCGCCCTGAACCTGATCTGCCACCTGTCCGGCATCGCGACCGCCACCGCGCTCTGGGTCGACGCCGTCGACGGCACCGACACCAAGGTGCGTGATTCCCGCAAGACCCTGCCTGGCCTGCGTTACCTGCAGAAATACGCGGTCCGTGCGGGCGGGGGCGTCAACCACCGCCTCGGGCTGGGCGATGCCGCGCTGATCAAGGACAACCACGTCGCGGCAGCCGGGTCGGTGAGTGCGGCACTGTCCGCGGTCCGTGCGAGCGCGCCC
This sequence comes from Gordonia sesuvii, assembly GCF_036350415.1. Classification (NCBI taxonomy): domain Bacteria; kingdom Bacillati; phylum Actinomycetota; class Actinomycetes; order Mycobacteriales; family Gordoniaceae; genus Gordonia; species Gordonia sesuvii. The sequence continues at coordinate 179,241 of NZ_JAZDUF010000006.1, forward strand.
GGACTCCCGGTCGAGGTCGAGGTGGATTCGTTGGCCCAGCTCGACGAGGTGCTGGCGCTCGAACCGCAACTCGTCCTGCTCGACAACTTCGCGCTCTGGGAGACCCAGATGGCGGTGCAGCGACGCAACGCACGCTCACCGCAGACAAAGCTCGAGAGCTCGGGCGGGTTGACCCTGGATGTCGCCGGCGATTACGCCCGGACCGGCGTCGACTATGTCGCCGTCGGCGCGCTCACCCACTCCGTCGCCGCTCTCGACCTCGGCCTGGACATCCCCGCGCCCTGACACCCGCGCTTGCGCGCACCCTCCACCCAGACGCGCACTCAGCAACCTGCGCTTCTGGTTGGACGGTGCGCGTTTCGCACGCTCGGGAGCAGCCTGTGAACCAGTGCTACGCTGGATCACGTGGCCAACCGGAACATCACGCTGTCGCTGCCCGAGGAGCTGGTGCGAAAGGCCAAGATCATCGCAGCCGAGCGGGACACGTCCGTGTCCGCGCTGGTCGCGGAGCTGGTGGAACATCTGACGGGTGGTTCGGAGGGCTACGACGCCGCCTGGGGACGCGAAGTTTCCCGAATGGCCGACGGCGCCTTCGAGGTCGGCGACGTCGCGTGGGATCGCGACGAACTGCACTCCCGATGACCCGGGAGTTCGTCGACACGAACGTGCTCCTCTACGCCTATGACTCCGGCGGTGATCAACGTCATGACCGGGCCGTGGAGCTGGTGGCCGAACTCGGGAGGGCGAGACGGGGCGTGCTCAGCGTGCAGATCCTTCAGGAGTTCTACGTCAACGTCACCCGCAAGATCGCCGTCCCGGTCCATCCACAAGCTGCGCAAGAACGGCTTCGGGTGCTGAGTCGGTGGCCTGTTCACTCGCCGTTGGCCTCCGATGTCCTTGCCGCAGCGGAGATCGCAGACACCGCCAAGATCTCGTTCTGGGACGCGATGGTGATCCGCAGTGCGGCGCAGATGGAATGTCGGGTGATCTGGAGCGAGGACCTCAACGCCGGCCAGACGATCGCCGGCGTCCGCGTCCAGAACCCGTTCGGGTAACTGAGTTCCCCACACCGGTTCGCCACGCCCCCGACCGGATTCGAAACCGGGTGGCGCCACCCCATATCCTGAAGGGGAACCCCAGCTCACCAGGAGAGAACATGCTCGCCCGAACCGACCTGCGCGGTGCCACGCCGACGCTCGCAGAACTGCGACGTGCGTTGCCGCGCGGGGGCACCGATGTCAACGCCGTCCTCGACACGGTGGCGCCGGTGGTCCATGCGGTCGCCGACGGGGGCACGGACGCCGCACTCGGCTACGGCGAGAAGTTCGACGGCGTGCGCCCGACCTCGGTGCGCGTACCGGCGGCCGTGATCGCCGATGCGCTCGACCGGCTTGACCCGGCGGTGGCCGACGCGTTGCGGGAATCGATCGCGCGGGCCCGCACGGTGCACGCCGACCAGCGTCGGGAGACCACCCGCACCCAGGTGGTCGACGGCGGCGTCGTCAGCGAGAAATGGATACCGGTCCGTCGGGTCGGCCTGTACGTCCCGGGCGGCAACGCCGTCTACCCGTCGTCGGTGATCATGAACGTGGTCCCGGCGCAGGAAGCGCGGGTCGGTTCCCTCGTCATCGCCTCGCCGCCGCAGAAGGAGTTCGGCGGGTGGCCGCACCCGACGATCCTCGCCGCATGTGCGCTGCTCGACGTCGACGAGGTGTGGGCGGTCGGTGGTGCCCAGGCTGTCGCGCTGCTCACCTACGGCGGTGTCGACACCGAGGCCGCCGATCAGCCCGGATCGGTGCTCGATCCGGTCGATCTCATCACCGGACCCGGCAACATCTACGTCACCGCCGCCAAACGCCTCTGCCGCGGCGTGGTCGGCATCGACTCCGAGGCCGGCCCCACCGAGATCGCCATCCTCGCCGACGACAGCGCGGATGCCGGCATCCTCGCCTCCGACCTGATCAGCCAGGCCGAGCACGACGTCCTCGCCGCATCGGTCCTCGTCACCGACAGCGCCGCACTGGCCGACGCGGTCGACGCGGCACTCGACGAGCAGGTGGCCGCCACCAAGCACCGTGAACGCGTGACCACCGCGCTGTCGGGCAAGCAGTCCGGGATCGTGCTCGTGGACGACCTCGTAGCCGGTCTCGCCGTCGTCGACGCCTACGCCGCCGAACACCTCGAGATCCAGACCCGGGATGCCGCCGCGGTCGCCGACCGCGTGCACAACGCCGGCGCGATCTTCGTCGGCCCGTACGCCCCGGTGAGCCTCGGCGACTACTGCGCCGGGTCCAATCACGTTCTGCCGACGTCGGGTTCGGCGCGGTTCGCATCCGGGCTGTCGGTGCAGACCTTCCTCAAGGGTGTCCACGTCATCGACTACGACGAAGCCGCCCTGCGCGACGTCGCCGACCACGTCGTGACCCTCGCCGACGCGGAAGACCTTCCGGGACACGGTGATGCCGTGCGTCAGCGATTCGTCGGGGGACCGGCGTGAGCACTCCGCAGACCGTGGTCCCCGGGCTCGGCGTGACCATCGACGACCTGCCGTTGCGCGACAACCTGCGGGGCAAGAGTCCGTACGGTGCACCGCAACTCAAGGTCGCCGTGGTGCTCAACACCAACGAGAACCCGCATCCGCCGTCGGAGGCGTTGATCGCCGACGTCGCGGATTCGGCGCGCGCGGCCGCCGCGGAATTGCACCGCTACCCCGACCGCGACGCAGTGGCGTTGCGCGCCGACCTCGCCGAGTACCTCACCGAGGCGACAGGGGTGCAGCTCACCACGGAAAACCTCTGGGCGGCAAACGGTTCGAACGAAATCCTGCAGCAGTTGCTGCAGGCGTTCGCCGGCCCGGGGCGCAGCGCACTCGGGTTCGTGCCGTCGTATTCGATGCACCCGATCATCTCCGACGGCACCGACACCACCTGGCTGCACGCGGTGCGGGCGTCCGACTTCTCACTCGACGTCGACTACGCGGTCGCCGAGGTGACCAACCGGCGGCCCGACGTCGTCTTCGTGACCTCGCCGAACAATCCCACCGGCGGATCGATCGGCAACGACGAGCTGCGTGCCATCGTCGAGGTGGCACCCGGCATCGTGATCGTCGACGAGGCCTACGGCGAGTTCTCCGAACAGCCCAGTGCGGTCGAACTCATCGACGAGTACCCGACGAAGGTCGTCGTCAGCCGCACCATGAGCAAGGCCTTCGCGTTCGCCGGCGGCCGGCTCGGGTATCTCGCGGCGTCGCCGGCGATCGTGGATGCGCTACAGCTCGTGCGGCTCCCGTATCACCTGTCGGTGCTCACGCAGGCGGCCGCGCGCGCCGCGCTCCGCCACCGCGACGACACCCTGGCCGGCGTGGCCGCGATCATCGCCGAACGCAAACGGGTGGCCGCCGAACTCGACGCGCTCGGGTACCGGGTGATCGACTCCGACGCGAACTTCCTGCTGTTCGGCCGATTCCGGGACGCGCCGGCCACCTGGCAGCGCTACCTCGACGACGGCGTGTTGATCCGCGACGTCGGAATCGCCGGACATCTGCGTGTCACCATCGGACTGGCAACCGAGAACGACGCCTTCCTCGACGTCAGCCGCACCCTGGCCGCAACCGACCTGGAGAAGACTCAGTGACCACCACGACCGCACCCCGCATCGCGCGCGTCGAACGCACCACCAAGGAGTCGTCGATCACCGTCGAACTCAACCTCGACGGCACCGGCGTCACCCAGATCTCCACGGGCATCGCGTTCTTCGACCACATGCTGACCGCGTTCGGTCAGCACGGCAGTTTCGACCTCACCGTCGAGGCCACCGGTGACGTCGAGGTGGAGGGGCACCACACCATCGAGGACACCGCCATCGTCCTCGGCCAGGCGCTCGGGCAGGCCCTCGGCGACAAGAAGGGCATCCGCCGCTTCGGCGACTGCTTCATCCCGATGGACGAGACCCTCGCGCACGCCGTCGTCGACGTCTCCGGGCGGCCCTACTGCGTGCACACCGGCGAACCCGAACACCTGCTCACCGCGGTCATCGGTGGGTATCCCGGCGTGCCGTACTCGACGGTGATCAACCGCCACGTCTTCGAGTCGATCGCGCTGAACGCACGGATCGCGCTGCACGTGCGCGTGCTTTACGGCCGCGACCAGCACCACATCACCGAGGCCGAGTTCAAGGCCGTCGCACGGGCATTGCGCGCCGCCACCGAACGCGACCCGCGGGTGGACGGCGTGCCGTCGACGAAGGGAGCCCTCTGATGGCGGGCGCTCCCGCGGTCACCATCCTCGACTACGGCTCCGGCAACCTCCGCTCGGCGCAGCGTGCGCTCGAGCGCGCGGGCGCCGACGTCACCGTCACCGACGACCGCAACACCGCGGTCGAGTGCGACGGCCTGGTCGTCCCCGGCGTCGGTGCCTTCGCCGCCTGCATGGAAGGCCTGACCGCGGTCAAGGGCGAACGCATCATCGACCACCGCCTCGCCGGCGGACGCCCCGTCCTCGGGATCTGCGTGGGCATGCAGATCCTGTTCGAACGCGGCGTCGAGTTCGGTGTCGAGGCCGACGGCTGCGGCGAGTGGCCGGGCACGGTCAGTCGGCTGCCCGCACCCGTACTGCCACACATGGGGTGGAACACCGTGGATGCCCCGGCCGAATCGGTCCTGTTCGACGGCCTCGACGCCGACACCCGCTTCTACTTCGTGCACTCCTACGCTGCACAGAGCTGGGACATGGACAACGACGGAACGCCCTTGGCGGCACCGAAACTCACCTGGTCCCACCACGGCGGACCGTTCTTGGCCGCGGTGGAGAACGGCGTCCTCGCCGCCACCCAGTTCCATCCGGAGAAATCCGGCGACGCCGGGGCCCACCTGCTCCGGAACTGGGTGCGGTCGCTGACATGACCGTCGGCGGGCCGCGATTCTCCTTCGGCAGGCTCGTGCTCTTCTCACTGGGCGCGGGCGTGCTGGTGCTGGTGGTGTCGATCCCGATCATCCTGCTGGTGGCGCAGTGGTCACCGGTCGCGGGCCTCGTCGTGGCGCTGATCGCCGTGTTGGCGATGCTCGCCGCGATCGGTACGGTGTCTCGCCGGATGATCTCGACCGCCGAACGGGAGATACTCGCCGCCCGTGCAGCCGAGGAGGACGCAGCACGGCAGTCGCCACCGCCCCACGAACCCGGCACCCACCAGGTCGAACCGACAGACAGGAACACTCCCACCGATGGGTAACACCCTTGAACTCCTTCCGGCCGTCGACGTCGCCGACGGCCAGGCCGTTCGCCTCGTGCAGGGCGCGGCGGGCACCGAGACGTCCTACGGCTCACCCCGCGACGCGGCACTGGCCTGGCAGACCGACGGCGCCGAGTGGATTCATCTGGTCGACCTCGACGCGGCGTTCGGTCGTGGCAACAACCGTGAGCTGCTGGCGGGCGTGGTCGGGGAACTCGACGTGAAGGTCGAACTCTCCGGCGGCATCCGCGACGACGACTCGCTGGCCGCCGCACTGGCGACCGGATGCGCACGGGTGAACCTCGGAACCGCCGCCCTGGAGAACCCCGACTGGTGCGCACGCGCCATCGACCGCCACGGAGACCGGATCGCGGTGGGCCTCGACGTCATCCGCGACGGCGAGTCGTACCGGCTGCGCGGGCGTGGGTGGGTCACCGACGGCGGAGACCTGTGGGAGGTGCTCGAGCGCCTCGACCGCGACGGCTGCGCCCGATACGTCGTCACCGACGTGTCCAAGGACGGAACCCTCGGCGGACCCAACCTCGACCTGCTCGCCGAGGTCGCCGCCGCCACATCGGCGCCCATCGTCGCGTCCGGAGGTGTGTCCGCGCTCGACGACCTGGTGGCGATCGCCGGCCTCGTGGATCGGGGAGTGGAGGGCGCCATCGTCGGCAAGGCCCTCTACGCCGGCCGCTTCACGTTGCCCGACGCGCTCGCCGCCGTCGCCGCGTCGTGACGGACCGTGCCCCCATGAACCGCGCCCCGATGAACCAGGCACTGATGAATCACACCGAACTGCTCCAGACCGCGGGTGACATCCTCGACTCCGCCGTCGACGACTTCGTCGCCGGCCTCGGGGCGCCCAGCGCCGTGGCGAAGGGCGCCACCGACTTCGCCACCCAGGTCGACCTCGACCTCGAACGCCGCATCGCCGCCGAACTGGTCGAACGTACCGGGATTCCGGTCCACGGCGAAGAGTTCGGCGGCCCGTCGGTCACCGAGGGCACGGTGTGGGTGCTCGACCCGGTGGACGGCACCTACAACTATTCGACCGGTATGCCGCTGGCCGCGATCCTCCTCGGCCTCCTCGTCGACGGCGAACCCGTGCTGGGACTGACCTGGCTACCGCTGCTGGGCCGCCGATTCGCCGGACATGTCGACGGTCCGCTGCTCGTCGACGGCCGGCCGGTGCCCCCGCTGGATTCCCTCGACCTCAAGTCCGGGGTCATCGCGTACGGTCCGTTCAACGCCGCATCGCAGGGTCGCTACGCCGGCGCCCGACGTGTCGACGTGGTGCGTGCGCTCAGCTCACGGATCGCGCGGCTGCGGATGACCGGCAGCACCGGCGTCGACATGGCCTACACCGCCGCCGGTGTGTTCGGCGGCGCCGTCGCATTCGGCCGGCATGCCTGGGACAACGCGGCCGGGGCGGCGCTGGTGCGGGCCGCGGGCGGTGTGGCCACCGACCTCGGCGGAACGCCGTGGACCGCGACGTCGACATCGCTCGTATGTGGCGCACCCGGGTTGCACGAGGAGCTGATGGCGGTCATCGGTGACGTCGTCGGCGACGAATGGGACACCGCGCCAACACATCCCGGTGCAGCCGAGGCGGCAGGAGGGCGACCATGACGGTGGCCGTACGCGTCATCCCTTGTCTCGACGTCGACGCCGGTCGCGTGGTGAAGGGTGTCAACTTCCAGAACCTGCGCGATGCGGGTGACCCCGTCGAGCTGGCCGCCCGCTATGACGCCGAAGGCGCCGACGAACTCACCTTCCTCGACGTCACGGCGTCGAGTTCCGGTCGCGCGACGATGATCGACGTCGTCAAACGCACCGCCGACCAGATCTTCATCCCGCTCACCGTCGGCGGCGGTATCCGCACCGTCGACGATGTCGACACGATGCTGCGGGCCGGCGCCGACAAGGTCGGCGTCAACACCGCGGCCATCGCGCGACCGGAAGTGCTCGCCGAGATGAGCCGACGTTTCGGATCGCAGTGCATCGTGCTGTCCGTGGATGCGCGGACCGTGCCCGAGGGCGAGTCGCCCACCGCGTCCGGGTGGGAGGTCACCACGCACGGCGGTCGTCGCGGTACCGGCATCGATGCGGTCGAGTGGGCCGTTCGGGGCCAGGAGCTGGGGGTGGGGGAGATCCTGCTCAACTCGATGGACGCCGACGGCACCAAGCAGGGTTTCGACCTGCGGATGCTCACCGCGGTCCGGGCGGCCGTCGACGTCCCGGTCATCGCCAGCGGTGGCGCCGGCGCGGTCGCCGACTTCGCTCCGGCCGTGCAGGCCGGGGCCGACGCCGTGCTCGCTGCCTCGGTCTTCCACTTCGGCGAACTCACCATCGGAGACGTCAAGGCGGCGATGGCGGCCGAGGGGATCACGGTGCGCTGATGGCCCTCGACCCCGAACTCGCCGCCCGCCTCAAACGCAACGAGGACGGACTGTTCGCCGCCGTCGCGCAGGAACGCGGCACCGGGACGGTGCTGATGATGGCGTGGATGGACGACGCCGCCCTGGAACAGACCCTGACCACCCGCCGGGCCACCTACTACTCGCGGTCGCGACAGCAGTACTGGGTGAAGGGCGAGACCAGCGGCCACACCCAGTACGTCCACGACGTCCGTCTGGACTGCGACGGCGACACGGTTCTGCTCGTCGTCGACCAGACCGGCGCGGCGTGCCATACCGGAAGCCACAGCTGCTTCGACACGCCCTCGTTGTTGCCGGTCACCGGCGACTCACCCCCGGGTATCGGGTCCAACCCGGGCGACGCGCGAGAATGAAGTCCGGCCCACGACCAGAAAGGCGGTGACGGCGCACATGCCCCTCATCCAGATCTCGCAGACACCCGGCCTCTCCGACCGGGTCAAGCGCGAGACCATCGCGGCGGTGACCGACGCCTATGCCAAGGCGACCGGGAAGAACCCGGACTCGGTGTGGGTGACCATCACCGAGGTGCCCCGCCAGCAGTGGGGCGTCGGCGGCGAGCCGCTGGGATGAGTGCCGCCGGAAAGAGTGCGCCCGGCACCCACGCCGGCCAGACCTCGCTCGAGGAGTTCCTCGACCTCGCGGCCGACCACCGGGTGGTCCCGGTGACCCGAAAGGTGCTGGCCGACTCCGAGACACCGTTGTCGGCCTACCGCAAGCTGGCCGGCGACCGCGAGGGAACGTTCCTCCTCGAATCGGCGGAGAACGGGCGCTCGTGGTCACGGTGGTCGTTCATCGGCGCGCGCTCGCCGTCGGCCCTGACCGTCGTCGACGGTCAGGCCCGCTGGTGGGGTGAGGTGCCCAACGGTGCACCGGTGGGCGGCGACCCGCTGCAGGTCCTCGCCGAGTCGCTGGAACTGCTCGCCACCGACCCCTTTCCCGACATGCCGCCACTGACCGGTGGGTTCGTCGGATTCTTCACCTACGACATGGTGCGGCGGCTGGAACGTCTCCCGGAGACGACCGTCGACGACCTGGGACTGCCCGACATGATGATGCTGCTGGCGACCGATCTCGCCGCGGTCGACCACCACGAGGGCACCATCACCCTCATCGCCAACGCGGTCAACTGGGACGGCTCCGACGACCGCGTCGAGGAGGCCTACGCCGACGCGGTCGCCCGACTCGACCGCATGACCGACGCGCTCGCCGCACCGGCCCCGTCGACCGTGTCCCACTTCGACCGGCCGGCGCCCGATTACTCGGCTCAGCGCACCCTGGCCGAGTACAGCGACATCGTGACCGACCTCGTCGGCGACATCGAGGCCGGCGAGGCGTTCCAAATCGTCCCGTCGCAGCGCTTCGAGATGGCGACCGACGCCGACCCGATCGACGTCTACCGGGTGCTGCGGGCATCCAATCCGAGCCCGTACATGTATCTGCTGCGCATGCCCGGCGCGCTGGGTACGGGTCCGGTCGGTGGCGGGCCGTTCACCATCGTCGGCAGCAGCCCCGAGGCGCTGGTCACTGTCCAGGACGGGATCGCGACCACCCACCCGATCGCGGGTACCCGGTGGCGTGGCGCCACCGAAGAGGAGGATCAACTCCTCGCCAAGGGCCTCGTCGAGGACGACAAGGAGAACGCCGAGCACCTGATGCTCGTCGACCTGGGCCGCAACGATCTCGGGCGGGTGTGCCGGCCCGGGACCGTGAAGGTCAGCGACTACCGGCACGTCGAGCGCTACAGCCACGTCATGCATCTGGTGTCGACCGTCTCCGGCACGCTGCGCGACGACAAGCATGCGCTCGACGCCGTCACCGCCTGCTTCCCGGCGGGCACCCTCACCGGAGCGCCGAAGGTGCGGGCCATGGAACTGATCGACGAGCACGAACTCACCCGCCGTGGCCTGTACGGCGGCATCGTCGGCTACCTCGACTTCGCCGGGGACGCGGACACAGCCATCGCGATCCGGACCGCGCTGATGGCCGACGGACGCGCATTCGTACAGGCCGGCGGTGGGGTCGTCGCCGACAGTGAACCCGAGTACGAGTACAACGAGGCCCGCAACAAGGCCACCGCCGTGCTCAACGCCGTGGCCGCGGCAGGCACCATGCGACGGGTCGGTTCGGCCGACGAATCGGCGGCGACGCGATGACCGCGCCAGACGATCCGTCCGCATCGGGATCCGTGGCGTCCCCGCCGGTCTCCGAAGCCGCCACGAAGTCCTACCTGCGCCGACGTCAGATGCTCGCCGCGGTTCTGCTGGCGGCCTCGGCGCTGGCCCTGTGGTCGGCGTCGCGGCTGGTCTGGTGCCGGGTGCTCGCCTCCGACGGACTGGCACCGCCGCGCACCTTCGAGGTCAAGGGCGCCGACTGGAGTCCATGGCTGACCCCTCTCGCACTGGTCCTGCTCGCCGCCATCCTCGCCGCCTTCTCGATCCGCGGGTGGGGTCTGCGGCTGCTCGCCATCCTCATCGCCGCCGGCGGCGTGTTGTCGGCGATCCCGGCGCTGTCGTTGATCATCGACGGGGCCGAATCGGCGTATGCCGCCGAGGCCGCCGAGATCCCCGGGCGGTTCCAGCCCTTGCTCATCACGACCAACTCATGGGCCGCCGCGGTCGTCCTCGTGGGCGCGGTGTGCGCCGTGATGGCCGGGTTCCTGCTCCTGCGGGTCGCCGGCGGCGCCTCCGGGATGTCGTCGAAGTACCAGACACCTGGTGCGCGACGTGCGGAACTCGAGCGCCAGATCTTCGCCGAGCACGAGCGACGCAAAGCCACCCGTTCGGACGCGGACGCGACCGACGCACACGGGGCCCACACGACCGGGGCTCACGCGACCGGGTCCGGCCCCAACGGGGCTGCCGACAGCGCCACCGCCGCGACGCCGACCGCTGCCGACGGTAACGAACAGCCCACCACCAACGAACGCATGATGTGGGACGCATTGGACACCGGAATCGATCCCACCGACGTCTACGATTCCTCCAGCCCGGACACCACACCCGATGACCCGGAACCGCGCCGCGAACACGGTGCCTGATCGGCCAACCCGAACACAGCCCAGATCCGGCGCCGGTCTACGCTGAGAACACACGAACACCGAAAGGGGGCCACTGCGTGAGTACGCCGACTGTCCTCGACTCCATCATCGAGGGAGTGAGAGCCGACGTTGCCGCGCGTGAGGCCGTCGTCGACTATGCGTCCGTGAAGGCCGCCTCGGCCAAGGCCCCCGAGGCCAAGGACGCGATGGCCGCCCTGCGTCAGCCCGGCATCGGTGTGATCGCCGAGGTCAAGCGCGCGAGCCCGTCTCGCGGGGATCTGGCCGCGATCGGTGATCCCGCCGAGCTCGCGAGTGCCTACGAGGCCGGCGGTGCGCGCATCATCAGCGTGCTCACCGAGGAGCGTCGCTTCCGCGGGTCGCTGGCCGACCTGGACAGCGTGCGCGCCGCGGTGAACATCCCGGTGTTGCGCAAGGACTTCATCGTCGGTCCGTATCAGATCCACGAGGCGCGGGCCCACGGCGCCGACGTCATCCTGCTGATCGTCGCCGCCCTCGAGCAGAACGTTCTGGCCGCCCTGCTCGACCGCACCGAGAGCCTCGGCATGACCGCCCTGGTCGAGGTGCACACCGAGGAGGAAGCCGACCGCGCCCTGGAAGCGGGTGCATCGGTGGTCGGCGTCAACGCCCGCAACCTCAAGACCCTCGAGGTGGACCGCGACTGCTTCGCCAGGATCGCGCCCGGTCTGCCCACCCAGGTGATCCGGGTGGCCGAGTCCGGAGTGCGCGGCACCGCCGACCTGCTCGCCTACGCGGGCGCCGGCGCCGACGCGGTTCTGGTCGGCGAAGGGCTGGTCACCAGCGGTGACCCGCGCGCCGCGGTCTCCGAGCTGGTCACCGCGGGTACGCACCCGTCCTGCCCGAAACCGGTTCGCTGACGGCCGTTCTCCGTCCCCCGAACCCGATAGCGACGACGAGAGAACCGTGACCGCGAACACCGACAGCTCAGGCATCAGCACCTACCCGGCTGCGAGCGCCGGCCTTGCGTCCCGCACCTCCATCGAACCCGACCAGGGTGGTCATTTCGGCGTCTACGGCGGCCGGCATGTCCCGGAGGCATTGATGGCCGTGATCGATGAGGTCACCACCACCTACGAGAAGGTCCGCGCCGACGACGACTTCCTCGCCGAACTCGACCGGTTGCAGCGCGACTACACCGGACGGCCGTCGCCGCTGTACGAGGCCGTGCGGCTGCGTGAGGCGGCCGGCGGCGCCCGCATCTTCCTCAAGCGCGAGGACCTCAACCACACTGGTTCGCACAAGATCAACAATGTCCTCGGTCAGGCGCTGCTCGCGCAACGGATGGGCAAGTCGCGCGTCATCGCCGAGACCGGGGCCGGTCAGCACGGTGTCGCGACGGCGACGGCCTGCGCACTGCTCGGCCTCGAGTGCGTCGTCTACATGGGTCGCGTCGACACCGACCGCCAGGCGCTCAACGTCGCCCGGATGCGGTTGCTCGGCGCCGAGGTGATCGCCGTCGACAACGGTTCGGCCACCCTCAAGGACGCCATCAACGAGGCGATGCGCGACTGGGTCACCAACGCGCACAACACCTATTACTGCTTCGGCACGGCCGCCGGGCCGCACCCGTTCCCGGCGATGGTGCGTGATCTGCAGCGCGTCGTCGGTCTCGAGGCGCGCGTCCAGATCGTCGAGCAGGCCGGACGTCTGCCCGACGCCGTCACGGCGTGCGTGGGCGGCGGCTCCAACGCGATCGGCATCTTCCACCCGTTCATCGACGACCCCGACGTGCGATTGGTGGGGTACGAGGCTGCCGGTGACGGTGTCGAGACCGGAAGGCACGCAGCCACATTCACCGGCGGCACGCCCGGCGCCTTCCAGGGTGCCTACTCCTATCTGCTGCAGGACGAAGACGGCCAGACGATCGAGTCGCACTCGATCTCGGCCGGACTCGACTATCCCGGCGTCGGCCCCGAGCATGCCTATCTCAAGGACACCGGCCGAGCCGAGTATCGGCCGATCACGGACTCCGAGGCCATGGATGCGCTGGCCCTGTTGAGTCGGCGCGAGGGCATCATCCCGGCCATCGAGTCCGCACACGCGGTCGCCGGCGCGCTGAAGCTGGGTCAGGAACTGGGCGAGGGCGCGATCATCGTCGTCAGTCTGTCCGGCCGCGGAGACAAGGACGTCGACACCGCGGCCCGTTGGTTCCACCTGTTCGACAAGCCGCCGTCACAGGACGAGGCTGCGGCCGGAGGCGAGCAGACAGGGGAGACGACATGAGCGCCGCGCCGATCGCCACGACGGCGCCGTCACGGCTGGGGCCGACTTTCGCGCGGTGCCGCGATGAAGGCCACAGCGCCCTCATCGGCTATCTGCCGGTCGGATACCCGACGGTCGACGAGTCCGTCGACTTCTTCCGGACGATGGTTTCCGCCGGCTGCGACATCATCGAGGTCGGCGTGCCGTATTCCGACCCGGTGATGGACGGCCCGACCATCCAGGAGGCCGCCGACACCGCGCTGAGCAACGGTGTTCGGGTGCGCGACGTCTTCACCGCCGTCGCGGCGATCGCCGACGCGGGCGGTCAGGCCGTGGTGATGAGCTACTGGAACCCGGTGCTGCAGTATGGCGTCGATCGGTTCGCGCGTGATCTCTCCAACGCCGGCGGAGCGGGCATGATCACCCCGAACCTCATCCCCGAAGAAGGCGCCGCCTGGCATGCGGCGTCGGACGAGCACGACCTGGACCGCATCTACCTGGTCGCGCCGTCGTCGACCGAGGAACGTCTGGCGATGACCGTCGACGTCTCGCGAGGCTTCATCTACGCCGCGTCCACCATGGGTGTCACCGGAGCACGTGATGCCGTCTCCGACGCCGCACCGGAACTGTGCGCCCGGGTTCGCGCTCACTCCGACATCCCGATCGGCGTGGGACTTGGCGTCCGCAGCGGCGCCCAGGCGGCGCAGATCGCGGGCTATGCCGACGGGGTCATCGTGGGGTCCGCGCTGGTGAGCGCCGCCAAGACCGGCACCGACGCATTGGCTTCGCTGGTCGCCGAACTCGCTGACGGTGTTCGCTCACCGGCGCCGGCGGCACCCTGATCTCCGAGGTCTCCCGGTCGGCTAGGGTGGCAGCGTGACGGTGCCGACACCCCTTGCTGGGCCGACGATCGACGGAACGACACATTCGACTGCGACCATCCTGGCCTACATTCCCAGCCCTCCCGAAGGGGTCTGGAATCTGGGTCCGTTCCCGATCCGCGCGTATGCCCTGTGCATCATCGCCGGCATCATCGTCGCCGTCTTCTGGGGCAATCGTCGCTGGAAGGCCCGCGGAGGCCAGGAGGGCGAGGTCCTCGACGTCGCGATCTGGGCGGTGCCGTTCGGTTTGATCGGCGGTCGGCTGTATCACGTCGCCACGGATTGGCAGACCTACTTCGGTGACGGTCCCAAGGAGCCGATCGATGCGCTCAAGATCTGGGACGGCGGTCTCGGTATCTGGGGCGCGGTGCTCTTCGGCGCACTCGGCGCGTGGATCGGGGCACGTCGGCACGGCATCAAACTGCCGCCGTTCGGCGACGCGCTCGCCCCGGCCATCCTGCTCGCACAGGCGATCGGCCGGCTCGGCAACTACTTCAACCAGGAACTCTACGGCGGCGAGACCACGCTGCCGTGGGGTCTGGAGATCTACGAACGCGTCGACTCCAGCGGGTTCGCCGATCCGGGCCTGATCGCGGGCACATCCAACGGTGTCGTCGTCGCGGTCGTCCACCCGACATTCCTCTACGAGATGTTGTGGAACATTTTCGTGGTGATCGTCCTGGTACTGGTGGACCGGCGATTCCGGATCGGGCACGGTCGGCTGTTCGCCCTGTATGTGGCCGGCTACTGCGTCGGACGCTTCGGCATCGAACTGATGCGCACCGACCCGGCGACCCACATCTTCGGCACCCGCATCAACGTGTTCACGGCCGTGGTGGTCTTCGCCTGCGCGGCAGCCTACTTCGTGCTCGCCCCGCGGGGTCGTGAGCAGGGGCTCGCAATCTATCACCCGGAGCGTGCGGCGGAACTGGAAGCGCTCGGCGCGGTCGGTTACGTCGATGACCGCGAGGACGGACCCGATCACGACGTCGAGGCCGAGGCGCAGGCCGCCGGACGGAACTCGAGTGCCGCGGAGGCGGCACTGGCCGCCGCGATCGCCCGCCACACCCCACGCGACGCGGCGGGTGAACCTCTCGAATCGTCGAGTTCCTCCGATGCGTGGGTGCTCGAATCCGACACCTCCGACGACGCCGCCGACGGAACCCCCGATGTCGCCGACGGAACCTCGGATGTCGCCGACGGAACCCCGGATGACACCGACGGAACCCCGGATGTCGTCGACGGAACCCCGGATGTCGCCGACAGCACCCCGGATGACGCCGACGGAACCCCCGATGTCGCCGACGGAACCCCCGATGTCGCCGACGGAACCCCCGATGTCGCCGACGGAACCCCGGATGACGCCGACGGAACCCCGGATGACGCCGACGGAACCCCGGATGACGCCGACGGAACCCCGGATGACGCCGACGGAACCTCCGATGTCACCGACGGAACCCCCGACGACGCCGACAGCACCCCCGACGACGCCGACCGCAAGTAGCGCCACGCACGTCACCGGAATCACACCACCTCCGGTATCGATCGCCTCGCAGTAGACGGCATTGCCCGATTCCGTCGGATAGAGTGGTGAATCACGGTGCGCCGGATCAGCCCATCCGACTACAGCCACCGACATTGCTCCACGGGCCAGCGTTGTCCCTGAGGACAATCGAGCATTTGCGATTCGCCAGCGAGTCGAGTGGAGGTTCGAGATGTTGTTTTCAGCGTTGCCGGCCAAGCAGGGGCTCTACGACCCCGCCGCAGAAGTCGATTCGTGCGGCGTCGCCATGGTCACCGACGTGTACGGTCGACGTTCGCATTCGATCGTCGCCGACGGTCTCCTCGCCCTGGAGAACCTGGAACATCGTGGTGCCGCAGGCGCCGAGGTGAACAGCGGCGACGGCGCCGGCATCCTCATCCAGCTCCCCGACGAACTGCTCCGCGCCGTGGTCGATTTCGACCTGCCCGCGCCGACGTCGGCCGGCGAGAACACGTATGCGGCCGGCAACTGCTTCCTCCCGGCCGACCCGGCCTTGCGCGAACGGGCGATCGAGCGGGTGACCGCACTCGCCGACGACGAGGGGATCACCATCCTCGGATGGCGCGAATTGCCCGTCGATGTCGAGGGCGCCGACGTCGGTGAGACCGCGCTCGGCTGTATGCCCTACATGATGCAGCTGTTCGTCACCGTCGACCCGGCCGACGGCGAGCGTCGGATCGGAGGACTCGACCTCGACCGCTTCATCTATCCGTTCCGCAAGCAGGCCGAGCGTCTGACACCGGAGATCGAGGAGGCAGGCACCGGTCTGTACTTCCCGTCGCTGTCGAGCCGCACGATGGTCTACAAGGGCATGCTCACGACGATGCAGCTGCCGCTCTACTACGACGACCTGCGCGATGACCGCTGCCACAGCGCGATCGCGATCGTGCACTCACGCTTCTCGACCAACACCTTCCCCTCGTGGCCGCTGGCACACCCGTTCCGGTTCGTCGCACACAACGGGGAGATCAACACCGTGCGCGGCAACCGCAACCGCATGCGTGCCCGCGAAGCCCTGCTGGAGACCGATCTCATCCCCGGCGACCTCAAACGCGCCTTCCCGATCTGCACACCCGACGCATCGGACTCCGCGTCGCTGGACGAGGTGCTCGAGCTGCTGCACCTCGGCGGGCGCAGCGTGCACCACGCCGTGATGCTGATGGTCCCCGAGGCGTGGGAGAACGTCCCGGTGATGGATCCGAAGCGGCGGGCGTTCCTGCAGTTCAACGCATCGCTGATGGAGGCGTGGGACGGACCCGCGTGCGTCACCTTCACCGACGGCACGGTGGTCGGGGCAGTGCTCGACCGCAACGGCCTGCGTCCCGGTCGGTGGTGGCAGACCCGCGACGGTCGGGTCATCCTCGCCTCCGAGTCCGGCGTCCTCGACATCCCCGTCGACGACGTGGTCGCGAAGGGCCGGCTCGAGCCCGGTCGTATGTTCCTCGTCGACACCCAGCAGGGACGCATCATCCCCGACGAGGAGATCAAGGCCGACCTGATCCACGCCGAGCCCTACGACGAGTGGCTGCATGCCGGCCTGCTCGACATCGCGACGCTCCCCGCGCGCCCCGTCTACAAGCCCAACCACAACACCGTGGTGCGCCGGCAGCTGTCGTTCGGCTACACCGAGGAGGACCTACGCGTCCTGCTCACCCCGATGGCGGCGGCCGGGTACGAACCGCTCGGGTCGATGGGCACCGACACCCCGGTTGCGGTGCTGTCCAAGCGTTCCCGCCTGCTCTACGACTACTTCGTCGAACTGTTCGCGCAGGTCACCAACCCGCCACTGGACGCCATCCGCGAGGAGATCGTGACCTCGATGGCACGTGTGATGGGTCCTGAGCAGAATCTGCTGGCGCCGACCGCGGCTTCCTGCCGCCAGATCCTGCTGCACTGGCCGGTCATCGGCAACGACGATCTCGCGAAGCTCGTCCACATCAACGACGACGGCGACAACCCGGGTCTGTCGGCGAAGGTGCTGCACGGCCTCTACGAGGTCGCCGAGGGCGGTCAGGGTCTCGCCGACGCGCTCGAGGATCTGCGGATGCGAGCGAGCCAGGCCATCGCCGAAGGGCACACCACGCTCGTCATCTCCGACCGCCACACCAACCGTGAGCATGCGCCGATCCCGTCGCTTCTCGCGACGTCGGCCGTTCATCACCACCTGGTCCGGACCAAGGAACGGACCAAGGTCGCCCTCGTCATCGAGTCCGGCGACGCCCGCGAGGTCCACCACATCGCGCTGCTCATCGGTTTCGGTGCCGCCGCGGTCAATCCCTATCTGGCGCTCGAGACCATCGACGATCTCATCGGCGAGGGCGAACTGATCGGTGTCACACCGTCGAAGGCCGCGCGCAACTATCTCGAGGCGCTCGGCAAGGGGGTGCTCAAGGTGATGAGCAAGATGGGCATCTCCACCATCAGCTCCTACACCGGCGCGCAGGCGTTCGAGGCGGTCGGACTGTCCTCGGCGGTCGTCAAGGAGTACTTCACCCGCACCGTCTCCCGGATCGAAGGCGTGGGCCTCGACGAACTCGCCGAAGAGGTGCGGATCCGCCACCACCGCGCGTTCCCGGAGAATCCGACCGAGCAGGTCTACCGCCGGCTCGATGTCGGCGGCGAGTACCAGTACCGCCGCGAGGGCGAACTGCACCTGTTCACCCCGGAGACGATCTTCCTGCTGCAGCACGCAACCAAGACCGGTCAGGCGGAGATCTTCCAGAAGTACTCCGACGAGGTCGACAAGCTCTCCCGCGAGGGCGGCACGTTGCGCGGCCTGTTCGACTTCGACCTGGCAGCCCGGGACCCGATCCCGCTCGAGGAGGTCGAACCGGTCGAGGCCATCATGACCCGGTTCAACACCGGCGCGATGAGCTACGGGTCGATCTCGGCGGAGGCGCACGAGACGATCGCGATCGCGATGAACCGGATCGGCGGGCGCTCCAACTCCGGCGAGGGCGGCGAGGACGTCGACCGCCTCTACGACCCGGAACGGCGAAGCGCGGTCAAACAGGTCGCATCGGGTCGGTTCGGCGTCACCAGCGACTACCTGACCAACGCAACCGACATCCAGATCAAGATGGCGCAGGGCGCGAAACCCGGTGAGGGCGGCCAACTCCCGGCGTACAAGGTGTATCCGTGGATTGCCAAGACGCGTCATTCCACACCGGGTGTCGCGCTGATCTCCCCGCCGCCACACCACGACATCTACTCCATCGAGGACCTCGCCCAACTCATCCACGACCTCAAGAACGCGAACAAGGACGCGCGTATCCACGTCAAGTTGGTGAGTGCCGTCGGGGTCGGCACCGTGGCCACCGGCGTGTCCAAGGCGCACGCCGACGTCGTCCTCATCTCCGGCCACGACGGCGGAACGGGTGCATCGCCGTTGACGTCACTCAAACATGCCGGCACACCGTGGGAGATCGGCCTCGCCGATGCGCAACAGACCCTGATGCTCAACGGTCTGCGCGACCGCATCACCGTGCAGTGCGACGGTGCGCTGCGCACCGGGCGCGACGTCATCATGGCGGCGCTGCTGGGGGCCGAGGAGTACGGCTTCTCGACCGCGCCGCTCATCGTCGCCGGATGCATCATGATGCGCGTCTGCCACCTCGACACATGCCCGGTGGGCGTCGCCACCCAGAACCCGGTGCTGCGGTCGCGGTTCACCGGCCAGGCCGAGCACCTGGTCAACTTCTTCCGGTTTATCGCCGAGGATGTTCGGAAGTATCTGGCGCAGTTGGGTTATCGCACTCTCGACGAAGCGATCGGGCAGTCGCAGCGACTGCACACCGACGATGCGGTGGCGCACTGGAAGAGCAAGGGCCTCGACCTCACGCCGATCTTCCGCAAGTTCGAGGACAAGGGTCCGACGCGGCGCCTCCGCGGCCAGGACCACGGCCTCGACCGTGCCCTCGACCAGACGTTCATCCAGCTCGCCGAGGGCGCCCTCGAAGACGCGCATCCGGTGACGCTGGAACTGCCGGTGCGCAACGTGAACCGGACGGTCGGCACGTTGCTCGGCGCCGAAGTCACCCGCCGCTACGGGGCCGAGGGCCTGGCCGAGGACACCATCACCGTTCAGTTGACCGGTTCGGCCGGCCAGTCGCTCGGTGCGTTCCTGCCGCCGGGCGTCACCATCAAGCTCTCCGGTGACACCAACGACTATGTCGGTAAGGGGTTGTGCGGCGGAAAGATCATCGTCGCACCGAATCCGGACGCGTGGTTCATCGCCGAGGACCAGGTGATCGCGGGCAACACCATCCTCTACGGCGCGACCTCCGGGAAGGTGTACCTGCGAGGACGGGTCGGCGAACGCTTCTCGGTCCGCAACTCGGGTGCCACCGCGGTGGTCGAGGGCGTCGGTGACCATGCCTGCGAATACATGACCGGCGGTCGCGTGGTGATCCTCGGACCGACGGGCCGCAACTTCGCAGCCGGTATGTCCGGCGGCATCGCGTACGTGTACGACCTCGACCCGGGCAAGGTGAACACGGCGATGGTCGAACTCCTCCGTCCCGACCCGGACGATCTGCAGTTCCTGCACGACACCATCGCCACCCATACCGAGCTGACCGGATCGGCCATCGGCGCGTCGATGCTCGCCGACTGGCCACGCCGATGCCTGGCCTTCACCAAGGTGATGCCGAGCGACTACAAACGAGTTCTCGACGCCGCCCGGATGGCGGAAGCCGAAGGGCGCGACGTCGATTCAGCGATCATGGAGGCGGCACGTGGCTGACCCACGCGGATTTCTGGAAGTCGGGAAGAAGGAGTCCAAGTACCGGCCGGTGGGGGAGCGGGTGCAGGACTGGGGCGACGTGTACGCCCATCCCGACAACCCGATGCTGGAGTTGACCGAGGTCTCCGAGCAGGCCCGCCGCTGTATGGATTGCGGCATCCCGTTCTGTCACTCGGGCACCGCCGGCTGCCCACTCGGCAATCTGATCCCGGAATGGAACGACCTGGTGCGCCGAGGGCGATGGGACGCGGCGAGCGCACGACTGCACGCGACCAACAACTTCCCCGAGTTCACCGGCCTGGTGTGCCCGGCGCCGTGTGAGGCGGCGTGCGTGCTGTCCATCTCGGAGGCCACCACCGGCGGCAGTGTCACCATCAAACGCGTCGAGAAGACCATCGCCTACGAATCGTGGGCCGAAGGGATCATCGGTCCCGAGCCGCCCGCCGCCACCACGGGCAAATCGGTCGGCGTGGTCGGTTCGGGGCCGGCCGGCCTCGCCGCCGCCCAGCAGCTCACCCGCGCAGGACACGAGGTGACGGTCTACGAGCGTGACGACCGGCTCGGCGGACTGCTGCGCTACGGCATTCCCGAGTACAAACTGCCCAAGTCCGACGTCGATCGCCGCGTCGCGCAGATGCGTGCCGAGGGCACGGAATTCGTCACGAGCTGCGACGTCGGCGTCGACCTGTCGGTGGACGAACTGCAGTCGCGGCACGACGCCGTGGTGTTGGCGATCGGAGCGATGGAGGCCCGCGACAACCCGGTGCCCGGCCGCGACCTCAACGGTGTGTACCTCGCGATGGAGCACCTCGTGCCCGCGAACAAGGAATGTGAGGGTGACGGCCTGTCACCGATCACCGCAGCCGGCAAGCATGTCGTGATCATCGGCGGCGGCGACACCGGTGCTGACTGCCTGGGTACCGCGCACCGCCAGGGAGCGGCTTCGGTGGTGCAACTCGACTACAACCCGGCCCTCCCGGAGGACCGCGACGATGACCGGTCGCCGTGGCCCACCTGGCCGCTCGTGATGCGGACATCGTCGGCGCATGCCGAAGGCGGCGTGCGCAAGTACGAGGTGGCGGTGCAGCGGTTCGTCGGCGACAGTGACGGCAACGTGACCATGATGGTGCTCGCCGAGGTGCAGGTCTCCCGTGAGCCCGATGGTCGGCGCGTGGTCACACCCGTCGGTGACGAGTTCGAGATCCCTTGTGACATGGCGCTTTTCGCGATCGGATTCGCCGGTGTCCGCGGTGGTCCGCTGCTCGACGATCTGTCGTTGGAGCCCAACCGCAGGGGAGTGTTGTCGTGCGGAAGCGACTGGCAGACCGACGCGCCCGGCGTGTTCGTCTGTGGCGATGCGCACCGCGGTGCCTCCCTCGTGGTGTGGGCGATCGCCGAGGGGCGGTCGACGGCGCGGGCCGTCGACGAGTTCCTGATGGGTGGATCAGACCTGCCGTCGCCGGTCCGCCCCGCAGCCCTGCCGCTGTCGGTGCGGTGACCATTTCGAATCCGACGTGGCGCTCAGGTGACCAATCGTCGCCGGGATAGAGATGGCGTGGCAACCGGACTAGAGTGGCTGAAGTGACACGTCGAACAAAAATCGTCTGCACCCTTGGTCCGGCCACGAGCTCGGACGAGAAACTCAAAGAGCTCGTCGAAGCGGGCATGGATGTGGCCCGGATGAACATGAGCCACGGCAGCCATGAGGTCCATCGCGAGATCTATGCCCGGGTCCGGAAGGCCAGTGATGCCGCCGGCAAGGCCGTGGGTGTGCTCGCCGACCTGCAGGGACCCAAGATCCGACTGGGCAAGTTCCGCGATGACGGAGCGCTCAACGGCCAGGTGATGTGGGAGACCGGTGACGAGGTACGCATCACCGTCGACGACGTCGAGGGCACCCAGGACCGGGTATCCACCACCTACAAGCAGCTCGCGGAGGACGCCTCCGTCGGTGACCGCCTGCTCGTCGACGACGGCAAGGTCGGGCTGACCGCGACCGCTGTCGACGGCAACGACGTGGTCTGCCGGGTCACCGAAGGTGGCCCGGTCAGCAACAACAAGGGATTGTCGCTGCCCGGGATGAGCGTCTCGGTGCCGGCTTTGTCCGAGAAGGACATCGCCGATCTGGAGTTCGCGTTGAAGCTGGGTGTGGACATGATCGCCCTCTCGTTCGTCCGCAGCCCGGCCGACATCGAGCTCGTCCACGAGGTGATGGATCGGGTGGGCCGCCGGGTGCCGGTGATCGCGAAGCTGGAGAAGCCGGAGGCCATCGACAATCTCGAGGCGATCGTGCTGGCGTTCGACGCGATCATGGTCGCCCGCGGCGACCTGGGCGTGGAACTGCCCCTGGAGCAGGTCCCGCTGGTGCAGAAGCGGGCAATCCAGATGGCGCGCGAGAACGCCAAGCCCGTCATCGTCGCGACCCAGATGCTGGAGTCGATGATCGAGAACTCGCGTCCGACGCGCGCCGAGGCCTCCGACGTCGCCAACGCGGTGCTCGACGGCGCCGATGCCGTGATGCTCTCGGGCGAGACCTCGATCGGCAGTTGGCCGATCGACGCGGTCCGCACGATGAACAAGATCTGCCACGCGGTGGAATCCGGTCCCCGAGACGTGCCGCCGCTCTCACATGTGCCGCGCACCAAACGCGGCATCATCTCCTACGCCGCCCGCGACATCGGGGAACGGCTCGAGGTCAAGGCGCTGGTGGCGTTCACCCAATCCGGTGACACCGTCCGGCGTTTGGCGCGCCTGCACTCCCGCCTGCCGCTGCTCGCGTTCACCCCGATGCAGGAGGTGCGTAGCCAGCTCGCATTGAGTTGGGGCACCGAGACGTTCATCGTCAATCACGTCGACACGACCGACCACATGATCGACCAGGTCGACCACCAACTGCTGAAGATCGGGCGACTCGACGAAGGCGACGTCGTGGTGATCGTGGCCGGTGCACCCCCGGGAACCGTCGGTTCCACCAACATGATCCACGTGCACCGCATCGGCGAACAGGACCACTGACCCACCTCCCGCTGGGCGAGTAGCCACCGAGAGCCCCCTTCCGCTGGTCGAGTAGCCGACGAGCGGCAGCGAGGAGGCGTATCGAGACCCCGCACCCCGAACACATAGGGTGTGCTCTCATGACCGCACAATCCGAGGACCTCGGCAAGCTGCTCGCTCTGCTCGACGTCGAACAACGCGACGACGACCTCTTCATCGGGCAGCACCCCGAGCAGAAGACGGCCCGGACGTTCGGTGGACAGCTACTGGGGCAGGGGGTGGTGGCCGCGTCACGCACGCTCACCCGGGGTGCCCCGCCGGTGCACGCGCTGCACGCGCATTTCATCCGCGGCGGCGACGTCAACAAGCCGATGGAGTACCACGTCGCCCGGTACCGCGATGGCAAGGCGTTCGCGAACCGCCAGGTGACGGCGATGCAGGACGGCGCCGAGGTGTTCACCATGCTCGTCGCGTTCCAGGACAATGCGGCCGGACTCGAGCACGCGGTCGAGATCCCACAGGTCCCGTACCCGGAGGAGTTGCCGCCGCTGGGCGAACACTTCAAAGGCTACGAGGATCGGATCGCCACGTTCGTGAACGCCCTGCACCCGATCGACATCCGGTTCGCCAACGACCCGACGTGGAAGATGCGCGACGCGGGGGAGAAGCTCAAGGACAACCGGGTGTGGATGAGGACCGACGGCGCCATGCCCGACGACCCGATCCTGCACGTCGCGGCGATGTGCTACGCCTCGGACACCACCGTGCTCGACTCGATCATCACCACCCACGGACTGTCCTGGGGGATCGACCGGCTGTTCGCCGCCACCGTCAATCACTCGATGTGGTTCCACCGCGAGTTCCGGTTCGACGACTGGATGCTCTACGCCACCCGGTCCCCGGTGGCCTCCGGCTCCCGCGGCATGGGGTCCGGACGCTTCTGGATGCGTGACGGCACCCTCGCGACCTCGGTCGTCCAGGAAGCGCTCATCAAGTACTTCCCGCCGAAGAAGTGACGTGTCCGGTGGTCGCGTAGCTCGTCGAGAGCACGGCCACCGGTACATCTCGTCGCCAATGGCACACTGGTCGCCATGACCTCCGCCGAGCCACCCCGGCCCGACGGCGCGCACCATGCGCCCGCGCCGCCCGCGTACTGGCTGCCCTCGGGACCCATGCGGCCGCAACGCACCTGGCAGCGTCGCACCCGTTCGCCGATCATCATCGTCAGCGCCGTCGCGGGCTTGGCGCTGGCCGCCGTCGCTTTCGTCGCGCTCGGGATCGGCTCCGTCAACGCCGCGATGTTCACCGCACAGGGCGTTGTCGTGTGTCCTGCCGACCCCGGTCAGATCACCCCGGGTAGCGCGGTCCGCATCTACGACGAGACCGGCGAAGATCTCGCCACGACGGAGCTGGGTCCGCGGCGCACCGAGGACGGTCGCTGCGAGATGTCGTTCAGCGCCGACGAAGTGCCGTCCGCGCGTGGGGGATATGTTGTCCGCATCGGAGATGTCTTCCAGGAGACGGTCTCCGAATCGGCTCTCGCCCAGGGAGTGGTTCTACGCCCGTTGCCATGACCCCGTGGAGTTGCCGGGTGTGAAGCCGGCCCACGGGTTACACTTCGGCGATCTTCGATCGTCGGCTGACGCCGTGGTGTGCATGGAGGGGGACGCGTGGACGAGAGCATCGACTGGGGCAGTGAGTGGCTCGCGTCGGCGACCTGGTTGGCGATCGCCTTCGGAATCTCGGCTGCGGTCGGACTGCTGATCTGCGTCCTGGTTGCGCGATTCACGAACTGGGGACGGCAGTTCTGGCGTTTGTCGCAGGGATTCTTCACCGGATCCGGGAAGTGGCTGACGTGGACGATTCTCGCGGGGCTCCTGCTGCTGACGCTGCTGAGCGTGCGCTTCAATGTCCTGCTGTCCTATCAGTACAACGACATGTACACGGCGATGCAGTTGATCGCCGAAGGGCTTGCGCAGGGTGATGTCGAGGCGCGCGATGCTGCGGCGTCCGCGTTCTGGCGGGCGATCGGTATCTTCGGCATCCTGGCAACACTGCATGTGGTTCGCTCTCTCGTCGACTTCTACGCCGGCCAGGCGTTCGATATCCGTTGGCGCACTTGGATGACCGAGAGGTTGACCGCCGACTGGCTCGAGGGCCAGGCGTACTACCGCAACCGTTTCGTCGGCGACGCCAACATCGACAACCCCGACCAGCGCATCGAGACGGACATCACCAGGTTCGTGACCTACTCGCGGACGTTGGCATTCGGTGCCGTCTCCGCTGTCGTTTCGATCGTCTCGTTCACCAAGATCCTCTGGGATCTCTCTGGTCCCTTGACGATTCTGGGCGTCACGTTTCCCCGGGCGATGATGTGGATCGTTCTCAGCTACGTGCTGGTGACGACGGTGATCGCGTTCTACATCGGCCGCCCGCTGATCCGCCTGAACTTCTTGAACGAGCGCCTGACGGCGAACTTCCGCTACGCGCTCGTCCGTATCCGAGATGGCGCCGAGAACGTCGCGTTCTACCGCGGTGAGGGTGTGGAACGGGCAGGCTTGCTCTCCCGGTTCGCTGAGGTCATCCGTAACTTCTGGCGGATCGTCTTCCGGACCCTGAAGTTCAATGGGTGGAACCTCACGGTGAACCAGACGGCCGTGGTGTTTCCGCTGATCGTGCAGGCGCCTCGATTCATCTCAGGGGAGATCACCCTCGGGGCGGTGATGCAGTCATCGACTGCCTTCGGCAACATGCATGACTCGTTGTCGTTCTTCCGAGAGTCTTATGACGAGTTCACCGAACTGCGTGCGGCACTGATCCGACTCGACGGCTTGCATGACGCGAACAACAAATCGCGCGAACTCGATCGGATTCCCACTGAGGAGGCCGATCGGCGTTTCGCCTTGCAGAATGTGGACATCGCCACCCCCGATGACCGTCAGCTGGTCCGGTCGCTGTCGCTGTCGATGTCGCCCGGCGACGCGCTCGTGATCAAGGGCGGATCGGGCTCCGGCAAGACCACCCTGCTGCGCGGAATCGCGGAAATGTGGCCCTTCGCCGACGGAGAGGTCGACCGCCCGCTCGGACGGCGCACCCTCTTCCTCTCCCAGATCCCCTACATCCCGCTCGGCGATCTGCGGACCGCGGTCGCCTACCCGTCGGCTCCCGATGACGTCGGCGACGAGGCCATCCGATCTGCACTCCAACGGGTCTTCCTGCCGCACTTGGTGGATCGCCTCGACGAGGAGGAGGACTGGTCGAAGGTGCTGTCGCCGGGGGAGCAGCAGCGGGTCGCGTTCGCGCGCATCCTGCTGACCCGCCCCGAGGTGGTGTTCATGGACGAGGCCACGTCCGCGGTCGACGAAGGGCTCGAGTACTCGCTCTACACCCTGATCCGCGAGGAACTGCCCGAGATGATCCTGGTGTCGGTCAGCCATCGCAGCACCACCGACCAGCACCACACCGAGGTTCTCGAGTTGACCGGCGGAGGTGCGTGGGAGACCCGCCCGGTGAGCGTCTGACAACGCGTGCGTGACGGCAGAACGTCGCGCTGACGACCGATTTTTACTTCCCGATTACCAATCTCTCCGAAGCCTGTTCAGAGGGCTGCGCGCTGGGTACTGTGATCCCGACCACTGAGACGGGACTAGCGAGGACACCGGTCATGACGCAGACAGAACTGATCACCTTTCCGCACGAGAGCGGCGCACAGGTCGGGACGCTCCCCGAGGCGTTCCAGCAGTCGATCACCATCCGTCCCGGCGCGATCGCGCTGCGCACGGTCGGCGGCATCCAGGAGATCACCTGGGCCGAATACGGGAAACGAGTCGAGACGATAGCCCGCGGACTGGCCGCGCTCGGTGTCGGACACGGCGACACCGTCGGCATCATGCTGACCAACCGTCCGGAGTTCCACCTCGTGGACACCGCGGCGCTGCATCTGGGGGCCATCCCGTTCTCGATCTACAACACCAGTGCGCCCGACCAGATCGAGTACCTGTTCGGCAACGCCGAGAACACCGTGGTCGTCACCGAGCAGGTGTTCCTGCCCGCCATCCAGGCGGCCAACACCAACGTGACCACCACGATCGTCGTCGACGGGTCGCCGGGTGACGCGATGTCACTGGCCGATCTCGAACAGTACGCCGCTCCCGACGGTTTCGACTTCGAGGCGGCATGGAAAGCCGTGCAGCCCGACGACCTCGCGACGCTGATCTACACGTCCGGGACCACCGGTCCACCCAAGGGCGTCGAGATCACCCACCGCAACATCATCGCCGAGCTCGCGGCACTGGAGAAGCACGTCGAGGCAGGCTTCGACGACCGCGTCATCTCCTATCTCCCGGCCGCGCACATCGCCGACCGGGTCTCCTCCCACGCCGCCAACATGGTGCGCGGTATCCAGATCACGACGGTGCCCGATCCCCGGGAGATCGCCGCCGCGCTGCCCGAGGTGCGTCCGACCTTCTTCTTCGGTGTCCCGCGTGTGTGGCAGAAGATCCGCGCCGGCATCGAGGTCAAGATGTCGGAGGAGTCGAGCCCGGTCAAGAAGAATCTCGCGGCGTGGGCACTCGGCGCGGGTGCCGCCGCTGCGCGTGCACAGCTCGAGGGCCGCGCACCCGGCCGAGTGGACGCGCTGCAGCACGGGCTGGCCGACAAGCTCGTCCTGCACAAGGTGCGGACCGCGATCGGGATGGATCAGGTGACCTTCGCCGGCTCGGGTGCCGCCGCGATTCCGGCGGAGGTCCTGGAGTTCTTCCTCGGACTCGGCATCCCCGTCCTCGAGGTGTGGGGGATGTCGGAGACCACGGGTGTGTCCACCATGACGACGTCGGAGAACCTGAAGATCGGCACGGTCGGCAAGACCGTCGCCGGTGTCGAGGCGAAGCTCGGCGAGGACGGTGAGCTACTCATCCGCGGTCCGGTGGTGATGCGCGGGTACCGCAAACAGCCCGACAAGACGGCGGAGACCATCGACGCCGACGGTTGGCTGGCCACCGGCGACATCGCCACGATCGACGACGAGGGCAACGTCACCATCGTCGACCGCAAGAAGGAACTGATCATCAACGAGTCGGGCAAGAACATGTCGCCCACCAACATCGAGAACGCGATGAAGGCTGCGTCCTCGTTGATCGGCCAGGTCGTGGCGATCGGCGACGGCAAGCCGTACATCTCGGCGCTGGTCGTGCTCGACCCCGACGCGGCTGCGGCCCGGGCGAAGATGCTCAACATCCCCGACGCGGATATGGCGACCCTGTCGAGCCGTCGCGAGGTCGTCGACGAGATCACCGGTGCGGTTCGGGAGGGCAACAAGAAGCTGTCGCGGGTCGAGCAGGTCAAGCGGTTCACCATCGTGCCGGTCGCCTGGGACCCGGGCGGCGACGAGCTGACCCCGACGATGAAGTTGCGGCGCAAGCCGATCGCGACGAAGTACGCCGAGCAGATCACCAAGCTCTACGACGACGCCCCGGACGACGAGGTGGTGGACCTCCGGTAAGCGCACCAGGTTTCGTCGGTTCCCACTACGATCGTGTCGGGACGGTCGTGCATTGCGTCATGCGCCGATCGGCCACCACCTTGTCAATCGCGACGCAGCGAGGAAGCCGTCATGACCGAAGAAGTCGTTCAGGACATCGGACCCATCGATTACATAGTGCTGGAGTGGAGCGGTCAGCAGCCGACCGGGGAGGCGATCCCGTACCTCGTCGAGCTCGTCGACCGGGGAATCATCCGCATCATCGATCTCGCCTTCGTCCAGAAGGGTGAGGACGGAACGCTGGTAGAGCTCGAACTCGACCAGCTGGGAGTGGATTTCGAGGTTCTCGACGGCGCCGCGAGCTCGCTGATCGGCGACGACGATCTCGCCGAGGCCGCATCGGTGCTCGAGCCGGGCACCGCCGCGGCGATCCTCGTCTACGAGAACGCCTGGGCGGCGCCGTTCGCGTCGGCCCTGCGCCGCAACGGCGCGCAGATGGTGGCGTCGGGCCGGATCCCGATGGACGCCTTCGTCGAAGCCCTCGAGGCCGCGGAAGCCTGATCCGACGGGGCGGCACGTACGGCCGCTCCGCCTTCACCACCGACATCCACGAAGGAGAACACCATGCCCGGACTCATCCGCGCGGCCGCACGTACCGCGGTTATCGCCGGCACCGCCACATCGGTCAGCAACCGCGTCTCACGGCGGCAGGCCAACCGTTGGGCGCAGCAGGAATACGACAATCAGCAGCGGTACGCACAACCGGCTGCGGCGCCCGCACCTCCGCCGCCGCCCCCTGCTCCCGCACCGGCTGCGGCGGCGCCCGCGCAGGATCCCATCGCACAACTCAAGGAACTCGGGGCGCTGTATCAGCAGGGCATTCTGACCGAGCAGGAGTTCGCGGCGCAGAAGGCGAAGATCCTCGGAAGCTGAACCACCTCACGCATCCTGCGTACGGCGGCTGCCGTCGGAATCCGGATCGCCGAGCTCGGCGCCCGGAATCCGCGGCAGCCGTCGCGCTATCACCAGGCCGATCGCGCCCAGGAAGATCACCAACAAGATGGAGCCCTTGATCGCGGTGATCTGGGCGTCCACGTAGCCGTCGACCAGCGTCTGCACCTCCGCCTCGGGGATCGCGTTCTCCTCGGCGACGGATTCCAGCTGGTCCATGCTGATGATCTCGATGCCGTCTTCGGAGGCCTCGGCGATGCGACTCTTGGTCTGCGCCGACAGGTTTGGATCGGACTGCGCCGCCTGATTGAAACCGGCGCTCAAGGAGGCCACCAACAACGCGCCGAGCATCGCGACACCCACCGACGTACCGATGTTCTGGGCGGTGCCCTGCAGCCCACCCGCCTCGCCGCGGTCGCGTTCGCTCGCCGACGACATGATGACGTTGCCGAGTTGCGACGCGATGAAACCGAACCCGGCACCGAACACCGCCATCCCGATCGCGAACGGCACGCTCTCCAATTGCGGGTCGATGGTGCTCACCAACGTGCACGAGCCGGCGATGACCAGGATCAGTCCGATCGTCACCATTCGTCGCGGCGACTGTGTCGCAGCCAGTTTCGGACTGGCGAACGCGGCGATCAGCATCGCGATAGACATGGGCGCCAACGTGAGACCTGTGTCGAAGGCGTCCTTGAGCAGCACGTACTGCAGGTAGATCGGGATGATGAAGAACATGCCGCCGATGATGGTCTGCTGCGCGATCAGCATCACCAGACCGTTCCGCAGATGCAGCGTCCGCAGGAGCTTCGGGTGCATCAGCGGTGTGCCCCCGCGGTCGATGACTCGATTCTCCCAGCCTACGAACCCGATCAGGACGAAGATCCCGGCGGCGATCATGAACGGCACCACCGAGAATCCGAACGGGGTGATCTCGGTGCCGGCGATGGTGAGGGCGCCCGACGGTCGGATGAAACCCCAACTGCCCGCCTGCAACAGGGCGATGACGATCAGGCCGAGGCCGAGCGCCGACAGTGCGGTACCGCCCCAGTCGAGGCGGCGGGAGTCAGACGGCCTGGTATCCGCAATCACCCGCACACAGGCGATGACGATGATGCAGACCACCGTCTCGGCGGCGAAAACCACACGCCAGGTGAACGTCTCGGTGACCCACCCGCCGATGAGCGGGCCCGCGGCCGCGCCCGCCGCAGCGATTCCACCCAGCGCGCTGTACGCGGTCGCCCGGTCTCGGCCGTCGTAGTTGGCCGCGGTCAGCGAGATGATCGCGGGCATCACGAGCACCGCCCCGGCCCCCTCGACGAACGACCAACCGAACAGCAGCACACCGATGTTCGGACTGAACGCGGTGATGAGCGAACCGGTGCCATAGACGAGGAGACCGACCGCGAACACCCGTCGGCGGCCGAACAGATCGCCGAGTCGACCACCGAACAGCATGAACGACCCCATGACGAGGGTGTAGAGGGTGATCGCCAGTTGGACCTGGGTGAGGGTCGTGTCGAGATCGGCGACGACACTCGAGACCGACACATTCATGACGGTCGTGTCCAGCACCATGATGAACTGTGCGGCGCACAGGATGAGCAGGACACTCCACTTTCTCATCGACGTAACGGTACGCGCGAAAACACGCGGACCGAATGTTTGCCGGCGCCGGCGGCGGGGAATCATCCGAAACGGGTGACGGCAGCGTCGCACCCGCGCGGCGGATGAACAGTCTGTCGAATCCGCGGCGGGCCGATGCCGTTGTGCCCATAGTGGAAGGGGAGTCGCATCCCGCATGGCTCCTCAGAGGAAAGGATGACCGATGGCACTCGACGACGACGACATCACCACCTCCGACGCCGGCGGGGAAGGGGTCGCCGACGGCGGCTCGAACCCCGGTGGGCATGACGGTGGCGCCGACGGCACCGCGGACGCCGGCGAAGGACCGGCCGACGGTGGCTCGAACCCGGACGGACACGACGGTGGTGCCGACGGCACCGCTGATGGCGAAGGGCCCGCAGATGGCGGCTCGAATCCGGACGGCCACGACGGAGGGGCCGACGGAACCGCGTGAGCGCGACGCGATGCTGAGCCGCTGCATCTCGACGGATGCCGACGTGTTCGCCCGCGAACACTGGGGTCGGCGTCCGCTGCTCAGCCGCTCGGCATCGCTCCCGCGGGACTTCGACGACCTGCTGTCACCGGAGGCCGTCGACGAACTGCTGACCGAACGTGGCGTCCGCGCACCATTCATCAGGATGGCCAAGGACGGCAGCCTGCTGGCCCGGGACTGCTACCTGGGATCCGGTGGCTTCGGAGCGGAGGTCACCGATCAGGTCGACTCCGCAAAGGTCTTGTCGCGGTTCGCCGACGGCTCGACGATCGTGCTCCAGGGGCTGCACCGCCTGTGGCCGCCGGTGATCGACTTCGTGCGCGGACTCGTCGACGACATCGGCCATCCGGTGCAGGCCAACGCCTACATCACCCCACCGGACAACCGCGGTTTCGACCCGCACTACGACGTCCATGACGTCTTCGTCCTGCAGATCTCGGGTCGAAAGCGCTGGCTCGTGCATGAGCCGGTGCATCCCGACCCCCTGACCGGCCAGCCGTGGACGGAGCACCGGGCTGCCATCGACGACCGAGCGCAGCAACCAGCGTTTCTGGACACGGTACTGATGCCCGGGGACGCCCTGTATCTGCCGCGCGGCTGGGTGCATTCGGCACGCGCCATGGGAGAGACGTCGATTCACCTGACGGTGGGCGTCGCACCCGTCACCGCCCACGACGTCCTGAAGGCCGTCGTCGAGGAACTCGGCGACGATGCCGCCATGCGTCAGTCGTTGCCCCTCGCCCTCGACCTGGCCGATGCCGATCAGACCTCCGCCATCGCAGCCAAGGTGATGTCGTCTATCGTCGACGTGATGCGCACCGGCTCAGACGATCTCGCCGACGGCGTCGCCACGCGGATGGCCCGAGACCACGCCGAACGCACCAGACCGGTCGCGGTACCGCCGCTGGCGACCCTCGACGCGATCGCCGACATCGATGCGACCACGACCGTCGCGTGGCGCACCGGACTCATCGGGTCCCTGCGTCGCCGGCCAGCACGCGTCGAACTGATCCTCGCCGACCGGACCATCACCTTTCCCGCTTCCTGCGCGGACGCACTCGACATCATCCGGACCGGGCACCCCGTCCGGCCGGATTCGCTGCCGGGACTCGACACCGCCGACGGTACGGTCCTGCTGCGCAGGCTGTTGCGCGAAGCGGTCGTTGTGCCGGTGGACGATGAGGGCGCGGGGCACGTGTCGCCGGGCGGGCGCGGATGACGGACCTGCGTCCGTGCAGCGATCAGGCCCGCGATCGCGACGACCCGATGTACGGCACCGCCTCGGCGGGGTTTCGGTGGGTACTTCTCGAATTGTGCGGCGCCTGGGGGCCGTCGGCGTTCCTGCAGTCGCCGAAGATCATCGACCCGGCACTGGGACGCGCCGTCGTCCGCCGCGTCGAGACCGAGGCGATGCGCATCGTCGCGATCCGACGCCCCGGGCGACGTCCGACGACGCCACGGTGGCGGTGGTTCATCGTCGACGCACGACCGGGAACCGAGGCCGTGTACGGCGGGGAGGTGACATCGGCCGAGGGCTACCTCGATCTGGCCCTCGACGGTTCCGACGGCGAACTCATCACCGACCCGGTCGTCGCGGTGTGCGCACACGGCAAGCACGATCAGTGTTGCGCGGTCCGTGGCCGCGCCGCCACCGCGGCGATCGCAGCCGCCTACCCGGAGTGGACGTGGGAATGCTCCCACCTGGGCGGCGACCGGTTCGCTGCCACGATGCTCGTGCTGCCGCACGGATTGTGTTATGGCGCAGTCGATTCCGCTGATGATCCGGCGGAGATCATCCGCCTCTACACCGAGGGTAGGCTCGACAACGCGCTGCTGCGGGGTCGTACCTCACTACCGCACGCGGTGCAGGCCGCGCAGTACTTCGTGCGCCGCGCCACCGGCGACGACCGGATCGACGCGCTCGAACCGCTGGACGTGCAGCGTGGCGAACACCGCATCCACGTGGTGCTCGACGGCCCGCGTGGACCGATCGAGGTGACCCTCGCCGAGCACATGTCCGATCCGCTGCACTCGACCTGCAACGCGTCCGTCGCCGGTCGGGTGCGACAGTTCGTCCTCGTGTCGATCGAGGGTCCCTCGACCTGACGTCAGCCGGCCGTCGGCTTCGGCTTCGGCTTTGCCTCCACGGCGATCACCGGGTCACCGACAGACGTCGCACCCTCGGCGATCTGTTCCACCGACGCGAACTTCTTGGTGTTCATCACCACCACCGGCGTGATGATCGGATACCCGGCCTTGTCGATGACCGACCGGTCGAAGGTCACCAGCGGTGTGCCCGCTTCCACCTTCTGCCCGGCCTTGACCTTCACGTCGAAGCCCTCGCCCTTGAGCTGAACGGTGTCGATACCGACGTGGATCAGCAGTTCGATGCCGCCGTCGAGTACCAGACCGAAGGCGTGGCCGGTCGGTTGCGCGGCGACGACCATACCGTTGGCCGGCGCGTAGACCGTGTCGCCCGACGGTTCGATCGCGACGCCGCCGCCCATCGTGCCGCCGGCGAAGACCGGGTCCGGAACCTCGGACAGCGCGACGACGGTGCCCTCCAGCGGGGCGCCGATCCGGGTGATTGCGCCTTGCTCGGTCGGTGCGCCCGCATCCTCGGCGGCGACCTT
Source organism: Gordonia sesuvii (assembly GCF_036350415.1). Lineage (NCBI taxonomy): Bacteria > Bacillati > Actinomycetota > Actinomycetes > Mycobacteriales > Gordoniaceae > Gordonia > Gordonia sesuvii. Next base: position 213,527 of record NZ_JAZDUF010000006.1, read on the forward strand.
CTCGGTCGCCAGGTCTGCCGTCGTGGTCTCGGGTGCGGCGGCGACGGCCGTGGCGGTGCCACCACCTCCCGACGGCACGGCGGCGGCTGCCGCGGCGGCCGCGACCCCGTCCGCGGAGTCGTCGAGCGGGATGGCCCCCGGCGACTCCAGGCCGGCGTCTCGCGCGGCCTCGAACTGGGCCTGCTGTTCAGGGGTCCGGTAGCCGGACATGACGACGAGCGCCATCGCGACCACGAATGCTGCGGCCACCGCGATGCCGTACAGCACGATGCTGTCGAACGCGGGGATCGTCAGCAGCGAGGTGAACACGAAGGCGTTGGTGGTGACGCCGCCACCGATGCCGATGATGAGACCGCCGACGAAACAGCCCACCAGCATGCGCGGATATATTCGTTTGAATCGCAGATGGATGCCGTAGAGCGACGGCTCGGAGATGCCGCCGAGCAAACCGGCGGCCAGCGCGCCGGTCGACGTCTGACGCATCTGCATGTCACGTTCTCGCCAGGCGATGAGCAGCACACCGGCGGTCGCGCCGAAGCAGGCGAAGTTCCACGCACCCATCGGTCCCTGGATGAAGTCGTAGCCGATCGTCTGGATGTTCAGCAGCATGATCGCGTTGATCGGCCAGTGCAGACCCAGCGGCACCATGAACGGGTACGCCAGCGGGATCACGATGGCGAAGATGAACGGTGAGAAGTCGTTGATGGACTTCAGGACATCCGCGAGACCGGCACCGACGTAGACGCCGATCGGGCCGATGAGGAACGCCGTCAGCGGGATCATGATCAGCATCGCCAGGAACGGCACGAAGATCAGCTGGACGTTGTCGGGGATGAGCTTCTTGAGGTACTTGTACAGCGGGCCGAGGACCGCCGCCATCAACAACGGCGGGAAGACCTGAGAGCTGTAGTCGAACACGGTCAGCGGCACCCCGAAGATGTCGACCGTCTGCACCTCGAATCCGAAGATCGAGTGGGTCTCGGCGACGTCCATGAGCGCGGTGAATCCCGGCAACATGAGGACGGCCATGATGGCGAACCCGACCCACGGGTCCGCGTCGAGCTTCTTGGAGGCGTTGTAGGCGATCATCAACGGCAGGAAGACGAACACGCACTGCCAGCACAGGTTGACGAACTGCCAGGACGGCGACAACTCGGTACGCGGGTCAGCCCAGTTGCCGATCACGTCGAGCGTGCTCATCAACGACATGAACGTGATGAACAGCGAGGCACCGAGCAGGGCGCCGAGGATCGGTCGGAACGAGTCCGACAGGTACTCGAACAGCGAGTCGAGCCAGGCGTTCTTGCCGCGCGGGCCCTTCGCGCGGGCGGCCGCCTTGATGGCTGCCGCGTCGCCGCCGGCGTTGGCCATCTCCGGCAACGCCATGATCTCGTTGTAGACGGTCTGTACAGCGCCGCCGATGACGATCTGGTAGCGGTCACCCGCCTGCGGGACGGCGCCCAGGACACCGTCGATGGACTCCAGCGTCGCCTGTTCGACTCCCGAGGCGTCGTGCAATTGGAAGCGCAAGCGCGTAGCGCAATGTGTCAGGCTCTCGATGTTGCCGGCGCCACCTACGCCGGCGACGATCTCCGATGCCGAATTGGTAGACATGCATCTCCCTAACTATCCGTCTGGAGTTGTGCGCATCGTCCGAACGCCGCTGGCCACAGACACCAGGGCAGCGTTCCGCCGACGACGGTGTCTCGGATGCTATCCCGCATTCCGCAGCCGCGTGCGCGGATCAGCGAGCCGATGACGAACGGTGACCCGGAGTGAACCGTTAGTTCATCTCTGCGGGACCGAGATGGCCGCGACGGCACCGCCGTCCACCAACAGGTCGGTGCCGGTGATGAACGAAGCCGACGGGCTCAGCAGAAATGCCGTCGCATCGGCGATGTCGGCGGCGGTCCCCACCCGACCCGTGCCGGACATCGCGATCATCCCGCGCATCGCCTCGCCGCTCTCGCCGGCGAGCTCTGCCTGACCCATGGCCGTGGCGATCACGCCCGGGCTGATGCTGTTGATCCGCGCGCGGCGACGACCCCAGGTCGCTGCGGCGGCGCGGACCCGGTGGTGGTTGGCCTGTTTGGCCACCGCGTACGCACTCCCGGGCGCCGTGGTCAGCGACGGCAGGAAGTCGAGGGCCAACAGATCCGCGGTCTCGGCGGACGCCAACGCCGCCGCATGCTCGGCGGCCAGCGGCGGGTAGATGTGACCGGCCATGCTGGCGATCACGACACCGGCGCCGCCTTCGGCCACCACGGCGCCGAAGGCGTCGAGCACGAGTGCCACCCCCAGCAGGTCCACACGCAGGATCGCCTCGACCGGCGCCTGAACGGGGGAGAGGCCGGCGGTGTGGACCACCTGCTCGACCGCGCCGAGCGAGACGGCATGGTCGGCCAATGCGGCAACGGACTCCGACGACGTGACGTCGACATGGCGGCCGGCCGCGTCGAATCCCTCTGCCGTCAGGGTGGATACGTTGGCGTCGAGGGCCGCTTGGTCGACATCGGCGAGCAGCACCGTGCGTCCGCCGCCCTGGCGCCGGGCGATGGCCATGCCCATCCCGCCGGTTCCGATGATCACCACGACACTGCGGCCCATGGGGTCTCCTTCGCTTCGCCTGACGGTCACCGCAGACTCTGCGCGAGTGGGCCGGTTCGGTCAACCATCGGAGGGCCTATCCTCGCGACCATGGGTGATGTGACCGATGAGTCGGACGACACGCGGCGATGCCCGTGTACCTCGGGGTTGACGTTCGGGGAGTGTTGCGGGCCGATCCTGGCGGGGCAGCGCCGGGCCGCGACGGCCGAGGCCCTCATGCGATCACGGTTCACCGCCTTCGCGACGGGCGACCGCGACTACATCCTCGACAGCTGGCACCCGAGGACCCGACCGCGACAGCTCGTCCTCGACGACGACACGGCGTGGTATCGCCTGGACGTCGAGTCGACCTCCGGCGGAACACCGTTCGACACGACCGGCGAGGTGGTCTTCACCGCCCACTTCCGCACCCCCGGTGGGCGGGAGGCGATGCGCCAACACAGCAGGTTCGAAAAGCGGGACGGCAGGTGGGTGTACGTCGACGGGGTCACCACGTGACCATCAGCCGTGGCGGCTCACCCAGTCGATGAGGGGTGTGGCGGCTCGCCAGTCCTCGCGGATGCGATTCACGAGTGCCGGTGTGTGGATCAGGTCGTCGAACCCGTAGTCGCGGGAGATGGTCAGTGACTTGTGGCGCAGGAGTTCGATGCGGGGGTGATCGGCGGACCACCCGCGTGGTGCGGTTTTCAGGGTGCCGCCGCCGATCTCCCACCCGGCCGACGCGTACTTCTTGACGAGTTGTTCGAGTTCCGCGCCGTGGATGTTCTCGTCGATCGCGGTCCGGATGGCGGCCAAGCGCTCGGCTGACGCCTCGTAGAAGCCCGCGGCGACCATCACACCGGGGGCACTGATCTGCACGTAGTACCCGGTCGACGGGCCGACGCCGACGAACGCGCCCTGGTGGGTCTTGTAGGGCGTCTTGTCCTTGGCGAAACGGACATCGCGGTAGGGCCGGAAGATCTTGGCCTGGCCGAACTCGTCGGCCAGGTCGTCGGTGAGTTCGCGCATCGGTCCGGCGACGGCCGTGCGATACACCTCTTTGTGCTTCTCCCAGAACACCTTGCTGTTGTCGATCTCGAGGTCGTCGTAGAAGTCCAGCGCAGCCTCGGGGAATCCGGTGAACGCCATGCTCAGACCCTACGCCGGACCCGGCGGCCGATTGTGGGGTGTTTGGCGGGATGCGGACCGGGGTAGCACTGGATGTCATCGTCTTGCGGCCACAGACAACCGGTCGCCCGTCATCGTCATGGGAGATGAGGTTGTCATGAGCGACCACATATTCGCCGGCCGTCACTACCGCAACCGGGTGCACGCCGGTCGCATTCTGGCCGACCACGTCGAACGCTGCCGGGAGAGCGGACGGGTAGTAGTCCTGGCTCTTCCCCGGGGCGGGGTGCCGGTGGCCCGGCAGGTCGCCGAACACCTCGACGTCCCGCTCGACGTCTTCCTCGTTCGCAAGGTCGGCGTGCCCGATCAGCCTGAGCTGGCCGCCGGTGCCATCGCGAGCGGTGGGGTGGTGGTGCTCAACGACGAGGTGATCAAGGGCACCGGGATCACCGACAGCGAGTGGAATGCCTTGGTGCACGACGAGACGGCCGAGCTCGAGCGCCGCGCGGACATCTATCGAGGTGCGTGCGAACCCGTCGACATCAGCGGCGCGACGGTCATCATCGTCGACGACGGGATCGCGACCGGTGCGACGATGCGTGCCGCCGTCCGCGCCCTACGGCAACTCGGACCGGCTGCTGTCGCCGTCGCCGTCCCGGTCGGTCCGCCCGGCGTCGAACAGCAGTTCCCCGAGGCCGATCGCGTGATCTGCCCGACCGTCGTCGAGTCCTTTCGGGGGGTGTGCGCGGCGTACGACGACTATGAGCCGCTCAGCGACGCCGAGGTCCGGGATATGTTGAGTCACCCGCGTTGTCGGTGAGTCGGATCGTCGGGGTCACTTCACGATTGCGTCGAGCGTCTTCTTGAGCGCCGACGGCTGCGCGGGGCTGGTCGGCGCCTTCTCCTTCAATTCCAGAAGATGCTCGCCGATCTCCCGGAGTTGTTTGCGACCAAGTGCCTCAAGCACTTTGGGAAACCACTCGTCTTCCTCTTCCTGGATGTGGTGCTCGACGTTCTCGATCAGCACCGTCATCTTGGCGTCGAAACGCTCGGCGTCCGGGGACATCGTCACGAGTTCCATGACAAGCAGATCGGCGACGTGGTGCTCCTCGTAGGACTCGAGTACGTCGCTTTCCAACTCCGGGACGCGGTCGCGGACTTGGGGATACATTCCCTCGTTCTCGATGTAGGTGTGCACGGTCAGCGCCGTGATGATCTTGTCGGCGATCTGACCCTTGCGTTTGACGGCGTTCGGGCCGGCCTTCTCGAAGTCGCGGAAGAGTTTGCGGATGGACTTGTGGTCGTCGCGGAGCAGCACGATTGCGTCGGTGGACATGACAGGACTCCTGGGATCGGTGGGCTGGGCAATCCGGAGTTGTGGTAATTCCGCACCGCACGCCGAATGAAACATGTCATGGTGGGCCAATACGAGGAGGTTCGCATGGCGCAGGCCGGAGGCAGTCCACGCAACGGTTCCCGGTCGGGGCCGCAGGATTACGACGAGGTCGACCAGAAATCGGCAGGCGAACGCGCCGAGACCGTCAAGCCGGGCAGGCGGCGACGGCAGTGGATCGGCCTCGGTGCGGGAATCGCGCTCGCCGCAGTCGTCTACGCGATCCTGCCCTCGGATGTGGACCATCCGGCACGACTGACCGCCGCCACGGCCGTACTCATGGGCGTGTGGTGGATGACCGAGGCCATCCCCATCCCGGCGACCGCCCTGTTGCCGCTGGTCATCTTCCCGGTGTTCGACTCGGAGGTGTCGGTCAACGACGTCGGCGCGTCCTACGGAAACAACATCATCTTCCTGTTCATGGGCGGCTTCCTGATCGCCCTGGCGATGCAGCGATGGAATCTGCACCGTCGCATCGCATTGCTCACCGTGAGTGCCATGGGCACCAAACCGACGATGGTGATCGCCGGGTTCATGATCGCCACCGGGTTCCTGTCGATGTGGGTGTCCAACACTGCCACCGCCGTCATGATGATCCCGATCGGGGTATCGGTGCTGGTGCTGGTGCTCGACCTCGGAAAGGAGACCGGGGCGCGCGCCGCCGCGGAGGAGTCGGCGCGGTCGGACGACGTCGACGCGGACGAGGAGATCACCAAGGCGGTCATCAAGAGCAATTTCGGTACCGCGCTCATGCTCGGCATCGCCTACGCCGCGTCGATCGGTTCGCTGGGCACGATCATCGGGACGCCGCCCAACACCCTGCTCGTCGGATATCTCGAGGGCGAGGGCATCGACATCGGGTTTCTCGAGTGGATGATCGCGGGCGTGCCGCTGGCGGTGGTGTTCCTGCTGATCACGTGGTTCCTGCTGACCCACGTGCTGTTCAAGCCCGAGATCGACGACATCCCCGACGGCCGGCGGCTCATCCGCGACGAGCTCGACGCGCTCGGCCCGATGTCGCAGGGCGAGATCCGGGTGGCCGCGATCTTTGCGCTGGCCGCGACCTCGTGGATCGCGGTCCCGCTGATCTGGGACGAGGACCCGCCGATCTCCGACACCGGGATCGCCATGACCGCGGCGGTACTGCTGTTCCTGCTGCCCAGCGGTGTGAAGCCCGGCGTGCGCCTGCTCGACTGGGAGACTGCGGTCAAGCTGCCGTGGGGGGTGTTGCTGCTGTTCGGTGGCGGCCTCGCGCTGTCCGAACAGTTCGACGAGAGCGGCTTGACGGACTGGATCGGCGAGGTCGCGGGCGGACTCGATGCGGTGCCGGTGATCGTGATGATCATCGTGGCCACCGCCGCGATCATCTTCCTGACCGAGATCACCAGCAACACGGCCACCGCGGCGACGTTCCTGCCCGTCGCCGGAGGCGTCGCGATGGGGATGAGTCTGGACCCATTGGTCTTGACCGTGCCGGTGGCCTTGGCGGCGACCTGTGCGTTCATGCTGCCCGTCGCCACTCCGCCCAATGCCGTGGCATACGCCAGCGGCTACGTCACGATCGGCCAGATGATCCGTGGTGGCATCTGGCTCAACCTGATCGGCATCGTGCTCATCACGGCGGCGGCGTACACGTTGTTCGCGTGGTCCCTCGGAATATCGTACTGACTTTCTGTTGTGCGCAACGTTGTTGTGCACAACAGAAGATCCGGCTAGCGTTGGTGGCGGGCTGCGACTGATCCGTCGTGGCTGTCACGAACTGCCGGGGGGACCAATGCTGTTGACACCGAACACCACTCGCCAACCTCGACTCCGGGCGTTCGCCCGCATCGCGCTCGGCGTGATCCTGGCGATTGCCGGCATCGGCCATCTGACCGCGCAGCGGGACGAGTTCCAGGCGCAGGTGCCCGACTGGGTTCCGTTCGACAAGGACTTCGTCGTCCTCGCCTCGGGTGCGGTCGAGATCGGGCTGGCGATCGCGCTCATCGCGCTCCCGCGATACCGGAGACTCGTCTCGTGGGTCGTGGCCGCGTTCTTCGTGGCCGTGTTCCCGGGCAACATCCATCAATACGTCGAGCACATCGACGCATTCGGCCTCGACACCGACGCGGAACGCCTGACGCGCCTGTTCTTTCAACCCGTGCTGGTGATCTGGGCGATCTTCGCCGGCACTGACGGCCGCAGAGCGGAACCCCGCGACGACCGCTGATGAGGGTCGGGACGGGTCAGGACGAGAAGATGTCCTCCACGCTGCCCCACGGGTTGGGCTTGTCTGGATCACCCGGCTCCCCACCGCCGTTCGACTCGGGGCCGATGCGGAAGCCGGAGAAGTCCTCGTCCTCGGTGCTGGAATTGCCGACGGTGTCCGGGCTCTCGCATTGGACGTAGCCGGCGTAGGACGCGGCCACGGTCGTGGGCGTGAACTCGACCACGTCGCTGGCCCCGGCGCCAACGGTCCGTTGCTCGTTGAACAGTGCTGCGCTCGTCGGCGGTAGCACGGTGTCCGCAAACGCGAGGGCATCGTTCAGTGGCAGTTGATCGTTCATCGCATACGCGGCGAATGCGATGTTCTTGAGTGCCGCGCCGGTGACCACGTTCGCCACCTGATCGGCGGGATACACGTATATACCGCAGTCGATCGTCTCGCCGGTGTTGTTCTCGAGGAAGATGGCGATCTCGCCATTCGTGATGAATCCCGAGCCGACATTCTCGCCGCCCGGGTCGTTACCCCATGCGCCCGCCGACCCTGCGGAGGCTGCCGTAGCAGCGACCACCGCGGCCGCCGCGGTGGCACTCATCGCCCACGCTCGTACTTGCATTTGGCACAGTCCTCTCCATTGAGTGTGATCTATCTCATAACAATTCGGACGCTATCAGCGGATCTTGTTCGAGATCGAGAATTCGGACACATAAATTTCGTTAGTCCTGAACTTGCAATAGCAAGAACGAGAACTCGGTCCGTCGGATCAGGCCAGTCCTCGTAGTCGTTGCGACACCTCGGACATCGTGGGCCGGTGCACCGGGTCGAGGTGCATCATGGCGGACAGGAGACCGGCGAGCTCAGGCGCGCGATGCGTCGGCAAGCCTTGTGGTCGGGTCGGCATACGTCTGTGCCACACCGGTATACGTCGTCGAGACCTCCAGATCGATTCGTCGCCGAACGGCATCTCGCCCGAAAGTCCCTCCAGCAGGGTGATTCCGAGCGCGAACGTGTCGGCCTGCGATGTGAGGGGGCGGCCGTCTGCCTGCTCGGGAGACAGGTAACCCCGCGTCCCCGACCCGGTGCGGTGTTCACCCTGACGTGCCACGATGCCGAGGTCGATCAGGGCCGCCTGGCCGCCGTGCACGATCACGTTCGCCGGTTTCACATCCAGGTGAATCCACTTGTGGCGATGCAGGTATTGCAGAGCGGAGGACAGCTGGATGCCCAGCTGCACGGTGTCGGCAACGCTCAGTCGACCGTTGTCGATGACCGCGTCGAGGGTGGCGCCCGGCATCGTCTGCATGGCGAACCCCAGGGGCTGGTTCGGCTGCGTGCCGTCGGCGAGCAGCCCGTACCCGCGGACGATGTGCGGATGATCGAGCTCGGCGAGTACCGCGCTTTCACGGAGCACCGATTGCCGGACATCGTGGTCGTCGCGACGATGATGCCGGATGACCTTCACGATGCATCGGGTGCCACGGACGGTGTCGAACGCGTCCCAGGTGCTGGTCCGTTTGCCGGTGGCCATCAAGGACAGCAACTCGATGCCGTCGTAGAACGGGGTCGGATCCTCCGCAATGGTGCGCCGCCATCTCATCGGACGCCACTCATCGAAGGGTCGACGGTGGGCGTGCTCGAGCTCGACACCGACCCGAGCGAGACGACGCGGTCGACGTACTCGAGCACAAGCGGGTCATGGGTCAGCACGACCCACGTGCGGTCGCGCTCCCGGGCGAGCGTTGACATCAGGTGGTGTGTGGCTCGGGGGTCGAGTCCAGTGGTCGGTTCGTCGAGGATCATCAGGTCGCCGCCGTGCAGAAACGCCCGGGCGAGACTGAGTCGTTGGCGTTGTCCGCCGGACAACATGCGTGCGCGCTGTCCGACGCGGGTGTCGTATCCCGCGGGCAGTTCGGTGATGAACTCGTGGGCGCCGGCGCGACGCGCAGCGTGTTCGATCTCGTCTCGGGTGGCGCCGGGCCGGGCGAATGCGATGTTGTCAGCGATGGTGGCGTCGATGAGTAGCGTCTCCTGTGCCACGGTGGTGACCGCGGATCTGATGGATGCCCGCGTCAGGGTGGTGACGTCGTGTCCGCCGAGTCGCACCGTGCCGGACGATGCGGTCAGGGTGCCGGTCAGCAGTCGGGCGATGGTGGTCTTACCCGAGCCGCTGGGCCCGACGATGGCGAGCCGTTCCCCCGCAGCGATGTCGAGGTCGACGTCGCTGATCGAGTCCCGGTCACGACCGGGATATCGCGCGCTGACGTTGTCGATCGATATGCCTGTCACGGGTCGGGGCAGGGTGCGGGCCGACGGCGGGTCGGTGACGGCGGGCTCGTCGAGGAGCTCCCGCACACGCTCCACGCCGGCGCTGGCCGAGAACAGGCCTGGGAGCAGGTCGCCGAGACCACGAATCGGCCGATAGCAACTACCGAGCAGGGTGAGGAATGCCAGGACACCGCCCAGCGTCAGCCGGCCGGTCGACAGCGCCCAGACACCGAGCCCGATCACCACGAGGATGCCGACCAGTTCCAGCAGGCCGACCATCGGTAGGAACAGCGCACGAATCCGGCTGCCGGTCAGCTCGGCCTCCATGATCGCGATGTTCTGCCGGTCGTAATCGGCGATCGCCCGGTCCTCGGCGCCGTAACCCTGTACCAGGCTTGCGTTTCCGACGCTCTCCTCGGTGATAGCGGTGAGTGAACCCGCTCGCCGCCGACGTTCTCGCGACACGGTCTTGGTGTAGTCGGCAAACCGCTTCGCCGCCCACCAGAAGAACGGGATGACGATCATGGATGCGAGTGCCAGCTGCCATTGCATCCAGAACAAGGCGCAGATGTAGACGACCAGCGTGCACAGCAGTCCGACGCCGCGGGTCAATTGGCTGACCATGAACGATTCCACGGTGCTGATGTCCGACGTGAGCCGACTGATGACGTCGCCCAACCGGCGTTGGTCGAGGCGATGGGGTGGTAGGGCCAACACGTGGGCGAACGTGTCGCGGCGAAGCCCGGTGAGAAACTTCTGCGAGATCCATGTCCCGAGGTAGTCGTCGCAGCCGTCGATGACGGCCGCCAGAATGTTGAGACCGATGAAGGCGGCACCGATCCACAGCATGGGGGCGAAATCCGCTGGGACCAGCACGGTGTCGACCAACGACTGAAACAACCGGATCTCGGCGACCGCGATGAGCGGTGCTGCCACCAGTAGCCCGAGACTGAGCAACAGCCACCATCGCAGCGGGCGCAGGCGTGGCCAGAAGGCGCGGAAGACCTCGACCAGCGTCATTTGTGCGGAGAGCTCGATCAACGGGGTGTCGTCGGCGGTCGGACGTAGCAGCGCGGCCACACGCGAGCGTTTGTCGGTGGTCACCAGGCCTCGTTTCGTGGATTCGAACGGAAGGGATGCGAACTCGAGCGACGATCCGGGAGGTGGTGTCGAACTGCCACCTCCCGGATGTCACGCCTGGGTGCGTCAGTCGGTGGTGGTGACGAACCGACGACGATGACGCGGACGCGGACGCGGGCAGCGAAGCCGGCGACGATCATCGGTCGACGTGATCACGTTGCATCCCCGCAGAGCCGGCTGCAGAGCGCTGAAGATGGCGGAGTGGGACATGTCGAGACCTCTCTGTTCATCTGTACCCGGCCACATCGTCGCGACCGGAACCCCGATTTCGGAGTTACTGAGTACTCTCGCCGGATGCCATGAGGTCACCATGAACCGATCATGAGTAAATCTTCATGTGCGCCAGGGCTCGTGACGGCTTCGCCTGCCGACCAACCACGGGCATCGGTAAGGTGCTGGTTTGTCGACGACAGTGCAGGCGTGGATCACACCGGATGTGGTCCCGACGGCGAGAGGCTCATGGAGAACACACGAACCCACCTGCCGTTTCTGCTGCTGTCGATCCGAGCCGAACCGCAGGCGGCCGACGACGAGGAGCGTTCGGTCCTGCGTCTCGGTGGTCTCGCAGCAACAGATCTGCGTACGCTCAACGTGTCTCGGCAGGAGCTCGGTCACGTCGACCTCGACGACTGGTCGGGCATCATCCTCGGAGGTGGGCCGTTCAACGTCAGCGATCCGACGCCGACCAAGACCGAGACCCAGCGGCGGGTCGAGAACGAATTGCTTGACCTGATGTCTCGGGTCGTCGACGCCGACTTTCCTTTTCTCGGTTGCTGTTACGGCGTGGGCACGCTGGGATCGGTGATCGGGGCGCGGATTGACCGGACGTACGGCGAGCCGGTGGGGGCGGTGGGAATCACGCTGACGCCCGACGGCCGGGCCGATCCGTTGTTCGTCGACGTGCCCGATTCCTTCGACGCGTATGGCGGTCACAAGGAGGCCGCGTCGACGTTGCCGGAGACCGCTGTGCGTCTGGCGTTCTCGCCCACATGTCCGGCCCAGGCGTTTCGGGTGGGCGAGAACGTCTACGCCACACAGTTCCACCCCGAACTCGATGCCGCCGGCCTTGCGACGAGGATCGACGTCTACCGCGACTTCGGTTACTTCGCGCCGGAGGAGGCGGATTCGTTGAAGGTCGCGGCACATGCACGTGACGCGCGGTACCCCGCGGCGATCCTGGCCAGGTTCGTTCAGCGCTATCGTCGCCCGAGATCAGGTGAGACCGGATTGCGCTGACGTCTCGGCGTCCGACCTGACCCCCCGAACGGCGCCGCAGCAATGGTCAGGGGAGCGGGTCGTCGCCCCGACTGAAAGCGATGCGGATGAGCCGACGAAGCACTGTGAGGTCGATCTGATCCAACCGCTTCACGTAGACGCAGCCCGCCCCCTCCGTGTAGCTGCCGAGCTCGGGGAGGAGGGCGGCGCCGTCCGGCAGGTCCTTCAGTCCGTAGAACGATATCGCCGACTTGCGGGGCGAGAATCCCACCTTGGGCCAGTCGCCCTGTGTCCGAGAGGTTTTCGACGGCGACACATACCGGTAGGTGCCGTATCCGACGATCGACGGCCCCCACATCACCCCCTCGACGCCGGTCTCGGCCCGCATGATCTCGTCGATCTGATGTCCTTCGTCCACGCGGCGGGCAGGGGATGCGGAGTCGAGGAACTCGGGGACCGAGGCGTCGGTGGGCTGGGTCTTGATCGCCATGAACTCACCCTACTGCCGCATTCATCCGGCCGATGAAGGATCGGATCACGTCGAGTTCGTCCTGTGGGTAGCTGTCCAGAACGTCAAGTGTTCGGTCGATGACCGGGCCAAAAAACTGCCAGCCCAGATCGGATGCCTTGTCCGTCACGGTCAGGACCACGCGCCGCCGATCGGCCGGGTCCCTCTCGCGCGCCACGAGTCCGGCCTGCTCGAGGCGATCGACGAGTGCCGTCACCGTGGCGCTGTTGAGATGCAGTTCGGCACCGAGCCATCCCGGCGTCGCCACCTGGCCGTGGCGCTGCGCGTCGAGTAGGGCTATCAGCGCACGCACGTCGGTCGGGTGCATCCCGATCTGCCGGGCGAACTCCGCGCCGAGAAGGTTGACGCGGATGCTGAGTGCGCGGATCTGATGGACGAGATCGATGTTCGACCGACGGTCGGGCATGACGAGGATTCCCTTCGATTTATCTTGACAATCAAGATACTCAACTGTTGAGATAAATGTGTGGCGAACAAGCTCGCACTCGCGGATTTTCCTGGCACCGACCTCGGCCGGCGATTCTCGAACGCCTACGGGCGGCTGCTCCGACGCTGGCCTGATGACACGACCAGTCGACAGGCCGCCGACCGGTTCGGCATCACGCATGTGACCGTCACCGGTCCGCCCGACGGCCCGCCGGTCCTGCTCCTTCATGGCGGCGGGGCGACGTCGATGGCCTGGACCGCGTTGATCGAACGGATCGGCGGAACCGGTCACCGATTCGTCGCGCCGGACCTGATCGGGGACCCCGGCCGGAGTCGCAACACGGGCGACCGCCTCCGGACCGTCGATGATCTGTGTGCGTGGGTGAACACCGTTCTCACCGAAACATCATGTGAGCGGGTGGATGTGGTGGCCCACTCGTACGGAGCGATGCTCGCGCTCGCCTACGCGGTGCGCTTCCCTGAGCGGGTGGGTCGGCTGATCCTGCTCGATCCCAACTCGTGCTTCGCCGGAATCAGCCCGCGGTACCTGATGCACGCATTACCGATTCTGCTGCGCCCCAACGAACGTCGAGAACGCAGGTTTCTCGGTTGGGAAACCGATGGCGCAGCGCTCGACGCCGATTGGGTCGAGCTCGTCGCGTCGGGTGCCGAGGGGTTTCCGTCATCTCGGACGGTCGTTCCCCGCCGGCCCGGCCGAACGGACCTCGCGGGACTGAATGGTCACCGGGTCACCGTCGTGCTCGCACCGGGGAGCCGAGTTCACCGCCCGCCACGAATTGCCGACCGCGTTGCCGACCTCATGCCGGCCGCATCAGTGGTGATGCTGTCCGCGGGAACCCATCACACGCTTCCGATGTCACCGTCCGACGAACTGGCCGGTGTCGTTCGCAACGCGCTCGACGAAGGGCTACGTGACCAGGGACGGGCTCTGCATTGACCGGTCAGCCCACACCCGACGCCGCCGGCGTCTTGCCGAGGACCGATTCCATCGCACCAGCGGTCTGGCTCACGTGCGGCACCCGAATCATCGAATTGTGATCGGCGTCGATGTCGACGGTCCGCACCGGACCGGTGGTGAAGAATCCCCAGAGTTCGGGTCCGTCGGTGTTGGTGCGGGCCCGCACCACTGTGATCGCACCCGAATACGGGCTCGGACGGTGACGGCGGATCATGCGGGTCCCGAGGTTGAAGAACACCACCCACTGCAACACCGGGGGTAGGCGGACGAGTCCGGACAGATGGACGAGCACCCGCTGCCCGACCTGCTGCAGCACCCGCGCCGGGAGCGGGGCCTTGGGAGTCGGGTTCTCGTCACCGGTTCGATCCGGCAGGACCTCGTCGGCGCTGCTCAGCGAACTCCGCCGGAACGGCAGCCGGGACAGCAATCCGAACCGACCCGCTCGCAACCGATCGGCAAGGATCGGGTCGATCACCGAGTCGAGCACGATCACCTCGTCGCAGGCCTGTCCGTCGCGGGCGAGCTGTGCCGCGGCCTCCACCGCCAGGAATCCGCCCAGCGAGTACCCACCGATCTGGTACGGGCCGTCCGGCTGGACAGATCGGATGTCGGAGACCGCTCGCGCCGCCGCCTTTCGTACGGATCGATCTGCGCGAGCACGCTTCTCGATGCCGCGCGCCTGGATGGCGACTACGGGGCGATCCGTGTCGAGGGCGCGTGCGAGCGGGGTCAGGCTGGTCCCGAGGCTGCCGGCGCCGGCGATCAGGAAAATCGGCCGGCCGGTGCCCGGACGTAACTGGACGATCGTCGCTCCGGTGGCGTTCTTCGACCGTTCCTTACTGGCCGTCTCGATCGACGCGGCGAACTCCGCGATCGTGGGGCCCTCGTTCAGCATCGCCGTGGTGACCTCGACCTGCAGATGCTCGCGCACCTCCGTGACCATCGTGGCCGCGGCGAGCGAGTCGCCGCCGAGCGCGAAGAAGTCGTCATTGCGACCGACCGATTCGAGGCCCAGGACCTCGCACCACAGCATGTGCAGCCCGCGCTCCGTGAGACCCCGAGGTGGTTCCGGCGTGGACGGCGGGGGCGGGGTCGGCAGCGCCGCCCGGTCGACTTTTCCGCGTTCGTTGCGGGGGATCTCCGCGACGACCACGATGTCCTGCGGAATCATCCACGCCGCCAACGACTTCCCGAGCTCCTTACGGATCTCCGCCGTTGACGGGCTCCACTTGGCCGGATCGATCGCGATGTACGCGGCGAGGCGGGCGGCGTCGCGGTCTGCGGTGACCGCGGCGTCGACCGTCCAGGGAAGCTCGCGGACCGCGGCCTCGACCTCGAGCGGTTCGACGAGATATCCGCGGATCTTGATGGCGTCGTCTCCGCGGCCGAGGAGCTGGAGCCGGCCGGATTCGTCGAAGCGTCCCAGATCCCCGGTGCGGTAACGCGTCCGGCCATCGTCGATGCGACTGAACCGGCGCGCGGTCATCTCGGGATCCCCGTGATAGCGCAGCGCGATGTGTGCGGACTCCACGATGACCTCACCGATGGAACCGGCTGCCACGTCGTAGTCGTTCTCGTCGATGACGCGAATCTGCTTGTCGGTGGCGGGACGACCGGCGCCGAGGACGCCCGTCGGTACCTCCCGGTCCGGGCCGAACACGTTGAATGCCAGATCGCCGACCTCGGAGGCGCCCGCCCACACGCAGAACGTTCCCTGGGGCGCCAGTTTCGTCCGGAACAGTTCGATGTCGCCGCCGTAGGACGGTTCGCCACACGTACTCAGCAAGCGGACGCTGTCCACCGTGTTCTCTCCTGCAAGTTCGCCCAGCCAGGACCGCAGCAGCGACGGGGTGCAATGCACTGTGGTGACCTGCTCGGCGTCGAGCCAGTCCCGCAGCCCGACGGCGGTCCGTCGGCGCACGTCCCACAGGTGCATCGTTGCGCCGTTCAACAGACTCATCGACATCCCGTCGAGCCCGCCGCCGAAGCTCAGCGGTAGGAGTACCGCGGCCCGGTCACCCCGACCCAGTTCCATGAAGTCGCGGCCGTCCTGGGCGTGGTTGGGTTGCATCTTCTGCGACAACACGACGCCCTTCGGCGTTCCCGTCGACCCGGAGGTGAAGATCAGCACCGCCGGATCCTCGGGGGCCGGTTCGGGTGCCGGTGCGGCCGCGGGCGGGAGGGCAGCGATGTCGCCGGGTCCCAGGTGGATCGCGTCGCTGAGGCGGAGGATGTGCGCCCGGCGGTCGGCCGGTAGAAACGGGTCCAGCGGCACGAGGGGGTGGCCCGAGCACACGACGGACAGCATCGCCACCACCGAGTCGACGTCGCACTCGATGTCGACGGCGACCGGCCGGGCCGGATCGTCGATGAACGCGGCGATCGCGCGTGCCTGGGCCTCGACGAGGGCCGCGGCCCGGCCGAAGGTGATCGACGACTCCGGCGTGCAGATCGCGACTTCGTCGGTATGCGTGGACGCGATCTCACGCCACCGCGCGGCGGCTGTTGAACTCGCGGGGTCACCTGGCGTGGGCGTGTGCGGCTGCGCTGGCACCATCTCATCGGAACTACTCATCGGACCTCCTCCGGGAGACCTGGGGCTGTGGGCGGGCGGCTCCGGGCTGTGGGGCGGCGACCGCGCTGCGACCAGCCCGTCATCGACGCCGTCGTCGTCGACCACGACCGTTCGAGACGGGCATGGAACTCTCCCTCAACCTATATCGGATGGGGTTGACGGGCCGACCGCGCGGTCGGCGACCGGTCCTGTGCGGGGCGGACACGTTCGGTCAAAGACGTTGACTGGAAGGTCCCTGCCAGTACTGTGGTGCATATCACACAGCCTTGGAGGGAACGCCATGATGACGGCCGAGATGAAGGATCTTCATCGCAACATCGGAGCGCTGCGGCATCACATCGAGACGTTGAAGTCGCTGTACGGGGACGTCGACGCCGTTCGTCGGATGACCAACGACCTCGACCGGCTCGAGATCGACCTGCACGACTTCGAGCACGCACCACCGCCCCTTCGTAGGACGGTCAACAAGGATGACGTCGTCTATGTACCCGACAGCAAGTCGGACGAGGCGGCCTGGCTCGGTGCGCAGGATGAAGGGCTGGGCTTCCATTCGCGTGAGCGAACGAAGTGAGCGCCCCCGCGTCTGAGCGGGAGGCTACCGGGGTTTTCTCTCCGGGACGGGCGCGCATCCTGGCGCGAACCCTTCGAGTGGACAGATGGTGGCTGTCGCCGCTGCTGACGACCCTCGGGCTGGCGACCTTCATCGTCTACGCGACGGTCCGTGCGTTCGTCCGCAGTGCCTATTGGGTCGAGGAGTATCACTATCTGACCCCGTTCTACTCGCCGTGTCTCAGTGAGTCGTGCGTGCCGGGATCGAGTCACTTCGGGACACCGTTCCCGGAACTCCCGATGTGGATTCCCCTCAATTTCCTGATCCTGCCGCTGCTCCTCGGCTTCCGCGTGACCTGCTACTACTACCGCAAGGCCTATTACCGTTCGATCTGGCTGTCGCCGCCGGCCTGCGCGGTGGCCGAACCGCACGGCCGGTACACCGGGGAGACCCGACTTCCGCTGATCATCCAGAACGCGCACCGTTACTTCTTCTATGCGGCCGTGATCATCTCGTTGATCAACACCTACGACGCGATTCTCGCGTTCCACGGTGAGGGCGGGGGCTTCGGATTCGGTCTGGGCAACGTGATCCTCGTGGTGAACGTGACCCTCTTGTGGGCGTACACGCTGTCGTGTCATTCATGTCGGCATGTGACCGGCGGCCGGCTGAAACACTTCTCGGCACATCCGATCCGATACTGGATCTGGACTCAGGTCTCCAAGCTCAACACCCGGCACATGCAGTTCGCCTGGATCACCCTCGGCACATTGATGCTCACCGACTTCTACGTCATGCTCGTCGCCAGCAACACGATCTCCGACCTGAGATTCGTGGGCTGATCTGATGCCTTTGTACTTTCTGTCGCACAATCGATTTCACGTTGGGAGCTTCCGCTAGATGACCGAACCGGAACGCCACAAGTACGACGTCGTCGTCATCGGAGCCGGTGGTGCGGGTCTGCGAGCGGTCATCGAGGCTCGGGAGAAGGGCTACTCGGTCGCGGTGGTCTGCAAGTCGCTGTTCGGCAAGGCCCACACCGTGATGGCCGAGGGCGGATGCGCTGCGTCGATGGGCAACGCCAACTCGAAGGACAACTGGCAGACGCATTTCAAGGACACGATGCGTGGCGGCAAGTTCCTCAACAACTGGCGGATGGCCGAACTCCACGCCAAGGAGGCGCCGGACCGGGTCTGGGAGCTGGAAACCTATGGCGCGCTGTTCGATCGCACCGACGACGGACGAATCGCCCAGCGCAACTTCGGTGGCCACACCTACCCGAGGCTGGCGCACGTCGGCGACCGGACCGGCCTGGAACTGATCCGGACCATGCAACAGAAGATCGTCTCGTTGCAGCAGGAGGATCACGCCGCGACCGGCGACTACGAGTCGCGCATCAAGGTGTTCGCCGAATGCACCATCACCGAACTGCTCAAAGACGGCGATAAGATCTCCGGGGCATTCGGTTACTGGCGCGAGTCCGGCAGATTCGTCGTCTTCGAATCGCCGGCGGTGGTGCTCGCGACCGGAGGTATCGGCAAGTCGTTCAAGGTGACGTCGAACTCCTGGGAGTACACCGGCGACGGCCACGCCTTGGCGTTGCGTGCCGGAGCGAGCCTCATCAACATGGAGTTCGTTCAGTTCCATCCGACCGGGATGGTGTGGCCGCCCAGCGTCAAGGGCATCCTGGTGACCGAGGGCGTGCGCGGCGACGGCGGGGTCCTGAAGAACACCGAGGGCAAGCGGTTCATGTTCGACTACATCCCGCCGGTCTTCAAGGGGCAGTACGCCGAATCCGAGGACGAGGCCGACAAATGGCTCGCCGACAACGACAGCGCCCGCCGCACCCCGGATCTGCTGCCCCGTGACGAGGTCGCCCGCGCGATCAACGAAGAGGTCAAGGCCGGTCGCGGCACCGAGCACGGCGGTGTCTACCTCGACATCGCCTCCCGCCTGCCCGCCGACGAGATCATGCGCAGGCTGCCCTCGATGCATCACCAGTTCAAGGAACTCGCCGACGTCGACATCACCGCCGAACCCATGGAGGTCGGACCCACCTGCCACTACGTGATGGGTGGGATCGAGGTCGATCCGGACACGGCGGCATCGAGCGTGCCCGGCCTGTTCGCCGCCGGCGAATGCTCCGGCGGCATGCACGGCTCGAATCGGTTGGGCGGCAACTCATTGTCGGACCTGCTCGTGTTCGGGCGGCGGGCCGGCCTCGGAGCGGCGTCCTACGTCGGGTCGCTGCCGGACCGGCCCGCGATCGCCGCCGACGCCATCGAGCGGGCCGCGGCGTTCGCGTTGGCGCCCTTCGGGCCGGTCTCCGACGGCACGCCGGAGAATCCCTACGGCCTCTACACCGACCTCCAACAATCGATGAACGACCTGGTGGGCATCATCCGAAAAGAGTCCGAGGTACAGGAGGCCATCACCGTCCTCGAGGACCTGCGCGGCCGATTGGGTTCCGTGCAGGTGGAAGGTCATCGCCAGTTCAATCCCGGCTGGCACCTGGCGCTCGACCTGCGAAACATGTTGCTGGTCTGCGAATGTGTCGCCAAGGCGGCGCTGCTGCGTACCGAGAGCCGCGGCGGTCACACCCGCGACGACCACCCGTCGATGGACTCGAACTGGCGCAACACCCTGTTGGTCTGTACCGCCGACAGAGATGACGATTCACCCGTCCCGGAGGTCTCGGTGGTCACCGAGGAACAGGTCCCGATGCGTCCGGATCTGTTGGAGCTGTTCGACTTCCCCGAAATCGAGAAGTACTACACCGCCGGTGAGATCGCCGGGCACCCCGACGCCGGGGGCGAGAGCTGACGCGACGGGGATAGCTGACCGCGACAGGGAGAGCTGACCGCGACAAGGAGAGCAGATGGGCTACGACGCGAAGTTCCGGGTCTGGCGAGGTGACAATGATTCCGGCGAACTCCGGGACTACACCGTGCTCGCCAACGACGGCGAGGTGGTGCTCGACATCATCCACCGGCTACAGGCAACCCAGACACCCGACCTCGCCGTGCGCTGGAACTGCAAGGCCGGCAAGTGCGGATCCTGTTCGGCAGAGGTCAACGGGCGACCCAAACTGCTGTGCATGACCCGGATGTCGACCTTCGCCGAGGACGAGGTGATCACGGTGACCCCGATGCGGACATTCCCGGTGATCCGCGACCTGGTCACCGACGTCTCGTTCAACTACGCGAAGGCCCGCGAGATCCAGTCGTTCACGCCTCCCGAAGGACTGAAGCCGGGGGAGTACCGGATGAAGCAGGTCGATGTGGCGCGGTCGCAGGAGTTCCGCAAGTGCATCGAGTGCTTCCTCTGTCAGGACACCTGCCACGTGATCCGCGATCACGAGGAGAACAAGGAGAACTTCGCCGGCCCGCGCTACCTCATGCGGGTGGCCGAGCTCGACATGCACCCGCTCGACGTGGCGGAGCGGCGCGATTCCGCACAGGCCGAACACGGCCTGGGACTGTGCAACATCACCAAGTGCTGTACCGACGTGTGCCCGGAGCACATCAAGATCACCGACAACGCGTTGATCCCGATGAAAGAACGCGTGGTGGATCGCCGCTACGACCCGTTGGTGTGGCTGGGCAACAAACTCTTTCGCCGCTAGCGCATCACACTGGCAAAGAAGATCACCGCTGCTGCAGCTGACCTTGCAGGCGACGGCCAGCGATTTACGTCGCATTAACCATCGAGGAACGCGACGAAACGTTCGCTAACTTAAGGTCAAATCTGCGTACACCGATAGTGCGCGCCGAACACTGTTGCGAAACACTCCTGCCAGCGGAGGTCTGCCCGTGCCACCAGACGTCGAGGACGCCATCACCACGATGGGGTCGGTCAACAACGAATTTTTCTACTGGATGTCCATCGCCCTGATGATGCTGATCCACGCGGGCTTCCTCGCCTACGAGATCGGTGCGTCACGCTCCAAGAACGTACTCGCCACGGCGATGAAGAATCTGCTCGCCTTCGCGACCATCATCGCCTCGTTCTTCTTCGTCGGCTGGTTCCTGTACAACGCGATGCCCAGCGGGTTCATCGAGATGACAGACGCCGCGCAGGCCGCGTTGCCGTGGAGCGACAACATGGGGCCGAACACCGCGGACTCCGCGAGCGGCATCTTCTGGGGTGCATTTGCACTGTTCGCCGCCACCACCGGTTCGATCATGTCCGGCGCCGTGCTCGAACGCATCCGCACCAGCGCCTTCCTGGTGCTCACCGTCCTCGTCGGTTCGGTCGTCTGGATCATCGGCGCGGCATGGGGCTGGCACGGCGCAGGCTGGATGCTCACCGAGCTCGGCTTCCACGACGTCGGGGCGGCCGGTTGCGTCCACATGATCGCCGGATTCGCCGCCCTCGGCATCCTGATCAACCTCGGGCCACGTCGGGGCCGGTTCCTGCCCGACGGAACCCCGGTCACCATCCGGCCGCACAACCTGCCGCTCACGATGCTCGGACTGTTCCTGATCTTCACCGGCTTCTTCGGGTTCCTGATGGGTTGCGTCATCTACAGCAACGAGGGCTACGCCACCATCTACGGCAGCCCGACCACGCTGTCCGCCTTCGCCTTCAACACCCTGATGGGTCTCGCCGGCGGCATCATCGGCGCCTACATGACGTCTCGGGGAGAACCGTTCTGGACGATCTCGGGTGGTCTCGCCGGAGTGATCGGCGTGGCCGCCGGCCTGGATCTGTATCACCCGGCCCTGGCATTCCTCATCGCGTTGGGGGCGGGCGCACTGATCCCGTTCATCGGAAAACTGCTGGAGAAGTTCAAGATCGACGACGTGGTGGGTGCCGTGTCGGTGCATGGTGGCATCGGCCTTTACTCGCTGACGATGGCCGGCATCTTCCTGGCCGGCTACCCCAACACCGACGGGAATCCGTCGATCTCGCTGTGGGGTCAGCTCGTCGGGGCCGCGGTCTTCGCCGCGCTCGGCTTCATCCCGGCCTACCTGGTGTCCCTGGCGTTGAAGAAGGCCGGACTATTGCGCATTCCGCCTGAGGTGGAAGAACAGGGTCTCGACCTCAGTGAGGTTCCGGCGACGCCGTACCCCGAGGGCATTCCGGTGACCCTCATGCGCGGAGACACCGGCGACATCGTCGCCGTACCGACCGACGAAGCCGACGCCGACGCGGTGGCGGTTCCGAAAGAAGAGGTGAAGTAGATGTTCAGCCCCATCGACTCCTACGACGACCCCGGCGTGGTGTTCACCTTCGGTGGATTCTCGGTGGGCGTCTGGATCGTCTTCCTGCTGGCGGTCGTGCTCTTCGTCGGATTCTTCGTCGCGATGGTGCGCCACGAGAACCGCGCCTACAAATCCATCATCGAGCACACGCCGATCGAGAAAGGCCCTGCGGCCGAAGGTGAACCGCCGGTGTACTGAGGGGGACCCGCCGTCGGCCGATGATGGCGATCGCCGGGCCGAGTTGCTGGACACCCGCTAAAATCTGCGGGTGTCCAGTCCTCTGGGGATCACCCCCGACGAGTCCCTGCGCAAGGGACTGCAAACGCGTCACATCAGCATGCTCGCCCTCGGCGGTGCCATCGGGACCGGTCTGTTCGTGGCATCGGGCGCCACCATCGCCGACGCCGGTCCGGGTGGCGCCATCACCGCCTACCTCCTCATGGGGTGCATGGTCTTCTTCCTCATGCAGAGCTTGGGCGAGATGTCGGCGTACATCCCGTGCAGTAACCCTTTCGAGGAGTACGGAAAGCGGTTCGTGAGTGAATCATTCGGCTTCGCGGCCGGATGGAATTACTGGTTCAACTGGTCGATCACCCTGGCCGCCGAAGTCGTCGCGGCCGGCCTGATCATGAAATTCTGGCTGCCCGACGTACCGTCGTGGATCTGGTCGGTGGTCTTCCTCGGTGGACTGCTGGCGCTGAACCTGTTCGCGGTCAAGGCGTTCGGCGAAGCCGAGTTCTGGTTCGCCTCCATCAAGGTGATCGCCGTGGTGATCTTCCTCATCGTCGGCACGCTGCTCGTGTTCGGTGTCGTCGGCGACCAACCCTCGCCGGGCTTCAGCAACTGGACCATCGACGAGGCGCCGTTCGTCGACTTCCCGCTCGGCATGCTGTCGGTGTTCCTGATCGCGGGATTCGCCTTCCAGGGCACCGAGATGATCGCGGTCGCCGCGGGCGAGGCGCTGGAGCCGAAGAAGGCGATCCCGCGTGCCGTACGGACCGTGTTCGTCCGGATCCTGCTGTTCTACGTCGGCACACTCACCATCATCGCATTCCTTATCCCGTACAACGATCCGAACCTGCTCAATGCCTCCGAGGAGAACATCGCGATCGCCCCGTTCACCCTCGTGTTCTCCGAGGCGGGCATTGCCGTCGCTGCGTCGATGATGAACGCGGTGATCCTGATCGCGATCCTGTCCGCGGGCAACGCCAGTCTGTTCGCCGCGACCCGCGCGCTGTACGGGCTGTCCGTGCAGGGCAGCGCCCCACGCCTGTTCAGCCGGGTCACCCGCACCGGAGTCCCGATCATGGCGGTGGCCGCGACCGCCGCGATCGGAGCGCTCTGCTTCCTGGCCAGCAGGGTGGGCGACGGGCGGGCATACGTATGGCTGGTGACCGCGTCGTCGGTGGCCGGTTTCGTCACCTGGATGGGTATCGCCTGGGCCCACTACCGCTTCCGGCGTGCCTGGAACCTGCAGGGGCGTCCGCTCGACGAGCTTCCCTACAAGGCGTGGCTGTATCCCGCCGGGCCGGTCATCGCGCTCGGCATGTGCATCCTCGTGATCGCCGGCCAGAACCTCGGCGCCATCCGCGACGGCACCGCCGCGGATCTGGAACTGTGGCTCACCGCCTATGGCGCGCTGATCGTGTTCCTCGGGCTCTGGTGGGGCCACAAACTGATCACCCACTCGCCGACAGTGGATCTGCGCACCGCGGATCTGTCACCCACGTCCGCGGCGTCCGCCCACCATGACGCCGAGCTGATCAGCTGACCGAGCTCGGCCGGTACATGGGCCACACCCGTGGCCCGTCGAAGGGCAACGTGATCTCGCCCGTCACCTGGAAGCCGAAGCGCTCGTACAGGGGGATGTTGAGCTCATTGGAACTCTCCAGGTAGGCCGGGCCCTCGATCTCGGCGAGCCGGGCCTCCAGAAGTGTGGTGCCGATGCCTTGTCCGCGTTCGGGCGCTCCGATCTGACCGAGATACCAATGTGGCGCCTTCGGTCGGTGCTTCGCGAATGCCAGCTCCATGGCGATCCCGCGTCGTGTCCGCGGCCCCAACGCCCGGGCCATGGCGATCGTGGACGCCACGTGATTGCGTGCGGAGATCCGGTGGCCCGGCGGGTCCCAGGCCGCAACGCCCACCGGGCGACCGTCGTGGGTCGCAAGGTCCAGGCAGGCCTGCGGTCCGTGGAGGTATTTCAGCACGATGTCGAAAAGGACGGCCTGACGTCGGGTGTCCGGCTGCATCCACACCATCACCGGGTCGTCGACGAAGGCTTGCGTCAGGAGCGCGCCGGCGGTGGCCAGGTCGGTCGTCGGGGCGACGTCGACGGGGACGGCGGTGTGGTCAGCGTTGTGTGGGTTGTGCATGTTGTCGGGGTTGTGAATCAGTGTCATGCCGAACACGCTCACATCCGGATCTCTCAGCCCGCTCTCAGAGCTGTCTCAACGCCGTCGGCTAACGCAAGCCCAGCTCTGCGCCCTGCGCGAGCACCTCACGTCGCGACGACAACCCCAGCTTCGTCAGCACAGCGGAGACATGATGGTCGGCAGTCTTCGGCGAAATGTACAAGCGTGTGGCGATTTCGGCGTTCGACAGTCCCTCCGCGACCAGTCTGGCCACTTCCAGCTGGCGATTCGTGAGTCCACCGGGATTCGCTCGGGTGGCACGCCGAGGACGTTGGGGGAGATCAGTGCCGCCACGTTCGCGGAGCATGGCGCGCGCACGGTCGGCGGTTCCCAGTGCGCCGAGGCCGTCGAGGATCGTCACGCCTCGCGCCGGCTCGTCGGAGTCCAGCCAGCTCATGGCTGCTGAGAACGGGTCTCCCGCGTCATACCACCATTGAGCGGCGTCGGCGTGCCGTCCGTCGAGGGACAGTCGGTACGGTTCGGCGATGACACCGGTCGCGGTCGCCAGCCCGAGACGCCGGCGCCATACGGCCAGGCCACCCGCGCCCCATTCGGCGCCGTCACCGTCGAGTGTGTCTGCGTCGAGGACCCGTCGGTCCGCATGACCCGTCATCCAGCTGATCTCGGCGAGTGCAGTCAGCACCGCCAGCCGCCGGAGCGGTTCGTCGATCTGCTCGGAGAGCGCCCACGCATCCTCGACCTCGGCGTCGTCGAAAGCGGCGCCGCACCGCAGCGGAACGAGCGCCTTCACCAGATGCGGCCACAACGTCGCGATCGGCATGCCGTTGGCGTCGATGACTGCGTCCGCGTCCTCGAGGGCTCCGCTCCAGTGGCCCCGTGTGAGGTGAAGCCGACTGCGGACAGCGGTCTGCCAGTGTCGACAGATCTGGATGTCACGTTCGACGGTGAACGGCAGGCCCACGTCCAGAACACCGACGGCCGCACGGTAGCGCCCCTGCTCCACGTCGAGACTGGCCACCTGTGAGTACACGGTCGATGCCAACTCATCGAAGCCGTATGCCCGAGCCGATTCCATGTGAGCGAATAGCCTTGTGCGAGCTGCGTTGTCGCCTCTGGCCAGTGCGGCTGCGTCGGCGACGACCAGATTCCACAGACGCATCAACTCGCCTGGGGCAGTGATGGATTCGGCCAGTCGGTCCTGCGTGTGGGCCTCGTCGCCACGCATGAAGGCGAGGAAGGCGAGTTGTACCTGGGCGTGGCCGTACTCCGCCAAGGCCCCTTTCTCGTGTGCGATCTGCGATGCGCGGGTGAGATGTGTTTCGGCGCGACGGCGTTGCGCGCTGTAGTACTCGTAGACGCCGACGGCGGTATGCGCCGTCGCGAGCCCGGATGCGTCGTCGAGCTCGGTCCACAGGGGAAAGCTGGCGTTCACGGTTGCGATCGCCTCGGGCAGTCTGCTCACCATGTACTGCTCGTTGGCCAGTGCCAGCAGGAGCTCTGCGCGTTCGCGCGTGGAAGCCGAGCGTTGGTGTTCGAGGGCGATCTCGTAGAACGCGACGGCCTCCGTGTGCGCCCCGCCGCGCACCGCGTCCTCGGCGGCCGCCCTGGCATGACGGAACGCGCGGTCGGAATCGCGCGCTGCGACGGCGTGATGTGTCAGCACCGATGCGTCCACCCCGTCCAACTGCTCCAGGGCGTCCAGCAGGCGAGCGTGTAGGTGTCTGACTCCACCCGGCGGGATCGTCGATTCGACGGCGCGGCGGGCGATCTCGTGCCGGAACAGGACTCCGCCCGGTCCCCATTCCAGCAATCCGGTCGTCATCAGCCGTCGCACGGTCGGGAAGTCGACATGCAGCGCGGGGAGGGCGGTGTCGGCGACACGATCCGGAGAGGCGGCGATGAGTTGTAGGACCTCGAAATCGGCCGCGGTGACCTTGGTGGTCCGCGCCAGCACCGCATCACGCACTGTGGACGGGATAGGCAGGTCTGGGTCCCGGGCGATCTCGGTGGCGAAGTACGGGTTGCCCCGGGTCGCGGCGTGGACCTGAATCGGATCGAGTCCGGTGCCCCGCACCAGCTCCGAGATCGCGGCGATGCTCAGGGGTGGCAGTTCGACGCGCGCCACGTCCTCGGCTAGCAGCGCTCGGGCCGGCGCCTGCGCGTCGAGTTCTCGGTGGGTGAGCAGGAGGACCACCGGCATGGACTCGATTCGGCGGCAGAGGAAACGGAGCACGTCGCCGGTGGCCGCGTCAACCCAGTGCAGGTCTTCCACGACCAGCACTGTGGGCTCGGTGCTCAGAAAGGCGAAGGTGGCCTCACACACTTCGGCGAGCATGGCCGGAGTGAGGCCGATTCCGAGATCTTTGATCGGGCCCAGGGGACGCGGGATGTCGAGTGGATCGCAGCTGACACGGAGAACTCGGACGTCGGAGGCGGCAGCGCAGACCTGCCCGACCAAGGTCGTCTTGCCTGCCCCGCTCTCACCGGCGATGGAGAACGCCGAGCCGGTCGGGAGCGCGCCGATTGCCGCGTTGATCTGCGTCAACTGGTCGGCTCGCTCCAACATTTGCACCCCATGAGTGTAGGGGTCTGGGGTGTCGACACCTAGGTATCTCTGCCCATGCACACGACCGGACGACAACCCGAAGATGGGCAGTTTCTCCCGATGATCGCGGGCCTGCGCGAGACCGATCGTAGAGGCGTACCGGCAGTCCGCCGGTCATCGGCAGGGACATCGATGTCCCCGAACAGAAGGACCAACAATGACAACATCAACCATCGGCGATCCCGTCGCGCTTCGTGCCAAACAGCAACAGGTATGGAGCAGTGGCGATTACAACCGAATCGCGGCGCTCACCGTCCCGGTCAACGAGGCGACCGTCGCGGCCGCGGCGGTCGTGCCCAGCGAGCGTGTGCTCGACATCGCGACCGGCACGGGCCACGCTGCCCTCGCCGCCGCTCGGCAGGGCGCAGCCGTCACCGCCATCGATTATGTGCCCGCGCTGCTCGACATCGCCCGTGACCGTGCGGCGGCCGAGCACGTCGATGTCGATTTCATCGAAGCGCCGGCCGAGGTGCTCCCCTTCGGTAACGGAGCGTTCGATGTCGGCATCTCGACGATCGGCATCATGTTCGCCGCCGACCACGAGCAGGCTGCGCGGGAACTCACCCGCGTCGTCTCACCGGCCGGCCGGATCGTGGTCACCAGCTGGACTGCCGAAGGCTTCGTCGGCGGCATGCTCGCCACCGTGGGCCGACACGTGTCGCCGCCGGCCGGCGCCCGACCCGCCACCCTGTGGGGATCGCAGGACTATGTCGAAGGCCTGTTCGGCGACCGGGTGTGCTCGATCAGCTCGCGCTGCGCCACCCTGACCGTGCGATTCGCCGACGCGACCGCGTTCGCCGACCTGTTCCTCGGCTACTACGGACCGACGTTCAGTGCCGCCGCGAAACTCGACGAACAGGGGCGGGAGGCCCTCCGTGCCGACCTGATCGAACTCGCGACATCTCGTCAGCGCCCGACGGCCGGCGGGATCGAGATCGACTGGGAGTACCGCATCGTCGAGGGGGTGCGGTCATGAGGACCCGCGTCTCACACCGAAGCGCGATCTCCCGGATCGGAGCGGCACTCACCCTGGCAGCCGGACTCGGACTCGCCACTCAGATCGCGGCGCCACAGGCAGCCGCGGCACCGGCTCGAACCCCGGGCGCCACGCTGTCGATCGTCGATTCGAACATCACCGGAGCGGGCAAGAACCGCATCATCGTGTACGGCGTGTATCCGATGCAGCAGCCCGATGCTGTCGGATTCGTCACCCATATCAATGACAGGGGTTGCGGCGGAATGCATTATGTCGTCCTCGGCGACGACGGCAAGGAACAGTACCTCTACGACCGGAACTTCCCGGGCACCTCGGTGGGCACCGAGGGCTTCCTGCGGGCCTCCAACCGAGGACTCGAGTATCTCCGGGAGATGGTGGTGCCGAGCAGCATCCTCAACGAGGACCGCGACGGTACCGACGAGATCTTCGTCCGGGTCCGTTTCGTGGACGGGGACTGCAACTCGCGAGTGCAAGTGACCAACGTGGTCACCGGGAGGTATTAGAGCTGGCGAGAGGGAGGCCACAATTCGGCCTTGCTGCGGAGCGGACGCGAATGGTGCGTCCGCTCCGCCGGCCGCTTCGAAACATAAGGAAACCCCTGTTACCAGGGGTTTGTGGTGCCCTCGGTGAGACTTGAACTCTCAGAGCGCGCTTCGCGGTGCTGTGGCGATAGGTCGAGTGGGTGTTGCGACCTGCGGTGACTGATCTCGGCGTGTAGTTCGTATTCAATCCGATTCCCGCTCGTTTGTCGTCAATCTGTTTTCACGGCGTGGTCGGCGGAGTCGTCTGCGCGGCAGCACGAAAGCGCTGGGCGGATGGGTCGACGGCTCGCTGGCGGCGTCCTCAACGTCGAGGGCCACCGATGACACGATGATCATGACTGCGGTGATTGCGAAGGCCATCGCGAAGATTGCCCACCCGCTCAGGTTCATGAGGCCGGGGTGGTCCTGCGGCACGACGTCCGGATGCAGTCGACGAAACACCGCACTGCCGAGGAACACCCCAGCCGAAAACGCTGCGAATGCTGGCATCATCGCGCGCAGGGTCTTACCGACGGTTCTCCATTGCGTGGAGCCTCGGGGGAAGTTTCCCCACTCTCGGAACGGCTCGGGCCGGTACACGGTCCCGGTCAGGTAGAAGCGCCGGATGATGGACGCCCGCTGGGTCAATGACCATTCCAGCGAGGTGAAGACGGGCATGAACAGAATCGGCCAGATCACCACCGCCATGATCGCGAACGGGCCGTGGTCGCCGGTAAAGACTCCGAGGACTTCACTCGGTGGGGTGGGTTGTGACCTGCTGAGGCGTTCGGCGAGTAAATAGCTCGACTGGGCGGATACTGCGACCATCCCTGCCCAGACGAGCCAGGGCCATGTGAACCGCCACCACCCGCACACCTGTCGGGCCAGGATGCGGGCGAGGACCCAACGGTGCAGATCGTCGAGCGCCGCGCGGTGTGGTGGCTCCGTCGAATCGGCGGCCTCCCGTAGCAGTTCCTCCTGTCGACGAAGACGTGCTGTCGTGGTCGCACTGACGATCAGTGCGATGAGCGCGGCGCTTCCGGCGAGGAATGGGCCAACCCTGAGGATCACATCGAGCACGCTCTACGAGTACCGCACGCTGCGCAGTTGTTCGAGCGCTCTCGGCAAGTGCACGTGCGTGTCGCGTGAGGCCACTGCAGATCATCGCGATTCCCGGTGACACTCGGCGGGCTGGATATTCTCAGGACATGGGAACACCGCGGGGCGATGACGAACTGAACGAGCGCCACCGTGGATGGATCGAGGCGTTTGTGGTTCGTGCCCGCCGAGTTGAGGCGCACTCGCTCGCGCAGGATCGCGAGCTGTGCAGCAAAATTGGCTCAGTGACTTGGAAGGTCATGGTCGGTTCCGATGGCGAAGCAACGCTCACACAGGAATTGCCGCCCGAGGAACAGGTCGAGTCGGCGGCGGCGCGCCTGCGTCCGCTCATCCTCAATGATGAAGATGCATACGGTCCCAAGGCGCTGAAGGCGATCAAGTGGTTCTTGCGTGGCAAATCGACCGACCAGATCGATCAGTTTGTCAGCGAGTTCAGTGCGCAGTGGTCGCGGTTCGACTCGAACTCTGAGGACGCGCAGGCGTACATGAGTCAGCGGTGGGCAGTGGATGGCTCTGAACCGATCACGAACGTCTCCGACAATGTGCTGGCGTTCGCTTGGCTGTATGGCGATGTCGTTCATGCAGACTCGGAACGGCTGGCAGCGGTCGAGCCATGGGGAGTGCGCGAGCGTTTTCGCGCGGCGGCTCCGCTTATCTGTCGACTCCTAGAGACGACCGTCATGACGCTGAACTTCGTCCGGTGGTTGAGCGCGCGGGGGCTTATCCAGTTGGATCAGGACGTGTTCTCTCGCGAAGTGGTCGTTGGTGATGAGCCGTTCATCGAGACCGGCAGGGTGATGGTGGCTCCCGTCGATACGCAGTTGCCTGACCCTGGCAGCGAGGAGTTCGGCGAAGGCTGGCAGGAGCTCGACGCTGATTCGGTTCGATTGCTCCTGCAGTCCCAACGGGCAGGGGACGATTCCGCTTGACCCGTCTGGTACCGCCTATCGTGTAGCGGTAATCGATTGTGGTGGCGCGGAACGCAGCCTGTGACAGTTGCGGCGAGGGAGTCCAGGCAAGGAGTGGCGATGCACAGAGCCTCGACGGATCGACGATAGTTGCCCGTTGACTCGCGAGTCGGGACCGACGGAGGGTCGGCTGCAGAGTTGGCCGGGCTGCGAGATCAGAACTCTGAATTACATGGAGCAAATTAGATTTTCAGTAATACTCTTCCTGCTGTATACGGTGGGCCAGAAAGTTGCCGGCTGCGCTGATCATCGAGTACGCGGGCCGTATTCCTTGACGGTCTGGGATTGATCCGATCTGCCGAAATTGCCGAGCACGGGTGCCGATCGCCCGGCAAGACGTTGCGTGGCGGGCATCGAATCGACGGTGGCCGGAGGAGTGAGGGCCGGGCACATGAGGTGCGGCAGCGGTTGACCGAGGATGTCGGAGACGCATGCGAATATGCGTTCGAATGACGCGCGCCATGTATGCGCATACCTGAGGGTCTGGTATGAAACGGAGGTGATTCCGTCATTGAGTGAGGATGGTCACCTGCCCCCAGGCCGCTACCGGTGCACACTGCCGGAGTTTGCCGATCGCTTTGTCCACAGTCGAGAGTTCGACAGCAGTACGACTCGACGGAAGCTGTTCGATTCGCTTCTCCGCTACCTCGTGGAATGGCAGCTGCTGATTGATGGCGCAGACGATGCAGACGATTTGCTCAAGTCCGTTTGGATCGCGGGAAGCTACGCTTCCGGCAAGCTAGATCCGGCTGACATTGACGTCAGTCCTGTGGTCAACGGAGTCGTCGCGGAGCGAGTGCGCACCAAGGGCCTGAAACGGCTTACCCAAGACCGTGGGTCAATCAAGCGCCGATTTGACGTTGAAGTGTTTCCGATCGAGTGGCGCCCGGTGCCGGGCATCTTCAGCGCAGGTGGCCTGCGTGCTGTTGATGCTGCATACTTCGAGGTCAGGGGCAAGATGGATGACTTCTGGCAGCGATGCCGACTCGATGACGCGGTACGCGAAGCGCCGACAGTGGAAGAATGTGAGACACGGCGCGGCTACCTGGAGGTGATGATCCCGTGAACTTGCGCGATCTGTATCCCGAAGCCTTTGAAGGCGCCGAGGTAGCTGACGACTTCTTCGAGCTTGACGACGAGTCCCCCTCGTCGTACATGCGGCGATCGTTGCTGGAAGGTCTGCAACAGTTCGATCCGAGCGCAGTGCTGTCGCCGTTCTTGGACGTGCGTTTGATCGGTACGCGATTCCACGCCGCAGAACTCGACGCCAAAGCTGCCGACGTGCTCATCAAACTGCAGAACGAGATCACCGCTGCGGCGCCGAGTGGCGTCTTGGATGATGAGCTGCGCATAGGTGTGGGCCAGTTGAGCGAGGGCAGCTTGGTAATGCACGTGCGACCAGCCGCTCCGACCGTCGCGGGCGGCGAGATGCACGTCTTGCCAGAGGTGCTGGAAGCGACCGTTCGGCGAGTGCTAGACCTGCACGACACCCTTGAGCAGCGTCCGCAACAGTTGCCTGCCCAGACTGCCAATCAGCGCGGATTGCATGATCGTGTGCGTCAGCTTGCCGCGTCACTCGATGATGCTGACGCCGAGTTGGAATTGGACCTTTTGGAGTCATCGGGTGGTCGCCGTGTATCGCGGGTTAGCGAACGGGGACGCAGCAATGCCCGTGCGCTGTTCGAGCGGGTACCGAAGGTCTCCGAAGTCTCACTAGCCGGTGCGGTGGACGCACTCGACGGCGCAGGAAAAGTGCGCCTCAAAGTAGCGAAGACTCGCCCCGAGATAACTGAGGTGCCGGCGTCGATCGTGGGTCAATTGCGAATCGGGGAGTATCTGCGATTACGCGTGCGCTACTCGCGCGCGGAGGACAAGTTCGGTGAACGAACTGATGAGAAGTGGACGTTTGTTCGTCAGCTTGGAAGTGACGAGATTTTGCCGGAAGATAGTGCGGCGAATGCTCGTCAAACTTCGTAGATAGCCAACAACTGCGCCACCGTGCCAACTGCCAGGAGTGGCGGATTCTTCATGTCTGGTGCCTACAGCTATGCCCGCGATTACAGGTGCATCAGCGTACGCACGGCTTGTGCGCGACGAAGCCCCCGGAAAGGGGTTTCGTGGTGCCCTCGGTGAGACTCGAACTCACACTGGACGGGTTTTGAATCCGTTGCCTCTGCCAATTGGGCTACGAGGGCATCCGCGGTGCGCCGACGTGCTGCGGGAGCCGCGACAGTCCACTCTAGATGATCAGCCCGCGCACCAGGCAACCGGTACTCTGCTCGCATCAGCTCCGTTGGATGTGCTGGTCAGGGGTAGAGCGTTCCGAGGAGGGGATGTGACGGTGGCAGACAGGGCTGCGGCTCAGACCGGCGAACAGACGACGCACCGGGTGCTCGTGGCGGAGGACGACTCGTTGATCCGGATGGATCTGATCGAGATGCTCCGCGAAGAAGGCTACGAGGTGGTCGGCGAGGCGCCGAACGGTCAGGTGGCGGTCGAACTCACCGAAAGTCTGTCGCCGGATCTGGTGATCATGGACGTGAAGATGCCCGTCCGCGACGGCATCGACGCCGCGTCGGAGATCGCGCAGAAGAAGCTCGCCGCGGTGGTGATGCTGACCGCGTTCAGCCAGCGTGAGTTCATCGAGCGGGCCCGCGACGCCGGCGCGATGGCATACCTGGTGAAACCGTTCACAAAGGCCGACCTGGTGCCCGCGATCGAGGTGGCGGTCAGCCGATACCACGAGGTCGTCGCGCTCGAGAAGGAGGTCGCGACGATCACCGAACGTCTCGAAACGCGCAAACTGGTCGAACGGGCCAAGGGGCTGCTGATGGAGAAGCAGTCGATGACCGAACCCGAGGCATTCAAGTGGATTCAGCGCGCGGCGATGGATCGGCGGACGACGATGAAGGCCGTCGCGCAGGTCGTCGTGGAAACCCTGGGGCCCGCCGGCTGACATCGCACCCCGGAGGAGACCGCTTCTCCGACGGGTCGTCGACGAATACCGTGGGACCCATGGCCCCCACCATCACCGTGACGAGTTCGCACGACCGCGACCTGGTGGCCGCAGTCCTCGCCCAGGCCTTCGCCGAGGACCCGGTGACGGTCTGGCTGCAGCCCGACACCCGGCACCACAAGCTGATCTTCGGCACCCTGCTGCGCTGGGTGCACGGCGACTCGTCGTCGGTCGACGTCGCGATGCGCGACGGGGTGGCGGTGGGTGCCGCCGTCTGGGATCCACCGGGGCACAAGATCTCTGCGGCCAGCCAGATCGGCTCGATGGTGGGATTCGCTCGTGCACTGCGTGGTCGTATGCCGCTGGGCCAGATGCTCGAGCAGGAGTTCACCAAGCACCGTCCCAAAGAACCGCACTGGTATCTGGGACAGGTCGGTGCCCCGGTGCGCGGCATGGGCGTCGGGACCGCCCTCCTGGAGGCCGGGCTCGAGCGCGTCGACGCCCCCGCCTACCTGGAGAGCTCCAACGAGGCCAACGTCCCGCTCTACGAGCGATTCGGGTTCACCGTGACCGGCGAGATCACCCTTCCCCGCGGTGGGCCGACGGTGTGGCCGATGTATCGGCAGGGCTGACGCCCGGCCGATCCTGTCGGGTCGGGTCACTAGACTCACTGGGGTGAGTCCCGCGAAGAGTCCCACCGCCCCCGCGAAGAAGTCACCGGGCGGCAGCGCGTCCGAACGCCCACTGCTGATGCTGCTCGACGGGCACTCGTTGGCCTACCGCGCGTTCTTTGCGCTACCTGCCGAAAACTTCAAGACCG
This sequence comes from Gordonia sesuvii, assembly GCF_036350415.1. NCBI lineage: Bacteria > Bacillati > Actinomycetota > Actinomycetes > Mycobacteriales > Gordoniaceae > Gordonia > Gordonia sesuvii. The sequence goes on from NZ_JAZDUF010000006.1 coordinate 248,081, forward strand.
CGACCGGTCAGACCACCAACGCGGTCTACGGGTTCACCTCGATGCTGATCAATCTGCTGCGCGACGAGGAGCCCACCCACATCGCGGCCGCCTTCGACGTGTCCCGCAAGACCTTCCGGTCGGAGATGTTCCCCGAGTACAAGGCGCAGCGGTCCAAGTCGCCGGACGAGTTCAACGGGCAGGTCGACCTGACCAAGGAAGTTCTCGACGCGCTCGGTGTGCCGGTGATGGCCATCGAGGGGTACGAGGCCGACGACATCATCGCCACCCTGGCCACGCAGGCCGAGGCGCTGGGGTACCGCGTGGTGATCGTCACGGGGGATCGGGACTCGCTCCAACTCGTCGACGACTCGGTCACTGTGCTGTACCCCCGCAAGGGGGTGTCCGACCTGACCCGCTTCACACCCGCCGAGGTGGAGAAGAAGTACGGGCTGACGCCGGCGCAGTATCCCGACTACGCCGCTCTGCGCGGCGACCCGAGCGACAACCTGCCGGGCATCCCGGGAGTCGGGGAGAAGACCGCCTCCAAGTGGATCCGCGAGTACGGTTCCCTCGCGTCGCTGGTCGATCACGTCGACGAGGTCCGCGGGAAGGTCGGCGACGCGTTGCGTACCCACCTCGCGTCGGTGCAGACGAATCGGCAGCTCACCGAGCTGGTCCGGGACATGCAGTTGCCGTCGGGACCGGACGATCTCGCGATGGTCGGTTGGGATCGCGACCGCATCCATCAACTGTTCGACGACCTGGAGTTCCGTGTCCTGCGGGACCGGCTGTTCTCGACGTTGACATCGGTGGAACCCGAGGCGGAGTCGGGCTTCGACCTCGACGGCACCGTCCTGGCGCCGGGAGAGGTGCGTGCCTGGCTCGATGAGCACACGACCACCGGCCGCAGCGGCGTCGCGGTGACCTCCCCGCACGTCGTCGTCGGCGCCGATGCGACCGGCCTGGCCATCGCCGCGGCCGACGAGACCTCCGCCTATATCGACGTACCGTCGGTGAACGCCGACGACGAGCAGGCGCTGGCCGCGTGGCTGGCCGACCCGCAACGACCGAAGGCGCTGCACGAGGCGAAGTGGGCGGTCCACGCCCTGCGGGCCCGCGGCTGGACCCTCGCCGGGGTCACCAGCGACACGTCGCTGGCCGCCTACCTCGTGCGCCCGGGTCAGCGCACCTTCAACCTCGACGATCTCGCGCTGCGGTATCTCCGCCGCGAACTGCGCGACGACACCGCGCCCGACGACGGCCAGATGTCACTGCTCGACGACGATGGTGGCGACGCCAAGCACGCGGAGCAGCAGATGCTCGAGGCCCGCGCGGTGGCCGAGCTCGCCGACACCCTCGACACCGAACTCGAACGCATCGACTCGCTGCCGTTGCTCACCGAGATGGAGCTGCCGCTGTCGTTCGTGCTCGCCGAACTCGAGGCCGCCGGGATCGCCGTGGACGTCGACCACTTCGGGGAGCTGGAAGCCGACTTCTCCCAACGCATCCGGACCGCGGCCGACGCCGCATACGAGGTGATCGGCGAACAGATCAACCTGGGCTCGCCCAAACAGCTGCAGACCGTCCTCTTCGACAAGCTCGACATGCCGAAGACGAAGAAGACCAAGACCGGCTACACCACCGACGCCGATGCGCTGCAGGGTCTGTACGAGAAGACCGAGCACCCGTTCCTCGCGCATCTGCTCGAGCACCGGGACGCGACCAGGTTGAAGGTCACCGTCGACGGCCTGCTGAAGTCGGTCGCCGACGACGGGCGTGTGCACACCACCTTCAACCAGACCATCGCGGCGACCGGACGCCTGTCGTCGACCGAACCCAACCTGCAGAACATCCCGGTGCGCACCCAGGCCGGCCGCCAGATCCGCGAGGGATTCGTGGTGGCCGGCGCCGGCGGCCCGGCGGCCGGCGACACCGCCTACGAGTGTCTGATGACCGCCGACTACAGCCAGATCGAGATGCGGATCATGGCGCATCTGTCGGAGGACGCGGGCCTGATCGAGGCGTTCAACACCGGCGAGGATCTGCACAATTTCGTCGGGTCGCGCGCGTTCGGCGTGCCGATCGACGAGGTCACCACCGAGATGCGTCATCGGGTGAAGGCGATGTCGTACGGCCTCGCCTACGGGTTGAGCGCGTTCGGTCTCGCCGCCCAGCTCAAGATCAGCCGCGACGAGGCCAAGGAACAGATGGAGGCCTACTTCGCCCGGTTCGGCGGTGTCCGCGACTATCTCCACAACGTCGTCGACGAGGCACGCCGCAACGAGTACACGGCGACGCTGTTCGGGCGGCGCCGCTACCTGCCCGACCTGAACAGCGACAACTGGCAGCGCAGGCAGGCCGCCGAGCGGATGGCGCTCAACGCTCCCATTCAGGGCACCGCCGCCGACATCATCAAGGTGGCGATGATCAACGTGTACGCGCGGCTGCGCGACGAAGGTCTGCGGTCGCGGATGCTGCTGCAGGTGCACGACGAACTCGTCGTCGAGGTGGCAGCGGGCGAGCGCGAGACGGCCGAGAAGGTGGTCCGCGAAGAAATGGGCAACGCGATCAGTTTGTCGGTGCCGCTGGAGGTTTCGGTCGGTTTCGGCAGGTCCTGGGACGACGCCGCGCATTGACGATCCTTCGCGTCCCGCTTGCCATGGCGTAAATCTCTCGTAACCGCCCGGTGCGTTGGCGCCGGAGCCACTACTGTTCAACGAGTGCGTCGATGACTGCCGCCCGGCGTCTCTCGGTGTGCGCACACCCGCTCATGCACATGTGTGTGGGGGAAGCGAAAGATGGGGTTTCTGATGCGTTTTCTGCGATCGTCGCGACCGTTCGGGGTGCTCACCGCACTCTTCGCGATCCTGGTCCTCGCGTTGGCCGGATGTTCGAACAACGAGGAGAGCGAGGGCGGCGCCGGCGCCGACATCTCGCCGACCAGCGTGGCGGTCGATCCGGTGGCCGAGATCGCCGATGTGGTGCCCGCGCCGATCCGCGAATCCGGGCAGCTGATCGTCGGCGTGAACGTGCCGTACGCACCGAACGAGTTCAAGGATCGCGACGGCAACATCATCGGCTTCGACGTGGACGTGATGAACGCCGTCGCGAGTGTGCTCGGGTTGACCCCGCAGTATCGAGAAGCCCAGTTCGACACCATCATTCCGTCGGTCCAGCAGGGGACGTACAACGTCGGCATGTCGTCGTTCACCGACACCAAGGAACGTGAGCAGCAGGTCGACTTCGTGACCTACTACAGCGCGGGTGTCCAGTGGGCCCAGCAGGTCGGCGCGGGTATCGACCCGAACAACGCCTGCGGCAAGCGCGTGGCCGTGCAGTCGACCACCTACGAGGACACCGACGAGATCCCGGCGAAGAGCCAGGCCTGCGTCGACGCCGGACAGCCTGCGATCGACAAGGTGCGCTATGACAGCCAGGACGAGGCGACCAACGCGCTGATGCTGGGTCGGGTGGATGCCATGTCCGCCGACTCCCCGGTCACCGCCTACGCCATCAAGCGGTCCAACGGCGACCTCGAGCCCGCGGGTGGCGTGTTCGATTCGGCTCCCTACGGCTACCCGGTGCAGAAGGGCTCTGCGCTCGGACCTGCTCTGCAGCAGGCGGTCCAGTACCTCATCGACAACGGCCAGTACCAGGCTATTGCCGAACACTGGGGCCTGGAGGCCGGGACCATCCCGACATCGGTCATCAACGGTGCGGTCAGCTGACGCGTGACGGCTCCACCCACCGGTTCGACCGGACACGAAGACCGAACCAACGAGCCCGAACCCATCAAGGCGGTACCCCTGCGCCATCCCGGCCAGTGGGCGGCGGCAGCGGTGGTGCTGGTCCTCGTGGTGCTGTTCGTCTACGGCGCCGCGACGAACAGCGCCTACGCGTGGGACACCTACGCGCGGTACCTGTTCGACACCCGGATTCTGTCCGGCATGTGGTACACGCTGGTGCTGACGGTGCTGGCGATGATCATCGCGATCGTGTTGGGCGTGGTCCTCGCGGTGATGCGCCTGTCGTCGAACCCGGTGCTGCGTTACACGTCGTGGGTGTACCTGTGGGTCTTCCGCGGCACACCCGTGTACGTCCAGCTGGTGTTCTGGGGTCTGTTCCCGTCCATCTACAAGCAGATCGACCTCGGCATCCCGTTCGTCGTGCAGTTCGCGCACTTCGACATGCAGGCGCTGTATTCGGCGTTCATCTTCGCGATGATCGGTCTCGCGCTGAACGAGGCCGCCTACATGGCCGAGATCGTGCGTGCGGGTGTGTCATCGGTCGGTGAAGGGCAGATGGAGGCGTCGGTCGCGCTCGGGATGTCGTGGTCGCTGGCGATGCGACGCACGGTGTTGCCGCAGGCGATGCGGGTCATCATCCCGCCGACGGGCAACGAGGTCATCAGCATGCTGAAGACCACCAGCCTTGTGGCGGCGGTGCCGTTCACCGGAGAGCTCTACGGACGTGCGCGGGACATCTCCGGGGTCAACTTCGAGCCCATCCCGCTGCTGTTGGTGGCGTCCAGCTGGTATCTGGCGATCACCAGCATCCTGATGGTCGGCCAGTACTACCTGGAGCGCTACTACTCGAAGGGCGCCAGTCGGCAGATGACCGCCCGGCAGCTGAAAGCCCTAGCGGCCAAACCGAACACGGCGATTGCAGAGGGGGAGAGCGATGAGCGTCGCTGAACGCCCCATGGTCGAGGCCGACCGGGTGTGCAAGAACTTCGGCTCGCTGCAGGTGCTGAAGGGCATCACGCTGCAGGTCGGGCGCGGCGAGGTGCTGTGCCTGATCGGCCCGTCGGGCTCCGGCAAGTCGACCTTCCTGCGGTGTGTCAATCACCTCGAGGTGGTCAACGCCGGACGGCTCTACGTCGACGGCGATCTCATCGGCTACCGCGAACGCGGCGACAAACTCCACGAGATGAGCCCGAAGGACGCGGCCAAGCAGCGCCGTGACATCGGCATGGTGTTCCAACATTTCAACCTGTTCCCGCACCGGACAGCACTGGAGAACGTGATCGAGGCGCCGACCCAGGTGAAGAAGCAGAGCAAGGCCGACGCCACCGAGCGGGCGCGGTCACTGCTCGACCGGGTCGGCCTCGCCGACAAGGCCGACACCTACCCCGCGCAGCTGTCCGGCGGCCAGCAACAGCGTGTCGCCATCGCTCGTGCGCTGGCGATGGAGCCGAAGCTGATGCTGTTCGACGAGCCGACGTCGGCGCTCGATCCCGAGCTGGTCGGCGAGGTGCTCAGCGTGATGCGTGAACTCGCCGCCAGCGGCATGACGATGGTCGTGGTCACCCACGAGATGGGCTTCGCCCGTGAGGTCGCCGACCAACTGGCGTTCATGGACGGCGGCATCGTCGTGGAGAAGGGCGATCCCCGCGAGGTCCTCGCAAACCCGCAACACGAGCGGACGCAGGGATTCTTGTCGAAGCTGTTGTAGACATCACCGCTCAGCGTCGTCGACTGGATAATCCAGTCGGACACGCTGAGCGGTGATGCGTACGGTCACCTGGGGCGAATCCTGGGGAGAGGTCAGGGCTTGGTGCAGCAGAAGATGGCCGTTCCCGGAAAGTACTGGCCACGGAACGGACTCCACTGCCCCCACACCTGATCGAAGCCCTCCGGCCATTCGGGTTCGACGATGTCATCGAGTATCAGCCCGGCGGAACGGATCTCACGGACCCGGTCGCCGATCGTACGGTGGTGTTCGACGTAGGTGATGGCGCCGGACGCGTCGACCTCGGTGTACGGGGTGCGGTCGAAGTAGGGGATCTGGACGATCAGGCCGTCGGGTCCCGGGTCGTCGAGGAACATCCACCGCATCGGATGGTTCACTGCGAACACCCACCGGCCGCCGGGCCGCAGCACCCGCGCTACCTCGGCCATCACATGGGCCGAGTCGGCGACGAACGGCACGGCCCCGAACGACGAACACGCGATGTCGAACGAAGCGTCAGCGAACGGCAACGCCTCCGCGGTCGCCTGTACCAGCGGTACCCGCCGCCCGTCGGCATCCATCGCCGCGATCCCGACGCCGAGCATGCGACGCGACAGATCGACGCCGACCGCTCGCGCGCCGTGCGCCGCCAGCCACCGCGCACACGGAGCCGACCCGCAGCCCACTTCGACGATGTCGCGGCCGGCGATGTCGCCGAGCAGACCGATGTCGGCCTCCCGCAGGCCCTCGGGACACCAGACGAAGTCACCGCCGGCAGCGTGCGCGCCCAGGAATGAACCGTGTTCGGCGTGGTAGTTCTCGGCGTCGTGATCCCACCACCAGCGATTCGCGCGATCGCTGGTCGTCGAGTCGACGGGACCGAGTACGCGAGGCGGGCGATGGGTCGGTTCGCCGGACTCCTCGCTCATGCCGGCAAGTCTAACGACGGCTCGTGATAGGCGCGCCCACGGTCAGATTCGCTGCGGACGACCCCATCGCGCGAGGCGCCACAGTCCGTAGCAGGCGGCCACGGACCAGATGGCCAACCCGATCCAGATCAGCGCCTCGGCAGATCGGCGGTTGGCGGCGGCCTGTTCGTCCATCGTCCGACCGACATCGGGAAACGAGATCATCGGGATCTTGTCGCCCGGCCCGAGAGCAGCAGCATCGACCGATGGGTCCGGGATCGGAGGAAACTCGGACGGCGTGATGAGTTCTTCTCCGCCGTCGGCGTTGTCGAGACACCGATCCTCGGTGGTCATCGTCTCCCCGCCACAGGAAGAGTCATACGACAGCCCGTACAGACCGAAAGCGAGTGAGACGGTGGCGGTGATCAACAGAATCCACACGCCGTACCTCAGTCGCCTTCGGTGGTACTCGCGCCACGGATTCGTCCCCACTTTCCCCACGCCCGCGATGATAGAATCTCGCGTGGTCAGCCTGCTGCTCCTGGGTCCGGTCGATGTACCGGCGCGAGCAGACGCGCGTGCCGATCAGTTCGGCAGTCCGCGGCTCCGGTGTCTGCTCGCCGCGCTCGCCTCCCACGCCAACGCCGCAGCCGACGTCGACTGGCTCGCCGAGATCCTCTGGCCCCGCACGTTGCCCGCGAATCCCGAATCCGCGTTGCACAACCTGGTCTTCCGGCTTCGGGCCCAACTCCGCGACCGGGGTGCCGGTGAGCGGTTGCGGATCGTGACCGCCGCTCCCGGCTACTCGCTGAAGGTCGATCGCGCCGACCTCGACTCCCTGCTGTACATGGATCGCTTCCGGGCAGGCTGCGCGGTGGCCGATGCCGACCCGATCGCCGCGCTCGCGTCGTTCGACGCGGCCGAACAGCTCTGGCGCGGCACGCCCTACGGTGAGTTCGCCGACGAGCCCTGGGCCCGCGCGGATGTCGAGGCGCTCGAGCAGGTTCGAGCACGCCTCGCCGAAGCGAGTGCGGAGGCGTTGCTGCGGTCCGGGAACCCGGTGGATGCGGCGAGCAGGCTCGATGGTGTCGCCGCCGAACACCCGTACCGCGAGAGTGTCCACCTGCTCCGGATGCAGGCCCTGTGGCAGGCGGACCGTCCCGCCGATGCGCTCGAAGTGTATCGCCAACTCCGGCAACGATTGTCGACAGACCTGGGAACCGAACCCGCGGCGAGCGTGCGAGCACTGCACGAAGAGATCCTCGCCGGCGAACACCCTCCGGAGCGCCCGCGCCGCGTCGCCGCACGACCCGTCGAGCAGCGGATCATCGGACGGACAGCCGAACTCGCCGACCTCGCGGCCCGACTACGACCCGGCGCGCTGGTGACCGTTCTCGGCCCCGGCGGGGTGGGTAAGACCGCGCTCGTCCGGGAACTCGGACGTCACCGGGAGACGGTGTGGACGGCGGAGCTGGCCGGTGTCCAGACCGCCGACGACGTGGTCCACAGCGTGGCATCGGCGACGCAGAGTGCCCCACGCCGCGACCTCACCGCGCTGGACGCTCTGGTCGAATCCCTGTCGACCCGTGCCGGATTGCTGATCCTCGACAATTGCGAACACGTCGCCGACGCCGCGGCCGACGTGGCGCGGGCGGTCACCGCGCGATGTCGCGACGTCGCGGTGGTCGCGACATCGCGGGTCCCGCTGGGGGTGGACGTCGAACAGGTGTGGGTGCTCGACCCGCTCGCCGTGCCATCGCCCGACGCGTCGCCGGCCGAAACCGCCCAAGCGCCCGCCGTGCGACTGTTCTGCGCGCGTGCGGCGGCGCGAGACAACGGTTTCGAACTCACCGACGGCAACCACGCGGCGGTGGCCGAGATCTGCCGGCGGCTCGACGGTTTGCCGTTGGGCGTCGAACTCGCCGCCACCAAGACCCGCGCGATCCCGCCCGCGGCGCTGGTGGATCGGCTGCAATGGCGGTTCCGCATTCTGCGCAGTGCCCGCGGCGGTGACCCGCGGCATCGGAGCCTGCACGCGCTGGTGGACTGGTCCTACACGCTCCTCACCGATCCGGCGCGAATCCTGTTCGACACGATTGCCGTCTTCCCGTCGCGGTTCGACCTCGACGACGCGGAAACACTGGCGGACATGAGCGGTGTGATGGACCGTGTCGACGTGGCCGACGCCATCGCCGAACTGGTCGACACCTCGATGTTGTCGGCCGACGGCACGGACTATCGGATGTTGGAGACCTTGCGAGTCTTCGGCATCCAGGAACTCGCGGATCGTGGTGGTCTGGCGTCGACCCGAGCGGCCCACGCGCAGTTGACGGCCGACCGCATCGCGCCCCTCGGTCGGGAACTCTTCGGTCCCGGGCATGTGGAGGCCGCCACCGTTGTGGCAACCCACCTCGACGACGTGCGCCAGGCCGTCGACCACGCGTGTGACCACGATCCGGCGTTGGGGGAGCGGCTGCTGCAGGGCGTCATTCCGTACCTCGAACTGACGATGAGCACCGAGGTCACCGAGTGGTCGCGGCGTGTGCGCGCTGCCCGCGATTCCGCCGCTGACAAGGCTGACGGTTCCGGCGCAGCCTGGGCGATCGCCGCGGCAGGAGCCCGCTTCGACGGCGACCTGTCGGCGGCAAAGGACCATGTGCGCACGGGTCTGTCCTGTCGGCCGGCACCCGCCGTGGCCGTCTACCTCCACATGATGTCGGTCGAAGTGGGTCTGTTCCAGGGCGATCTGGACATGATGTATCGGTGTGCGGAGAACTTCCGCGGCGCGGCGAACGACGCGGACATGCCGGGCGCCGGACGAATGGCCGACCTGTGCGTGCTCCTGATGGATTCATATCGGGGCGAAGGGACTGCCGCCCACCAGGCATCCCTGCGGATCGCCGACACCTGTGCGGCCGCGGGGGAGATCACGGTCGCGGCCTGGGCCCGATACTGCGCCGGTGAGTGCATCCTCGACACCGATCCCGCATCGGCCGCCGATCTGCTCGACGACGCCATCGCCGGGGCTCAGCGCAACGGCGATCGATACCTGCTGGGTGTCGCCCTGGTGTCGCGGGCGTCGATCGAAGCCCGCAGTGGCCAACCCGAGATAGCCGCACGACTGTTCTCCGACGTCCTCTGCCACTGGCGCGACGCCGGCAACTGGACACATCAGTGGGTGTCGCTGCGAACCGTCGTCGACGTGCTGATCCGACTCGATCGCGGCGACGCCGCCGCGGAACTGCTCGGGGCGATCCGACGATCAGACGAGATCACCGGGGCCGGGGCGTACGGAACCGACGCCCAGCGACTCGACGCCGCGCTCCGAGGTTTACGTGCCGACCTCGGTGACGAGGTGCTCGAGACCCTGATGAAACGCGGCGCCGCCCGCTCGGCGTCCGACGTGGTCGCGTCGGCGCTCGCCGCACTCAGTCCGGGATGAGTTCGTAGAACCGGAAGAACGCGAAGTCCTCGATCGGCAGCACGTCGACCCGGCCGAAGCCCGCCTCGGTGGCGTAGCTCCGCAGCGTCGACGGACGCATCACGGTGCCGGTCGCCACGGACGGCGGTGAACTCATCCCGTCGGGGAGACAGACGAACAGCGAGAAGCCGTACATCAGCTTGTCGAGATCGTCTGCCGGACCGGCGAACTCGTCGGACACCGCCTCGTCCATGACGACCATCGTTGCACCCGGTGCGAGCGCCGCCCGAGCCGCGGCGAGCACCTCGACCGGCCGCGGCATGTCGTGGATGCATTCGAACGCGAACGCCGCGTCGAACGGACCGCTCGCCGCAGCCTCGGCGCCATCGGCGAGCACAAAGCGCACTCGGCCGTCGACGCCCGCCGCGGCGGCGTTGCGTCGTGCCATCTCCACGGATGCCTGGTCGACGTCGAGTCCGACGAAGCGGGCCTCCGGGTACGCCTTGGCGAGGGCGATCGTCGAATAGCCGCCACCGAAGCCGATGTCGGCGATCACCGCGCCCGGATGCGACAGCCGCTCGTGCAGGTGCTCGACCTTGGCGAGTGCCGGTGCGAGTTCACGGTCGAACCACGGTCGGTTGAGCGCGGCCTGGGACTCGCGTGCATCCACGCCCAGCTCCTCCCAACTGACCCCGCCGCCGGTGCGGTAGGCGTCCAGCAACTCCGGGAGCTTGGCGAAGGCGGCCGCGTTCATTCTCGGCAACGCTCCCAGATAGGCGAGGCTGTTCGTGTCGGTGAGGACTTCGGCGACACCCGGTGAGATGCCGAATCGGATCGGGTCGGCCGACAGATCGGCGTCGAGAATGCTGTAGGCGGCCTGCATCTCGAGCCACTCCCGGGCGTACCGGAGGCTCGTGCCGGTCCGGTCGGCGAGTTCGTCGACGGTGAGAGGACCGTGCTCGACCAGGGCGGTGTACCAACCCAGGCGGTCGCCCAGGTAGATGCTCATGGTTTCGACGGTGGCGAGTGCGGCGGTGAACAACCGTTCGGCGAAGGCGTCGGCGCTGGGGGCAGTCGATGCGGACGTGGGGGAGGGCGTTTCTGTGGTCATGCCCGAAACGATGCGCCGGGCATCTCTCAGATCACTCTCACGCGGCTACCGACCATTCTCGGCCGCTCAGCATGCGCGGCCGGCGAGCAGCGTCTCGACCTTGGCGTCGCTGTCCCAGTGTCGAATGCCGACGAACTCGCCGGTGATGAGCGCCCTGCCGTCGAGCACAGTCAGCGCCTCCCGCAATTGCTCCGGGTCGAGTCGACGTGCGAGCGTCACGTGGGGAGTCCACCGGCCCGGTGCGCTGTGCGGCATCATCGCGGACTCGTCGTCGCCGACGTGATCACCGGCGAGCCGCGCGGTCTGGGCGTGCACGGACAGCAGTTCGGTCGACGGGACCACCAGCCGTGCGAGGGTGGTGCGACGGTGCGGCCCGAACAGGATCGGCGCGCCGAGCGTCATCGCGATCGGCAGCCGTAGACTCGTCGGGGCCAGGGCCTCATCGACTCCCGGGGTCAGATGCTGCGCGGCGATCAGCGTGACATGTGGACGATTGCTGGAGGATCGGATCGAGCCCTGATGCGGCAGCCCGGCATCGGCGAGGGACGCCCATTCGTCGCGTACTCGCTGGTCAGCGGTCTCGTCGAGCAGAAGTTCGATCGAATGGACCACGTGCCTCATCTCCTCGGTGGACGGCATTTGCCCAGCACAACGGCCCTGGAGTACGCTTGCTCACGCGCGTGGGCTCTATAACGCGCGGTTCAGCATGCCTTCGCAGGTGGACATCCGCCCGACGGTTCGTGCCGATCCACACTGAAAAAAACTGTACCTACTACACACCTGTCCGGAGCCTCTCAACATATGTCGTCCCCCACGATCACCTCGCCGCAAGTAGCCGTCAATGACATCGGCTCGGCGGAGGACTTCCTCGCCGCCATCGACTCCACGATCAAGTACTTCAACGATGGCGACATCGTGGAAGGCACCATCGTCAAGGTCGATCGGGACGAGGTTCTGCTCGACATCGGTTACAAGACCGAAGGCGTCATCCCTTCCCGCGAACTGTCGATCAAGCACGACGTCGACCCCAACGAGGTCGTCAACGTCGGTGACGAGGTCGAGGCCCTGGTCCTCACCAAGGAGGACAAGGAAGGCCGCCTGATCCTGTCCAAGAAGCGCGCTCAGTACGAGCGTGCGTGGGGCACCATCGAGGAGCTCAAGGAGAAGGACGAGGCCGTCAAGGGCACCGTCATCGAGGTCGTCAAGGGCGGCCTGATCCTGGACATCGGCCTGCGTGGCTTCCTCCCGGCGTCGCTGGTGGAGATGCGCCGCGTCCGCGATCTGCAGCCGTACATCGGCAAGGAGATCGAGGCCAAGATCATCGAGCTCGACAAGAACCGCAACAACGTGGTCCTGTCGCGCCGCGCATGGCTCGAGCAGACCCAGTCCGAGGTCCGCAGCGAGTTCCTGCACCAGCTGCAGAAGGGCCAGGTCCGCAAGGGCGTCGTGTCCTCGATCGTCAACTTCGGTGCGTTCGTCGATCTCGGCGGCGTCGACGGTCTGGTCCACGTCTCGGAGCTGTCCTGGAAGCACATCGATCACCCGTCCGAGGTTGTCGCCGTGGGCGACGAGGTCACCGTCGAGGTCCTCGACGTCGACCTGGACCGCGAGCGCGTGTCGCTGTCGCTGAAGGCCACCCAGGAAGATCCGTGGCGTCAGTTCGCCCGCACCCACGCGATCGGTCAGATCGTTCCGGGCAAGGTCACCAAGCTCGTGCCGTTCGGTGCGTTCGTCCGTGTCGACGAGGGCATCGAGGGTCTGGTCCACATCTCCGAGCTGGCCGAGCGCCACGTCGAGGTGCCGGATCAGGTCGTCTCCGTCGGTGACGACGCGATGGTCAAGGTCATCGACATCGACCTCGAGCGTCGCCGGATCTCGCTGAGCCTCAAGCAGGCCAACGAGGACTACACCGAAGAGTTCGACCCGTCGAAGTACGGCATGGCCGACAGCTACGACGAGCAGGGCAACTACATCTTCCCCGAGGGCTTCGACGCGGAGACCAACGAGTGGCTCGAGGGCTTCGAGCAGCAGCGTGAGGCATGGGAGGCCCGGTACGCCGAGGCCGAGCGTCGCCACAAGATGCACACCGCTCAGATGGAGAAGTTCGCCGCTGCCGCCGCCGAGGCCGCCAACGCCCCGTCGGACTACTCGTCGGCATCCGAGAGCCGCAGCGCCGCCAGCGCTCCGGCCGCATCGGGTGGCTCGCTGGCCAGCGACGAGCAGCTCGCCGCGCTCCGCGAGAAGCTGTCGGGCAACGCCTGATAGGTTCGCCAACCGCAAACAACACCTCCCCGGACTCGTCATCGAGCCGGGGAGGTGTTGTTGTGCGGATACTGTCGCACTGCGCCTCAGGTGACATAAAACCGGCAAATGTGATCTGAATCACTCCTGCATTGTTACTGTCGTGACTGTCGTGAAATTTCTACGGCATCCACAACCAAGGAGAGATGATGACTGAGATCGTGGGTCGGCGTTGTCTGCGTCGGACCTCCATGGCACTGGCGGCGATTGCGTGCACTACTGCATCGACCTTGGCGGTGTCCGCTCCGGCGACGGCGGATATTGACGAGATAACGGCTGCGGGGCCGTCCCTGGCGTGCGAGTACACCCTCACTGCCACCGTTACGGGTTTGAACAACACCGATCCCGTCTCGTTGGAGTGGCGGGAGAGTGGGGGAGCTTGGATGGAGCTGGGCGAATTCACCCCGAATGGCGCAATGGTGTCCACCACCTGGACGCCGCCAGGGCCGGGCGACTACGAGGTTCGGGCCCTTCAGGCCGCATCGTCGGACATGGCACCGGTTGTCTTTGACGCTCATGTCATCGATCTGGGCTCCTCAGAGATCTGCGTGCCCAACACAGGTTCCTGACTTAGCGCACGTAGTCGACACGAGAACTCCCCGGCTCACGTCGAGCCGGGGAGTCGTCGCGTTCCGGGATCGGCTCAGCCGGCGAAGTGCGCCATGAGTTTCCGGTGCCGGTGACGGAAGAGATGGCCGATGAACCACACCAGCACCGGCGTGAGCGGGCGCAGGGGGAGTCGAGGGCGGAACGCCAGGTCGTCGATCACCTCGGTGCTCTGCTCTGACAGGGCGGTCAGCCGTCTGGCATGGTGCCAGACCTTCATCGATGCCATCGAAGACTCTTCGCGGAAACCGCTTCCGGGCTCTAACTCGACGATGGTCAGGTCGTCGTAGTCCAGCGGCAGGATTCCGCCGAACAGCAACGGCACCTTGCCCACCGTCATGCCGACCTCGATGTCGGACAGCGTCTTTCCCCGGTGCCGCCAGGGCAGCACCATCCGCATGTACGGCATCAGTTCGTCGTTGATGCCGTCCATGCCGGCGACCCGCTCCCACACCGCCTCGGCCGGCGCCGGTATCACTGACCGCTGCGTGCGGTGACGGAGTCGGCTGGGCGGTGTGGTCATGTGCCGAGCGTGTCAGTCACGTCGGAGGTGGTCAACGCTTTGTGTGTTCCATGCACTCATTGTTATTTGACAATGATTTTCATCAGTGAGTTCACTGTCCGGCGTGCACTTTTCACGGACAAAACTGACATCCACCGTCGCGCTCACCACAGCAGCGGCGATCGCTCTGGTCGGCTGCGGCTCCGACACCGGCGAATCCACCTCCAGCAGCCCCGCGGCTCCCTCCGAAGGGCCGGTCGAACAGCAGAGCGCGACACCGCGTCTGGCGCTCAGCTACGACGGCGGGATCCTTGTCCTGGACGCCGAGAATCTCGAGCAGGTCGCCGACATCCCCACCGAGGGGTTCATCCGCCTCAATACCGCCGACAACGGGCGCAACGTGTTCGTGTCGGAGACCGGCGGGTTCCGCGTCCTCGACATGGGTACGTGGACCCGGCAGCACGGCGACCACGGGCACTACTACACCTCTGAGCCAACGATGACCGACATGACCTTCGGCGGTGAGGAGCCCGGTCACGTGGTGCCACATGACTCGCGGATCACCCTGTTCAGCGACGGCACCGGCGAGGTCGACATCGTCGAGCCCGCGGAGTTGTTGCGCGGCAACGCCGAGTCCACCGAGTTCACCGTGCCGGAACCGCACCACGGCGTCGCCGTGTTCCGCGAGGACGGGAGCCTGGTGGTCACCCGGGGTAACGAGGAGGAGCGCAGCGGGATCGCGATCCTCGACTCGGAGCGCAACGAGATCGCGAGCAACGATCAGTGCCCCGGCGTACATGGCGAGGCCGCGGCTGCCGACGGTGTGCTCACGTTCGGGTGCCAGGACGGCATCCTCATCGTGCGCGGCAACGAGATCCAGAAGGTGCAGAGTCCCGACGGCTACGGCCGGATCGGCAACCAGGCCGGCTCCGAGGAATCCCCGATCGTGCTCGGCGACTACAAGGTCGACGAGAACGCCGAACTGGAACGACCGAACCAGTTCACCCTCACCGACACCCGCACCGGCGAGCTGCGCATCGTGCCGTTCCCGTCCAGCTACAGCTTCCGCTCGATCGAGCGCGGGCCAGGCGGGGAGGCCGTGATCCTCGGGACCGACGGTTCGCTCTACGTCTACGACCCGGTCAGCGCCGAGCAGATCCGGTCGATTCCCGTGATCGACGCGTGGACCGAGCCGGACGAGTGGCAGTCTCCGATGCCGAACGTCCACGTGCAGGGCGACGTCGCCTACGTCACCGACCCGAACGCCCAGACGGTGACCGCGGTGAACGTGACCACCGGTGAGGAGGTCGCACAGGCGGACCTGTCGCAGCCGACGATCGAGCTCACCGGCGTCACCGGCTGATCCTGCTCGCTCTTGCGGACTCCTTTCGTTCCCGCTGCATCGAACGGTGCAGCGGGAACGGAACGAGGTGGCGAGAACGTGGCTGCCGTCGATTTGCGAGACTGAGGGCGTGATCAGACTGGGGCTGTCCGGCGGCATCGGGGCCGGCAAATCGACAGTGGCGAAGACGTTCATCGACCGCGGCGGGTATCACATCGACGCCGACAAGATCGCCCGCGAGGTCGTCGAACCGGGGACGCCGGGGTTGGCGGCACTGGTGGAGGCATTCGGCGACGACATCCTCACCGACGACGGCAGCCTCGATCGCCCCGCCCTGGCCGCCAAGGCCTTCGTCGACGACGAGAGCCGTCAGAAGCTCAACTCGATCACTCATCCGCTCGTCGGGAAGCGGACGCAGGAGATGCTCGATGCGGCACCCGACGACGCGATCGTCGTCCAGGACATCCCGCTGCTGGTGGAGAGCAAGATGGCGCCCTTCTTCCACCTCGTCGTGATCGTGCACGCCGACGCCGAGACCCGCGTGCAGCGGTTGACGTCGGCGCGGGGGATGCCCGAGAGCGACGCCCGCGCCCGCATCGCCGCGCAGGCGAGCGATGACGAGCGGCGCGCGGTGGCCGATGTCTGGCTGGACAACTCGGGCACGCCGGACGACCTCGCCGCGGCCGCCGCCGCACTGTGGGATGACCGGCTGATCCCGTTCGAGCAGAACATCCGGTCGCGGACCGTGCTGCGAGGTCCCCTCATACTGGCTGATCCCGACCCCGGCTGGGAGGCCGAGGGCGCCCGGCTGGTGAACAGATTGTGGGCGATCGTCGGCGACAAGGCATCGGCCGTCGACCACACCGGTTCCACCGCGATTCCCGGTCTCGCTGCGAAACCGACCATCGACCTCCAGGTCACCGTCGCGGACCTCGACGTCGCCGATGCGTTGGCCGACACCCTCGCCGACGGGGGCTTCCCCCGTGTCGGTGGCATCGACGGCGACCGTCCCAAAGCAGACCCGGCGACCGGAACCGTCGACGCCGGCCTCTGGGGTAAGCGGCTGCACGGTTCGGCCGATCCCGCACGGGCGGTCAACGTGCACCTGCGGGCCGCGGGTTCGCCCGGACAGCAATTCGCGCTCGACTTCCGCGACTGGCTCCGCGCCGACGAGTCGGCCCGCGACGAGTACGCCAAGGTCAAGCGGCAGGCGTTGGCCGACGCCGACGGCGATCTCGGGCGGTACGTCTCGGCCAAGGAGCCGTGGTTCGACGACGCCTATCGGCGGGTTTCGGAGTGGAAGCTCAACCGCTGACGCCTGTGCCGTGACCGGACGACTCCCCGCGAGCGGCCGTTTCCGCGTTCCCTGAGTAGGTTTCCCGTTCCCTGAGTAGCGAGCGAGGAACGAGCGGCCCGTCCCCCGTTCCCTGAGTAGCGAGCGAGGAACGAGTGAGCGTTTACCCGTCCCCTGAGTAGCGAGCGAGGAACGAGCGAGCGTATCGAAGGGGGCGTTCGCACATTCGGATGAACTCTGACGCTCCGCGGAGCGAGTCTGTTTTCGGGGGCTGTGATCCGGACCACGCTTTGCTAGCGTGAAGCCGATCAGTTCTAGCCAAGGGAGTCGTCATGGTTCTGAAGACCAGGGGGAAGGTGGCGGTCGCCGCCTGCGCGATGGCTGTCGCGGGAGTCGCGGGGGCGGTGAATGCGGCACCCGCGGGCGCCGCCGTGACCAATGTGAGAGTCGCGCCCACGAACCTGAACAACTACATCTCCAGCGACGTCGTGGCCACACAATGCCCAATTGGGCTGGTGGCTGAGATCGATGGGCCCGGGCCGGTGACATTCGAGATCACGGGTGTCGGCTCGCCTACCACCAGGACTGTCGAGCCGCAGGAAGACGGGACGGCCACCCTCCTGCACACGTTCTTTTTCCCGGGCGAGTACACAGTCCGGGCGGGCCAGGGCGGCACCTTTTACCCGATCCCGCTAGAACTCAATGTCGGTATGGGCGTATTCACCGGAAGTCTCTGCTTCACGCTCCCGGTCTGACCGCGGGGTGAATTCGTCACGGCAAGTCGCCGGCCGGCGTTCCTAGCGGTTGCCGTTGTCACTAGTCTGTGGCATAACCGATTCCGGATCGCAATCGCGGGGATCGTGATCGAAAAACAACGAACAAGGAGCAGCACATGGCTGTAAGCAAGACCCGCCGCGCACTCGGCGCCGGAGCGGCATTCGTCGGTGTCGGAGCAGCAGGCCTTCTCATGGCCGCGCCTGCGAATGCGGCGGTGACCGGGATCGAGATCACCACTCCTTCGGGCTATGGCTCGGTCGCTGATCGCTACGGATCGAACTGTGAATATGACGTCGAAGCTTCCGTGGACAATGCGTCCGCATCGATTCCAGTCGCATTCACTGTTACCCCTGAAGGTGGTACGGCCTCCAGTCTCGGAAGCGAAGTTCCGACTGGCGACACCGCGTCGACCTCTTGGACGCCTGGCGCGCCAGGGGTCTACGAGATCACTGCCACTCAGGTCATTTCCGAGGACGATCCCACCACTCCCAACGTTGATGAGTACGAGGAGAGCTCCGATTCGATGACCGCTACGGTCGGTACCGGAATCACGGCTCCCGACTTCTCGTTCCTGAATGGGTCTCTCCAGGTCGACCTTCCGTGGGCGGGTGCCTGCATCGTCGTCCTTCCGTGACGATCTGATCACCTGAACCAACGCCAACGGGGCGCTGCGGACACCAGTCCGCAGCGCCCCGTTTGCTGTCCGACCAGCCGCAACAGTCAGCGGGAACGAACTGAGTACGAATGTCTCCAAATGTGTCATATTTCATGTTTGACGCTGCTAACGTTTCCCTTCGCAGCCCCGTCTGGGGTGCGAAGTGAACAGGGAAGACGTGAGAAGTGGAGCAGGTCATGGCCGGTCGGGGTAGTCGGAATCGGATGCGGATCGTTGCGGGTGCAATCGCCTTTAGTGCGGTCACGGCGGCGGGAATTGGTGCCGCGGGGCCGGCCGACGCGGCACTACAGGGAATCGCCATCGACACGCCCGCCGGGTACGGGTCGTCGGCCAGCGGTTCGATGAACTACAACATCTACGGCGCCGGCTGCGCCTACAAGCTCGACGTCATCGTGCACAGTCCGCGCAAGTCGAAGTCGAACCTGAAGGTCACGTCGACCATCAACGGTCAGACGACAACCATCTACAACGCGAAGCCGACGGGTATCGCGGTGCGCCCGGTCTGGCGGCCCACCACGCCCGGGCGCACGGTTCTCACCGCCACGCTCGACGGCGTCACCAAGAAGCGGACGGTCATGGTCGGCACCGGTGTTCAGCTGCCCGACTTCATCCGCGCGGGAGCCTGCTTCGTCTTCCCGATCTACTGACGATTCAGCGGACGGGTCGGTCGAGGAAGAAGACCGGCCCGCCGGCTGACTCATCCAGCCACGCCTGTACGTCGTGGCCGTGTTCGGCTGCCCCGACCAGCGCGCGCATCGCGATGGCGACCGCCGCCTCGCATTCGGCACCGCCCAGCAGGCCGGCCACGCGGGCGTCGAACAGTTCGTCGACGTCGAGGAGCTGTAGTGGTTCGCCGGGCACGTCGACCAGGTCGAGATACCAATCCTCCGCATGCCATCGGCCGTGCTCGTCCGGACCCTGGAACCGACCCACGTCCAGATAGAGCCGCTGTCCGTCGCGATAGCCGCCCTGGTAGTGGAAGATGTTCGCCCGCAGGCCCAGCGTCGGCAGCAACCACGATTCCAGGTGCGAGAACCGTGGATGGTCGGCGGTGCGCGACATGTACAGACCGCGCTCGGTTTCCTCGTAGCGCTCCACTGGCCGCACGTAGCCCTTGTTGTCGGTGTTCGTCATGGCCGGCACGTCGAAGGTCTCACGTTTCGGCGGGTGTGCGGAGTCGGCCATAGCCGAACAGTAGTAGCTGCCCTGGCAGGCGACGGAACATACTTGTCACAGCCCGCGTTTACCCTGGCACTATGGCTTTTGCAGCAGAACGCCCGGTCCTCGCGCATTCCGAGTTCCGGCCCATCGGGGAGATCGAGCGCACCGAGGGGAACTTCCAGGTCGTCAGCGAATACGAGCCTGCCGGAGACCAGCCCACCGCGATCACCGACCTCGAGCGACGTATCACCGCGGGGGAGAAGGACATCGTCCTGCTCGGCGCCACCGGCACCGGCAAATCCGCCACCACCGCCTGGCTGATCGAGAAGATCCAGCGTCCCACTCTGGTGATGGCCCCCAACAAGACCCTCGCGGCGCAGCTCGCCAACGAATTGCGGGAGATGCTCCCCAACAACGCCGTCGAGTACTTCGTCTCGTACTACGACTACTACCAACCCGAGGCGTACATCGCGCAGACGGACACCTACATCGAGAAGGACTCGTCGATCAACGACGATGTCGAACGGCTCCGGCACTCGGCGACGTCCAGCCTGCTGTCGCGCCGCGACGTCGTGGTGGTCGCGTCCGTATCGTGCATCTACGGCCTCGGCACACCGCAGTCCTATCTCGACCGTTCCGTTGAGGTCGGTATCGGCCAGGAGATCGACCGCGATGCGCTGCTGAGGCTGCTCGTCGACGTCCAGTACACCCGCAACGACACCGCGTTC
The DNA here is from genome assembly GCF_036350415.1 of Gordonia sesuvii. Classification (NCBI taxonomy): domain Bacteria; kingdom Bacillati; phylum Actinomycetota; class Actinomycetes; order Mycobacteriales; family Gordoniaceae; genus Gordonia; species Gordonia sesuvii. The sequence goes on from NZ_JAZDUF010000006.1 coordinate 268,341, forward strand.
ACCCGCGGCAGCTTCCGGGTGCGCGGCGACACGGTGGAGATCATCCCGTCCTACGAGGAACTCGCGGTCCGGATCGAGTTCTTCGGCGACGAGGTCGAATCTCTCTACTACCTGCATCCGCTCACCGGTGACGTTGTGCGCCAGGTCGATTCGCTGCGGATCTTCCCGGCCACCCATTACGTCGCCGGCCCGGAGCGGATGGAACGGGCGATGACGAGCATCGAGGAGGAACTCGAGGCGCGCCTCGCCGAACTCGAGGGCAAGGGCAAGCTTCTCGAAGCGCAGCGGCTGCGGATGCGCACCAGCTACGACCTGGAAATGATGCGTCAGGTCGGCTTCTGCTCCGGCATCGAGAACTACTCGCGCCACATCGACGGGCGTGCCGCGGGAAGTGCGCCGGCAACCCTTATCGACTACTTCCCCGAAGATTTCCTGCTGGTAATCGACGAATCACACGTGACGGTGCCGCAGATCGGCGGCATGTACGAGGGCGATATGTCCCGTAAGCGCAACCTCGTCGACTACGGCTTCCGCCTGCCCTCGGCTGTCGACAACCGGCCGCTCACCTGGGACGAGTTCGTCGACCGCATCGGGCAGACCGTCTATCTGTCGGCCACCCCCGGCCCCTACGAACTCGGCCAGTCCAACGGCGAGTTCGTCGAACAGGTGATTCGCCCGACCGGTCTCATCGATCCCGAGGTGATCGTGAAACCGACGAAGGGGCAGATCGACGACCTCGTCCACGAGATCCGGGAACGGACCGAGCGTGACGAGCGTGTACTGGTCACCACCCTCACCAAGAAGATGGCCGAGGACCTCACCGACTACCTGCTGGAGTTGGGGATCCGCGTCCGCTATCTACACTCCGAGGTCGACACGTTGCGCCGGGTGGAGTTGCTCCGGCAGTTGCGGTCCGGCGAGTACGACGTGCTGGTCGGCATCAACCTGCTCCGCGAGGGTCTGGACCTGCCCGAGGTGTCGCTGGTGGCGATCCTCGACGCGGACAAGGAGGGCTTCCTGCGGTCGACGACGTCGCTGATCCAGACGATCGGTCGTGCGGCCCGCAACGTGTCCGGACAGGTGCACATGTACGCCGACAAGATCACCGACTCGATGCGCAACGCGATCGACGAGACCGAACGCCGCCGCGAGAAGCAGATCGCCTACAACACGGAGATGGGTATCGACCCGAAACCGTTGCGCAAGAAGATCGCCGACATCCTCGATCAGGTGTATCGGGAGGCCGAGGACGAGGCCGTCAAGGTGGGCGGCTCCGGCCGCAACGCCAGTCGCGGCCGGCGCGCCCAGGGCGAGGTGTCCAAGGCGGGCAGCGCAGGCGTCATCGAGAAACGCGACACGGCGGCGATGCCGCGTGCCGAGCTCGCCGACCTGGTGTCGCAGCTGACCGATCAGATGATGTCGGCGGCCCGCGACCTCCAGTTCGAGTTGGCCGGCCGGTTACGTGACGAGATAGCGGACCTGAAGAAGGAATTGCGCGGAATGGACGCCGCCGGGATCAAGTAAATGTGCCGATCCCCACGAACAGCGGACAAACCGGTCCGACTCGAACTAGTCTGCCGGATCAGGGGTTCTACAGTGTGGGGATGACACCTGCCTCGTCAATGTCGGGGCGGACTGACACGTGGAGGATGGATGAGCGCATATCAGACGATCGTCGTCGGCACCGATGGCTCCGAGTCATCGCTCAAGGCGGTCGATCGCGCGGGGGCAATCGCCGGTGACTCGGCGTCGCTGGTGATCGCTTGTGCCTACTTTCCGAATGACCGCGGCGCCGGTGGCGCCGCCGATGTCCTCAAGGACGAGGCCTACCAGGTGATGGGTTCCTCGCCGACCGAGGAGATCCTGCGTACGGCCAAGGAACGGGCCGTCAAGGCGGGAGCGGCCAACGTCGACCCGCGCTCGATCAAGGGCGCACCGGTGGACGCATTGCTCCAACTCGTCACCGACTCGAAGGCTGACCTGCTCGTCGTCGGCAACCGGGGACTGAACTCGATCGCCGGCCGCTTGCTCGGTTCGGTGCCCGCGGACGTGGCACGCAAATCCGCGTGCGACGTCCTCATCGTGCACACGACCTGACCGTCCGAGGTCCGAAGCCCTCGACGTCTCACCAGGCGTCGGGGGCTTCGCCCGTCATATCCGCCAGTTCGTCGGGCAGGTCGTCGGAGTGGATCACCGTGAGACGCTGTGTCGCGCGGGTGAGGGCGACGTACAGATCCGAATAGCCCAACGGAGAGTCGGCGACGATGGCCGCGGGTTCGACGACCACCGTGTTGTCGAACTCCAGGCCCTTACAGGCGCTCACCGTGAGAATCCGTGGCGGCGAATCGATGTCGGCAACGGCCGACAACATCTCCGCATAGTGGCGGTGCGGGACGATGACAGCGGTCAACCCGGCGAGGTCCGGGCGGGTTGCGGCCCGCAGTGTGACCTTCGCCCGGGTGGTCGGATCGGCGCGCACGGCCACCGGCTCGATGCCGTTGCTCCGCAACGATGTCGGCGACGACATCGTCGGGCTGATCCGGCTCAGCACCCGGGTCGCGAACGTCATGATCTCCGTCGGCGTCCGGTAGTTCACCGTCAGCTCACGCAGCTGCCACCGCTCGGCGACGTATGGGCTCAACACGTCACCCCAGGAGCGGGTACCGGCGAGATCTCCCGTCTGCGCGGTGTCGCCGATGATCGTCATCCAGCGGTTCGGGATGCGACGCATCACCATCCGCCAGGCCATGGCCGACAGTTCCTGCGCCTCGTCGACGATCACGTGGCCGAAGGCCCAGTTCCGGTCGCCATGGGCGCGTTCGGCCGTGGTCAGCCGCTGCGTCTCCGTCTGCCGGGCGGCGAGCTGTTCGGCGTCGATGAGGTCATAGGCCATCAGGATCTCCGGATCGAGCTCGTCCTCGAGATCCTGAGGTGCCGATCCGGTGAGGATGTCCAATGCATCCTGCGCGTCCGCGAGCTGCCGACGCCAGCGTTCCCGTTCCGCGCGCTCGGCGTCGTCGGTGCCGTAGCCGATCAGCTCGGCGAGCTCGTCCAGCAACGGGACGTCGGCGGGGGAGAAGTCGCTGCCATCCGGTAGAGCATTCGGATCACGCTGTAGCGCAGCCCGATCAGCATCGGACCAGCCGGGACTGGCCTTGCGCACCGCGGCCGGGTCGGCGTAGAGGTCGCGCAACATCTCCTGCGGGCCCAGCGTCGGCCAGAAGCGCAGCAGCGCCCGCCGGATCTCCGGGTCCTGACCCATCTCGTCGCGGATGTCGGCGATGTCGGCGCCACTCAACAGCTGAGACCCGTCGAGCAGGCTCGACCCGATGGTGCGGGCGTGCGCACGCGCCAGACCATCGAGGGCTGCGCGCACGAACGCCGGCTGGGCCAGGTTGTGTGCCTTGCGGGTGCTGCGGGCCTTGGCCCGGGCCTCCTTGATCAGCTCGGAGTCGATCATCACCTGATAGGTGTCGAACTCCACCGGCTCCGGACGCTTCGGCAGCGACTGGCGGGCGCGGACTGCCCGCTTCAGCAGATCGACCATCCGGAGGTCGCCCTTGATCGCGGCGGCCTGCCGGTCCTCGGCAGCGGTGGCGTGCACGCCCGGGAACAGGTCGCCGATCGTCGACAGCAGCACCCCCGACTCGCCCAGCGACGGGAGCACCTGGCCGATGTAGGTGAGGAAGTCGTCGTTCGGTCCGATGATGAGGATTCCGCTGCGCGACAAGATGTCTCGATGGGTGTACAGCAGGTACGCGGCCCGGTGGAGAGCGACCGCGGTCTTGCCGGTTCCCGGCCCGCCCTGGATCACCGTCACACCGCGATGGGTCGAGCGGATGATCAGATCCTGCTCGCGCTGGATGGTTTCGACGATGTCGGTCATCTCGCCGGTACGCGCCGCGTTCAACGCCGCCACCAGAGCGTTCTCGTTCACCACGTCCCCATGCCCGACGTCATCGGGCGATGCGTCGCCGAGCGTGAGGTACTCGTCGTTGACCTCGCGGACCCGTCGACTCCGGGTGCGGACGTGCCGTCGGCGATCCACGTCCTCGGGCGCGGCAGGCGTCGCGAGATAGAACGGCCGGGACAGCGGAGCCCGCCAGTCCAACAGGAGAGTGGTGTCGGCGGCGTCGTCGTCGAGGACGCCGATACGGCCGATCCGTCGGACTTCACCGTCCTCCAGGTCGAGCCGACCGAAGTACAGATTGTGTTCGGCCGCATCGAACTTCGCCAGATCCTCGGTGTACATCCGCTCGTAGGACTCGCGTTCCGAGCGGGCCTGCGGGGTGCCGCCGCTCTCCCGCAACGTCGATGACAGGCGGCGGCGGGTGTTGGCGCGCATACGGTCGAGGCGCGCATACACGAGGTCGAGGTGTTCCTGTTCCTCGGTGATGCGGGTGTCGACGTCGGTCTCTGTCGAACTCACCGTGACAAGGGTCCTGTCTCGTGCTCGGGGGAAGGGAGGCCTGACGGTCGGGCCAGGCCGGCCGACTGCATCGATGCCGACACCCGTGCTCCGATCCGGGGCTCGCCGAGCCGCCGGCACACCTCGTCTGCCGATCCGTGCAGGGCACGGTCGGGCAGACGGGCGGCAAGCCACTCGATGACCTCGGACTGCGATCCGAGCGGGACCGGTGTGGTCGAATCCGGATCGGTGAGCACACCGTGACGCGGTGCGTACAGCGAGAAGGAGTCCGGGGCGCTATCAGCCGAGAAGAACGGATACTCGTCCGCGGACAGCTCGATCCGACGGTAGTTCGGCTCGGTGTGGTCGAGCATCGTCGCCTCCTCCTCGGTGAGCCATGCGCCGACGGCGTCCAGAATCTCACCAGGAGCGCGGTAGGGGGCAGCGGGAACGTACCCGCGGGCCGAGACATGCGCGGAGTGCCCGACAGCCAGATGTGCCAACGACACCCGCATCATCGGCGGCCCCGGCTCCCCGGTGGCCACGGTCGCCAGCTTGGCGCGCATGACGTCCGCGGACGCGTTGGAACCCACACCGATCACCAGTCGGCGCCCCTCGATCGTCTCCGGCCTCGGCATCAGATCCTCGACAGGATCCGATGCCGTCCACGGATAGTCGTGGGCGGGGAGGGCGGGTGTCATGCGACGATCCGGGGCACCCGACCGGTGGGTATCGGATGCAGGAGCTATGAGCGGACCTCTCGCCAGCGACGTCGGCCCTCCTCGGCGCTTTCGGCGGCCTTGGTGCGTGCGGTGTCGGCGAGGGCGTTGACGTCGTCGACCAGTTCCGGGGCGCGGTTCTTGATCCGCTCCGCGGCATCGGTGGACCGCTCCCGGGCAGCGTCGGCCAGTTCGGGAGCACGATCCTTGATGCGGTCGGCAGCCTTGCTCGAGCGCTTCTGCGCCTCGGCGGCCAGTTCCTCGGCGCGCTTCTGCGCGACCTTTGCCTGTTTCTGCGCGACCTTGGCCTGCTTCTGGGCAACCTTGGCGGCCTTGTCGGTCCGCTTCTGCGCAGCCTTGGATGCCTTGCCGGCCTTGTCGGACTGCTTCTGGGCGGCGTCGGCGAAGTCGGCCGAGCGCTTCTGCGCGGCCTCGGCGAAGTCCGCGGAGCGCTTCTGTGCAGCCTGGGCCAGCTCCGGCGCACGGTGCCGGACGTAGTCGGCTGCCTCGGTGGAATAGCCGCGCGCGGCCTCGGCGATCTCAGGTGCTCGGTGCTTGATGACTTCGGCTGCCTCGCTGGAGTATTCGCGCGCGGCGTCGGCGATCTCGGGCGCCCGGTTCTTGATCACCTCAGCGGCCTCCGCCGAGCGTTCACCGATCGCGTGCGCGCCCTCCTGAGAGCGTTCGGCCAGTGCCTCCCAGGTCGATCCGGACGTTGCGGCGCCGATCGGGATGGCGGCAGCGATCGCGTGGCTCGCATCGGCGGCCTTGCGCCGACCGCGCCAGGCCAGCGATGGTTTGCCCTCGGTGTCGACTGCGGCGATCAGAAGTCCGCCGACGAGACTCACGTTCTTGAAGAACTGGGTCTTCTGCTGGGCGCGTCGCTCCGGGTCGGTCTCCTCCCAGAAGGCGTGGCCGGCGATCGTCGTCGGAACCGTTGAGCCGGCGAGAGCAAGGGCGGCGATGCGGGGAAACTTCCCCGTTGCCAACAGGATTCCGCCGCCGACCTGCACGGCACCATTGATACGGACGAGGGTCTCGGGGTCCGTGGGGACCTTGGTCGTGACGTCGTCGGGCAGCGCCTCGACAGACTTGTCGACGAAACCACGCGCTGTCTCCGCCTTGGCTTTGGGACTTCGCAAGGCGTCGATGCCGGAGGCAACGAACGCGGTGGCGAGCATGGGTCGGGCAATTCGGCGGATCAACACTGACGGCCTCCTCGTGACATGACGCGGATGCTCACCCCCATAGGCTTGAGCGGTGAACCTTATCGAGGTTACCGGTCACCGCCGGAGCCCGCAGATGCCCTGTTCGCGGGCTTCGCGAACCGTCACCAGCCCCGCTCGCGCCACTCGGTGAGCGCGGGACGTTCGGCGCCGAGCGTGGTGTCGGTGCCGTGGCCGGGATAGACGACCGTCGAATCGGGGTAGCGGTCGAAGAGCTTCGACGTCACGTCCGCGAGGAGGGTGTCGAAGTCCCCGGGTTGCCAGGTCTTGCCGACGCCGCCGGGGAACAGGCAGTCCCCGGTGAACAGGTGCACCGTGTCCCCGTCGCGCAGTGCGAGGGCAATGGATCCCGGTGTGTGGCCGACCAGATGGATGGCGTCGAACGTGAGGTCGCCCACGTCGATGGTGTCGCCGTCGTCGATCAGTCGAGCCGGTGTGACCGGGAGCGGGTCGGCGTCGAGACGCCCCGTCGTGGTGGGGATGCCGAGTTTCCCGGCGACCTGCTCCAGCGCCTGCCAGTGGTCGGGGTGCTGGTGGGTGGTGAAGATCATGGCCGGTTCGCCCGGAAGCAGGTCCACGAGCGCGAGCACCCGATCGCCGTCGTTCGCGGCGTCGATGATGAGCTGCTTGCCGGTGTTGCTGCAGGTGACGACGTAGACGTTGTTGTCCATCGGCCCGACCGACATCTTCACGATCGTTGCCGTGTCGAGGGTCCGGCGCTGCGGGTTCGGCGACTCCGAGAGATCGCCGGTGTAGGTGTCGGTGACCGAGACGTCCTGAGTGCTCATGACGCCAGGCTAGGTGACACCCGTGACGGTCGGCGACGATCGACGGTAACCGAGCACGAGTATCGTGGAGCAGTGGTCGACGGCCGTCGCGACGATCTCGTGTGCTCTGCACCAGACTTGTCTGCTCAGCAGAATCTTGTCGGGGGCCGCCGATAAGGTACGCGCGGAGCGGTCCAGCCCAGTCGGCCGAACGCATCCACACTGCTCACCTGCCAGCATCCCGGCGTCAGCCGGACAGCGAAACGAACGAGGATTTGCCAGTGGTTGACCGTCTGATCGTGCGCGGCGCCCGAGAACACAACCTACGAGGGATCGACGTCGATCTGCCGCGCGACAGTTTGATCGTCTTCACCGGGTTGTCGGGTTCGGGGAAGTCGTCGCTGGCCTTCGACACGATTTTCGCCGAAGGGCAGCGACGCTACGTCGAATCGTTGTCTGCCTATGCGCGCCAGTTCCTCGGACAGATGGACAAGCCGGACGTCGACTTCATCGAAGGCCTGTCGCCGGCGGTGTCGATCGACCAGAAGTCGACCAACCGCAACCCCAGGTCGACTGTCGGCACCATCACCGAGGTCTACGACTACCTGCGCTTGCTCTACGCCCGCGCCGGCCGCGCCCACTGCCCGGAGTGCGGTGAGCTGATCGCCAAGCAGACCCCCCAGCAGATCGTCGACCAGGTGCTCGAGATGGAAGCGGGTGTCCGTTTCCAGGTTCTCGCCCCGGTTGTCCGCACTCGCAAGGGCGAGTTCGTCGACCTGTTCGCCGAGCTGCAGACGCAGGGCTTCTCCCGCGCGCGCATCGACGGTGTGGTCCACCAGCTGACCGATCCGCCCAAGCTCAAGAAGCAGGAGAAGCACGACATCGAGGTCGTCGTCGACCGGCTTGCGGTGAAGCCGACCGCCAAGCAGCGACTCACCGACTCCATCGAGACCGCCCTGCGCCTGGCCGACGGCATCGTGGTCCTCGATTTCGTGGACCTCGAGGAAGACGACCCGCACCGCGAACGACGCTTCTCCGAGCGGATGGCCTGCCCCAACGGACATCCCATCGCCATCGACGATCTCGAACCGCGGTCGTTCTCGTTCAACTCGCCCTACGGTGCGTGCCCGGAGTGCGACGGTCTCGGGATTCGCAAAGAGGTCGACGAGGACCTCGTCGTCCCGGACCCGGAGCTGTCGCTGACCGACGGTGCGATCGCGCCCTGGTCCGGCGGCCACAACGCCGACTACTTCCTGCGCTTGATGGGCGGTCTCGCCGACCAGATGGGCTTCTCCGTGGACACGCCGTGGAAGAAGCTGCCGGCCAAGGCGCGCAACGCGATCCTCAACGGCAGCGATCACCAGGTCCACGTCAAGTTCCGCAATCGCTACGGCCGCACCCGGTCCTACTACACCGAGTTCGAGGGCGTCCTGTCGTTCCTCGCCCGCCGGATGGACCAGACCGAGTCGGAGCAGATGAAGGAGCGCTACGAGGGATACATGCGCGATGTCCCGTGCCCGGCGTGTCAGGGTGCGCGGCTGCGGCCGGAGATCCTGTCGGTCACTCTCGACCATCCGACATACGGCGCGATGTCGATCGCGCAGGTGTGTGCGCTGTCGGTGGCCGAATGCGCCGACTACCTGAACGGCCTCAAGCTCGACGAGCGGCAGGCGGCGATCGCCGGCCGCGTGCTCAAGGAGGTGCAGGCGCGCATCACCTTCCTGCTCGACGTCGGGCTGGAGTACCTGTCGCTGGCACGCGCCGCGGGATCGTTGTCGGGCGGTGAGGCGCAGCGCATCCGGCTGGCGACGCAGATCGGTTCAGGGCTCGCCGGCGTGCTGTACGTTCTGGACGAGCCGTCCATCGGGCTGCATCAGCGCGACAACCGTCGCCTCATCGAAACCCTTACGCGCCTCCGGGATCTGGGCAACACACTGATCGTCGTCGAGCACGACGAGGACACCATCCGGGCCGCCGACTGGATCGTCGACATCGGTCCCCGGGCCGGTGAGCACGGGGGCGAGGTGGTGCACAGCGGTAGCTATAAGGATCTGCTGAAGAACCGTCGGTCGTTGACGGGCGCCTACCTCGCCGGCCGTGACGAACTGCCGATCCCGGCGATCCGTCGGCCCATCTCGCGCAAGAAGCAGCTGACGGTCGTCGGCGCGCGGGAACACAATCTGCGGGGGATCGAGGTCGGTTTCCCGCTCGGCGTGCTGACCGCGGTGACCGGGGTGTCCGGTTCGGGTAAGTCCACGCTGGTCAACGACATCCTCGCCACCGTGCTGGCCAACAAACTCAACGGCGCGCGACAGGTGCCGGGCCGCCACACCCGGGTGAAGGGTCTTGATCAGCTCGACAAGCTGGTGCAGGTCGATCAGTCGCCGATCGGACGTACCCCGCGGTCGAACCCGGCGACCTACACGGGTGTGTTCGACAAGATCCGTACCTTGTTCGCGGCGACCACCGAGGCGAAGGTGCGGGGCTATCAGCCGGGCAGGTTCTCGTTCAACGTCAAGGGCGGCCGGTGCGAGGCGTGCACCGGCGAGGGCACGATCAAGATCGAGATGAACTTCCTCCCGGACGTGTACGTCCCGTGCGAGGTGTGCCACGGCGCGCGCTACAACCGCGAGACGCTCGAGGTGCACTACAAGGGCAAGACCATCTCCGAGGTGCTGGACATGCCGATCGAGGAGGCCGCCGAGTTCTTCGAACCGGTGACGTCGATCCATCGGTATCTCAAGACCCTCGTCGACGTCGGGCTCGGGTATGTGCGGCTCGGCCAGCCCGCGCCGACCTTGTCGGGCGGCGAGGCGCAGCGCGTGAAGCTCGCGGCCGAGCTGCAGAAGCGGTCGACCGGTCGCACGGTGTACATCCTCGACGAGCCCACCACGGGACTGCATTTCGAGGACATCAAGAAGCTGCTCGCCGTCATCAACGGCCTGGTCGACAAGGGCAACACCGTCATCGTCATCGAGCACAACCTCGACGTCATCAAGACCGCCGACTGGATCATCGATATGGGACCCGAGGGCGGTACCGGCGGTGGTCTCGTCGTCGCCGAGGGCACCCCCGAGGACATCGCGCTCGAACCGATGAGTCACACCGGCAAGTTCCTGGCGAACATCCTCGACGTCGACCAGTCGGTCGCCTCAGCAGGCTAGACCCGCCCGATACGGCCGCTGATGGTCGCAAGCATCACGCCTCGTCGCCGTCGAGTGGATAATCCAGTTGGGCACGCTCTGCGGTGATGCGGACGGACATAAACGTCGGCGGGGGAGGGTCACGCCGTTCCCTGAGGAGCGAGCTTGCGAGCGTCACGAAGGGCCCCACGCCATAGCCGACCTCGGCGCGATCACGTTCTGGCCGAAGAACTTTCCGTGGTCAGGCCACGGCCAAGTCCGCGTGGACCGGCGGCGGGGTGGTGGCCTTGTCGCTGCGACGCGCGAGGACGATCCCGACGACCACGAACCAGATCGCCATCCCGGCCACGCCGGGGAACAGCACGGTCATGTCGACATCGCGGGTGACGAGCACGAACGGAACCGCCGATCCCGCGGCCGCGCCACCGAGGACGGCAGGGATCGCGATCAACCACCAGAGCGGTCGGCGACGGGTGGCCGTCACCGCGAAGGCCACTGCCAGCAGTGCGGTGCCGAACCCGAAGACCGGGCCCGATACCGCGGCGATCAGCTCATGGGTCCGGGTGATGGGCGCATGTTCACCGGCACGCAGCAGATCCAGTTCGGTGACCGCCAGGATGTGGGGGAGGGTATTCGACCGCGGCGAGACACGCTCCGACCGCCGTCACCGCGACGAACGGTCGGAGCGTGCGGGGTTCGAGCGACCGTGACAGGACGATCAGAGACACCGCGATCAGGGCCGTCCCGACCATCGCGATGACGTGCGACACCACCCACACCGGGCTCTCCAGCATCGTGATCATGTGTGCGTCAAGTGAATCCATCGATCCCCTGGGGTGCATAGGTCCGCCGATGCAGACCAGGAGTCCGCCGACGGCCAGGCCGAATCCGGCACGATTGATGTTCCGCATGAGGACTCCCGGATGGGTGTGAGTAGAATTGGATGAGTAAGACTCAATGAATATAGGTGAGGTCATCTGAATGGCGCAAGGGAAACGGGCATATAGATCGCCGACGCGGGCCGCGCAGGCGGCCGAGACGAGGGCACGTCTGATCGCTGCTGCGCGGCAACTCTTCGCCGAAGGTGGCTGGAATGGCACCACGCTCAAGGCGATTGCGAAGGCGGCGGGGGTGGCCGAACCGACTGTGTACGCCGTGTTCGGCAACAAGGCCGGGTTGGCGATGGCGTTGACCGACACCGCCGACGACGAAGCGGATGTCGCGACCCTCGTCGCCGAGTTGTCGGCTGCCGAGAGTCCACGCCGCCAGATCGAGGCGATGGTGGACTTCGAGGCGCGCATGTACGACCGTGCGGCTGACCTCGTGAGGATCTTGCATGAAGGCGCGCGCACCAGTCCGGAGCTCGCCGACGCCTACCGGGAGGGCTTGTCCCGTGGTGACGCCGGACGACGGCGCGTGCTCTCGGCATGGCCGCCGGGTGTGCTGCGCGCCGGTCTCACGCTGCAGGAGGCGCTCGACGTGTGCTCACTGGCGATGAGCTTCGAACTCTGGGACCACCTCGCGGTGCGCGGGTGGTCGACTGGCCGCATCGCCGAGTGGACCGTGGACATGGTGGCCCGGGAGCTGCTGGCGGACTGACGAGACCGCTCGCCGACGGGGCTACTTGCCCATCGACTTCCTGATCTCCTCGAGCTTCTTGCGAGCCGCTTCGTCGCGTTTGCGCATCATCTCGTCGACCTTCTGGCCCTCCGGGCTCGCATGCGCGAGTTCTTCGCTGCCGATCGCGGTAGAAATCCGGTTCTCGATCTTGTCGCGGACGAAGTCGAAGGTGGGGATGCCGGTCTCGGAGTAATGGGGGTCGGTGACCGGCGGGATGTACCCCGGTGGCGTCGACGCGCCCTGCGGCGTCGGATCGGGCACGATCTCACCCTCGACGACGTTCGGATCCGGGTCCTGCGGTGTCTGGCTGGTCACCCCTCCAGCGTACGTCGGTGAGATGTCAGCGGCGACGATCTCGAACCGGGCCGGTGTACTTCTCGCCGGGACCTTCGCCTGGCTCGTCCGGGTATGCGCTGGCGTCACGAAAGGCCAACTGGAGCTGCTTGAGCCCGTCCCGGATGGGTGCGGCATGCACTCCGAGGTCGGGGCGCGACGCGTCGACCAGGCCGGCGAGGGCGGTGATCAGGCGGCGTGCCTCGTCGAGGTCGATGTCGTCGTCGGTGGCGCCCTCGGCCAGACCGAGCTTCTCCGCCGACGCGCTCATCAACATCACGATCGCCCGGGTGATGACCTCGATCGCCGGAATATCGCCGAGATCGCGAATGTTGTCAATATCGGTCTGCTCCAGACCGGGCACTCCGTCATCGCCGGCCGCGGCACCCGTATCGGGCATCTGCGCAGGTGACGAATAGGAGTTCTCGGTCATGGCTGTTAGACTCCCACAGTACGACCGCCCCGGTTTGCGCCGGGGTCGCAAGTGGAGTTCCGCTCCCACCGTCACGACGCGGGTTCACCGCAGTTGGACGGTCCGGTTCACGCCGACAGTCGCGACGCCTCTGAGCAGCACGGACATGTCGGTTCGACATGTGTGTCGGCGAACCGGTCGGTAACGGAGCCCTGCGGATGCCACCAGCGTCCCGGGGCTCTTCTGCTGAGAGCGGCCCCCTGCCACCCAGTCACAATTCCTGGCGGTCACCAGAGAAGAACTGATCAAGGAGGCCCCATCAGCACTGAGACCCGCATCAACGAGCGCATCCGCGTCCCAGAGGTCCGACTCGTCGGACCGAACTCGGAGCAGGTGGGCATCGTGCGTGTTGAAGATGCGCTTCGCTTGGCCTACGAGGCCGACCTGGACCTGGTCGAGGTCGCGCCCGACGCACGGCCACCCGTGTGCAAGATCATGGACTACGGCAAGTTCAAGTACGAAGCCGCCCAGAAGCAGCGCGAATCGCGTCGCAACCAGCAGATGACCGTCATCAAGGAGCAGAAGCTCCGCCCGAAGATCGACGACCATGATTACGAGACCAAGAAGGGTCACGTCATCCGGTTCCTCGAAGCAGGGTCCAAGGTGAAGGTGACCATCATGTTCCGCGGCCGCGAACAGTCCCGCCCCGAATTGGGATTCCGGTTGCTGCAGCGCCTCGGAAACGACGTCGCCGACTACGGATTCATCGAGACCTCGGCCAAGCAGGACGGCCGCAACATGACCATGGTGTTGGCACCGCACAAGGGCGCGAAGACCCGCCAGAAGGCGCAGCAGCAGAGCCGCGATCGCGGCGGCAAGACTGCGGCCAGAGACGAACAGACCAGCCAGTAACCGGAACGGCACACTGCCCGACCGGCGCAACTGACCACCAGCGCGCGAGACGCACGCCCGTCCGACCACGGGTGTGCACTCGCTCGCCCGAATGAAGGAAGAACATGCCGAAGAGCAAGACCCACAAGGGCACCGCGAAGCGATTCAAGGTCACCGGCAGCGGCAAGATCGTTCGCCAGAAGGCCAACCGTCGCCACCTGTTGGAGCACAAGTCGTCGCGGCGCACCCGCCGTCTCGACGGCACTACCGTCGTGAGCGAGAACGACGCCCCGCGCATCAAGCGACTGCTGAACAAGTGACCCCCACCGGGACATCCCCGGCGACGGTCGACCACTGACATCTGACGAACAAAGGACTGACACATGGCACGCGTGAAAAGGGCGGTGAACGCCCAGAAGAAGCGTCGTTCGACCCTCGAGGCATCGAAGGGCTACCGCGGACAGCGTTCGCGTCTGTACCGCAAGGCGAAGGAGCAGCAGCTCCACTCGATGACCTACGCCTACCGGGACCGCCGCGCCCGCAAGGGTGAGTTCCGCAAGCTGTGGATCGCGCGTATCAACGCCGCGGCCCGCGCCAACGACATCACCTACAACCGCTTCATCCAGGGCCTCAAGGCTGCCGGTGTCGAGGTGGACCGCAAGGTCCTCGCCGACATCGCCGTCACCGACCCGGAGGCCTTCACCGGCCTGGTCGAGGTGGCCCGCAAGGCGCTGCCGGGCGACATCAACGCCCCGGCCGCCTGATCGACGGATCAGACCGCACACGACCCGCGATGGAAGTTCTCTCCGAACGTTCGTCGCGGGTCGTGTCGTATGCAAAGCTGCACCGCGCGACGGTCCGCCGAGCCGAAGGGCGGTTCCTCGTCGAGGGGTCCAACTCGGTGACCGCCGCATTGGAGACCGGCCGTGCGCAGCGCCTGCTCGTCCGGGAGGCCGACCTGTCGCGGCACGCATCGGTGCTCGACGAGGCGCGCGCATCCGATGTCCCGGTCGAGGTGCTCTCCGAACGTGCCGTGGCGAAGCTGTCCGAATCGACCACGGCACCCGGGATCTTCGCGATCTGCGAGCTCCTCGACCAGCCGCTGTCGTCGGTGCTCGAGAACGAGCCATGGCTGCTCTCGATCGCGGTCGAGCCGCGGGAGCCCGGCAATCTGGGCACCCTCATCCGCTGCGCCGACGCGATGGGCGCCGACGCGATGATCCTGCTCGGTGACGCGGTCGATCCGCACAACGCGAAGTGCGTACGGGCCTCCGCGGGCAGCCTCTTCCACGTTCCGGTGGTCCGGCACCGGGACGTCGCCGCCGGGCTGCAGGCCATCAGGGCAGCCGGGATCACCCTCTTGGCCACAGCCGCCGACGGCGAACTCTCCCTCGATGATGCCGACGACGTCCTCTCCGACCGGACCGGATGGCTGTTCGGCAACGAGGCGCACGGGTTGCCCGACGACGTCGCCGCCGACGCCGACAATCGTGTCGCCATCCCCATCCGAGGTCGAGCGGAGAGCCTGAATCTGGCTGCGGCAGCGGCCATCTGCCTGTACGCGAGTGCGCGCCGGCACAGCGAGGCATAACAGGCAGCGACCAGACGCGCACCCTCGCGCCCCTGCTCCCTGAGGAGCGAGCCTCCTCCCTGCCGTTGCACCCCCCGCTCCCTGAGGAGCGAGCTTGCGAGCGTCACGAAGGGCCCGGTACGTCGATGGGCAGCCGTCGTCGGCGGGTATTTGCCCACCGCTTCTGCGTAGTTGTGCTCAGGCCCGAACGGGCCGAACACGCGAGGCTTGGCGCCATGACCAGCAACAGCGCGCCCGCGCGCCGCAGAACACTGCCTTCGGTGACCGATCTCGACGCCCTCACCGGTGACCGCGACCGGGTGATCGACCTGATCCGGCTGACATCGCTCGTGGTCGTCATCGCCGGCCATTCGGTGATGCTCACGGTCGTCGTCGAGCCGGAGGGGTTCGTGCTGGGCAATCTGCTCGCCGACATCCCGATCCTGCAGGCGGTCACCTGGTTACTGCAGGTCCTTCCGCTGTTCTTCTTCGCCGGCGCGGCCGCGGCAACCTATGGGCTCTCCTCGAGACCCACGACCTCCACCGGGCATTGGCTGCTCACGCGGGCGCAACGCCTGCTGCGGCCCGTGTTCTGGTATCTGCTCGCGGTGGCCGCCACGGCCCTCATCGCGGTCGCTCTCGGTGCCGACGCGGCTGCCGATGTCGTCGCTCGCCTCGGTGTCCAACTCTTGTGGTTTCTCGGCGCCTATCTGCTCGTGCTCGCGGTGGTGCCGACGCTGCAGCGCATCGCGACGCCGCGGCACGTGGTGGGGGCGCTCGGCCTTGCGTGGGGCGCGACGGCTGCGGTCGACGTCATCAGGTTCGCGACCGGCTGGCAGGGGATCGGCTACGTCTCGTTCCTCACCGTCTGGTCGATCCCGGCGATCCTGGGTGTGGCATACGCCAAACGCTTGGTGACGCCGATCGCAGCAGCGTCGGTCGCCGCGGTGTTCTTCGTTCTCGACATCATGTTGGTGGCGGCGGGGCCGTATGAGCTGTCGTTGGTGACGGTGCCGGGGCAGGAACTGTCGAACATGAGTCCGCCGAGCCTGTTGCTCGCCGGGCACGCGATCGTGCTGTGCGGCATCGCCATCGCAGCGGCCCGGATGCTCGCTTCGATCGTGGGGCGCGCGCGGGTGTGGTGGTGGGTGGCCGTCGGAAACCGCGGTGCGATGACCCTGTATCTGTGGCATCTGCCGGTACTCGCCTTCCTCATCGGCGCCGGCGAGCTGATCGGTCTGTCTCGAGACCCGGGTCAGCACCCGGTGTTGTTCACGGTGGTCGTCGGCACGCAGACCGTCGTGCTGCTCGCGCTGATGGTGCCGGTCGTGGCGGCACTCTCCCCGCTGGAGAACCGCGAGTTGCTGTGGTGGGACGGCCCGGTCGGCCGGAACGCCGGGCGAGCCCGTGACCGCGTCGTCGTCGCGGCGCTCGTCGTCACCGGTGTCGCGACACTGATGATGGCGCGCGACGGGCTCCTCGGCGACGGGCTGGTCTGGGCCGGCCTGTCGGTCGGCGGAGCCGTCATCGCGAGGTCGGTAGCGGTTCGGTCGTCGCCGTGAGCGGTGCGTGCGGTCAACCTGCGCCGTGGCGTCGGGACGCGCTCGTCTACTGTTGTAGCCGCACCTAGACGCCTGTTTTCAACCGAGGAGACCGCCGACCGTGGCCACCCCCGCCGACGACGCCCCAGAGATCCGGTTCCCGGAACCGCAGGAACTCGATGCCGCGGCCGCGGCCGCCGTCGCGGCCTTCGAGGCGGCCGGTGACCTCGACGACCTCGCGCAGGCCAAGACCGCGCATCTCGGCGACCGCTCACCGATCGCGCTGGCGCGCCGCGCCCTCGGCAGCCTTCCGAAGGATCAGCGATCCGCGGCGGGCAAGCTCGTCAACGAGGTGCGCGGCCGGGTCAGCGCAGCACTCGACGTCCGCACCGCAACGCTGCACGCCGAGCGCGACGCCGCGGTCCTCGTCGCCGAATCCGTCGACGTCACCCTGCCGAGCGCACGCCGCAGGATCGGCGCCCGCCACCCGATCACGGTGATCGCCGAACAGGTCGCCGACGTCTTCGTCGGTATGGGCTGGGAGATCGCCGAGGGACCGGAGGTCGAGACCGAGCACCACAATTTCGACGCCCTCAACTTCCTCCCGGATCACCCGGCCCGGTCGATGCAGGACACGTTCTACATCGCCCCCGAGGGATCCCGGCAGGTGCTGCGGACCCACACCTCGCCGGTGCAGGTGCGGTCCATGCTCACGCGCGACCTGCCGATCTACGTCGCGTGCCCGGGCCGGACCTTCCGAACCGACGAACTCGACGCCACCCACACCCCGGTCTTCCACCAGATCGAAGGACTGGCAGTCGACAAGGGACTCACCTTGGCGAATCTGCGCGGCACCCTCGAGGTGTTCGCCCGGGCACTGTTCGGGCCGGAGACCACCACCCGCATGCGGGCCAGCTACTTCCCGTTCACCGAGCCCTCCGCCGAGGTCGACGTCTGGTTCCCCGGCAAGAAGGGCGGACCCGGCTGGGTCGAGTGGGGCGGCTGCGGCATGGTGAACCCGAATGTCCTGCGGGCCAGTGGAATCGATCCGGACGTGTACTCGGGATTCGCTTTCGGGATGGGGCTGGAGCGCACTCTGCAGTTCCGCAACGACATCTCCGACATGCGCGACATGGTCGAGGGTGACATCCGATTCACCGTCCCGTTCGGCCCGGCGGTCTGACCGCCGACATGCCCACTCCCGCAATCCCATATTCGCGAAGAGCTCGAGCGATGAAAGTAGTTGGTTGACGTGCGTGCCCCCCAGTCCTGGTACACCGAGGTGCTCCGGCAAGGCGACCCGCAGTGGTCGGCGACCGCGGAGGACATCGACCACGCCTTTGTCCGGGTCGGATTCGAGATCGAGGACATCGACGAATTCCCCACGATCACCGGGCCTTTGGTCATCGGCCGGGTCGAGACAATCGAGGAACTCACCGAATTCAAGAAGCCGATCCGCTTCTGTACGGTCGCCGTGGGTGAGGACGAGCCGCGCGGGATCGTCTGCGGTGCACGCAACTTCGCCGAGGGCGACCTGATCGTCGCGGCGCTTCCGGGCGTGGTCCTGCCGGGGCCGTTCGAGATCGCCTCCCGCAAGACATACGGCCGCATCTCCGACGGCATGATCTGTTCGGTGTCGGAGTTGGGGATCGGCACCGACCACAGCGGCATCCTGGTGCTCGCGCCGGGCACCGCCGAGCCCGGCGCCGATGCGCGTGAGGTCCTGGGCCTCGACGACACCGCGATCGACG
This sequence comes from Gordonia sesuvii, assembly GCF_036350415.1. Classification (NCBI taxonomy): domain Bacteria; kingdom Bacillati; phylum Actinomycetota; class Actinomycetes; order Mycobacteriales; family Gordoniaceae; genus Gordonia; species Gordonia sesuvii. The sequence goes on from NZ_JAZDUF010000006.1 coordinate 286,722, forward strand.
TCAACGTCACCCCTGACCGTGGTTACGCGTTCTCGGTTCGCGGACTGGGGCGGGAGCTGGCGGGCAGCTTCGGAGTGCCGTTCGTGGATCTGGGTCTCGGTTTCGGGGCGCAGGCGGACCCGGCACACTCCGAGCCACCTCTAGTCGCGACCGGTGACGCGTGGCCGGTCGCCATCGACGACGACTCGTCCGCCACCCGCTACACCGCACGTGTCATCACCGGTGTCGATCCGTCCGTCGTGTCGCCGTGGTGGATGCAGAAGCGCCTGATGGTGGCCGGAATCCGGCCGATCTCGGCGATCGTGGACATCACCAACTACGTGATGATCGAACTCGGCCAGCCGCTGCATGCGTTCGACGCCGACAAATTGACCGGGACGATCACCGTGCGCTCGGCCCGCGCCGGCGAGAAACTGACCACCCTCGACGATGTCGAGCGGATCCTCGACCCGGAGGATGTCGTCATCGCCGACGAGACCGGGCCTATCGCGCTGGCCGGCGTGATGGGTGGTGCCGCAACCGAAGTCGGTGACGTGACGACCTCCGTGTTGCTGGAGTCCGCGACATTCGACCCGGTGCGTGTCTTCCGCACGGGGAAGCGGCACAAGCTGACGTCGGAGGCGAGCAAGCGTTTCGAACGGACCGTCGATCCACAGATCACCGCGGTGGCCTCGGATCGGGCCGCGCAGTTGATCGTCGACATCGCGGGTGGCGCCGTATCGTCGCCGCTGAGTGATGCCCAGGTGCGGGTCGCGGCGCCGGCCCCGATCCTGATCCCTGCCGACGAACCGGACCGCACCGCCGGCATCAGCTACCCCGCGGGGACCACGAGCGCCCGGCTGCGCGAGGTCGGTTGCATGGTCGACGGCTCGGAACCACTCGAGGTGACCCCTCCGTCGTGGCGACCGGACCTGAGCCAACGCGCCGACCTCGTCGAAGAGGTGCTGCGTCTGGAAGGTCTGGAGGACATCCCGGCGGTGGTGCCGCGCGCGCCCGCCGGAACCGGTCTCAACGCGGTGCAGCGTCGTCGGCGTTCGGTCGGCCGCACCCTGGCGCTCGACGGCTTCGTCGAGGTCCTGCCGTACCCGTTCATGCCGACCGGGGTGTTCGACACCTGGGATCTACCGGCCGACGACGCACGGCGACGCACCGTCACCGTGCTGAATCCACTGGAAACCGATCGGCCCGAACTCAACACCACGTTGCTGCCCGGTCTGCTGGAGATGACGGCGCGCAACATCGCGCGCGGTCAACGCGACCTGTCGCTGTACACCATCGGGCAGGTGGTCTTCGCCGGTGACCACGTCGAACCGGTTGAGGCGCTGGACGTCACGAAACGGCCGACAGACGACGACATCGCGGCGCTCGACGCGTCGCTGCCGTACCAGCCACTACACGTCGCCGTCGCACTCACCGGCCTGCGCGAACCGGCGGGGCCGTGGGGTCCCGGCCGCGTCGCCGATCACGTCGACGCGTTCGAAGCCGCGCGGACGATAGCGCGTGCCGCGGGTGTCGACGTGGTGCTGTCGGCGACCGACCATCGTCCCTGGCATCCGGGCCGGTGTGCGCGCCTCACCGTCGACGGCCGGACCATCGGCCATGCCGGTGAACTGCACCCGGCCGTCCTGGAACGGGCGGGTCTCCCGAAGCGACTGTGTGCCGTCGAGATCGACCTGGACGCTGTGCCGATCGTCGAGAATCTGCCCGCGCCACAGGTGTCGCCCTTCCCGGCGGTCCTGCAGGACGTGGCCGTGGTGGTGGCCGATACCGTGTCCGCCGCGCAGGTGCAGGACGCGTTGACCGCCGGTGCCGGCGACCTCCTCGAGGCGATCGACCTGTTCGACGTGTTCACCGGCGACCAGGTGGGTGCGGGGAGCAAATCGCTCACCTTCGCGCTGCGGTTCCGTGCCCCCGACCGCACCCTCACCGAGGAGGAGGCCAACGCCGCCAAGATGGCGGCCGTCGCCCACGCGGGGGAGACGATCGGCGCCCGCCTGCGCTGACCGCGCCGACGACCCCCTCGTTGGTCGAGTAGCCGCGACTGTGCGACCAGGCGTCCCCTCTTTTCGCTGGTCGAGTAGCCGCGCGAGCTCCCCTCGCTGGTCGAGTAGCCGCGCGAGCCTGCGAGCCGGCGTATCGAGACCTCCGCGAGCCGTCGTCCGCATTTTCGCTGGTCGAGTAGCCGCGACTGTGCGACCGGGCGCCCCTTTTTCGCTGGTCGAGTAGCCGCGCGAGCTTGCGAGCCGGCGTATCGAGACCCCCCCGACCTGAATTGATTTGCATCATCATGCATAATCATCGTATGACTATCAGGGTGGCAGTCGCCGGTGCGAGCGGCTATGCAGGTGGTGAGATCCTCAGGCTTCTCTGCGGACACCCGCGCCTGCGAACCGGGGAACTCGAGATCGGTGCGTTGACCGCCGGAGGCAACGCGGGCAGCACCCTCGGAAGCCTGCATCCGCACCTTCTTCCGCTGGCCGACCGCGTTCTCGAGGACACCACTCCGGAGGTCCTGGCGGGACACGACGTCGTGTTCCTCGGCCTGCCGCACGGCACGTCCGGCGAGATCTCCGACGCCCTGCCGCCGACGACACTGATCATCGACTGCGGCGCCGACCATCGACTCGAGTCCGCTCAGGACTGGACCGACTATTACGGCGGCGACCATGCCGGGACGTGGCCCTACGGGTTGCCCGAGCTCCCGGGGAATCGCGACAGACTTCGCGACGCGTCGCGGATCGCGGTGCCAGGCTGCTATCCGACCGTGTCCATCCTCGCCATGCGTCCGGCGATCGCCGCGGGACTAGTCGAGCCTCACACCACGGTGGTCGCGGTCACGGGCGCCTCGGGTGCGGGACGATCGCTCAAGGTCGACTTCCTGGCGTCGGAGGTCATCGGGTCGGCCCGCGCCTACGGCATCGGCGGGACGCATCGGCACACGCCCGAGATCGCCCAGGCACTGTCCGCGGCCGCCGGAGCCCCGGTCGGCGTGTCGTTCACGCCGATCCTGGCGCCGATGGCCCGTGGCATCCTCGCCACCTGCACGGCGCGGACGTCGGCGTCTGTCGGCGAGATTCGCGCCGCGTACGAGAAGGCCTACGACGACGAGCCGTTCGTGCACCTCCTGCCCGAAGGTGCCCTGCCGGCAACCGGTTCCGTGGTGGGCGGCAATGCGGTGCAGCTCGCGGTGACCGTCGACGAACGGGCCGGCACCCTCGTGGTGGTCGGTGCGATCGACAACCTGACCAAGGGCACCGGCGGAGCGGCCGTGCAGTCCATGAACCTCGCACTCGGCTACGACGAGACCGAGGGCCTGAGCACCGTGGGGGTGGCGCCATGACGACCGACGACCGGATCACCCCCGGAGCCCCACTGGACGCGCCGCGGCTGGTCCGCGCGCAGGGGGTGACCGCGCCGCTGGGCTTCCGCGCCGCTGGCATCGCCGCCGGCATCAAGGCATCCGGCGCGCTCGACCTCGCCCTCGTGTTCAACGAAGGCCCCGACCATGCGGCGGCGGGTGTGTTCACCCGTAACCAGGTGAAGGCCGCGCCGGTGCTGTGGAGCCGACAGGTCCTGACGACCGGTCGACTTCGCGCGGTTGTCCTGAACTCCGGCGGTGCGAATGCCTGCACCGGTCCCGGTGGGTTCCAGGACTCCCACGCGACCGCCGAGGCGGTCGCCGAGGCGCTCAGCAACTGGGGTACCGAGACCGGCGCCATCGAGGTGGCGGTCTGCTCCACAGGTCTCATCGGTGACCGGTTGCCGATGGACAAGATGCTGGCCGGCGTCACCGAGATCGTCCAGGACATGGGCGGGGGACTCTCCGGCGGTACCGACGCGGCGCACGCGATCATGACCACCGACACCGTGCCGAAACAGGCTGCGCTGCATCATCCCCAGGGGTGGAATGTGGGCGGGATGGCCAAGGGTGCGGGAATGCTGGCGCCGTCCCTGGCGACCATGCTGTGCGTCCTCACCACCGACGCCCATGCCACCGCCGAGCAACTCGACACGGCGCTGCGGCGCGCGACGGCCCTGACGTTCGACCGATTGGACGTCGACGGAGCAGCGTCCACCAACGACACGGTGCTGCTGCTGAGTTCGGGCGCCAGCCAGATCCCGGTCGAGCAGGCAGATCTCGACGCCGCGGTGCTCGCCGTCTGCGACGACCTCGCCGCCCAGCTGATGGCCGATGCCGAAGGTGTCACCAAACGCGTCGTGATCAGTGTCGCAGGTGCACCGACCGAGGACGATGCGGTCACCGTCGCCCGGGCCGTCGCCCGGGATTCGCTGGTCAAGACCGCGCTGTTCGGTTCCGACCCCAACTGGGGTCGAGTACTTGCCGCCGTCGGTATCGCGCCGGTCACCATCGACCCGGACCGAATCGCCGTGTCGTTCAACGGGACCCCCGTCTGCCAGAACGGTTGCGGGGTACCGGGCGCACGTGAGGTCGACCTCTCCGGAGCGGACATCGCCGTCGAGATCGATCTCGGACTCGGTGACGCGTCGGCCGCCATCCGTACGACGGACCTGTCGCACGGGTACGTCGAAGAGAACTCGGCGTACTCGTCATGACCGGCGCGTCCACCCTCACTGCTCTCGACAAGGCACTGGTCCTCGCCGAGACGCTGCCGGCCCTGCAGGCCCTGCACGGAGCCACCATCGTGATCAAGTACGGCGGCAACGCGATGGTCGACGATGAACTCAAGCGCGCGTTCGCGACGGACATGGTGTTGTTGCGCGCCTGCGGGATTCACCCGGTCGTGGTACACGGCGGTGGTCCGCAGATCTCGGCGATGCTCAAGCGACTCGGCCTCGAGGGGGAGTTCCGCGGCGGATTCCGCGTCACCACCCCCGAGGTGATGGACGTCGCGCGGATGGTCCTGTTCGGACAGGTGGGGCGAGAGCTCGTCGGCCTGATCAACTCGCACGGTCCGTACGCCGTCGGGATCACCGGGGAGGACGCGCACCTGTTCACCGCGAGTCGGCGAACGGTTCTGGTCGACGGCACGGCCACCGACATCGGCCTCGTCGGCGACATCGCGTCGGTGAACACGTCTGCGGTACTCGATCTCGTTGCCGCCGGGCGCATTCCCGTCGTGTCCACCATCGCGCCGGACCGCGACGGCGTGGTCCACAACATCAACGCGGACACCGCGGCAGGGGCACTCGCCGAGGCGCTCGGCGCGTCCCGCCTCGTGATGCTCACCGACGTCGAAGGCCTCTACACGGACTGGCCCGACCGGACGTCACTGGTGTCGCAGATCGGGACCGACGAACTGTCCGGGCTGCTCGGTTCACTCGATTCGGGCATGGTCCCGAAGATGGAGGCCTGCCTGCGGGCGGTGACCGGCGGCGTGGGTGCCGCACACGTCATCGACGGGCGGGTCCCGCACTCGGTGATCGCCCAATTGCTCACCGCCAGTTCGACCGGGACCACGGTGGTCGCAGATATTGACGAAGAGGACCCATCATGACCGAACCGCTGCAGCAACGGTGGTCGGCCGCCCTGATGAACAACTACGGCACCCCGGCGATCGCACTGGTCGACGGTTCCGGTGCGGTGGTGCGCGACGCCGACGGCAAAGAGTATCTGGACCTCCTCGGCGGCATCGCGGTCAATGCGCTCGGCCACGCCCATCCGGTGCTCGTCGAGGCCGTCACGAACCAACTGCAGACGTTGGGACACGTCTCGAACCTCTACATCAGCGCACCCGCGGTCGAGCTGGCCGAACGCCTACTGGACAAGTTCGGTCACCCGGGGCGGGTCTTCTTCTGCAACTCGGGAACCGAGGCGAACGAGGCGGCGTTCAAACTCGCCCGCCGCACGGGGCGACCGGAGATCGTGGCGGCTGACCGGGCTTTCCACGGCCGCACGATGGGGGCGCTCGCGATGACCGGGCAGCCGGCGAAACGCGCGCCGTTCGAACCGATGCCACCTGGAGTACGGTTCGTTCCCTACGGTGACGTGGAGGCGCTCGACGCCGTGGTCACCGAGCACACGGCTGCCGTCATCCTGGAGCCGATCCTGGGGGAGAGCGGTGTCGTCGTGCCGCCGAACGGCTATCTGGCCGAAGCCCGGCGCATCACCTCCGAGCGTGGCGCGCTGTTGATCTTCGACGAGGTGCAGACGGGGATCGCCCGTACCGGTTCGTTTTTCGCGCACCAGGCGGCCGGGGTGGTACCGGACGTGATGACCCTGGCCAAGGGGCTCGGCGGGGGACTGCCGATCGGGGCGTGTCTCGCCACCGGGGCTGCTGCCGACCTGTTCGAGCCGGGACAGCACGGAACCACGTTCGGTGGCAACCCGGCGTGCACCGCCGCAGCGCTCGCGGTACTCCGCGTGATCGATGAGGACGGCCTCGTCGATCATGTGGCGGCAGTGGGTAAGTCGATCTCTGCCGGAGTGGAGAACCTCGGCCATCCGCAGGTGTCGCATGTCCGGGGGGCGGGCCTGTTGCTCGGCATCGTGTTGAACAGCCCGATCGCCGCCCGAGTCGAAAAGGCCGCGCGCGATGCGGGTTTCCTGATCAACGCACCCGGCCCGGACGTGGTACGGCTCGCACCGCCGCTCATCCTCACCGAAGAACAGGGGGCGAGCTTCGTGACCGCACTGCCCACCATCCTGGACCGGGCGACCGCCCAGAACACCGAGGGGGAGAAGGCATGACGCGACACTTCCTACGCGACGACGACCTCACGCCCGATGAGCAGGCCGAGGTGCTGGCACTGGCCGCTGAGGTCAAGGCGGCACCGTTCGCCAACCGGCCGCTCGAAGGGCCGCGGGGTGTCGGCGTGATCTTCGACAAGAACTCCACCCGCACGCGGTTCTCGTTCGAGATGGGCATCGCACAGCTCGGTGGGCACGCCGTCGTCGTCGACGGCACCACCACCCAGCTCGGCCGAGACGAGACCATCGAGGACACCGGCCGGGTGTTGTCGCGCTACGTCGACGCGATCGTCTGGCGCACGTTCGGCCACGATCGCCTCGACGCGATGGCGTCGTCGGCGACGGTTCCGGTGGTCAACGCCTTGTCCGACACCTTCCATCCCTGTCAGGTGCTCGCCGACCTACAGACGATCATCGAGCACCGCGGGCGCACCGCCGGGCTCTCCATGACCTACCTCGGCGACGGTGCCAACAACATGGCGCATTCACTCGCACTCGGCGGCGTGACTGCCGGGATGCACGTGACCATCAGTGCGCCAAACGGTTTCGAGCCAGCGCCAGAGGTCGTCGCGGCAACCGAGGCGCGTGCCCGCGAGACAGGCGGCTCGGTGCGGGTGGTCACCGACCCGCACAAAGCCGCCGACGGCGCCGACGTGCTGGTCACCGACACGTGGACGTCGATGGGCCAGGAGACCGACGGCAAGGACCGGCACGGCCCGTTCCTTCCGTATCAGATCAACGAGGACCTGCTCGCCCGGGCCGATGCGAACGCGATCGTGCTGCACTGCCTTCCGGCGCATCGTGGTGAGGAGATCACCGACGCGGTCATCGACGGGCCGGCGAGTGTGGTTCTCGACGAAGCGGAGAACCGGCTGCACGCCCAGAAAGCGCTGCTGCTGTGGCTGTTGAGGAAATGATGACCACCGACCAGCCGACCTCGGCGAAGGACCGGCTGCCGGCCGCGAGCGAGACGCGGTTGGCCGCCACCAAGGCCGGACGCCACGCGCGGATCATCGACCTGCTGGCCGCTCATCAGGTGCGCAGTCAGTCCGAACTGCAACATCTGCTCTCGGCGGAGGGCATCGATGCGACCCAGGCGACCCTCTCACGTGATCTCGACGAACTCGGCGCGATCAAACTGCGGGGCGCCGACGGTGGCACGGGCCGGTACGTCGTCCCCGAGGACGGCTCGCCGGTGCGCGGAGTGTTCGGCGGGACGGACCGCCTGTCGCGCCTGTTGGCGGAACTTCTGGTCTCCACGGACTCCAGCGGAAACCTTGCGGTACTGCGGACGCCGCCGGGAGCGGCCCACTACCTCGCCAGTGCCATCGATCGCGCCAGCCTGCCGGACGTGGTGGGCACGATCGCCGGCGACGACACCATCTTCGTGGTGGCACGAGAGCCGGTGGACGGGGCGGCGCTCGCGCGACGAATCGAGGGCCTCGTGTAGCAGGGCAGGTCCGGTCTGCTCGCCTCACTCCCGACGGCCCCAACCCCCATCCCAGTACCGACAACTCGACCAGCGACAATCAGAACAACAGGCGCCGAGCGGGACGATCCCGCGCCGGCGCGCGGAACCACAGGAGAAATGACATGGCGGAACGCGTCGTACTCGCGTACTCGGGCGGCCTCGACACCTCGGTCGCGATCAGCTGGATCGGCAAGGAGACCGGCAAGGAGGTCGTCGCCGTCGCGCTCGATCTCGGCCAGGGCGGCGAGGACATGGACGTGGTGCGTCAGCGTGCGCTCGACTGCGGCGCCGTGGAATCCGTGGTCGTCGACGCGCGAGACGAGTTCGCCGACGAGTACTGCCTGCCGACCATCACCTCCAACGCGTTGTACATGGATCGGTACCCGCTGGTCTCGGCGATCTCTCGTCCGCTCATCGCCAAGCACCTGGTCACCGCGGCCCGCGACCATGGCGGCACCATGGTCGCGCACGGCTGCACCGGCAAGGGCAACGACCAGGTGCGGTTCGAGGTCGGTTTCGCCTCGCTGGCACCCGATCTGGAGGTCCTCGCCCCGGTTCGTGATTACGCGTGGACGCGGGAGAAGGCGATCAGCTTCGCAGAGCAGAACGACATCCCGATCAATGTCACCAAGAAGTCGCCGTTCTCGATCGACCAGAACGTCTGGGGACGCGCGGTCGAGACCGGCTTCCTCGAAGACCTCTGGAACGCACCGACCAAGGACGTCTACGACTACACCGACGACCCCACCATCAACTGGAACTCTCCTGACGAGGTCATCATCAGCTTCGACAAGGGCCGTCCCGTGGCCATCGACGGACGTCCGGTCAGCGTCCTCGAAGCCATCCAGGAACTGAACCGCCGCGCCGGTGCGCAGGGTGTCGGCCGGCTCGACGTCGTCGAGGACCGGCTCGTCGGCATCAAGAGCCGCGAGGTGTACGAGGCTCCCGGTGCGATGGTGCTGATCCGGGCCCACGAGGAGCTCGAGCATGTCACGCTGGAGCGCGAACTGGGCCGCTACAAGCGGCACACCGACCAGAAGTGGGCAGAACTGGTGTACGACGGACTGTGGTTCTCGCCGCTGAAGCGTTCGCTGGACGCGTTCGTCGCCTCCACCCAGGAGCACGTCAGCGGTGACATCCGGCTGGTGCTGCACGGTGGCCACATCGCGGTCACCGGGCGTCGCAGCGGTGAGTCGCTCTACGACTTCAACCTGGCAACCTACGACGAGGGCGACAGCTTCGACCAGTCCGCCGCACGCGGTTTCGTCGAGCTGCACGGACTGTCGTCGAAGATCGCGGCCAAGCGGGACCTCGACCTGTGACCTCGCACGGCACCAACGAGGGCTCGCTGTGGGGCGGGCGGTTCGCCGACGGCCCGGCCGCGGCGATGGCCGCGCTGAGCAAGTCCACCCACTTCGACTGGGCGCTGGCGCCGTTCGACATCGAGGCGTCGATGGCGCATGCGCGTGTGCTGTTCCGCGCCGGCCTGCTGACCGAGGAAGAACTCGAGGCGATGCTGGTCGGGTTGTCGAAGCTCGCCACCGACGTCGCGGACGGGAGCTTCGGGCCGGCCGAGAGTGACGAGGATGTCCACGGCGCTCTCGAACGTGGCCTGATCGAACGCGTCGGACCCGAACTCGGTGGGCGGTTGCGGGCGGGCCGGTCCCGCAACGACCAGGTCGCGACCTTGTTCCGAATGTGGTTGCGCGCCGCCATGCGTCGGGTCGCGATGGGGGTGCTCGACGTGGTCGACGCCCTGATCGCGCAGGCCCGGGCACATCCGGACACCGTCATGCCCGGCAAGACCCACCTGCAGGCCGCCCAGCCGGTCTTGCTCGCACATCAGTTGCTGGCGCACGCGCACCCGCTCGTCCGCGACGTCGACCGGCTGGCCGATGCCGACCGGCGGACTGCCGTGTCGCCCTACGGTTCCGGTGCGCTCGCGGGATCGTCACTCGGCCTCGATCCCGCCTCCATCGCGGCCGATCTCGGATTCGACCGGCCTGCCGAGAACTCGATCGATGCGACGGCCGCACGGGACTTCGCGGCCGAGGGTGCGTTCGTCCTCGCGATGATCGGGGTGGACCTGTCGCGTCTGTCCGAGGAGATCATCCTCTGGAGCACACCGGAATTCGGCTACGTCACGCTGGCGGATGCGTGGTCGACGGGCAGCTCGATCATGCCGCAGAAGAAGAACCCCGACGTCGCCGAGCTGGCTCGCGGGAAATCGGGACGGTTGATCGGCAACCTGACCGGCCTGCTCGCGACCCTGAAAGCCCAACCGCTGGCCTACAACCGCGACCTACAGGAGGACAAGGAGCCGGTCTTCGACTCGGTCGCACAACTGGAACTGCTGCTGCCCGCGGTGGCGGGCATGGTCGGAACCCTCGAGTTCCATCCCGACCGCATGGCCGACCTCGCACCTGCGGGTTTCACGCTTGCCACGGACATCGCAGAATGGCTTGTCCGGCAAGGAGTTCCGTTCCGCGTCGCGCACGAGGTGGCGGGGGCGAGTGTACGGGCCGCCGAGGAACGCGGCGTGGGACTGGCCGACCTCGACGACCAGACACTGGCATCGATCAGTCCCGACCTGCGCCCCGAGGTGCGTGACGTGCTGACCGTGCGTGGTTCGATCGAATCACGTGATGCCCACGGAGGCACGGCATCGGTACAGGTCGCCCGCCAGCTGTCCGAACTGGACGAGCAGGTCCGGCGACGACGCGCCGCGTGGACGGGGGGCGGAGACCCGACCGACATCTGAGTACGCTGATGACGCCACCTGCGGGGAGGTCGGTACAGTGACGTGCATCACTCGAACTACCAGGGGAGGGGGTCGGCGTCATGGTGGCACTCCCTGCGCTGCCCAACGTCGGAGCCGCGGTCGGTCGAGTGCTCGCGACCGCTCAGAACGGCCTCGAGGTACTGCGATTCGGCGGGCTCGACACCGGGACCGAGCCGGCGCCGTTCAGCGTCGTCGAGAACGAGAAGATGTTTCGGCTCCGCAGGTACTTTCCGGATACGCCGACCACCGGCCCGCAAGTCGTTCTCGTCCCTCCGATGATGGTGTCGGCCAACGTCTATGACGTGACCGAACACAACGGCGCGGCTTCGATCCTCCATCGCGCCGGGATCACCCCGTGGGTCATCGACTTCGGCTCGCCGGACGCCGAAGAGGGCGGGATGGAGCGCACCCTCGCCGACCACGTCGTCGCGGTGAGCCGGGCGATCGACCTGATCGTGGAGGCCACCGGAAAGGATGTGCACCTCGCCGGCTACTCGCAGGGTGGGATGTTCGCGTATCAGGCCGCGGCGTACCGACGGTCGAAGTCGATCGCGAGCCTCATCACCTTCGGCAGCCCGGTCGACGTGCTCGCGGCGTTGCCGTTGGGATTGCCCGCCAACCTCGTCGTCCCGGGCGCCGAAATCCTCGCCGACAAGGTCTTCAACCGTCTGTGGGTCCCGGGCTGGATGGCTCGTGCCGGCTTCCAACTCGTCGATCCGGTGAAGACGGCCCGCAGCCGCATCGATTTCCTCCGCAAGCTGCACGACCGAGACGCATTGCTGCCCAGGGAGGACCAGCGGCGCTTCATCGAGGCCGAGGGCTGGGTCGCGTGGTCGGGGCCCGCGGTGGCAGAACTGTTGCGCCAGTTCGTGGTCCACAACCGGATGGTGTCCGGCGGATTCGTCATCAACGGCGAGCTCGTGTCCTTGACCGAGATCACCTGTCCGGTCCTCGCCTTCCTCGGGGACGCGGACGACATCGGTCAACCGCTGGCCGTCCGCGGGATCCTGCGCGCCGCCCCGAGCGCCTCGGTGTTCGAATCCCGGGTGCCGGTCGGACATTTCGGACTCGTCGTGGGTAGCACCGCCGGGGCGCACACCTGGCCGACCACTGCGGAGTGGGTGTTGTGGCGGTCGGGCCTGGCCGAGCGGCCGCCGCTCGTCGAGGAGATGCCGGACACCCCCGATCCCCACGGATCGGGCGTGAGTCTGTCGTCGCGCATCACCCACGGAATCGGCTCGCTGGCGGATGCCTCCGCAGGGGTGTCGCGCGACCTGCTCGTCATGGCCAACACACTGCAGCGGAGCTCGCGGGCAGTGGCACAGGAGTCCGTGCGGACGGTGCCGCGATTGTTCCGGCTCGGGCAGATCCAGTCCGGGACGCGGATATCGCTGGGCAAACTGATGTCGGAGAACTGCAAACGCGCCCCGAAGCAGGAGTTGTTCCTGTTCGAGAACCGGGTGCTCACCCACGCCGACGTCAACACGCGCATCGACAACGTCGTCGCCGGGCTGGTCGAGTGCGGGGTGCGCCCCGGCCAGCACATCGGGGTTCTCATGGACACCCGTCCCAGCGCGCTGGTCGTCGTCGCCGCGTTGTCCCGCCTGGGCGGTGTCGCGGTCATGCTGGCAGCCGACGGCGACGTGCGGGAGATGCTGAGGTTGGCCGACAGTTCGGTGATCGTGACCGACCCCGGCCACCTCGACCAGGCCACGCGGGTGTGCGATCGGGTCCTGGTGCTCGGCGGTGGCAGTGGCGACACGCGGACCATCGAACGGGCCGACGGGTCGTCGGTGATCGACATGGAGCAGATCGACCCGGAATCCGTGCAGATGCCGTCGTGGTATCGACCCGATCCGGGGCTCGCCGGAGATCTCGCCTTCGTCCTGTTCACCCGTGGTGCCGGGCAACTCGCACCGTGGCCGGTGACCAACCACCGGTTCGCCCAATCCGCATTCGGCGCGGCGTCGGCGGCCGGTCTCACCGTGCGGGACACGGTGTACTGCCTCCCGCCGCTGCATCACGCATCGGGGCTGCTCACGACGCTGGGCGCGACCGTGGTGGGACGTTCGCGCATCGCGCTGTCCAACGGTGTCGACGCCGACACCTTCACAGCGGAGGTGGACCGATACGGGATCACCGTCGTCTCCTACACCTGGACGATGATGCGAGACATCGTGCGCGCCGACGGGTTCCGGATCAATCAGCACAACCCGATCCGCCTGTTCATGGGATCCGGTATGCCGGTGGGTCTGTGGGACGACGTCGTCGCCAGCTTCCCGCGGGCTCGCGTACTCGAATTCTTCGCCACCGCAGACGGATCGGCCATCCTGGCCAACGTGTCCGCCGACAAGGTCGGATCCATGGGGCAATCGCTGCCCGAGACGAATCCAGTCGAGATCGCCGCCTATGACCTCGAAGACGAGCGGTTGATCATCGACGACGCCGGTTTCGTGCGGAGAGCCGAGGTCGCCGAGCCAGGTCTGCTTCTGGCCCGCAACCGGCAGCGATTCGACACCTCGGCCACCGTGCTGCGTGATGTGTTCGCGCCACACGATCGCTGGGAGGTGTCGGGGCACCTGTTCGTCCGCGACCTGGCCGATGACCTGTGGTTCCTGGGCTCCCTCGACAGCATCATCCGCACGTCGGACGGACCGGTGTACGTACCACCGGTTGAGCAGAGTCTGTCCCGAATGCCGACGACCGACCAGGTGGTCGCCTACGGCGTGGGTGAACCGGGACGCCAGATCGCCGTGGCGGCACTGACCCTGAGGCCGAACCGGAAGTCGGACTCCCTGACCGTCACCCAATTGCGCATCGCACTCGGTGAACTGGGTTCCCACCAGCGGCCGCACCTGATTCACGTGGTCGACGAGATCCCGGTGTCGGACGCGTATCGGCCCGTTTCCGCCGGCTTCGCGAGGCGCGGCCTGCCCCACCCGGGAGCGAAGGTCTGGTATCGCGACAGCGAGGGACATTATCGCAGGTACACGCGGTCTGCGGCCGCCACGCTGGGGTGGTCCGCGAAAGCCGGAGCGGGCGGTTCGGTTCCCGCCGCGGCCGAAAACTGACCGTGGGTGGCACATCGCCGCCGCAACTGGACATGACACTAGAGTGGTCGGCGATCACCCCAGCCGAGGAGGGACCCAGAGATGGCGACACGAGCCGAATCGATCGATCCGATCACTCGGGAACGGCTGGTGTGTCCGCAGGACCGCGGCCCCCTCGTCGACGCGGGAGACGAGCTGTACAACCCGAGGTTGCGGGTCGCGTATCGCATCGATGCCGACGGGATTCCGGTGATGCTGGCGGACGAAGCGCGGACCGTCGACGAGGCGGAGCACGCGCGCCTCACGAGCTCGGCACCCGACACCGGTGACGGAGACGTCCAGCGATAGGTGCTGGGCAGGTGCCGGCCTCGTCGTCGGCGGGTGACAAGATCGTGGGGTGAGCACCGAGTTGTCCGACGGGCCGAACACCGACATCCTCTCCGAACTGTCATGGCGGGGCCTGATCGCCCAATCGACCGACCTCGATGACCTGCGCGCCGAGATGGCGCGAGGCCCGATCACGCTGTACGCCGGATTCGACCCGACGGCCGCGAGTCTGCACGCCGGGCACCTGGTCCCCCTTCTCACGCTGCGGCGGTTTCAAGAGGCCGGCCACCGTCCGATCGTCCTGGCCGGCGGTGCGACCGGGTTGATCGGCGACCCGCGCGACGTGGGGGAGCGCACGATGAACGCGCCGGACACCGTCGCCGAATGGGCGGATCGGATCGGCGGACAGCTCCGACGTTTCGTGTCCATCGACGATTCACCCTCCGGCGCATTGATCGTCAACAACCTGGACTGGACGGGCCAGCTCAGCGCCGTCGAATTCCTGCGCGACCTGGGTAAACACTTCTCGATCAACGTGATGCTCGCCCGCGACACCGTCCGGCGGCGGCTGGATTCCGACGGCATGAGCTACGCGGAGTTCAGCTATCTGCTGTTGCAGTCGAACGACTTCGTCGAGCTCAACCGCCGTCACGGATGCGTATTGCAGATCGGCGGCTCCGACCAATGGGGCAACATCGTGGGCGGCGTCGACCTCGCGCGACGCCTGGACGCGACATCACTGCACGGCATGACGGTCCCGCTCGTCACGTCCTCGGACGGCAAGAAGTTCGGGAAGTCGACCGGCGGCGGCAGTCTCTGGCTGGACCCCGATCTGACCAGTCCGTACGCCTGGTACCAGTACTTCGTGAACACAGCCGACGCCGACGTCGTCCGATATCTGCGGTGGTTCACCTTCCTGGGGCGCGAAGAGATCGACGAGCTCGAGCGCGCGACCTCCGAGACCCCGCACCTGCGGACCGCGCAGAAGCGACTCGCCGCCGAGATGACCACGCTGATCCATGGCGCCGAGCACACCGCGGCAGCCGAGCTGGCGAGTCAAGCGCTCTTCGGCCGGGCCGATCTCGCAGATCTCGACGAGCACACGCTTGCGGCCGCAGTCGGGGAGACCTCGGTGGCCGACTACGCCGGCACCAGCCCGACCTTGGTCGAGCTCCTCGTTGACACCGGGTTGTCGGACAGCAACAAGTCGGCGCGCCGCGCGATCGGTGAAGGTGGCGCCTACGTGAACAACGTGAAGGTCACCGACGCCGATTGGCAGCCGACGAGCGCCGACCTGCTGCACGGTCGTTGGCTGGTGATCCGCCGCGGGAAGAAAACCTTCGCCGGAGCACGCTTAGCCCTCTGACCAGGCGATTTGACGCTGTGTTCTCGCCTGTGTAACTTAATCGACGCACCGCAGCGAGGAACTTCCCGGGGCCGACAGGAACCGGGGAGAAACCAACTGCCCGAGGCCGTCGGCCTGGGACAGAAACTGCGGACCGACATCCGGATAACGAGAAGCAGCCAAGAGTTGCGGATCAAAACCGGGTAAGGTAGCCTAGAAGAGTTGCCCCGGAGACGGTCGCAACACTTCAGAACAGACAGCTCGTGGATGAACGCCTCTTAACTGAGGAGGTATCTGCGGGTGTGTGTTCCTTGAGAACTCGATAGTGTATTGGTGGATTGTTTGATGCCATTTTTTGAAATGGCATCGAGTTTTTTGATGCCAGATTTTTTGGATTGATTTGTCAGGTTTATCTTTCCTGATTGTGTTGAAATTGCCGGCCTTGTGCTGGTGTTTCGATAGGTTTTCATGGAGAGTTTGATCCTGGCTCAGGACGAACGCTGGCGGCGTGCTTAACACATGCAAGTCGAACGGAAAGGCCCTGCTTGCAGGGTACTCGAGTGGCGAACGGGTGAGT
>NZ_JAZDUF010000007.1:0-295898 GCF_036350415.1 Gordonia sesuvii
TTCACATCCAAAAACTCACCCTGGCGATCAACCTCACCCTGCATACCCACCAGGATCCCAGCCCAACAGCCACAACCCGCCCACCACACGCCGAAAACCAACGCCGATTATTCAGCAGTCTCCTAGCGCTCCGGACCTCCTCAGGGAACGGTGGTGACGTCCCCGCAGGAAGCGGTGGTGACGTCCCCGCAGGGAACGGCGGTGACGTCCTCTGCAGGGACGTGGCGTCAGGATTCGATCGGCTCGAGGTGGGTGGCCAGGGTGACCCCGATGGCGCCCGGCCCGACATGGCACCCGAGCACCGGCCCGAGGTCGACGATCATCCGAGACTTCACATCCCTCAGCCGCCCCGCCAGATCGTCGGCGAATTCCGTTGCCAGATCAGCTGAGTCACAGTGCTGGATACCGAGGACGACCGGCCGTCCGTCGGCGGACTCGACGGCTGCGTCGGCCATCTTGGCCAGTGCCTTGGAGAAGGTTCGGTGCCGCTCCTTGAGGCTCAGCACGCCGTCGACCATGTGCAGGATCGGCTTGATGGACAAGGCCGAACCCAGCATCTTGCTGGCGGCGCTGATCCGGCCGCTCTGACGCAGGTTCTCCAACTGGTGGACACACAGCAACGAGTCGATGGTCGCGGCCTGCCGGATCGCCGATTCGTACACCCGGTCGCGGTCGGCTCCGGCGTTGGCGGCCTGCGCCGCGCCGACGGCGGTGAAACCGACCGCGAGACCGACGGATCGGGAGTCGACGATGCGGACCTGGCCGGAGAACTTCTCTGCCGCCACGCGCCCGGCGCCCCACGTCCCCGACAGTCGTCGCGACATGTGGACGGCGACGACCCCGTCTCCGTCACTGTCGGCGAGGGCCTGCTCGTAGACCGCGCCCAGTTCGTGCGGATTCGCCCCGGAGGTGGTGACGCCCGGGCGCGACACGATGTCGGCCGGGATGTCGTCGACACCCTCGCGGTAGTCGTTGTCGTCCAACGTCAGGTGCAGCGGCACCTGACGGATGCCGTAGTGATCGGCGACCTCGGCCGGTAACCGCGACGATGAATCGGTGACGACGACGACAGGCACGCGTCTACGTTAGCTGGTCGGTTCCACGGCGGCCCGACGCCCGTCCGGCCGGCGCAGGAGCGGCTCGCCGAGCGCGTGCCGGACGATCGGGATCACCTCGTCGGCGATCTCGCGGTGGCAGTCGAAACCCCAGTGGATGCCATCCGGGTTCATCGATCCGGGGGTCGACGTGAACGCCTCACGGGTGGCGGGATAGAAGTCCGCGACGGGCAGGCCGCGTCGCCGTGCCCACTGATCCATCGCCGCGGTGGTCGGGATGCGGCCACTGTGTACATATCCGTAGTAGGGGCTGCGATGGGTAGGCGGCAGACACAGCACAATGGGCAGGTCCGGCCGTAACTCGGTGAGTGCCGAGCCGATCTTGTCCAGGTACTCCACGGTCACCTTGGGTGGCAAGGCCACCGGCCACCCGGTTCGCGACAGCCGCGGCTGCAGCCATTGGTAACCGTCGCGCACCACCTGACGCAGCCGTGCGGGGCGGACGTAGCGGATCTGCTCGCGCAGCGCGGTCGGCAGCGGCGACGGCAGGCTGTCCATCCCGCCGAATGCCAGCACCACCACCTCGGCGGTGGGCACCGCCGCCCAGATGTTCGGGTCCTGGGTCAGCGCCCACCATACGTCGCGGCTGGTCCAGCCGATCCGCCCGAACAGTCGAACCTCACGGTCGCATCCGGCTCCGACCAGGTTCGGCCAGATGTGGGGATCGTCGGCGGGCAGTCCCCCGTTCGGACCGTAGTAGGCCAACGAGTCCGACAGGACGAGGATCGTCACTGCACGCCTGCGTCGGCGACCTCGGCGGACGCGTTCCACACGTCGAGCCGCCAGCGCGGTGGGCTGCCAGGGACGCCGTGACCGGACAACTGCACCCAACTGGTGTTGGCCAGTCCGCCGAAGACCGGCCACGACCCCTGGTCCAGATCGAGCAGGGCCGCGGTCATCGCAGCGATCACGCCGCCATGCGCCACCAGCACGACCGGCGCTTCCGGGCGCTCGCCGCTACCCCAGTCATCGAGCTTGTCGACCAGTTCCTCGACGACCGGAACGGCGCGGCGGGCGACATCGACCCGGCTCTCACCGCGCGGCGGCGACCAGGTTGCGTCGTCCCGCCAGATGCGGCGTGCGCCGGGCATCGCAGCGTCCACCTCGAGGTGGGTCATCCCCTGCCAGTCACCCAGGTGCGTCTCGCGCAGGCGGACGTCGTCGGTGACGGTCAGTCCCGTCTTGCGTGCCAGGGCCTCGGCGGTGTCGCGAGCCCGCATGAGGTCGGAGGACATGATGACCATCGGCATCCGCCCGGCGAGCGCACCGGCGGCGTCTTCGGCCTGCCGGCGGCCGAGTTCGGACAGCTCGGTGTCGAGCTGGCCCTGCATCCGACTGGTCGCGTTGTACCCGGTCTGCCCGTGCCGCAACAGGATCAGACGCCGGACCACCGGTGTGAGGCGTTCCACGGACGTGTCGTGGCTGTCCGGTCCACCGCTCATTGCAGGCCTTCCACGTCGACCACGGGGCAGTCTTTCCAGAGTCGTTCCAGTGCGTAGAACTGCCGTTCGTCGGTGTGCTGGATGTGCACGACGATGTCGGCGTAGTCGATCAGGGCCCACCGGCCCTCGCGCGTTCCCTCCCGGCGGACTGGTTTGTATCCCGCCTCGCGGAGTTTGTCCTCGACTTCGTCGACGATGGCGGTGACCTGGCGTTCGTTGTCGGCCGAGGCGATCACGAACAGGTCGGTGATGACGAGTTGTTCGGACACGTCGATGACGGTGACGTCGTGGGCTAGTTTGTCGGCGGCGGCGAGTGCCGCCACGGTGGCCATCTGCAGCGCTTCGGCCGAGGCAGTCACTGGGGTCCTTCCGTCGTGGAATGTGGGTGGTGGTCAGGGGGCGGAAACGCCGGGCGAGGACGCCTTGGGCGCACGGTACAGCTTCCGTTTGGCGATGTACTGAACAACACCGTCGGGAACCAGGTACCAGACGGGACGTCCGCGTGCCGCACGGGCGCGGCATTCGGTCGAGGAGATGGCGAGGGCGGGGATCTCCAGCATCTGCAGGGTATTCGGTGGCAAGGCCTCGAGGTGTTGCGCGAGATGCTTCGCGTGCAGCTCATAACCGGGTCGGCTGACACCGATGAAGTGTGCCAGGTCGAACAGGCCCTCCCAGTCCTGCCAGGACAGGATCGATTCCAGCGCATCGGCGCCGGTGATGAAGTAGAGCTCCGCTTCGGGATGGTGCGCGCGCAGGTCACGGAGCGTGTCGACGGTGTAGGTGTCCCCTTCGCGTTCGATGTCCACGCGGCTGACACTGAATCGCGGGTTGGATGCGGTCGCGATGACCGTCATCAGATAACGGTCCTCGGCCGGACTGACCGCGCGGGTCGCGTCGATCACCCGACCGCTCTCGTCCTCGCCCAGCTTCTGCCACGGCCGTCCGGTCGGGACAAAGATGACCTCGTCGAGCGAGAACCGGTGCGCGACCTCGCTCGCAGCGACGAGATGGCCGTTGTGGATCGGGTCGAAGGTGCCACCCATGATGCCGATGCGGCGAGCGCGCGGTTGGGTGGACGACTCCCGGTCGGTGGCCATGACGTGTGAGTTTACGCGGTCGGCGACACGCCACCGGGTGACCCGCACCGCATCACACCGGCAGCAGGTCTGCGATGGCCCGTCCCAACTGCGTGGCGTTGCGGCATTCGAACATCTCGATGACCTCGGCGTATTCGGTGGCGGCGGAGTCGCCGACGCCCCAGTTCCGGCGAGCCTCCGGGTTGAGCCAGTATGCGTGGCGGGCGCGGTCGACCAGGTCGCGCAGTGCATCGAGGCGGGGGTCGTGGTAGTTCGTGCGTCCGTCGCCGAGGATCAGCAGTGCTCCGCGGTGGGTCAGCGAGTCGCCGTACTCGTCGACGAATCCCTTGAGCATGTTGCCGTAGTCGGAATGGCCGTCCCGGGTGCTGATCCGGGCCGTGGTGATCATCCGGTGCATGTTGGCGCCGAAATCCTCGTCGTCGTTGCCCCGGTCGAAGAAGTCGGTGACCTCGTCGACGGTGTCGACGAAGGCGAACACCCGGACCTTGGAGAACTGCTGACGCAGCGCGTACACGAGGCGCAGGGTGAATTGCGAGAATCCGGCGACGGAGCCGGACACGTCGCAGATGATCGTCAGTTCCGGGCGTCCGGGCCGCGGCTTGCGGTGGGACAGTTCGATGGGCACGCCCCCGGTGGACATCGACGCCCGCAGTGTCTTGCGGACGTCGACACTCCCCCGATGCGAACGGCGACGCCGGGTCTCCAGTTTCGCCGCGAGCAGCCGGGCGAGCGGTTCGATCGTGCGGCGGATCTCGGCGAGGTCGTTGGCGCCGGCGGACAGGAAGTTGATGTTCTCCGGCAGTTGGGGCACCGCGTAGTCGGCGACCCGATCGCGCCCCTTGGCCCCTGCCATCCGCCGCTGGGTCTCCGCCTCGATGGCGGCGCGCAGCTCCATCGACCGGGCGCGCGCGGCCCGCCGATACCGCGGTTCGGTGCCCGGCCGGTCTCCGAGGCCACCATCGTCATCGCCGCCGGCCATGGCGGCGGCGATCCGTGCGATGAGGGTCTGCGGATTGACCTGGGACAGCGCCTGATACGCGGAGTATGCCTCGCCCCGGGTCGATTCGTAACGCCCGAGTTGATCGACGATCAGTGCGACCATCTGCGCGAGGCGCGCCTCGCCGTCCGCGGAGTCATCGGCAAGCAGATCGGCCACCATCTCGCGCATCGCCTCGACGTCGACCTCGCCGTCGGAGGTACGCGGGAGGTCGGTGACGGCGGTCCGCGCGCCGGTTCCCAGTGGAAACCAGAGATCGAAGACGGTGTCGAACACCCTGCGGTGCATCTGGTCGCTGATCAGCGTGGCCGCGAGGCCCTCCCGGAGCGAGCGGCGGTCGAGAAGGTCGAGCACCTCCAGCGCCTGCGCGGCGTCGATCAGCGACGACGGACCCACGACGATGCCCCGCGCCCGCAGTTCGTCAATGAACCCGGTGAGGTGCCCGATGAGTGGAACCTCTTGACCAGCAAGGGATTCCGACGAACCCGCCATCAGCCCAACTTGAGTTCTTTGAACGCCGTCTTGAGATCGGGTCGGTGCTTGAGCACCACTCCCAGGGTGCGGGCGATCAGGCCGTCGTCGAGTGTGCCGGTGGTCCCGCCGCCGGATTCTCCGACGCCGAGGGCCAGCAGCGTGTTGCCCCAGTCGATCGTCTCGGCCACCGACGGCTTCTTGCGGATGTCGAGGGTCCGTAGCACCCCGACGACCCGTACCAGTTCGGCGGCGAGCGCGTCGGGCAGGCCCGGCACTCTGGACGCGAGGATCTCCCGTTCACGCGGGGCGTCGGGGAAGTCGATGTAGAGATACAGGCAGCGACGCTTGAGCGCCTCGGAGAGGTCCCGGGTCGCATTCGAGGTGAGAATGACCACCGGGCGCCGGGTGGCGGAGACCGTGCCCATCTCGGGGATGGTCACCGCGAAGTCGCTGAGCACCTCCAGCAGCAGACCTTCGACGTCCACGTCGGCCTTGTCGACCTCGTCGATGAGCAGCACCGTGGGTTCGGAGCGGGAGATCGCACGCAGGAGCGGACGGGGCAGCAGGAACTCGTCGGAGAAGATGTCACTCTTCGCCTCATCCCAGTCGCGGGTGCCGGTGGCCTGGATGTGCAGGATCTGCTTGGCGTGATTCCACTCGTAGAGTGCCCGCGCCTCGTCGATCCCCTCGTAGCACTGCAGGCGGATGAACTCGGCGTCGGTCGCCTGCGAGATCGCGCGTGCCAGTTCGGTTTTGCCGACACCGGCCGGACCTTCGACGAGCAACGGCTTGCCGAGACGGTCGGCCAGGTAGGTGGAGGTGGCGGTGGCGTCGTCGGCGAGATAACCCGTCTCACGCAAGCGCGCCGTGACGTCGGGGACGTCGACGAAGGAAGGAACGGTACTGGGACCCCCGGCCACGATGCTGGCTTCCCCCATCACGCGGGCCGGATGTGTCCGTCGCCCCAGACGGTCCACTTCGTCGAGGTCAGTTCGGGCAGTCCCATCGGTCCACGGGCATGGAGTTTCTGAGTGGAGATGCCGATCTCGGCTCCGAAACCGAACTGCTCGCCGTCGGTGAACGCGGTGGAGGCATTGACCATCACCGCGGCCGCGTCGACCCGGGAGGTGAACTCACGTGCGGCCGCGAGATCGGTCGTGACGATCGCCTCGGTGTGTCCGGTGCCGTAGGTGTCGATGTGCGATACCGCGGCGTCGAGATCGTCGACGATCTTCATCGCGATGTCCATCGAGAGGTACTCCTCGGCCCAGTCCTGCTCGGTGGCCGGTTCCATGCCGGGCTCATCACCGTGGATGACCACACCCTGGGCCTGCAACGCCTGCGAGATCTTCGGCAACGCGTCGGCGGCGACGGCCTTGTCGACGAGGACCGTCTCCGCCGTGTTGCACACACTCGGCCGACGAGTCTTGGAGTTCAGGATGATCCGCGTCGCGACATCCAGGTCGGCGAGCGCGTGGACGTAGACGTGGCAGTTTCCGGTGCCCGTCTCGATGGTCGGGACCGTGGCGCCCGCGACGACGGCGTTGATCAGGCCCGCACCGCCGCGCGGGATCACGACATCGACGAGGCCTCTGGCCCGGATCAGGGCGGTGACGCTCGAGCGATCCGCACTCGGCAGCAGCGCCACCGCGTCGGCATTGACGCCCTTGTCGCGCAACACCTCACGCAGAATCCTTACGAGTTCCGCGTTCGAGTCGGCAGCCGACGACGACCCACGCAACAGGACGGCGTTACCCGACTTGAACGCGATGCCGAAGGCGTCGACGGTGACGTTGGGTCGGGCCTCGTACACCATCCCGACAACTCCGAGTGGTACCCGCACCTGTCGCAGTTCCATGCCGTTCGGCAGGGTCTTGCCGGACACCACGGTGCCGATCGGATCGGGCAGCACCGCCACCTGCCGCAGGCCTTCGGCGATACCGGTGATGCGCTCGGGCGTCAGGCGCAGGCGATCGATCAGACTCGCCTCGGTGTCGTCGTTGTCGGCGCGGGTCACGTCGGTCGCGTTGGCGGCGAGGATGCTGTCCTCGGCGGCCTCGATGGCATCGGCCGCGGCGAGCAGGACCTCGTTCTTCGCCGCTGTCGTCATCCCGCCCAGAACGCGCGACGCCGTCCGCGCGGCCTTCGCCAGGTCGGTGACAACCTGCTCGACATCGGTCGCGACCACGCCGGAATCGGCGGTGGGTGCACTCATGGAATCCTCGACTTCGCCTGCGGAATCATGTCGTCCACCAGAGTAGCGGTGCGTCCGGACGCCACCCAATCCCGACGGTTGCGGGCGCCGGCCAGACCGCGTACATTAGAACATACGTTCGATGCACGATGGTTCGGGGGGATCAGCATGACGGCAACTCTGCCCGCACGGCCTGCTGCCGCCGACCTGCATTCGGACATGTCCACCGACGACCTGCGATTGTTCGTCGACGCGCTGGCCGCGATGACTGTCGGCGAATCCGAAGCCGATGCGATGTCTCGTCTGACCGTTCTGGAGGAACTGAAATCGGCCTGCGCTGCGGCCCAGGTGCGGGAGACCGCGCGGGTCATCGAACTCCGGGCAGCCGACGAGGACCTCCGGAACGTCCCGATGAAGCGCCGAGGCCGTGGTCTGTCCGCGGAGATCGGCTTGGCGCGCAAGGCCTCACCCCGCAAAGGCGCGCAGTTCCTCGGATTCGCCCGTGCCCTCGCCGACGAGATGCCGCACACGATGCGGGCACTGACGTCCGGTGAGCTGACCGAATGGCGCGCGACCATCCTGGTCCGCGAGACCGCATATCTCACCCGGGAGACCCGCGAGGAGATGGACCGGCGAATCTGTGCTGACAGCTCCACTCTCGACGGGGTCAGCGATCGCGCACTCGACGCATTGGCCAAGAAGCACGCCTATGAACTCGACCCCCACGCGGTGGTCGCACGATCGGCGCGCGCAGAGAAGGACCGTCGGGTCGGTGTCCGGCCGGCACCGGACCTGATGACAACGCTGTCGGCGCTGCTTCCGATGAAACAGGGGGTCGCAGTCTATGCCTCGCTCAAGCAGCACGCTGATTCGATCGTCGGTGCCGATGACCGCACCCACCCGCAGATCATGGCCGACACCCTCGTCGAGCGCGTGACAGGCCAGTCGTCGGCGGAGAAGGTGCCGGTCGCGGTCAACGTCGTGATGTCGGAACGCACACTGCTCACCGACAGCGACGAGGCCGCCGAGATCCCCGGATTCGGCCCCATCCCGGGCCATCTTGCGCGGCAGATGATCGCCGACGGCACCGCCGACGACAACGAGACCCTGTCAACGATCCGACGACTCTTCGCGAGGCCCGCCGACGGGACACTGGTGTCCATGGACGCTCGCTCACGGACGTTCCCGAAGTCCCTGGCGCATTTCGTCGCGATGCGTGACCGATGTTGCCGCACACCGTATTGCGGCGCTCCGATCGCCGAGATCGATCACGCGCATCCGCATCGCGACGGCGGTGCGACCACCGGGGTCAACGGTGACGGAGCCTGCCGGACGCACAACAGGGCGAAAGATGCCGACGGTTGGCGGTATGCGGTGATCGATGCGCCAGGTGGGCATCGCATCGAGATCCAGACACCCACCGGTGCCGTGCACGAATCGGTCGCACCACCCGCGATCGGCCATGTGCCGGACACTGTCAGCGTCGTAGAAACCCGGCTACGCGCGATGCTCAACGCGGCCTGAACAGCCGCCGGCCGTATTTGACGCGACAGCCGCCCGGCACCGACGCTGGTCCACATGACAACGCGCAGCACCGAGAATGCCGGCGACGGTGCTGCCCGACAGTCCCGACCGCCAACGCTGGCGGCCCTGTTGATCGCGACGTTCCTGGCCTTCGTCAACTACGCCGCGCTCCTACCGGTGGTACCGATGTGGGCGGCCGACGGTGGTGCCGGCAGCGTCGTGGTGGGATCGGTGACCGGCGCGATGATGACGGCCACCGTCCTCACCCAACTGTCGATGCCGTGGCTGTTCCGCCATCTTTCACTGCGCACGATGGTGGTGGCCGGTTCGGCACTTCTCGGTGCGCCCACCCCGCTGTACGCGTTGTCGGCGGAGACGTCCGCGATCCTGGCCATCACCGTGGTTCGTGGTGTCGGGTTCGCATTCGTCGTGATCGCGGGCGCAATCGTTGCCGCCGAGATCGCCGGCCCCGGCAAACTGTCCTCGTATTCCGCCTACTACGGCGCGGCCGCAGCGCTGCCGAATGTCGGTGCGCTGGCCGGGGGTGTGTGGGCCGCAGACGTCTTCGGCTACACCGCGGTCTTCGCCGTCTCCGGCGCAGCAAGCCTCTGCGGCGCGGTCGTGGCCTGTTGGCTGCCCGGGCGGTTACACGGACGATTCGCAGTACCCTCCTCCGGAGATGTGCGCCCGATCGCGATCCCCATCATCGTGTTCCTGATGATCGCCGGCGCATTCGGGGCCGCGACGACGTTCCTTCCCCTCGCCGGACCGCCGGCAGCGACGGTCGCGTTCGCACTCCTCGCCGCCTCGGCGGCATTGGTTGCCGGTCGACTGCTCGCCGGCTTCGTCGGTGACCGGCGCGGCGCCGGGCGACTGCTGGTGCCGTCGGCCCTCATCGGTGCGCTCGGCTGCCTTCTCATCTCCGTATCGCTGGACGGGCCGACCTGGCTACTCGTCCTCGGCGCAGGCCTCCTCGGTCTCGGTTTCGGCTCCAGCCAGAACGACTCGTTCGTCCTGACCATGCAGCGGCTCGGTACCGGCCGCAGCGGGACGGCGAGCATCATCTGGAACATCGCCTACGACGGGGGCCTCGGACTCGGCGCAGTCGGATTCGGTTGGTTTGTCGGCACGTTGGGATACGCCGGTGCGTTCATCGCCATGTGCTCGGCGATCGTCGCGGTGGCCCTCCTCTGTGCGCGATTCGTCTCCGCCCAACGCCGTCGTCCTCCTGCCGAGGGCGATACCTGACCGTGGATCTCGGCAGGCTTTCTCAGTGCCGCATGAACTCCACGGCCGGCGAGCTCGACGAGGTGTCGTCGCTGATCTTCTCCATGGTGTTGAAACTGATGTGCGGCCACTTGATGAGTCCCGGTCCGCCGTCGCGACGTTCGAAGAAGTCGAGCATGACCACCTGCATGTATTGGAGACGCCACTTGATCGTGCCGTTGTCGTCGACCTTCTGAATCCAGAACGTCGACTTCATCTCGGTCGCGTTCGCCTGGGCGACGATGAAGGGGATGTTGGAGATCCCGCCGGTGGCCGTTGTGGTGTCGAGTTCGATGGTGGTCGTCTCGATGATGTTCACTCCGTTGTTCGCGTCGGCCAGCAGCCCCGAGGAGTCGAGCGGATCGAAGATGCCTTGGAAGTGGCTGTCGACGAAGTGTTTGTACGGCGCGAGATAGGGCGAGTCCAGGTCGTCGTCCACCCCGATCGGCAGGGCGTTCACCGGGTCGATCCGCGGCGGCCCGGGCGTGGTCTCGGCGTTGCCCAGCGCCAGCACCGAATCACCGTGCGGCACGGTCGCCAGGCGACCGATGGTGGGTCCACCGTTCGTCTGATCCTGCATGAACAGGAACAGACCCGGCTCGTGGTGGATACCGGCGTTGGGGTTGCCTGCGAGCCCGCTCACCGGGAAGTCCGCCGCCGCAATCTGTTTGATCGCCTGCTCGTAATCGAGGGCACCGACTTCCTGATCGGCTTCGACTGTTGTCCCGTTGCGGGAGATCCCCCGATTCGGGACGTTCTTGTCGACGAGGCTGAATTTCAGTACCTCGTTGTACTGGTTCATGAGCACGCGGTAGTTGAAGCCCTCCCCCGGCGGGGTCGCGAACGGCAGCGCGATCAGGTTCCAGCCTCGTCCCACGAGGTTGGGCTCGTTCGCCCACGTTCCGGGTAGCTCGGCGAGCTGCCCGAGGTCGGGGTCACCGGGCCGGGCGATCTCGACAGTGCGCTTGTCGATGTCGGCGATGGAGGACACTGTGGTGGGTTCTTCGATGATGGACATGGGGAGCCTTCCGGCGAGTAGTGGCTGTGGTCTACCGACCATCGCCACATTGCCCGCCGGCCACACGCGTAGCGCACTACCTCATTCTCCTGTGCTCACGGCGTATCACTACCCGCCGCACCGCCGGAGGACGGCTCCCAGGGTGTCGGCCGACCGCGAATCGACCTGCAGCCGATACGACACGGTCACCGCGATGAACTGAATCGCATACTGGCAGTGGAAAGTCCGGTTCGGCGGCAGCCAGCGCGCCGGTTCCTGATCGGACTTGGCCATGTTCGACGCCGCATCCACCGCAACCAGATTCGCCGGGTCATTCGCGAAATTGGCTCGCGCCGCCCACGGCCAGGCCCACGCACCCATGTCCCACGCGTAGGCGAGCGGAACGATGTGATCGATCTGAACCGAGCCGGCACGTCGGTCGCGGCGGAAGACGACGAACTCACCCGTATAGGGGCTACGGAACTCGCCGGACATCACCGCCCGCGGGCACGAATCGATGACCGAGAGCTGCACGTCGATGAGATCTCTTGTCAGGACATCGTTTCGGGTGTCACACCCGTTGGCGCCACCGGCCACCGTCACGGCGTCGGTCCATGCGGTGCCGAACGCCTCACGCTGGTAGTCCGACCGCGGGGCGCGCTCCCCGACCACAGCCACCCGGGCCAACGCGGACATCGCCTGACGCGCCTGCGACGCCACCGCCGGATCACTCGGACCGTCGCGGTCCGCGACGAGCACGCCGGCCGCGACGATCACCGTCGTCGCCACGCTCGGAATGAGCACCAACCACCAGCGCACCGGCCACCCTGCTGTCGACCCCATACCTCTTGGACGTCGCAGGGCCGCTCGGCGTTCCGTTGTCCGGCTACGACTTGTCCAGGTATTTGACCTTGGTGGGCACGAGCACCGCGTCGACGAGATCGGCCAGAGGTCGGTGATCGGCCAGCGGCAGATCCACACCGACGATCTCGTCGGCGAGTTCTCGGGCGTCGGCGATGACGTCGGCGTCCGACAGCAAGGACAGAAAGTGCAGCGACGAGACCCCGCCGGACTGAATCGAACCGAGCACGTCACCTTCTCGACGCTGTTCGAGGTCGATGCGGGCGAGTTCGAACCCATCGGTGGATCCCTCGACAGCCTTCAGCCGTTGCATCGCCTGCGAGACCGGCGGCGCGGTGGACATCAGCAGGCAGAGACCGGGATGACCGCCACGGCCGACACGCCCACGCAGCTGGTGCAGCTGGCTGACCCCGAAGCGATCGGCGTCGACGATGACCATCATCGTGGCATTCGGCACGTCGACGCCCACCTCGATGACGGTGGTGGACACCAGGACATCGATCTCGCCGCGACCGAACGCGTCCATGACTGCATTCTTCTCGTCGGCAGGCAATCGGCCGTGCAGCATCTCGATGCGATGTCCACCGAGGGGTCCGGTCAGCAACTCCTGGTACTGGTCGAGCACCGACACGCTCGTCTGTTCCGGGCCGTCGGCGGCCCGCTTGGACTTCTTGCCGCCGGGGTCATCTCCGATCCGTGAACAGACCACATAGACCTGTCGGCCCTGCGCGATCTCTTCGGCGGCCCGCACCCACGCGCGATCCACCCACGACGCGTTGCGCATCGGGACCACCGACGTCTTGATCGGTTGCCGCCCGCGGGGCAGCTCCGTGAGCACCGAGGTGTCGAGGTCACCGAACACCGTCATCGCCACGGTCCGCGGGATGGGGGTCGCGGTCATCACCAGAAAGTGCGGCATGCCCGAATCTTTTCGCTTGGTGCGCAACGTGTCCCGCTGCTCCACCCCGAACCGGTGTTGTTCGTCGACCACCACCATGCCGAGATCGAAGAAGTCGACGTTCTCCTCGAGCAGCGCGTGGGTGCCCACCACGATGCCGGCTTCACCGGTCACCACGTCGAGCAACGTCTGCCGTCGGCCTGCAGTCTTCATCGACCCGGTGAGCAGGGCGATCTTGGTCGCGCGGTCGGCCGCCGTCAACTCGCCCGCCTGGGCGAGATCGCCCAGCATGGTGGTCATCGTGCGGAAGTGCTGTGCGGCGAGGACTTCGGTGGGCGCCAGCATCGCGCACTGATGTCCGTTGTCGACAACACGCAGCATCGCCAACAGCGAGATGAGTGTCTTACCCGAACCGACCTCGCCCTGCAGCAGACGACTCATCGGGGTGTCACGGCCCAGGTCGTCGGCGATCTCGGCCACCACAGCCTGCTGTCCGTCGGTCAGGGTGAACGGGAGACGCGCGAGCAGGCGGTCCTCGAGCCCGTTCTCGACGTGCGGGCAGGACGGCCCGTTCTCCGTGCGGCCGGCGATCCGTCGCTGCGCCAGCACGGTCTGGATGGCCATCGCTTCGTCGAACTTCAGGCGGGCGCGGGCCGACTCGATGTCGTCGTCGGTGTCGGGGAGGTGGATTCCGCGTAGCGCCGCTTCGGTGCTCACGAGCCCGCGGGTGTCGCGCTGCTCCCGCGTGAGCGCGTCCGGCGGTACCTCTCCACCGGTTTCGACGGCAACCAAGGTGCGCGCGATCGCGGTTCCGATCGTCCACGTCTGGATGTCCTTGGTGGCCGGGTAGATCGGGATGATGGGTCGGTCCATCAGCTCGACACCACCCGAGTTCGCAAACTCCTCGGCCTCGGCGCCCAGCATCTCCGCGAGCATCGCCGACCCGACCACACGATCGATTTCCTGCTCGCCGTCGGGCAGCACCGCCCACTGGGGGTGGGATAGCTGGATCTGCCCTCGGAAGATCTTCACCTTGCCCGCCATCATCACCCGCGCTCCGGGTTTGATCCGGTGTTGGATGAACCGCGCATTGAAGAAGTTGGCCTGGTACGTGTAGCTGTCGTCGGTGACGGTGACCTTCAGGAAGGTCCCCGAGCGTTTCCGCATCGGGACCATCTTCGAGCCGGTGACCCGACCCACGACCGTGAGCCAATCCTCTTCCACCGGGAGGTCGTTTTCGTTGGACAGCTGGCCTTGCCGGACGTAGCGGCGCGGGGCGTACCGCAGCAACTCGCCGACCGTGGATATCCCGAGCGTCTCGATCTTCGAGACGACCTTCGCCTCGAGGACCGCATCGAGCCCGTCGGCCATCGCGACCATTACTCGACACCAACCTGCATCAGCTGGTCGGCCTGGCCGGTCCGGTAGATCGCGAGTTCCACTCCGGCGTAGCTGCGCCGCATCTGTTCGGTCAGCGCGTCGAGCGCCGAGTCGTCGACGCCGGCCCCGGCCATCACGGTGACCATCTCGCCGCCGGTGGCGAGCATCAGGTCGACCAGCGCGGTGGCCGCGCCCGTCTGATCGGGGGCGATCACCAGGACGTCGGAGCCGATCATGCCGAGGACGTCGCCCACCTCACTGGTCCCGGCCAGGGTCATGATGCGGCTGTCGGCACGCACCAGCGAACCCCATCGGGTGCCCGCCGCCGCCTCGGCCATCGCATAGGTGTCGGGGTCGGGCGCCTCGGTGGCGTCGTGGACGGCGAGCGCCGACAGGCACTGCACCATCGACGACGTCGGCAGGAAGACGACCGATCGCTGTGCCGAACGGGTCGCGGCAGTCACCGACACGAGGTCCTGGGAGCTGAGTTTGCCGTTGGCCATCACGACGACGTGCCCGCTGTCGGCGGCCCGGATGGCGTCGGTGAGCACATCCGGGGTCAGTCCGTCGTCGGCCCGCACCACGGCGGCACCCGCCTCGGTGAACAGCTCGTCGGCGCCCTCGCCGGTCACCGCGGCGATCACGGCGCGCTTGTGTCGCGGCGGCGGCTCGGCGGAGTCGGCCTGCGCCCGCAGCGCATCGAGTGCGAAGCAACTGATCCGGACCTCGGAGATCGGGCCGCGGATCACGCCCGCCTCAACCGCCTTGCCCGGGTCGCTGGTGTGCACGTGGACGGAGAACCGCTCACCACCTGATGAGCTGTCACCCACGATCACCACCGAGTCGCCGATGTCGTTCAGGGTTTTGCGCAGCGAACCGACCTCGTCGCCCGCGGCGCCGTCGAGGACATACATGACCTCGAAATCCATGTCGCTGCCGCCGCTGCACGTGTCGTTGTCCTGATGGCCTGGCTCGCCGCCGCCGATGAGGATTCCGCGATACCGACGGCGCCGCTGCGCGACTCCGGTCAACACCGCGACCATCGCGTCGGCCAGCGCGAGGAAGCCGCGACCGCCGGCGTCGACGACACCGGCTTCGGCGAGCTCCGGCAGCTGCTCGGGTGTGTGCTCCAGCGCGTCGGCGCAGTCGTCGGCGACGGCCCGGGCAAGATCACCGGCAGATTCGGACACATGGGCGCCCGCGGTTTCGGCGGCCGTCCGGATGAGGGTAAGGACGGTTCCCTCGCGCGGGTCGCTCACCGCGCGGACCGCGGCGAGCGATCCGAGGCGAAGACCGGCCGACCACAGATGGTTGAAGGTGAGTTGCGACTCGTCCGACATCAGCTCTGCCGCGTCGGCCAGGCCCATCAGCACCTGCGACAGGATGATGCCGGAGTTGCCGCGCGCCTGCGCTACCGCCGCGTCCGCCATGGCGCGGGCGACCACCGCCGTCGAGGCATCCTCTGGCAACGATGCGAGAGCGTCGGCGGCCGCCTGCATGGTGAACAGCATGTTGCTGCCGGTGTCGGAATCGGGGATCGGGAAGACGTTCAGGTCGTTGATCTCGCCGCGCAATGTCGCGAGTCCGTCGACCGCGGTGTGCGCCCAATCCCGCAGGAGGTCCGGGTTCATCGTGCGGATGAGACCACCGTCGAACACCGACTCCATGAAACCCCTTACCGTTGGCAGTGGTGACTGGCAGGGGCGACGGCCCTTCGCCCGCTGTGCTAGAGGTTACTCGGGCGCGACGACAGCCACGGGGTCACCACCGACGGCCCGGATTTGGCCGGGTCGCCATCGGACGGCTATCCTTGCAGGGTTGCCTTGCGACGGTACCCGTCGGCGTCCGCCGTCGAACGCGGAACTCGCAGGCAGAACAACGACCACTTTTCATCAACACAAGGGAGTTCGACGATGGCTGCCGTCTGCGACATCTGCGGCAAGGGACCGGGCTTCGGCAAGTCGGTTTCGCACTCGCACCGGCGCACGAACCGCCGGTGGAACCCGAACATTCAGTCGGTGCGCGTCGAGGTCGCGCCGGGGAACCGCAAGCGCAAGAACGTGTGCACCTCCTGCCTGAAGGCCGGCAAGACCGCTCGCGTCTGACGCGGTGCGGTGATCGGCCGCACCTCCGTCGAACCCGACACCACACCGAACCCGACTCCCCCGAGCAAGCAATCGCTCGGCCCTGGGAGTCGGGTCTTTGTGCGTTGCGGCTAATGTGCAGACCATGACCGCCGATCCTGTCACCGCCCCCGCCGAACTCGTCACCCAGGATGACGCCGTGCTGACCATCAACGTCTCCACGGCCGGCCCCGGAAACCCGCTGTCCGACCCGGCCATGCTGGCCGGCGCCGCCGCGCTACGGGAAGTCGCCCGCGGCGAGCGGGAGGTCGGTGCGATCCTCCTGCGAGGACCCGGTGCCAACTTCTGCGCAGGTGGCAACGTCCGCGACTTCGCCGCCGCGCAGCACCGGCCGACCTTCCTCCGCGAGATCGCCGACTGCTTCCACGCGTTCATCAACGCCCTCCACGAGGCCGACCGGCCGGTCGTTGCCGCGGTCAAGGGTTGGGCTGCGGGCGCCGGGATGAGCATCGTCACTCACGCCGACGTCGCGATCGGCGGGTCCGCCACCAAGATGCGGCCCGCCTACCGCGGGATCGGGCTGTCGCCCGACGGCGGTATGACATGGACGCTTCCTCGCGTCGTCGGCGCCGCGCGTGCACGCCACATCATCCTGACCGACCCCGTCATCGACGCCGAGAAGGCGCTCGCGTGGGGACTGTTGTCCGATGTGGCGGACGACGACGACGTCGAAACCGCGGCCCGGTCGGCCGCGGAGAAGATCGCCGCTGGTCCGTGGCGCGCCGACAGCGCCGCGCGCGAGCTGCTGACCCGATCCGCGACATCCACCCTCGGCGACCAGCTCGCCGTCGAAGCCCAGTCCATCTCGGCGCTGTCGGCGTCCGCGGAGGGCATCGAGGGCGTCGACGCGTTCGTCGCCAAACGCAAACCTGATTTCGCGAAAGCCCGCAAGGGCTGAGCGACCGAAACGCCCTCCCGGTCCCTGAGGAGCCCGCGAACGGAGTGAGCGTGCGTCACGAAGGGCCGCCCTTCGTGACGCTCGCAAGCTCGCTCCTCAGGGACCAGTAGGACGCTCGCAAGCTCGCTCCTCAGGGATCGGGAGACGATCGCTCCTCAGGGAGCGTGGGTCGGGAAAACTCTCAGGAGGGCAGCCGCCAGTCCACGGGCTCTGCGCCCAGATCCTCGAGGGCGTCGTTGGCCCGGCTGAAGGGCCGAGATCCGAAGAACCCGCGGCTCGCGGACAGTGGTGACGGATGGGCCGACTCGATCACCGGCACGTCGGGCAGCCACTGTTTGAGGCCGGCTGCGTCGCGTCCCCACAGGATCGCCACCAGCGGTTCGGCGTTGCGGGCGACGAGTGCCTTGATCGCGCACTCGGTGACCTGTTCCCAGCCTTTGCCGCGATGGGACGCCGGCGCTCCGGGCGACACCGTGAGAACTCTGTTCAACAGCAGGACACCAGATCTCGCCCACGGGGTGAGGTCGCCGTTCGCCGGCATCGGGTACCCGAGATCCTCGCAGTACTCGCGGTAGATGTTGGCCAGCGATCGCGGAATCGGTGAAACCTCCGGTGCCACCGAGAAACTCAGGCCCACCGCGTGGCCGGGTGTCGGGTAAGGATCCTGTCCCACGATGAGCACCCGGACCTCGTCGAACGGATTGGTGAACGCGCGCAATACGTTCTGGCCGGCCGGCAGGTAGCCCCGTCCGGCCGTGTTCTCCTCACGCAGGAACCGGCCCATCGTGGTGATGACCGGTGCGACCGGCTCGAGCGCCTCGGCCCATCCCGCGTCGATCAGCTCGGCGAGGGGCTTGGGCGCCGAGGGTCCCGAATCCGAGATCGGTTCGGTCATCCGATCCTCCGCAAGGACTCGCGGAAGTACTTCGCGTTCTGGTGATACACCTCGACATTGAGGTCGATGTGTCCCTCCGGCACCTGGTAGCCCTCGCGGATCTTGGCCGGTACCCCGAGCGCCATCGTCCGTTCGGGCACGTCGAACTTGAACGGCACCACCGCACCGGCACCGACGATGGCACCGCGCCCGATCGTCGACCCGTTGAGCACCACCGACCCGGAGGCGATGAGGCAATGGTCACCGATCGTCGCACCCTCGATGTGAGCGTTGTGTCCGACCACGCACTCCTCTCCGATGACCGTCGCGTCCATCGGCGTGCAGTGGATGATGGTGCCGTCCTGGATGTTTGTCCGACGTCCGACGGTGATGGTTCCGGCATCGCCCCGCAGGACCGCAGTCGGCCACACCGACACCCCTTCGGCCAGGATCACATCGCCGATCACGACGGCGTCCGGATGGATGTAGACGTCGTCGGCGATGGTCGGTTCACGGTCACCGAGTGCGTAGATTGCCATGCACCGAATCTAGACACCCCCGGCCGACCGACGATGACGGGCATCGGTCATGCCTGGTGTCCCGCGTCCACGGACGTCACCGCAGACGGGTGCGGACTGGATAATCCAGCCGACGCCACTCCCCCGTGATCCAGACGGACACGTCCGGGCCATCGCGCTGCCGGCATCCTCGTCCAACGCGTCAGGAATCGAACGACTGCCAGCCCTGTACCTCGACGGGCCGACCGTCCACCAGCACACCGATCCCCTCGCAGACCTCGCCGATCCGTGTCCAGCCCGTCGGTACCGCACCTTCGGGAAAAGCGGCGAGCAACTCGTGGTCTTCGCCGCCGGCGATCGCCCACTCCCGGTCGTCGGCCCCGAGTCGGTCGGCGGCCGCACGCATATCCGGTCCAGCGGGGATGAGATCGCTGATCACTGCCAATTGCGCACCCGACGCCGCCGCCATCGTGATCAGCTCCTCGACGAGTCCGTCGGAGATATCGGTCATCGCGTGGGCACCGGCTCTGGCCGCGGCTGCACCCTGTGTGAGGTCGGGGTCCGGCAGACGATGTGCCCGGACCAGGTCGGGATACTCGGCGAGGAGATCGTCGGCGCCCCGAGCCTGTGCATCGAGCAGGAGCGCGAGCCCGGCGGCACTGGCACCCAACGCACCACCGGTGACCGCGAGCACGTCACCCGGCCGGGCCCCGCCCACGACGATCGGCTCCGCACCGTCGAGCGCGCCGATTGTCGTCACCGTCAGCACCACCTGTTCGGCAGCCACCAGGTCGCCACCCAGCACGCGTCCGCCGAGCCGGTGAGTGGCCTCGACGATTCCGGCATTGAGGTCGAGCACCGTCCCGACGGTCGTGGACGGCGGGCAGCCGATCGACACGACCGTGCCGGTCACCCGTCCGCCCATCGCGGCGATGTCGGCCGCACTCTGCACCACGGCGCGCGCACCGATCGTGCGCGCATCGGACCAGTCGAAGCGGAAATGACGATCCTGGACCGCGGTGTCGGTGCTGATGACCGCGGGACCCGCGGTGTCGATCACGGCAGCGTCGTCGCCGGAGCCGATAACGATGTCGGACGGACTGCCGGCCGAGTCGAGAGCGACGGCGGCCCTGGTCAGTTCGGCGATGAGGCGGCGCTCCCCGACCTCCCCGACCGAACGCGACCGGTCAACCGCTTCCCCGGTGTCTCCGACGGACACGACATCTCCTCGATCCTGTTCCAGTCGCGCATGGATGGGGTTGTCAGCGACAATACTGAAACCGGGTCGACAGCCGGACCCCGGGCGCAGACGAGAGGATGGGCGTGGTTCAGGCATACATACTGATCCAGACCGAGGTCGGACGGGCCGCGCTGGCAGCGGCGACGATCGCGGAGATCTCCGGTGTCGCCACATCCGAAGAGGTCAGCGGGCCCTACGACGTCATAGTCCGGGTCGATGCCGCAGACGCGACACACCTCACCGAGAATGTCGTCCCACAGATCCAGAAGGTGGACGGGATCACCCGTACCCTGACCTGCCCCGTGGTGCAGAGCCCCCAGCACTGACAAATCCCGGAGCATTAGGGCGTGTCTCCCAATTCTTCTGCGAGGTATTGGCGGAGTCGTTGGTTCTCTGGCAAGGCGGAGGAGGGAGCGATAGCGGCAGCTATCGTGACCGACGACAACGCCGCCAGAGGGCCAACGAGCCGCCTAGACCCGCAAAGGGAATTGGGAGAGATGCCCTACCCTGTTCGTCGTGACCGAGGACGACCAGCAATCTCGCTACGGCAGCGGTCCGCGACTGAGCCCGGCGCTGATCGCGACCCTCGTGGCGATACCGGTGATGGTGATCGTCGGGTTCATCACGTTCGCCGCGTTACGACCCGACCCGACCACACCGATCGAGTCGTACGTGTCCGGTGAGGCGGCTCCGGCCGAGTGCGCGGAGCTCATCGACGCCGTGCCCCAGACCTTCGACGGGTTCGGCGACAAGCAGGTCGCCGGGACCACGGTGACGTGGCCGTCGGAGTCCGACGGTGATCCGGTGACGCTGCGGTGCGGTATCTCCCGCCCCGACGAGTTGTCGCCGACGAGCAATCTGCAGGTGATCCATCCCGTGCAGTGGTTCATCACCGACACCGTCGAGGGCTCGGGTCAGGCCTATGTGTGTGTCGACCATCGTCCGTATGTGGCGATGTGGATTCCCGAGAACGCCGGCAACGGGCCGATCACCGATGTCTCCGCGGTGATCGACGAGACCCTGCCGCGCGGCCCGCTCGACTTCGGGTGACGAAGGCCTGCAGGGTCGGGAAGGTCAGTCGTAGATCTCCGGTTTGGCACGACGACCCAGGAGCGAACTCACCGCATCCGCCACGGTCAGGCCGGAGTGGCACACCTGATGCACGGCGTCGGTCAGCGGCATCTCGACGTCGTACTTGTCGGCGAGTGCACGGACCGACGTGCAGGACTTGACTCCTTCGGCGACCTGACCATGGGTGGCATCCTGCGCCTCCTGCATCGTCGCGCCCTCACCGAGGTGTGCGCCGAATGTCCGGTTGCGGGACAGCGGCGACGAGCACGTGGCGACCAGGTCGCCGACTCCGGCCAACCCGGCCATCGTCTCGATCTGGGCACCGACCGCGACACCGAGCCGGATCGTCTCCGCGAGTCCGCGGGTGATGATGGTCGCCAGAGTGTTCTGGCCGAACCCGACACCGCTGGCCATCCCGCATGCGAGGGCGATGACGTTCTTGACCGCGCCGCCGATCTCACATCCGATCACATCGGTGTTGGTGTACGGCCGGAAGTAACGGGTCTTGAAGGCGTCCTGCAGATCACGCGCGCGGTCCTCGTCCGCGCAGGCGATGACCGTCGCCGCCGGCTGCCCCTCCGCGATCTCCCGCGCGAGGTTGGGTCCCGACAGCGCCGCGATCCGATCCCCGGGTGCCCCGGACACCTCCGAGATGACCTCTGTCATCCGCAGCAGCGTGCTCGTCTCCACGCCCTTGGCGAGAGACACGAAGGTCGTGTCGGCGCCCAGATGGGGCATCCATTCGGTGAGATTCGCGCGCAACGACTGCGACGGGACGGCACACACCACCACATCGGCCCCCGACATCGCCTCACCGACCGAACTCGTCGCCGAGAGGCCGTCCGGAAGGGTGATACCCGGTAGGTAGTCGGCGTTCGTGTGGTCGCGGGTGATGCGCTCCGCCAGCTCAGGTCGACGCGCCCACAAGGTGGTGTCCGTACCCGCGTCCACGAGGACCTTCGCGATCGCGGTTCCCCACGATCCCGCACCCATCACCACCGCACGCACGACCACTCCTTCGCCGACCGACCTCGCACCTCACCCTAGTGCGTGGTCCCGCGGCGCAAGTGCCGATCGACGGGTGTGCGTGACCGCGCCTGCTGCGGGTCGGCATCATGGTCACCATGACGTCGACCTCACCAACCGACCCGGGCGTGCCCCGCCTCGGTGACGTCGTCGCGGTCCTGGCGGTGAAGCGCCTCGGTGAGGCGAAGACACGACTGGCGGCGAGCAGGTCGTCCGCATCCGACGGACTGCACCGCGAACTGGTGTTGGCGATGATGCTGGACACCATGGACGCGCTGCGCCGCTCCGGCATCGACCACACCGTCGTAATCAGCCCCGACGACGGGGTCCTCGCTGCCGCGCACGGTTTCGGGGCAGCGAGTGTGCGTGAGTCGGCGGGACACGGTGTCGGCGTCGACCGACTCAACCAGGCGTTCGCCGACGCGGCCGCCGACGCCCGGCGGCGTTGGCCGACGGTGCGGACCGTGATGCTCGTGCAGGCAGATCTGCCCGCCGCGACCGCTGATAGCTTCCGGTCGGTGGTGACCCAGGCCCGCGGGATGCGTGAGGCGGTACTCGCCGATCGGGACGGCACCGGCACGACCCTGCTGGTACGCCGGTCCGACATCTCGGAGCCGCCGCACTTCGGCCCGGATTCGGCTGCCGCCCATCGTGAGGCCGGCGCCGTGGAACTCGATCCCGAGCACCTGCGGTGGGCCGACCTGCGCACCGATGTCGACACCGCCGACGATCTCGACGCCGCCCTGTCGTTGGGTGTGGGTCATCACACCGCGGCCGCGTTGGGGAAGCGGCACCCTGCGCCGGACCATGGGCCCGCGATGGCATCGGAACCGATGTCGGTGACCAAACGCTTCAGGCCCGCGCGGGATGCGTCATGATTGAACGGTGAGCCCTGCCGACGACATCGCCACCCAGCCGGTCACCTCGATTCCCGGGGCGCCGCCCGCGGCGACACTCGTCCCGGACGAGTCCGCCGACCTGCCCGACGATCGCTACCTCAATCGCGAACTGAGCTGGCTGGACTTCAATTCTCGTGTTCTCGCGCTGGCCGAGGACACCTCCATCGCGTTGCTGGAACGCGCGAAGTTCCTGGCCATCTTCGCGTCCAACCTCGACGAGTTCTTCATGGTCCGGGTGGCGGGTCTGAAACGACGCGACGAGACGGGCCTGTCAGTGCGCTCGGCCGACGGCCTGTCCCCACGCGAACAGTTGCGGCGAATCGCCGCCCGCACCCAGACCATCGCCGACCGGCACGCACGAGTGTTCCTCGATTCGGTCGACCCTGCCTTGGCCGACAACGACATCCATGTGGTCACATGGGCCGAGCTGTCGCAGGAACAGCAAGCGCGACTGGTCGACTACTTCCACGAGGATGTCTTCCCCGTCCTCACCCCGTTGGCGGTGGACCCGGCGCACCCGTTCCCGTACATCAGCGGTCTGTCCTTGAATCTGGCTGTGACGGTGAAAGATGCCAACGAGGGCGGCGAACATTTCGCACGCATCAAGGTTCCCGACAACGTCAGCCGACTGATCCGGGTCGACAGCCTGATGCGCCGCTCCGACCCGTCGAAGAAGGACGACCAGCAGACGATCCTTCTTCCGCTCGAGACACTGATCGCGGCGAATCTCGAGCATTTGTTCCCGGGCATGGAAATCGTTGAGCATCACGCATTCCGGATCACCCGGAATGCCGATTTCGAGGTCGAGGAGGACCGCGACGAGGATCTGCTGCAGGCGCTCGAGCGTGAGCTCGCCCGCCGGCGGTTCGGCTCTCCGGTCCGCCTCGAGGTCGCCGACGACATGAGTGAGCACATGCTCGAACTCCTGTTGCGCGAACTCGACGTGAACCCCGACGACGTCATCCAGGTTCCCGGCCTGCTCGACCTCTCCTGCCTTTTCGAGGTTCACGGACTCGACCGTCCACAGCTCAAGGACCGGCCGTTCGTCCCCGCGACCCATCCCGCCTTCGGCGAGCGCGAGACTCCCAAGAGTGTGTTCTCGACCCTGCGCGAGGGTGATGTGCTCGTCCATCATCCGTACGACTCCTTCTCGACCAGCGTGCAGCGTTTCATCGAGCAGGCGGCCGCGGATCCGCAGGTACTCGCCATCAAGCAGACGCTCTACCGCACCTCGGGCGACTCCCCGATCGTCAACGCGCTCATCGACGCAGCCGCCGCGGGCAAGCAGGTCGTCGCACTGGTGGAGATCAAGGCGAGGTTCGATGAGCAGGCGAACATCAAGTGGGCCAGGCAACTCGAGCAAGCGGGTGTGCACGTCGTCTACGGCCTCGTCGGACTGAAGACGCACTGCAAGACGTGCCTCGTGGTGCGACGCGAGGGCTCGTCCATCCGGCGCTACTGCCATATCGGAACCGGCAACTACAACCCGAAGACCGCGCGGCTCTACGAGGACGTCGGCCTGTTCACCGCCGCGCCCGACATCGGCGCCGACCTCACCGACCTGTTCAACACGTTGACCGGGTACTCACGAAAGAAGGAGTACCGCAACATTCTCGTGGCACCCCACGGGATCCGGTCGGGCATCATCGAGCGGATCAACGGCGAGATCGATCGGCACCTCCAGGGGGACACCCGGGCGCGGGTGCAGCTCAAGGCCAACGCGCTCGTCGACGAGCAGGTCATCGACGCCCTCTATCGCGCGTCGCAGAGCGGCGTACCGGTCGACATCGTGGTGCGTGGAATCTGTGCCCTGCGCCCGGGCATGCCCGGTGTGAGCGAGAACATCGTGGTGCGATCCATTCTCGGCCAGTTCCTGGAACATTCGCGGGTCCTGTACTTCGGGGCACAGGACGAATACTGGATCGGCAGTGCCGACATGATGCACCGCAATCTCGACCGCCGGGTCGAGGTGATGGTGCAGGTGCGCGATCATCGCCTGACCAGCGAGTTGAACGACGTGTTCGCCTCGGCACTCGATCCGCGGACGCGATGCTGGGTTCTGCAGTCGGACGGCAGTTGGGTGGCCTCACCGGCGGCCGGCGAGGAGGTCCGCGATCACCAGCGGCAGATGATTCGGCGCAATCGCCGCCGGCCCGACCCGAACTCGTGAACCTGTCCGCAACCTCGAACCCCTAGGATTCGCTTCGATGTCCAAGACAACGAAGACGGTGTGGGCCGCGGGTGGCGTGCTGTGGCGGCCGACCCGCGGCGGCGGCGTCGAGATCTGTCTCGTCCACCGGCCCGACTATGACGACTGGACGTTGCCCAAGGGCAAGATCGACGACGGGGAGACGTTGATCACCACCGCGGTCCGTGAACTGCGGGAGGAGACCGGGCAACTCAGCAAGCTCGGCCGCCATCTCCTCG
Organism: Gordonia sesuvii; assembly: GCF_036350415.1. Lineage (NCBI taxonomy): Bacteria > Bacillati > Actinomycetota > Actinomycetes > Mycobacteriales > Gordoniaceae > Gordonia > Gordonia sesuvii. The sequence goes on from NZ_JAZDUF010000007.1 coordinate 25,343, forward strand.
ACGTCGCCTATGACGTTCCGAGCGGCCGGAAGCGGGTGCGCTATTGGTCGGCGCGCGCACTCGGAGGCGACTTCTGGCCCAACCACGAGGTCGACGATCTCCGGTGGCTCGAACCGTCGGCGGCGGCGTCCGTGCTGAGTTATCCGTTGGATCGGAAGGTTCTCAAGGAGTTCGAGCGGCTCCCGGCCGACCTGCACACCCTGCTGCTGGTGCGGCATGCCCGCGCCGGCTCTCGCTCCCGGTTCAAGGGCGACGACCGACTCCGGCCGCTCGACCGGCTCGGGCGGGCACAGGCACGCGAACTCGCCTCGCTCCTCGGCAGCTTCGGCGCGGAGCGCTTACACGCCGCCGACCGGGTGCGGTGCGAACAGACATTGGCTCCCACCGCCGACCGGCTTGGCGTGGCGATCGTCTCCGAACCGGCGCTGGCGGAAGAGGCCTATCGGGAGGATCCCGATGCCGCCCACCGTCGAATCCGCGAGATCGCGACCGACACGTCCGCGATCCATGCGGTGTGCAGTCAGGGCAAGGTCATCCCGCCACTGATGCGGTGGTGGGCCGACGAGGACAAACTCTCGCTGCCCGCCAAGCGCAATCGCAAGGCCAGCGTGTGGGTGTTGTCGACATTCGAAGGACGGTTGCTGGCCGCCGACCACATCGACAGTCCGCTGCCGCACACCGACCGCGAGGACTGACGGCAGGATCGAGTCCGCACACACTTCGGCCCCCGACGGGGGAAGACCGTCGGGGGCCGAAGTGGTGATCGGGTGCGAAAAGCGGTGCGGTGTCTCAGCGACGACCGGTTGCCTTCTTCGCAGCGGTCTTCTTGGCCGGAGCCTTCTTGGCCGCTGTCGTCTTCTTGGCCGGAGCCTTCTTGGCAGCCGTCTTCTTCGCCGGGGCCTTCTTGGCCGCGGTCGTCTTCTTGGCTGCCGGGGCCTTCTTGGCCGCGGTCGTCTTCTTGGCCGCCGTGGTCTTCTTGGCTGCCGTGGTCTTCTTGGCCGCGGTCGTCTTCTTGGCTGCCGTGGTCTTCTTGGCCGGAGCCTTCTTGGCAGCCGTCTTCTTCGCCGGGGCCGCGGTGGTGCTGCTTCCGCGCTTCACCGCCGGGCCGCTGGCGGACAGCTTCTGCTTGCCCGCGACGACAGCCTTGAACTGGGCACCCGGACGGAACGCGGGAACCGAAGTGGCGCGCACCTTCACGGTCTCACCGGTGCGCGGGTTGCGGGCCACACGAGGAGCGCGCTTGCGCTTCTCGAAGACACCGAACCCGGTGATGGTCACACTCTCGCCCTTGTTGACTGCCCGGACGATCGTGTCCACGACGAGCTCGACGGCGGCTGTCGCAGTCTTGCGATCCGCATCGAGCTTTTTGGTCAGCTCATCAATGAGCTCTGCTTTGTTCATCGAAACCTCCGCAAGCTGTTCTGACCCATCGGTAGGTCAGCTAACTCCACACGGTAAACGCCGAATTCGAAAACGTCCATCTTCCACGCCAATTAACCAGGCATGTTGCGAAATCGAAAGCAGGAATCGGCTTCCGGAGACGGCGGGTAACGGTCCGCGAAGGTGCTCGCAGATCAGCCCTGAAGGGTCGCCGGCTTGAAGGCCGGACGGCTGCGCTCGAACTCAGAAATCGCTTCTACCTGCCGTAATGTCAGCCCGATGTCGTCGAGACCCTCCATCAGACGCCACCGCGTGTAGTCATCAATTGCCAACGGCACCACGAGGTCTCCGGCAGTGACCGTTCGATCGGCAAGACTGACCGTCAGTTCCAGACCTGGCTGCTCCTCGAGGCGCTTCCAGAGCAATTCGACGTCGGACTGCTCGACCTCGGCGGCAACCAGACCGGCTTTGCCGGCGTTGCCGCGGAAGATGTCGGCGAAACGGGACGAGATGACCACCCGAAAGCCGAAGTCCGACAGCGCCCAGACGGCGTGCTCGCGAGACGACCCCGTTCCGAAGTCGGGTCCCGCGACGAGAACCGAGCCTCGGCTCCAGGGTTCGTTGTTCAGGATGAAGTCCGGGTCGCTGCGCCAACCGGCGAACAGCCCGTCCTCAAAACCGGTGCGGGTCACGCGCTTCAGGTAGACCGCGGGGATGATCTGGTCGGTGTCGACATTGCTGCGGCGCAGCGGCACGCCGATTCCGGTGTGGGTGATGAAGGGTTCCATGGCCTCGATCCGATCGTCTGGAGATTGTCAGTGGGATCTCGCGTCAGCTGAGATCCGCGGGAGCCGAGAGGGTGCCGCGGATGGCGGTGGCCGCCGCCACACCCGGGGATACGAGGTGGGTTCGGCCTCCCTTGCCCTGCCGCCCTTCGAAGTTGCGGTTCGACGTCGACGCGCAGCGCTCACCCGGCGACAGCTGGTCGGGATTCATCCCGAGACACATCGAGCAGCCGGCCTGGCGCCATTCCGCACCGGCCGCCTCGAAGATCGTGCCCAGGCCTTCTTCCTCCGCCTGCGCGCGTACACGCATCGACCCCGGCACGATCAGCATCCGCATTCCGTCGGCGACGGTGCGGCCCTTGAGGATGTCGGCGACCGCTCGCAGATCCTCGATGCGCCCGTTGGTGCACGAGCCGACGAACACGGTGTCCACCTTCACGTCGCGCAGCGGGGTTCCCGGTTCGAGGTCCATGTACTCCAGTGCTCGACGGGCCGCGGTCGCCGCCGTCTCGTCGGCGATCTCCGCGGGGTCGGGCACACGGGCTCCGAGCGGGAGCCCCTGTCCGGGATTCGTTCCCCACGTGACGAACGGCGTCAGCGCGGAGGCGTCGATGTGGACCTCCGCATCGAACTCAGCTCCGGGATCGGTTCGCAGACTGTCCCAATAGGCCACCGCGGCATCCCAGTCCGCACCGGTCGGAGCGTGCGGGCGACCTTTCAAGAAGTCGTAGGTGACCTGATCCGGGGCGATCATGCCGGCGCGGGCACCCGCCTCGATCGACATGTTGCAGATGGTCATGCGGGCTTCCATGGACAGCTTTTCGATGGCGGCGCCGCGGTATTCGAGGATGTGGCCCTGTCCCCCGCCGGTGCCGATCTTGGCGATGACGGCGAGGATGAGGTCCTTGCTCGTGACACCGGGAGGCAGTTCACCGTCGACCGTGATGGCCATCGTCTTGAAGGGGCGCAACGACAGCGTCTGTGTCGCCAGGACGTGCTCCACCTCCGACGTGCCGATCCCCATCGCGATCGAGCCGAAGGCGCCGTGCGTCGAGGTATGGCTGTCACCGCAGACCACGGTCATCCCGGGCTGGGTGAGTCCCAACTGCGGCCCGACGACATGGACGATGCCCTGTTCGGCATCCCCCATGGGGTGCAGACGGATTCCGAACTCGGCACAGTTGCGGCGCAGCGTGTCGACCTGGGTCCGCGAGACCTCGTCGGCGATCGGTTTGAAGATGTCCACCGTGGGCACGTTGTGATCCTCGGTGGCGATCGTCAGGTCGGGCCGTCGAACCGGTCGGCCGGCCATGCGCAGTCCGTCGAAGGCCTGGGGGCTGGTCACCTCATGGACGAGGTGGAGGTCGATGTAGATCAGGTCGGGATTGCGGTTTCCGGCGGCATCCTCATCGCCGCGTGCGACGACATGGTCGTCCCACACCTTCTCGGCAAGAGTACGCGGTGCTGCGGGGCTGGAACTCATGGCACTTCTCGCATCTCGTTGGCTGGCATCCACCAATGGTGGCATCTCATTATCTGGGACGCTAATATCGTCCTATGGGAAAGGATAGCGCATCGCCGACCACGAGCGGAATCGGCGTGCTCGACAAATCCGTCGTCGTACTCCAGGCCATCGCCGACTCACCGTGCAACCTCACCGAACTCTGTGATCGCACCGGACTGCCTCGCGCCACCGCACATCGTCTGGCGGTCGGACTGGAAACCCACCGGCTGTTGGCGCGCAACGCATCGGGGCGATGGTGCCCTGGCCCGGCGCTCGGCGAACTCGCCGCTTCCGCCCACGATCCGATCCGGGAAGCCGCACTGATGGTCCTGCCCCGACTGCGCGAGATCACCGGTGAGTCCGTTCAGGTCTATCGACGTGAGGGCGCCGAGCGGGTGTGTATCGCGGCCATGGAACCGCCCACCGGGTTGCGCGACACGGTGCCCGTCGGAACCCGGTTTCCGATGAGCGCCGGTTCTGCGGCGAAGGTTCTGCTCGCCTGGACGGACCCGAGCACCCAGCGCGCCCTGCTGCACGACAGCGTCTTCAGCGAACGTGCGCTGTACGAGATACGACGGCGCGGCTGGGCGCAGAGCGCCGGTGAGCGGGCCGCAGGCGTGGCGAGTGTGTCGGCACCGGTTCGGGACGGCTCCGGAGACGTCGTCGCCGCCATCTCGGTCTCGGGGCCGATCGACCGGATGGGCCGCCGGCCGGGTTCCCGGTGGGCCGCCGACCTGCTGGCCGCCGCCGATGCCATCCACAAGCGTCTCCACCCCACCCGCGGCTGACCGGACTGCCGCCCCGGCGCCGAGCCGGTCGGCTAGCGTCAGTCCCATGGGAGTCAAACAACGCAGTCAGATCGTGATGTCCGAGGCCGAGATCGACGACTTCGTCGCCACCAGCCGCACCGCGACACTGGCGACCACGGGTGCCGACGGCAGCATCCACCTCGTCGCCATGTGGTACGGCATCGTCGACGGGGAGATCTGGTTCGAGACGAAGGCGAAGTCACAGAAGGCGGTGAACCTGCGGCGCAACAGTCGCTGCTCGGTGCTCATCGAGGACGGCGACACCTACGACACCCTGCGTGGGGTCGCCTTCGAGGGCACCGCAGAGATCCTCGACGATCCCGACGCCTGCCTCAAGATCGGCGTGAGCGTGTGGGAACGCTACACCGGCCCCTACACCGACGAGATGCGGCCGTTCGTCGACCAGATGATGCACAAGCGTGTGGCCGTGCGCCTCGTCACCGAGCGCGTGCGGTCCTGGGACCACCGCAAGCTCGGGCTCGACCCGATGCCGAAGGCGGGCAGCACCGCACCGTCGGCCGAGGGCTGACCACCGGCGATCGCACCTACGAGAAATGCCTCCTCCGATCGCTCGGAGGAGGCATTCCTTCTGTAGCCCCGACGGGATTCGAACCCGCGCTACCGCCTTGAGAGGGCGGCGTCCTAGGCCGCTAGACGACGGGGCCATGGACACGCTATTCAGTTGGAACGACCGGGTGGGCGTCTCGGTTGGAGACCCGTCACCGGCTGTCCGCTGGGGTACCAGGACTCGAACCTAGAATGGCGGTACCAGAAACCGCTGTGTTGCCAATTACACCATACCCCAAGGTTTTCCCTCATCCGATCGGCGTCCCGCTCGGAAAAGGACCGAGGAGAAGAGTACCAAAGGGTACCCCCAAGACCACAAATCGGCAGGTCACACCGCTAGTTCGGGATTTGTTCGCGTGCTGCGGCCAGTCGGGCCAGACTCTTCTCGCGACCGAGCAATTCCATCGACTCGTACAGGGGCGGGCTGATCTGCGATCCGGTGACGGCCACGCGGACCGGACCGAACGCCTTGCGCGGTTTGAGCCCCAGGCCGTCGACGAGGGCACCCTTCAGCGCCTCCTCGATGTCGGGTCCGGTCCACCCCGGCAGCGGCGACAGCGCTGCCGTCGCGGCATCGAGCACCTCACCCGCGTCCGCACCCAGGTTCTTCGCCGCGGACTTCTCGTCGATGACGAAGTCAGCATCGGAAACGTAGAGGAAGGACATCAGCGGCCAGGCATCCTCGAGCACCTGAATACGGGTCTGCACCAGCTCGGCGAGGGCGGTGAAGGACGCGTCGTCGACCGCGTCGGTGAGGTGTCCCCGATCGATCAGGTAGCTCTTGAGACGGGAGGCGAAGTCGCCGACCTCGAGTCGCCGGATGTGCTCGGCGTTGATCGCGTCCGCCTTCTTCTGATCGAACCGAGCCGGATTCGAATTCACCTGCCGCACATCGAAGGCACCGATCATCTCATCGAGCGTGAACACATCGTTGTCACCCGAGAAACCCCATCCGAGCAACGCGAGGTAGTTCAGCAGCCCCTCGGGGATGAAGCCACGATCGCGGTGATGGAACAGATTCGACTGCGGGTCCCGCTTGGACAGCTTCTTGTTGCCCTCACCCATCACGAACGGCAGATGGCCGAACTCGGGCACCCGTTCGGCGATCCCCAGCCGGATCAGTGCGTCGTAGAGCGCGATCTGTCGGGGCGTCGAGGAGAAGAGATCTTCGCCGCGCAGCACATGGGTGATCTTCATCAGTGCGTCGTCGACCGGGTTCACCAGGGTGTAGAGCGGATCTCCGGACGCTCGGGTGAGCGCGAAATCGGGGACCGTGCCGGCTTTGATGGTGGTAGTGCCGCGCACGAGGTCGTCCCAGGAGATGTCGTGGTCCGGCATGCGAAGGCGGACAACAGGATTACGACCCTCGGCACGATAGTCGGCGCGCTGCTGCTCGCTGAGGTGCCGGTCGAAGTTGTCGTAGCCGAGTTTCGGGTCGCGGCCGGCTGCGCGATGACGGGCCTCGACCTCCTCGGGGGTCGAGAACGCCTCGTAGGCCTCCCCCGCCTCGACCAACCGCGCGACGACGTCGAGGTGGATGTCGCGGCGCTCCGACTGCCGGTAGGGGCCGTACGGTCCGCCGACCTCGGGACCCTCGTCCCAGTCCAGGCCGAGCCAGCGCAGGGCGTCGAGGATCGCGTCGTAGGACTCCTGGGTGTCGCGCGCCGCATCGGTGTCCTCGATCCGGAATACGAACGTGCCCTTGTCGTGGCGCGCCTGCGCGAAGTTGAACAGCGCCGTCCGCGCCAGCCCGACGTGCGGAGTACCGGTCGGAGACGGACAGAAACGAACGCGCACATCGGAGCCACTCATGGTGGTCAGCGTATCGAATCGTCGGCACGGTCCGGCTGCCGCCGGTGGTCAGCGATGCGCGTCGAGGAACTCGATCAGCAGCCTGTTCACCTCGCCGGGCTGCTCGAGGTAGCCGAAGTGGCCGGCCTTGGAGATCTCCTCGTACCGCGCGCCGGGAATCGCGTCGGCGACCTCGCGGGCCAGTTTCGGCGGAAGCGTGCGGTCGTCGGCGAACCCGATCACCAGTGCGGGCCGGGAGATGCCCCGGTAGGCCCCGAGCCGGTCGGCCTCCCGATCGTGCAACCCCAACTGTGCCCGAACCCCGGCGGTGACGGTCTGAGGCGAGAACCCGATCACGTCGAGCCAGTCCTTGGCCGCACGGTCGTCGTCGAGGGTGTGCGGCGACAGGTTCAGGTGCGCGGTGATCGCCGCGGCGTAGTCCGGCGGCAACGTGATCTTGTTGTCGTAGAGGGCGCGCTCTCCTGCCGAGATCGCCTGTTGCAGAGGACTGTTGCGTCCGTAGGTGGCGATCATCACGGCCGCCTTGACCACGTCGGGGCGGGCCAGCGCCAGCTCCTGGGTGATCCGTGCGCCCAACGACGTCCCCACTACGAAAGCCGGCCCAGCACCGAGATGCTCGATCAATCCCGCCGTGTCGGCGACCATGTCGTCGTGCGTGAAGCCCTCGGCACATTCCGAGGACGGGGCGATACCGCGGTTGTCGAAGGTGACCACCCGGTAGCCGGCCTTGACCAACGCCGGCTGCTGGTGGGCCTGCCACACCCGGCCGGGGCTGCCGGTGCCCATCACCATCACGACCAGCGGACCGGTGCCCGCGTCGTCGTAGGAGATGTCGATTCCGTTGACCCGGACCGTCTTCGGACCCTTCACGGTTTGTCCACCACGGGGTTGGCGAGCGTCCCGATGCCCTCCACGGTGACGGCGACACGTTGGCCCGCCACCATCGGGCCGACACCCTCGGGTGTACCGGTAAGGATGACATCGCCCGGCAGGAGGGTCATGATCCGCGAGATCCACTCCACGATCGCGCCGACGTCATGGAGCATCAGCGACGTCCGGGAGCGCTGCTTGACCTCACCGTCGAGCTCGGTGACCACTTCGGCGTCGGCCGGATCGAACTGGGTCTCGATCCACGGCCCGAGCGGGCAGAAGCTGTCGTAGCTCTTGCCGCGCGTCCACTGGCCATCGGCTTTCTGCTGATCACGGGCAGTCACGTCGTTGGCCACGGTGTACCCGAGGATGACGTCGGCTGCCTTGGCAGCCGCGACGTCCTTGCAGGGCTGACCGATCACCACGGCCAGCTCACCCTCGTAGTCGACCTGCTCGGAACTCGGCGGACGCACGATCGGCACCTCGGGGCCTATGATCGAGGTGTTCGGCTTGATGAAGATCACCGGCTCCGGCGGCGCCTCCCCGCCCATCTCCGCGGCATGGGCGGCGTAGTTCTTGCCGATGCAGATCACCTTCGACGCCAGGATCGGCGCCAGCAGTCGCACGTCGGCGAGCGCCCAGGACCGGCCGGTGAAGGACGGGGTACCGAAGGGATGTTCGGCGATCTCGCGTGCCCGCTGACCGTCTTCGGCGTCCTCGATGGCGACGAACGCGACTCCGTCGGGGCTGGCAACTCGTCCTAATCGCATGGCACGACACTATCGCACCACCGATTCCCAACCTGCGGGACTCGACTTGGGCACGAACACGATCGATTCTAAGATATGGACAGTTCGTACCAGAATGTGAGATCGGAGATATCGTGGAGTCGTTGACGTTGTCGGCGCGGCGGAAATGGGCGATGCTCGGCTGCGCCCTGATCGCCGCTATGACGACGACCTGCGCGGTCAGCGGTGTCGCATATCTCATCCCGGCCCTGCACACCGAGCACGGCGTGCCGCTGTCCGCCGCATCGATCCTGGCCACCGTCCCGACAGTCGGGCTGATGATCCTGATCATTCCGTGGGGCGTACTGCTCGACCGCTATGGCGAACGCCACGTCCTGATCATCTCCCTGTGCGTGACGTCGGTCGGCACCGTCGGAGCCGTCGTAATGTCGGCGACCGATGCGCCGTACTGGGCGCTCGCAATCGCACTGTTCATCGGCGGCCTCGGCTCGGGCGCCGCCAATGGTGCCAGCGGCCGGATCGTGGTCGGTTGGTTCCCGGCGAATCAACGAGGCACCGCAATGGGAGTGCGGCAGATGGCCCAGCCACTGGGGATAGCGGTCTGCGCACTCACCATGCCGCTGACCGCCGAATCCCTCGGGGTGACGGCAGCCCTGGTCATCCCCGCGGCGGTGACCGGACTCGGGCTGCTGGTGGCCGTTGTGGGAATCATCGATCCGCCGATGGCACCGTCGAGCAGCTCCCGGGCGGCAGGCGCGGACAACCCCTACCGCACAGGTGGTTTCCTCGCTCGCGTGCACGGCGTCAGTGCGCTGCTGGTGATTCCGCAGTCCATGCTGTGGACCTTTGTCCCCACGTGGTTGATCGTGGCACACGAGTGGGCACCGGCCGCGGCGGGCATTCTGGTCACGGTCACGCAGGTCGTGGGCGCGATCGGCCGCATCGTCGCCGGGCGGATCTCCGATGCATGGGGCTCGCGGATGCGGCCCATCCGTGTGATCGCGGTCGCCGCCTCCGTCTCCGTCGCCGTGCTGGCGCTGACGGATTGGCTCGACAGTCCCGTCGCGCCGATCGTCATGGCCGCGGCGGCCGTGGCGTCGGTGGCGGACAACGGACTGGCGTTCACCGCGATCGCGGAGTTCGCCGGACCCACGTGGAGTGGCCGCGGGCTGGCGATCCAGAACACCGCCCAGTACCTCGCTACGGCGGCCAGCACACCGGTGTTGGGTGCGATCATCGGTGGTGTCGGCTTCCCACTCGCGTTTGCCTTGACGGCGATCACCCCGCTCATCGCGGTGCCGCTGGTCCCCCGTGACGCGCAACGTGATTGATCAGTCCCGCGGCCGTCGCGGCGTCGTCGACCACGACGATGTCGCGACGTCCGTCACGGCGGACGACGAGTAGCGCCGAACCGGACCGGAGCACGAAACCTTTCGCGCCCTTCAGGTCTCCGTGGGCAGCGATTCGGTAGCCGTAGCCGCCGAAGTCGCGCATCGCGCGGACGGGCACCACCTCGGCATGGTCGATATCGGCGATCGGGACGGTGGTGCGCGGCCATCCGAACAGCCCGCGTGTGGTGACCCCGGACCGGTTCACTGTGACGCGCACTCCCCACAGCAGCGCCGTCAGGATCACCACCACCGCCAGGATCGCGACGACGATCCACGATCCGAGCACGAACGACACCGTCGCGAGCACCACCAGCGCGGCCGACAGGATCACCGACGCGGTGGCTGACATCGACACGGCGCGTGTCCAGACGAACCGCTCCGCGGAGTTCAGGAACAGTTCGGGACGCTCACCGATGTCCCGGTCGGCAACAGCCTGTGACCAGCGCGGCGTGGCGGCCGCGACCCCGATGCCGCACACGATGCCGAGCCCGAGCGCACACAGGATCTGCCACTGCGGCGTCGGCACCGCGGATGCGTCCGTGACGCCACGCTGGTCGGCGGTGGTGAGCACGACGACTCCGATGATCGAGATCGACACTCCGGCAATGAGTCCCGTGACGGACTGGACGAGGTTGCGTTCACGTGTGGCGGCGAAGACGAAGCAGCCGAGCATGGCACCGATCACGCCGACGACGATGGGTGCAGCGATCACGAAGGCGTGGCCGGAGAATCCGTCGGCACCGTCGGTGGACCAATGGGTGGCGACCGGGTTCGGCAACTCGGGGCGCCACGAGGCAACCAGCAGCGTTCCCACGATCCCCGCCACGAGCGACGGGGCTGTGGCGAGAAGAAGCACCGCGGCTCGCGTTCGGCCCGTCGGTCCGCCGGGTGTGGCCGGATGCCCTCCGGGTCCATCCGTCATCGTGTCCACCTCTCCTCGATCTCGGTTGTCAGTACTGCCGGCGGGATGTCGAGCCTGCGGGCGAGCGCCACGAGCCGATCGATCGCCTCCACGAGCTCGGCGCGATCCGGCGCGGACCCCGTCACGATCGCTCCGCGACCCCTCCGCAATTCGACGGCTCCCTCATCACGCAGGAGTTGATAGGCACGCAGCACGGTGTGGAGATTGATGTCGAGGGATGCCGACAGTTCGCGTGCCGGCGGCAGCCGTTCACCGGGCGCGACCTCGCCGTGTGCAATCGCTCCCCGCACCGATGCCGCGACCTGCTCGAAGAGCGGCATGCGCGAGTTCGGATCGATGCGGATCAACACGGAAAGATCATATAGTTCTATTCAAAATAGAACAACTTTTGCACTGGCGACTGGAGAAGTGACCCGGTACGCAAAGAGCCCCGCCCGGGCGAACCGGGCGGGGCTCATGCGATGTCACCTACACGCGATCGCGGATCCGACGTCCGATCTCGCTGGTGCTCAAGGTCTCCGAACCCCGGTCGGCGAGGTCTGCGGCAACCGCCTTCTCGACCCGTTCGGCCGCATCGTTCTCACCGAGATGCGACAGCAGAAGCGCGACGGACAAGATGGCCGCAGTGGGATCCGCCTTGCCCTGCCCCGCGATGTCGGGGGCGCTGCCGTGCACCGGTTCGAACATCGACGGGTTTGTCCGGGTGGCGTCGATGTTGCCGGACGCCGCGAGCCCGATCCCGCCGGTGACCGCGGCGGCGATGTCGGTGATGATGTCTCCGAACAGATTGTCGGTGACGATCACGTCGAAACGCCCCGGATCGGTGACCAGGTAGATCGTCGCCGCATCCACGTGGCAGTAGTCGGTCGTCACGTCGGCGTACTCGGCGCCGATCTCGGCAACCGCGCGGCTCCACATCGAGCCGGCGAACGTCAGCACATTCGTCTTGTGCACCAGCGTCAATTTCTTGCGCCGCGCCCGCGCCCGCTCGAAGGCGTTGCGCACCACCCGCTCGACACCGAACCGCGTGTTGACGCTCACCTCGGTCGCGACCTCGTTCGGCGTGCCGACCCGGATGGCGCCACCGTTACCCGTGTACGGGCCCTCGGTGCCCTCCCGGACCACCACGAAATCGATGTCGGGGTCACCGGCCAAGGGCGACGCGACCCCCGGGAGTTTGCGCGCCGGACGCAGATTCACATGGTGATCGAGCGCGAACCGCATGTTCAGCAGCAGACCGCGTTCCAACACGCCCGACGGCACCGACGGGTCGCCGATGGCGCCCAACAGGATCGCGTCGTGGCCGCGCAACGACGTGAGATCGTCGTCGGTCAGCAGTTCGCCGTTGCGGTGATAGCGACGGGCACCGAGGTCGAACTCGGTCGTCGAGACATCGGCGACAACCGATTCCAGTACGCCGACGGCCTCCCCGATGACCTCGGGACCGATGCCGTCGCCGGCGATCACGGCCAGTTTCATGCCAGATCCACCTGCTCGATGAGGGTCGCGCCGACGGATTCGCCGATGGCGGCGACGAGGTCGTCGCCCAGCTGCCCGCTCACCCGGAGCACCACGGTGGCACCGGGGCCGTCGGCGTCCTGCGAGAGACCGGCGGCCTGGATGTCGATGCCGGCGTTCCCGAGGAGCGTGCCGATCCGGCCGAGCGAACCGGGCTGGTCGGCGTAGCTGACGATCAGGTTGTGGCCCTCGGCCCGCAGATCGAAGTTGCGGCCGTTGATGTTCACGATCTTCTCGACGAGCCGGGGCTCGGTCAGGGTGCCCGACACGTTGTGCACCGAGCCGTCGGCGAACACGGCCTTCACGTCCACCACACTGCGATGGTTCGGGCTCTCCGAGGCGGTGGTGACCTCACTGGTGACACCGCGGTCCGCGGCCACCGCCGGGGCGTTCACGAAGGTGACCGGTTCGTCGAGCACAGCCGAGAACAGGCCACGCAGTGCGGACAGCCCGAGCACCTCGACGCTGTTGGCGGCCAACTCGCCGCGCACATCGACGACGAGCGAGGTCGGCGGCTCGGCGCTGATCGCGCCGACGAGCACGCCGAGCTTGCGGGCGACCTCGAGCCACGGCGCGACCTCTTCGTCGACGGCGCCGCCGGTGATGTTCACGGCGTCGGGCACGAAGTGCCCTGCCAGGGCCAGCCGGACACTCTTGGCGACGTCGGTGCCGGCGCGGTCCTGCGCCTCGCTGGTGGACGCGCCGAGGTGCGGGGTCACCACGACCTGGGGCAATTCGAACAGCGGCGAATCCGTGCACGGCTCGGTGGCGTAGACGTCGAGCCCGGCCGCACGCACGTGGCCGGAGTTGATCGCATCGGCGAGTGCCTGCTCGTCGACGAGGCCGCCGCGGGCGGCGTTGACGATGACGACGCCCTTCTTGGTGCGCGCCAGCTGATCCTTGCCGATCAGACCGAGCGTCTCGGGGGTCTTCGGCAAGTGCACGGTGACGAAGTCGGCGCGCTCGAGCAGCTCGTCGAGACTCACGAGCTCGATGCCCAACTGGGCGGCGCGCGCCGGGGACACGTACGGGTCGAAGGCGATGATCGAGGTCTCGAACGCGGCCATACGGGCGGCGACCAATTGGCCGATCCGGCCCAGACCCACCACGCCGACGGTCTTGTCGAAGATCTCCACACCGTTGAACGCCGAACGCTTCCAGGTGTGCTCGCGCAGCGTCGCGTCGGCGGCGGGGATCTGACGCGCCGCCGACATCAGCAGCGCGACAGCGTGCTCGGCGGCGGTGTGGATGTTGGATGTCGGCGCGTTCACGACCATGACGCCACGCTTGGTCGCGGCCGGGACGTCCACGTTGTCGAGGCCGACACCGGCACGCGCGATGATCTTCAGACCGGGTGCGGCGTCGAGCACCTCCGCGTCGACGGTGGTCGCCGACCGCACAAGGATCGCATCCGCCCCGGCGACCGCTTCGAGCAGCTTCGGCCGGTCAGGGCCGTCCACCCATCGGACCTCGACGTCGTCGCCCAGCGCTTCGACGGTCGAGGGAGCCAGTTTGTCGGCGATCAGAACGACCGGACGGCCAGCTGAGGTCACGATATTCTCCATGGTTTGGGGCCAAAGTCTGTTGAGGATGTGGAGATCGCCACGGGCGATCGAAACCGTGGGACTTCCGCGGACAGCTTAGTCGTGACCGAATGTCAGATTTGCAGCCGGTATCCGTCGGTCTGGTCAGCCGACCCGAAATCAACGCTAGATTGTGATCGGCATTACGGATAGGTTGCAAACCGACCCCGGGAAGATTCCGCAACGGGCACGACGCGGTGACCGCCCGGTACCGTGTGCTTGGCCCGGACTGACCCGTGGCCGACGTTTTCTTGTGCGCATCGAATGAGCGGAGTGTGATGATGAGGAAGCTGACAGCACTGTTGGCTGTTTTGGCTGCAACGGTGCTGGTGGGCTTGGGGGCTGGCTCAGTCGATGCCGCGCCGGCGAAGATCTACCTCGGTGGCGGGTCGGGGATCCTGGTGCTCAAGGGCGGGAGCTCGGCGGCCGCCTGCACGCTGACCACCATCGGCCGGTCGAACACCGGCAAGCTGATCGGCATCACCGCCGGACACTGCGGCACCCCCGGCCAGAAGGTGTACTCGGAGACCTTCCAGGACCGCGGGCAGGCCGGCACGATCACCTACTCCACCAGCGACCTCGACATCGCGGTGATCGAGTTCAACCCGGCCAAGGTCGTGCCGCTGCGTTCGGTGCGCGGCCTGACCATCCGGAGCATCGACCCCCGGCCGCTGGCCTTCCCTGCCATCGCGTGCAAGCAGGGCCGGACCACCGGCAACACCTGCGGCATCAGCTGGTTCTCCGATGGTGACGTGCACTTCAGCCAGATGTGCGTCGTCGAAGGCGACTCCGGAAGCCCGGTCGTGGTCGGCGACCGCCTGGTCGGCATGGTCAACGCCTACTACTTCCTCGCCTGCCTGGGACCCGAAACCGGCACCAACATCGCTCCGATCCTGCGGCGCGTCGGTTCTCTTCCGGCCTATGGAGGTTTCCGGCCGATCTGATCGAGAAGAATCCGACCGACCGATGAGACATCGGTGACGGCCCCGAGGTCCGCCTCGGGGCCGTCCCCATCTCCGGGACACCCGAGGAGAACATGACATCGAACCGGTTGATCGCGTTCCGGACGATCCACGCCATGATCGCCGCGGTGGTCGCCGGCAGCCTGATCATCCAAGTGGCGCTGCTGTTCACCGGTGGCGCCGACGCCAATTCCGGTGACACCGATGCCGACGTCGGCGTGGCGACCCGGCTTGTCCGACTACTCAGCTACTTCACGATCCAGAGCAACCTCATCGTCCTGGCCGTGTCGATCCTGTTGGCGATCAACCCTCTTCGCACCGGCACCCGATTCGCCGTCGGCCGGTTCGACGCCCTGCTCGGCATCACCGTGACCGGCCTGGTGTTCGCGATCGTGCTCGCGCCTCAGGTCCACCTGACCGGCGCGGCCCTGGTCGCGACGATCGGATTCCACTACATCTCGCCGTGGGCCACCCTGCTCGCCTGGCTGCTGTTCGGTCCGCGTCGACAATTCGGTCCGGCCGTCATCGGCTGGGCGTTCGCATGGCCGGTCGCCTGGCTGCTCTACACGTTCGTCCGGGGCGCGTTCGTCGACTGGTACCCGTATCCGTTCCTCGACGTGACCGAGATCGGCTACGCGCGAGCCCTTCTCAACGCGGTCGTGGTGCTGATCCTGGGCGCTGTACTGGCCGCGCTGTTCCGGCTCGTCGATCGGCGTGCGCCGGCCCTGCTGGATCAGACGAGCGTGGGCCCCACGTCGCGGTGACGTGGGGCCCACGGCCTCGGTGAGCTATCCGGCTCAGGCGGTTTCGGTGATCGGCCGATCCACCCAGCTCATCAGGTCGCGCAGCTTCTTGCCGGTGACCTCGATGGGGTGCTCGGCGTTGCGCTTGCGGAGGTCTTCGAGTTCCTTGTTGCCGCCCTCGACGTTGGCGACGAGGCGCTTGACGAAGGTGCCGTCCTGGATGTCACGCAGGATGCCGCGCATCCGCTCCTTGGTGTCGGAGTCGATGACACGCGGGCCGGACAGGTAGCCGCCGAACTCCGCGGTGTCGCTCACCGAGTAGTTCATCCGCGCGATGCCGCCCTCGTACATAAGGTCGACGATCAGCTTGAGCTCGTGCAGCACCTCGAAGTAGGCCATCTCCGGGGCATATCCGGCCTCGACCATGACCTCGAAGCCGGTCTTGACCAGTTCCTCGGTGCCGCCGCAGAGCACGGCCTGCTCACCGAACAGGTCGGTCTCGGTCTCTTCCTTGAAGGTGGTCTTGATGATGCCGGCACGGCCACCACCGATCGCGCTGGCGTAGCTCAGTGCGAGCGCCTGGCCCTCACCCTTCGGGTCCTGGTCGACCGCGATCAGGCACGGCACACCCTTGCCGTCGACGAATTGCCGGCGCACCAAGTGGCCGGGGCCCTTCGGCGCGACCATGCCGACGGTGATGTTCTCAGCCGGCTTGATCAGGTCGAAGTGGATGTTCAGACCGTGCCCGAAGAAGATGGCGTCGCCGTCCTTCAGATGCGGCTCGATCTCCTCGGTGAAGATCTTGGCCTGCGAGGTGTCCGGCGCCAGGATCATGATGACGTCGGCCCACTCGGCGGCCTCGGCGGCGGACAGGACCTTGAGGCCCTGCTCGGCAGCCTTCTCGCGCGACTTGCTGCCCTCACGCAGACCGACCGCGACCTCGACTCCGGAGTCGCGCAGCGACAGTGAGTGGGCATGGCCCTGGCTGCCGTAGCCGATCACCGCGACCTTGCGACCCTGGATGATCGACAGATCGGCGTCGTCATCGTAGAACAGTTCGATCGCCACAGTTGCTTCCCTTCGATTTTCGTTGCCCTCGGGATCGCTTGTCACCCAAGGGATGTGTGTTCTCCGAGCGTGTCAGCGGTTCGCCGACATGCTCTTGGGTCCCCGTCCGAGTGTCACCGCGCCCGACTGGGCGATCTCCCGGATGCCATACGGGTCGAGCATCCGCAGCAGCGCCTCGAGCTTCTCGCTCGTTCCGGTCGCCTCGATGGTCAGCGACTCCGGGGAGACGTCGATGACCTTGGCGCGGAACAGGTTCACCACCTCGATGACCTCGGACCGCACGGCGGAGTCCGACCGGACCTTGATCATCATCAGTTCTCGGGAGACGGAGCTCTCCGGGTCCTGCTCGACGATCTTGATCACGTTGATCAGCTTGTTCAGCTGCTTGGTCACCTGCTCGAGGGGGAAGTCGTCGACGGTCACCATGATGGTCATCCGCGAGATCCCTTTGAGCTCGGTCGGTCCCACGGCGAGCGATTCGATGTTGAAGCCGCGGCGGGAGAACAGGCCCGAGACTCGGGCGAGCACGCCCGGGCGGTCCTCGACCAGGACACTGAGGGTGTGGGTAGTACTCACTTCTCGTCCTTCTCTGCCAGCACGGCCGCGTCGGTGCGGCCCATCGCGTCGTGGATGTCGGGCGTGTCCGATGCGGATTCGTCGTCGTCGAACAGCGGTCGGATGTCGCGGGCGGCCATGATCTCGTCGTTGCCGGTGCCGGCGGCCACCATCGGCCACACCTGCGCGTCGGCGCCGACGATGAAATCGATCACCACCGGGCGGTCGTTGATCTCGCGGGCCTTGGCGATCACCTCGTCCACGTCGGACTCCTGCTCGACCCGGAAGGCCGCGCACCCCAACGCCTCGGCCAGCTTGACGAAGTCCGGGATGCGCCGGGAGTGGGTGGACAGGTCGGTGTTCGAGTAGCGCTCCTCGTAGAAGAGGGTCTGCCACTGACGGACCATGCCGAGGTTGCCGTTGTTGATCAGGGCGACCTTGATCGGGATGCCCTCGATCGCACAGGTGGCCAGTTCCTGGTTGGTCATCTGGAAGCAGCCATCACCGTCGATCGCCCACACCTCGGTGTCGGGCGCGGCCATCTTGGCGCCCATCGCGGCCGGGACCGCGTAGCCCATCGTGCCGAGACCACCGGAGTTGAGCCACGTCCGGGGCTTCTCGTAGGAGATGAACTGCGCTGCCCACATCTGGTGCTGGCCGACGCCGGCACAGTAGACCGCATCGGGACCGGCTGCCTTGCCGATGGCCGAGATGACGAACTCCGGCGACATCGAGCCGTCGGCCTGACGGTCATAGCTCAGCGGATAGGTGCGGCGGATGCCGTCGAGATAACGCCACCATGCGGTGAGATCCGGTGCCGCCGTGGTGGTCGCCCGCTCGTTGCGGATGGTCTCGATGAGATCGCTGATGACCGCGAGGCAGTCACCGACGATCGGCACGTCCACATGCCGGTTCTTGCCGATCTCCGCCGGGTCGATGTCGGCGTGGATGACCTTGGCATCCGGCGCGAACGACGACAGCTGACCGGTGACACGATCGTCGAACCGCGCACCGAGCGTGATCAGCAGATCGCTGCGCTGCAGAGCCGCGACCGCGGCGACGGTGCCGTGCATACCGGGCATGCCCAGGTGCTGCTGATGGCTGTCCGGGAATGCCCCGCGCGCCATCAGCGTGGTGACCACCGGGATTCCGGTCAGCTCGGCCAGTTCACGCAGTTCCTCGGACGCGTTGGCCTTGATGACGCCGCCGCCCACGTACAGCACCGGCGACTTCGCCGACTGGATCAGTCGCGCGGCCTCACGCACCTGCTTGCCGTGCGGCTTGGTGACCGGACGGTAGCCGGGCAGGTCGATCTGCGGGGGCCACGAGAAGGTGGTCTGGCTCTGCAGGATGTCCTTCGGGATGTCGACGAGAACCGCACCGGGGCGGCCGCTCTCGGCGATGTGGAAAGCCTCGGCGATCACCCGCGGGATGTCGGCGGCATTGTTCACCAGGAAGTTGTGCTTCGTGATCGGCATCGTGATGCCGGAGATGTCGGCCTCCTGGAACCCGTCGGTGCCGATCAGGGCGCGGCCGACCTGGCCGGTGATGGCAACCACCGGAACGGAGTCCATCTGGGCGTCGGCGAGCGGGGTCACCAGGTTGGTGGCGCCCGGTCCCGACGTCGCCATCATCACGCCGGCGCGACCGGTCACCTGCGCGTAGCCGGTGGCGGCATGGCCCGCGCCCTGCTCGTGACGGACGAGCACGTGACGGACCTTCGGCGAGTCGAGCAGCGGGTCGTACACCGGTAGGACCGCGCCACCGGGGATGCCGAAGACGATCTCGACGCCGATCTCCTCGAGCGAACGAACCACCGACTGCGCTCCGCTGACACGCTCGGGTGCCACCGTGTGCTGCCCTACCGCCCGCAGGTTCTGACCCGTTGACGATTGTTGACGCGGCCCCGCCTGGTGCGCGGGTGTCCGCGTGCCGTCGGTACGTGCTGTTGGTGCGCTCACTGCACGGTCCTTTTGTTCTGTGTTTCGTTGAGTTGACAAGAAAAAACCCCCGACAGCTGGGCTGTTCGAGGGTGGCGCGTCGATGCTTGAGGGTCTACGAAGTGACCGGTCAGGCGACGACGCGCCGGCCGAGTACTACGAGAATCTCGTGCTGCATCACGTGCTCACGGTAAGACTGCGCCCTGAGCAGAGTCAAACTCCGGACCCTGGCGTCCCACATTGTGGGAAAGCACAGGTGATGTCGCCCTGTGGGCGGAGCCCGATGATGTCCCCGTGGGCGGAGCCGGAAGGCCTCATTGGCACAATGGCGGCGTGCCAACCGACCCCGCCGACGATGCCAACGCCGATCCTTCCGAGTCCGAGACAGCGAACTCCGACACCGGGAAGTCCGACGCACCCAAGTCCGAGGCGGCTCCGTCGGATGCCGGATCCGACGAAGCCGCTGTCACGCTTCCTGTCGTCTTCCGCATCAACGGGCTCGCGTACTTCACGGTTCCGATGATGGCGGTCGTCACGATCATCCTCTCGGGTACGTCGCTGGTCTGGCTCGGCTGGACGCTCGTGATCCCGTTCATCCTGGCGTGGTGGATTCGCCATGTGCGCACCGTGGTGACCGAGGACGGTCTGCACGCGGTCCACACCTTCGGGACACGCGATGTGGCCTGGACCGATCTCGAAGGTCTGCAGTTCCCGCGGTGGAGCGCGGTGCGAGCGGTCACCATGTCGGGCGCGCGGGTCAAGCTGCCCGCGATCGGATTCGACGACCTCCCACAACTCTCGGTGGCCAGCCGAGGCCGAATCCCGGACCCGTTCGCCATCCCCGACGAGTGATCGACACGGGACGTCTCGCGAGTAAATCTGCGCCAGAGACCCCCCACTTCCGACTCACGCCACGTGGCGTTCACCGGATCTTTCTACCGTGTGGCGAATGCCGACCTCCCAGATCAGCACCGTCGACGCCCTCATCGGTTCGGGCGATCTCGCGGCGACCGCCGCCACGCTGGCGACACTTCCCCACGCCGACATCGCCGAGGTGCTGGAGCATCTCCCCCGCAGTCGGCGGGTCATCGCCTTCCGGGTGCTGCGGAAGGAACTGGCGGTCGACGTCTTCGACGACCTCCCGCCGCATGCCCAGCGCCATCTGATCGCCGACCTGGGTACCGCAGAGGTCGCCGAGGCGTTCGACAACCTCGAACCCGATGACCGGGCCGAACTGCTCGACGAGCTACCGGCCTCGGTCGCCCGGAGTCTCATCCAACAGCTGCCGCCCGCCGAGCGCGAGATGACCGGCGTCGTCCTCGGATATCCCAAGCGCTCCGTCGGTCGGCGGATGAGCCCCGAGTTCGTTCACGGCTACGACGACGAGACGGTGGCCGACACCCTCGTCCGGGTCAGAGACCGCGGCCACGATGCGGAGACGATCTACACCGTTCCCGTCATCGACCGGTCGCGCGACCTGCGCGGGGTGGTGAGCCTGCGCGACCTGCTGCTGACCGCCCCGGACACCACGATCACCACCATCATGAAGCGGCCCGTCTTCGCCGCCGCAGATGACGACGCCGAGGCCACCGCCCAGCGGTGCATCGACCGCGGCATCCTCGCCATGCCCGTCATCGATCACGACAACCGCCTCGTCGGTGTCCTCACCCTCGACGACGCCGTGGAGGTCATCGAGCAGGCGCGCGACGTCGACGAAGCACGGGCCGGCGCTCGCGAACCGCTCGACGAGCCCTACCTGGTCTCGTCTGTGTGGTCCATCACCCGGGCGCGGATCGTGTGGCTGTTCGTGCTGGCGGTGTCGGCGATCCTCACCGTCAACGTCCTGGAGTTCTTCGAGGGGACTCTCGAACAGATGGTCGCGTTGGCCCTGTTCATCCCGTTGCTCACCGGAATCGGTGGCAACACCGGATCGCAGGCGGCCACCACCGTCACCCGGGCGCTCGCAGTGTCCGACGTCATCCCCCGAGACGTGGCCCGGGTCGCCGCCAAGGAGGTGCGGGTGGGGTTCACCCTCGGCGCCGGGCTCGGCCTCGTCGGTTTCGCCGTCGCTTGGGTCGCCTACGACCTCGACATCGGAACGGTGATCGGTTTGACGATTCTGTCGGTCTGCACGATGGCGGCGACGGCGGGAGGCGTCATGCCACTGGTCGCGAAGACGATCGGGGTCGACCCGGCGGTGTTCTCGACCCCGTTCATCTCCACGTTCTGCGACGCGACCGGGCTGATCATCTACTTCACGATCGCCAAAGCGGTACTGGGGATCTGAGGTACGCCGCGCCGAATACGGTTTGTTCACGCAGGTCACAGCGGAGTAGCCTCGGTCGGCGTGGTGCCGACGGACCGGCAGGTGGTCGTCGACGTCACGCCCAGTCCCACCGTCCCGCGCGTGCGGGGTGATCGAATCGATCGAGGTACATCGCGATGCCAGCTCTGAGGTCCCGGACCACCACCGTCGGACGCGAAGCCGCCGGCGCCCGCTCACTGTGGCGCGCCACCGGTATGACCGACGACGACTTCGGGAAGCCGATCATCGCGATCGCGAACTCCTACACCCAGTTCGTGCCGGGCCATGTACACCTCAAGGATGTCGGGGAGATCGTCGCCGACGCGGTCCGGGCGGCCGGCGGTGTGCCGCGGGAGTTCCACACCATCGCGGTCGACGACGGCATCGCCATGGGTCACGGCGGGATGCTGTACTCGTTGCCGAGCCGCGAGATCATCGCCGACTCGGTCGAGTACATGGTGAACGCCCACACCGCAGACGCGCTGGTGTGTATCTCCAACTGCGACAAGATCACTCCCGGGATGCTGAACGCCGCGATGCGGCTCAACGTCCCCACCGTCTTCGTGTCGGGTGGTCCGATGGAGGCCGGGAAGGCCGTCGTCGTCGGCGACGTCGCCCATCCGTCATCGGACCTCATCACCACCATCTCGGCATCGGCCAACAGCGCCGTCGACGACGAGGGGCTCAGCGAGGTCGAGCGGTCGGCCTGCCCCACCTGCGGATCGTGTTCGGGCATGTTCACCGCGAACTCGATGAACTGCCTCACCGAGGCGCTCGGACTCGCGCTGCCGGGCAACGGATCCACCCTCGCCACCCACGAGGCACGCCGCGCGCTGTTCGACCGTGCGGGGCGCGTCGTCGTCGAGGCGGCCACCCGCTGGTACCGCGACGACGACGAGTCCGTGCTGCCGCGAAACATCGCCTCGGCCACGGCGTTTCGGAACGCCATGGCGCTCGACGTCGCGATGGGCGGCTCCACCAACACGGTGTTGCACATCCTCGCCGCCGCACAGGAGGGTGAGGTGGCCGATTTCGACCTGTCGGTCATCGACCAGATCAGCCGCAACGTGCCATGTC
Organism: Gordonia sesuvii; assembly: GCF_036350415.1. Lineage (NCBI taxonomy): Bacteria > Bacillati > Actinomycetota > Actinomycetes > Mycobacteriales > Gordoniaceae > Gordonia > Gordonia sesuvii. Next base: position 47,883 of record NZ_JAZDUF010000007.1, read on the forward strand.
TGTCGAAGGTGTCGCCGAACTCCGACTATCACATGGAGGACGTGCACCGCGCGGGCGGCATCCCGGCGATCCTCGGCGAGCTGCGTCGTGCCGGACTGATCGACGACACCGCCTCCACCGTGCACAGTCCGTCGATCGCACAGTTCCTCGACGACTGGGACATCCGCGGCGGCTCGGCCGTTCCCGAGGCGTTCGAACTCTTCCACGCGGCACCCGGCGGAGTGCGCACGACCACGCCGTTCTCCACCGCCAACCGGTGGAACTCGCTGGACACCGACGCGGCGGGCGGGTGTATCCGCGACCTCGAGCACGCCTACACGGTCGAGGGTGGTCTGTGTGTGTTGCGCGGCAACCTGGCACCCGATGGCGCGGTCCTCAAGACGGCCGGCATCGATGAGGACCTGTGGCACTTCGAGGGTCCGGCGCGTGTCGTCGAGAGCCAGGAGGAAGCGGTCCAGGTGATCCTGTCGAAGACCATCCAGGCCGGCGAGGTCCTCGTCGTGCGGTACGAGGGCCCGTCCGGCGGTCCGGGGATGCAGGAGATGTTGCATCCGACCGCCTTCATGAAGGGCACCGGGATGGGCCGCAAGTGTGCGCTCGTCACCGACGGCCGCTTCTCGGGCGGTTCGTCGGGTCTCTCGGTGGGGCACATGTCGCCCGAGGCCGCCTCCGGCGGCGCGATCGGCCTGATCGAGGACGGCGACCCGGTGCTGATCGACGTCGCGACGCGTCGGCTCGAGGTGCTGATCGACGACGACGTTCTCGCCGAGCGGCGCGCCAAGATGGAGGCCTCGGAGCGCCCGTGGCAACCGAAGGAGCGTCAGCGTCCGGTCACCACGGCGCTGCGGGCGTACGCGAAGCTGGCCACCTCGGCAGACCGCGGGGCGGTCCGGTCCGTCGACTGACCCGACACTCTCCCCGCGCCGCGGTCAGCCGGTCGGGTTGCCCGGCGACTCGAACGGGTTGGTCCCGTTGAAGATCAACCACACCGCGACGGCGGCGCCGATACCCACCACCAGCATCGCCACCGAGCCCCACGCCGGACGCCGGGACCAGCCGCGGGGGGCGTCGATGGAGATCCGGCCGGGGCCGGTCAGGATGATGGCCGCCGCGCAGACCGCCAACAGCAACTCGTATTCGATGCCCGGGCCACCGCCGCCGGTCGCGAAGAACCACACGCCGCCGGCGAGCGTCGCCTTGTAGGCCGCCGCGACCAACATCACGCCGAGCACCGCGGACGCGGCCAGTGGCGTGAAGAGCCCGATCACCAGCAGCAGTCCGCCCAGGGTCTCCGACAGTGCGCCGACGATCGCCAGTGGCCGCGCCGCATCAGCCGCGAACCCGATCGCCGGGTTCGCGTCGTTGACGAGCATGTCCTCGAAGCCGGAGAGTCGCGGCCCGTTCCACCAGCCGAACAACTTCTGCGCACCGTGGGCCATCGCGATCACCCCGACCGCACATCGCAGCAGGAGCAGGCCCAGGTCGATGGTGCCGCGCCGGGCGCGGCGCTCGGCATCAGCGAGATCCTCCTCGACCGATCGCAGTCGCTCGTCGCCGACCGGGGCGTCGCGCTGCTCGTAGCCGACGGGATCGTCGGACGGCACGGCCGCGTATGCCTCGGTCGCCGGATACGGTTCGGACGACGCCCGATAGCCCTCGGTCGGCGGCAGATACGCCTCGGTCGGGGTCGGCGTCGGCGGCAACGGGTCACGGTCGTCGGCCGCGGCGAACGGTGTCGTTCCCGCATCCGCGGCAGGTACCGCGAATCGTGCGGTCGGATCGTCGGCGGCCGGTTCACGCCCCTCGACCGCACCGGGCGGACGCCGGTCGATCGCCTCGGTCGGCGGGGTCGGGTCCGCCTCGGGCGGTGCAGTGCGCGGGCTCTGCGGCGGAGTCGGGGTCGCCGGCCCGTTCGGGTCCGCCGTCATCGACCGGGTCGCCACCTCGTCGGGTTCTATGTCGTCGAGGTCGTCGACCCGGGAGGCGCCCCCAGGCCCTGGGTTCGCATGCCGGGCGTAGAAGGTGTCGCGCTCCTCGGTGGGTATCCGTCGCCGTCGCTGCGCCCCGGCCTCACCGAGGTCGATCTCACCCGTGGGTTCGTCGTACGGACTGGAGCCGCCGCCCGCGGCCGGGTCACGTTCGCTCACGCCTCCGACTGTAGGCGCAGTGCCCGTGGGGCGGGCCGAGCAGCGCGCGGTGAGTCGGAAACGATCGCCTACGCTGGGTGGCATGCGCATGGGGTGGCCGAGGTCAGGGGGCGACCGTCAGCGGTCGGCAGCGCCGCGGCGCACCCGCGCGACTCGCGCGCTGGTCGGGGCGACGTTGGGTCTGCTCGTGATCACCGCCTCCGGTTGCGCGGATTTCACCGAGCAGGACCGGGCGCAGGACGCGGGCGCGTGGAGCGCCAACAACGAGTCGCCGGCCCGCCAGGAGCAGCCCCGCCCGTCGCCCACCGAACCGCCCGCACCTCCCCCGCCGGGTCCGTGCGTCGACCCGGACCCGGCCGTGATCGCCACCTGCCTGCAGTCGACGGGGTCCGTGATGCCCGGAGACGACCGTGGCGAGGTCACGGTGGTCGCCGAACGCACCACCGGCAAGATCATCACCACCAAACGGTATGGGCCGCACCGAGTTCTGGCGACGGCACCGGTTGATGCATCCGGCGACGGCGGGTTGATCGACTTCGCCTTCTCCCCCACGTACGACCAGGATCGCCTCATCTACGCACTGATCACCACTCCGGCGGACAACCGCATCGTGCGTCTGGCGCCCAACGACGTCCCCAAGCCGATTCTCGTCGGCATCCCGAAGGGCGCCACCGGCAACATGGGTTCGATGTACTTCCGGACTCCGGGCGAGCTGATCGTGGCGACGGGCAACGCGGGCAGTCCCGCCGCGGCCACGGATCCGTCGTCACTCGCGGGCAAAATCCTCGCGGTGACGTCGTTCCGCTCGGGCGCCAACCCGCCGCCGCGCGTGCTGGCGTCCGGTCTGGGCTCCACCGTGTCGCTCTGTCCGAGCGCCACCACCGGGACCGTGTATGTCGCCGACCAGACCGCCACGGAGGACCGGGTGCAGGTGTTGGAACAGTCCGGACCGAAGGTTCTCTGGACCTGGCCCGACCGCCCGCAGATCGCCGGGTGCGCGGTCACCTCCGGGGCCATCTTCGTATCCACGACGCGCACCCAGCGCATCGAGGCGCTCAGCGAACCGACCGGCGAGCAGCCCGCCATCACGCCTCCGGCGGTTGTGCTGGAGAAACGCTATGGCGCGCTGGGGCGCATGGTCGCGTTGGAGAACGGCGTCCTTCAGTTCGCCACGGTCAACCGCACCTCCGGCCGGCCGGTCAGCACCGACGACCGGGTGGTCCGGTGGCTGCCGCCCTCATCGTCGGAGGACCGCACCTAGCTCAGGAACGGCGTCGCTCAGGTACAGGCGGCGAGTACCAGTTCCTTGACCCGGGCGGGGTCGGCCTGCCCGCGCGTCGCCTTCATCACATCACCGACGATCTTGCCGGCCGCAGCCACCTTGCCACCGCGGATCTTCTCGGCGATGTCGGGGTTGTTGGCGAGCGCCTCGTCGACGGCCGTCTGCAGAGCCGAGTCGTCGCGGACCACCTCGAGACCGCGGTCGGCGACGACCTGTTCCGGTTCGCCCTCCCCGTCGAGCACACCGACGGCCACCTGCTGGGCCAGCTTGGTGGTCAGCTTGCCCTCGTCGACGAGACCGATGATCGTCGCCACCTGGGCGGGAGTGATCGGCAGGTCCGCGAGGTCGGTCTCGCGGCTGTTGGCCTGCTGGGCGAGGAACGACACCCACCAGCCACGGGCCGCCTCCACACCGGCACCGGCGTCGACGGTTGCGATGACCAGGTCGATCGCGCCGACGTTGACCAGGTCGCGCATCACCTCGTCGGAGACGCCCCAGTCGCCTTGGATACGCGCGCGCCGCACCCAGGGCATCTCCGGCAATGTCGTGCCCAGCTCGTCGATCCAGGACTTGTCCGGCTGCACCGGCGGCAGGTCGGGCTCCGGGAAGTAGCGGTAGTCCTCGGCGGTCTCCTTGCGCCGACCCGGCGACGTGGTGCCGTCGGCCTCGTGAAAGTGCCGTGTCTCCTGGACGATCTCCCCACCGGCGGTGAGCACCGCTGCCTGTCGGCGCATCTCGTAACGCACCGCGACCTCGACACTCTTGAGGGAGTTGACGTTCTTCGTCTCCGTGCGTGTGCCGAACTCCGCGGCGCCCTTGGGCATCAACGAGACATTGGCGTCACACCGCAGGGAGCCCTGATCCATCCGGACGTCGGACACGTCGAGTGCCTTCAACAGATCCCGCAGGGCGGTGACGTAGGCCCGGGCAACCTCCGGCGCGCGTTCACCGGCCCCGACGATGGGCTTGGTGACGATCTCCACGAGCGGCACGCCGGCGCGGTTGTAGTCGAGCAGCGAGTGGCTGGCACCGTGGATTCGTCCGGACCCGCCGATGTGCAACGACTTGCCCGTGTCCTCCTCCATGTGTGCGCGCTCGATCTCCACGCGCCACGGTGTGCCGTCGGGTAGTAGCAGCTCGAGGTACCCGTCGTAGGCGATCGGTTCGTCGTACTGGGAGATCTGATAGTTCTTGGGCTGATCAGGATAGAAGTAGTTCTTGCGAGCGAACACGCTCGACGGCCGGATCGAGCAGTTGAGGGCCAGGCCGATCCGGATCGCGGACTCGATCGCCTTCACGTTGGCGACCGGCAGCGAACCCGGCAGTCCGATGCACACCGGACACACCTGCGTGTTCGGCTCGGCGCCGAACGCGGTCGGGCAGCCGCAGAACATCTTGGTCGCGGTGCCGAGTTCGACGTGCACCTCGAGACCGAGGACTGGATCGAATTCTGCGATGACCTGGTCGTAATCGAGCAGTTCGGTGGCAGCGGCAGTCATGCTTGCCATCTTATGGGGCCGCCGGGAGCGTGGCGGCGCGGGTCGCCGACTCCCCCGGGCGGAAACCGGGGAGGAGATCAGGGTCATCCCCGATGCCCTCACACGTGGCGATGCGTAGCGTCGTGGTCAGAAGAAAGGAACCGACCATGACCACCACTGCTCCCGCACCCACACGATTGATGCGCTCCCGCGACGACGCCTGGCTGGGCGGTGTCTGCGGCGGCCTCGCCAAGCGGTTCGGGTGGGACGCGACCGTGATCCGGGTCCTGTTCGTGGCGTCGATCCTGTTGCCGGGACCCCAGGTGCTGCTCTATCTGGTGCTGTGGCTGATCATTCCGCGTGAGCCGAAGCCGACCCTGCCGACGACCTACCCGACCGCGTACCCGCCGAACACCGTCTGATCCGTCCCGTCATCCGAAGATGACGCGGATCTCCTGATACTGGTCCGCGGGCACCTGCTTGGGGTTGGCGAGTGCTTCGTCGAAGGTGATCCGGACAATGTCGGTGCCGCGCAGCGCGACCATCTTGCCCCACGCCCGGTCCGCGACCAGGTCGGCGACCGCCATCCCGAACCGGGTGGCCAGCACGCGGTCATAGGCGCTCGGGACGCCGCCGCGCTGGATGTGGCCGAGCACGGTGGAGCGGGTCTCGATACCGGTGCGCTCCTCGATGAGCGGGGCGAGCACTTCGCCGATCCCGCCGAGTCGCGGACGGTTGAAACCGTCGAGGCCCTTGACCGAGTACTCCTCCTTCATGTCGGGGAGTTTGAAACCCTCGGCCACGACCACCATCGGGGAGCGGCCACGGGAGCGAACGCCGGTCACCCACGCGCAGATCTGGTCGAGGCTCTCGGGCTGCTCGGGAATCAGGATCGCGTGGGCGCCGCCGGCGATCCCGGAATGCAGGGCGATCCAGCCGGCGTGGCGGCCCATCACCTCGAGCACCATGCACCGCTTGTGTGAGTTGCCGGTGGTGCGCAACCGGTCGATGGCCTCGGTGGCGATCTCCACCGCGGTGTTGAAACCGAAGGTGTAGTCGGTGGCATCGATGTCGTTGTCGATCGTCTTGGGGACGCCGACGATGTTGATCCCGTCCTCGAACAGACGCTTGGACGCCGAGGCCGTCCCCTCGCCGCCGAGAGCGATGACCCCGTCGATCCCGAGATTCTTCAGGACCTTCTTGATGTTGTCCGGGCCGCCGTCCGGCTCTTGGTAGGGCCCGAATCGACTGGTACCCAGGATGGTTCCGCCCTCGTGCGACAGACCGCGCACGGATGCGCGATTGAGTTCCACGATGTCGCCGTACACCAGGCCGTGCCAGCCGTCCTTGAAGCCGACGAACTCATGTCCGTAGACAGTTCCACCCTTGAGAACCGCTCCGCGGATCACCGCGTTCAGTCCAGGGCAATCACCGCCGCTGGTGAGAATGCCGAACCTCTTGGCCATCGCCGTGGAACCTCCCTGTCGACCACCTGTGCAACGTTCCCAATCAATCTAGTTGGCGGGGCGTCGCCGCGCCGGGTGTCGCCATCACCTGACGCGTTTGCCAGGTGAACGTTCGGTGTCGGCGAGCCACTCACTTGAGTCCGTTCTCGTAGGCGAAGACGACGGCCTGGGCTCGATCCCGCAGGCCGAGCTTCCCGAGCACGCTGCTGACGTGGGTCTTGACGGTCTGCTCGGACACGAACAACTGCTCGGCGATCTCGCCATTGGACCGGCCGTCGGACACCAGGTCGAGCACCTCGCGTTCACGTGGGGTGAGTTGCTCGGCCGCCCGACTGCGCGGTGTGCGGGATCGGCGCGAGGTGACCTCCGCGATCAACCGCCGGGTCACCGACGGCGCGAGCAACGCTTCACCGGCGGCGACGACGCGCACGGCACGGACGAGTTCGTCCGCGGGGGCATCCTTCAACATGAACCCGGACGCGCCGATGCGCAATGCCTCGTAGACGTAGTCGTCGATGTCGAAAGTGGTCAACATCAGCACGCGCGTCGGGTCGGATCGGCCCGAGGCCGAGCGCAGGATCTCCTCGGCCGCCCGCAGTCCGTCCTTGCGCGGCATGCGCACATCCATCAGCACCACATCGGGCCGGACCCGGGCGCAGAGGTCGACGGCGTCGACCCCGTCGGCCGCATCGCCGAGCACCGAGATGTCGGGTTGGGCCCCGAGCAATGCCGAGAATCCCTGCCGGACCATTGCCTGATCGTCGACGACCACCACCGTCACAGCCACACCGACAGCCTATTCGCCGACGGTCGGCACCGACCCGACGGCGCCCAGCGCGCCGACGTGGTGGGGTGGGATGACGGCACGGACCACGAAGCCGCCGTCGGCGGTCGGCTCGGTGGTCAGCACTCCGCCGACCGCGGCCGCGCGCTCGACCATCCCCGGAATACCCGTGCCGGGTCCGGGAAGCCGGACCGGCTCGCCGGTGGGCGCGGAATTGCGCGCGCACACTTCGACCGCGCCATCGGCAGTCGGACTGATCGTGATGTCGACCCGGGCGCCCGGCGCGTGGCGCGTGGCGTTCGCGAGGCTCTCCTGCACGATGCGATAGATCACCAGACCCGCTGCCGCGCCGACCTTCTCGTGATCGACCAGATCGGAGAGGTCGACGGCGGCACCGGTCATCCGGGTCTGTGTCACCAGCGCCGGGACGTCGTCGAGACCGGGGTTGGGTGCGGCGGACGCCTCGCCGTCGGTGCGTAGGACACCGAGCAACTGGCGCACCTCGTCGAGTGATGCGCGCGCCGAGACCGCGATCGCGTCGAACTCGGCGGCCGCCTCGTCGCTGACGTCGCCGAGTCGGTACCGGGCCGTCTGCGCCATCACGACGACGACCGACATCCGGTGCGCGACAACGTCATGCAGGTCACGGGCGATGCGCGCCCGCTCCTGCAGGATCGCTTTCTGCGATTCGACCAACTCAGTCTGCTCCGCGCTCTCAGCGAGTTGGCGTCGAGAGTTGAGCAGGATCCGCAGCAACGCCACCACCACCGCCAGAACGGTGAGACCGAACGCCCACCCGGCGCGGGCTTCGGCCGGCGCGGCGAGTACGAACACGATGACCGTGCTGACCCACACGACCGGAACCCATCGCAACGAGCAGCGCAGGTAGGCGAAGAAGGTCAGGACCAGCAACGAGATGATGTGGGTCACCTGGATCGACCACGGCCACCCGTTGACCGTCGGCACCAGCAGCCCGATCAACTGCGCGGAGACCACCGAGATGGCCCATCCGGTGACCGGTGCCGCCCAGGCCAGCGCGACCGGTAGCGACGCGAACGCCGCCGCGACCGGCAGGGCGTAGTCCGGCATCGAATGCGTCATCACCAGCGTCGGCCAGGAAACCGCGAACAGGATCAGCGCGACCAGCAGGAAGAACCAGTTGACCGGCGAACTCACATACCGCTGCACACCCGGATCCTGCGCCGCCGGCATCTCGCGGACGCCACGCATCGTCGCCGCACCTGCCGTCGCCGCCAGGGATCGCACACGTCGGAACATCGTCATCACCTCGCCCACACCGTAGGTCGCCCGACCACCGCCCGTCCTCATACTTTCGGGGGATTCCGCCGTCACCCCCAGGGTGAGATCGGCCGCGTCCTCCGCACCCAACGGACTCCTCCCGGTTCACTGCCCCGACCGATGTGGGCGGGCGCTCCCGATTGACACCTTCTAGTCCATGACACAGCACCGCATTCCCCGGCGTCGATACCGCCGCCTGCGTCTGACTCTCGTTCTCCTGCTCTCGGTCACAACACTTCTCGGGGCGACCGTCGCGACGTCGCAGGCGCAGCCCGCAGTCGCCGGTCCCGATGGACGGGTCGAGTTCGCCCCGGTCCGAGCGGATCTCGCGACGCCGGCGGGACGGATCGTCTGGGATCTCACCACCGACCGACACGACCGGGCGGCGGAGCTCTTGCCCGCCGGGTTCGCGGCGGAGTTCGGCTATCGACCCGAAGTGGACCGGGGCTACCCGATCGATCCCGACGGCGGGTGCTCGTCACCCGTACCTCTCCCCGATCGATTTGAGATCCTCTGCCGCACACACGACTTCGGCTACGATGTGCTGCGGTTTGCCGACCGGTCAGGGCTGCGGCTAGGCGGGTGGGCGCGACTGAGGCTGGATCGGATGCTCGTCGAGCGCATGCACGCGTCGTGCACGTCTCCCATCTGTCACATCGCAGCAACCGCCGCGGATCTCGGCCTCCGGCTCAACACGTGGCGCCAATTCGACGGTCCGCCGGGCTCGCCGGAGTCGGCCGCCGAGATCATGTCGTCCGGGATGGGCCGCTCCTGGGCCGCGTTCGTGGATCGCGGAACGGAGCAGTCCCGATGATCACCGCGCCCGACGTCGCTGTCGACCGTCTGCGTTTTCCACGACGGGCGTCCGTCGGCCTGCCGCACCCGCTGGTCAGCTGCCTGGCGGCGTTCGGTGCGGTGGCGGCACTGTGGCCGTCGGGGCTGCCGCGTTCCTCGCTGATATCGGCCGCGCTGGTGGCCGGATGCGTCGCGGTGGCGACCATCACGGGGCTACTGCTCGCCCGACGGCGCCCGGTGCCCCCGGTGGGTGCGGTCGCCGCAGCCGCGGGCGGGGTCGGCGCGACCTGGATCGCGGCTCTGATCAGCGGGGCGTGGCAGAACGACCTGCGGTCGGACCTCGGGGCGCCGCCGGTGGGGGCCGAGTGGGTCGTGATGTCCGCGCTGTCGGCGATGGTCGTGTTCGGGCTGGTCGTGTGGCTTCCCCGTACCACCGCGGTCGGATGTGCGATGATCGCCGCGCTCGTCGCCGGTGCACTACCCGCCGGCGCCGACGACGGCCCTGCCGAGCCCCCACCGACGCCCGCCGGCGTGCTGTACGGGCCGGGCGAGGCGGGCTCCGCCGACCAACGCGCCGCCGAGCTCGTCGCCCGGTGGGTCGGTGACGGCGGTCTGGATCGCGAGGCCGTGGTGATCGCGGTACCGACCGGATCGGGGTGGGTGGATCCGTCCGCGGTGCGGGGCTATGTCGACCGCTTCGGCGGCGACGTCGACGTGCTGGCGTTGCAATACTCGGCTCGTCCCTCGTGGCAGACATTCGTCGCGGACCGGTCCGCGGCGGGTCACAGCGCGATCGTCCTCCTCCGTGCCGTCCTCGACACGGTCGCCGGCCGGGCTCCGGGCGAACGCCCGGCCGTCCACGTGTACGGACAGAGCGTCGGGGCGGTCGGCGCGGAGGCCGCGCGGGTGTGGGCGGTTGCCGAACGACCGGGCGCGGTCACCGAGACGGTGCTGTCCGGGGTGCCCGGCGACAGCGTGGCTCGTCGCAGCGGCGACGACTCGGATCGCGTGATCCTCGCGAACGCCTCCGACCCGATACCGCGGTGGTCCCTGGCGTCGATCTGGCGGCCGACGCGGCAACCACACGACGCCCGGATCGTCGGCCGCCCGGCACGTCAGCCACCGTGGCTTCCGGTCATCGGGTTCCTGCAGACCTCCGCCGACCTGCTGGGCTCACTCGACGGGGATCCCGGCGTCGGGCACCGTTACGGCGCGAGTCAGACGTCGAGTCTGTCGGACGCCGGCTGACGCGTCACGCGATGGGTCCGCGGGCCGCCTCGTAGGCCGCGCCGACCCGGTACAGCCGATCGTCGGCGAGGGCCGGCGCCATGATCTGGAGACCGACCGGCATGCCGTCGTCGGCCGACAGCCCCGACGGCACCGACATCGCACCCACACCGGCCAGGTTGACCGGCAGTGTGCACAGGTCGAACAGGTACATCGCCAGCGGATCGTCGACCTTCTCCCCCAGCGCGAAAGCCGTTGTCGGCGTGGTGGGTGACACGAGGACGTCGACCTTCTCGTACGCGGCAGCGAAATCGCGGGCGATCAGGGTCCGCACCTTCTGCGCCTGTCCGTAGTAGGCGTCGTAGTAGCCCGACGACAGGGCGTAGGTGCCGATCATGATGCGGCGCTTGACCTCGGGCCCGAATCCGGCGTCGCGGGTCAGCGCCATCACCTCTTCGGCACTGTGGGTGCCGTCGTCACCCACACGCAGGCCGTAGCGCATCGCGTCGAATCGTGCGAGGTTCGACGACACCTCCGACGGCAGGATCAGGTAGTAGGCGCCCAGTGCGTAGCTGAAGTGCGGGCACGAGACCTCGACGACCTCCGCACCGCGTTCGGTGAGCACCGCCAACGCCGCGCGGAACGAGTCGAGCACGCCCGACTGATATCCCTCGCCCTGCAGCTCTTTCACGACGCCGATCTTCACCCCGGACAGATCCTGTTCCGCCCCGAAGCGTGCGGCACCGACCACGTCGGGCACCGGCGCATCGATGGAGGTCGAGTCGCGCTGATCGTGACCGGCGATCACGGTGTGCAGCATCGCGGTGTCGAGAACTGTGCGGCCACACGGGCCACCCTGGTCCAGCGAGGACGCGCAGGCCACCAGCCCGTACCGCGACACCGTGCCGTAGGTGGGTTTGACACCGACGGTCGCGGTGACCGCGGCCGGCTGCCGGATGGAGCCGCCGGTGTCGGTGCCGATGGCGAGCGGGGCCTGATATGAGGCGAGAGCGGCAGCGCTGCCGCCACCGGAGCCGCCCGGAATCCTGTTGGTGTCCCACGGATTACGGGTCACCTGGTAGGCCGAGTTCTCCGTCGAACTCCCCATGGCGAACTCGTCCATGTTCGTCTTGCCGAGGATCGGGATGCCGGCGGCGCGCAATCGTTCGGTGACCGCCGCGTCGTACGGCGGCACCCAGCCCTCCAGAATGCGCGACCCGCATGTCGTCGGCGCGTCGACGGTGGTGAAGACGTCCTTCAGCGCGATCGGGACGCCGGCGAGCGGCGAGAGTTGCTCGCCTGCCGCGATCGAGTCGTCGGCGGCCTTGGCCGCGACTAGCGCCTCGGCACCGCTGACATGCAGGAAAGCCCCCAGTTCCCCGTCGATCTCGGCGATCCGGTCCAGGTGCGCCTGGGTGACCTCGACCGACGACAACTCGCGGTTCGCGATCTTGTCGGCCAGATCGGCGGCGGTCATCCCGGTGAGGTCACCGGCGGTGCGAGCGGACGACGCTGTCATTGTTCCTCCCCGAGGATCTGTGGGACGGCGAACCTGTCCTGTTCGACTCGGGGGGCACCGGACAGCGCCTGATCGGTGGTCAACCCGGGGACCACGACGTCGGGGCGCAGCACATTGGCCAGCTCGGCGGGGTGGGCGGTGCCGGGGACGTCGTCGGCGGCCACCTCGGCGACCTGGGCGACGTGCGCCAGGATCGAGTCGAGCTGCTGGGCGTACTGATCGAGTTCGTCCTCGGTCAGCGCCAACCGGGACAGCCGAGCCAGATGCGCGACCTCCTCCCGGGAGATCGCCGACTCTGATCCGCTGGACATGCCGCGTCCTTTCTCGCCGTGTCTGATTCTTGCCGTGTCTGATTCTTGCCGTGACTGGGCAATCCCCACCAGCCTATGGGAGCCGTGCCGGGTCCCGTGACGCGGAGGTCAGTGCAGCCACCGTTTCAGCCGAGCGGTCAACCACGGCAGCACCAGATAGACCATGAGCGGCGTGTTGATGAGGGTCGCGACGAGTGTGGTGACCACCACGGGTACGCCGTCGAGATGACCGATGACCAGCACGTTGATGAGCACCGACAGCGGGAAGAAGCCCAGCCAGATGGTGATCGCCTGCTTCCAGCGTGGCGGTGGCGCACCGTGGACGCGTACCGCCTGGGTCAGATGTTGTTGCGGCTCGAACCATCCCTCGATGCCCGACAGCCGATGCGTCGCATAGTCGACCGCGACACCCTCACCGCGGGAGAGCCACGCCTTGCGCACCGGCGACGACACCCAGTCGTCCATCGTCTGCTCGTCGGCGAACCGATAGACCACGTAGTACTCGTTGTCGATGCGGGAGTTCCGCAGCCACCCGCCGCCGAGAAAGCCCGGGAAGGTCCGGGCGAGTGCGATTCCCGCGTCGGTCCAGCTCACGAAGTCGTGCTCGCGCCCGGGAGCTATCCGGCGTGCCACCGACGCGGTGACCTGTGTGGAGGCCTCCGACGTGTCGGCGGACGGCGGGTCGTCGTCGATTGCCATGGCCCCATGGTGACCGTCGGGGGCGTCGTGCGCACACCGTGAGCGCGCGGAAGTCGGGCTCCAGCCGCTGGTCGAGTGCGACGAACGGAGTGAGGAGCGAATCGAGACCTCCGTCACCGGGATCTCGATACGCCGCAGTCTCGCAAGCTCGCCCGCGGCTACTCGATCAACGGGTGAAGGGGGCCGCCCGCGGCACTCGATCAGCGGGTGGACGGGGTCGTCCGCGGCTACTCGATCAACGGACAGAGATGACGCATCTCGATCGCGGAGATCAGACGAGGGTGTAGAACTCCAGCGCGATGTCGTCGGGATCGCGGAATGCCACGAGCGACCCGGTCCTGCCCTCGACGATCTCGCCGTGCGGGATCGAGTGTTGATCGAGAACGGCGACCCACAACTGGAGTTCGGCGAGGTCGGCGACGGCGAACGACAGGTGGTCAAGACCTGTCCGATGCTCGTCGAACGTGCCGGTGACAGCCGAATCATTGTGGGCGACAAGGCTGATGGGCGGCGTGTCGGGCCGGTTCAGGAGCGCCTTGTCCAATCCGCCGGCCGTCCAGCGTGCCACCTCGGCAAACCCGAGGACTCGGGTGTACCACTCGATGGATGCCGCCAGGTCGGTCACCGTCAATGCGGCGTGATGCAGTCCGTGCAGCGGCGGTGTTCCGGTCACGCCGATCACCGTAGTCGGCCGGGATCACGGCCACCAGCAGTATCGCGGCAACCGATCGGCACCCCGGCGCCATCCGCGACCCTCTCGTCACACGACGGTCACAGCGCAGTGCGACAATGGCCCGCGTGTCGTACCTGCTGCGCGTCTACCTCGAGGATCGACCGGGCAGCCTCGGTCTGCTCGCCGTCCAGCTCGGATCGGTGGGCGCCGACATCCTCTCCCTCGAGGTCGTCGAACGTGGAGAGGGCTATGCGGTCGATGATCTGGTGGTCGACATCGCACCCGGTTCCCTGCCCGACGGCCTCATCACCGCGGCAGAGAAGCTGAAGGGTGTTCGGGTCGACTCGATCCGCCCGTACGCCGGGGTGCTGGACACCCACCGCGAGCTGGAGCTGGTGGACCAGGTGGCCACCGCCGACAACGACCGGCTCCAGGTGCTGGTGGACAATGCGCCACGCGTTCTGCGGGTCTCGTGGGCGATGGTGATCACCAGCGCCAGCGGTGGCGTGCTGCAGTTGTTCGGCAGCTCCGGGGCCCCGGAGACCCCACTGACCCGGGCGGACTGGCTGCCGATCGGTCGCGCCACCCAACTCGACGAGACGGCCGAGTGGGTTCCCGAGGCGTGGCAGGACATGGACACCCGGCTGGCCGCCGCACCACTGGGCGACGGCGCGAAGGCAGTTCTGCTCGGTCGCATCGGCGGGCCCGACTTCCGCCCGTCGGAGATCGCGCGCCTGGGCTATCTGGCCGGGATCGTCAGCACGGTGTTGCGCGCGGACAGCTGAAGTCAGGCCCCAACTGAGTCAGGCCCCGTCTGAGTCAGGCCCCGTGGCCGCCTCACCGGTCTCCAGCAGTTGCTTGAACCCGTCCTCGTCGAGAATCGGCACCCCCAACTGCTCCGCCTTGGCGGCCTTCGTGCCCGGCGAGTCGCCGACGACGACGTAGTCGGTTTTCTTCGAGACCGATCCCGACGCCTTGCCGCCGCGCTGCAGGATCGCCTCCTTGGCGCCGTCGCGGGAGAAGTCCTGCAATGACCCGGTCACCACAACCGTCTTGCCCTCCAGTGTCCGGGCGATGGATTCGTCCCGCTCGTCCTCCATGGAAACCCCGGCGGCGCGCCACTTCTCGACGACATCCCGATGCCAATCGACCGTGAACCAGTCCCGGATGCTCTGCGCGAGGGTTATCCCGAGTCCCTCGACCTCGGCGAGTTCCTCGGCTGTCGCGTCCTCGATGGCCTGCAGCGAGCCGAATTCTGTTGCGAGCGCGCGCGCCGCGGTCGGCCCGACGTGCCGGATGGACAGTCCGACGAGCACACGCCACAACGGAACCTTCTTTGCACCTTCGAGATTGGCCAGCAGCCGTTTCCCGTTGGCCGACAGGGCACCCGCCTTCGTGCGGAACAGGTCGGTCGTGGTCAGGTCGTCGGCAGTGAGCGAGAACAGGTCCCCCTCGTTGGTCAGCACACCCGACGTCAGCAACGCGGTGGCGGCCTCGTAGCCGAGCGCCTCGATGTCGAAGGAACCGCGGCCGGCGAGGTGGAAGAGCCGCTCACGTAACTGCGCCGGACAGGATTGGGAGTTGGGGCAACGGATGTCGGCGTCGCTGTCCTTCTCGGGCCGCAGCGATGTACCGCATTCCGGGCAGTGCGTCGGCATCACGAACTCGCGCTCGCTGCCGTCACGAACATCCACGACGGGCCCGAGGACCTCGGGGATGACATCGCCGGCCTTGCGGATGGTGACGGTGTCACCGATCAGCACGCCCTTGCGGCGGACCTCGGATTCGTTGTGCAGGGTGGCCCGCGACACTGTCGAACCCGCGACGAGGACCGGCTCCATGAACGCGAACGGCGTGACGCGACCGGTTCTCCCGACGCCGACCTTGATGTCGAGGAGCTCGGTGGTCGCCTCTTCCGGCGGATACTTGTACGCGATTGCCCAGCGGGGCGCACGAGACGTGGAGCCGAGACGTCGCTGCAGCGTGACGTCGTCGAGTTTCACCACGATGCCGTCGATCTCGTGCTCGACGTCGTGCCGATGCTCGCCCCAGTACCCGACCTTGTCCAGGATCTCCTGCGCGCCGCCCACTTTGGTGGTGTGATCCGACACCGGAAGTCCCCATGCACCGAGGGCGAGGTAGGCGTCGTGCAGCGACTTCGGTCGCCACCCCTCGGTATGGCCGATGCCGTGGCAGATCATCCGGAGCCGACGACGAGCGGTCACCTGCGGGTTCTTCTGACGCAGCGATCCGGCTGCGGAGTTCCGAGGATTGGCGAACGGCGGCTTCCCGTCGGCGACGAGAGAGGCGTTGAGTGCCTCGAAATCCTCGACCCGGAAGAAGACCTCGCCGCGGACCTCGAGCTCATGGGGTATGGGGAAGTCGGAGTTCTCGGTCAGCCGCTGCGGGACGTCGTCGATGGTGCGCGCGTTGAGGGTGACGTCCTCCCCCGTCCGCCCGTCCCCGCGGGTGACCGCGCGGGTGAGAGTGCCGTCGGTGTAGACCAACGAGAGCGCCACGCCGTCGATCTTGAGCTCGCACAGGAAATCGGCCTCCGGGCCGGTCTCGACATGGACACGGTCGACCCAGGCGCGCATCTCGTCGGCGTCGAACACGTTGTCCAGGGACAGCATCCGCTCGAGGTGGTCGACCGGGGTGAAGGCGGTCGAGAAGCCGCCACCGACCAGCTTCGTGGGGGAATCCGGCGTTGCGAGTTCGGGGTGGGCGTCCTCCAGCTCCTGCAGTTCGCGCAGCAGCCGGTCGAACTCGCCGTCGGTGATGATCGGCGCGTCCTTGACGTAATAGCGGAACTGGTGGTCGCGGATCTCCTCGGCCAGCGCGGTCCACTTCTCGCGCAGCTCGCTGCTCACATCCGACATGTCGCCTTGTGCTGCCACGTCATGAGCCTATCGAAGGCCCCCGACACGTCGAGATCGTCGCTGTCGACGCATGTCCGGCGACCTGCACCGGCTCAGGTTTTCACCACGAGCACCGGCATCGGTGCCTTCATCACCACCTGGCGCACCGTCGAACCCATCACCAATTTGCCCACCGCCGAACGCTCCTTGCTGCCGATGACCAGGAACTCGGCGTCGACGCGTGTGGCCAGATCCACGATCACGTCCGCGAGATTCCCGAGGGTCGCCTCGTTGACCACCTGCCAGTCGGGCGCCGGAGCCGTCCCCGCGGCGAGCTGCCGGGAGACCTCGTCCTCGACAATCGCTGTCGCGGAACGGTCCTCGGCATGCTCCGCGGTGTCGGTCACGTTGAGCACCACCAACTCCGTCTGGTGGATCGACGCCTCCCGGGCAGCGACCCGCAATGCGGCACGACCGGCCGGGGTTCTGCTGAACGCCACGCCGATCGTCACGCGGCTCACAGTAATGCGGCGAAGCCGATGTGACAAGCGTCACACATGTGACAGGATCGGCGGACGAGTGTGGCGGAACAAGAGGTTGGTGGTGCTGATGGCTTCCGGGTCGACGGCCACGCGACAGCGGGCCCTGCAGGCGGTCGGCGTGGTGATCGTCGTCATCGTCGCCACGCTCGCGGTGATCGAGGCCCGCGGGGCGTCGAGCGAGGGTGGTGCGCGCTCGAAGCTGACCCTGATCGCCCCGGCCGCCGTCGGCGGTGGGTGGGATCTCGTCGCACGCGAATCCCAGCAGGCGCTGCGCAGTGACGGCATCGTCAACACCGTCAACGTGGTCAACATCCCCGGCGCCGGTGGCACCATCGGCCTGTCCCAGCTCGTGGGTCTCGAGGGAGACGGCCAGACACTCATGGTCACGGGCACGGTGATGCTGGGCGGGATCGCCCAGGCCGGCAGCTCCACCACCCTCGACGACACCACCGCGATCACCCGCCTGGCAGAGGATTTCGAGGTCATCGCGGTACCCGAATCGTCGCCGTACGAGACTCTCGACGACTTCATCGAGGCGTGGCGTCGCGACCCGGCGGCGATCCCGATCGGCGGTGGCTCGGCCGGCGGGATCGACCATCTCGTGGCCGCCCAGTTGGCGCAGGCGGTCGGACTCGCGCCCACCGACCTCGTGTACACCCCGCACAGTGGCGGCGGTGAGCTCACCCTGTCGCTCACCTCCACGGCGGCCGGCACCGTCAACGTCGGGATCAGCGGTTACAACGACTTCCGTGACCTCATCGACGGTGGTCGGTTGCGCGCGCTGGCCGTCGTCGCACCCGAACCCCTACCGGGAGTGGATGTCCCGACGATGATCGACCTCGGCTATCCGCAGGTCGACCTGGTGAACTGGCGCGGATTCGTCGCACCCCCGGGGATCAGCAACTCCGAGCGCAGCGAACTCATCGCGATCGTCGAAGAGATGATCAAGACCGAGAGCTGGCAGGAGGCGATCGAGATCAACCGTTGGGTGGAGAGCTTCGCCCAGGGCGAGGTGTTCGCGGAGTTCATCGACGTCGAACAGCAGCGGATCACCGATCTGACGAAGGAGTTGGGTTTGGTATGACCGGCGACTCAGGCACCGCGACCCCGAGCGCATCACCGCGGCGCGACTACGGCGAACTGATCATTCCGGCCGTGCTCGTTCTGGTCGGCACGGTTGTGGTCGCCGGGATCGTCACGATGGACGAGGCAGGCGACGGAGGACTGTTCGGGGCCAAGGCATTCCCGTGGATCGTCGCCGTGCTCTGCTACGTGGTGGCGGTCCTCATGGCGGTCTCCGTGTTCCGGCCGACGCCTCGGCCGCCATCGGCCGACCCCGGCGACGAGGCCGACCTGATCCTCGATCACGGGCACGCACCGGCAGAGGCCAGCAATTGGCGGTCGGTCGTGATCGTCGTCGGTGGCGTCCTGTTGTTCATCCTGATACTCGAGCCGATCGGGTGGCTGATCTCCGGGACCCTCTTGTTCGCCATCGTCGCTGTCGGTCTGGGTGCCCGCAACCACATCGCGAGCGTGCTCGGCGGACTCGGTATCGCCGCGGTGATCCAACTGGCGTTCAGCGGTCTGCTCGGGATCTACATCCCGCCGGGCATCCTGGGGTGAGCACACCATGGATCAACTGAGCAACCTGATCACCGGCTTCGGCGACGTCTTCACGCTCAACAACTTGCTGTTCGTTCTCGTCGGCGCCCTGCTGGGGACGGCTGTCGGCGTGCTGCCCGGCCTCGGTTCGGCCATGGCGGTCGCGCTGCTGCTGCCGTTGACCGCGAGCCTGAATCCGTTGGGCGCCCTCGCGATGTTCGCCGGCGTCTATTTCGGTGGTCTGTTCGGCGACTCCATCGCCGGCATCCTGATGAACACGCCGGGCAACAGTACGGCGATCGCGTCGTCGTTGGAGGGCCACCGTATGGCCCGGTCGGGGCGGGCCCCGCAAGCCCTTGCGACCGCTGCGATCGGCGCGTTCCTCGGCGGCATCATCGCGACCGTGCTCGTCGTGTTCTTCGCACCGGCCATGGCGGATGCGGCGACCAGATTCGGCCCGGCGGAATTCTTCGCGCTCGCGGTGTTCGCGTTCGTCGCGATCTCGACCGTGGTGTCGGACTCGGCGGTACGCGGCCTCGCGGGACTGGCGATCGGTCTCGCCATCGCGATGGTCGGCATCGATCAGCCGACCGGTACCGAGCGGCTCACCTTCGGTGTCCGCACACTGTTCGACGGGATCGACATCGTGGTGATCACCGTCGCGTTGCTCGCGCTGGGCGAGGTGATCTACCAGGCCTCGCGCATCGGTCGACCCGATGAGGCCCAACTGCTCTCCAGCGGCGGACGGCCCTTCCTCAGTCGCGGCGAGTTCCGTCAGGCGCTTCCCGCCTGGTTGCGCGGCACCGGTTTCGGTGTGCCGTTCGGCGTGATCCCCGCCGGCGGCGCCGAAGTGCCGACCTTCCTGTCCTACGGCGCCGAGCGCACTCTGGCGCGCCGGCGCAAGGACTCACAGTTCGGCAAGGGTGCCATCGAGGGCGTGGCCGGGCCGGAGGCGGCCGGCAACGCGACCGCGGGTACCGCGATGGGCGCACTGCTGGCATTGGGGCTGCCGACGTCGGCCACCGCTGCGGTGTTGCTGATCGCGTTCCGCCAGTACGGCATGCAACCCGGTCCGCTGTTGTTCGAGCGCAACGGGGAGATCGTGTGGGCATTGCTGGCCAGCTTGTTCATCGCGATGGTCGTGCTGCTGATCCTGAACCTGCCGATGGCCCCGCTGTGGGCAAATCTCCTCAAGGTGCCCAAGGCGTACCTGTACGCCGGCATCGCCCTGCTGGCGGCCTTCGGCGTCTACGTGGCAGCGTCGAGCGTCACCGATCTGCTGATCATGCTGGCGCTGGGCCTGCTCGGATTCGTGATGCGACGCTACGACGTGCCGATCGCCCCGGTGCTGATCGCCGTGATCCTCGGGCCACTCGCGGAGTACTCACTGCGCGACGCCATGGTCAACTCCGGCAACGATCCGATGGTGCTGATCAGCAGTCCGATCACGATCGTCCTTTACACGGTGCTGATCGCGGGGGTTGTATGGGCGGTGATCCGCCGACGACGAACTGTCAGCGCGGATTTCTGAATCCGATCACGACCGAGCGAGGCCCCGCATGCCGCACCCGATCATGTTCTCCGACGACGACCCGTATCTGCTGCGTGTCCGCGAAGTCGCGCTGGCTCTGCCCGATACGACCGAGGTCGTCGCGCACGGGCGGCCGACATTTCGGTGCGGCAAGATGTTCGGCAATTACGGGGGCAGCGTCAAGGGCAGCCAGGACCGCCACGACCAGTCGCTGCTCTTCATCCCGGACACATCGGAGCGGGAGGCTCTGCTCGCGGATTCCCGGTTCTATCTGCCCGCCTACCTCGGGGCGTACGGCTGGCTGGGCATCCTGCTCGACGACGACACCGACTGGATCGAGGTGTCGGAATTGCTCGACGCGAGCTATCGGCAGATCGCACCCAAGAAGTCGATCGCGAAACTCGAGTCCCGGTAGGCCACTGCCGGACCGGCGCGCTCAGAGCGCGTCAGGATCGGTGCCGAGCAGTTCCCCGGCCGCCGCACAGATCGCCAGCGCGGCCTTCGCCCATCCCGGGTCGGCTCCGGCCAGCCCACACGTGGGGCTGACGATGACGCTCTGCGCCAACACTTTTCGATCGAGTCCGATGCGGTCGGTCAAGCCCGCCAACCGCTGCGCCACCGATTCGGCGCGCACCCGGCGCTCAGCGGTGACGGCGGGGACCACACCCGCCACGAGCAGGTCGCCGCGGTCGAGCAGATTCCCGAGCCCGTCGAGGTCCTCCGTTGTCGTCGTGGTGAGGTCCAACGACCATCCGACACCCCGCATGCGCTGGATCAGGTCCCATCGGACAGGCGCACAACTGTGCACGAGGGCGGGACGTCCGACCTGCTCGACGAGTCCGCGCAGGGCGTCGGCGACCTCGACGACCGGCACGGCGGGGATGGTGTCGAAGCGGGTCAGCGGCGGCACGGTCCCGTCGATCACCTGGCCGATCATCGGTTCGTCGATCTGGACGATGACCTCGGCACCGAGCCGGCGGGTCACCTCGGCGACCAGTTCACCGATGCCCTCGGCGGTCGAGGCGACGACGTCACGCACGGCGCCGCGGTCACGGAGTACTTTGTGCCCGGTCGGCAGCTCGACCGACGCCGACAACGTGAACGGCCCGGCCACCTGGATCTTGAAGGGTCGCGCGGTCCCGACGAAACCCGCTGTGTCCCAGAGCTCTTCGACGGCGTCGAAGTCGACCCGCAGGAAGTCGCGGGCGCTCCGGGCGGCGCCGGAGCCACGGGCCGCGAGACGATATCCCCAGGTGTCGGCATCCATCGGCAGATCGATGAGAATCGCCGCCATCCGCCCCACCATGTCGGCACCGATGCCGCGCGCCGGCAGCTCGACGAGATGGGCCAGGTCGAGCTCACCGTTGACGACGGCCGCCGCCTCACGCGGATCGGTCCCGGGCATGGAGCCGACGCCCGTCCCGGTGCCGCCGGTGATCAGGGCA
Organism: Gordonia sesuvii; assembly: GCF_036350415.1. Lineage (NCBI taxonomy): Bacteria > Bacillati > Actinomycetota > Actinomycetes > Mycobacteriales > Gordoniaceae > Gordonia > Gordonia sesuvii. The sequence continues at coordinate 69,541 of NZ_JAZDUF010000007.1, forward strand.
TCGGCGGCGACGTCGTCGCGCGTCACCGGTCGGCGCCGGCCGAGGCCCGCAGTCGCGGCACACCGGTGGCGGGATCGGAGTCCGTCGTGGCGATCCGACCGGACCCGAGCACGAGGTCTCCGTGCCGTGGATCGGGGGCGTAGAGCACCGCCGCCTGACCCCGGGCCACACCCGTCAGCGGTTCGGCGAGGGCGATCTCGATCATCGATTCACCGTCGCGGGTCACCGGTGTCGCACGCGCCGGCGCCAGACCGCCATGTGCCCGGACCTGCACCATCGCATCCACGGGTCCATCGGGCGCCTCACCCGACGTCCAGACCGCGCGGTGCGCGGTGATCGACCAGACATCGAGGTGCTCAGCGGAGCCGACCGTCACGGTGCCCGACGCGGGATCGATGTCGGTCACGTAGCGCGGCCGGCCATCGGCAGCCGGGGCCTCGATGCCGAGACCCTTGCGCTGGCCGATGGTGAATCCGTGCACGCCTTCGTGATCGGCGAGCCGATCCCCGGTGTCGGCGTCGACGACGGCTCCGGGGCGGATGCCGATGCGCGCACCGAGGAACGCGCGGGTGTCGCCGGTCGGGATGAAGCAGATGTCGTGGGAATCGGGCTTCTCCGCGACGGCCAGACCGCGTCGGGCCGCCTCCGCCCGGATCTCGCCCTTCGGGGTGTCGCCGATCGGGAACATCGCCCGGCCGAGTTGTTCGGCGGTGAGGACGGCGAGCACGTAGGACTGGTCCTTGTCCTCGTCGACCGCTCGGCGCAGTTCACCGTCGGTGAGGCGCGCGTAGTGCCCGGTGGCGAGTGCGTCGAACCCGAGGGCGACGGCCTTCTGGGCGAGTGCGGCGAACTTGATCTTCTCGTTGCAGGTCAGACAAGGATTCGGGGTCTCGCCGGCGGCGTAGGCGCCGACGAACTCGTCGATGACATCGTCCTTGAAACGGTCCGCGAAATCCCAGACGTAGAACGGGATGCCGAGAACGTCGGCGACGCGTCGGGCATCCGAAGCGTCCTCCCGCGAGCAGCACCCGCGTGATCCGCTGCGCAGCGCTCCCGGCGCTGTCGACAATGCCAGGTGCACGCCCACCACATCATGTCCGGCGTCCACGGCTCGGGCGGCCGCGACCGAGGAGTCGACGCCCCCGCTCATCGCTGCGAGTACCCGCATCAGCGCACCTCCCCATTCGGTGACGAGACCAGGCCCGCAGCGCGAGCCCGATCGACGATCTGACCGATGACATCGGCGACCGCCTCGACGTCGGCCGTCGTCGAGGTGGGTGCGAGCGAGAACCTCAGCGACCCACGGGCGGTCGGAACGTCGAGGCCCATCGCCAACAGCACATGGCTGGCCTGCGCGACGCCCGCGGTACACGCGGAACCGGTGGAGCATTCGACGCCGTTGGCGTCGAGCAGCATGAGCAGTGAATCACCCTCGCATCCGTCGAACGACACGTGCACGTTGCCCGGCAACCGACGGGTGTCGCGCGGTCCGTTGGCCGTGGTGCCGCCGACGGCGAGGAGGGCGGCGAAGAGCTGCTCGCGCAGCGCGGTCACCGTGTCGACATTGGCGTCCATGTGGTCGACCGACCACCGCAGGGCGGCCGCCATACCCACCGCGCCTGCGACATCCTGTGTCCCCGACCGCACGTCGCGTTCGTGACCACCGCCGTGCAGCAGGGGCACGCAGTCGACGTCGCGGCGCAACAGCAACGCGCCGACACCTTGCGGGCCGCCGAACTTGTGGGCCGCGAGACTCAGCGCGCTCAGTCCGCTCGCGCCGAAATCGACCGGAATGTGCCCGACGGCCTGGATGGCGTCGGAATGGACCGGGACCCCGAACTCGGCGCCGATGGCGGCGAGTTCGGTGATCGGCTGGATGGTCCCGACCTCGTTGTTCGCCCACATCACCGAGATCACGGCCGTGTCGTCGGCGTGCTCGGCGAGTTCCGCGCGGAGCCAGGACGGCGACACGAAACCCTGTTCATCGACCGGCGCGATCACGAGTTCGGCGTCGTCGGCATCGGCCAGCCAGATCGCCGGATCGAGGATCGCGTGGTGTTCGACCGCGGAGACGATCACCCGCCGTCTGCGCGCGTCGGCCCGGCGGCGCGCCCAGTAGATCCCCTTCAGGGCGAGGTTGTCGGACTCGGTACCGCCGCCGGTGAAGATGACCTCGGAAGGGCGTGCGCCCACCGACGCGGCCACCGACTCACGCGCCTCCTCGAGTCGACGCCGGGCCCAACGCCCGGAACCGTGCAACGACGAGGCATTTCCCGGCTGGGCAAAGACAGCGGTCATCGCCTCGACGGCGTCCGGCAGCATGGCCGTCGACGCGGCGTGGTCGAGGTAGATCGGGGCTCGAGAGGGCGTGGACATGTCTTTGCAAGGATAAACGCGCACCGACGGCCTACCAATTCCCGCGCGTCGGGCGGTGACACGATCGACACACACCGACCGGCCGGAGCGCCGGGTCAGTCGTCGAACACGAGCACCGGCTTGATCGCCGTGCCGGCGAGCGAATCGGCCGCGGCCTGCTCGATGTCAGCGAACGGGTAGACGGTCACCAGGTCGTCCAGGGGAAGCCCACCGGCAAGGTAGAGCGAGGCCAGTTCGGGGATGACCTCCCGCGGGACCACGTCGCCCTCGATCACGCCGTGGATCGACAGACCCATGTACAGAACGCGCATGACGTCGAACTCGAGGGTGCGTCCGATGCCGACGAGCGCGATGTCGCCGCGTGGCTCGGCGGCGTCGACGGCCGCGGCGAACACGTCCTGGCGGGCCGTCGTGTCGACGGCGTGATCGGTTCCTCGGCCGTGCACGTCGCGTACCGCCCGGGCGACGTCGTCGACGGCCGTCGGATCGACCGTGCCGACCGCTCCGAACTTCATGGCGAGCTCACGTCGGGCGGCGATCGGATCGACGGCCACCACGGCTGCACCCGCCCGCACCGCCGCCATCACCGCGCAGAGTCCCACGCTGCCGGCGCCGTAGACGGTCATCGTCGCGCCCGGTGCCGGCCGGAGCACGCGGGTGACGGTCCCGTAGCCGGTCTGCACGCCACACCCCAGCGGGGCAGCCATCGCCGGAGCCAGCTCGGCGGGAACCGGGATCGCATTGTCCGCGTGGGCAAGTGCGTAGGTGGCGAAGCTCGATTGCCCGAAGAAGCCGCCGTACACCGGGGCGCCGTCACGCGTGAGCGTCGGTGTGCCGTCGGATCGGCCCGCGGTGTTGAGGCCCGCGGTGCAGTAGGCGGGATGGCCCGAGCGACACTGGCCACACCGCCCACAACTACGGAAGGTCAAGCAGACCGACTGTCCCGGTGAGAGCCCGGTGACACCGTCCCCGACGGCCTCGACCACGCCGGCCCCCTCATGCCCGAACACCTGCGGCAGCCGTCGCTTCGACCAGGTCGCCTTCATGCCGAGATCGGTGTGGCAGATACCGACCGCTCGCATCGCGACGAGCACCTCGCCGGCCCGGGGTTCGTCGATCTCGACGCCCTTCACCTCGAAAGGGCCGCCGGGAGTGGAGACGACCGCCGCGTCGATCTGCACGGGCGTCAGACCCGTTCGAGGTAGAAGTACAGGTGGCGGCCGTCGACGACACCGCCCTTGCCGTTCATGATGCCCATCACGGTCGTCTCGTCGACCCGCTTGAAGTGGTCGATGACCGGCTGGCCGTCGTAGACCATCGACGCGGTGACCTCACCCCGGAACTCGATCGCCCACAGGCTCGCCTCGCCTTTGCCGAGCTTCTTGTCGGAGAACAGTTTTCCGTCCTCACCCCGGCACATCAGCGGCTGGACATCACTACGCGAGGTGAAGGTCTTGCCGAACCAGCCGGCCTTCTCCAGCATCCCGTTCACCGGATGTCCGGTGGTGAACTCGCCGCCCTTCCAGGCACCGAACATCTCCTCGGGGCGCAGCGTCTCCAACGCCCCCCAGATCGCGTCGAGCTCGGCATCGTCGACGCGGCCGGTGGCTGCGCGGAGTTCGGCGAACCGGGCCTTGGCCTCGGTCCGGGACAGGCCGGGTGCAGTGGTCATGTCGGGGAGTCCTCCTGTGGTCGGATCTCGACGCCGAGCGATTGCTCGACCCCCCTCAACATATATGAGATATGTCAGCCGATGAAACGCGGCGCCGAAAGTGTCTCAGCGGCGTTGTGCAGTCCCGTGCACGCTGGGTCAGGCTGCGACCATCTGCTCACAGCGGGCGGCCAGCTCACGCCGATCGGCATCGGGGAGCTGTACCTCGTGCACCCTGATGTGCAGGGTCAGCCCGCGCGCGCCCATCACCCGCCGCAGGGTGTCCATCGGCGAGTCGTCGCCGATCAGACTCGGTGCGGCGGTGACAGATCCGTCCGCGGCGGTGAACGTCAGCCGGACCGGGATGACCGGGACGCCGGCGTCGATGGCCGCCTGGAAGAACGCCGGCCGGAACCGCCCCGCGTCTCGACCGCACCAGGTGGTGCCCTCGGGGAACACCGCGACCGAACTGTCCTGGTGCAGGCGGGCCACCGCACGCTCGACGGTGCCGGGGAGTGCCCGCAGCGCAGACCGGTCGATCGTGATGACACCGAGGCGTCGGGCCAGGCCCGAGATGACGGGCATCGCGGCGACGTCGTCCTTCGCGACCATGTGGGCCGGGCTGACCACCGCAAGCGCGAAGATGTCGAGGAACGAGATGTGGTTGGCGACGATGAGTCCGCGTGTGCTGCCGGCGAACGGCCGCCGATCATCGACGCGGACCCGAAGCCCGATGGAGGACAGCAGGACCCGCGCCATCCGACCCAGATACCGACGACGGACCACCCGCGGCATCACCGCGACGAACGGCCCGGAGAGGGCGATGAACGCGACCGTCGCGAGCAGGCCGATCGCCCGCCGGGTCACGAGTGCCGGCGCTCGCCACGCGCTCGCACCGTCAGCCGCCCGGCAACGGCTGTCGCACCCGCTGCGGGGGTACCAGGGGTGCCGTGGCGGATCCGCGAGATGCTCGGCCACCTGCGGTGGATCGACAGCCGGGGCCATCGGCCGCGCCACCGCGGGTGGGACCGTGGGCGCGTATCCCGGTGTGGCGAGAGCGGTGACTGTCATGCCCCGATGACATCTGCCCAGCTCGACACGACAGCCACGACGACGTGACGTGTCGGTTCTCATGCGGTGAACGTCGGTGATCGCCGCGCCGCCCCCGCAGACGCCGATGACCCCGGGTGTCACAGGACACCCGGGGTCATCGGTGGTGATCAGGCGCGCGTCACTTGCGCTTCTTGACCTCTTCGGTCAGCTGCGGTGCGACGTTGAACAGGTCGCCGACGACGCCGTAGTCGGCGATCTCGAAGATCGGCGCCTCTTCGTCCTTGTTGACGGCGACGATCGTCTTCGAGGTCTGCATGCCGGCGCGGTGCTGGATGGCACCGGAGATGCCGAGCGCCACGTAGAGCTGCGGCGACACGGTCTTGCCGGTCTGGCCGACCTGGAACTGGCCCGGGTAGTAACCGGAGTCGACCGCCGCGCGGGAGGCACCGACGGCCGCGCCGAGCGAGTCGGCGAGCTCCTCGATGACGGAGAACTTCTCGGCGCTGCCGACGCCACGCCCACCGGACACGACGATCGAGGCCTCGGTGAGTTCGGGGCGGTCGCCACCGACGTTCGGCTCGACCTTGGTGATCTTCACCGCACCCTCGGCCGCGGCCGGGACCTCGACGTCGACGCGCTCGCCGGCACCGGCCTGCGGAGCCGCCTCGACGCCACCCGGGCGGACCGAGAAGATCGGGACGTCGCCCTTGGCCTGGGCGTCGACGGTGAAGGCGCCACCGAAGATGGAGTGGATGCCGACCCCACCCTCCTGGACGTCGACGACGTCGGCGAGCACGCCCGAGCCCAGACGCACGGCCAGACGGCCCGCGATCTCCTTGCCGTCGGCGGTCGCGGCGACCAGGATGCCGGCGGGCGAGGCCTGCTCGGCGATCGACGACAGCACGTCGACCTGGGGGGTGACCAGGTAGGACCCGGCGTCGTCGGACTCGGCGACGTAGATCTTCTCTGCGCCGGCCTCCTTGAGACCGTCGATGATGCCGTCGGCGGATCCGGGCTTGCCGACGACGACCGCCGACGGGGTGCCGAGAGCGCGGGCGGCGGTGATCAGTTCGCTGGTGACCTTCTTCAGGGCGCCTTCGGCGTCCTGTTCGGTGAGCACAAGTACTTCAGCCATGTTCTTCTATCTCCTGAATGTCTATCTTCGCCAGTGGTCAGTCAGTGCCCGCGGACTAGATGATCTTCTGCGAGACCAGGTACTCGGCGACCTTGGTACCGCCGTCGCCCTCGTCGCTGACGCGCTCACCTGCGGCCTTCGGCGGCTTGGGCGCCGAAGAGGTGACCTGGCTGCCGGCGTTCTCGAGGCCCACATCGCCGGCCTCGACGTCGATCTCGGCCAGGGTGACGACCTGAACTTCCTTCTTCTTGGCGGCCATGATGCCCTTGAAGGACGGGAAGCGCGGCTCGTTGATCTTCTCGTTGACGCTCACGATGGCAGGCAGCTGGGCCTCGATGTGGAAGATGCCGTCGTCGGTCTCGCGCTCGCCCTTGAGGGTCTCGCCCTCCAGTGTCAGCTTGCGCAGATGGGTGAGATGCGGGAGTTCCAGGTACTCGGCGATCATCGCCGGGATCGCGCCGACGCGGCCGTCGGTGGCCTCGTTGCCGGCGATCACCAGTTCGACACCTTCGACCGTGCCCAGCGCGCGGGCGAGCACGTAGGCGGTCTGAACGGCGTCGGAGCCGTGCATCTGGTCGTCCTTGATGTGGATGGCCTTGTCGGCGCCCATCGACAGCGCCTTACGGATGGCCTCGGTGGCCCGCTCGGGACCGGCGGTCAGCACGGTGACCTCGCCGCCCTCGGCCTCCTTGATCTTCAGGGCCTCCTCGACCGCGCGCTCGTTGATCTCGTCGAGAACGGCGTCAGCGGCTTCGCGGTCCAGGGTGTAGTCACCCTCGGTCAGCTTGCGCTCGGACCACGTGTCAGGGACCTGCTTGATCAGAACGACAATGTTTGTCATGGGTCTGCGTCGACCTCCTGCGTCGGTTTCTCCACCTTACTGCCCAGTAAGTTGGATTCGGTCTCCCCTACTTTAGCGCTTGCTCGGTCGGCTCTGAACATCGACTACCTCACATAACGGGCAGGCCGATCGATCATCGCGATCGGCGGCGACGAGTGGTCCGCGAGGAGCATCGCCGATCGGCGTCCGACCCGACCCACTACTGTCGTGGGGATGACCGAGTCCCACGAGACCCTGGCGCTGACCGGCGAACGGACCGTCCCCGGAATTCCGGAGGAGAATTACTGGTTCCGCCGCCATGAGGTCGCCTACGCCCACATTCTCGACCGGTGTGCCGGGCGAGAGGTGCTCGAGGCCGGCTCGGGTGAGGGATACGGTGCGGCGATGCTCGCCGAGGTGGCGCGTTCGGTCGTGTGCGTGGACTACGACGAGTCGGCGGTGGCGCACACCCGTCGCCGCTATCCGGAGCTGACCGTGCACCGGGGCAACCTCATCGACCTCCCGCTGGCCGACGAATCGGTGGACGTGGTCGTGAATTTCCAGGTGATCGAACACCTCTGGGATCAGGCCGGATTCATCGCCGAATGCCGACGCGTACTGCGCCCCGGCGGCGTGCTCCTGATCTCGACCCCCAACCGCATCACCTTCTCGCCCGGCCGCGACACCCCGCTCAACCCCTTCCACACGCGCGAACTCGACGCCGCCGAACTGAGTGAGCTGCTCACCGACGGCGGGTTGGACGTGGAATCGACCTGCGGCATCTACCACGCCGGGAGCCTGCGGGCGCTCGACGCCAAGTGGGGCGGATCGATCATCGACGCGCAGATCGTGCGCGCGCTGGCCGGCGAACCGTGGCCGGCGGACCTGGCCGCCGATGTCGCCCGAATCGCGATCGGCGACTTCGTGATCCGTGACGCACGGGAGTCGGACACCGACATCGACGCGAGCCTCGATCTCCTGACGTGCGCCCGCCGACCGTGAGCACCCCGCCTGTGAATACCCCGACACGGACGGTGCCCGGCCAGTTCACCATCGTCCTGCACTCCCATCTGCCGTGGCTGGCCAACCACGGCCGGTGGCCGGTGGGCGAAGAGTGGCTCTACCAATCGTGGGCCGGCTCGTATCTGCGGGTCGTCGCGATGTTGCGGCGCCTCGCCGAGGACGGCGCCACCGATCAGCTCTCCCTCGGGGTCACCCCCGTGCTGGCCGCCCAGCTCGACGATCCCCACTGCGCGGCCTCGATGTACGAATGGCTCGCGGACTGGCAGCTGCGCGCGACCGACGCGGCGACCGCGCCGGACCCCACACGCCGCGAGCTGGGCGTTCGTGAGTTCCAGAGCGCCGCCGCGGCGATCGCCGACTTCGAGATGCATTGGCGTCACGGCGCGAGCCCGCAGATCCGCAGCCTTGCGTCGGCCGGGGTGATGGAGATCCTGGGAGGTCCCCTCGCCCACCCGTTCGCACCCCTGCTGGACCCGCGGGTGCGGCAGTTCTCCCTACGCGAGGGCCTCGCCGACGCGCGCGGTCGGTGGGCGCGGCAGCCGGCGGGCATCTGGGCACCCGAATGCGGTTTCGCACCGGGAATGGAACTCGACTATGCGACGAACGGCGTCGAGCACTTCATGGTCGACGGCCCGACGCTGCGCGGCGACACCGCCCTCGGCCGACCGGTCGGCGATACCGACGTCGTCGCATTCGGGCGGGATCTCACCATCAGCTACCGAGTGTGGTCCCCCAAGTCCGGCTACCCGGGGCACCCGATGTACCGCGACTTCCACACCTACGACCACCTCACCGGCCTCAAACCGGCACGCGTCACCGGCCGATCCGTCTCGTCGGCGGACAAGAAGCCCTACGATCCGCAGCGGGCAGACCACGTGATCGACAGGCACGTGGACGATTTCGTCGATCACGTGCGACGACGACTCATCAGCGAGTCGGAGCGGATCGGCCGCCCGGCACTCGTGGTGGCCGCGTTCGACACCGAGTTGTTCGGGCACTGGTGGCACGAGGGTCCGATCTGGCTGGAGCGGGTACTGCGCCGTCTGCCGGAGGCCGGGGTCCGCGTCGGAACCCTCGCGACGGCCCGGCGCGACGGGTACGTCGGCGCCCCCGTCGACCTCCCCGCGTCGTCCTGGGGTTCCGGCAAGGACTGGCGGGTCTGGAACGGGCCGCAGGTCGAGCACCTGGTGCGACTGAACGCCGAGGTCACCGAGACCGCGCTCGAGGCGGTCGACAAACTGGTCGACCCGGCCGGTCCGCGCCACCCCAGCGGATACCGCGGCGGCCGCAGCCGCGTCGCCGACCAGATCGTCCGGGAAACACTCCTGACGGTGTCGTCGGACTGGCCGTTCATGGTCTCCAAGGACACCGCGGCGCACTACGCTGTCGATCGGGCGCACAAACATGCGCATGCGACCCGCGAGATCTGCGACGCTGCACTGCGCGGTCGGGCGGGACTGGCCGAGAGGCTGGCCCACAATTGGTCACAGGCCGACAACCTGTTCGCAGGTCTGGACGCGCGGCGGCTGTACACCGCCGCCCTGCCGAGCGACACCGGCAGTTGAGCGCAATGGGGGATGGCTGATGAGGGTGCTGATCGTCTCGTGGGAGTACCCACCGGTGGTGGTCGGCGGCCTGGGCCGACACGTCCACCACCTGACCACCGAACTCGCGGCGCAGGGCCATGACATCGTCGTCGTCACCCGGCGGGCGACGGGAACCGACGCAGTCAGCCATCCCACCACCGACACGCGACGCGAGGGCGTGCGGATCATCGCCGCCGCCGAGGACCCGCCCGAGTTCGAGTTCGGGCGCGACATGATGGCCTGGACGCTGGCCATGGGCCACTCACTGATCCGAGCGGCGCTGAGATCACTGGGCGGACAAGGTGATCCGGCAGCTGGCCGGCCATGGGAACCCGACGTGGTGCACGCCCACGACTGGCTCGTCGCCCACCCGGCGATCGCGCTCGCGGAGTTCTTCGATGTGCCCCTGGTGTCCACCATCCACGCCACCGAGGCAGGCCGCCACAGCGGTTGGGTCAGCGGGCCCACCAATCGGCAGGTGCACTCGGTGGAATGGTGGCTGGCGCACGAATCCGATTCGCTCATCACGTGTTCGGCGTCGATGCGCGACGAGGTCACTCAGCTCTTCGGCCCGGAGATCTCCGACGTGTCGGTCATCCACAACGGCATCGACATCCGGACATGGCCGTTTGCCCCCCGCCCCGCGAGTTCCGGCCGACCACCCGAACTGCTGTTCGCCGGCCGACTCGAGTACGAGAAGGGCATCCAGGATCTGATCGCCGCGCTGCCACGCATCCGCCGCAGCCACCCCGGAACGACGCTCACCATCGCAGGTGACGGCACCCAGCAGGAGTGGTTGCTCGACGAAGCCCGCCGGCATCGGGTCGCGAAATCCGTCCGGTTCCTCGGCGCCCTCGGCCACGACGATCTGGTGGGGCTCATGCATCGCTGCGACGCGATCGTGCTCCCCAGCCGCTACGAGCCCTTCGGCATCGTCGCACTGGAAGCGGCCGCGACCGGCATCCCGCTGATCGTGTCCACCGCGGGCGGCCTCGGGGAGGCGGTGTCGGACCCGACGACCGGCCTCACCTTCTCCCCCGGCGACGTCGCCGGACTCGCCGACGCCGTGCGGACCGGCCTCGGCGACCCGGCCGCAGCCGCCGTCCGCGCCCGGCACGCCCGCGAGCGGCTCACGGTCGACTTCTCGTGGACGGAGGTCGCCGAACGCACCGCTGCCGTGTATCTCGCCGCGAAGCGACGTGTCCGTCATCCAGTCGGCCGACCGCAGATTCCGGAACGCCCGTTGCCCGAGCGGGATCCGGCACAATCGGTGTAGCTCCCGGAACCGAACAGGCCCGGAACCGAACAGGCCAGACGCCGAGCAGAGGAGACGTTGTGCGCAGCCCCATCTTCGATCAGGTCAACCAGGAGAAGCAGAGCTCCGCGCGGTGGACGATGCAGTCGAGCAAGATGCTGCGGGTCGGATTCGGTCCCGAAGCCCTCGCGGCGAAGGGGGCGATGGTCGCCTATCAGGGGCAGTTCGAGTTCGCCCACGAAGGCTCCGGCTCGGTCTCGAACTTCCTGAAGAAGGCGGTCACCAACGAGGGCGGCCAGCTGATGCGGGTGCGCGGGCAGGGTGAGGTGTTCTTCGCCAAGGCCAACAGCGACGTGTTCACGATCGACCTGGAAGGCGACGCGATCACCATCAACACGGCGAGCCTGCTGGCGTTCGACGCCTCACTCGACTGGAAGATCACCTCGATCGGCAACGCCGGGATGCTCGCCGGCGGGCTGTTCAACCTGACCCTGTCCGGCCAGGGCACCGTCGGGATCGCCAGCGACGGCCCGCCGATGATCCTGGACTGCTCGGTGCAACCCACCTTCGTCGATCCCCAGGCGGCCGTGTGCTGGTCGGCCAATCTCACCCCGGGTGTCAAGAACGATTTCAAGATGGGATCTCTCATCGGCCGCGGTTCGGGCGAGTCGTTCCAGCTCGCGTTCCACGGTCCGGGATTCGTCGTCGTACAACCGAGCGAGGGTGTCGCCGCCGCGGCGACCCGCTGACCGGGGTATCGCGCGGCAGTCAGGCTTCGCGCGGCCCGCTGCTCTTGCGCGATTCGGCCTTCTTGCGCTCGATGTCGGCGAGGGCGCGTTCGAGTTCGGCGCGTTCCTGCGCGTTGTGCGCCCAGTCGTCCTTGCGGTTCTTCACGACCCGGGCGGGTGCCCCCACCGCGATCGAGTAATCGGGGATCACGCCGCGCACCACCGCATGTGAGCCCAGCACGCAGCCGCGTCCGACGATCGTGTTGCGCAACACCGACACCTTCGCGGCGATCCACGTGTCCGGGCCGATTCGCACCGGGCCCTTGACGATGCCCTGGTCCTTGATCGGCAACGTGATGTCGTCCATCTTGTGGTCGAAGTCGCAGATGTAGCACCAGTCCGCGACGAGGGTCGATCCACCGATCTCGAGGTCGAGATAGGAGTTCACCACGTTGTTGCAGCCGAACACGGTCTTGTCGCCGATCCGCAGGCTGCCCTCGTGACAGCGGATCGAGTTCCCGTCGCCGATGTGCACCCAACGGCCGATCTCGAGCCGCGACATCTGCGGCGTCGCGTGGATCTCGACGTTGCGTCCGAGGAAGACCATGCCACGCAACACGATGTGCGGGTTCGCCATCCGGAACCGGGCCAGGCGGTAGTAACGCACCAGGTACCACGGGGTGTACGCACGATTGCGCAGCACCCACCGCAGCGAGTCACGGGTGAGGAACCGGGCCTGAGCGGGATCGCGTCGACGACCCGCACGCCAGCGGGACCGGTACGAGGCGTTCCACATCGTGGTCATGACGACAAACCCTAATCGAGTCGAATTCGCCCCCACGTTAGGCTCTGAGACTGGCACGTCGACCGACGGGGTGCATCGCGACCAGAACAGGAGCGCCGATGGCTGCAGCAGGCCGGCGACGAGGACACCGCCGTCGACTGCCCGCGACAGTTCTGCTGTGCGTGCTGGCCGTGATGGTGGCCGCCTGCTCGGACGGACAGGTCGACGTCCGTTCGGTCGCGAGCGCGGGGTGGTCCGGCTTCGGCGGCAATGCCGCGAACTCGAACTTCGCCTACCCCGCCGTGCCCGACGACCTCGAGCTGAGCTGGACGCGACCGACCGGCGGACCCGTCACCGCGCCGGTCACCATCTCCGGGAACTCCAACGTGGGTGTCACGTCCAATCCCGCGAACGGATGCAACCTGCTGGTCCTCGATCCCCGCAACGGCCGCAAGAACTTCTGCAAACGGATGCGTCCCGGCATCGAGGTCAACGCGATGCTCGTCGACCAGTTCGATCAGCCCTACGTCGGCGAGGAGACGATGTTCCTGGCGTTCAACGCCGGTGGGGCGATCCGCTGGCGCATGCCGGTGATCGGCGTCCCGCTGTCGGCCAAGTTCGCGGCTCCCGGTGAGGTACTCGTGGCGACCACGCAGGGTCAGCTGCTGATGCTGAACTCACAGACCAGCGAGTTCACCGCACCCGAGGTCCGGCTGCGCGCCGACGCGAACCCCGACGACCCGACGTTCGGGTTCGGCGAGTGCGTGACCAATGGGCCGCGCTGCGCGATTCCGGCCCCGCCCGCCGTCGACGTCGACAACGAGCGGTTCTTCCTGAACTTCTGGCCGCAGGGCGCGATCGCGTCACAGATCCGGGCGATGAGCTACGCGGCGGACGACGGAAACCGCACGATGCGCGAGATCTGGCACGCCGACCTGCCCGGGGGCGTGATCGGAGCGCCGACCTTGTCCGCGGACGGTTCGACGGTGTACGCGTTCACCCGTCTCGGGCAGATCGTGGCGCTCGATGCCGAGTCGGGCGATACCCGATGGACCTACGACAACGGCGGCTACGGTTTCGCGACGATGAGCGTGTCACCGGACGGGCTGATCATCCCGACCGGGATTCTCGGCGCTCCGCTGAGGATGCTCCGCGATGCCGGTGACCGCGCCGAACAGGTGTGGCAGCGCGACGATCTCGCCGTCGTCAGTCTCTCCACCCTCACCGATGCCGGAACCGCGTGGACGGTGGTGCGCGACGCCGGCGCGGACACGTTGTCACTCACCGAGGTGTCGACCGAGGACGGCGCGACCACACGGACGTTGCCGCTGCCGGAGTCGGTCGGCTTCGCCACCGGTGTCGCCGTCTCACCGTCCGGGCAGATCGCCACCGCGACCAACATCGGCAAGGTGTACTTCTTCGACAGCAGAGAAGCGATCGAGAGCAGGTAGCTGCGTTACAGCGGTTCCTGCGCGGCCTCCGGTGTCAGGAGGAAGAGTCCGGCGATCAGGCCGTCGGTGTCGTAGGCGACCCGCATCGTGGTCGCCCCCGCCTCCTGCTCGATCGGCACATCGACCACCGTGTGCAGCCCGTGCAGTCGTACGAACGGCGTGCCGGTGGAGTCGACCTCACCACCGAGGGCGATCACCGAGGCCCACGCATCGGCAAGGCCGGAGTCGTCGAGCGCACGTGCCATCGTCGGGTTGAATCGCGATGCGACAGTTGACCATTGACCTGCTCGCAACTTGTCCAGCAGATCGTCGGCCATGATCTCGGCGCTGGGGATCGGTGTTCTGGTCATCGGTTCTCCTGTTCTCGGGTCGATGGGTTTGCCGAAGCGTTGGAACGCCGCCTGTCGCGTGGTGCCGACGACGTCGCCGATCTCCTGCCACGTGCAGCCACACTCGCGTGCATGGCGGGCCGTCGCGCTGAGCAACTCCTCGGCCCGCCGCCCGAGTTGCAGGGCGTCATACACCTTCGTCAGCGCGGCGGCGCGGGAGTCGGCGCCCCCGGCGGCGATGCTGCGAGCGAACTGCTGGACCTGGTTCGCCAGATCGTCCACTTCGGTCATGCGTAAAGGATGCATTGACAACACGTTGCTTGTCAAGGTCACCTTGACGCCGGTTCGCCGAGAGGTCAGTGGCGCTACGGCACCCGGACCCCGGGTTCGCAGATCAGGGCGACCCCCTTGCGGCCGATCCTGGTCAGGACCAGCGCGAGCGGACGTGAGCCCTTGGGTTTCAGGCGTTTCCGGAGCCGATCGGGATCGATGTCGAGGCCTCGGACCAAGATCTCCAGCGAACCGCAGTCCAGCGCGGTGAGACGCTTGCGCAGCTCCTTGTCGGTGACACCGGCGACGTCGAGGACGCGAAACCCTCGCTCACCGGGCGGCACCGTGTCGCCGGTGAGGTAGGCGATCCGCGGGTCGAGTTGCCACAACCCGTGCCGGTGGGCGAAGTTGCGGACCAGCCCGGCGCGGACGATGGCACCGTCCGGGTCGATGACCCACTCCCCGACCTCGCCGACGGCGACATCGTCGGGCTCGTGGTCGGTGACGTCGAAGGACCGGACCGAGCCGTCGGCGTCGGTGCGCAGGACCGTGGCGCGCTGTGCCGGCTCGCCGTCGCGTTCGGTCCACAGACAGGCCTCGCGAACCGCCCCGTCGAGCGAGGTGATCTGCACTTGTCCGACGAACCCGTGAGTATCGCGGAGCGTCCGATAGTCCAGTCCCGGAGCGCATTTCACCGCCGCGGGCCGACCGGAGCACACGTCCAGGAGATCGAGGAGGGGCGGCGTCAGCTGATCGAGGCGGAACACTCGTGACGATCCCGCCCGGCGCCCGGGGTCGGCGAGGACGATGTCGGCACTCGACGTGGACGTGAGTGCATCGGCGGCCAGCAACGTCGCCCGACTTCCGTCGAGTGCGGTGTTGTGCCGGGCCATCGCGAGCCGCACCCGATCCATGTCGCTGCCGATGACGCCCGAAATTCCCTCCTGGCGAGACAGTTCCATCAGCTCGGCGCCGATCGAGCAGGTGAGGTCGTGGACGACGGCGCCCGGGAGACGTGTGCTGATCTCCTCGGCCCGGCGCCGCGCCACAGCCGAGGGCGTGGCCTGCTGCAGCGCGTCGTCGGTGAACAGCATGTCGTCGGCCGCACGGAGTTTCGCTCGCCCACGACGACGACAGAGAACCGTCTCGACCACCGCACCGTCATGCGGCGCGCATCGGCTCCGGACGTGGCCGATGTCGGCGAGCATCGACGACGCGCCGAAGGTCAGCCGCGCCGCGTCGTCGAGCGCGTCGAGCCCCTGCGGAGACCGCAGGAAGGCGACGTCGTCGAGCGTGAATCGGTATCCCATCGCGGTCCATCTTGCTCATGCGTCACCGATCGCGTCGACTGGGTCCCGTATTCCGTCGACTGGGTGCCGTATTCCGTCGACTGGGCGCTGATTCTCGTCGACTGGGCGCTGCGACCTCGACGACAGGCTCACGATCCCGACGCGCGCGAACCGACGCACACCCACTCGAACATATTCGGCGCCCACTCGACCAGATACAGGGCACAGTCGACGGAAAGTAGGGCACAGTCGACGAGTGACGAGTTAGGTTAGCCTAAGGCAATATCTCGGGCTGTGAAGAGAACAGCGATCGCACTTCTGATCGGCGCCGGGTGCGCCGGAGCCGGGCTCGTCGCGGGGGCGGGACACGCCAACGCGGAGGTCGAGGACGGAACGTACAACCTCTGCATCCAGACCCGCTACGGGAGTTCCGTGGAGGAGCGTTGCGGGGAGTATCGCGTCGAGGGCGATTCGCTCATCGGCTCAGCCGGGACACCACTGACCCTCGTCGACACCCCCACCGGCGGATATGCCGACATCGAACCGGTCAGCCGGATCACGCTGATCAAGACCGACGACGGGTACAAGGCCATCAACTCGGTGCTCGGTATCCCGGTCGCCACCTCGACGTTCAACCCCGTCGAGAACTGATCTCGCCCAACCGAACCCCACGTGCACGCGTGCACGTGGGGTTCGGTGCTCAGGCGCGCGGCTTGATCCCGGTGACGATCGCGTTGTAGAAGAACTTGGGCGGCACCACTTTCCGCAGCACCTTCTCGTCGAGCCAGGACAGCCGCTTCCAACCGTTGAACGCGAACATCGCCCAGCCCCACCCGAGCTTCTCGGGCGGAACGGCCGCCTCGAAGGTCCGCACCGGCCAACCGAGCATCGCGGCGGCGAGTTCCTCTGTCGCAGTTCCCACCTGGGTGGCACCGGCACTGCGCGCCATCCGCTCCAGTTCTGCGGGATCGAAAGTGTGGATGTCGACGACGGCCTCGAGCGCCGCCGCCCGCGACGACTCGTCGAGCTCCTCCTGCGGCCGCCGCCACGACTGCAACGGACCGACCTTGGTGACCTTGGTCGTCGCGGCCCAGGTCGCCCGGCTCATCCACCGAGCATAGAAGTCGCCGATGGTGGTCGGCTCGCCGGCGAACACGAACCGGCCGCCCGGCTTGAGCACGCGCAGTACTTCACGCAACGCCTGCTCGACGTCCGGGATGTGGTGCAGCACAGCATGTCCGACGACCAGGTCGAAGGTGTTGTCGTCGTACGGGATCTTCTCGGCGTCGGCGACCCGACCGTCGACATCGAGGCCGAGGTTCTCGGCGTTGCGGAGCGCGACCTTCACCATGCCCGGCGACAGGTCGGTGACCGAACCCTTCTTCGCCACGCCAGACTGCATGAGGTTCAGCAGGAAGAAGCCCGTGCCGCAACCGAGTTCCATCGCACGCTCGTACGGAAGCGGCTGATCGGCGGCGACGGCGTCGAAACGACCGCGCGCATAGTCGATGCAGCGCTCGTCGTAGGAGATCGACCACTTGTCGTCGTAGGTCTCGGCCTCCCAGTCGTGGTACAGCACCTGCGCCAGCTTGGAGTCCGCCAACGCCGCCTGCACCTGCTCCTCGGTGGCGTGCGGGTTGGGTTCGGGATCGGTCCCCGGTGTCGTTTCAGCCGGGGTCGTGTTCTCCGGTGTCATGTTCCCCGGTGTCATGTTCGTCGTCATCTGCGGCTACTTCCTGATGGTCGGTGCTGGGCGCTGGCGTTCGTTCACTTGCCGGTGAACTGCGCCTTGCCGGGCCCGTTCTCGACGAACGACTTCATGCCGATCGCCCGGTCCTCGGTGGCGAACAGGGCGGCGAACAGCTGTTCCTCGATCTTGAGGCCGGTGGCGAGGTCCACACCGAGTCCCTGGTCCACGGCCTTCTTGCCCGCCGCCAGAGCGATGGACGCCGCGTTCGCGAATTGGTCGGCCCAGGCCAGCGCCGTGTCGTACACGTCGTCGGGTGCAACCACCTCGTCGACGAGTCCGATCTCCAGCGCCTCGGCTGCGGCGACGAAACGTCCGGTGAAGATCAGGTCCTTCGCCTTGGCCGGGCCCACCAGCCGGGCGAGCCGCTGGGTGCCGCCACCGCCGGGGATGACGCCGAGCAGGATCTCCGGTACGCCCAGTTTCGCGTTGTCGCCGGCGATGCGGCGGTCGGCACCCAGGGCGACCTCGAGGCCGCCGCCGAGCGCGTAGCCCGTGATCGCGGCGACGGTCGGCTTGGGAATCTCCGAGATGGCGCCCAGCGCGGACTGCAGCCGGCCGGCGACCTTGCTCATCTCGGCGTAGGTCATGTCGTTCATCTCTTTGATGTCGGCACCCGCGGCCAGCACCTTCGGGCCGCCGTAGATCACGACCGCCTTGATGTCGTCGCGCACGGTCGCCTCGTCGGCCGCGGCAGCCAGCTCGGTCTGCACCTGCCGGTTCAGCGCGTTCATCGGTGGACGGTTCAACAGGATCGTGCCGACCCCGGGATGGTCATCGAATGTCTCGAGCGTGACGAACTCAGCCATGGTGCGAAGGCTACCGTTTGCCCGGCCCGCCCGGATGTCCAGGCCATACAGTTGTGGCATGGTCCAGGCCTCGAACGATGCGGGTGAGCCGATCGAACTGCGGGTCGGCGAGCGAGCGATCCGACTGTCGAGTCCCGACCGCGTCTACTTCTCCGAGCGCGGTGAGACCAAACGCGACCTCGCCGAGTACTACCTGGCGGTCGGTGACGGGATCGTCCGTGCGCTGCGCGACCGGCCGTGCATGTTGCATCGTTTCCCCAAGGGTGTCGACGGGAAGAAGGTGCACCAGAAGCGCATTCCGGCGGGTGCGCCGGACTGGCTCGAGACCGTCGAACTGTGGTTCCCACGCTTCGGCCGGACCGCCGACGAACTGTGTGTCACCGAACTCGGCAGCGTGATCTGGGCGGTCCAGATGTCGACCGTCGAGTTCCACCCGTGGAACTCCCGCCGCGACGACCCGGAGTCACCCGACGAGTGGCGCATCGACCTCGATCCGATGCCCGACTGCCCGTTCTCGCGCATCCAGCGCGTCGCGCACGTGGTCGAAGAGGTCCTCGACGAACTCGGTATCCGCGGCTTCCCGAAGACCTCCGGTGGCCGCGGCCTGCACATCTACGTCCGGATCGAACCCGAGTGGGGATTCCCCCAGGTGCGCCGGGCGGCCCATGCGTTCGCCCGCGAGGTCGAACGTCGCGCGCCCGACGATGTCACCACCACGTGGTGGCGCAAGGATCGCGATCCGGCAGCCGTATTCGTCGACTACAACCAGAACACCCGCGACCACACCATGGCGTCGGCGTACTCGGTGCGGGGCAATCCGCGGGGCACGGTGTCCGCACCCATCCGGTGGTCCGAGATCGACGATGTCGCACCGGATGATTTCACCATCGCGACGATGCCCGCCCGGTTCGCCGAGGTCGGTGATCTGCACGCGGAGATCGACGATGTCGCCTACCGACTGGACACGTTGCTGGACTGGGCCGATCGCGACGACATCGGCGCCGAGGACGCCGACGACGTCATCGATATGGATCAGTGATCTCGCGCAAGCTGATCAGGGCCGCACGCATGTCGTCGAACCGACTCGCGCCCAGGTACTCCCGCCACTCCGATTCCACGACCTCGACCTCGCGCGCGGCCAGGGCGCACAGTTCGACAGCCCGCTCGCTCAACGTCACCAGGCGAGCTCTGCCGTCGGACGGATCGGGCACCCGCCGCAGGTATCCGGCGGCTTCCAACTGGTCGACGAGTCCGCCCGCGGTCTGCTTGGTGACGCCGGCCTGTTCGGCGAGGTCTGTCAGCCGCATCGGCTCGGGCGCCAGGCGCTGAAGGAGTCGCGCCTGGGCAAGCGTGATGTCGGTGGCGCCCACCTCGGCCATCCGTGTCATCACCCGCTGCTCGGTCGCCCGGTGCGCGATGAACATGAGCACCCCGGTCGGCGGCTGGTCGTCGGTCATGGTCATTGACTTTAGTATGCCTCCCTGACTAAAATCAGTCAGGTATCCTGACCAATTGACGGACGCTCAGGGCAACGCCGCTGCTGCCGCCGAGCACACGGAGGCACGCCATGGATTCCGACACGATCTGGCGCCACGTGGACGAGCAACGGCTCGACGTCGCCGACCTCCTCGACACCCTCACCGATGACCAGTTCGCCACCGGATCACTGTGTGTCGGCTGGTCGGTGCGCGACGTGGCGGTGCACCTGACACAGGCGCACATGCCTCCATCGCGAGTGCTGGGGGCGATGGTGCGTTCGGGTTTGCGGTTCAACGTCATGGTCCACCGCCTCGCGGTCGACGACCCGACCCCGGCGCGTGCAGCCGCCGACAAGCTGCGTGCCATGGTCGGGTCGCGACGTCACGCGATGGGCACCACCGAGATGGAACCGCTGCTCGATGTGCTGATCCACGGTCAGGACATCGCCGTGCCCGTGGGGATCAGCCGGTCGATGCCACCCGACGCCGCAGGCGCGGTCGCGCAACGACTGTGGCCGATGCGGTTTCCGTTTCATCCCCGGCGCGACCACACGGATGTCCGCTTCATCGCCACCGACGTCGACCTCGAGTTCGGAGCGGGGCGGCCCGTCGAAGCCCCGATACGCGACATCGTCATGGTCTTCGCAGGGAGACCGGCCGCAGCCGGAGTCCTCGCGGGCCTGGATTCGTCGCCGCGTTGACGCGCGGGGTCGACGAATCAGACCGTTCAACGACTCAGACCGTTCAACGACTCAGACCGGGGACCTCACGGTCGGCGATGACGGAGAAATAGCGATCGGATCCGTCGAATTTGAGTCCCGCGAGTCCGGCTCCGGGCGTCACCGATGGTTCGATCGCCTCGACGTGGCGTTCGGCCGCGAGGGCCGCGGCGACGGTGTCGAAGTCGGCGAGATGATTCAGTTGCGCCCACGTCGGCGGGAGCAACGCATGCTGGTCGGCAGCCCAGGCATCGAGGGCCGCAGCCGGCGTGGCCCAGTGGGCCACCTCGGCCTCGGTGGTCTTGTCGTCGGCGGTCTGGCCGTCCGGCAGCGCGGCGAGGAAGAACCGGGTGTCGTAGCGGCGCTCCTCGATGATCGGGGTGATCCAATGTGCCAACGGCCGAAGCAGATCCGCTCGCAGGCTCAATCCGGTGTCGCGCAGGAACTGCGCGAAGGACAACGACTTGTCGACGAGTTGGTCACGCTCGGTCGTGTACACGTCCGGGTCAGGGAACGAACCGTCCGATCGCGTGGCCAGCAGGACGCCACATTCTTCGAACGTCTCGCGCACCGCGGCACACACGAGCGCCTGCGCGGTGTGCTCGTCGGTGTGAAAGGCCTCGGCCCACCAGGCGGGGGGCGGCCCGGTCCAGGCGATGTCGGCGTCGGCGTCGCGCCGGTCGACCCCGCCGCCGGGGAACACCGTGACACCACCGGCGAATGCCATCTGCCGCACTCGGCGCTGCAGGAACACCTCGATCCCGTCGGGCGTGTCCCGGACCAGCACCACGGTGGCTGCGTCGCGCAGCGGGGCGGGCTCGGCCTGCGATGTGCTCATGGGTCTCCTGTCCGACGGCGATCCCACCGAGGGTAACCCTCGCCGGTCAACCAGCTGCGCGGCGATGCCCACCCGGCCGTCGCACCCGTCGGGCGAAGTACCGACCGCCCGGCCGGCTGAGGGTGATCCGCTGCCGGAACGCCGACGACAGGTTCTCACTGGTGAGCACGTCGTCGAGCAGCCCTTGGGCCACCACCTCGCCTTCGGACAGCAGCATCGCGTGGGTGAAGCCGTCCGGGATCTCCTCGACGTGATGGGTCACCAGCACCATCGCCGGCGATTCCGGGTCCGTGGCGAGTCTGCCCAGCCGGTCCACGAGTTCCTCGCGACCGCCGAGGTCGAGGCCGGCGGCGGGCTCGTCGAGCAGGAGCAGTTCGGGATCGGTCATCAACGCCCGCGCCACCATCACCCGCTTGCGTTCGCCCTCCGACAGAGTGCCGAAGGTCCGGTCGGCGAGATGCTCGGCACCCATCGACTCCAATGAGTCGACCGCCTGCTCGCGGTCGACGTCGTCGTAACTCTCCCGCCAGCGACCCAGCACCGAATACCCCGCCGAGATCACCACGTCGGTGACGATCTCGTCCGGCGGTACCCGCTCCACGAGCGCTGAACTCGCCACCCCGATCCGGGTGGACAGTTCCCGCACCTCGACCTTGCCGAGGCGTTCGTTGAGGATGAACGCGGTGCCTGCCGTCGGATGCTCTTGCGCCGATGCCAGCCGCATCAACGACGTCTTGCCGGCGCCGTTCGGTCCGATGACGACCCAGCGCTCATCGAGTTCGACCTGCCAGGACACGGGGCCCACCAGGGTGTTCCCCCCACGCACGAGCGTGACGTCGCGGAAGTCGACCAGGAGGTCGGGATCGGATTCGTACTCGTCGTCTGCACCGGCCGGATCACTCGCGTTCGTCACCCCCCTATCGTGCACCACGAAGCAGGCCCGCGCGCCAACCGGGACGACACGTGCTCAGGGAGAAAGGAATACGCTGCGCTCGACGCGCCTTGAGAAGAAGATGAGTGTTGAGTTGTCCATTCTCGACCTGGCGCAGGTCGGTTCCGGTGAGACGGTCGGCGAGAGCTTCGCGGCGAGCGTCGACATGGCGCAGCATGCCGAGAAGTGGGGTTACCGGCGGATCTGGTACGCCGAGCACCACAACATGTCGAGTATCGCGTCGGCAGCACCAGCGGTGCTGATCGCCCACATCGCCGCCCACACCGACTCCATCCGCCTCGGCGCCGGCGGGGTGATGCTGCCCAACCACTCGCCGTTGGCCATCGCCGAACAGTTCGGCACCCTCGCGGAATTGCACCCGGGCCGGATCGACCTCGGCCTCGGCCGGGCACCCGGCGGCGACCAGAACACCTTCGCGGCCCTGCGCCGGACGATGGCGTCGGCGGATCGATTCCCCTCCGACGTGCTCGAACTCCAGGGATACCTGCGCGGCGCCTCGCGCGTCGAGGGCGTCAGCGCGACCCCCGGATCGGGCACCGACATCCCCCTCTACATCCTCGGCTCGTCGTTGTTCGGCGCCCAGCTGGCCGCGGCCCTCGGGCTGCCGTACGCGTTTGCCTCACACTTCGCCCCGCAGGCCTTGGAAGAAGCTGTTGCGCTGTACCGCAGGGAGTTCCAGCCGTCTCAGCAACTGGATTCCCCGTACGTGATCGCAGGTGTGTGCGCCATCGCCGACGACGACGAGGAGGTCGCGCAGGACCAACTCCGCAAGGCCAAGCGCGCGCGGGTGAATGCACTGTTCGCCCGTGATCGTCGCTTCACCGACGAGGAGGCCGACATGATCCTGGACATGCCGCAGGGTCGTCAGATCGACGCGATGATGACGTACGCGGGGATCGGGACCCCGAGTCAGGTCGACGACTATCTCCAGTGGTTCGCCGGGCATGCGCAGGCGGACGAACTGATCGTCGCATCGATCGCACCCGACCGGGACGTGTGGCTGAACACCTTGGGTCTCATCGCGCCGGCGCGTTCGCTGTCGTCGGCGGACTGAACGGCACGTCGGTGCGGCGGTTCCATCTCGGGAGAACCGCCGTCACCGACCGGTCCCCCGCGATCCGAATCCGCCCCGTGGCGAGCGCACGTGACCACGGCAGCTGCCCACGGTGCCAGGCGATGAACGCCGTCGAGTCGGCGACCACTTCGGCGGCCGGTTCACCTCCGGGGTCGGAGTAACACACTTCCGCATCACCGGCGTCGACGAGCAACCAGTAATAGCGATTTCCCATCGGCTGGTCGGGGAAGCAGAACGCGACCACCGTGCGCTCATGGGGTAGCTGTGCGGTGTCGAGCTGGGCGTGGCACCACGCCCACAACGCGAACCCGGGATCGGTCATCTCCGGTCCGATCTCCACCCAACGCTCACCCCACCGCCCGAACTCGTCGAGCACCGTCGCCAGGTCGCGGCCGGCGTCGGTCAACGCGTACCTCGAACCCCGCCCCACCTGTTTCGGTGTTCGGACCAGCACACCGAACCGTTCGAGTTGTGCGAGCCGCGTGGCCAGAACCGACCGCGACATCTGCGGGACGCCGTGCGCGATGTCGGTGAAGGTGTCGGCGCCCATCATCACATTGCGGATGACCAGCGGCGTCCAGCGCTCCGCGAGGATCTCCGAGGCCCGCGCGATCGGACAGTACTGGCCGTAGCTGCGCACCCCTCCATCGTCGCGAGGCGATGCGGGTGCAGGCAAGCCCGAGGGTGCCGGAGTTCGATTCTCGGTCTTGGGTCTGGCGCGTTCGAGGGGGACGCTTTGTCCCATGAGCAAGGCCCGTACCGGTCAGATCGGTGATGCCGCCGCGGAGATCTACGAGGAGTTCTTCGTGCCGGCGCTGTTCGACCAGTGGCCACCGCGACTCCTGGACAGGACGGGGGTCCGCCGGGGCGAGCGGGTGCTGGAGGTGGGATGCGGCACCGGTGCGCTGACCCGCGAGGCGCTGGCATGGGTCGGCCCCGACGGCTCGGTTGCGGCGATCGATCCGAACGACGGGATGCGGGCCGTCGCGGCGCGCATGTGCCCCGGTGCCCTGCTCCATGCCGGTGTCGCAGAAGACCTTCCGTTCGCCGACGACTCGTTCGACCGGGTGGTGTGTCAGTTCGTGTTGATGTTCTGCACCGACCGTCGGCGGGCGGTGGCACAGATGGCCCGAGTTCTCCGTCCGGGTGGCTCCCTCGGCATTCTCACGTGGGCGCAGGTGGCCGAGAACCCGGGCTACGACGCGATGGCAACACTGGTGCGCCGGCTGTTCGGCGACGTGCAGGCCGACGCCCTGCTCGCCCCTTTCGTCATCGGTACACCCGAGCTGCTCCGCGACGAACTCGCGGACGCGTTCGCCGAGGTGGAGATCGTCCGGCTCGACGGAGAGGCCTGTTTCCCGTCGGTCGAGGCGTGGGTCCGGACCGACGTCAAGGGCTGGACCCTCGGGGACCTGATAGACGACGACCAGTACGAGCACTTGCTACGGGCGGCCGCACGCGATCTGGCGGTCTTCGCGGGAACCGATGGCGTCGTGCGGTTCCCTGCGCCGGCGCTCGCGGCCGTGGCCCGTCATCCGGCGTGAGGGCCGTGAGTCCCCACGTCGGGAGCGAGGCGGAAGTCCGCGAAGTCGAAGCCGGGGGCGACGATGCAGCTGACCAGTGACGGCTCGTCTCCGGCAGGTCGCGCCCGCTGCCACGTCCTCGGCGGTACCAGGGCCTGCGGTCGGTGACCTGCCTCCACGTCGGGGCCGACCGTCACCGCCGCGGGCGTTCGAGGTTCCGGGCCGTCGCCGCCGAGTTCGAGCAGGACCGGGGCGCCACGATGGAACAGCCACAGCTCGGCACCTCGCACGGTGTGCCACGCCGACTGCTCGCCGGGCAGTAGGAGGAAGTAGATCGCGGTGGCGGCGACGCGATCTCCGGAGAATTCCGGCGGCAGCGCTGCCCCGGGTATCGTCACGGCGCTACGCCAGGTCTCGGAGTACCAACCGCCCTCCGGGTGCGGCGTCAGGTGGAGGTCACGCGCCCAGCCCGGGAGCCGGTCGTCGGTCATCTGTCCGTCACCTCGGCGATCACGGTCACCGAGCCCGGGGCGATCTCGGTGAAACCGGCGTCGCGCACCGCGATCGCCGCGCCCCGGGCGTCCGCGGTCAGGAGATCCGCCCATCGCTGACCGGACGCTTCGCGGACGACGAGAGGGCAGCCGGCAGAACGCCATTCCCACGCCTGCTCGAGAGTCATCGACGTCACCGCCAGCATCGAGGCGTGGCCCACCTGGGCGGCGGCCTTGCCCACTGTCATCGGCAGATCGGGATTCATCCAGAGGCAGACACCGCGGTCGGGCGCCTGGGTCGACAGCGAACCATCGAGTTCCGTACCGCCGATCTGCAACCGGGCGATCCGACGGTCGACATCACCGACGCGGCCGGGCACCAGCGCCCGGGCCTGCGCCGACCCGGTCTCGACGGTCAGGCCCCAGACCTCCTGCGCCGCAGCCCACTGCGCGCCACGCGCACGGCGGGCGATCTTGCGGATGCGGGCCCCGCACCAGGCATCCAGGTCCGACACCCACGGCCCTGCGCCGCCCGCACGGTCGTCGAGACAGAGCAGCGCCACCGCACGGGCTGCAGCGGTCAACGCGTCCACCCGCGCGGGTGGATGTGACTTCTCGATCCGGATCACCATCTGCATCGCCAGCACGTCGCCGGGATCCGCGGGATCACTGCCACCACCGCGATAGTCGGCCAGGCGCCGGTACGCATCCTCGAACGCGAGCCGGGTGTCCGTGTCGGAGTCAGCCGGCCCCGAGAAATCGCCGATCGGATGAGGTGACCGTCCGGTCACATCGCATCACCCCCAGTTCTCGGCCTTCGTCAGGCAGAACGGGTGCCCCGCGGGATCGAGCAGCACCCGCCAGGTCTCCCCCGGCTGCTCCGACGGTACCGTCGCGCCGAGCTCGACGCAGCGGCCCTCCGCGGCCGTCAGATCGTCGACCGCCAGATCGAAGTGGAACTGCTTGGACCCGTTCTCGTTCGGCCATGCCGGTGGCCGGTGGTCAGGAACCGACCCGAATCCCAGCGCGGCTCCCTCGGGTCCTTTGAGCATCGCGTAGCCGTCGCCGGCCCCGACGATCTCCCATCCCAGCACGGCCGACCAGAACTCGGCCGAGACACGGGCGTCAGCACAATCGAGTGTCATCATCGCCAGGCTGGCGACAGGTTCTGAAGTGGTCATCGGTCGAGTCCTCTCGGTGCGATCTGATCCACCGATCATCGTCGCCCATGACCGACCGACACTAGAACGAACGCGACATCTGGTGTCCCGCGTCGGAAATTCGTTTCATGAGTTCGGCGGTCCAGGTGGATGCATCGCGAGGCGGCGGAGGAGGCGGGTACTGGATGTACCTGCGACGACGCCAACGAAGCGAGGCGCCGCCTGGGCGTCGAAATCATCAACGAATTTCCGACGCGGGGCACTAGCTGAGCGGCACTCGCCGCATCACCCCGTCGGCGGCATCGGCGGCCTCGATCTCGTCACGCGTGACACCGAGGATGAACAGGACCGCGTCGAGGAACGGGTGGCTCAGCGCGGCATCGGCGACCTCGCGCAGCGCGGGCTTGGCGTTGAAGGCGATGCCCAGACCGGCGACACTGAGCATGTCGATGTCGTTGGCGCCGTCGCCGACCGCGATGGTCTGTTCCATCGGGACGCCCACCTGATCGGCAAAGGCACGCAACGCCTTCGCCTTCCCCGCCCGGTCCACGACATCGCCGACGACCCGGCCGGTCAGTTTGCCGTCGACGACCTCGAGGGTGTTGGCGCGGACGAAGTCCAGTTCGAGTTCGTGCGCCAGCCCGTCGATCACCTGCCGGAAACCGCCGGACACGACACCACAGTGATAGCCGAGACGATGAAGGGTCCGGATGGTGGTGCGTGCGCCCGGAGTCAGCTGCAGCGAACTCGCGACGTCGTCGAGCACCCCGGCATCCAGCCCGGCGAGCACCGCCACACGCTGGTTCAGCGACTCGGCGAAATCGAGTTCACCGCGCATCGCCGCATCGGTCACCGCGGCCACCTCGGCTTCACGGCCAGCACGCGCCGCGAGCATCTCGATGACCTCACCCTGGATCAAGGTGGAGTCGACGTCGAAGACGATGACCCGCTTGGCGCGACGGGCCAGTCCGCCCCGCTCCACCGCGATGTCCACGCTGTGGTCGGCGGCCACCACCGCGAGCCCCTTCCGCAACGCGGCGTCGGCGGCGACGTCGTCGCGGCCGACGCTGACCATCAGTTCCAGCCCGGTGAGGGGGTAGTCGGCGACACCACGGATGGAGTCGATGTTGACACCCTGTCCCGCCAGCTGGCCGGCCAGGGCACGGAAGGCGCGGGCGGTCACCGGGCTGCCCAGCACCACCACCGCATGGCTGGACGGTCGGCGTCCGGCGCTCGCGGCACCGACCTCGACGATCACGTCGATACCGATCGACGCCATCGCCTGTTCGACGACGTCCTGCAGTTCCTCGGCGTCGCCCGAGGCGGACACCAGCACCCCGAGGGTGAGTCGCCCGCGGATCACCACCTGCTCGACGTCGAGCAGACTCACGCGCTGGCCCGCCAGCGCACCCATCAGCACCGAGGTGACGCCGGGTTTATCCGGCCCGGTGACGGTGATCAGAACTGTGGTGTCGCTCGATTCGTTGACCACGTGTTTCGCAGAGTGCGTGCGCGTCAGCGTGGATCCGGGTCCGGGGAACCCTCGTGGTCACCGACGGTCAGGGGGCTACGTCGGGCGTCCTCCATGTGGCGATCCTTGCCCGAGTTGTGACCGGCCCCGACGTGTGCCTCGGCACGCATTCGTTCGATCATGTGCGGGTAGTGCAGCTCGAACGCCGGCCGTTCCGAACGGATTCGGGGCAGTTCGGTGAAGTTGTGCCGCGGCGGCGGGCAGCTGGTGGCCCACTCCAGCGAGTTGCCGAAGCCCCACGGATCGTCGACGGTCACGACCTCGCCGTAGCGGTAGCTGCGGAAGACGTTCCACAGGAACGGCAGCGTCGACAGGCCGAGGACGAACGCACCGACCGTGGAGACGATGTTCAGCGTGGTGAAGCCGTCGGACGGCAGGTAGTCGGCGTAGCGGCGCGGCATGCCCTCGTTGCCCAGCCAGTGCTGCACCAGGAAGGTGGTGTGGAAGCCGATGAACGTCAGCCAGAAGTGGATCTTGCCGAGCCGCTCGTCGAGCATGCGTCCGGTCATCTTCGGGAACCAGAAGTAGATGCCGGCATAGGTGGCGAACACGATCGTGCCGAAGAGCACGTAGTGGAAGTGTGCGACCACGAAGTAGCTGTCGGACAGGTGGAAGTCCAGCGGCGGGCTCGCCAGCAGCACACCGGTCAGGCCACCGAACAAGAAGGTGACGATGAAGCCGACGGAGAACAACATCGGCGTCTCGAACGTCATGTTCCCCTTCCACATCGTTCCCACCCAGTTGAAGAACTTCACACCGGTCGGTACGGCGATGAGGAAGGTCATGAAGGAGAAGAAGGGCAACAGCACGGCGCCGGTCACGTACATGTGGTGCGCCCACACCGCGACGGACAGGGCGGCGATCGCCATTGTGGCGTACACGAGGCCGGAGTAGCCGAAGATCGGTTTGCGGGCGAAGACCGGGAACACCTCGGAGACGATGCCGAAGAACGGCAGCGCGATGATGTAGACCTCGGGGTGGCCGAAGAACCAGAACAGGTGCTGCCACAGAATCACACCACCATTGGCGGGATCGTAGAGGTGGGCACCGAACTGCCGGTCGACCTCCAGACCCATCAGCGCGGCGGTCAGCAGCGGGAACGCCAGCAGGATCAGGATGCTGGTCACCAGGATGTTCCAGGTGAAGATCGGCATCCGGAACATGGTCATGCCGGGGGCGCGCAGACAGACGACGGTCGTCACCATGTTCACGGCGCCGAGGATGGTGCCGAGGCCGGAGACACCGAGACCCATGATCCAGAGGTCGGCGCCGATGCCGGGCGAGTGGATGCCGTCGGTCAGCGGGGTGTAGGCGGTCCAGCCGAAGTCGGCGGCACCACCGGGGGTCAGGAAGCCGAGGAGCGCGGTCGTCGCGCCGAAGACGAACAGCCAGAAGCCGAATGCGTTGAGCCGCGGGAACGCGACGTCGGGCGATCCGATCTGCAGCGGGAGCACGAAGTTGGCGAAGCCGATGACGATCGGGGTCGCGTAGAAGAGCAGCATCACCGTGCCGTGCATGGTGAACAGCTGGTTGAACTGCTCGGTCGACAGGAACTGCATGCCCGGGTGGGCGAGCTCGCCACGCATCAGCAGCGCCATGAGTCCGCCGATCAGGAAGAAGGCGAAGCAGGCGGTGATGTACATCATGCCGATCAGCTTGTGATCGGTGGTGGTGATCAGCTTGTAGATGAACGAACCCTTGGGCTGATAGCGCTCCGGAAAGGGACGCTCTGGAGCCACTTGCGTGGTGGGCTGGTCAACCGCGGTCACAGATCCTCCTCGTTGCGCAACCGCCGGGGCTGGTCACCTGCCACTTCCCCGCGGTCGCCACATGAACAAAACGAGCGCTGGTAACTGATCCTAAACCCTCATACCGGCGGTGGCCGCATGGGTCCTACGATCCGTCGTATTTGGTTCGCGAACTGCGATGAAACCGCAGTTCAGTGCCCTCGCGGAGACCGACGCGCACGGGCTCGCGGACGGCGTCGACGGGTGGCTGCGACGGGCCGGCCGCCCGGCGCGGTCATCGGTGGCGCCGGTGCTAGCGTGATCGCGTGCAACGCAGCGGCGTGACCCCTGTTCCGGCGGCCCGGCGCCGGCTCCCGAACGGTCGGCGGGTAAGTCGGGCGGCAGGTGCGGTCGCATCGGTCGTGGCGTTCGCCGCGCTGGCGGGCTGTGCCGGTGAGCAACCGTTGACGACCCCCGACGGCTCCCCCATCTCCACGGTGACCACACGCGTCGCCGAGGTGAACATCGTCAATGCCGACCGGGACCCGGCGCGCACGTGTCTGGCGCCGACGGCACCCGATCCCGGACAGGCCGATGTCGCGCGCATCGTGGTGACCGACCCCTCGCTGCTCGACGCGATCTGCGCGCTCGGCATCGGCCCCAAAGTGGTCGCGGTCGCCGCCGACGCCGGCACGGTGCCCGCCTATCTCGGGCCGCAGCTCGGCGCGGTACCGACCATCGGGGCGACGCCAGACCCGGCGGCTGCGGCCGAGGCCGCTCCCGACATCGTGCTCTCCACCCCACGCTCTGCCGGGTCGGCCGAGGCGTTCGGCGAGACCCGCGCCGTGACCATCCCCGGCGACGGGGACTGGCGGTCGGAGTTCACGGCGGTCGCGGACGCGCTGGGCAGGTCATCGAGCGGCGCGCGTCTGCTCGAGGAGTTCGACACGGAGACCCGACGCACCGGGCGCCGGATGGACGCCGCGCACAGTCAGGTGTCGCTCGTCCGGTTCACCGGCGAGTCGGAGATGATCGCCGGCACCGACACCTTCGCCGGGCAGATCCTGGCGTCGATCGGTGTGCAACGCCCGGAGCCGCAGCGCTCGGAGGGTTCGTTCACCGTCACCGATCAGAACTTCACCGACGCCGACGCCGACCTCATCTATGTGAGCTTCCTCGGCGAACGTGGACTCGCGCACGGAGAGGACGTCCTCCTGAGCGATCGGTGGCTGGACATGGGTGCGCCCACGTGGAAGCGGGTGCTCGCCGTCGACGACGCCATCTGGTACGGCGGCGATGGCCTGGCCGCGGCCTGGCTGGTGCTCAACGACGTGAAGGTGTCGCTCGACGGCAACTCGTGACGCCCTGCCCGTGACGCCCTTCCCCGTGACGCCCTTCCCACTGACGCCCTGCGATGGTGGCCCGGTCCGGCCACTCGGGCGATGATGGTTCTCGATGCCACTCGACGCACGCTCGCCGTCCTCGGTCGAGGACCGGCGCACTCTTCCGCTGCACGGCCTCTGGCGGCCGGGTGTCGGACTCGCCCTCTGGTGGGCAAACGGCGACGCCGGTCCCGACGACCTACCGCAGGCCCTCGCCGACCTGCTCCGACCACGACGCGCCCGCCGTGACCTCGGGATCATCGGACCAGCCGGTCGGCGGGAGTTCGTCACGACGATGACCCTCGGAGCCGGGTCGGCGGTGGCGTTCCTCGACGTCAGTCGACCCCACCCGGTGAGCGGCGAGATCGCCTGGTGCCGCTACGTACTCGACGGCATCCGTCGTCATGTGGGATCGGGGGCGGTGGCCCCGGGCGCGGCCGACGTGGCCGGCGAGACGATGATGCGGTGGCAGGCCGTGCCCACACCCGCCTGGCGCAGCTGGGTCGCGGTGGTCACCGCCACGGCCCCGGCCGTCGTCACGGCGAACGGCGGTACCGAGACGGTCACCGATCTGATCGCCGAACTCCTCGACCACGAGTGCCGCGGCCGGATCGCGGCGGCGGGGCCGATCGGGACCGACGATCGACCCGGCGGATGGCTGGCGGAGGGACTGGGGATCGACCCGCCCGACCTGCCCATGGCGCTCCAACAACGTCTCCGGTCCGCATCCGCAGCCTGGATGGCCTGGAACTCCGCTGGGCCGCAAGATGATTCGATCGTGCTGCTGCGGCTACACGAACCCGACGACGAATCCGAGGACTCCTGGCGACCCCACCTGCCGGCGGAGACCACCCTGTGGCGCCTTCAGGTGTGCCGCCGCCACCCGGACGGCCGCATCATCGCCGTCGCACCCCACCGCCTCGACCAACACGAACTCGACCGGGTCACCAGCGCGCTGGCCACCGCGGTCCGCGCCTTTCCCGAACTGTCGCAGGCCGAACCCGACCGCCACACTCTCGACTTCCTGCTCACCACACCGCAGGTCGAGATGCTGTTCACCGACGGCGCCGCCACGCTCACCGCGGCCGGGTGCCCCGTCCTCCTGCCTCGCACGATCGCCGAGGTCCGACCCACTCTCGGGCTCCGGGCACGACCGGTGGCAACCAGTACCGGGCGCGCCGCGCAGATCGGGGCCGCCGAGATCGACGAGTTCGAATGGCGGCTGGCCCTCGGCGACGATCCCGCCGCCATGACCCTGTCGGATGCCGACCTCGCCGACCTCGCACGTCGACAGGGAGATCTGGTGCAGGTCCGCGGTACCTGGGTGCGTGCCGAGCACGCCGCTCTCACCCGGGCCGCCGCGTTCGTGATGGCGCAGAAGGCCCACGCGGCCTCCGACCATCCGGCCGACATGGGCGAACTGTTCAACCTCGTCGTCGACACCGTGCCGGTGCCGGTCACGTCGATCGAGGGCCTGCGCTGGCTCGACGACATCGCCGCGGGTGGCAGGCTCCGGCCCACCCCGATCGCCCCGCCACCCACGCTCCACGCCGAGCTCCGTCCGTACCAGCAACGCGGAGTGGAGTGGTTGGTCTATCTGTCGACCCATCGGATCGGCGGGGTCCTGGCCGACGACATGGGCCTGGGCAAGACCATCCAGATCATCGCGTTGCTCTGTCATGAGCGTCCCGCGGGGGTGACCGTCGATCCGACGCTCGTCGTCTGTCCGATGTCGGTCGTCGGCAACTGGGAACGCGAGATCGCCCGGTTCGCACCACATCTTCGAGTCGTCGTCCATCACGGGAGCTCCCGCGCGGTGCGGTCCACCATCGGTGATGTGCTGTCGGGCGCCGACGTGGTGCTGACCACGTTCGCCATCGCGACACGGGACCGCGAGATGCTCGCCGGACACCGGTGGCGCCGGGTCGTCGTCGACGAGGCGCAGCACCTCAAGAACGTGGCCACCAAGGCGTCGAAGGCGGTGCGCGCGATCCGCGCGGACCATCGGATCGCACTCACCGGCACGCCCGTCGAGAATCGGCTCGAAGACCTGCGCGCGGTGATCGACCTGGTCAACCCCGGTCTACTGGGTTCGGCGTCGAAGTTCCGTGCCCGATTCGCCGAACCGATCGAGCGGGATCGTGACACCGCAACGGTCCGGCGCCTGAACGCGCTGACCCGCCCGTTCATCCTGCGCCGGGAGAAGACCGACCCGACGATCATCGGCGACCTGCCGGAGAAGACCGACATCACCGTCCGCACCAACCTGACCGTCGAGCAGGCAGCGTTGTACCGAGCGGTGATCGACGAACTGATGGAGGCGCTGCGCAGCAAACAGCAGCGGACGATCCGGCGCCGCAACATCCTGGCCGCGTTGACCCGCCTCAAACAGGTGTGCAATCACCCGGCCCACTACCTCGCGGACTCGTCGGACATGTTGCGCCGCAATCGACATCGCTCCGGCAAGGTCGAGTTGCTGGTCGATGTCCTCACCACTGCCGCCGCGGAGGGTGATCGTGCCCTGGTCTTCACCCAATTCGCCGCGTTCGGGCAGATGCTGTCGGAGTGGTTGGCCCCGACGCTCGGGGAGCCGGTGCCGGTACTGCACGGAGGAGTCGGCCGCACCGACCGGGACGCGATGGTGGCACGCTTCCAGGCCGGCGACGGCCCGCCGGCGTTGATCGCGACGTTGAAGGCCGGCGGCACCGGGCTCAACCTCACCGCGGCGAATCACGTGCTGCATGTGGATCGGTGGTGGAACCCCGCCGTCGAGGATCAGGCAACCGACCGTGCCTACCGGATCGGGCAGCATCAGCGGGTCCAGGTGCACCGATTCCTGTGCGTGGGGACCCTGGAGGAACGGATCGACGAGATGATCGCGGCCAAGCGGGAACTGTCCCGGCTGACCGTCAGCGCCGGCGAGAACTGGCTGTCCGACCTCGGCGACGACGAACTCTTCGATCTGTTCCGGTTGCGCGACGAGGCGGTCAGCGAGTGAGCCCGCGCACCCGTGGTCGGTCGTCGACGCGCGGATATGCGGTAACGCGTTGGGGCCGTGCGTTCGTCGACGTCGTCGAGGGCGCACGTGACGGTGACGCGGACCTCCGGCGGATCACGCAGGCACGCAGGTACTTCCGTGACCATCACGCCGAGGCGGTCCGGATCGTCGGCGGCACCGTGACGGCGTCGGTGCGCGGAAGTCAGCTCGACCCGTTCGACGTCACCCTGACGATGCGCCCGGTGGATCCGGCAACCGTGATAGCGCTCCTGCGCAGCCGCGATGCGATCGGCGACCTCATGGCGCTGACCCGTGGAGACCAGCCCGCGGCGCTCGGCGCCCTGATCCTGCCCACCGAATCGGCCGACATCGCCGCGGACTGCACCTGCCCGGACTCCTCGACGAGGTGCATCCACGTGTTGTGTGTCGCCTACGAGGTGGCCGCCCAGATCGACCGCGATGCGACGACGCTGCTCACCGTGATGGGCACGGACACCGCCGAACTGCTGGCCAGTGCGAGCGACCACGCCACCGACGTCACATCGTCGGTCGAACCCGGAGAGCCGGCACAGCGCGACGAGGTGCCCGCAGTCGACTTCTACGGGACGAATGCCGTCCTGCCGCCCCTGCCGAGTCCACCCCGACTCAACCCGATCATGGAGCTCGATCCGGCCGCCCTGCGCAAGGCGCTGCGCGCTTCCGGTATCGCACCCGCCGATATCGGCGAGGCCGTCGATCTGCTCGACGAGCTGTACGAGCGGCTGCGCGACCGCGAAGAGCCGAACCGATAGGTCGGCGGAGTCGATGGCCCCGGCCCTGTATGCTGCGACACCAAACATTCGGTTCGGGGGAATGAAGTGATGATGACCCACAGCAACGATGCGTACGGCAACGAGACGTACGGTGACACCACGTACGGGGACGAGCGCGACACCGGCTCGGCGGGCGATCCGCCATCCGGCCGGCGCGGTTCGGGCATCAACGTCCCCACGGTCATCGCCTCCGCAGGTGTCGCCGCCGTCACGTCGGCGCTGTTCGTGGCGATCGGCGCCATCGGGTTGCTGGCGGTCGACAATGTCCGAGACGGTGACACCAGCGCCGCCCAACCGACCGTGGTGAACCTCGGCAGCGCACAGGCCGGGCAGCAAGGCATTCCGTCGGCAGCGCTACCGCCCGGAGCTCCCGGTGCGCTCCCGCCGACCGACCCTGCGGCCGGGGTCCCGGCCCTTCCGGCGCCTGCCGAACAGATGCCCGCCGCAGCCGCGCCGGCGGCGCCCGCGCCACCCCAGGCGGCCGCGCCTCCCGCGGCACCGGAGGCGACGACTCCGGCACGGACCGCCGCACCCACGGCCCTGTCCCCCGCGCAGCTGAATTCCAAGGTCACCCTGATCATGAACCCCCAGGCCTCACGCACCGCGCGCGCCGCCGAACTCGAAGGCGGAGCCCGTGCACTCGGCGAGGCCGATGCCGTCGCCCGGGCACTCGCGAGCTACGGGAACATCGGATTCAGCTACGAGATGGTCGGTCCGGTGACGACCAACGGATCCACCATGTCGGCACCCCTCAAGATGACCCTCGTCGGCCAGGGCTCACGGACCCAACAGTTGACGTGGGTGTGGACCGGCGGCGAGTGGAAACTGAGCAACCGCAGCGTGTGTGCGGTCACCGCACTCGCACTCCTGCCCTGCCGGCTCTGAGCGGCTCGTTCAGAAATCCCAGTCCTCGTCCTCGGTGTTGACCGCCTTGCCGATGACGTAGCTGCTGCCCGAACCGGAGAAGAAGTCGTGGTTCTCGTCGGCGTTCGGTGACAGCGCCGACAGGATGGCCGGGTTCACGTCGGTCTCGTCCTTGGGGAACATCGCCTCGTAGCCGAGGTTCATCAGCGCCTTGTTGGCGTTGTACCGCAAGAACTTCTTGACGTCCTCGCTGAGACCGACCTCGTCGTAGAGCGCCTCGGTGTAGTCGGACTCGTTGTCGTAGAGCTCGAACAGGAGCTCGAACGTGTAGTCCTTGAGCTCCTGGCGACGCTCGGGTGTCTCGACCTCGAGACCGCGCTGGTACTTGTAGCCGATGTAATAGCCGTGGACGGCCTCGTCGCGGATGATCAGGCGGATGAGGTCGGCGGTGTTGGTGAGCTTCGCCCGGCTGCTCCAGTACATCGGCAGATAGAAGCCGGAGTAGAACAGGAACGACTCGAGCAGGGTCGAGGCGACCTTGCGCTTGAGCGGGTCTTCGCCACGGTAGTAGTCCATGACGATCTGCGCCTTGCGCTGCAGCTGCTCGTTCTCCTCCGACCAGCGGAACGCCTCGTCGATCTCCTTGGTGGAGCACAACGTCGAGAAGATGGAGCTGTAGCTCTTGGCGTGCACCGACTCCATGAACGCGATGTTGGTGAGCACCGCCTCCTCGTGCGGCGTGGTCGCGTCCGGGATCAGTGACACCGCGCCGACGGTGCCCTGGATGGTGTCGAGCAGCGTCAAGCCGGTGAACACCCGCATCGTCAACTGCTTCTCGTACTCGGTGAGCGTGTTCCACGACGGGATGTCGTTGGACACCGGCACCTTCTCCGGAAGCCAGAAGTTGCCGGTGAGTCGATCCCACACCTCGGCGTCCTTCTCGTCCGGGACGCGGTTCCAGTTGATCGCGGAGACGCGACTCACCAGCTTGATGGGTGCGCCGTCGGCAGGGCTGTGCGGTGCTGCGGTCATCGTTGTCGCCTCCTACGGCGGATGGGAGCGGTTCTGGGTTGGTGGTCAGGTCACATGTACGAGATCGAGGATCGGGACGGGCAACGTGTCGTCGCCGACGACGTCGAGATCCTTGTGTGATCGTCGATGCCAGAGCATGAGGAGCAGGTCGGAGATCGGACCGCGCAGCGCCACATCGGCTTTCGCGTGGCCGCGCCGGTGTGCGATGCCGTCGGGTGTGATCTCCCACAGCCATTCACCGTCGTCGATGTCGGTGGCATGCAGATGGACGGTGCGTCCGACGAGGCCCGCGGGAACGCCGTTGCCGCGGGCGATGAAGCGGGGCGCGAACAGGTCGAGCCATTCGTCGATGCCGTCGACCGCAATGGCCGGATCGATCGGACGTTGGCGGCCGGGCACAGTGGCCGACTCGAGATCCCACCGGTGGACGGCGAGCTCGTTCGCCTGCCTGCGATACCAGAAGGCGACGGTCTTCGGTCCGCCGATCGCGGGGACGGTGTCGTCCGGGTCCTTGCCGGTGAGCGACCGGACCAGCTGATCACGACCTTCCACGTACCAGTCGATCACCGCCTCCCCGGCGGGGACCTCGATCCCGTCGTAACCCCGGTACAGGCGTGTGCCGTCGATCCGGTCGGCCGCCCACCGATGGACGGCGCCCACATGCCCCAGCAGATCGTGCACCGTCCACCCCGGGCAGGCCGGGATGTCGGCGCCCAACATCGCGGCACCGGTGTCGGCGAGGACCGCGCTCTCGGCGCGGATCACGGTCAGCCACTGTTCGGGCGTCATCGACGATCAGTCCTCACAACATGCACGACACGCAGCCCTCCACCTCAGTCCCTTCGAGAGCGAGCTGACGCAGACGGATGTAGTACAGCGTCTTGATCCCCTTGCGCCACGCGTAGATCTGGGCCCTGTTGACGTCGCGGGTGGTGGCGGTGTCCTTGAAGAACAGCGTCAGGCTCAGGCCCTGATCCACGTGCTGGGTGGCCGCCGCGTAGGTGTCGATGACCTTCTCGTACCCGATCTCGTAGGCGTCCTGGTAGTACTGCAGGTTGTCGTTGGTCATGTACGGCGCCGGATAGTAGACGCGACCGATCTTGCCTTCCTTGCGGATCTCGATCTTCGCCGCCACCGGGTGGATCGAGCTGGTCGAGTGGTTGATGTAGGAGATCGAGCCGGTCGGAGGCACGGCCTGCAGGTTCTGGTTGTAGATGCCGTCGCGCTGCACGGCGGCCTTCAACTCGCGCCAGTCGTCCTGGTTCGGGATGTGAATCCCGGCCTGCCCGAACAGGTCCCGCACCTTCTGGGTCTCCGGCTCCCACACCTTCTCGGTGTACTTGTCGAAGAACTCCCCGCTCGCGTACTTCGACTTCTCGAAGCCACCGAACGCGGTGCCGCGCTCGCGCGCGATCTTGTTCGACGCCCGCAGGGCATGGAACAGCACGGTGTAGAAGTAGATGTTCGTGAAGTCGACGCCCTCATCGCTGCCGTAGAAGATCCGCTCGCGGGCGAGGTAGCCGTGCAGATTCATCTGACCGAGGCCGATGGCGTGGGACTCGTTGTTGCCCTTCTCGATCGACGGCACCGACGTGATCGCCGTCTGATCGCTGACCGCGGTCAGCCCACGGATGGCCGTCTCGATGGTCTGTCCGAAGTCGGGTGAGTCCATCGCCTTGGCGATGTTCAGCGACCCCAGGTTGCAGGAGATGTCCTTGCCGATGTGCGAGTAGGACAGGTCGTCGTTGAACTCGGACGCGGTGGAGACCTGCAGGATCTCCGAGCACAGATTGGAGTGGGTGATCTTGCCGTCGATCGGGTTGGCCCGGTTCACCGTGTCCTCGAACATGATGTACGGGTAGCCGGACTCGAACTGCAACTCGGCCAGGGTCTGGAAGAACTCGCGCGCCTTGATCTTGGTCTTGCGGATGCGCTTGTCCTCGACCATCTCGTGGTACTTGTCGGTCACGTTCACATCGGCGAACGGCACCCCGTAGACGCGTTCGACGTCGTACGGGCTGAACAGGTACATGTCGTCGTTGTCCTTGGCGAGCTGGAAGGTGATGTCAGGGATCACCACGCCGAGCGACAGCGTCTTGATGCGGATCTTCTCGTCCGCGTTCTCGCGCTTGGTGTCGAGGAAGCGGTAGATGTCGGGATGATGCGCGTGCAGATACACCGCGCCGGCGCCCTGGCGCGCACCGAGCTGATTGGCGTACGAGAACGAGTCCTCGAGCAGCTTCATGATCGGGATGACGCCCGAGCTCTGGTTCTCGATCTTCTTGATCGGTGCACCGTGCTCGCGGATGTTGGACAGCAGCAGCGCCACGCCTCCGCCGCGCTTGGACAGCTGGAGAGCCGAATTGATCGATCTCCCAATCGATTCCATGTTGTCCTCGATGCGAAGCAAAAAGCAGCTCACAGGCTCACCGCGCTGCTTCTTGCCCGAGTTGAGGAAGGTCGGGGTGGCCGGCTGGAATCGCCCCTCGATGATCTCGTCGACGAGGTGGCGCGCAAGCGCGGTGTCCCCGTCGGCCAGCGTCAGCGCGACCATGCACACACGGTCCTCGAAGCGCTCGAGGAACCGCTTGCCGTCGAACGTCTTGAGCGTGTAGCTGGTGTAGTACTTGAACGCACCGAGGAACGTCGGGAACCGGAACTTCTTCGAGAACGCATGCCCGAACAGGAGTTTCACGAACTCACGGTCGTATTTGGCCAGGACCTCGGGCTCGTAGTAGTTCTCCTCGAGCAGGTAGTCGAGCTTCTCGTCGAGGTCGTGGAAGAAGACCGTGTTCTGGTTGACGTGCTGCAGGAAGTACTGATTGGCCGCCTCGCGGTCCTTGTCGAACTGGATGTTGCCGTCCCTGTCGTACAGGTTCAGCATCGCGTTGAGCGCGTGATAGTCCAGTTCGCCGGGCTCGTGGCCCGACGGCCCGGCGTGCACACCGGACTTGCTGGCCGAGGCGGTGTCCGAGACGGGTGCTGCGGTTGGCGACACGAAAGACTCCTGCAGTTGGTGGTGATGACTTGTATATCCGGACGGTCCGACAACTAGCCGCGCGCGGCGGTCAGTTCGGTCCGCTCCGGGTGGGCGAAGGCCGTGCTCTGCGCGAACTCGGCCAGACCCTCCCGCACCCGTTCGACGTCGTCGACTGTGCCCATCAGCTCGAATCGATAGAGGTAGGGCACACGGCATTTGCGCGACACGATGTCGCCGGCAAGGCAGAACTCCTCGCCGAAGTTGGTGTTGCCGGCGGCGATGACGGCGCGGATCAACGCCCGGTTGTGGTGGTTGTTGAGGAACTTGATGACCTGTTTCGGCACGTAGCCGGATCGGTCGCCGGTCGCCTTGCCACCTCCGTAGGTGGGCAGGACCAGTACGAACGGCTCATCGACAGTGAAGGTCGACGGATCGCCGAGAACCGGGATGCGCGCGGCGCGCATGCCCAGCTTCTCGACGAATCGGTGGGTGTTCTCAGAGACCGACGAGAAGTAGACCACCAGTGGGGCGCCGCCGACCGGACTCGAGGTCTCGATCATGACCGACCTCCATGCTCCCGACTCGACTGCTCGTCACCGACTGCTGCTCTACTCGCCCTGCTCCACGACATACCCGAGCCGGACCCGACTTCCCCATCAGGCCGACCGGACCGAGGTCAGGCCGCAGTCGCAGCCAGCGCCTTGATGCGGTCCGGGCGGAAGCCGGACCAATGGTCGTCACCGACGACGACGACCGGGGCCTGCAGGTAGCCGAGCGCCATCACGTAGTCGCGCGCCTCGTCGTCCTGACTGATGTCGACGACGTCGTACGCCAGCCCCTGCTTGTCGAGGGCCTTGTAGGTGGCGTTGCACTGGACGCAGGCGGGCTTGGTGTAGACGGTGATGGCCATCAAAGTTCTCCTTGCGCAATCTGGCTGTCTGCTTGGATCAGGCTGGTCTGCTGGACGCGGCCCCGGCCCGCCGGGCGGCCGGTTTCTCACGTCGGTCGGTCGTCTGTCGTATCCACTGCTGTCGCTGGGCACGACCCGCAGGGCCGTCACCGTCCCCTCCCGGTCGGGAGCGAACCGTCACCTCTGTCGAACCCTTCGGATTTCACACTCATAAGGGTTCAACGCTGTGCGGTGACCAACACTTTCCCAACGTGAAGATGGTGACCCAGATCACCGTCTTCGGCGGCATCCTCGGTGAAATCACATCGATGTACGTCGGTGCCTTGCTGGTGCCCAAAACACTACACCTAGTGCCCGACATTTGGAGTCACCACTAGAACTTGTGAATAACATTCGTGAAAGTCGCAGGTCGGGCGGCATCCGCAATCGTGAAGCCGGGCGTGTCCGGCGTGTCGTCCACACCCTGTCCACGGGCGATCCACAAGGTGTCCCACGACAGTCCACAGGCCGGTACGGACGAACGCGCCGCCGTGGGCCGCGGGGCCCACGGCGGCGCGTTGCCGTGATTGATTCAGACAGTCGATTCGGCGGGAGAATCAGGCGTTGACGGACACCTCGTCCAGGAGCCGGCTCAGTGCGCCGAGCACTCCGGCGACGACGTCGGGATCGGCAAAACCGTCGTCGGTCAGGTTCGCGCTCTGGATGCCGAACTCGACCTCCTCCACCACATGGCCGCCGGCGATCTTCACCGACTTGCGGGTGTCCTCACGCGACCACGTGCCGGCATACCGCCCGAGGGCTGCCCCGATGACGCCCACCGGCTTGCCCGAGAGCGCCCCCGCCCCGAAGGGGCGCGACAGCCAGTCGATGGCGTTCTTGAGCACCGCGGGCATCGTGCCGTTGTACTCCGGAGTCACCAGCAGCACCGCATCGGCGGCCGCGACGGCCTCGCGGAGCTCGGCGACACCCGCCGGAAGTGTCGCGCCGGCCGCGGTCGACGGATCGTCGTCCTCGCTGTAGAACGCGAGCTTGCCGAGACCCTCGACGATCGTGACGCTCGCGCCCTCCGGCGCCTTGTCGGCCGCCAGTTGGGCCAGTCGCCGGTTGATCGACTCCCGGCGCAGACTGCCCACCAATGCGACGATCTCCACATTTCGCTCGGTCACGGCGCTCCTTCTGATCGTTGGGTTCGGCAAATGCTTAGCTTGCCGAACTAGTGAACGCCCGCACACTCCGACCGATTCCCGCCACACCCCAACCGTTACCCTCGTCACTGTGTCGAACGGTCCGGACGGCGGTCTCATACCCCTGCGCATCGGCGACGGCGTCCGCGACCGTGCCGACACCGAACGGGCCGATGCCGCACGGAATCGTCGACTGCTGCTCGCCGCCGCCAAGACCCTCATCGACAACCATGGGGCGGCGGCCGTCACCATGGAGGCCGTCGCACGCCAGGCAGGCGTCGGCAAGGGCACCGTTTTCCGCCGATTCGGCAGCCGCACCGGTTTGATGCTCGCCCTGCTCGACCATTCGGAGGCCGAGATCCAGCGGGCGTTCCTGTCCGGCCCGCAGCCCCTCGGTCCCGGCGCACCACCGCTGGACCGCCTACTCGCCTACGGCCGGGCGCGGCTCAAGTTGACCGACGATCACCTCGACGTGCTGATCGAGGCGGGTGCCGCGACCGGCGACTTCATGAATCACCCGGTGTGGGCGGCGTCGAACAGTCATGTGCAGATCCTGTTGCGCCAGTTGGGGTTCGCAGATCAGATCGACGTCGTCGCGGCTGCGGTGCAGGCACCGCTCAACGCCGCCGCCGTCAAGCACCTGCGTGACATCGCCCGATTGGACCTCGCGACGATCACCGATCAATGGGAGCGCATGGTCCGCACACTCGCCGCCGGAGTCGCCGAGTCGTGACGTCGGGTCGCCGAGGCTGCGCTGCGCCCGCACGTCCGGCGACTTAGCCTTGAAGGATTCGTCGGATCGCCTTCGTGTGCGGCCGGTGACACCAGACAGAAGGGACTCCACGAGGTGAAGGCTGTCATCATCGGCGCCGGTATGGGTGGCCTGAGCGCGGGTATCGCACTCACGAAGATCGGACTCGAGGTCGAGGTCTACGAACAGGTCACGGAGAACAAGCCCGTCGGAGCGGCGATATCGGTGTGGTCCAACGGGGTCAAGTGCCTCAACCACCTCGGACTCGAGAGTGAGACCGCGGCATTGGGCGGCATCGTCGACACGATGTCCTACGTCGACGGTCTCACCGGCGACACCATGTGCCGGTTCAGCATGCAGCCACTCATCGAGGAGGTCGGCCAACGTCCCTACCCCGTGGCCCGTGCCGAGCTGCAACTGATGCTGATGGAGGCCTACGGGATGGCCGACATCAACTTCGGTAAGAAGATGGTGGCCGTGTCCGACGGACCCGATTCCGCGACAGTCACATTCGCCGACGGCAGCACCGCCGAAGGAGACTTCGTCATCGGCGCCGACGGCGCCAGATCACTGACCCGCGAATACGTTCTGGGACACCCCGTGGAGCGCCGCTACGCCGGTTACGTCAACTTCAACGGCCTCGTGGAGGTCGACGAAGCGATCGGACCGGCCACGGAATGGACGACCTATGTCGCCGACGGCAAGCGGGTCTCGGTGATGCCCATCGCCGACAACCGCTTCTACTTCTTCTTCGACGTGACGATGCCCGAGGGACAGCCCTTCGAGCGTGGCACCGCGCGGGAGGTCCTCGCCGAGAACTTCACCGGCTGGGCACCGGGCGTGCAGAAGCTGATCGACAAACTCGACCCCGCGACGACCAACCGCGTGGAGATCCTCGACCTCGATCCGTTCCACACCTGGGTGAAGGGTCGGGTCGCCGTGCTCGGCGACGCCGCACACAACACCACGCCCGACATCGGACAGGGCGGCTGCTCGGCGATGGAGGACGCCGTGGCGATGCAGTTCGCCTTCGCCGATCATCCCGACGACGTCCACGCCGCACTCGCCGCCTACGAGTCCGCACGCACCGAACGCGCCGGCGATCTCGTTCTCCGAGCGCGCAAACGCTGCGACGTGACACACGCCAAGGATCCGGAGGCGACCGCCGCCTGGTATGACGAGCTGCGCTCCGAGGACGGCACCCGGATCATCCGGGGCATCGTGTCCAACATCGTCGGGGGCCCACTGACGTCCTGATCGGCGGGTTCAGTTGCCCGGCTGCGGGATCGCCTGCCCCTCCGGGTCGGGTGCGATTCCGTCGTGCGCCACGAGCGCGGCCGTCCGCGATAGCGACGGCCCGCTCGACAACAGGGAGATCATCGACCACGGTGCCCTCGTCGGGCGCTCGCCCAGACCAAGGACCTGACCGGTCGCGGCGTCGGCGACCCCGAACTTGATACCGAAATCGCTGACGTAGTACAGGGACTCGGCACGTTCACTGTCCGGCTCGGCGCCGGTCACCTGGATGAACTCGCCCGAACCCGGCCGGATGTAGACCTGATCGACCCCGGGACCGGGACCATCGGCCGATGTGACTCCCACCGGCTCGGCGTCGGCTGCCAGCGGCAGCGCTCGGCCGATCAGGAACCGGGTCGACGCCGTCGGACCATCGATCCCGCGCGACCACGCCTGGCACAGGGTGCCCGCGGTCTCCACGTCGACCAGGTTCGGGGCCCGCTCCGGGAAGTCGTCGACGGGCAGGCGCGAGGACATCGGGCCGGCGGCGATCTGACCGGGCGCGACCG
The DNA here is from genome assembly GCF_036350415.1 of Gordonia sesuvii. Lineage (NCBI taxonomy): Bacteria > Bacillati > Actinomycetota > Actinomycetes > Mycobacteriales > Gordoniaceae > Gordonia > Gordonia sesuvii. The sequence goes on from NZ_JAZDUF010000007.1 coordinate 114,059, forward strand.
TCGGAACCGGCGCGGACCCGTCGCGGTCGGCGAGGCGCAGGATCTGCGCGGTGGCCTCGCTGATCTCCTGGACCCCGTCGCGCAGCACCACGTAGTAGGTCGTCTCGTCGTCGATGCCGACCGACCTGACCACCGCCCCCACCTCGACGTCGTCGATGGGCGCCCGGGCCGGCCGGCCCTGTCCCTCGATGTCGGGCACCTCGATCGGATCGACCTCGGGGAAGGTGTTGAGCAGGCCGGCACTGATCTCACGTGTGGGCGCGCCCTCGAGGCCGAGTGCTCGCATCACCGCCACGCTGTCGGTGTCCACCTCGGCACGTACCGTGGTCGGTTGCCCGTCTCGATCGACGGTGTAGACGAGGAAGGTCGTGCCGTCACGGGTGGCCAGCACCGCGTCGTCGGGTCCGGCCGCATCGATCCCACCGCCGAGTTGCGGGCGGTCGCCGAGCACGGACAGTGTGATCGATTCACCGGAGATGCTCGGCGAGACCTCGGCCTCGTCACAGACGGTCCAGTACGACGCACCATCGTGGGCCGACGAATGCAGCGCCGCAGGCGCACCCGGGATTCCGAGCAGCGGTCCACGCGGATAGGGCGCCAGCTTTCCGTCGCTGACCGAGGTCGGCGACTCGCTGCTTCCGGTGATCAACCGGGCCGAGGCGAGATTGAGCACGGGGTGCAGGGTCTCGTCGACCACCACATAGTTCCCGCCGCCGTCCTTGCTCACGACGATCTTCGCGTCACCGACCGAGCCCTGTGGCCGGACGAGCCCCCACACCCCGCAACCGCCGAGGACCAGCAGGCCGAGGACGGTCCCGACCAGGAGCGCCTGGACCTGCGATCGCATCGGGTCGTGCAGCATCCGGACATCACGACGGACCAATGCGTGTTCGAGACGGCGCAACAGGAATCGATAACCGTTCACCTGTGCTTTGGTGGTGAGCTGCCGGGCCATCGTCCCCCCTTCGACTGCTGGCAGTGGCCGGATCGCCCTCGACCGAGTATCAGATGGTCGCCGACGATTCGCCGCGTAGTAGCGTAGCCGATACGTTTCCGCGGGTGTCGCGCCTGTCACCCGCAGAACTGAGGGGGGAGTTCCATGGGGATGAGGGGCGCACCGACGCTGTCGGCGGCCGGGCCGACCCCGGTGTCGCCGGGTACCGGCGCGGTCAGCGGCCGGAGACCTCGGCACGACCGGCGTGGGCTTCCGCTGAGGACCCTCGTCGTCATCGAGACGGTCCTCGGTCTCGGCCTCGTCCTGTGGGCCGTCAGTGGCAGCCGCATCGGGTGGATCGCGTTGCTCGTCTGTGGACTCGCATCGCTCACCCTGACACCCCTGCGGGGACGCCGGTCACTGATCAGCGCCTGGACACAACGCGTGGGCTTCCGGTGGGCGCGGGCGCGGCGCAGTTCGGCCGACCTCGTCCCCGCGTCCTTCGACATCCCCGTCGGGCCGCAGACCGGACGGCTACCCGTCCGGACCCCGACGTCGGCCGCCGACACGATCGGGGCCCGCTGGGTCGGCGACACCCTCATCACCGTCCTCCGCGTGTCGCCGTCGGCGCCGGTGGCGACCTACCTCACCCCGGGCGGTGCATCGGTCGGTGATCCCGCCGGGCAGACCATCCCCCTCGACGCCCTCGCGGAATGCATCAATCCCTTCGACATCCGCCTCGATTCGATCGAGGTGATCAGCCACGGTGTCCGGAGCTGGGGTGGCGGTCCCATCGCGCAGACCTACCACCGCACCCTGGGTCCCCTGGCGGCCACCGCTCACCGGTCGGTCCTGGTGGTGCTGCGGCTCAATCCGCTCGATTGCGCCGATGCGGTCGCCCGTCGCGGCGGTGGAGCCGTCGGCGCGCTGCGCACGGCCACCATCACCACGCGTCGGGTGGCGAACCGACTCTCCGAGAGCGGGTTACGGGTTTCGATCCTGAACGCAGCGGAGATCACCACGGTGACCAATCAGCTGTCCGAGGGCGCGGCGATCGATGACATGGGCGAGGAATGGGACTCGATCAGCGCCGGCGACCTGCGGTTCCGCAGTGCGGTCATCGACCCGGACGCGATCGCGTCGGTCATGTCCAGCATCTGGGTGAACACCGCACTGTCCACGACGACGACCCTGCGGCTGCGCAACGACGCCGACGGCGTTCTCGAGGTGAGCGGGATGGTCCGCTTCGCCGAACTGCCGACCGCGGGACGCGCCGTCGACCCCCTCCCGGCCGGGCTCACGGTGCTCGACGGACACCAGTTCGACGCCCTCGCGGCCACCCTGCCGATCGCGGTGCCCGGCCGGCTGGATCGACGGCTCGTCGCCGCCCGCGGCGAGGACGCCGATCTCCTGCTGCGCTCACTCCGCCTGCCGGCCGGCGGCTGCGGACAGTTGGTCGGCGCCGATCACGGCGGACGTGCCGTCGCCATCCCATTGCTCGGTCCGGATGTCCGGTCGGTAGCGCTCTGCGCGGGACCCCAGGTCGTCGGGCAGGTGATCCTGCGGGCGATCGCGATCGGTGCGGCGGTGACCGTCCACACGATCCGTCCGGCACACTGGCAGAACCTGATCGCGCAGGTCGGTGATCTGCGGCGCCTCGCGCTGAGCTCCGACCGGGTCCAGTCGCCGAGCGGCCATCGGGTGGTGGTCTTCGACGGCCTCACGCCGCCGCCCGCGGAGCCACACACCACCCACATCACCGTGCTCGCGCCCGGCGACCCGCGCGTATCCGACCTGGTCCCGGACGCCGCGGTCATCATCCGCCAGGATTCGCGTGCACCGCAGGACATCTCGGTGACCACCGCCGGCGAGCGAGTGGCCGTCACGATGGTCGCCACCCCCGAGGAATGGAAGATGCTCGGGCGCTGATCCGAGTCCGTCGCGCGGCGCGGGGTCAGGCGGTCGCGCGGGGTGGCACCAGCGCGCGGAAGAACACCGCCCGCGACGAGGCGGCATGCACCACCACGTCGGGTTCGGCATCACCGATCCAGACTGCCTGGCCCGCCGGAATGGTCACCGGCTGCCCACCCATCGGACGGACGTCGATCGACCCGGTGAGCACCGACAGGATCTGCGGACCCGGCATGTCGAAGCAGATCGACGATGCGTATCGCAGGCCGGTGCCGTCGAGTTCGACTCGGGACAGACGGAACTCGGGCGCGGCGGTGAGATAGATCCGCTCCGCCCCGACGGTCCGAACGGCCGGCATGAGGTCGCCGACGTCGGCGGGGGTGAAGTCCAGGACCCGGAGGAGTTCCGGGACGTCGATGTGTTTGGGAGTGAGCCCACCGCGCAGCACGTTGTCCGAGTTCGCCATGATCTCCACCCCGGTGCCGCGCAGATACGCGTGCAGATTTCCGGCGGGCAGGTAGAGGCCCTCACCCGGCTCGAGGTCGATCCGGTTCAACAGCAACGACGCGAGGACACCGGGATCCCGCGGATACATCTCGCCGAGTTCGAGCACGGTCTTCAGTTCCGCGGCGAAGCGCGCCCGCCCACTGCCGCCGAGCACCTCGACCGCTGCGTTCAGCACCGCCGGGACCAAGGTCGCGATGGACGCGTCGGGAAGGGTCAACCAGGTCGTGAACAGCGCCCGCAATCCCTCGGAATCGGGTTGACCCGCAAGCATTCCGAGGTAGGGATCGAGCTCGGACACCTGGAGTTCGCGCAGCAACTCGACGGTGGCGTGGGGATCACGGAAACCCGCGAGCGCCTCGAACTCGGTGAGCGCCACGATGAGCTCCGGCTTGTGCCACGGGTCGCGATAATTGCGGTTGGTGGCGTCGAGGGCGATGCCACGGGCGTTCTCCCGCTCGAAACCCTCCTGCGCCTGGTCTGCGCTGGGATGCGCCTGCAGCGAGAGCGGCTCCTCGGCGGCGAGCACCTTCATCAGAAACGGCAACCGACTGCCGAAGGCGGAGATGGCCCGTTCACCGAGCATTCCGGCGGGGTCGGCGTCGATGGCCGTCAGCAGGTCCGTCTCGATCCGCCCGTCGGCCCCCAGGCACGCCGCCGGACCCGCCGGGTGGGCACCGAACCACAGCTCGGCCTCGGGATGCTGCGACGGTACCGTCTTTCCCCTCATCGACGCGATCGCGGTGCGCGAGCCCCAAGCATAGGGACGGACCACGCCCTCCAGTGGTTTCATCGCCTCAATTCCTGATCAGCCGGAGATAGACGGCAGCCATCTCGATCCGGAGCGTCAGCAGCAGCAGCGACAGCAGATCGCCCGGCGCGTCCCCGGGTGCGTCGTCGTGCGACATCGCCGACACCGCGGCCTGTTCGGTGGTGTCCGAACCGTCGCCGGTCAACACATCGAGGTCTCCGATGCCGTCGAGCCGACGACGTAGGTACCACTCCCGGGACACGGTCGTCGCCGCCATCACCCGCGGCGGACCGTCCGGCGCGGGGCCGTCGAGCTCCGGGTCGTAGAAGATCACGTCGTCGGGTGCCGCACCGGTCCGTTCGGACCATTCGCGGACGACCCGGACGGCATCGCCGATCTCGGCCACCGCCCCGATGACCCCGGCGACCGACACCAGCATCCGCGCCGCGTGGGCTGCGATCACCGCGGTTGCGGGGGTGTCCCCGACCCACAGGACCGGCCGGCCGTCGAGCCGGGCGGCGAGCGCTTTCGCTCGATTGTGGAAACTCTCGTTGCGCGGGTGATTCGCGCCCGCCTCGCCATCGAGCGCATCGGCGAGTTCGGCCACCTCGGGTACCCGGCCGGTGAAACGGACCTGCGCGAGTGACACGAACACCGTCAACAAGGCGGCCACGAAACCCGGCAGACGGAACCTGGGGTCCACTCCGATCCGGGGGGAAAGATCGATTCCGTTGCCGCCCAGGGCTTCCCGGAGGGGCCCTTCGATCGGGGCAGCGACCACGACCTCGGCACGTCGACGGAGTGACCGCGCGGCGGCATCCGCGAGTACGACGTCGCCGGCATCGTCACCGGCGATCACCACGACATCGAGCGGACCGATCCATCCCGGCAGAGCCGGCGCGCAGACGATCGGGACGTCGACCCGGGCACTCACGGCCGCGATCACCAACGCGGCGGCCGGCGCGGCGGCGCCGGAGCCGGCACACACGATCACCACACTCCTCGGACGCAGCTCGGTCAGCGGCTCGAGGAGGCCTTCGCGCTGCGCCTCGGCGACCGCGCGAACCTGCGCCCCGGCAAGCGCCACCGACTGGAGGAATCCGTCCACGTCTGCCGCGATCAGCTCCTCGACGTCGTCGAGGTCGGGGGCACCGGTTCGCATGACATCTACCCTAGCGACGCAGCCCGTCGATCGTGCACACGACCGTGGCGCCGCACCTGTCGACCGCGCACCCACGACGTGGCGGCACAGCGAGTCGCGTTCAGTCGATGGGATCGGGCAGCACGCGCAGGTGACCGCGACGTCCCGGACGGGGCCGCGACGAGTGCGACGGCCGGCGGGCGGAGTCCTCGGACGCGGGCGCCTCCGGCACCGGCCCGCCCCGACCCCGGCGGTGACGACCTGCGGCCGAGTCGTCCACGGGATCGAACAGATCCGGGATACCCGACGGGACATCGATGCGGTCGGAACCGCCGACCTCGCGGACCGCCTCGGCCAGCGCGGTGAGCTCGTAGTCCTCGGCGATCGGCGCGGAGAACCCACGCTCGCTGCGCAGCATCTCCCAGCCCCGCGGCACGGTGATCCGGCGCGCGTGGTCGTCGCAGAGATCCCACGAGTGCGGCTCGGGGCTGCTGGCCAGCGGCCCGATCACCGCCGTCGACTCGGCATAGACGAAGGTCAGCGTCGCAACCGCCGAACGGACGCAGCCGGGTCGGCAGCACTGGCGGGGAAGCTTCACGCAGATGAGGTTAGCGCCGCGTGGGCCCCCGCGTCGGCGGCGACACGCGCGCACGCGGTGAAACGGGGCTCACACGAGACAGTGACGTGACGAATACCTACACTCTCGTCATGCGCTTCGATCCGCCTCGTCCGTCCCGCGGTCGCGCCGACGACCCTCGTGGACGTCGGGATGCGCGTGGTCGGACCGGCGACGGGCGGGTGAAGGGCTCCGATCCGCGGCCGAGTGCCTCGCGACGACCGGTCCACCCGACCCGCACACGCGATCGACGGGGGCGCGGTCTGCGATCGCCCCTGCTCCCCCAATCGGTGCCGGCGTTCACCAGCCGCGCCGACTCGTTCGATGTGGTGGCGCTGGAGGCCTTCGCCGAGATCGACGGACGCTGGCACGAGCAGCTCGTCGGGCTCGACATCGCGGTCGACGACATCCCGCGGATGCTGCCGAGGGACCCGGAGTCCATCCAGTGGCCCGACGAGGTGACCGCCGACGGGGCCGTTCCGCTCGCGCGGCTGATCCCGGCGGGCGTCGACGTGCACGGCCAACCGACGCGTGCTCAGATCATCCTGTTCCGCAGGCCCCTCGAGATCCGCGCCAAACGCGGCGCGGATCTGCTCGAACTCGTCCATGAGGTGCTCGTGCAGCAGGTGGCGACCCACCTCGGCGTCGACGAGGACACCGTCGACCGCGGCCCGCAGTGACCGGGACCGAACCCGTCAGACGATCCCGCGCTTGAGACGACGACGCTCCCGCTCGGAGAGTCCGCCCCAGATGCCGAACCGTTCGTCGTTGTGCAGTGCGTACTCGAGGCATTCGGACTTCACCTCGCAGCCCTGGCAGATCCGCTTGGCCTCCCGGGTCGATCCGCCCTTCTCGGGGAAGAACGCCTCGGGGTCGGTCTGCGCACACAGCGCGCGGTCCTGCCACTGCTCCTCGACCGCTTCGAAGAGATCGTCGAACTCGTCGGGGACCAACGAGAGATGACGACGTTGCGGCCATGGCGAATTTTCGTTCGGCTCAGGCGAATCCATGCCGTTGGCCGACGAGACAAATGAATTACCGGTCAGCCCAACCGGATTGGCGCCGATCTCGGCGCCGGCCAGCTCGTCGGACCGATTGATCGGTGCGGCGGTGCTGTGTTGATCGGAAAAGTTACCTGTTCCAAGGGGATTGCCGATCGGGTTCTCGAAAGCCATCGTCGGCGCCTCCTAGCTCGAGAGTCTGTCAGTTCCATCTACGGGAGTAGCGGCCACCCTGCCGCTCCGCCGCGTCTGCCCACACCGTCGATCTTCACCGCGTGTCAGGGCGGCCACCCCACCGGGTATTCGAACAAACGATCGAATACCTTGTGCTCCATCGATTCTCGATCTCGAACCAGGAATGACACTGATGTGATTACACACGGGATTGGGTACCGCGGTCAAGTTAAAGCGAAAGATTCCTTCATACCACCTGTCATCGACAACTCCCGGTTCGACACGTATCCGATTCGCGACACATCAGCAAAGTCACAGATCGTCGATCTCCTCCCCCCGGAAGCGGCACCCATGGTAGCGAACGGATCGCCGCTCACCCCCATGCCGAACTCCGCCGACCACCTGACCACCGCTTTCGGTCGGCGTCACCGCGGTCGAGTACCCCGCGCCGGACATCACTAGAGTGAACGAGGTGAGAATGACGGTCCTCGTCGGCGGCGTCGGCGGCGCACGCCTGTTGTCCGGTGTCCGGGAACTGCTCGGGCCCACACCCTTTCCCGACCCTGTCGATGATGACGGCAACAGGGGCGGCGGCGCAGCCCCGGGTCATCCCGATGATCGACAACGACATTCGGTCACCGCGATCGTCAACGTCGGGGACGACGCGTGGATGCACGGCGTCCGGATCTGTCCGGACCTCGACACGTGCATGTACACATTGGGCGGCGGCATCGACCGCGAGCGTGGCTGGGGCCGCGTCGGCGAGACCTGGCATGCCAAGGAGGAGTTGGCCGCCTACGGCGCGGACCCGGATTGGTTCGGACTCGGCGACCGCGATCTCGCCACCCACCTGATCCGCACCCAGATGCTCGACGCCGGCTACCGGCTGTCCGACGTCACCGCGGCGCTGTGCCGACGGTGGCAGCCGGGCGTGCGACTCCTGCCCGCGACCGACGACCGACATGAGACCCATGTCGTGGTGTCCAAGCCGGGCGGCGAGGAGGGCGAGCAGGTGGCGATCCACTTCCAGGAGTGGTGGGTGCGCCATCGCGCGCAGATCCCCACTTTCGGCTTCGCGCAGGTGGGCTCCGACGACACGAAAGCCGCACCGGGAGTCATCGAGGCGATCACCGAGGCCGACGTCGTGCTGATCGCGCCGAGCAACCCGGTGGTGAGTGTCGGCGCCGTCGTGAGCGTGCCCGGAATCCGCGGCGCACTGCGCACCACGTCGGCTCCGGTGGTCGGCATCTCCCCCGTGATCGACAACCGGCCGCTACGCGGCATGGCCGACGAGTGCCTCTCGGTGATCGGTGTCGAGACCTCGGCCGAGGCGATCGGCAATCACTACGGTGCGCGCAGCGCGAACGGCATTCTCGACGGTTGGCTCATCGCCGACGGCGATCATGCGGTCGTCGACGGCGTCGCCACCGGCACCGCCCCGCTGCTGATGAGCGACCCGGCAACCACCGCCCAGATGGTGCGCGACGCATGCGCGCTGGTCGGTGTCGCCACCCCGGACACCGACGCGGGCGCAGGCGGAGGTCGGCCATGACACGCGCGGTCACCGATCACGCCGCCGGTGGGGAGCTTTCGATCCGCCCCGTCCTCGGGCTCGGTGAGTTCGGCCCGGGCATCGACATCGCCACCGAGCTGCGCAGAGCGGCCCCCTGGCTCGCCGACGGCGACGTCGTGGTCGCGACCAGCAAGATCTTCTCCAAGGTCGAGAACCGGATGGTGGCCGCCCCCACTGATCCCGACGAGCGGGATGCGTTGCGGCGCAAGCTCGTCGAGCAGGAATCGGTGCGGGTGCTGGCCCGGCGGAACCGGACGCTGATCACCGAGAACCGCAACGGACTCATCCAGGCGGCCGCGGGTGTCGACGGATCGAATGTCGCCGCGGACGAGCTTGCGCTGCTGCCGGAGGATCCCGACGCCAGCGCCGCCCGACTTCGCAGCCGGATCGAGGAGATCGCCGGCGTGCGTGTCGCCGTCGTCATCACCGACACGATGGGCCGCGCATGGCGCAACGGTCAGACCGATGTCGCGATCGGCTCGGCCGGCCTGCGGGTGTCGCATCCCTACGACGGTTCGACGGATGCCCACGGAAATCCCCTCGTGGTCACCGACATCGCGGTTGCCGACGAGATCGCCGCAGCCGGTGATCTGGTCAAGGGCAAGCTCGGCGGGGTCCCCGTCGCGGTCATCCGCGGTCTGCATCCCGTCGACGACGGATCGCGTGCGGCAGATCTGGTGCGGCCCGCCGACGACGACCTGTTCCGGCTCGGGACCGCCGAGGCGATCGAGCAGGGCCGTCGGGAAGCGCTGCTGACACGTCGATCGGTCCGCACGTTCGCGCCCGGAGCGATCGAGGCAGAGGTGATGCACGCGGCGTTCGCCGACGCGCTGACCGCCCCCGCACCCCACCACACCCACCCGGTGCGGTTCGTCTGGGTCCGGTCGCCGCAGCGACGCCTGCAGCTCCTCGACGAGATGGCTCAGGCGTGGCGCACCGACCTCGAAGGCGACGCGAAGTCGCCGGAGTCCGTGTCCAAGCGGCTGCGCCGCGGCCAGATCCTGTACGACGCACCGGAGTTGGTCATCCCGTTCCTGGTGCCCGAGGGCGCCCACGACTACCCGGACGCCCGTCGCAACGCGGCCGAGCACACCATGTTCACGGTCGCGGCCGGCGGCGCGGTGTCCGCACTGCTGGTGGCACTGTCGGTGCGGGAGGTCGGCAGTTGCTGGATCGGGTCGACCATCTTCGCCCCGGACGTCGTCCGCCGGGTGCTGGAACTCGACGACCGCTGGGAACCGCTGGGTGCCATCGCGGTCGGTCGACCGCTGTCCGCAGCCCGCCCACGTCCGCCGGCGGACACCGCCGGCCTGGTGATCGAGAGATGAGCGCGGCGTCGTTGCGCGAATCGACGAGCCACGCGCTGCGGTCGTGGACGGCCCCTGATCCCGAACAGGACTCGCTGCGGCACACCTATCTGGCCTTTCTCGACGCGAGCCCGGACGCCTGTCTGCGAGCCAACGAGCCCGGCCATATCACCGCGTCGGCGATCGTCTTCGACGCCGAACTGCGCCACGTGCTGCTGACGCTGCACCCACGAGTGGGCCGGTGGATTCAGCTCGGCGGCCATTGCGAGCCCGCCGACACCGCCCTCGCGGATGCGGCGGCCCGGGAGGCGCGCGAGGAGTCGGGCCTCGACACGCTGCGGCTGTCGTCCGAACCGGTACACCTGCACACCCATCCGATCACCTGCTCGCTCGGGATTCCCACCCGCCATCTCGACATCCGCTACGCAGCCGTCGCCGCACCCACCGACACCGGATCTCCGCCGGAGGTGGTGCGCAGCGACGAATCGACGGACCTGGCGTGGTGGCCGGTGCACGGTCTACCCGACGACGACTCGGACATGGAGATCCTCGTCGAGCGCGGACTCGAGGTCCTGCGTCGTCCCGGCCGCCCGGCCTGAGGTACGGTCCGACGAGCCGTCAGACGCGGAAGCCCTTGCCGACGGTGACGACACCGCCGTTGCTGACCGAGAACCGCTCGCGGTCGGACTCGGAGTCCACGCCGAGTTGCACACCCTCCCCGACCGTCACGTTCTTGTCGAGAATCGCGTGGCGCACCACGGCCCCCTTGCCGATCCGCACGCCCGGCATCAGGACGCTGCCCTCGACCACCGCGCCGTCCTCGATGACCACGTTCGCCGACAACACCGAATCGCTGACGGTTCCGGCCGACACGATGCAGCCCGCACCGACCACCGAATCGTGTGCGGTGCCGCCCTGGACGAACTTGGCGGGCGGGAGATTGACCGTCTCGCCCCGGATCGGCCACCGCTGGTTGTAGAGATTGAAGACGGGGTGCACCGACACCAGGTCCATGTGGGCGTCGTAGAAGGCGTCGAGCGTACCGACGTCGCGCCAGTACCCCTTGTCGCGTTCGGTCTCGCCGGGGACCTGGTTGTCCTTGAAGTCGTAGACGAAGGCGCGGTCCCGCCGCACGAATGCCGGGATGATGTCGCCACCCATGTCGTGGTCGGAGTCGGAGTCGGCCGCATCGGCGCGGATCGCCTCGACGAGAGCGTCGGTGGTGAAGACGTAGTTGCCCATCGAGGCGAAACTGACGTCGGGATCGTCGGGCGTGCCCGGTGGGTCGGCGGGCTTCTCGAGGAATCTCGTGATCCGGCCGGACGCATCGGAATCGATGCAGCCGAAGGCGGTTGCCTCCTGCCGGGGTACTCGGATACCGGCGACGGTGACGTCGGCGCCGGACGCGATGTGCGCCTCCACCATCTGGGACGGATCCATGCGATACACGTGATCGGCGCCGAAGACCACGATGTACTCGGGCCGTTCGTCGCTGATCAGGTTCATGGACTGGAAGATCGCGTCGGCGCTGCCGGTGTACCAGCGCGGCCCGAGCCGCTGCTGTGCCGGTACCGGGGTGATGTACTCGCCGTGGAAGCCCGACGAGAACCACGTCTGGGAGATGTGACGGTCCAGTGAATGGGACTTGTACTGCGTGAGAACGCAGATGCGTTCGTAGCCGGCGTTGACGAGGTTGGAGAGCACGAAGTCGATGAGGCGGTACGAACCGCCGAACGGCACCGCAGGTTTCGCACGGTCCATCGTCAGGGGGTACAGGCGTTTCCCCTCGCCGCCTGCGAGAACGATTCCGAGCACGTGCGGATGTGATCTCACGCCCTCCAACTTAACGGGCATCGATCGTCGCGGCTAGGCGAATGACACTCTCCTCACACCGAGTTTCCAGCAGCGATGGCGAAGTCCTCACGATGCGGTTAGCGTCGAGCACATGAGGGTGGCGATGATGACCCGGGAGTATCCACCCGAGGTGTACGGCGGTGCCGGAGTGCATGTCACAGAACTCGTCCGATATCTGCGCGCCCTCACCACCGTCGACGTGCACTGCATGGGTGCCGAACGCGAGACCGCCGCGGTGTATCAGCCCGATCCGGGACTCACCGGCGCCAATGCCGCCATCACCACCCTGTCGACCGATCTCCGGATGGCGGTGGGCGCCGAGGGCGCCGATCTCGCCCATTCCCATACCTGGTATTCGGGCCTGGCGGGTCACCTGGCGGCCCAGCTCTACGGCGTCCCCCACGTGCTGACCGCTCATTCCCTCGAGCCGATGCGGCCCTGGAAGGCCGAGCAACTCGGCGGCGGGTATCGCGTCTCGAGCTGGGTGGAACGGAACTCGATCGAGTACGCGGACGCGGTGATCGCGGTCAGCTCGGGGATGCGCACGGACGTCTGCAACACCTATCCGCGCGTCGATCCGGAGCGGGTTCACGTGGTACGCAACGGCATCGACACCTCGACCTGGTATCCGGTGGAGGAGCCGTTCGGTCCGGAGTCGGCGCCTGCCGGTCTCGGTGTCGACCCCGATCGGCCGATCGTGGCGTTCGTCGGGCGCATCACGCGGCAGAAGGGCGTGGCGCATCTCGTCGCGGCCGCGCATCATTTCGATCCCGAGATCCAGCTCGTGCTGTGCGCCGGCGCACCCGACACCCCGGAGATCGGTGCGGAGATCGAGGCGGCGGTCGCCGAGCTCGCGGAGCAGCGCGACGGTGTGTTCTGGGTACGGGATATGCTCCCCCAGCCCAGAATCCGGGAGATTCTCACCGCGGCAACAGTTTTCGTATGTCCGTCGATCTACGAACCGCTGGGCATCGTGAATCTCGAGGCGATGGCGTGCGGCACCGCGGTCGTCGCCTCGGAGGTGGGCGGCATCCCCGAGGTGGTCCGCGACGGTGTCAGCGGCCGCCTGGTGCCCTACGACCCGGTCGACCCGCGGTCGTTCGAGGTCGGCCTGGCCGACGCCGTGAACGCTGTCGTCAGGGACCCGGCCGCGGCGGAGTCGATGGGCACGGCGGGTCGCGACCGTGCCGAGTCGGAGTTCTCGTGGGCGACGATCGCGGAGCAGACCCTGGACGTGTACCGACTCACCCTTCGGTGACCGCCGCGCCGATGCGGGGCCGACAGATCGCCGCGGTGACCGACACCGTCACCGGCACCCGCCCGGTCGTCCGGGTCATCGCCTGCGCGGCCCGCGCGATCTCGTCGTCGGAGAGGTGAAACGCCGAGGGCCCCATGGCCACCAGGTCGGCGAGCAGCGCCGTGTCGGCGTCGTACCGGTACCGAGCCGGCCGCTCGTCGGTGACCTCGAACAGGCCGCCGAGCGACGAGCGCAATCGTTGCGCCTTGTCGTCGGCGACGGACAGCATCCCCATCGGGCCGATGATCTCGGTGAGATGGTCATCGTCGGGTGTCACCACGATCAGAACGCCATCCGGGTGCAGGACCCGGGCGAATTCGGCGACGTTGCGGGGCGAGAACACCGACAGCACCGCACCGATCACCCCCGATCGGATCGGCAGTGGCCGCCAGACGTCGGCCACGACAGCCGCCGCTCGCGGATGTGAGCGCGCCACCGCCCGGGCGCAGTACTTGGACAGATCGAGTCCGATGCCGTGCAGTTCGTCGGCCGCGTCGAGAGTGGCCGACAGATAGTGTCCCGTACCCGCTCCCGCGTCGAGGACGAGGTCGGGTCGCCCGGTGGTGATGTCGGACCGATCCGATGACGGGACGGGTCCGGCCGTCACCCCGTCCGCGACGAGGCGGGCCACCGGGTCGAAGAGACCGGACTCATGGACTCTGCGTCGGGCGGCGACCATGGCCGCGGTGTCCGATCGATGCGGAGTGGCGCGGCCGTCGAGAAGCGATACATACCCTTGTCGGGCTACGTCGAATCGATGTGACGATGCGCAGATGAGCGAGCTGCCGTCGTCGGTGACGACGAGTTCGGCGCCACTACTCGGGTCTGCGGAACATGCCGGGCATCGCAGCGCGGATTCGACCTCGCGCAGCGGGCGTCTGGGATCGTGGGCTCGGTTCAGCCGGTGACCCCACGCAGTTCCTCACCGAGCGCAGCGGCCTCGTCGGCGGTCAGCTCGACGACCAGGCGTCCACCACCCTCGATCGGAATCCGGACAACGATTCCACGTCCTTCCTTGGCCGCTTCGAGGGGGCCGTCCCCAGTACGTGGCTTCATCGCCGCCATTCTCGAACTCCCTTCAGAGCTTCCGCCACACGGTGTGGAACGACACCCGGCGTATCGGTCGGACAGGCCGGAGGTGCCAGGACAATGATACGTGGTGGACTCGTGATACCCGGTGCGCACATGCGGTGCCGTGTTGGGTGAGCGCCGGTCAGCGCTCCGCGGGGTCGCCGTCCGCGACGTGCGGATGATCTGTCTCGTCACGGGCCTGGAGGTCGAGCACGACACCACGCAGTTCGTCGAGTTCACGCGCGAGTTTCTCCATGGCCCAGTCCACCTCGGCGGCCGAGTACCCGCGAAGGGACTGGGAGAACACGAGTTGCCGGACGTGGTCACCGGTGATCCCGGCCCGCGGCAATCGCGTCAGAGTGGTTCCGCGCTCCACGGGCGGGAGATCCTCTCCGCGCCCGAACACGAACCACACCAGTGCGAAGACCGCCGCCACCACGACGGCCATGATCAGCAGATACAGCAGCATCGTCTGCATGACACCCATCGTTGCAGATCGACGAATCGAGGACAGGGCAGATCGACGACCGAGGCCGACCGGCAGCCGCACGACCGAGGCGGCCGCCGGTCGACTCACTGGTCGGTCAGGACGCCATCTCCGTGTCGTCGGACTGATCGGCGACGATCGACCGCATGGGCGGCCGGTCCTCCAGGTAGACCTCGGTGGTGTGCGGTGTGAAGGACCCGTCGGGTTCGGCGGTGAACTGGGTGAGGCCGATCCCGGAATCCTCGATGCCGCACCGGCGCATCAGCGTGCCGACGATCTGCCGGCTCATCACACCCAGTTCGATCAACGGCCGGTTGCGATGCGTGCGGACACCGAGATTCACCTGCCCGATGCCCTCGAGTCCGTAACGGTCGAACGTGTCGATGAGCAGGCCGATCTCGACGCCGTAGCCCGGCGCGAACGGGACCGAGGAAAGCAGTTCGCGGGTGCCGGCGTACTCGCCGCCCAGCGGCTGCAGGACGCCGGTGAGGTCCGGCCGCTGCGACGCCAGCAGGGGCCGCGCCACGAGTTCGGTGACCCGCCCGCCGCCGTTGGCGTCCTGCTGTCCGCCCGTGCGCAGGGGACGCCGGTAGTAGCCCTTGACGAGTTGGATCTTCGGATCGATGAGCAGCGGGCCGAGCATCTTCGGCACGAACATCGGGTCCGGATCGATGAGGTCGGAATCGACGAACGCGATGATGTCGCCGGTCGCGACGGCGATGGAGCGCCAGAGCACCTCACCCTTGCCCTTGACGGGCTCGAGCCCGGGCACGGCCTGCTCACGGCTCACCACCGTTGCCCCGGCTTCGCGGGCGCGATCGGCGGTGGCGTCGGTGGACCCGGAGTCCAAGACGATCAACTCATCGACCAGCGTGCCGTACAGCGGCCGGATCGAGGCGATGACGTCGGCGACGGTCTCTTCTTCGTTCAGTGCCGGCAGCACCACCGAGACGGTGCGCCCGGCCTTGGCGGCCACCAGTTCATCGATGGTCCATTCGGGCTGTTCCCACGTGTTGGTTGCGGACCACCGTTGTTTGGCACCCATGGTGTCGGCCGGAGTCGGCCACATGGTGGTCTTGTTCCGATTGTTGGCGACGGTCGCCGTGCGGCCGGCGGGGCGGGCCGGTCGACGCTGCGGCTGGGTTCGACGTACCTGTTTGGTCATGCGAGTCCCCTGACTGTTCGGGCGGGAGGTCGTGTCCCCGCGATGGCAGCGACCATGTCGACCACGCGACGAGTGGCGGCAACCTCGTGGACGCGAAAGATCCGGGCGCCGGCAGCGGCACTCAGAGCGGTCGCGGCCAGGGTTCCCTCCAGCCGTTCTTCGAGATCCACACCCAGAGTCTCCCCTACAAAGTCCTTGTTGCTCAGTGCCATAAGCACTGGCCAGCCGGTCTTAACAAGAACGTTCACGTGGCGTAACAAGGCGAGCCCGTGGTGGGTGTTCTTGCCAAAATCATGTGTCGGATCGATCACGATCGAGTCACGTGCGACGCCCGCATCCGCGGCTCTACGCGCCGCCGAGGTGACGTCTGCCACAACTTCGGCGACCACATCGTCGTACGCGACGCGATGCGGCCGGGTCCGCACCGTGGCACCACCGGTATGCGAGCACACGATGCCCGCACGATGTGCGGCCGCGATCTTCACCAGACCCGGGTCGACGCCCGCCCAGGTGTCGTTGATCAGGTCGGCGCCCGCCCGGCAGGCCTCGTCGGCCACCTCGTGGCGCCAGGTGTCCACACTGATGAGGACGTCGGGGTACCGCTCACGGATCCAGGCGATCATCGGGACCACGCGGGCGGTCTCGGTGTCGACGTCCACCTCGTCACCGGGGCCGGCCTTGACGCCGCCGATGTCGATGATGTCGGCGCCCTCGGCGACGACCTGCTCGATGCGGGTCTGGGCGGCGGTGTCGGTGAAGCTCGCGCCCTTGTCGTAGAACGAGTCGGGTGTCCGGTTGACGATGGCCATGACGAGGGCACGGTCGGTCGCCACGGGCTTGCCGCACAGCGTGGGGAGCATGCCTGCCAGGGTAACGAGGGGTCTCGATACGGCTCCTCGGGAACTGCGGCTCAGCCTTTCGGCGCCTTGGCGTTGGTGACGTCCGCCGGATAATCCTCGTAGAAGTCGACGTATCCGCGGTCGCGGCCGGCCAGGACGTACACCGGGTCGTCGCCGGTGTCCGAGTAGCCTTCGTCGCGGAGTTCGACCTTGCGGTTCTTGAACGTCGACGTCTGTTCGAAGTCGTCGACCACCCGGATGAACAACGGGACCGCGTAGGCGGGCAGATGCCCGTACAGGTGGTCGGCGAGCTTCTGGGGTTCGAGGTCGGAGCCCTCGCGCAGCTTGACCGCCGCCATGCCCGGCTTGCCGTCGGTCTTCTCCACGTCCACGCCGTAGACGACGGACTGGGCGATCGCGGCGTACGAGTCGAGCGCGCCCTCGACCTCTGTGGTCGCGACGTTCTCGCCCTTCCATCGGAAGGTGTCGCCGAGCCGGTCGACGAAGGCGATGTGCGCCCATCCCTGGTCGCGCACGAGGTCGCCGGAGTTGAAATACGCGTCGCCGCTCTTGAAGGCGTCGCGGATGACCTTCTTCTCGGTCGCCTCGGCATCGGTGTACCCGTCGAGCGGCACGCGCTCACTGATCTCGGCGATCAGCAGACCCGTACCGCCTTTGCCGACCTCGGTCAGGCGTCCGTCGCCGTCACGCTTCGGGTCGCCGTGCTCGTCGTACTCGACGATCTTGTACGGCAACGGACAGAATCCGGCGGTGCGCTTAACGCTGAAGGCGTTGACGAAGGCGAGGTTCAGCTCACTGGCGCCGTAGAACTCGACGATGCGCTCGATGCCGAACCGCTCCGCGAACTCGTCCCAGATCTCCGGGCGCATACCGTTGCCGATGATCACCTTCACCGCGTGCTGACGGTCGGTGGGCTTCTCCGGCTGCGCGAGCAGGTAGCGGCACAGTTCGCCGATGTAGCAGAACGAGGTCGCCCGGTTCAGGATCACGTCGTCCCAGAACTTCGACGCCGAGAAGGACCGGCCGATCGCGATGCACGCGCCGGCGGCGAGCACCGATCCGAGCGATACCGACAACGCGTTGTTGTGGTAGAGCGGCAGCGGCACGTACATGGTGTCGCTGTGCCGCAGCCGGACCGCCAGACCACCGATGCCCGAGAGGTTGGCGAACCACCGATTGTGGCTCATGACACTGGCTTTCGGCATTCCGGTGGTGCCGGAGGTGAAGATGTAGAAGGCCTTGGTGGAGGCGGGCAGGGTCGCCGTGACCGCCGGGTTGTCCTCGCTGCGTCCCGCCGACGCCTCGTCGAACGCGGCGAAGTCGAACACATGCGGGGGCAGCGCGTCGGACGGGATCGACTCGAACGCCTCTGCGCAATCGGGGTCGTGGACGAGCACCGTGGCGTCGAGCAGCGAAACGCTGTGCGACAGCACCTTGTCGCGCTGGTTGTAGTTGAGCATGCCGGCCACCGCGCCGAGCTTCACGGTGGCGAGCACGACCATCAGATCCGTCGGATTGTTCTTGGAGAGGATGGCGACCGTGTCGCCGGTGCCCACCCCTTTGTCGGCGAGGACCGCGGCGTAACGGTTCACGCGCCGGTTGACCTCGCCGTAGGTGAGCGATCTGCCCTCGAAACGGATGAACGGGCGATCCGGATGGGCCGCGGCATGCTTCTGGAAGATCGAGCCGATCGTCCGCTTCGCGTGCGGTGGGCGGTGGATCAATCCCGGCGCATGCTTGATCATTCCGGGCGCGTGCGGCGCCATCTTGACCACGCCGCGGATCAGGTCGGTCAGACCGACACCCTTGGCTGCGGAAGTCTCACTGTGGGTGTCACTGCTCGGCATCAGATCTGTACTCCACATCCTCGTGTTCGCACTGGTCGCAGGCCCCCGGGCACGATGTGGCCGACGGACCGTTGCCCTACCTTACCGAGCAGTAGCAAATTCGATGGCCTTCGGTACGGAATCGGCGACGAGGAGCCGGTCCAGCGAACGCCGCGACACGAATCCCCGCGCCGCAAGGTCGTCGAGCCAACCCAACAGCGGGGCGTAGAAGTCGAGGTGGTCGAGCAACACCACGGGTTTCGAGTGCATCCCCAGATAGCCCCCGGTCCACGTCTCGAACAGCTCCTCCAGCGTGCCGATCCCGCCGGGCAGGGTGATGAAACCGTCCGCACGCTCGTCCATCAGCCGTTTGCGCTCACGCATCGTCTCGGTGACGACGAGTTCATCGGACCCGAGGTCGGCGACCTCTCGTTCCATCAAGGCGCGCGGGATGATGCCGACGGTGGAGCCACCGGCTGCGCGCGCGGCCTCCGCCAAGGCGCCCATCATGGAGATGTTGCCGCCCCCGGACACAACCGTGTGGCCGGCCGTCGCCAGGGCGGTGCCGACCTCCGCGGCGAGATCCAGGTAGTCCTGCGCGACCGGGCCGGACGCGCAGTAGACACAAATCGCGCTCATCGGCCACCGCGCCCGGCCGCGGCAGCGGCGATGACGTCGACGGCCTCGCCGGGCTCGTCGACGAGGTAGAGCAGATCCAGGTCGTCGGCCGAGATCATGTTCTTGGCGAGCAGCGTCTCGCGCATCCACTCGACGAGACCACCCCAGTGATCGCGCCCGATCAACACGATCGGGAATCGCACCACCTTCTTGGTCTGGACCAGCGTCAGCGCCTCGAACATCTCGTCGAGGGTGCCGAATCCGCCGGGCAGACAGACGAACGCCTGGGCGTACTTCACGAACATCGTCTTGCGCACGAAGAAGTAGCGGAAGTTCATACCGACGTCGACCCACTCGTTCAGATGCTGCTCGAACGGCAACTCGATGTTGAGTCCGATGCTCTGCGCCCCGGCGGTCCACGCGCCCTGATTGGCGGCCTCCATCGCGCCCGGGCCGCCGCCGGTGATGACCGCATAGCCGGCCTCCCCCAACGCCTGTCCGAGCCTGATCGCGAGGTCGTAGTCGGCGCTGCCCGGCGTGAGGCGGGCGGACCCGAACACCGTGACCGCTTCGGCGACCTCGCTCAGCGCGTCGAATCCCGCCACGAACTCCGATTGGATGCGCAGGACCCGCCACGAGTCACGGATGGTGCGGTCGGCGCGGAGATCCTTGTCCCGCGGGTCGACCCATTCCAGCAGGCGCCGATCGGTGGTCTGCGACGCTTCGCCCGCGTCGCGCCGCACCCGCATCGGACCGACGTAGCAGGTCTCGAGATCTGCCGACGGGCCGCCGGCACGGTGACGGCCGGGTTCGGCGTCGGAGTCAGGATTCGCGGAGGACATGGCGTTCACGCTAACCGTCAGCCGGACAGGAACGCACGCAGCAGATCCGCCACCTCACCGATCTGAGCGACGGGCACCCGTTCGTCTCGACGGTGCGCCAGGCTCGGATCGCCCGGTCCCAGATTCACCGCCGGGATGCCCAGTGCCGAGAACCGGGAGACGTCCGTCCAGCCGAACTTGGCGCGGAACCGACCGTTCGCGGCTTCGACCAGCGCTGCGGCCGCCGGATCGGTCAGGCCGGGAAGGGCTCCCGCCGCGGAGTCGGTGATCTCGAACTCGAGTTCGGCGTCGGCCAGCGCGGCTGCGAAGGTCTCGCGGACATGCTCGATCGCCGCGTCGACGGAGCGGTCCGGCGCGAAGCGGAAGTTGACGTCGACGTGGGCCTCGTCGGGAACGACGTTGCCCGCAACACCCCCGCCGACGCCTACCGCCTGCAGACCCTCACGGTATTCACACCCGTCGATGTCCACGGTGCGCGGCCGGTAGGCGGCCAGCGTCGCCATCACGCCGCCGAGTTTGTGGATCGCGTTGTCGCCCATCCATGATCGAGCCGAATGGGCTCGTACGCCGCGCGCGGTGAAGCGGGCCCGCAAGGTGCCCTGACAGCCGGCCTCGATCAGGCCGCCGGTCGGCTCACCGAGAATCGCGACGTCGCCGCGCAACCACTCGGGCAGTTCACGCTCGATCGCCCCGAGGCCGTTGTATTCGGCGGCGATCTCCTCGCAGTCGTAGAAGATCAATGTCAGGTCGTGCGCCGGCGCGGCCATGGTGGCGGCGAGATGCAGGAAGACCGCGTCCCCGGACTTCATGTCGACCGTGCCGCATCCGTGCAACACCGCACCCTCGTCGTCGTCGGTACGCCGGTGCGGCAGATTCCCGGCCACCGGGACCGTGTCCAGATGCCCGGCGAGGATCACCCGGCTCGCGCATCCCCGATCGGTTCGGGCGAGTACGCGGTTGCCGTGCCTGCGCACCTCGAAACCCTCGGTCTGCGAACGTAATGCACGCTCGACGGCATCGGCGATCGCCGCCTCGTTGCGGGATACGCTCTCGATGTCGACGAGCGCGGCGGTCAGGTCGACGGGGTCGGCGGTCAGATCGAGGTCCGCGGTCAGATCTGGGTCGGCAGGGGTCACCAGATCACCGTAGCCCCAGTCCGGAGTGCCGTTCGAGCCGTTGCATCCGCGTCGAGCTGTTACGACGGCACTGTCGGACCCCGGCGCTAGCGTGAATCCATGACCTCCACCGACTCCTCGTCACCCGCACCCCGCGCCCTGATACCCAATGCCCTGTCGATCGTCACCCGCGACATGGCCGCCGCACTCGCCTTCTACCGGCTGTGCGGGCTCGAGTTCCCCGACGACGCCGACACGGCGCCGCACGCCGACGCGGTGGCCGGCGGCTTCCGCATCATGTTCGACACCCGAGATGTGGTGCAGGGCTTCACACCCGATTGGAGCGTGCCATCGGGCGGGCACCGGATGGCCCTCGCCTTCGAGTGCCCGACCCCGGCCGACGTCGACGCCCAGCACGCCCGGCTCATCGCAGCGGGTCACCAGTCCGCCCATGAACCGTTCGACGCGTTCTGGGGCCAGCGATACGCGGTGGTCCGCGATCCCGACGGCAATCCCGTCGACTTCTACTGCGCGCTCGCCTGAGCGGTCGGGGGCCGGTACGGCCGGGAGCGCACCACCGCAACCGGTAGTCTCTTCACCCGTGACGACTAATGGCGCTTTCGCAACCGGCATTGCCACGGTGACCAACGGCGGGTCCGCCGACCCCGGCCTGGTCCTCGACGTCTGGTTCCCCGAACCCGAGCTCGACAGCCCCAGCGCGAGCGAGACGGTCACCCTCGACGGCGCCGAGGTTCCGAACGAATTCCGTGAACTCGTGGGTGTCGACGCCGCGCGCGGCGTCAAGACCGTCGCGGTCCGTACGTCGATCAGCGACCTCTCGTCCGCCCCGGTCGACGCCTACGACGTCTACCTGCGCCTGCACCTGCTCAGCCACCGACTCGTCGCCCCGCACGGCGCCAACCTCGAGGGCATCTTCGGACTTCTGACCAATGTCGTCTGGACCAATCACGGCCCCTGCCCCATCGACGGATTCGAGGCGACGCGGGGCCGGCTGCGCACCCGCGGCCCGGTCACGGTGTACAGCATCGACAAGTTCCCCCGGATGGTCGACTACGTGCTGCCCGGCGGGGTGCGGATCGGCGACGCCGATCGTGTCCGTCTCGGTGCGCACCTCGCTCCGGGCACCACCGTGATGCACGAGGGTTTCATCAACTACAACGCCGGCACGCTGGGGTCGTCGATGGTGGAGGGACGCATCTCGGCCGGTGTCGTGGTCGGCGACGGCTCCGACATCGGGGGCGGCGCCTCCACGATGGGCACCCTGTCCGGCGGCGGCAAGGAGATCATCTCGCTGGGCAAGCGCTGCCTGCTCGGCGCCAATGCCGGCTGCGGCATCCCGCTGGGCGACGACTGCGTGATCGAGGCCGGCCTGTACGTGACGGCCGGCACCAAGGTCACCGGGCCCGACGGCACCGCCGTCAAGGCCCGCGAACTGGCCGGTCAGTCCAATCTGCTGTTCCGGCGCAACAGCCTCACCGGCGCCGTCGAGGTGGTCCCGTGGAAGGGCGACGGCATCGCGCTGAACGAGGCGCTGCACAAGAACAACTGAGCCGGCCCCAGCCATCGGTCTCTGACGAGGACCCGAGCCGGCCATCGGTCCCTGACGAGGACCCGAGCCGGCCATCGGTCCCTGAGGAGGACCGGAGCGCTAGCGGAGGTCCGTCACGAAGGGCGCCTCACCGTCGCAGTCGCTCGGCGGCCGCCGCAATCCGCTCATCGGTCGCGGTGAGCGCGATCCGCACGTGCTGCGCGCCGGCGGGGCCGTAGAAGTCACCCGGGGCCGCGAGGATGCCACGGTCGGCGAGCCAGTCCAGGGTGGCGCGGGAGTTCTCGTCGCGGGTCGCCCACAGGTACAGCCCCGCCTCCGAGTGGTCGACGCGGAAGCCGGCGGCCCGAACCGCCTCGAGCAGAATCCCCCGACGGGCACGGTAGCGACCGTGCTGGGCACGGACATGCTCGTCGTCGTCGAGGGCGGCGACCATCGCACCCTGGATCGGAAACGGCACGATCATGCCGGCGTGTTTGCGGACGGCGAGCAGTTCGCCGATCAGCTCGCGGTCGCCGGCGAGGAATCCCGCCCGGTAGGACGCCATGTTCGACACCTTCGACAGTGAGTGCACCGCGAGGAGTCCGGTGTGGTCACCGTCGCAGACCCGCGGGTCGAGGATCGAGTACGCCTCCCCTTCCCACGTGAGGCCCAGGTAGCACTCATCGGAGACGACGATCGCGCCGCGTTCACGCGCCCAGCCGACGACCTTGCGCAGGTGATCGATCCCCAGCACCTTGCCCGTCGGATTGGACGGCGAATTGAGGAAGATCAGTGCCGGCGAGGTGGGCCCCAGTTGGAACGTCGAGTCCGCCCGGACCGCCGTCGCGCCGGCCAGCAGAGCACCCACTTCGTAAGTGGGATAAGCGACCTCAGGAATCACAACCACATCACCGGTGCCGATGCCGAGCATCGACACCATGCCGGCGATGGCTTCTTTGGTGCCGATGACGGGCAGGATCCCGGAGTCGTCGAGTCCGGTCGTCCCGAACCGCCGCGCCAACGCCGCCACCGCCGAGGAGCGCAGCGCGGGGGTGCCGATCGTCGTCGGATAGCCGGGGAACTCCGACGATGCCGCGAGGGCCTCGCGGATCACCGGGTCGACGGGATCGACCGGCGTCCCCACCGAGAGGTCGACGATCCCGTCCGGGTGTGCGGCGGCACGCGCCCGGGCGGCACCGATGGTGTCCCAGGGAAAATCCGGGAGCACCGTGCTGACCCGACGTCGCGTGGCGAAACCAGGCGTGTTCACGACGTCAGGTCATTCCTCTTCGTTCATGGGCGGCAGGCCCTTGATGAACGCGGGGTCGGCGTCGGTCTTGCCGACCTTGCTCGCGCCGCCCGGCGAACCGAGGTCATCGAAGAAGTCCGCGTTGGCGCTGACGTAGGGCTCCCACTCGTCGGGCACATCATCCTCGTAGAAGATCGCCTCGACCGGGCAGACCGGCTCACAGGCACCGCAGTCGACGCACTCGTCGGGTTGGATGTAGAGCATCCGACCACCCTCGTAGATGCAGTCCACCGGGCATTCCTCGACGCAGGCCTTGTCCAAGACGTCAACGCAAGGCTCCGCGATGATGTACGTCACCACACTCTCCTTCACTGCAAACTCTCGCGGTCCGACGACGATCGCGTCGCGGTGTCGTCGCCGGGGTCGGCGCGTGGGCTGGACGCGCCTGATCTCGGACCACGCGGCGACCCCCGAGCACCGGGCCGCGTACACATGGGTCCGTATCCAAGAGTATCGGTCGCGGCCCGGGGTCATCGACACCCGCCCCCGTAGCCTCCGACGAGGAGTAACGCGGATCACATCGGGCGCGCGCACATTCCGATCAGTCGGGGTCGAAACCTCGACGTCGACGGGAGCCACCGGAAGCCTGGGCATGTGACCACCGTCCTCCACGCGCGTACCCCCTCGGGTGACGATCGACACCGAGCGGACCTCCATTCACGCTCGACGACACTGCCCACCCGCCTGCGCCCGGCGGATCTGATGCGCATCACCGATCAGGGGGTCGCCGACGTACTCGACGGCGTTTACGACCACCTGCTCCCACCACGATGGGACCCGGTCGAGCGATGGGCGACGAGACTGGTGAACGACGACGAACTCGACGTGTGGCTGATCAGCTGGACACCCGACCGATCGACCGAACTACACGACCACGCGGGGTCACTCGGCGCGCTGACAGTGGTCACCGGATCCCTCCGCGAGTACCGGTGGACCGGTGGCGATCTGTCGCTGCGCGTACTGCGGGCCGGGGACCAGGCGTCGTTTCCGCTCGGCTGGGTACACGACGTCCAGCGGCACGACCCGCCGGCCGCCCGGTCCGACGGCATCGAACCGCCCACGGCGACGTCCCCGACGCTCAGTGTGCACGCGTATTCGCCGCCGCTGACCGCGATGTCGTTCTACGCCGTCACCGACCACCACACGCTGCGGCGCACCCGCACCGAACTGACCGACCGACCGGAGTGACCCACATGCCGACCATCGACGACATCCTGCTCACCGCTCGCGACGGCCTCCAGCGCCTCGCGGCATCCGAGGTCGCCGCCGAGGTGGCCGCCGGCGCTGTTCTGGTCGACATCCGGCCGGCCGCCCAGCGCACGCACGAAGGTGAGGTGGCCGAGGCGCTGATCATCGAGCGCAATGTGTTGGAGTGGCGATGTGATCCGGCGAGCGACGCGCGTGTCGCCGAGGCCGTCGATCACGACGTCCGCTGGATCGTCCTGTGTTCGCAGGGCTATACGTCGAGCCTGGCGGCCGCGTCGTTGCAGCAACTGGGGCTGCACCGCGCCACCGACGTGATCGGCGGGTACCAGGCGCTCCGTGCGCTCGACGACGACTGACCACCCCGCCGACAGAACCCTCGTAAACGCCGACAGAACCCAGAAGTCCGCCGACAGAACCCCGACTGCTCCGCGATCTGCCCTCGGAGCGGAATCGTCGCACTGTTCCGATTCGCTCGGCGGGATATTGGGTTCTGTCGGCGAGATCTGGGGTTCTGTCGGCGCGATCGGGGGTTCCGTCGGCGCGATCTGGGGTTCTGTCGGCGCGATTTGGGGTTCTGTGGGCGCGATTCGGGGTTCTGTGGGCGATGGATCTCAGGCGACGGCGGGCCAGGGTCGGCCGTGCGGGATGACCTCGGCGGCGAGGCCGGTGGCGGGATCGGCGACGGCGCCGACATGGGCCGCCAGCGACGGATCGATCCACTCGGACCCGGCGAGCACGTAGGGCGGCTGCGCCGTGATGCGTTCGGTGAGGACGTATCCTGACGCCGCGGTGATCTCGGCGAGCACGTCCAGATTGGGCCACGGACGTTCCGGATTGACATGATCGGGGGTCAGTGGCGACACACCGCCCCAGTCGTCGATCCCGGACGCGATCAACGCGGCACACTCCTCGCCGGACACCAGGTTCGGCGGCGCCTGCACACGCATGTGCGGACCGAGCACGATCCGTGCCACCGCGACGGCGGCGAGGAACTCGCTCATCTCGGCATCGGGAGTGCCGCGCATCGCCGTGTCCGGCTTGGCGCGGAAGTTCTGCACGATGACCTCTTGGATGTGACCGTGGCGTCGGTGCACATCGCGGAGCGCGAGAATCGACTCGGCCCGCTCGGTCAGCGACTCCCCGATCCCGACGAGGATTCCGGTTGTGAACGGGATACGTTCGGCGCCTGCGTCATTCAGCACCTGCAGCCGGACGGTCGGGTCCTTGTCCGGGCTGCCGTAGTGCGGCTGGCCCTTCTCGGTGAATAGACGGCGCGACGTCGTCTCGAGCATCATGCCCATCGACGGTGCCACCGGCCGGAGTTCGGCCATCTCCTCGGCACTCATCACACCCGGATTCAGATGCGGCAGCAGACCGGTCTCCTCGAGAACGGCGACCGCAGCCGCGCGCACGTACTCGAGGGTCGAGTTGTAGCCGCGGGCGGCGAGCCATTCGCCGGCCTGCGACCATCGCGCCTCCGGCCGGTCCCCCAGGGTGAACAGCGCTTCCTTGCAGCCGAGAGATGCGCCTTTGCGGGCGATCTCGAGGACCTCGTCGATCTCGAGATACATGCCCTGGCCATCACGGGTCAGCTTTCCGGGGACGGTGACGAACGTGCAGTAGTGGCAGCGGTCCCGACACAACCGGGTCAGCGGGATGAACACCTTGCGGGAGTACGTGATCTGACGCGGGCGGCCGACCGCGGACAACCCCGCGTCGCGGACCGTCGAGGCGATACGCTGCAACGCGACGAGGTCGTCGCCGGTGGCGCCGAGCAGTGTCACCAGCTGGCGGATGTCCGGCTCGGCATTCGCGGCAGCGGAGAGCGCGTTCTCCATCTGCGTCGGCCGCAGGTTCTCGATGTCGGTCATCGGTACTGACCTCCCTCGTCGACGTGTGTGGGTTCCACCAGATACGGCTCGGGATCGAAGGTGCCGTTGCGTTCGCGAAACGATGCAGCGGTCCCCGGCCACAGCAATGTGAGCCGCCCACTGCGTGAGTCCACGTACCAACTCTCGCAGCCCGTCAGCCAGACGGTCGATGCGCTCCGCCGATCGATTTCGCGGGTGTAGCCGTCCTCGGCCGCCGCGCTGACCTCCAGCGACCGGATCTCGTTGTGCGCCAGGTGATCCAATGCACCCAGCACGTAGTCGAGTTGTGTTTCGATCATGTAGATCGCCGAATTGTGGCCGAGGGCCGCGTTCGGGCCGTCGAGCACGAACATGTTCGGGAATCCGTGCACGGCGGTGGATGCGTAGGAGACCATCCCGGCAGACCAGTGGTCCGCGAGCACGATCCCGTCGCGACCCCGGACACGGGTCGCGGCCGGCGGCCGGGTCGCCTCGAAGCCGGTGGCCATGACGAGCACGTCGAGATCGTAGGTGTGACCGCTGACGGCGCGTGCCTTGCATTCGGTGACGGACTCGAGCGCGCTCGGCTCGAAGACCACATTGTGCCGTTGCAGCGCCGGGTAGAAGTCGTCGCTGAGCAGGATTCGCTTGCAACCGATCTCGTATTCGGGGGTGAGCGCCTCGCGCAGTGCGGGCCGGTCGACCTGACGGTTCAGGTGGCCGAGTGCGCGATCCCGGATGACGTCGATGTCGGGGTGCAGGCCGAGGCGTTGGCGAAACGCGCGGTCGGCGTCGACGAGGAGATCTTCACGTACGGCTCGAGCATGATCGGGGACGCTGAGTTCGGCCCGCTCCTTGGCGGTGAACCTCCGGTCCTCACGCGGCACCACATACGGCGGCGTCCGGGAGAACACGACGAGTTCTTCGGCTTCCTCGGCGAGGTGCGGGATGACCTGGACCGCCGACGCGCCGGTGCCGACGACACCGATCAGTTCCCCACCGGACAACAGGTCGTCGCGCCACTGCGCGGTGTGAACCACGGTGCCGGTGAATGATTCGAGACCCTCGATGTCCGGGACGTACGGTTCGGACAGGCGCCCGACGGCCATCACCAGCACTCGGGCGCGCACCCGTCCCGCCGCGGTGTTCAACTCCCATCGGGCCCCGGCCTGATCCCAGCGCGCTTCGCGGAGTTCACAATTCAGCCGGACGTGCGGCGTCAGACCCTCGTCGACCACCGTCTGCTCGAGGTAACGGCGGATCTCGGCGCCACGCGGGTAGAGGGTCTCCCAATCCCACGGCGGCCGAAAGGAGAACGAGTATAGGTGAGCCGGGATGTCGCAGGCGATCCCCGGATAGGTGTTGTCGCGCCAGGTCCCACCGACACCGCCGGACCGCTCGAGGACGACGAAGGACTCCCGCCCGCGCCGGGCGAGCTGGGTGGCCATGCCGATTCCCGCGAATCCGGCGCCGACGATCGCGACATCGATGTCGGTCACGGAGGCGTCGCGACCGGCGGTCACCGGCGTACCTGCGGGATCGCCAGGATGCGGTCGGCAGGCGGGTCGGAATACCCGGTGGTCCGTTGACGCGGGGTGCGTCCGGCTCGGTCCGCGATGTCGACCAGCTCGTCGACCTGCAGCACACGGCCGGCCTCCTGCCCCGCCTCGGGCATCAGGTCTCCGTCGATGAGCAGACCACCGAGATCGTCGACACCGCCGTCGAGGAGGACTCCCGTGGTCTGCGGGTCGTGCTTTGTCCATGCGACCTGCAGGTGGTCGATGCTCCCGTGCAGTAGCAACCGCGCGACGGCATGAACGGCTCGGGTCTCGCGTTGCGACACGGTGCGCGCGGCCTCGCCCCTGCGGTGCGGTGGGACATTCTCGGGCAAGAGCGGCATGAGGATGAGTTCGGTTAAACCGCCTGTCCGACTCTGGATCTCGGCAAGAATCCGCAGATGGGCGACCTGATGACGCGGCGTCTCGACATGGCCGTAGAGCATCGTCGCGGTCGAGAACAAGCCGACGTGGTGAGCCGTCTCGATCGTCGACACCCAGTCCGCGACGCCGAGGACGTCACCGCCGGACAGGTGCGCCCGGACGTCGTCGTCGAGGATCTGCGCTGCGGTCCCGGGCACGGAGCCCAGCCCCGCCGAGTGTGCGCTGCGGAGGAAGTCGGCGACGGAGACACCCATCCGAGCGGCGGCGTCGCGGACCTCGGGCGGGCGGAACCCATGCAGATGCATCGTGGGCGCAGCCGCGTGGATCTCCTCGATCAGTCGCAGGTACCCGTCGGCGGGGGCGTCCGCCGGAAGCGGGCCTTGTAGACAGATCTCGGTGGCGCCGAGACGCCACGCCTCGTCGACCAGTTCGGTCACCGTGGGGACGTCGGTCCGGCCGCCGGCGACGACGGCGGTGTCGAGATTGCGGTTGACCACGAACGTCAGGGTGTCGGCCGGGGTGACCGCACGTCGCGCGGCGTCGGCGAGTGCGCAGAGTTCGTCGAGTTCTGCGCCGGACGCACCCAGCAGCGCCACCCACTCGTCGTCCGTGAGCGACGCCGGATCGTCGGCGACGTGACGTAGTGCTTCCCGGGCTGCCTCCACCGCGGCGTGCGCGTCCCGAGCCCACTCCCGCAGGACCATTCCCTCACTCTAACCGCACCCGCGGATGCCCTGATGGGCCCCCGATCCCTGCGAGCCCACTCCGCTCCCAGCGGAGCGTCCGTCCAGCATCCCGCTCCCTGAGGAGCGTCCATCCGACATCCCGCTCCCTGAGGAGCGAGGAGCGCTAGCGACGAGCGTCACGAAGGGGCGGGACCCTTCGTGACGCACGCTCCTTCGTCGCACCCTCCTCAGGGGATGGGGCGACGCACGTCGTGGGGCACCGGCAGCCGACCGGACCAGACCAGCGCGGCGGGCAGGCCCGCACCGATCGCGAGAAGGCCGAGGGTGGGGAGCAACAGACTGCCGTCGGGCTGCAGCGCGACGTCCCCGCCCGGTCCCGGGAACCCGCCGATGACCAGGGCCAGCGCCCATGCCAGCAACGGTAGGAAACGTCCCGGGCCGGCGGTGGCCCCGGCCGCCAGCCAGAGCAGCACGCAGTTGACGAGTCCCGCGATCGTGGCGGCGACCGGGATGGCCGTACCACCGAAACGCAGGTACGCGAACGCAACCGACATCACCCCGACCACGAAGCCGTCGACGGCGAGCATCCCCAGCATGAGGCGGTCGATGGGCCGCATCAGTCGTCCGCCGCGAAGAGGTCGGTCTCACGGCCGCCCGACTCTCGCCGACCCGGCGAGGTGAGAATGAAATGTTCGCGATCGAAGATCGGCTGCAGGATGTTGTTCGACAGTGCGTATTCGGTGCCCGACGACGCGACGGTCACCTGGGTGGCGTGTGCGCGCAGCGCGGCCGCCTTGGCCTCGACGAAATCCCGGACGTCGATCTCGGTGGTGATCGACGAGTCCGCGTGACTCGGCAGATCGTCCGCTACGGGCAGTGTCCAACCGTCGGGCACCCGCCCGGCCGCAGCAGCGAGTCCCGATTCGAGCGCGGAACGTTCGGAGACCGATTCATAGACCTTGGGAGGCCTCGACGACCCGGTCGCGAGCCGGTCACGTACCCGGGGCATGGCCGCGACGGTCGTCTCGTGGACGAGTTTGTGGTCGGGGTGACCGTAGGTCCCGGCATTGTCGTAGGTGATGACGACGTCCGGGCCGAACGCCACGATCTCCTCGACGAGAGTGGCCACGACGTCGTCGAATCCGGCCTGCACCAGCGCTCGCGGGTGCTCGGCGGACGGGGCCCCGGCCATCCCGGAGTCCCGCCAATGGCCCGCGCCGCCGAGGAACCGCGGGCGTAGCGGGGCACTGCCGGATGGGCTCAACGCCGCGAGCGCGCGCGTCAGCTCGGCGATGCGGTAGCCGCCCAGCTGGTCGGCGCCACCGTCGGCCACCAGTTGCGCCCACTCGTCGCCGATGACCTCGCCCTCCTCGCCGAGGGTGAACGTCAGCACGCGTACGTCGACGCCCTCGGCGAGATAGCGGGCGATCGTGCCGCCGGTCATGATCGTCTCGTCGTCGGGATGCGCATGCAACAACAGGAGTCGACGCGGGGCCGCCTCGCTCATCGCTGCTCCCACGCGACGGTGTCACCGAAGATGGCCACCTGGATCGGCCCGGACAGCGGCACCCCCACCACCTGGTCGGTGAGGCCGACGAACATGCTGTCCTGATAGAGCGGCTGGTAGATGGCCTGCTCGGCCAGCAGCGGCTCGGCCTCGGTCAGCTGGGGAACGGGATCGCGAGCCGACAACGCCTCCCGGGCCAGCTCGATCAGTCGGGGATCGCAGATACCG
This sequence comes from Gordonia sesuvii, assembly GCF_036350415.1. Lineage (NCBI taxonomy): Bacteria > Bacillati > Actinomycetota > Actinomycetes > Mycobacteriales > Gordoniaceae > Gordonia > Gordonia sesuvii. The sequence goes on from NZ_JAZDUF010000007.1 coordinate 145,381, forward strand.
GAGACATTGCTGGCGTAGCTGTCGTCGGCGGCGCCGGCCTGTCCGGGCGCCACACTGGCCGGGGTGGGTGGCGTCGACAATGACGGTGCCGTGACCGGCTTCGGTTGATCGCAGTCGACCTGGGAGGCGAGCGACGCGGCCGGGGGCACGCCGAGACCCTGCCAGCCGACGACGAGATCGACACGCGCGTTGGTGAGTGCGACCCCGTAGAGCTCGCTGTTGGGCAGCGCCACGACCGCGGCCCGAACACCCTGTCCACGCAACTGGTCGACGATGTTGGAGGCGGCCGAGGTGGACCTGGGGTCACCGCTGACGGCGCCGACCCGAACCGTCAGGTCGTCGTCGCCGCTGCGATACGGCGCGATCCCGGCCGGCAGCGGTTCCACCTCCGCGCCGTCGGTGGACTCGGCCGCTTCGGCCTGCTCCGACTCGGCATCCGAACCGGGTTCCGACGTGCTCGGTGTGGCGGAGGACGACGACGGGACGCTCGGCACGTCGCCGACCGGTGGTGTCGCGGAGTCGTCGACCGGGGCGCGCACATAGCCCTCGCCGGCGAGCAGATCGGCGATCTGGGCCTCCGACGGACGACCTCGATCCACGGGGTAATACCCGCGGTCGGTCGGCGCGAAGACGGTGTTGCCGAACGGCGTGACGATGTCATCGCCGGCACCTGCGAGGGTGACGAGGTTCGGGTCGATCATGCCGAGGACAGCACGCCGCATCGGCAACGACCGCATCGTCTCGGTGCGTGCATTGACACTGATCGCCAGTGCACGCGACGTCGGATTGCGCCGCGTCGCCAACCCGGGGACCGCAGAGAGTTCGGCGGTGGTGGCGGGACCGGAGCTCACCGCGGCGATCGCCGAGTCCCCGGTGCGGACGGACTCCACCATCTGCGAGGCCGTTCCGGCCCGACGCAACACCACCTGATCGAGAGTCGGCGGTTCCATCCAGTAGCGATCATTGCGCACCAGCCGGACCTCGTCGCGCGTCTGGTCGATGGAGACGATCGAGAACGGCCCGGCCGACACCGGCTTCCCGCTGTCCATCCCGGTCTGGAATCCGGCCGGCGCGCCCCGCAGCACGTGGCTGGGCAACAGGCCGGTGAAGAGTTGACGCCACGCCGGGTAGGGCCGGGCGAAGGTCACCTGGACCTCCTTGCCGCCGGCGCCCGACTGAACGGAGTCGATCAGCCGGTAGCCCGCCGGTGCGACGACATTCGGCTGACGTGACATCTGTTGCCACAGGTAGGAGAAGTCGTCGCCGGTCACCGGGAGCCCGTCGGACCATTGGGCATCGGTGTGGATCTGGTAGGTGACGGTGAAGGGATCGCGCGAGGTGACCTCGGCCGAGGTGATCAGCGCCTCCTGGCGCTGCCAGACGACGCCTTCCGGGGTCTCGACCGGCCGGAAGGCGCTGGGCAACGTCATCGCGGCCACCGCGGTGGTGACCGTGCCCTGGTCGGCGCCGACGTGCGGGTTGAAGCCGCCACCGACGGAGTCGGTGGCGACGTAGATCGTCTTCTCCGTCGGGTACTCGGTCGGCGTCGGCGGCGGCGCGGTCTCCCGCACCGGCGGCGGCGGATTCGACATGCAGGCCGACGCCAGCAGGATGACGGCGCCGACGAGTGCGAGGAGTCGGGCACGTCGACCCCCGAGCGCCGGCGACGCGACTCGGGTCGCGGCCGTCAGCGGCTGCCATCGCCTCACCTGCATTGCCCCCACAAACTCCTCACGCGCGTCACTCCCGCACCCGGCCCGTGCCGGGCGCATCCGCGCGGCTATCCGACCGCCTGATCGCGCGACTTCGCCCGCGACCGTTCCCGCGCGCGGGTCGTCGCATCGAGATGAACCTTACGCACCCGCACGACCTCCGGCGTGACCTCGACGCACTCGTCGGCGGCGCAGAACTCCATCGCTCCCTCGAGGTCGAGTTGCATCGGCTTGGCCAGGGTCTCCATCACGTCGGCGGAGGACTGGCGCATGTTGGTCAGCTTCTTCTCGCGCGTGACGTTGATGTCGAGATCCTCGGCACGCGGGTTGATCCCGACGACCATGCCCTCGTAGGTGTCGGCACCGGGCTCGACAAAGAAGGTGCCGCGGTCGGCGAGCTGGATCATCGCGAACGGGGTGACGCTGCCGGTGCGGTCACTGACCAGCGATCCGGTGTGGCGTGCGCGGATCTCGCCGGCCCACGCGTCGTACCCGTCGAACACGGCGTTGGCGATGCCGGTTCCCCGGGTCTCGGTGAGGAAGTCGGTGCGGAATCCGATCAGGCCACGCGAGGGCACGATGAACTCCATCCGGACCCAGCCGGTGCCGTGGTTGTTCATGTGTTCCATGCGGCCCTTGCGGGCGGCGAGCAGCTGGGTGACCGCACCGAGGTACTCCTCGGGGACGTCGACGGTCAGGTGCTCGAACGGCTCCTGCACCTTGCCGTCGACCTTGCGGGTCACCACCTGAGGTTTTCCGACGGTGAGTTCGAAGCCCTCGCGTCGCATCTGCTCGACCAGGATGGCCAGTGCGAGCTCACCACGGCCCTGGACCTCCCAGGCGTCGGGGCGCCCGATGTCGAGTACGCGCAGGGACACGTTGCCGACGAGTTCGGAGTCGAGTCGCGACTTGACCATCCGGGCGGTCAGTTTGTGGCCCGACACCCGTCCGGCGAGCGGCGACGAATTGGTCCCGATGGTCACCGAGATCGCCGGCTCGTCGACGGTGATCCGCGGCAGCGGTGTCGGGTTGTCGAGGTCGGCGAGGGTGTCGCCGATCATGATCTCCGGCATACCGGCCACCGCGACGATGTCACCCGCGGCCGCGGACTCGGCCGGCGCCCGATCGACACCGACCGTCGCGAGCAGCTCCGTGATCTTCGCCTTCTCGACGACCGGCTCCCCGTCCACTTCCCGGCACCAGGAGATCTGCTGGCCTTTGCGGAGCGTGCCGTTGTGGATGCGGACGAGCGCCAGGCGGCCGAGGAAGGCCGAGGCGTCGAGGTTTGTCACATGGGCCTGCAACGGCGCATCAGGGTCGCCCTTGGGCGCGGGGACGTGCTCGAGGAGCACGTCGAAGAACGGGTCGAGGTTCTCCCCCGACGGCACCTCGCCGTCGGCGGGCTTCTCGGTGCTGGCGACGCCGGCTCGACCCGACGCGTAGAGCACCGGGAGCTCGAGGGCGAGTTCGGCCGCGGCCGCAGCCTCGTCGTCGAGGTCGGAGGCGAGGTCGAGCAGCAGATCCTGGCTCTCGTCGACGACCTCCTGGATACGCGCGTCCGGTCGGTCGGTCTTGTTCACGACCAGGATCACCGGCAGCGATGCCGCGAGGGCCTTGCGCATCACGAATCGGGTCTGCGGAAGGGGCCCCTCGGACGCGTCGACGAGCAGCACGACGCCGTCGACCATGGACAGGCCGCGCTCGACCTCACCACCGAAGTCGGCGTGGCCGGGCGTGTCGATCACGTTGATGACGACCTCGGTGCCGTCGGGCTGGCGACGATGGACAGCGGTGTTCTTCGCGAGAATGGTGATGCCCTTCTCGCGTTCGAGGTCGCCGGAGTCCATCACGCGGTCGACGAGCTCGGCACGCTCGCCGAAGACCCCCGACTGGCGCAGCATCGCGTCGACCAGCGTGGTCTTGCCGTGGTCGACGTGCGCGACGATCGCGACGTTGCGGAAGTTGTGGACAGCGCTCACTGAGCTCTCTTTCACTGCGATGGGTACCGGTCGATCACCGGTGGACAAGTCAACGCGTACAGGGTATCGGGCGACAGGCTGAGATCGCGATCACATCACCCAGGACGGCCGAAAGTTAGGTAATGCTAATGTTCGCGACATGGGGAAGGTCGAACCGGCGACGGTCGCTGATCTGAAGCCGAAGAAGAAGTGCTGCCGGAAATCCACCCGTTGTGTTCGGTGCCCGGTGGTGATCCATCGGATGCGCAAACTCGACGGAGATCAGATGTCCAAGAAGCAGCTGTCCAAGGCACTCAAGAAGGCCCGGGCCGCTTAGCGAGATCGGCGAGCAGCTCCGGCACCCAGGCGGTGTCGGCGGGGACCAGTGATCCTTCGGCGTGGAGGCGGCGCAGTTCGTCGGCGTCCACCCAGCGCACTGCGCGATGTTCCACAGCCCGGGGCGTGCCGTCCTCGATGTGCGCCCGCAGCGCGACCAACACGAGGTCGTGACGCAGCGCCACGGATTCTTTGAGCGCGGCACCCACCGTGACCTCCACACCGAGTTCCTCGCGCAACTCGCGCCGCAGGGCCGACTCCCGGCTCTCCCCCGGCTCCGCCTTTCCACCCGGCAGTTCCCACATGCCGGCGACCTCGGGAGGGTAACTGCGCTGCGCCAGCAGAAGCCGCCGATCCGCCACGATCGCGCCTGCCACCACGACACGGCGGGCGGTCATCGGCCGATCACCGCCACCCGCTCGGGTACCAGGTTCAGCAAGACGTGCTCACCCATCGCGACGGCGTCCGACGTGACGGCCTCGACGTCGCCGACGTCCGCGGTCACCCGCACGCGTCGGCCGGCGGGCAGATCCGCGACGCCCACCACCACCCCATCGGACGACTGGTCACCTGCCCGCGTCGCCCGCACCGATTCGGGGCGCAATCCGAGCCGGACGTGGCCGTCGGGCGCCTCGACGGTGGTCTCACCCAGCGTGGTGACCGCTCGGCCGTCGGCCACCTCGGCATCGAGGACCGTCGTGACGCCGAGGAACCGGGCGGTCCATTCATCGGCCGGGCACAGCCAGAGTAGTTCGGGCGCTTCGGTTTGCACCAGCGCCCCCGCCCGCATCACCGAGATGGTGTCGGCCATCAGGGCCGCCTCCGTGTGGTCGTGGGTCACCATGATCGTCGGGGTGTCGGCCGCCCGGACGATCTCGGTGATCTCGAAGGCCAGACGTTCACGCAGGAGCCGATCGAGCGCTGCGAGGGGTTCGTCGAGCAACAGCAGCCGGGGCCGCGGGGCCAGCGCCCGCGCCAACGCCACGCGTTGCGCCTCGCCGCCGGACAACTCCTCCACACGCCGCTCCGCGTATCCGGGAAGTCGGACCAGTTCGAGCATCTCGTCGACCCGTTCACGGATGGCGGGCCGGGACCAGCGGCGCATCTTCAGCCCGTAGGCGATGTTCGACGACACGGTGCGGCCCCCGAACAGCTGGCCGTCCTGGAATACGACACCGAAGTCGCGGCGGTGCGCGGGCACACCGGCCAGGTCGGTGCCGTCGAAACGGATTCGGCCTCCGCTGATCGGCTCCAGTCCGGCGACCGCGCGGATCAGTGTCGACTTCCCGCACCCGGACGGGCCCAACAGTGCGGTCAGCACCGACCCGGACGTCCCGACCGTCCAGGTGAGGTCCTCGATCACCGATGTCGCCCCGTAGCGGACGCCGAGTCCATCGATCTCCAACATGTCAGCGCCTCGGTGTCGCGGTGAGCGTCGTTGCGGTCGTGGCCATCTCAGATCAGCGCTCCCGTACGTGGACGGAAGACCTCGACCACCGCGACGGCGAGTGTGGTCACGGCGACCAGCACCACGGACGCGGCCATCGCGGTCGCCAGGTTCTCGGCCCCGGGGCGGTTCAGTGCGGAACCGATCAGGACCGGCAGCGTCGTGGTGTCGGCGCGCGCCAGGAAGCTGGTCGCACCGAATTCGCCCAACGCCATCACGAACGCGAAGCCTCCTGCAGCGCATAGAGTCCGCCCGATGAGCGGCAGATCTATCGTGAGGAACACACGCATCGGTCCCGCCCCCAGCGTCGCGGCCGCCTGCCGGAGTCGTGCCGATACGGACGTGAGCGCCGGAACTGCGATCCGCACGACGACCGGGATCGCGATCAGTGCCTGGACGCACGGAATGACCAGCGACGAGGTGGCGAGTTGCGGCGGCAGCGTGGACAACACGATGAGGTAGCCGAATCCGAGTGTCACCGCGCTGATCCCGAGCGGAATCGTGGTGACGACATTGCCCGCGGCAGCCCAGAAACCGGTCGCACGGTGCATGGCGACCGCCGCCAGGAGACCGATGACCAGTGCGATCGCCATCGCGAGGGCGGCGGTGCCCAGGGAGTAGCGCAACGACTCCAGCGGGGTCACGCCGTTCACGGACTCGCCCAGTGATCGGTATCCGTCGAGCGTCCACTCACCGTCGGCGCCCGGCCGAACCGACCGCAGGACCAGCACCGCGATCGGACCGACCAAGACTGCAGCCACCCATGCGAGGGCTGCGGACACCGGCAACCATTGCCGTCCGTGCGGCCGGAATCTCGTGTCGACGGCCGAGGGTGCCGCGGACTCGCCGGGGTCGGAGAACAGGCGGGTCAGCAACAATGCCGCGACCACCACGACGATCTGCAGCACCGAAAGCGCAACCGCCTCCGGTATCCGGAAGTAGCCGATCGCCTGTGTGTAGATCTCGGTCTCCAGCGTCCGGATCTCTCCGTTGCCGAGGATGATGATGACCCCGAAACTGGTGGAGCAGAACAGGAACACCAGCGCCGCCGCCGCACCGACGGCGGGTAGGAGCCGGGGCACCGTGATGTCGACGAAGGCGCGTATCCGACCGGCGCCGAGGGTCTGGGCGGCCTCGGCGAGGCGCGGATCCAGCGAGCGCCAGGCGGCGCCGACCACCCTGGCGATGACCGCCACGTTGAGAAACGCGTGTGCGAGCAGAATCGGCCACAGCCCGGATGCGTTGCCCAACATCGACAACGGCCCGTCCAGCAACGCGCGGAAGGCGACCCCGACCACGACGGTCGGCAACACGAACGGCACCGTGACGATCACGGTCAGCAGCAACGACCCCGGGATGTCCACGCGCGCGATCAACCAGACCATCGGCGCCGCCACCAGCATCGCCAGCAGCGTCGACACCGCCGCCTGGAAGACGGTGAAGCCCAGCAGGTCCAGCGCGTTCGTGCGCCGCAGCAGTTCACCGATGCCCTCATCGGAACGGACCTCGACCGCCCTCCGGAGCAGCGCGCCGAGCGGCCACAGGAAGAAGACGAGGATGAACGCGGCGGGGATCACCCGCAAGGCCAGCGCGCCGAGGCGCCCGGCGATCACCGTCCGACCGCGTCGCGCCACTCTTGCAGCCACGCCTCACGGTTCTCGGCGACGAAATCCGGTGGCAGGCTCACCGTCCAGGCCGGCACCGGTGCCCGCTGTTGCCACCCGTCGGGTAGCGGCGTGCCCTGCTGTACCGGATACACATACATCGACGATGGCAACGCGGCCTGCACCGTCGGCGAGAGCATGAAGTCGACGAGCCTGCGGGCGCCGGTGAGATTGTCGGTGCCCTTGAGGATCCCGACGTATTCGACCTGGCGCCAACAGCTGTCGAGCAGAGCCGATGTCCCCGGTGTCGCGGCGGGTGAGGAGGCATACGACAACACGATCGGCTTGTCCCCGCGACCCTCTCCGGCCGAGAACAGCTGGTTGTAGGCGATCTCCCAGCCCGAAACGACGGTGGCACCGCCGTCGATCACGGTTCTCCAATAGTCCTGCCACCCCTGGTCGAACACCCCGATGGTGGTCAGCAGAAACGCCAAACCGGGAGACGAGGTCCCCGGGTCGAGCAAAGCGGTCTGCGATGCGTATTTCGGATCGCGGAGATCCCGCAGGCTCGTCGGCGGCTCCTCCCCCCGGGAGGCGTACCAGTCGTCGTCGACATTGAGGCAGACGTCGCCGCGGTCGACGGCCGTCAACTCGTTGTTCGACCCCGGCAGCGCGTACTCGGCCGCACCGTTCGCGGCGAGCGGAGACTGATAGGGCTCGAGCGCGCCGGCCTCGATCGGCCGGGAGGCGAAGGTGTTGTCGATGCCGAAAACCGCGTCGGCCTTGGGAGAACCGGGCGTCAACGACACGGTGGACGCCAACTGCCCGGCGTCGCCGGACCTGACGACCTCGAGCGTCAACCCCGTCTCCTCGCGAAAGGTGTCGAACACCGAGTCCGGGAGGGTGAACGAGTCATGCGTCAACAAGGTGACCTCGGCGCCCGGCTCCGGGTCGTCCCCGCATCCCGCCAGCACCGTGGTCCCGGCCAGCAGTGCGACCAGCGCAACAGCTTTCCCGCCGGCGCGTCGGCGACGCGCACGGAACCGGACGTATCGGCCATTCCTCTCGCTGAGTGTCACCACGGCTCGATCTAACCAGTTACGCCACGACTACACGACCAGTCGACCTGCTAATCACATCAGTAACAATTGCATCAACAATCCCATCCGTAACACGGAGTGCGTTAGGCTCCCTGGACGGCGCTCGCGTTGCGCGGGTGCATAGAATGACGCGCGACGCCATCCGGCGTCGGACTCAGTGACCGCGCGTGTGCGGCGACACCGGCGCACACCGACGACCGATTGGACCGGAAACAGTGCGTTTGCCTGCACTCCAGAGCCTGCGCTCCCGCCGCATCCGCCGCCCCGCGCGCCGTGCGGCCATCGCTGCGGTGAGCATCGCCGCGGCCACCGCGCTGGCCATGCCCGCCGTCGCCGACGCCGCTCCGGCAGCCGTGCACCCGAAGGTCGATCAGCGTGTCCTCGACTCGCTGGGCGCGTTCGCGCCGGCCATCATCGGCGCGGTCGCGACGAAGGGGCCGGACGGAAAGATCAGCCCACAGCTGCTCGATCAGGCCAGGACCCTCTCGGCCGCGCCCGGGCTGCCGCCCGAGGTGAAGAAGATCTGGGACGAGGTGATCGACTTCCTCGGCGAACCGGGACGAGTGGCGGCCGAACGTCGACTCGCAGCCGAGCGTGAGCCCGGCGAGCCGGAGATCCCCCAGGGCCCGAACGCCCCGAAGATCCAGGAATTCCTCTACCCCACCCTCGGTTTTGGCTGCATGGAGGGCAACGGAAGTCCCGACGGCGGGAATTCGCTGGGGCGGGCATTGGTGACGGCGGGGCCGCAGGACGCTCCGGCACCGGGCCCGAAGCGCGGCGAGGCCGGCTACGTCTACACCAGCCTCGGCACCGGTCCGGCGATCAACAACCCGAACCGCAAGCTCTGGGTGTCGTGGCTGAACATCGACAACGGCCGCACCGGACAGAACCAGCTCAAGCGAAATCCCAAGATCAACGTCGCAGACGGCCCGGGAACATTCACCACGATCGCGAAAACCGGACGCGGACGCGTGGTCTCGACGATCTACGGTGACGTGACCACCAGGAGCGACGGTCGGGTCAACAGCTGCACCATCGTGCCGACCATCGGCCTCGCCATCGTGTGACAGCCGGCTGATCGAACGTTCACGACACCCCCGGGCGAATCGCCCGGGGGTGTCGTCGTTCTCGGTCCGCGACACCGTCGGTCGCTCGCGGATCGCGGCGATGTCACATCTCGGACTCGCGACTTGCACGACAGTGACCGCTCGTGCTCTCTTTTAACTTGAGCACCATCTGTCACAGAAGTAACACCGCGAAGCAACACCACCGACATGTCGGTGGTGCCGGTCGTCGAATGGAGAAAAGGATCATGCTGGGCATCGCGCGGGCACGTCGTCCCCGTCGCTCAAAAGGTCTTCGGGCCGGTACCGCGGCTGTCGCCGTCGCCGCGGCCGCCGGGGTGTGTGCCCCGCTGTCCGTCGGACCGGCCACGGCCGCGCCGGTCGTGGAGCCGAACACGCTGACACTGCCGGCCATTCCGTTCGACAGTGAGCTCGCGGCCGCGGTACGACTGCTCAAGGACGCCGGCGTGGATCGCATGGCACTCGATGCGGCCACGGCGATCATGACGAGCGTGGGCCAGCTCTCGACCGAACAACTGGCCGCGGATGAGGCATCGGTGCCCGTGGCTGAGACCGATCCCCTGGCGTTGCTGCGGGCTCTCGGCATCCAGCCCCTCACTCCCGCAGTCTCACCGTTCTGTACCGAGCCGACCGCCGACAATCCGCTCGGGCTGGTGACCGCGGGTGCAGGTGCGGTCGCCGGTCCGTGGCCGTTGGCGTCCGAGCCGCTCGCGCCGCTGCAGGAACTGCTCGGCATCGAGGTACCGAAGCTCAATCTCGTCGACGATGGCGAGACCGCCTACGCCTTTGTGCCGGCCGCCACCGGCGAGGTCACCGACAGCGAGATGCAGGTGGCATGGTTCAACGTCGGCACGCTGCAGGGCGGATTCGCCGACCTCGAACCGGTCGGCGACGCACCGATGCTCCGGATCATGCCACTGCTGTCAGGCGTGCGCCTCGCCCCGGTGCAAACCGGCGACGGCACCATCCTGTCGGCGGTATACGGCACGGCGCGCAATGACGGCCGCATGTGCTATTTCCTGCCCGCGGTGGGCATGGTCGAGGCCTGACGAGCCTCCTGACGAAGAGAACAGAAGATGTCCAGCCACCATTCGCGCCGGATGCCGGCACGCCGTCTCGCCCTCCGAGCCGCGGTCCCCGCGGCTGCAGCAGTACTGCTGATGACCGGCACGGCGACCACCGTCGCGACTGCCGCACCCGTCGCTCCCGGCTCCACCCCCGCCGCGGGCCCGGCCGGTTCGGTCTTCGCCAACCGTGCCCTGCCACCGAACCGGTTGACCTCGAAGGCCGGTTCCGGCGCGGCGTTCACCTACTGGAGCTCGGGCACCGATCGCGAGCCACGCCTGTCCACCGCGGCGGTCCAGGTTCCCTCGGGGCAGGCCCCCAGGAGCGGCTGGCCGATCCTGGTCTGGGCGCACGGGAGCCGGGGCATCGCCGACCGATGTGCGCCGTCCACGGAACCGACGAAGGGCGATCGCGACGAGATCGCCCGGTGGCTCGACCGCGGGTATGCCGTGGTCACGCCGGACTACGCGGGCTTGGGCACGCAGGGTACGCCGGAGTATTTCGACACCGACACGACGACCCGCAACATCGTCGACGCCGTGCGGGCAAGCCGCGACGTCGCCGAAGATCTCGGTCGCCGGTGGGTCGTGGTCGGTGAGGGCCAGGGAGCCACGGCCGCAATCGAACTCGCTCGTACCGGTACCCGCGTGCAGGGAGCGAAGCTCGATTACCGCGGGTCGGCGGTCTCGTCGATCCCGGTCGAGTTCGACACGCTGATCGGTGGCCTCGGACCCGATACCGGCGCGATGCCCGATGGCGTCGAATCCGATGTGCTGTTCACCCTCAGCGCCATTCGCAACGCCCGCACGACGGTGGATCTCGATCCGTTCCTGACCGATGCAGGCGTCAGGTGGCTCGAGCGCGCCACCCAGGTGTGCGCCGACGACCTGACCCGCGAGTTCGGTGGTACGACCCTCGGATCGCTTTTCCGCCAGCCACTGTCGGGCAACGGTCAGCTCCTCGACGTCGTCTCCCGTACCCACACGATTCCCATCAAGGGGTTCACCCGACCGGTGATGATGACTCAGAGCCTGTTCGACCAGAACGTCGTCGTCCCCCTGTCGCTGCGGTACCTCAACGACGCGCAGAACGCCGACCGCCAGGTCACCGCACGCACATACCTCGCAATCAACCAGCAGCAGTCGGAGGCCCTGTCCGACAACGACATGCGCTGGTTCGTCTCCCGCCTGGCGGGCCGGTGAACCGGCAGACCCTCATGCGCGACTCGTGGGTACGACATGCCACGGGCCCGGTGGCCTATGCGGCATCGGCCGCGTTGGCGACGGTCGCGGGAGCGGCGCACCGGCGCCGCCTGGCCGCGATCACCAAACCACTCCCCCTCGCGCTGTTGGGGGTTCGTACCGTACTCGGCGCCCGCCGGAGGTCGGTCGCCGACAATGCGCTGCTGGCCGGCGCGGTGGTGTTCTCGATCGCCGGCGATCGAGCGATGCTGCTCGAGGAGTTCGCCGAGGAGCCGGAGAAGTCCGATCGCCACCTGCGGATCGGGGCCTCGTTCTTCGCGGGCGCCCAGCTGTGCCTGACCGGTGCGATGCTCCGACGTGGTGCCCGGCCCTCTGCCGCCGGAATGCTGGTGCGGACAGCCGTTCTCGCGGAATCTGCGACGGTGTTGGCGGCGCACCGTCCGCGACTGCTGCCCGTCCTCGGCGGCTACGGCAACACGCTGGCGTTGATGTCGGCCACGGCCGGTGGCATCGACCGGCCCCAGCCGCAGATGCGCGCCGGCGGTCTGTTCTTTCTGACGTCCGATCTGGCCATCATCAACCGTCGCCACCTCGTCCGGGACCGCCGCCTGGCCGTCGCGGGTGAGGCGTGGGTACTGGCAAGCTATTTCGCTGCGCAGTGGCTCCTGGTCACCGGCCTCGGGGACGACTGAGACACCAGATCCGAGCACGACCGTCGGATCACCGCTCGCCCTTTGCCGAGCGCATCGCCTCGAGCCGGGTCAGGCGGGACTCGGCGGCGGCATCCATCTCCTCGAGTTCCATTCCCTTGGTCTCTTCGACCTTGGATCGCACGAAGAAGAACGACGCGGCCGCGCATATCGCGAAGAACCCGTAGACCCATCCCAGGCCGAGGGTCTCACTGGCCTCCGGGAACAGCATCGAGATCGTGAAGTTGGCCAGCCAGTTCGCGGCGGTGCACACGCCGAGCGCGACACCGCGAATCCGGTTGGGGAACATCTCCCCCAGCATCACCCACATGACCGGGCCCCAGGTGGCGGCGAAGAAGATCACGAAGAGATTGGCGCCCACCAGGGCGATCGGACCCCAGGGATCGGGCAACGCCAGACAATCTGCAGTGGTGTTGCCCGGCGTGCATTCCACGTCGCCGACCATTCCGGACTGCAGGTACGCCGACTGCGTGAACGCGACACACGCCATCACCAGACCGACGAACATCCCGATCGAACCACTCAGCAAGAGTTTGCGGCGTCCTATTCGATCGACGAAAAGGATTGCCACGAACGTCATCCCGACGTTGATCGCCGCGGTGATGACCGAGGTCGCGAACGCCTGATCGGTGCTGAAGCCGACCGACTGCCACAGCGTCGTCGAGTAGTAGAAGATGGCGTTGATGCCGACGAACTGCTGGAAGACGGCGAGCCAGATACCCACCCACACAAGGGGATGCAAACCGAACGACGGCCCCCGGATGTCCTTCAGTGAGGTGCGCGCCTCGCGCTTGACCGTGATCCGGATCTCTTTGACCCGGTCGAGCGGATTCGGTTCGCCCGTGACGTCCTGCAGGATCCGGGCCGCCTCTTCGTCACGGTTGCGACCGACCAGATAGCGCGGTGACTCCGGGATCAGCAGTGCCAGGACCCCGTAGACCGCTGCCGGTACCACGCCCACCAGGAACATCCACCGCCATGCCTCCAGGCCCCACCACAGGTCGTTCTCCGGTCCCCCGGCGGCGTCCTGCAGGAGTGTGTCCGACAGCAGCGCGGAGAAGATGCCCATCGTGATGGCCAACTGCTGCAGCGAACCCAGCGCACCTCGATACCGGGCGGGCGCGATCTCGGCGATGTAGGCCGGGGCGATCACCGATGCGATCCCGATGCCGATGCCGCCCAGCACCCGCCACAACAGGAGATCCGGCACCGTCTGGGTGTATGCGGTGCCGATCGAGTTGATGATGAACAGGGCCGAACCGAGCAGCATCACACGTTTACGGCCCCACACGTCGGCCAGACGCCCGGCGAACCAGGCGCCGAGGGCGCACCCGAGGAGGGCGATCGCGACGGCGAACCCGGTCATCAGCTCTTGCAGTTCGAAAGTGTCCTCGATGGATTCGACGGCACCGTTGACGACGGAACTGTCGAAACCGAAGAGGAACCCGCCGACCGCGGCGGCCACGGTGACACCGATGACCTTCGCTGTGTGTTGCTCGGCTGCCTCGGGATTGTGCGACTGCGCCATCTGCCGTGTCCTCACCGTCGTGTTCCGCCGTACCGCTGGGGCGTATGTTGCGCCACGCTACTAGCCGTTGTGCGTCGCACCGGGTATTCCCGTGCTTTCGATATCGAAACGACAGTGTTCTGGTGTGCGGCCCCGCTCGGGTGGCGGTCCGGTCAGGCGGTCGCGCGGCCCCCGCACGACGATGTCCTGGCGTTGACCATCGGGACGAACGCCATCACGCCGATCTTCTGGTGGATCGTGAAGGCGACGGGCCCCGGTCCGGGGTGCAGGTCGACCTGCCAGGTCACGGTCCGCGCCCGGGTGGGCACGTTCACGGTTCCGGTCCGTCCGGTGGCCAGGTTGCGCCAGTTCACCCGGGTCTCGATGGTGTAGTCCAGGATTCCCGGTTGCGCGCGGTTCGAGGCGATCAAGGAGATCGCCGGGCCCGGAAGCCCGTCGGCCGGGAAGGGGATCTCGTTGAACACGTCGACCCAGATCGGGATCCGCGGTCCCGGCAACGGGTTGGCACTGTCGCACCGCAGGGTTTTCACGAGGTTGGGTTCGGTGTACTCCGGAATCGCCGACGTCACGCCTGCGCCGGCGGTCAGGCCGCCGGCGACCATCGCCACGGCGGCGACGACAGCGCCACCGAATCGGGTCGCACGGCCCCGGCGTCCACTGCCCCTGCGTCCACTGCCCCGTCGCTCGATCCCCATGGGCCCTGAGTCTAGGGGTCACTACTATGAGCCCATGGCGAATCTGCAGATTGCCCAGGACCCGGCCGCCGATGCCCTGTTGTCCAGCGACGCCTTCGCATTGCTCACGGGGATGTTGCTTGACCAGCAAGTGAACATACGCTGTAAACCATGACAACACCAAAACGGCTCCGGGCGCTGGTGGGCGCTCGAGTCTCCGTAGTTCAAGGCCCGCAGAAGGTCTCGCATCTCGCACAGATCGAGACCGCTACCAAATGGGCGGAGGCCAAGGGGTACGAGATCGTCGGATCGTTCGAGGATCTCGGGGTCTCGGCTGAGAAGCGTCCCGACGAGCGTCCGGACCTCGGGCCGTGGCTCACCGAGGAGGGAGCCACCAAGTGGGACGTGATCGTCTGGTCGAAGATGGACCGGGCGTTTCGGTCGACTCGGCACTGTGTCGACTTCGCTCAGTGGGCCGAGGAGCGAGGCAAGGTCGTGGCGTTCGCCGACGACGGCCTGACACTCGACTACCGACCCGGAGTCGACAAGGGCATCGACGCGATGATGGCCGAGCTGTTCGTCTACCTCGGTTCGTTCTTCGCTCAGCTCGAGCTGAACCGGTTCAAGACCCGAGCGCAGGACTCGCATCGGGCGCTGCGCCAGATGGATCGGTGGGCGTCGGGTGTGCCTCCGCTCGGTTTCAAGGTGGTCGATCATCCCAGCGGCAAGGGCAAGGGTCTGGCGACCGACGAGGTCGGTAAGGCGCTGTTGCAGTCGATGGCCTCGAGGTTGCTCGAGGGCTGGTCGTTCATCCGGATCGCGGCGTGGCTCAACGATCCTTTTGACGATCCCCGGTGCGGGCGCAAGCATGTCGCAGGCTGCGAGTGCCGTAACACTGCGGCTCTCACGAACATGGACCGGTCGCGGGTGGCCAAGGGCAAGCCTGCGGCGGGTCGACCGTGGACGGTCAACACCGTGATCGATGGGCTGACCTCCCCGCGTACGCAGGGGTTCAAGATGACCGGTCGGAACAAGCAGGCGAGGATGGTCCTCGACGACGAGGGCGAGCCGATCCGACTCGCTCCCCCAACGTTCGACCCGGACACGTGGAAGCAGATTCAGGATGCGGCTCAGCTCCGCAAGATCGGTCAGCGGACACCGAGCACGACGACGAATCCGATGCTCGGTGTTGGGATCTGCGGTTGCCAAGGGTGTGCCGCGTGCGGCGAGGGACCGTGCGGAGCCTCGTTGGCTCAGCAGAGATCCCGCAAGACCCGAGCAGACGGCTCGGTCTACGAGGGCAGGTTCTACCGGTGCGGACGTACACCGCTCAACTGCAACGGCACCATGATCAAGGCCGACGACGCGGACGCCACGCTCGAGCGGATGTTTCTCGACAAGTACGGGGATACCAAGGTGACCCGGCGGGTGTTCGTACAGGGCGAGGATCACTCAGCCGAGCTGGAGCAGGTGGAGCAGACGATCAAGCGTCTGCGGATGGAATCGGACGCGGGTCTGTTGACCACACCCGAGGACGAGGCGCAGTGGCTCGCTCGGTTGGAGGCTCAGACAGCCAAGCGTGACCAGCTCGCGGCGACCCCGTCGCGTGCGTCGGGGTGGGTCACCGAGGAGACCGACCAGACGTATCGAGAGATCTGGGCGACCGCTGATCGTCGCCAGCTCCTGATTGACCACGGGGCGAGGTTCGTCCTCTCCCCCAAGCCCAACCGAGGCGAGGACGGGCTGCGGACGATGTCGATGATGATCGCTCCAGACCGCACGCTGCCTGCTGACTTCGCGCTCGAGGATCTGCCGGTGCCTGATCTCAGTCAAGAGCCTGTGCGGGTGAGGTTCGTCAGGCCAACCTGACGCTCAAGACCGGTATCGAGGCGAGGGGCGATCCGTCGGACCTTCGGGGGATGTCAAGTTAAAGTCGTTGTGTGCGTGCACATTTGGCCATTGATTAGCTTCCGCTCGCAGCGGATGCGGAGTACGATGGGCCCATGTCAGACTTCCCGTACAAGTTCCAAGACAAGCCACCATGGATGAGCCGCAAAGCCTGGCACTACCTGAGGAAGCACAAGCCGGACGAGCTGATCAAGAAGATCGAGCAGTATCGCGACGACAGCAGGCCGCTGGGTTTGAGATAGGCCGGGCCCGGCGGGAATCGAAAGTGGCCGGGATCGAGTCACTTAGTGCTAAAGGGTTTGCCCGCGCAGCGAAATTTACTACCGGCCGCCTATCCGGTGGCGCGCCACCGACAGCGAACCGTTCCCTCGAGGCCCACGAGCCACACAGACCGCAAGTCACTACAAGGAAACCTCACGCAACCGCAGCGGTTCGGGCGATCAGAGACCTCGGCAGTTGCCGATCGGCACGCCGCTGAAGGGTCCACCCGCGCCGTTCCCGCCAAGCCACACCAGGTGGGAGGGCGCCCCGAGCCTAACGCCCCCAATCCGCTCTTTGCCGCGTCAGATCCACCTGATGCTGGTAGGCGAGTGCCTCAAGGTGTTCCTGGTACGAGGAGATCTCATCCTCGGTCGCTTGGCGATATCCAATGGACCTTGTGTCACCGATCCCTAGCTCCAACATCTCTCGATCTCCGAGTTCCAACCGGCATGTGCCGCATCGGAACAGCTCACTACTTGCCATCTCCTCGACGTACGAAACCCCGTCGAGAGTTTCTTCAGGTCCATTGACCCAACGAGAGCAAAACACACGGCCAGCACGCTTGCACACCGGGCATTTTTCGGAATACCAGTATGATGTGCCTTCGGGATACTCCTCGACATCGAATAGGGACGGTGTCTCGCTGGTCTGCATCAGGTCTTCCGCCACAAGCGCAGAGTCCGATACGACAAGAGCCTTCGCGCGCACTCGCGCATCCTCCAGCTTCTTCGTTAGGGACTTTGCAAGCTGCTCTCGACTCGAGATCCTGTTTATCAGTGCAAGCTGAGATCCCCAGTACTTGCTGCGGGGAACATTGGCAACGGAGATTAGCGCATCTACCACGCGAACCATCGCGGTTAGCGACCTCTGCAGCTCGAGTTTATCGAGTAGCCCCATGTGTACTGCTGAGTTTCTCGCATCGAGAACTACGTTTAGAGCGTTCCGCGGGAGCGGTGTTCCAGAGATCAACGACACCAGATTGAGACAGTCCTCAGGCCCCCTGGTCTTGACTCGCCGCCGTTCCTGAGGGTCGGCCGGCTTTCCGATTCTCTCCCCGAGAACATGCAACAACCCATGGTTCTGCGTGGTTTTCATATCGACGATAAGGACTGGATTCACTACAGCGAGATGATACTTTGCCAGCAGCTCGACGGCAGCGCCCGCGTGAATTGCCGACTCCAGCCAGGTGGTCGGCTCTTTCGACTCCGCCTTGTTGAGGGCCGCATGCGCGTGGTGAGTGGACACTCGGAGCAGGTGGGCGGGTAGATCATCGTTGCCGAACGTCTCGTATCCGAAGGTCCACTGCTTCCGCGGATCGAAGTCCGCCGTCTCGTCTGTCACCCATCCATCATTGCAGCTAGCGTCGACAGACTAGGACACAACTCGCTTGCTGGAGTCACACGCCCGTACGGTCCTCATCCGTTTGCCCCTGTATCGTTAGCACGATGGTGGCGCCGGCGCGTTACAGCTCGAACACTGCGAGGAACGGGATACTGCGTGCCGCGCTTTTCGACGCGTGGGATCGCCGTTGCTACTTCTGCCGACGATGGTTCGACGTCGCAGTGATGGAGATAGATCACCTACTCCCCCGCTATTTGCGGTTTGACTCCCAGCGATTAGACGAGTTACTGGGTGAATGCCTACCCCCTGAGCTAGTCGCGCTCGGTTTCGACATCGATGCTCCGCATAATCTTGCCCCCATTTGCCGAGGTTGCAATAGCGACAAGAGCGACCGGTCATTTGCGGGCAGCATGAGGTTCACCCGACTTCTTCAAACAGCCCGCGACTTAGAGCCTAGAGTTACGAAGCTGTTCCACGCCTTCGAAGACAGACACGCTCTCGCGAAGGCCCTCGCAACCGTAGCGGTTGCCGAATTGAACGATCCGAGGGCAAAGGAAACGATGACTGAGTTTGGCGCCCTTATGGTCAACAGGTTGCGAATTATCGCACCCGAGATCTTAGAGACGCCTTCGGATTACCCATACAGTGATCCGTATCGCGACGAGTTGCAACGCATTGTTGTCACTTTGGACGAAACGGGACGCCGGGCACGGGTAATTCTCGAAGATGTTTACGGCTGCGATTTCGATGAGGCCCTCCGATACCCTATCCGTTCTATCGTGGCTGCAATCAATGCTCGGCTCATTTCCAGTATGTCGCGACATCTCTTCGATGGAGGCGAGACCGCCCCCGACATTGCAGACCCGAGTGGGCGGGTTGCAGTCGAAGTCACTGAATTGGTGTACGAATCCGCAGAGGAATTCCGAGCCAGCGGGCGGTTTGAGGCCGACGGGTCTTCGGACGCCGCCATTCATGCCAATACTGATTCGGGGACGGCGTGGGTACAGGTTGACGCCGAGGCTGTAGGCACATTTTCGCTGTACTTCGCGCCGGACGACGACAGCGTCGACCCGGGCAGTGTTCACATCGTCGTTTCAAATGAAGACGCCTGGTGCGACGATCCCGGCTGGAAGGAGGAGTCCTACTTCGCTCTCACCCAGCTCGACGAGGCCGACGATGAACTCTCCGATTAGATTGCGCTTATCTGGGTGGGGAGCGTACTCGAGTTCGCGATTTCCGCTCGCAACTGATCGACTTGGAAACCCGTACACGATGCCTCAACCGCATAACACCCCGGTCAATGAGGGGGGCGTAGGGGCTCCCCCCCTGGGGTAGGGACGCGCTTGTGGAACCGAACAGCTCCTCGATGCGTCTAATATGTCATGACGACCGACGTTCTCGCTCTGGCCGCAGTCCTCGTCGGCTCGGTCTGGCTGCTGTGAGGTCCCCGGTGATGCCGCTTCTCGAGCCAGTCGAACCGCCCGAGGGCGTAGTACTCCCTCCCCCGATGTCTGTGCTCACACTCGGCGGTGACCGTTGGCTCCCGATGTCTGGTGAGATACTCACATATCCGTACAGCAACCCCGTGGATGTGCTCCTGAATACCCGGAGCTACTGGGAGCGCCAGCACTCTTGGAGTGGGCGCATACTAGGGGATCTGCTACCGGATGCGTAGTGAGCAGCTTGTTTGCACAACACGAACTATGCGACGCCGCCTGCCAGCTCTAAGGGATAATGTCGAATGGCATCAAAGGTGGGACAACGACACCCGATGCTAGGTCGATAAAGATCCGATGCTCATCGGGGCCCTCGGTGTAGCGGGCTATGTGACGGGGGCCTGTGCGCGGCTCAACGACGAAGTCTGCCGGGATACTAAGGGCGGCGTCCTGCCGGTACCGACGGAGGCGCTCATAGTTCTGATCGCTTAGTCGCATGTGATCATGGGTTACGATCACCGTCTCCCCCACGAGGGTTCGGTAGGCGCCAATAAGTGTCAGGCGATAGCGGGACCAATTGTCAGACCAATCGACGCACAGCGTTGCGGCGTCATCCTTCACGAGGAATATGCGATAACGCGAGCAGTGCCGGCTCGGCGGCCTAGACATCCACCGCGGCACATCCGTCGGTCGGACGGTGTCGAGCGGCACAGCTGTGACCTGAGTTTTATCAATTTAGTGCGGTCCCCGGATTGCGGTGAGGACTTCGTGCAGGTCGTCAGGTAGTGGGTCGGCGGCGGTGATGGTGTGCTCGCCGGCTTGGATTTCGATGGTGCGGTAGCGGCGGGCGGTGGTGACGAACTTCTTGATCGACCAGCCTGAGCGTTCTTCGATGACCCGGGTGACCGCGAGCGCGGCGAACACGATGGTCAGGTGCGCGTCGATGGAGTCGCGGGTGCGGTGGAAGATCGGGCGTGCGGCAAGATCGCTTTTCGACATGCGGAAGCTTT
Source organism: Gordonia sesuvii (assembly GCF_036350415.1). Taxonomy (NCBI): domain Bacteria; kingdom Bacillati; phylum Actinomycetota; class Actinomycetes; order Mycobacteriales; family Gordoniaceae; genus Gordonia; species Gordonia sesuvii. Next base: position 165,758 of record NZ_JAZDUF010000007.1, read on the forward strand.
TCTCGATCCGCCACAGCTGGTGGTAGGAGCCGATCACGAATTCCGGTGTCGGAGCAGTGATATTGGTGGCGTAGGCCTTCCATCCGGCCAGCCGACGCGCCTTGGCTTCGAGTTCGCGGTTGACGCTCTTGTCGGCACCCTTGAGGGTGACAAACCGGTTGCGCTTGACCGACAGAGTGCCGGCCACGACCTTCTCGGCTTTGGCGACTTGCTCGTTGATGCCACGCAGGCTGCGGCGGGCGCGATCGGCACTGTAGGCGTAGTAGACGACCTGGCTGCGGCGGAAGCTGGTCTTGGCATTCGCCGGAAACGGCTGGGTCAGGATCAGGCCATCCGGAGGGGTCTGATCGGGATTGTCGTTGTGCCACTTGTCAATCAGATAGGGCACGGTGGGGATCTTCTCGCCCAGGATGAACGACAGACCGGCCGCTTCGATGGCCTGTTTGTTCGCTGCCGAGATCATCCCGGCATCAGCGACCACGGTGATGTCATCAAGCTGGTGGGCGGCCATGAAGGCACGCAGCGTGGGCATCATCGTCGCTGTCTCGGCTTTGTTTCCCTCGAACGCCTCGATCTGCAGCGGAAACCCGGAGGCGTCGGTGAGCAGGCCGACGGTGATCTGCGGTTCCAGGCGACGTTCCTTGGAGAAGCCGGGTTCGCGGAACCCGTCGGCCTTGTCGGTCTCGAAATACAGGGTGGTCACGTCGTAGAGCAGCAGGCTTGCCGGTCCCAGCCGCGCATGGGCCGCACACGCCGCGGCCAGCCGTCGACGCCAGTCGGGCTCGGCGTAAACCGGTAGACGCCGATTCAGCGTCGGGTACGACATCGGGTCGATGCCGGCCTCGCCGAGCACCCGCAGCGAGTCGAGTTTGCTGGTCGGTTCGATGATGCGGGCCAAGACGAGATCGCGAAACACCTGATCACCGTCGGCCGCGGTCGCGAACCCCAACTCGTCGTAGACCCCGATCACCGCGTCGCACAGATGACTCATCCGCGAGGACGTGATCGGCAGCGGACCAGAACCAGCAGCCACGCCCATACCCAGGTCGAGCTCTTCCTGCCCGCCGGCGATGCGTTGTGCGGCCACGGCTTTCAACGCAGCCACCGCCGCGGAGTCATGTGCAGACCCGAGATGCTCGATATCGCGCGACCCCCGCCGCGACGAGTGCACGATCTGCACCGCCGTAGCACCCGACGCCGTCTTCACCGTCCGCACATACGCCACATCAGCAGCCTACGAACCCCGAGTTAGTGCGCAAATCCACCACCGAACCCACCCATCGCCGCAGGTCACAAGCTCAACGTCCACCCGAGGCCTTCGCGGTGATAAAAGTCAGGGTAGGCGCCAATAAGTGTCAGGCGATAGCGGGACCAATTGTCAGACCAATCGACGCACAGCGTTGCGGCGTCATCCTTCACGAGGAATATGCGATAACGCGAGCAGTGCCGGCTCGGCGGCCTAGACATCCACCGCGGCACATCCGTCGGTCGGACGGTGTCGAGCGGCACAGCTGTGACATCCTCGTTTGGAATCAATACTGTCATCGCATCAGTCCATCCGTCTACGAATTCCGGTGGCCTCTGCCATTGGTCGAGAATGCGGCTCGTACTGTCAGGCCGGCTGACAAAGTGAAGCTGCGGATGATCGGATTGCTCGGAGAGAATTTGGAGCCGCCAGTCGCCGGTTTCGTGCAAGCTGATCTTTGCGAAGCTCTCCGTCGAAAGCGGCATGACGTATACGTCGCCCGTCTCTTTCGGCGACCACACCCGCCATACCCCGGACCTCAGCTGCGGTGATCCCGTTGCGAATTTGATTGGGCGCTTCTTGCTGGCAGACCCCACCGGGATCTCTTGACTGACGAGATCGTCCAGCGATCGCGCGTCGGACGCAGGCTGAGTAAGCCCGCCCCCATACAGGCGCACACTACGTCGCCCTGCGGTGTCCTGGGCGAGTCCGATACAAATCTGATTGACTATAGGAAGTTCGCTCACTTTGGGTTTACCGTTCGCTCTGAGAGCGTGGCGACTGCTTGATCACCAGCTGGGTCAAGAGCATTAGTTGGCGGAAGCGGCGGACTCATCGCCGTACAAACCTTTCGCGGGCGTCATCGATCAACAGTTGCAACGCGGCCTGGACATCCTCGTCGCGCGCTTCTACTGCGCCAGGGGAGTTGGTTCCAGCCGATATTAGTCGGCACAGTTCGATGACTGCTGGCGGACGGGATGTCAGCAATTCGTCGTCTTTGTGATCAGCCAGTAGCGCGAGGAGATGTGCCCTACTTATGCTTTGCGCGCGCAGCCGATAGGTGTTTTGCCTGACGTCGTCGCGCTCCTCGCTCGTCTCCTTCCCGCTGAGTCGCCTCGCGGCTCGATCGAACTCAGCGAACCGCAGCGTCGTCACCGACAGCACGTATTCGAAGACCGCACTCTTTAGTTCCTCGCGCCTCCGTGCGTCCAGTTCTCGGTGCCACCGCTTGTCTTCGCGGCGACTGGTAAACAACGCCGTGATCACGACACCTAAGACGACACCCAACAGGGGCGCGAGTACAGCCACCCAGCCGGTCGTCATTGTGACCTCGCGTGGGTGTGTTGCAATGTCCCACAGTCGATATTCCTTACCGAAGCACTGTCGCGCGGCCTACATACCATCCGACTCACCGCCCGTGGGATAGCGATATGCGATGGGTTGCAGCCTAGAGGTGTCGATCTTCCAGGGCTTGGTCAACTCAAGAGTGCCGCCAGCCGCGACCGGCTGCCCGCCGCTTCGGTCGAGCAAAATGTTCCGGACTATGGCTAGCGCGTTACTTGGATGCCCACTGACATGGAGATCCACTTCATTCTTCGTTAGCAGGATCGCTGCACCGTCTGTAGTTGTGCCCTTGACCTCAACCTTGACGGTCTCCTGCCCGTTGGTGGCAAGCACATCGTACGACTCGGTAGCTCCGACATCTTCTGTCGCATAACCTAACTGCTCCTCGAAGTAGGACCGGGTCAAGTTGACGGCGTGAACTTCGATTGCTTTGTTCTCCGCCGCACTGAAGCGGCGGCCGCCCTTCCGTCGCGGGTTGCTCACCTCCTCGACGGCTGCGATTGCGTCGCCCACTTCTGGCGGTTCGCCGACTCCTGCGAGGGAGCCAGAACGAGCCAACCCCAGCCGTTCGAGCAGGGAAAGGTATGCCGGTTCGGTTCCGATCCGCTTCGTCACCACATCCACGGCGCCACCAACGAACTCGTCGCTCCAGTCTCCTTGCCGAACCCTGCCGTACACAGACTCCGTCAAGCCGGCGGAAATGTCGCGACTCCTAACAGCCGATTCGCTGACTGGCTCGTCTCGGGCGTCGAGCTCCCACAGAGGTCCCCTAAGCGCTATCCAGGGCATGACTGGATCAGGCGGTGTCTTTCCGATCGCGAAAGGCCGCAGGAGCTGCGCCAGTTCGGTTCGAACGGCGCTGAATGGCATTATCCGTGGTTTGCCAGCCCGAGCGCGCGAGATTGCCCACAGCAGGACAACTTCCTGATAGGGGGCGGGGCGTCCGTGGGTCCTGTCCACCTGCAGTTCCTGCAATGCCCACAGTTCGCCGTAATCGACAAAGAAGCCTCGATCTTCGAGGACGGATGCAGCGGTGGTCGGGTTACCGACGCCACCGATAACTTGCGAGCTATCCAGGTAGCCACCACCGGGGACGAACTGGTGAGCGATACCCACGACCGCCTTCGATGGGTAGAACACTCCGCGACACAACAGTCTGAATCTCTGCGCTTCGTTGAAATGCAGCGACTTGAGGAGTCGCGGGCCCTCATCGGGGTCGTCGAGGAGTTCGATGGCGCTCAGGATATGCGCGGGCTCAATGTCGGGAATCGCCATTTCTGCATTCTAGGGAGCGCTCGGCGAGGCCACGCCGCTTATGACCCGAGGGGCTGGCCCAGAATCAGAACCAGCCCCTCGACGCCACTTGGCATCAAGCCCCGTCGCCGCGATGTCAGCGGCTCGTAGTGTTGATCGTTCCTTGTCCACCGGCGAGTGCGGCTCGGAGAACGCGGCTTCCGTTGAGCGGCATCGCTGACGCTGCAGACGGTTTGACGGTGCCAGCGAGCGTTGAGCGAATCAAGTCCGGTGTCGACTGTGCTGCCTGATGTTCGGCCTGTTGCTTAGCCTCACGTTCCCCGACGAACTCCTGGTGGCGGCGTTGGACTTCGATCGCCAAGTCGTACCACCGTGGTTCCGGCTCCTCGGTGGCAGGAAGGCCAGCAACCTTCGTGATCTCGCGCTCCTCGAGGCGGGCTCCGATCGCCTGCGCGAAGTCGCCCTCGATGGGGGTGGGAGGCTGACGCCTCGTCGACTTGATCTGTCGTTGAAGCATTTCAGCGGCACTTGGCTTCTTGCGGATTGTCAAACTTGTTCTCCTTGTGTCGAGTTCTGGTTCGCTGTTCAGCGAGCCAAGATGACGGACTGGGGCGTGATCGCGAGATCCCGCCGAATCTCGGCGCACTCGCGCAGGGAGTTGATTCCGAACTCGATCCCCTCCCGTGCTGCGGTGTAGAACACTCTGTTGAGCGCGCCCAGCGTCTGATTTGCGTTCGGGTGCAGGGCGGCGTCAAGCTTCTCGAGCTGCAGCGCATTCGTTGGGCGCAGAATACGAAGCGCCACATCGACATCTTGGCCGGCGAAGCCCGGGAGGCTTCTGGTCCCTGCGACCCACGATGAGACCTGATTAAGCCAGGCAGCCTCTGCTTGTGCAGTCGCATACGCGGTCACCGCCTCGGCTCCCGCCTGTACGAGCGATTCGGCGTTGACGGTGTCCGGGAGGACGGCCACGGCGTCGATGTACGCCGCTGCGTGCTTGTCGAACTCCGGAGTGAGCTGCGCGATCACTTCTGGAACGGCGACAGTCGCCTTGCCCAGCACCTCACGAGCGGCCGAGTCGAGCATCCGACGCTTGGCTTCTTCCAGCGGGGTTCTGCCGAGGTGGTCTCCCGTCTTGAGCGCTGGCACCAGCCGGTTCGCGAACTCAACGATCTTCTCCTCCGCGTTCTCGGCGGTAATGCCGCCCAGGTCGAACCCGACCGTATGACCGGTCTCGACCCATCGGATCGCTTCGAAGGTCTCGATTGCGGTCGAGAGTTCCTGTGGGAGCGTGACGCCCAGCCCGGTCCAGCGGCTGACGGCGTTGGCGGTGTTGATGTTGTCTTGCATTGTTTCCTTACTGTTGTGGGTGTGCCCCGGTTGGGCACGCCCGTGATGGGAGCTGCCGGTTGGCAGCCCGATCTGCCGCTCGTTGGAGTGGCAAGTGTGAAGTCCGGTTGGCCGTTCGAGGACAACCGATTGAGAGATCACCGGATGCACGGTGATCCAGCTGATGGTTCTAGACGGCAGCCGTCCGAATCGGCTGCCTTTTACTACCGGTTGGCGAAGCGGTCGGCTTCGCCTGAGGGCTGATCAGCCAGCCCTGGTCCTATCTCTCCCGCCATCCGCACAGATGGCGGGATCAACTGGGTTAAGAAGGTGAGGTACGAACCTTCTATAAGGGGTACCCATGTACCCGTGTACCCGATATGGATTGACCAGCGAGAACACTGACTACTCCTCGGGTACGCGGAAGACCCAGCCGGCTCCCTGTTTGCGGATGCCGGCCCGGCGGATGCGCTGCTTAGCCGTGTTGGCTTCGATGTCCAGGCGCGCGCCGTGCTTCGCTGCGGCGGCGGCAAGGGTCATGCCGTGGCAGTTTGCGTTGAGCCATTCCAGAAGCTCAGCGTTGTCGGCAAGCTTCTTGTCCGATCTCGCTCGGGCCGAACCCCCAGCGTCGGCCTTCAGTTGATCTGACGACTTCACGTCGAGGACCTCGAACCGAGCGCCCGTGCCGTGGGACAACGTCATCTCGTAGGGCTCAGAGTGGTTGCCCATGAACTTCATCGTCAGGTGTCCGCTGCGGAACCGGCGGACGAACACCCGCCAGCGCACCGCCTGGGTGATGTATGCCGAGCCGAGCGGCGTTTCGGGTTTGTGGCCGTTCACGCCGGCTTTGTCCGACGAGTGGGCGACTACGACGACCGGGATACCGGCGCTGACGAACTGTCGCACACCATCGAAGAACTGCCGCACCACGGCGTCGTCGTTGACTGTGCCGTTTAACGTTTGGGCCATGTTGTCGATGACGACGAGGTTGTGACCCGTGAGCATCACCTGTCGGTATAGCGCTTGCCACATCTCTGGGGTCTGCATGATCGGGAGGTGGTAGAACCGCACGTCCGGTGTTGCTGATTCTGGCATCACCGAACGGATGCGCTCGCTGTACTCCTGCGCTCCACGGTCGTCGGTCCAGCAGACCGCGACGGAGAACTCGCGATCCTGCGACACTGGCTTGCCCAGGAAGTCACTCTTCGTGGTCAGCGATCTGATCAGCGCTGACACCAGAAACGACTTGCCGCACTTGGCTTCACCATAGATGAGTGTCGTCGCGGATCCGATGAGGTTCTCGACAATCCACGGCTCTTCGTGATCAGCAAGCGTCAGCGCCTCGGTGTAGGACAGGCTGCTGAACTGGCCTGTTGGTCGCAGGCCGGCGGGCGATTGGCCCTCCAGACCTCGAACCGTGGTGATCGGATCGGCGTCGAGCGTCGACGCTCCTGACGCGCTGTCAATGTTGACTGTCAATACGTGCTCCTTGGATATCAGTGGCAGCTGATCCCTCTGCCGTGGGCTGGCCCTGGTGGCCGAATGTCTGCGATGACGCAGCACAACTCGATGCTCGTGCTCACTCGGGGTAGCTATCCATCCGTGTGTATTGCTTTGTCCCGCGACAGCCGAGACGCGGGACAAAAGCCCCTCTAACGGGCGATTCTGACCGGGCTACCGGCTGACTCCCTCCTGGGAGAACTTCGTTGTGACCATCTTCGCTGACGAAGTCACATTGGCATGACCGACATATGCCGGTCAAGGTAATGTAGCCAGTTGTGATGGGAGACACTAACACCCTGCCGGACTTATGTCGGCTGGCGTATGGTCGGGGGATGTCAAGTTCAGACGGAGTCGTTGAGTTCGGACAGCAGATCGGACCGTGGGTCGTGGAGATTGAGTGGCCGACTGACCCAAATCAGCTGGGCCCAACCTCGATAACAGTGACGCCCGCGGAAGGCGCGACCGAAGCGGAGATCATGAGTGGGATCTCTTCGACAGTCTTGCGGCAGATTGACTTTGGCCAGCTCCGAATGGACTGGGAAATGGTTAGTGAAATGCACGCAGGACAGTCCAGGGAGGCAAAGAAGAGGGCACTAGGCGAGCAGCTCCGGCTAAGCCTCGAGGGAGGTGTAACGGAGCACTATCTAGCTCGGCTCGCGGAGGCGTACGTGTTCCTGGTGCAATCCGGAGAGCGGTCGACCGCTACCCGGCTCGCAGAGATGACAGGCAGATCCCCTGACACGGTTAAACAGCATCTGCATCGCGTCCGCAAGGCCGGTTTGCTAAGCAGCATTCCCGGTAAGGCAGGCGGCACTTTGACCGAAAAGGCACGGCGGCTGCTTGACGTATCCGACAACGTGGCCCTTGTCGAGATGCCTCCGAAGGTCGTCGACTAAGGATGGGTCATGCTGCGGCCGTCGCCTTCCGCTCGACTCGTGGAACCGTCGTTGAATACCCAAGATGCTTGCGTGACCGCTAATAGCTCGTCGAAGCAATATTTCCACCGGCCGCCCAAGCGTTCATTACGAGTCGGCGAGACGTTGGGTCCCGCCACCACCGACGAGCTGATAGTCAGAGCAAATCGCACGCCGAGGCGACCGCAAGTATGGTCCATGTTCTATGACACCGGTATGGGTTCCTCTGGTCGTCGCCGCACTCGGTTTTGTGTCCACAGTGGCAGGCATCGTAGTGACCCAGATGCTCGCACACCGCAGAGAAAGCGCCTCGTGGGCCAGGGAAACGCAGCGAGAGCAGGAGCGCTGGGAAAGGGAGGATCAACGGTTGACGTTCGAGCAGCGCCGGATCGTCTACGTCGACTTCTACGAGGCACTCCGCAGGATGACGCTACTGGCGTACAACCACGGCATGGACCTCGGTGACAGCACTGCCGCTGAACTCCCGTGGGATTGGCAGACCGAGGCCGCCGAAGCGTGTCGACGACTTGAGGTCTATGCGTCTCCCGAGGTTTCAGCTGCCGCTCTCGAGGCGTACAAAAATGCATGGAGCTGGGGTCATGGAACGCTGCGCGGCCGGGACGACAGCCAGTTCTACGCCGCTCAAGAGTTGGTTGATCAGGCACAAATCGACCTCCTGCAAGCCATCCGCGCAGACCTGCATGTGACTGGGACGCCCGAGAGCTACTTCTGACGACGAGCGCGGAGAATCCGTAAGCTGATCGCATGAACGCGAACCTTCGCATAGCCCAGGATCCCGAGGCTGACGAACTGATCTCGCGAGATCCGTTTGCGCTGCTCACCGGAATGCTGCTGGATCAACAGATCCGGCTCGAAGTTGCATTTCAGGGGCCTAAGAAAATCTACGACCGCATGAACGCTGGTGGTTTACAACGTGTTGACACCTCTCAGCAGTTCCCGATGGAGCGTGCCTTCGCCGGTCCGGCCAAGATCCGCGACCGGTTCGGGAGCATGGACCCCGAGGCCATCGCGGACGCCGATCCGGAGGCGTTTGCCGACCTGTGCGCGACGCCGCCGGCGATCCACCGCTACGGGCGGTCGATGGCCGGACGGGTGCAGACCCTGGCGCGGGTCGTCGTCGACGAGTACGGCGGTGACACCGAGCGGATCTGGACCGAGGCGGCTTCGGGGGCCGACCTGTTCGACCGGATCCGGGCACTGCCGGGCTTCGGCGACCAGAAGGCGAAGATCTTCACCGCACTCCTCGCCAAGCAGCTCGGCGTCAAGCCGTCCGGATGGACCAAGGTGGTGGGCGACTACGGCAAGGCCGGCTTCCGCTCGGTCGCGGACGTGACGGACCCGGTGTCACTACAGAAGGTCCGGGATTTCAAGAAGGCGGCCAAGGCCGCAGCCAAGAAGAGCTGAGCGAGCCGATATCGACAGATGCGGACAGGGACTCCCGCGAGATCCTGCCATCGCCTAATGTCATGGTCATGGATGAGGCCACCGGTGGTTCCCGAAGTGTCGTCGAGGTGCCGTTTCGGCTCGGCTTCGCCGTCACCGGCGTGGTCCTCACCGCAGCCGAATCGGCGGTGTCCATCGCCCGGCTCACCGCCAACAGTGTCCAGCACGAGGTCAATTCCGCGTTGGGACTGTCCGGAGACGAACTCGGGAACGCCCGCACACCCATCGCCCTGCTGAACCAACTCGCCGAACTGCTCGGGCCGGATCGTCCGTTCGGCCGGATCCTCGCCGCCGGCGGTCCGTTGGAACGACTGTTGAACCCGGATGGGGTGATCGACCGTTTGACCGCACCCGACGGCCTGCTCGAGAAACTGACGGCGAAGGGTGGCCTCCTCGATCAGATGACCGAGGAGGGTGGGATCCTGGTGCGGCTCACCGCGAAAGACGGTCCGCTGGACCGACTGACGCGTCCCGGCGGGGTGGTCGACCAGTTCACCGAGAACGAGGGCATCCTCGAACGGCTGACATCGCAGGGCGGGATCGTCGACAAGCTGACCGCCCCCGACGGCGTGATGGAGAAGGTGACCGCCGACGGCGGGGTTCTCGACCGGATGGCGGCCGACGGAGGTCTGCTCGATCAGCTCGTCGGCGAGGACGGCGCAGTCGAACGCGCGATCGCGCCGGGTGGACCGTTGGACCGGATCACCGAACTGACCGAGGTGATCGGTCAGCTGGCGCCGAATCTGCTCGCCATGCAGGACACCGTTCACGAACTGTCGGAAACGGTGGAGCTGCTCAACCAGACGGTCGCTCCGTTGGGCGGACTTGCCGACCGGTTGCCCAAGCGACTGACCCGCGGAGCTCGCGGTGGCTCGTCGAATCCGTCGATCACCGACGGGTCCGAGCGCAACGGCTACTCTCGCGGCGACGAATCCGACTCCTGATCGATGGCACGGACTGCCTCGATCCCATCCCGGAGGTACCCGAGGTAGGCGTCGACATCCGGCAGGATGCGCGGGCTCGTGGTGAGCGAGATCGCCACGGTGTCGCCGATTCCGTGGACGCCGTGTGTGAGCCCCTGAGCGGGCGACAGGGCGGGGAATCCGCTCGTGAACAGGACTCGGCCGCCGCCCAGGCGAAGGTCGGCGTTCCCGCGGTTCACCGACGACACCACCGTCACACCCGTGACCCGATCGGGTCGAGCGCTGATATCGAATTGTTGTGTGCCCCAATGGGTCAGGATCGCCGGGACGGCGTCGTCGGCCCTGCGTTGCGCCGTTCGTGCGGGTTCATCGTCGAGCGCACGAGCACACACGATCTCGTCGGCGATCGCCCTGGATCGTTGTGCAAGATCGTCGACCTCGACGTGGAGATCGATCCCGGCGTTGCGAAAATTGTTGCGAGAGGTCGATGGCCGGCTGCGCCCGATGGTCAGCTCGGCGCCGGCGGACGCGCCACGGAGGTCGAGGTACCGCTCGAGGGCGACCGAGATCGCGGTCAACGCGCCGACTGTCACGGTCGCGCACGACTCGAAGGTGTTGCGGTCGACGACGAGGACCCGCAGGGTCCGGTCGGGTCCCGGCGGATTGTTCAGCGCTGTCGTCGGGTAGCCGGGCGCTCGCGTCGGCGGCCGATCACGGACCGTACGATATGCGCGCGCCCCCAGCCAGAACATCCGCCCGACGCGAATCGGAAGAGCCACAACGCCCGTCGCGGCGACACCGGCGGCTACCGCTCTGGACGGGAGCCGGGAGGCCATGGGCGAACGACGGCCGGGCGGAGGCTCCTGCGGGTCGAACAATTGCCGTGCGATCTCCGAGCTGCGGCGGCCGTCTCCCAGTGCGTGGCAGACCTGTAGCACCGCGACGACGCCCCGGCCACGCGGAGAATCGGGTACGGGCCCGAACAGGTGGATACGCCAGGCATGTCGGGCCGGTTGCAGTTGATCGGCCATCACCATCCCGAGTTTCACCAGGCATTCCGGCCAGGACAGCACGTCGTGGTGGACGACGATCTGCTCGTCGTCGGCGGAATCCTCCACCCATATCGGGCGGTCGAGGGAGCCAGGGATGTCGAGGACCCGAAGGTTCAGGTCCGGGATCGTCGCCGCGCGTCGGCGGAGTCCGTCAGCGAGGTCTCCGAGCGGAACATCCTGGTACTCAAAGGCATACAGCAGGAACTGATCACTGGGTATCACCTTCGACATCCAGTACGTCCGCGCGTCCGCGGGCCCCATGCGCTCCATGGTCGAACGGTAGCGCATGCGGGTCCGGCGATGAGACGTCGCGCTCAGTTGTTCCGAGGCTCCAGATGAACGAATGCCTGCACATGGATCTGCGCGCCGTCCAATGCCTCCCGAACAGCGTCGACCGCCTCACCCACAATCGAGGCCAGGTCGTCGTAGGTGTGCGTCGCCTGGGCCGTCACCGTGAGCCGGATGATCTTTCGCCCGCGGTCGTCGGTGGCCTTGGCATCGACAGCGTCGATCGCGGGGTTCCGCTCCAGATCGGAGCCGACCGCGGTCGCGATCAACTTGGGCGAGACCGAGATCGTGCCGGTGTGGTCGCTGCCGTCGAGCACCAGATCATCCACCTTGCCCGGTCGGATCGTGCCGGCGACCAGTCGCCAACCCCACAGCGCAGCGACGACCAGTACTCCACCGACCAGCACCGGCCACCAGTCGGTGTCCGCCATCCTTGCCGCCCACCCCTGGTCGATCCGTTCGATCCACCCGTGCACCGGATCGACGTCGATGCGCCACAGAATGGCGCCGAGACCGACGCCGACCAGCAGGACGCCGACCAGGCCGACGGTGAGCCGGTGCCATGCCGCAGGTCTCCTGTTCATGCCCTAACCCCTCCTCTGAACCCCTCCGTGTCGACCCACGATCTCGACTTTCGACCGCAGCGGCACATCGACTTTCGACAGCACATCCTCGACCGCCTCATCGACCGCAGCGCGGTCCACCGGACCGTGCGCCTTGACCGACACCTTCGCTCGTCGTCTGCCCACCACGGTCGTCGCGTCCGCCACGCCGGGCAGCGCGCACACAACTGCGCTACAGCTGCGCGCGACATCGACACGACGCGTCCAGAGGACCTCGTGTTCGGCAATGGACAGGTGGGTACGACGGCGGGGACGGACGGCGAGCCACAGCAGGCCGACTCCGACGGAGATCATCGCTATCGCCATCGGCCACATCCAGTCCCACCAACGGATGTCGGCGATCCAGTCTGCTGCCGCGTGCAACCAGCCTGGTCCGGTGAGCCAGCCGGCCTCCACGAGTAGATCGCGCGCCGCAACCACGCCGAGCGCAAGAAGCGACGCAGCGATGACCGCCCCCATCACGGCAGCGGCGGGATTCGCTGCGGGCGCGAACACCTTGCCACCGTGCGTGTCTGCGGTGCGGTCCGCCGTGGATCTGTCGTCCTCGTCGTCGGGTACGGGTATCACCGGGGAACTCGGTGTGGTCACTGCACTTCCTCCCGTTCGTCGAGCGATGCTCGCGTGCGCGCAGGTGTGTCCTGCCCACTGTCCGGGGACGGCACCGTCGGAGGCAGGTCGGTGTAGCCACGCCGAGAGTTCTTGGCGGCCAACTCCGCTTCGGTGAGCACTGCGGCCACGCTGACGTCGACACGTGCAGGCCGCTGTCCGGTCAGTTGCTCGAGGTCGCGGGTCACCACACGCCGGACTTCCAGGCAGACATCGGTGAGCCGGCACGGCCATCGAACGGCGATGGTCATCTGCACCTTCGGCGCCGGCGATGACATGTCCACCGAGGCGTGCGGATGATCACCGCCGACAAGCGCCCTCCCTGGGGTCGAGCCGGACAGGATCGACCCGATGGCGGTCTGGTGGCGTACGACGTCGGGCACGCCGAGAGCCGCGCGAACGGCGGTCTTCTCACCGACCCGGTCGGCGATGGTCAGGTCGCCCACCGGGTCGGCTGCCGAATCAACCACGGTTGCGGCTCCGTACCACTGCGCGCACATCGATGACTCCGTCGAGCTGAAGACCGGCGAGAACGCCAACTGTCCCGAGTAGCACTGCCACAACGAATCCACCGAGTCCCCCGGTCGTCGCAGCCAGGGCCAGCATCAGACCAGCGAACAAACCGATCACCGCGAACTCGCGCACTGCCTTGTCCTCTCTCATCGCTGCGCACCGCCCGTCGCTCCCACCTGATCGGAACCGACCGTGACGTCTTCGATGATGACGATCACCGGAGCACCGGTCAGGTCACGAACGACGTCGCGCACCGATATCGCGACATCGTGTAGATCGCGAGTCATGTCCACGATGATGTGCACCTCCGCCGATTCGTCCGACAGCACGACACCGTTGACCCGACCGCCCGGAAGGTATGTGGCGATCTCGCCGAACACCCCGCCGTAGAGGCCGGTGACACCCGGCACCGCGACGACCGCCTCGGCGACATCCCCGGCGGTCGGCGGCACCACTCGATCGGCCTGACTCACTGGACCCTCGGCGTCTCGTCGGTGCCCTCGTCCTCATCGCCGAAATGTATGTCGTGAACCGTGACGTTCACCTCGGTCACCTCGAGTCCGGTCATTTGCTCGATGGCCGTGACGACGTTGCGCCGGATGGCAGCAGCCAATTGATGAATCGCCACGCCGTAGTCCGCGACGATGGAGACATCCACCGCGGCCTGCCGTTCCCCGACCTCGACGGTGATGCCCTGAGTAGTGCTCGTCGTCGTCCCGGGCAACACCTCACGAACCCGTCCGACCACACGCTCGGCAGCACCACCGACATCCTGGACGCCGTCGATCTCCCGGGTGGCAATACCCGCGATCTTCGCCACGACGATGTCCGAGATCGACGTCTTGCCCCGGTCGCCGGCCGGATCCTTCTTGACCAAGCTGGTGCTGGTGGCCGTGCCGGCGGCAGATGAGGGTGACTTCTCCCGATCGATGGTGTCGGTGGTGGTGCGACCGGTCGTCTCGGACATGCGAACTCCTTCGTTCCTCCTGGGCATCTGTTTGGCCCGTGTATAGAGTCAGTCGCAGTGGAAACGGAAAGTGCACGCACGACTTCTTGTGGTGCCGGTCACACCAATGGTTCGCGTATCGAACCCGAGACCGGCACAGACGGTCTTGCGGTGCGCATCCCCGACGTCGCATCGCTGGACCTGTCGAACTTGTCCGACGACGAATTGGCGGGTGCGGCTGCCGTCGGCGATCGCGAGGCATTCGGGATCCTTGTCGCGCGCGTCTCACCAGGTCTCCTGCGTTACCTCAAACGGATGGTTCCGGACGCGCAGACCGCCGAGGACCTCGCACAGGAGACGCTGCTCCACGCGTGGAAGAACCTGCCGGATTTCGGTTTCCGGAGTTCGTTTCGAACCTGGATGTTCGCCATCGCGCATCGCCGGACCGTCGACTATCGGCGCAGACATCGCGAGCTTCCCACCGATGACGAACGTTTCGCCGAGCTCGCGGATCCGTCGCCGATGCCCGCCGACATCGTCGAGCATTCCTCTCTCGTCGATGCCCTTCGACTCGAGTTGGGAAACCTGCCCGCGACATCACGTGCCGCGTGGTGGCTGCGCGAATCGGAGGGCATGTCGCACGCGGAGATCGCCGGCATCCTGCAGATCACGACGGGATCGGTCCGCGGACATCTCCAGCGCAGCAGACGCTACCTGTCGATCCGGCTCGCACCCTGGCGTCCAGGCGGCCCGCCCGATACAGCTACCGGACCACCCGCGCCGGCCCTCACCACCGACGACATCCGGAAAGGAGCGCAACCGTGAACGACATCTTCGTCGACGACGGGCACTCCGACGAGACAGACGCCTGGCTGGTGGACGCGAGCCGACAGCTCGACGAACCCGAAGGGGACGTCAGCCGCCTGATCGATGCGATCTCGACCAACCTCGACCGGGCGCGACGGCCTGCGCGTGCAGTCGCGACCGATCTCCCAGATGTGTGGGTGAGTGACCGAATCATCAAGCAGTTACTGTCTATTCGCATTCGGTCGACCATCGGCAGGCTCGTCGTGTTCGTGGCTGTCGACGGTGACGAGGATGTCGTTACGGGTCTGCGGATCGGCCTGATCGCCCACTACCGAGACGATCTCCGCGCATTGTCCGACGACGTGCGTGACGTCGCCGCCAAGGTACTGACCGCGACCATCGGCACCGATGCCGCGGCCCAGGCGCGGACATCGGTCACCGTCCGGTGGCAGGACGTCTACACGCGCGATTGGCTTCGGTGAAGCAGTGGCCGATCACAGCGGACGACAGTCCGAACGCGGCGTTCCACGGGCCGACGTCTCCCGATTCGCCAGGAGGCTGCTCATCGAAGCCGTCGAGGGATGCGGGATCAGACATTGGGCGCGAATCGACAGCTGGGACGGTGTGGGATGCGCGCGCATCACCGACCTCGGTGGCGAGACATTCGAGCTGAACGTGGAGAACCTGTCGTCCGCGCTCGTCGTTCACCTCGATGACAACACGCTCCGGCACCCACTGGATGTCGACAGCTATCTCGCCGACGAGATCGTCCAGACGATGCTGTTCGGTGTCGTCATCTACCGCAGCGAGATCAGGCGGCGTCCGGCGCTGCAGTCGTGACCGGCCGGCGGCCTCGAACCCCGGATGGGGCCTGTGTGATTTCTGTTCACTGCAGTCCACCACAGTCTACCACTGTTCACTGAAGGTGCTGGATGTGTTTGCACCACTTCACAATTCACCTTGATTCGAACATGTGTTCGTATACTCTGGAGGCATGAGAACTTCGGGGGATCTCACCACCATCAGCGATCTACTACGCGACCTATGTGTCGATGACCTGTCGGGTCATGACGCGTTCGAGGCGATGCAGCTCATGCTCATCGTCCGCAACCTCGTCGACCACCACGCCGCCCGCCTCGCCGGCATGCTGGAACGGCTGGGCGTGGCCCGCGACCACGGCCGCAGCACCCGCGAACTGCTCATCGTGATGGGCTTCGCACCATCGGTCGCCCAACGGCTCCTGCGTATCGCCGGATCGCTGGAGGCGTTACCGACCCTGGACGCCCACGCCGCCGACGGCGCCATCTCCGCCGAACACGTCGACGCCATCGCCCGCGGAGTCAGCCACATCGCCGGCAGATCAGCGGAACCGATCGACGACACGCTGCGTCTAAACCACGTGACCGATCTTCTCGGACAGTACTTCTCCGGCGCCACCCCCGCCGACATCGACAAACGTGCCCGCACCCTGGGCAACCAACTCGCCGACGACACCGACGGCCTGCCCGCCGCCGAAGACCGCACCCTCAACGAACTCGCCACCCACACCGACGACGACGGCCGCCTGCACCTCACCGCCGACCTCGACGTCGAAGTCGGCGAAAAACTCACCGCCGCCCTCGAAGCACTCAGCAAGCCACGACCCGAACCCGACGGCCGCACCGACCTGCGCACCACCGCGCGGCGCCACGCCGACGCGCTGGACACCCTGCTCGACATCGCCGCCCGCATCGACACCGCAGGAGTCGCCTCCACACCCAAAACCCAAGTCCTACTCACCGTTCCCGCCGACACACCCGACCAGTCCAGCCTGCAGTTCATGGGATCGATCACCGACGCCACCCTGCGCCGCCTCTCGTGTGACAGCAGCATCACCACCATGATCGTCGACGGCGAACGCGTCCCCCTCGACATCGGCCGCGAACAGCGCCTGTTCCCCGCCCACCTGCGCCGGGCCCTGCACGTACGCGATCAGGGCTGCATCAAATGCGGGGCCCCCGCCACCCGGGCCCACGCCCACCACATCATCCACTGGGCCGACGGCGGCGAAACATCCTTGCAGAACGGGTGTTTGCTCTGTCCGGCCTGTCACGCCGACGTGCACCACAACGGCTGGGACGTGATCATCGGCGCCGACCACCACCCCTGGCTCATCCCACCCGCCACCGTCGACCCGCAACGGCGACCGTTGCCCGCCCACAACCGACGAACACTGAACCTCGACAACCTGCCCAGCGCAGCCTGACCCTCACGCTCTGAACACCCCGACCTCGCACCCGACCTCGTCGGGACCGCATCTGTACCTTGACAACTCCACAGAGTGAAACACCCACGCCACCAACCGGTGTCGCGTACCCGACGGCCGCCACCCCGACCTCACCAGGTCGGCGCGGTGCGCGGTACGCGACACCGCCGGCGGGGGCAACGTCGGCGCCATGGCGTGACCCGTGTACGCCCCGTCAGTCGATCGTGGGACCGGCGTCTCGGACCTCGTCCACCCGCCGCATGGCGTCGCGAAGCTCGTCTAACCACGAATCCGTGTGCTGACCAACGAGTTTCACACACCACGCCAATGCGTCGGACCGGCTGCGCGCTACCCCGGCCGAGACCAGGGTGTCGAGAACCTGGCGCTGCGGTTGGCGGAGCCTCGTCATCACCGGCACCGCGAGATGCGTGAACAATTGAGAGGAGTCACCGCACCGCACACCCCACGCGACCTTTCGATCGAAGCGGTGTTCGGCTTCGCGGGCGATCTCGATCCGCTGATCACGTGTCGATTCGCGGAACCGCGAGATGCGACCCTCCTCGGCCTGTCGGGTCGCCGTCGCATCGGCGTCGCCCTCGACGTCCGGCGGTGCGATCGTGCCGACGATGGTGATCTCCTCACGATCCACCCGGACCTCTGGCGGCTCCGTGAACAGGCCATCGGGAAGTCGTCCCGCGAGCCACCCGGTCACGCATGTTTGAGTCTCGGACATCGCTCCTCCTCGTCCGGATGATTACTTGTAATCAGAGTATTCCGGTAATCGCGTGCAGTCCAGCGCCGAGGCGGAGCATGTTCCGGGGTCGCGCGGCGGAGCGATCACCTCAGGTGGATTAATGGAACCCATGTCGACATCTGTTCCCACCGAAGCCCTTGACCCGTCCACGCCTGTCATCGTGGGGGTCGGTCAAGCCTCGGAACGCCTGAGCGACTCCGGCTACCAGGGACTGTGCGAGGCGGACCTTGCTGCTCGGGCCGTAGAGTCGGCCATGGCCGACACCGGTGCACGCGTGCCGTCCGTAGCCGCCGAGATCGACACAGTCGTCGGGGTTCGCACATTCGAGGAATCGAGTCCGCTGTCGTCGTCGCCGTTGGGCCGCCCGGACAACATGCCGCGCGCGGTGTCGAAGCGGATCGGCATGGATCCACGCCGAGCCGTGCTGGGGGTCACCGGCGGCCAGAGTCCGCAGAGCCTGATGACCGAGTTCGCGGGAGAGATCGACGCCGGACGATGCTCGGCGGCAGTCGTGTTCGGCGCCGAGGTCATGTCGACCGTTCGACATCTGGTGTCGACCGTTTCCGACGACGAACGACCCGATTTCACCGAAGAGGTCGGCGGCCAGATCGACGATCGCGGCTATGCGATCGCCGGGCTCACCTCCCACCAGGAGGCCAAGCACGGCTTTCTGTCGCCGATGATGCAGTACGCGGTGCTGGAGAACGCGCGGCGGCACCGGCTCGGCGAATCCCGCGGGCGATACGCCCGGAACATGGGTGAGCTCTTTGCGCCCATGTCCCGCATCGCCGCGGGAAATCCGCACTCCGCCGCACCCGTGGCGCGAAGTGCGGAGGAACTCGTGACCGTGGACGAGAGCAACCGGGTGGTCGCGGACCCGTACACCCGGTTGATCGTTGCGCGCGATCAGGTGAACCAGGCAGCGGCCGTCGTGATCATGTCGGTGGGCATGGCACGCGAACTCGGCATCGATCCGTCCCGGTGGGTGTTCCTTCACGGCCATGCCGACACCAGGGAGCGCACCCTCATGCAGCGCCCGGACCTGAGCACGGGTCCGGCGGCCGCAGCTGCGGTCCAGCACGCCCTCGAAGTCGCGGAGGTCGACCTCGACGAGGTCGAGCACCTGGACATCTACAGTTGCTTCCCGATCGCGGTGGCGAACGTGATCGACCCTCTCGGGCTCGGCGGCGATGACCGCCGCGGTCTGACCCTGACCGGCGGCCTGCCGTTCTTCGGTGGGCCGGGCAACAACTACTCGATGCACGCGATCGCCGAGGCCGTCGACCGTTGCCGCAGCACACCGGACTCGTATGCCCTCGTCGTCGCCAACGGGGGTGTGCTCAGCAAGACCTCGGCCGGGGTCTACAGCACACGACCGACGCCGTGGGTGACCGACGACTCGGCCGGAGTGCAAGAACTCCTCGATTCCGTTCCGGCGGTACAGACACGCGACTACGCCGACGGCCCGGCGACACTCGAGTCCTTCACCGTCATCCCGGGACGGGACGGGAAGCGCACGGGCATCGTGATCGGCCGTCTCGGCGACGACGCGCGATTCATCGCCAACGTCCACGCCGACGACGACCCGATGTTCGACCTGCTCGCCACGGATCACGCGATCGGCAGCAGAATTTACGTGCGTTCCTCGGCCCGCGGCAACCGGGTGTTCACCGACCGGGCAGCGATGCTGCGTCGCCATCCGCCGAGTTCGCCGTCGTTCCGGACGTCGTATGAACACGTCGAGATCCGCCGCGACGGTCACCTCCTCGAGGTGACGATCAATCGTCCCGCCGCCCGAAACGCCTTGCATCCGGCGGCCAACGCCGAGCTCGACGAGGTATTCGATGCATACTTCGCCGACTCCGATCTCTGGGTCGCGATCCTGACCGGAGCGGGCGACGTCGCATTCTCCGCGGGCAACGATCTGTCGCAGACCGCAGGTACCGGACTGGAGGTGCCGAAGAACGGATTCGCCGGTCTCACGTCGCGCCGGCACCTGCCGAAGCCGGTCATCGCAGCCGTGAACGGCTACGCCCTCGGCGGTGGCTGCGAGATCGCGTTGGCGTGCCACATCATCGTCGCCGACGAGCGCGCCACGTTCGGTCTGCCCGAGGTCAAGGTCGGGCTCGCGGCGCTGGCGGGCGGACTCGTCCGTCTGCCGGCCGCGGTCGGCGGCGCGCTGGCGCGCGACATGATCCTCACCGGGCGCCGCCTCGACGCCGCCGAGGCGCTCGGCGCCGGACTGATCAGCCGGATCGCTCCCGCGGGCGAAGTCATGAACCTGGCTCGCGACGTCGCCGCCGAAGTGCTCGCCGCATCGCCGACATCTGTGCGGGAGTCGCTGCGCGCCATGGAGACCGCGCGTGCCATCCCGGACGAGATCGACGCGATCGACTCGACCGCGAACGTCGTGGACACCTTGCTGGTCAGCAAGGACACGATCGAGGGGATCACCGCCTTCGTGTCCAAACGTCCGCCGCGATGGACCGGCCGCTGACAGAGCGACCAGAAACGAACACGGCGACCCGAATCCACCGGGCGGAGGTTACGATTCGTCCCGACCATCGGCGCAGTCGGACGCCGCCACCCAGGACGACACGAGAGGCCCGGGAATGACGCTTGAGCAGGCAGGCACCGACGATCCGAAAGGCTGGTCCATGCCTCGCGGCACGATCGTGCTGCTATCAGTCACCGGCCTGATCGTCACGGTCGGCGGGATGAAGGCAGTTGCCGGCCTGGTAGGGCCCATCTTCCTGGCCCTCATGCTGACGGTGGCGGTCCAGCCCATTCCGGCCTGGCTGCGCCGCAAAGGTCTGCCGACCTGGTTGGCCTTCGTGGCGACTCTGCTCGCGGTGTACGGAATCCTGTTGGGCCTGTTCGGTTCTCTCGTCTTCTCGGTCGCCCGGTTGGCGACGATCCTGCCCGAGTACACCGACAAGTTCCAGGGTCTCATCGACGACTTCCAGCAGGTCCTGACCGACCACGGCATCAGCTCGGACAAGGTGCAGGAGATGATCTCCCACATCGATCCCGGGAAGGCCCTGAGTTACGTGTCCGCCGTGCTGGAGAGCACGCTGTCGGTCGCCTCGGCATTGATCCTCGTGCTCACGCTGCTGTTGTTCATGGCCGCCGACGCCTTGTCGTTCGACCGACGCATCAGTGTCTTGAACGGCATGCGACCCGACATCGCCGCGGCATTCCGGAGTTTCGCCCAGGGCACCCGGAGCTACCTGTTGGTGTCGACGATCTTCGGTCTCATCGTGGCCGTCTTCGACTCGGTGGCGCTGTGGATCATCGGTATCCCGCTGCCCATCCTCTGGGGTCTCCTCTCGTTCATCACCAACTACATCCCGAACGTCGGATTCGTCATCGGCCTCGTACCGCCCGCGCTGCTGGCGCTCCTCGACGGGGGCTGGGGCCAGATGCTGGTGGTCATCGCCGTCTACAGCGTGATCAACGTCGTGATCCAGTCGGTGATCCAACCCAAATTCGTCGGCGACGCTGTCGGTTTGTCGACCACACTGACGTTCTTGTCATTGGTGTTCTGGGCATGGGTGATCGGACCATTGGGCGCCATCCTCGCCGTACCGCTGACACTGATGTCGAAGGCGTTGCTGATCGACATCGACCCGTCGACGCGGTGGGCAGACGTCCTGCTGTCGTCGTCTGCGCCCAGTGAAGACAAACCCAGTGACGACAAACCCAGTGAAGACAAGCCCGGGGACAACGAGCCTGCGAACACCACCGCATCCTCGGGCACCGAGGCTCCGCCGGGTAGTGGCACCGGTGACCAAGATTCGGGTGGCTCCCCCCAGCCCGGCTGAGTAATCACACGCATCCCTCCGAGGACGGCCGCTGGGAACCTGATCGTCATGAGCGCATCCAACGAAGTCCCCCAGGCCCCCACCACCGCCGCCTTCTTCCTGCAGGCCGCCATCGCCTTCGCCGTCAGCCTCGCCACGGCGGTCGTCGGCATCCTCTATCTCCCCATCGACCCGTGGCAGCGCGGATTCCTCGCCATCACGATGCTCTTCCTCACGTCGAGCACCTTCACGCTCGCCAAGGTGGTGCGCGACCGTCAGGAACAGACATCGGTGCGCGCACGTATCGACGGCGCCCGTATGGACAAGCTCATCGCCGAACACGACCCGTTCAAGAACGTGGCCTGATCGTCGAAGCGTTGCCCCGCCCGACCCCCCACCACCGTCAACATCCGAGCCCGGATCGCGCGAGACGAGCGCCCCTCGTCCCGTGCAATCCGGGCTCCGACCCTTTCAGCGGCGGGCGCACTCAAGTACATTCGGCGTGTCACATATATTTGATACGTCAGCTTGTGACACGCCCGTGAGCACGGCGTCAGCGAAGACAGGGGTGACAGCTCGAGATGGACATGACATGGTCGGATGCCGACAACGCCTTCCGCGACGAGGTTCGCGAATTCATGGAGGCCAACCTGACCCCTGACCTGCGGGCCGCCGGACGATTGCGAACCAGCGTGTACGCCGATCACGAAGCCTCGATGAAGTGGCAGGCGATCCTCCACGAACGCGGTTGGGCCGCACCGGCGTGGCCGGTCGAATACGGGGGCCGCGATTGGAGCCTCGGCCAGCACTACATCTTCAGCCGCGAGTCGATCCTCGCGGGCGCCCCGGCGCTGTCGCCGATGGGTATCCGGATGGTGTCCCACGCGATCATGGCGTTCGGAACCCAGGAACAGAAGGACTTCTTCCTGCCCGGCATCCTCGACGGCAGCGTCTTCTTCTGCCAGGGCTATTCCGAGCCCGAGGCCGGCTCGGATCTGGCGTCGCTCTCGATGGCCGCCGTCGACGACGGCGATGACTTCGTCGTCACCGGCAGCAAGATCTGGACGACCCATGCAGCCGAGGCCAACTGGATCTTCTGCCTGGTGCGCACCTCGCGTCAGGAGCGTAAGCAGCAGGGCATCACCTTCCTGCTGATCGACATGACCGCGCCCGGCATCGAGGTGCAACCGCTCGTCATGGCGTCGGGCGAGCAGGTGCAGGCCCAGGTGTTCTTCGACGGCGTCCGGGTACCGAAGGCGAACGTCCTCGGCAAGGTGGACGAGGGTTGGACCGTGGCGAAGTACCTGCTGATCTTCGAGCGCGGCGGCGGCGCTGCGGCGCCCGCCCTGCAGGTCATGACCGAGAACATCGCCGAGCGTGCCGGCGCGATGACGGGTCCGTCGGGGGTGCCGTTGGTCGAGGAGCCGGCATTCGCGGCGAAGCTCGCGGATGCACGGGTGCGCGCGAAGATCCTGGAAGTCCTCGAGTACCGCGCGCTCGCGGCGATGAGTTCCGGCGGCGACGCGGGTTCGCTGGCGTCCATGCTCAAGATCCTCGGCACCGAGCTCAGCCAGAAGATCACCGAACTCGACCTGGAGGCCGCAGGCGTGCACGGCCGCGTGTACCAGCCGCACGCCGCCGCGCCCGGCGGACCGATCAACCGCTACGAACCCCCTGCCGACGGCTACGTCAGCGGCGAGGCCTGGCAAGCGGTCGCGCCACTGCTGTACATGAACGATCGCGCAGGCTCGATCTATGCGGGCAGCAACGAGATCCAGCGCAACATCCTGGCCAAGGCCACCCTCGGACTCGGATAGGAACCCGACCTCATGGACTTCACCCTCACCCCCGAACAACAACTCCTGCGCGACGGCCTCAGCAAGTTCCTGGGAGCCCGCTACGACCTCGACGCCAGCCGTGAGGCGGCCAAGGTCGGCGCTGGCTGGCAGCCCGAGATCTGGCGATCGTTCGTCGACGAGCTCGGCGTCATCGGTGCGTGTCTCCCCGAATCCGTCGGCGGCGACGACGGTGGCCCCGAGGAACTGATGGTCGTCACCGAGGCACTGGGACACGCACTCGTCATCGAACCGTTCGTGGACACGGTCGTCCTGGGTGCGCGGCTGTTGGCGCGCACCGGAAGTCCGCGCGCGACCGCTGTCGCCGAGAAGGTCGCCGCCGGGTCTGCACTCACCGCGCTCGCCGCCGTGGAGGACGGATCGGGTGGCATGCTCAACCACGTCTCGACACGGGCGGAGCGCTCCGGCGACTCGTGGGTCATCAACGGCGCGAAGGCCGTCGTCACCACCGCGCCACTGGCGGATCATTTGATCGTCAGCGCCCGCACGTCGGGCGACACCCGGGACCGCGACGGTGTGTCGCTGTTCCTCGTGGACCTCGGCGATGGCGCGCCCGAGGGCCTGACGATGCAGGCGTTGCGCACGATCGACGATCGTCGGGCCGCCGACCTCACCTTCGCTGACGTGCGGGTTGACGCCGACGCGCTGATCGGGACCGAGGGCGAGGCACTCCCCCTCCTCGAACACGCGTGGGACGAGGCCACGGCCGCGGTGGTCTCCGAAGCGGTCGGCGCGATGCGCAAGGTCTTCGACGACACGGTCGAGTATGCCAAGCAGCGACAGCAGTTCGGCCAGTCGATCGGCAGTTTTCAGGCCCTGCAGCATCGCATGGTCGACATGTACATCGAGCTGGAACAGGCTGTCGCCGCACAGTATTACGCGATCCTGACGCTGAACGCGCAACCCGCCGAGCGGGCGGCGGCCGTGTCCGCGGCGAAGGCCACCGCGAGTCGCGCGGCCCGGTTCATCGGACAGAACGCCGTCCAGCTACACGGCGGGATGGGCATGACCGAGGAGTTGGCCATCGGCCACTACTTCCGTCGACTCACCGCCGTCGAGTACGAATTCGGTTCGGCGGACGCACATCTGGCGCGCTTCGCCACGCTCACGAGCAGCTGATCGCCACGTGGGCGTCAACGACCGATGTTGGCGCCCACCAAGGCGATGCACGCGCCCACCATCGGCTCCACGATGGTGTACAGCGACCGCTTCTGCTCCACCGCAGACGCCGCCAGTTCACGTATGCCGCCCCAGATCATCACCGCGGTCTCGTGTGTCATCGGCGCTATGCCCGACTCCCGCATGCGCGGGGTGTCGGTCAGTGGCACCAGCACGGCGATCAACGACTCCATCGCGTCCACCTGGATGCGGCGAGCGGACTCGCCCAACGCCGGTAGTTCGCGAATCCAACTCCACGCGATCTCCGGGTTCTGCTCGGTGACCTCCACATAGGCTTCGACCGCCTGGCGGATCTGCACCGTCCAGTCCGCATCGGGATCGACGTTCTCCGAGATCGCCGCGATCATCGCGTCGTTGGTGCTGCGGAGCAGCTCGACGAAGCACGCCTGCTTGTCGTCGAACTCCTGATAGAACGACCGTCGCGAGGTCCGGGCGACCCGCACCACGTCGGCGACCGTGGTGTCCCGATATCCCCGCTCCATCACGCACGTGGCCATCGCCTCGAGCAGCCGCCCCCGCACCGGGGATCCGACGTCGGGGGAGACCGTGACAGTGTCGGGAACCATTCCCCTACGATACGACCCCTTGCCACCAGCTGGAACGTTCGCGTACCGTTCGGTGGTACGCCGATGTACCAGCTCACCCGTGGAAGGGGGTGCGGGCGATGAGTTCCGCACACACCGCTGCACACACGACCACTGCACACAACACCACTGCACACACCACCGGGTTCACGCCGATGTTGCCGCCCGGGCCACGGCTGCCGGCCGCCGTGCAAGGCCTGGGATTCGCGCTCCGCCGGCGGCAGACCATCGCCGCCATCGCACGCCGTCACGGACCGGTCTTCACGATCGCGATTCCACTTTTCGGCGACGTCGTGGTGATCGCCGATCCGACCATGGCCCGGCAACTGTTCACCACGTCCACCGACCGGGTCGTCAACATCCGGCCCAATCTGGGTCGCGTCCTCGGGTCGGGGTCCATCTTCTCGCTCGACGGTCGCGACCACCGACGGCGGCGCCGCCTGCTCACTCCCCCGTTGCACGGCAAGCGTATTCGACTCTACGAGGCAGTCGTGGCCGAAGAATTGGAGGCCGAGTCGCGAAGCTGGCCGATCGGCACACCGTTCCCGACGCTCGAGCCGATGATGCGAGTGACCCTCAACGTCATCTTGCGCACCGTGTTCGGCGCGCAGGGCACCGAACTGCGTACGCTGCGCGAGATCATCCCACCGATGGTGGAGGTCGGCTCGCGGATGGCGACCATACCCGACATCCCGATCTCGCTGGGCCGCATGGACCCCCGACGTCGGTTCGCGGCGCGGCGCGCGACCTATGACCATCTCGTCCGATCACTGATCACTCAGGCCCGCAACGACTCCCGGCTCGACGAGCGCGACGACATCCTGGCGTTGATGGTGCAGAGTCGCTACGACGACGGTTCGGCGATGACCGATGCGGAGATCGCCGACGAACTGCTCACCCTCCTCGTCGCCGGCCACGAGACCACCGCCACCACCCTCGCCTGGGCGATCGAACGGCTGCAACGCCACCCGGCGCTTCTCGACGCCCTGGTCCGCGAGGTCGACGCCGGTGGTGACGAATTGATAGCCGCCACCATCACCGAGATCCAGCGCAGCCGCCCGGTGATCGACTTCGCCGGCCGACACGTCGTCGACGACATGATCGAGCTCGGGCCGTACCGGATTCCCAAGGGCTACAACATCATGGTCGCGATCTCGCTGCTCCACGACGACAGCCGACACTTCCGCGATCCGGAACGCTTCGACCCCGAGCGTTTCCTCGGGAGCACACCCGGACCGGCCTGGCTACCGTTCGGTGGCGGTACGCGTCGCTGTATCGGGGCCGCGTTCGCGCAGATGGAGATGGACGTCGTGCTGCGGACACTGCTACGCGACTTCACCGTCGAGCCGACGACGAGCCGCGGCGAACGGTGGCACTCCCGTGGCGTGGCATACGCGCCGGGCGACGGCGGCCGGGTGACCCTCCACCGGCGACGCGACCGCTGACCGGTGGGGCCGGTCGGCGGCAGGGTCGACAGGCAGAAAGGGTCGACAAGCAGGAAGGGTCGGTCAGGCAGCAAGGTCGGTCAGGCAGCAAGGTCGGTCAGTTCAGCAGATCTCGCAGCCGCTCGTCGTCGAGTCCCAGCATCGGCGCGACGCGGCGGATCGGGAACGACGAGACCAGCATCAGCATCGTGGGGTCGAGGTCCTCGACACCCATCGTGGCCGCGACCGCAGACCGCACGACGGGTCCGGCGGTGGGGTGCTCGAGCACCTCTCCGACGGTTGCCGAGCGGCCCAGCCGGATCGCCCGCCCAGCGCCGTCGCCGTCGACGTCGACGGTCGTACGTACACGGATGTCGCGGCTGGAGGCACCCACCTCGACCCGGTACCGTCCGGCCTCGACCACCCAGTCGTCGAGGTCCCGATCCCAGTAGGCGAGTTCGGACTCGGGGATGTCGAGATCGAGCACCGTGGTGCCGCCCGGTTCGAGGTCGGCCACGCCGATCGCCTTGAGTTCCCGGGGCGGGCGGGCAACCCTCGAGGAGTCGAGACCCACATACACCTGGCCGACCGCGCGACCGGCCCGCCGACCCGTGTTGGTCACCCGCACCTGCACGCGGAGTGCATCGCCCGTCGCCGATACCTCCAGGTCGCCGAAATCGAAAGTGGTGTAGGACAGTCCGTGCCCGAACGGGTATCGCACGGGGATGCGGCGGGCGTCGTACCAGCGGTATCCGACGAACACACCTTCGCCGTAGCGGACGTGGAGTTGCTCTCCCGGGAAATCGAGGAAGGCCGGGCTGTCCTCGATGCGGTGCGGGATCGTCTCCGCCAGTCGACCGGACGGGTCGGCGAGTCCGTACAGGAGTTCGGCGACCGCGCCGCCGCCGGCCTGGCCGAGCAGCCACGACTCCAACACCGCGGGCGCCTCGTCGATCTCGGCCAGATCCACCACTCCTCCGTTCGACAGCACGACCACGGTGCGCGGGTTGACGGCGAGAACTGCACGTAGGAGGGCCAATTGAGGTTCCGGCAAGGTCCAGCTCGAACGGTCGAATCCCTCCGATTCGTCGTCGTCGCCGAGGCCCAGGAAGACCACCGCGATCTCGGCGCCTGCGGCCGTGGCCACCGCCGTGTCGTGCAGGTCCGGGTCGGATTCGGTTGCGCCGACCACGAATCCGGGAGCGAAGGAGATCGCGCCGTCGTCCGCGATGGCCTGCATCTCGTCGAGTGCGGCGTCGAGGCGGAATGGATTGATCTTGGAACTGCCGCCGCCCTGGAATCGCGGGGTACGTGCGAACTCGCCGATGACGGCCACCCGCGCCCCGTGCCCAAGCGGCAGTAGCGCCTCCCCGCCGACCGGGTCGTTCTTCAGTAGGACCGCACATCTGCGGGCCACCTCACGCGCCAGACGGTGATGCGCCTCCCGGTCGTAGGTCGCACCCGACACCCGGTTCGCTTCCGCGGCCAGGGCGAGCGCGACGACGCGGCTCGCCGCGTCGTCGAGCACCTCGGATGAGAGGTCGCCGTCGGCGATCGCCTCGCGCACCGCAGCCGGGCCCAGATCGCCGCTCGACGGCATCTCCAGGTCGACGCCCGCCGCGAGCGCTGCCACGCGGTTGTCCACGGCCATCCAGTCGGACACGACGAGTCCGTCGAAACCCCAACGTCGGCGAAGGGTTTCGGTGAGCAGCCACGAACTCTCGGTCGCGTAGACGCCGTTGATCTTGTTGTAGGAGGCCATCACCGTCCAGGGCCGCGCGGTGGCGACGATGTGTTCGAACGCTCGGAGGTAGATTTCGTGCAACGGCCGCGGGTCCACGTCGGCGCTCACCCGAAGTCGTTCGTGCTCTTGATTGTTCACGGCAAAGTGTTTGACCGATGTGCCCACACCGTGCTGCTGGATGCCGCGGATCAGGGCGGCACCGATGCGCCCGGTGAGATGGGGATCCTCGGACAGGTATTCGAAGTTGCGGCCGCCGAGCAGTGATCGCTTGATGTTGACACCGGGCCCCAGGATCACCGACACATCCTCGGCGAGGCATTCTCGCCCCAGCGCATCCCCGACCCGCTCGATCAGTTCCGGGTCGAACGACGACGCCATCGCGACGGCCGGCGGAAAGCACACCGCCGGAACGGAGTCGTTGATGCCGAGCGCATCGACATCCCCGCGCTGCTTGCGGATTCCGTGTGGGCCGTCGGTGAGCATCACCGACGCGACGCCGGCGTCGGTGATCGCGGCGGTGTGCCAGAAGTCCGCCCCGGTGGTGAGTGATGCCTTGTCCGCGGTCGACAGACGGGCGACGATCTGGGCCGCCTGCCGTTCGTGATCGGCGGGGTGCGAGGGCTGGGCGGTCGGACTCGACATGGCGCCCAGATTGCCCGAGTTGGCATCTCGATTCAATGGTGTGGGCAGCAGAACCAGAGTCTGGGCGTATAGTGACGCGGGCCACACTCGCTACTCGAGGAAGGTGCCCCCATGGCGGTGACCGACGAGCGCGCAGACGATCCGAACATCACCTACCTCCGGACCGATCCGGACCTGCCTCCGGTGGCCATCGTGGATCGCTCCCCGATGACCGTCGGCAAGCGCATTCTGTTCGCGGTCATCGGGCTCATCGGCGCGGTGGCCTGGGCCATCATCGCCCTGGTCCGCGGCGAATCGGTCAATGCGGTCTGGTTCGTGTTGGCCGCGGTGTGCACCTACATCGTCGCCTACCGTTTCTACGCCCGACTGATCGAGATGAAGGTCGTCAAACCCCGCGACGACCATGCGACGCCGGCCGAGATCCTCGACAACTCGCGCGATTACATGCCCACGGACCGCCGGGTTCTCTTCGGTCACCATTTCGCCGCGATCGCCGGCGCGGGGCCGCTGGTCGGCCCGGTCCTCGCCGCGCAGATGGGCTATCTGCCCGGCACCATCTGGATCATCATCGGCGCGGTAATGGCCGGTTGTGTTCAGGACTACCTTGTCCTGTCGATCTCCACTCGTCGTCGCGGGCGCAGCCTCGGCCAGATGGCCCGGGACGAGTTGGGTGCGGTCGGCGGCACGGCGGCGATCGTCGCGGTCTTCGTCATCATGATCATCCTGATCGCGGTCCTCGCACTCGTCGTGGTCAATGCCCTGGCCGAAAGTCCCTGGGGCGTCTTCTCGATCGCCATGACCATTCCCATCGCCCTGTTCATGGGGGTGTATCTGCGCTTCTTCCGGCCCGGCCGGGTCAGCGAGGTATCCGCCATCGGGGTGGTACTCCTGTTGGCGGCAATCGTGGCCGGCCGATATGTCGGCGAATCCTCCTGGGGCAACGACTGGTTCAGTCTGTCACCGGTGGCGCTGAGCTGGGCGATCATCATCTACGGTGTCGCCGCCGCCATCCTGCCGGTGTGGCTGCTGCTCGCACCCCGCGACTACCTGTCGACGTTCATGAAGGTCGGCACGATCGCACTGCTCGCCGTGGGCATCCTGCTCGTCCAGCCGGTGATGCAGGCGCCGGCGGTCAGCGAATTCGCCTGGAACGGACAGGGCCCCGCGTTCGCCGGTGCCCTTTTCCCGTTCCTGTTCATCACGATCGCGTGCGGCGCATTGTCCGGTTTCCACTCGCTGATCGCCTCGGGCACCACGCCGAAGCTGCTCGCCAAGGAGGGTCAGGCCCGGATCATCGGGTACGGCGGCATGCTCACCGAGTCGTTCGTCGCGATCATGGCGCTGATCACCGCGTGCATCCTCGATCAGCATCTCTACTTCGCGATGAACGCCCCCGCCTCGGTCACCGGTGGCGATGCCGCGGGCGCCGCGGAGTACGTCAACGGCCTCGGGCTCGACGGCGCACCGGTCACGCCGGAGTACTTCGAGCAGGCCGCCGAGGGTGTCGAGGAGGCGTCGATCGTCTCCAAGACGGGTGGCGCACCGACGCTGGCGATGGGCATGGCCGAAACGCTGCAGCAGGCGATCGGCGGAGAGTCGTTGCGCTCGTTCTGGTATCACTTCGCGATCATGTTCGAGGCGCTGTTCATCCTCACCACGGTCGACGCCGGGACGCGCGTGGCACGCTTCATGCTCTCCGACGGCCTCGGAAATCTACCGGGCGCCCGCCGGTTCAAGGATCCGTCCTGGCGCCCCGGGGCCTGGCTGTGCACCGTGATCGTGTGCGCCGCCTGGGGTTCCATCCTGCTGATGGGCGTCACCGATCCACTCGGCGGGATCAACACCCTGTTCCCGCTGTTCGGCATCGCCAACCAGTTGTTGGCCGCGGTCGCCCTCACGGTGGTGACCGTCGTGTTGTTCAAACGCGGCCAGTTCAAGTGGGCGTGGATTCCCGGTGTGCCGTTGGTGTGGGATCTGATCGTCACGATGTCGGCGTCGTGGCAGAAGATCTTCTCCGACAACCCGTCCATCGGCTACTGGGCACAGCACCGCGACTTCGTGAGCGCCCGCGATCAGGGGTTGACGACGTTCAAGACGGCCACGAGCAGTGACGAGATCGACGCCGTCGTACGCAACACGTTCATCCAGGGGACGCTCTCGATCATCTTCGCGTCGCTTGTCCTGATCGTCGCCGTGGTCGGCGCGTACCTCTGCGTGAAGGCAGTCCGAAGCGGCGGGCTGCCGACGACCGAGGACGAACCCGTGCCGTCCCGGATCTTCGGACCGCGAGGACTGATCACGACGCCGACCGAACGCCACCTGCAGAAGGAATGGGACGAGTTCCTGCACGACCATCCGCCGGGCTCCCCTCCTGAGCCGGCGACCGCCGGTGGCGAGAAGGGTGAACCGTGATGGGTCGTCTGCGGCGCGCGGTCGACGCGGTCCGGTGGTATGTCGGGAGCCTGATGGGTGACCACGACTACCGGCGCTACGTCGAACACATGGCGCGCACCCACCCACGGGAACCGGTGCTGTCCGAGTCCGCCTACTGGCGGGGCCGATACGCCGACCAGGATCGCCGCCCCGGCGCGAGGTGCTGCTGACCGGTTGACACGTACGCAGACCGGGTAGCACTTCCGGACGAGACCACACGACGTCCATCTCGCCCGGGAGGAGCAACCGTGTCGAAGAAGCAGCAGGCCACCGCGACGGCGTTGATCGACCGCGCAGGCCGCACCTACGCCGACGCAGCAGGCATCACCCTCAAGGACACGCCCGCGCCCCTCTTCCAACTGCTGGTCCTGTCGCTCCTACTGAGTGCGCGCATCTCGGCGGACATCGCGGTCGCCGCTGCGCGCGAACTGAATGCCGCGGGATACCGGACACCACAGAAGATGGCCGACGCGAAGTGGCAGAGTCTCGTCGACGCCCTCGGCCGTGGCCACTACGTCCGCTACGACGAAAGCACCGCAACGCGCCTCGGTGAGGCCGGCCGCAAGGTCGTCGACGATTACGGGGGCGACCTCCGCCGACTCGCCGCGAACGCCGACCGCGACACTGAGCGCGCCGCAGACCTCCTCCAGGAGTTCACCGGTATCGGGCCGACCGGCGCATCCGTCTTCCTGCGTGAGGTCCAGGACGTCTGGCAATGGGTGGCGCCGTACTTCGACAAGCGCGCCCTGACCGCTGCTGCCGAACTCGGTCTCCCCGACGACCCGGAGACACTCGGACGACTCGCCGACGGCACACCGGCAACCCTCGCCGCGGCCCTCGTCCGCGCGTCGCTCGATGACTCACTGCGTGCCGACCTGACCTGAGTTCCGGACCCCCGACGAACCGACCCGACCTGCCGCAAACGCAGTGACCGATACCACATTTCGGCTGTGCGGTTTCTCACACTGAATCGAATGTCGAATCGTGATCCCGAAGCAGCGACACGCCGCGGTGCGCTGGTAATTCGCCGGAATCCCACCCCTGTTATCAATGCGTGATCCAGATGCCGCAGGTAGCTGCGCTGATGTGACCTGACCGTTACCAGCTTGTACGGTCGCGACCGGTCCGAAGATCAGCCGCCCAGCCCGCTATTGGGGTGGCGATAGGAGGAACGTTGACCATGAGTTTCAAGAAGCTTGCTGTGCGTGCCGGAGTCGTCGGTGCGCTGTCCCTGGCCCCGTTCGCCGCCGTCGCCGGCACCGCCTCGGCAGCCAACAACTGGGACGCCGTCGCCCAGTGCGAGAGCGGCGGTAACTGGGCGATCAACACCGGCAACGGCTACTACGGCGGTCTGCAGTTCTCGCAGAGCACCTGGGAGGCCAACGGTGGCTCCGGCAACCCGGCGAACGCGTCGAAGGCCGAGCAGATCCGGGTCGCGGAGAACACTCTGGCCAGCCAGGGTCCCGGCGCGTGGCCGACCTGCGGCGCCTACCTCTGACCCTGAGGTCTGACCGCTGACATCTCAGCAATCGTGATGTGGCCGTCGCCCCGACTGTTCGGGGCGACGGCTACACGCGTTCGGTGGGTTTGACGAGGCGAGCGATGAGCGGGAAGAGAAGGACCGTCGTCGCTCCCGCCGCCACCAGACTCGACGCGAGTTGCAGTGACATCAGTTCGGATTCCGTCGCCACCTCGGTGACCGCGACGATGATCGGAAGGCCGGTCGCGGCGTAGAGGGCGAGCTGGGTTCGCTCGCGCTTCTCTGTCAGATTCGACCCGTGTGGGATGTAGCGCTCGCTCAGCCACACCGGCAATCCCCGGGCGAGACCGATTGCGACGACGAGGACGACCCACAGAACTGGTTCACCGAGGACCGCGGTGACGTCGATACCCATGCCGGACGTCACGAAGAAGATCGGGATCAGTACGCCGAACCCGATGACCTCCAACGACTTCCCGACGTCGTGGTTCGCCGGCCCGTTCAGCCGCTGCAGGATCAGCCCCGCGGCGAATGCCCCCAGCACGACGTCGAGTTCGAACACCGCGGCGACCGTCATCAATGACACCAGCAGCAGGAATACCACTCGGATCGGCAACTGGAATGTGCCACCACTCATCTCGTACACGGCGTAACGCAATCCGGGGATCCGTTCGAGGAGTCGCTGCGGAAACGCACCGATCAGCAGTGCGGCCACCCCGAACAGAATGAGCACCACGATGGCCCCGCCGACGCTGCGGCTGGTGAGCAACAACGACATCGCGAGAATCGGGCCGAGTTCACCGACGGCGCCATGGGCCATCACCGAGCGGCCCAGCGGCGTGTCGAGCAGCCCGTCTTGTTTGATGATCGGTAGCAGCGTGCCCAGCGCCGTGGAGGTGAGCGCGATCGCGACTGCGATGTGCGCGGCGAAATCCTCGTCGGGGACGGTGAAGGTGACCGCCACGAGTGCGATCAACAGCCCCGCCAGCCACGTGAACCGCGCGACCCGACCCGATTTGCCGCCCAACAACTTCGGGTCCAGTTCGTATCCGGCGAGCAGGAACAGCATGCCTAGTCCGAGTTCGCTGAGGATCTCGACGCTGTCCCGGTCGGCCCACCCGAGCACATGCGGGCCGATCGCCATGCCGAAGACGAGCAGGACCACGGCGTCGGGGACGTAGCCGCGGAAGATGCGCGAGACGATCGGCGCGGCGACCGCTGCGGCGGCGATCCAGAAGAGTGATTCGATCGCCACGGTATCGGCTGCCGACGACGCCTCGGCGATCACCATCATCCGGTCATCGTGGCACAGTCACCGACCGGATGATCGCCGGGACATCCCGTCACTTCCCCACCGCGCTCGGGTGGTTGGTGCAAGGCTGGTCGGACGATCAGCCATCCTGCCCGACGGGAGACAGACATGCAGACCACCGACCCGGCCGCAAAGGGCAACAACGCAGAGGACAACGGCGCAGAGGAAAATGGCGCAGAGACCGGCAGCACAGAGAGGGACAGCGCCGACCGGATCAGCCTGTCGATGTCGTTGCTGATGACACCGGACATGGCCAACTTCGCCGGCAACGTCCACGGGGGAACGCTACTCAAACTCCTCGACCAGGTCGCCTACGCCTGCGCGAGCCGGTACTCGCGACGCTATGCGGTCACGTTGTCGGTGGACCGGGTGATCTTCCGCGAACCGATCCGTGTCGGCGAGGTCCTCACCTTGTCGGCGTCGGTCAACCACACGGGCCGCACCTCGATGGAGGTCGGCATCCGGGTCGACACCGAGGACGTGCGGACCGGCGAACGGCGGCACACCAACAGTTGCTATTTCACGATGGTCGCGACCGACGACGACGGCCGGCCCCATCCGGTGCCCCAACTCGTACCCCGGACCGACGTGCAACGCCGCCGATTCAGTGAGGCAGCCGAACGCCGCGCGGCGCTGCGATCGGCCCAGTAGCGATCGGTGCAGTGGTGCGGCTCAGGCCTCGGGTGAATCGTCCTCGTCGAGCGCGCTGACGGTGATCCCGTACGGCAGGAACCGCACCTTGCGGCGGGGGTCGGTGTTGTGTTTGTTGGCGCGCAGCGCGTCGAGTTCGGAGGCATAGACCTGTTCGACCCGCGCTCCGCCGTCGTCGCTGACGACGAAGACGGCCCACACGCCCGTACCGGTCTCCCCGGTGGTCTCCGGTTCGCGCCGACGCGTGCGACCGGCGTCCTCGAAGAGGTTCGACCACGCGCCACCCGCCGCACCCGGACCTGTCAGGAATTTGCCGACCATGTCGCGGACACCCTCCGATGCTTCGCGCGCGAAGCGATCGAAATCCTCCGGGCTCATCCCGAACGGGTTGTTGTTGTCCGCCATTGCGACCTCCTGACAGCGCGGGTCGGCGTGATAGCCGTGTGCCCTCCAGTGTCCACACGATCGAACCGGTGCGCCACCACCGCGTCACCTGCGCGCAGGTCAGGCCAGCCCGGCGTCGTGCAGGATGATCGCCACCTGCACCCGATTGGTGGTGCCGAGCTTGGCGAAGATGTGTGAGATGTGGGCCTTCACCGTCGCCACACTCATGAACAGCTCGGCGGCGATCTCCGCGTTCGACGCTCCTTTCGCCACGCAGATCGCGACGTCTCGCTCCCGGTCGGTGAGCGTGACCACAGCGTCGCGGGCCTCCGGCGACCGACGATTCGCGCCCCCGTCGACGACCTGCTTGATCAGCGTCGCGGTCACCGAGGGACTGAGTGCGGGCTCGCCGCGCAGCACGTTCTTGATCGCCGCGACGATGTCGTGCGGGGACGTGTCCTTCAGGAGGAATCCGTCGGCCCCCACCGCGAGCGCACGCACCACGTACTCGTCGGCGTCGAAGGTGGTCAGCACGATCACGGCGGGCGGGTCGTCGAAGGCCTTGAGCTCGCCCGTGGCCGCGATGCCGTCCATGACCGGCATCCGTAGATCCATGAGCAGCATGTCGACGGGCTCGGCGGTGTGCCGGTCGATGGCCTCACGCCCGTTGCCGGCCTCCGCGGTGACCTCGAACTCCGGGTCCCCACCGAGCAGCAGACGCAATCCGGACCGGACCAGCGGATCGTCGTCGACCACCATGATGCGCGCTGTCATGGATGCCACGGTAGCCACACGTGCAAGACGAAGTGGCGGTCGTCGGTGTGCACCGCGGAATGTCGGCCGCCACTGAGCGCGACACGTTCGGCCACACCCACCAGTCCGAGTCCGGAGGGTGGAGGCGTGACCGTTTCCGCCCGGAGCGGGAGCGGGTTGTCCACCAGCAGGTCGACTCCCGTCGACTCGTCACCTTTGATCCGCACGGTCACCGTGGCGGCCGGTGCGTGTTTGCGGGCGTTGGTGAGTGCCTCCTGCAGGCACCGGTAGAGGGTACGGAAAACCGCCGGCGAGAGTGCGGAGAGATCGGCGGTGCAGAGGTATTCGACACGCATCCCGTTGCGGCGGTTGTCCTCGATCAGGGCATCGAGATCGGCGGGCACCGCCTGTGGGGACTCCGGATCGGCGTCGCCCGGCCCCTCGCGCAGAACTCCGAGCACCTCGCGCAGTTCGGTGAGGGCCAGCCGCGACGTCTCGTGGATGGTCTGGGCCGTGGCACGGATCTCGTCGCGCCCGAGGTCTTCGCGAAACGCCAACGCACCGGCATGCATGCTCACCGTCGAGATCCGGTGTGCCAGAACGTCGTGCATCTCACGCGCGATCTGTGCGCGTTCCACCGAACGGGCCCGACGCATCTCCGCATCCCGTTCGGACTCGGCGAGAATGGCACGCGCCCGCCAACTGGCCAGGAGCTCACGCCTGGACCCGATGTACATGCCCCATGCGACCATCGTCGCGATGACCGTGAGCATGATGCCGTAGCGGAGAATCCAGGGTTCGGCGACATCCGGCACGTTGAAGAACTCCTCGGCGACCACTCCACACACGAGGGCGAGGACCACCTGCGGGATGATCTCCGGCCACCGGCGACGGGTCGAGAGCGACACCATCGCAAGCGTGGCCGGACCTGCCGCGCTCGCCGACATCACGGTGGCGAGGTTGCCGAAAGTGGCTACGGCCACCGGGTGCGAGCGTCGAAACCATACGGCGACGTAGGTCAGGAGACCGATGGTGAGGTCGGCGACGAACCACCAGCGCGCCTGCTCCCACTGGTAGCCGACGCGCGAACCCCACGCGACCGCTGAGATGAGCAGCATGAGCGCGAGACGCCAGACGTGGCTGGCCGCCGACAGACGCGGCTGATAGTCCTCGGGGCGCACCCCTACACCGTAATCGGGGTCTTGTCGGGGTCACCTCAACCGTGCGGCCAGAGTCGTCTCCGACTTTCGGCTATCCACATTCTGTCCGCACGGCCGATGCGGGCGGGTATGCCGGCGAAAGACGATGGACGTCATGATCACTGTCGAAAACCTCACGAAGAGATACGGCGACCACACCGCCGTTGACGACGTCTCGTTCGCCTGCACGCCCGGTCAGGTCACCGGCTTCCTCGGTCCGAATGGTGCGGGGAAATCCACCACGATGCGAATCATCGCCGGGCTGACCCCGGCGACCTCGGGCTCGGCGACCGTCGGGGGCCGCGCGTATCGCGAGATCCCCAACCCGGCGACCCAGGTGGGTGTCCTGCTCGACGCGTCGGCGCAGCACGCCGGACGCACCGGCGCCGAGATCCTCCGGCTGACCGCGATGACGTTGGGCGTCAACCGGTCTCGCGTCGACGACATGCTCGAGATGGTGAGCCTGACGCCGGAGGAGGCGAACCGGCGCGTCCGCAACTACTCGCTCGGCATGCGCCAGCGGCTCGGGATCGCCAACGCGCTGCTCGGTGACCCGCACATCCTGATCCTCGACGAACCGGCGAACGGCCTCGACCCGGCGGGCATCCACTGGATGCGGACCCTGCTGCGCGATTACGCGAATCGTGGCGGGACCGTCCTGCTGTCGTCGCACCTGTTGCACGAGATCGAGATCATCGCCGACGACATCCTGGTCATCGGTCACGGGCGGATCGTCGCCCAGGGCACCAAGTCCGATCTGCTCGCCGCGCAGGGCACGCGGGTCCGCTCGCTCGACGACGCCGCGCTCGCCGCTGCCTTGGCGGGTGCCGGTATCCGGACACTGCCGGCCACCGATGGGGGCTTCACCACCGAAGCCGCACCCGAGGAGGTCGGGCGGGTCGCGGCCACCGCGGGGATAGCCCTGATGGAGTTGCGCCCCGGCGACGGCGCGCAACTCGAGGAGATGTTCCTCGAACTGACCCAACAGACCCAACGTGAACAACCCGTCCTGCAGGGAGTCCCGTCATGACCGTCCAGAACCCCGTCCGCACCCGCACCGAGATACCCGCGCCGAGTATCGATCTCGACGTGCGCAGTAGGCCGATCCCGCTCAGCCGACTCACCCTCGTCGAACTCCGCAAGCTCGTCGACACGCGGGCCGGTTTCTGGCTGACCGCGTCGATCGGTGTCTTGTCGGTCGTCGTCGCAGTGGCGATGCTGATCACGGAGCGCAACAGTCCGGAGAACCTCAACTTCGGTGAGCTCTTCGGTGTCATGAACATCCCGACCGGGATCATCCTGCCGGTCTTGGCGATCTTGCTGGTGACCGGCGAGTGGAGTCAACGCGCGGCGCTGACCACATTCACGATGGAGCCGCGACGGGAACGCGTGGTGACGGCCAAGCTGCTCGCAGCGCTGATCACCGGCGTCGCCGCGGTGATCATCGCGCTGACGATGGGCGCGGTCGCCACGGTGATCGCCGACATCATCTACACCGATCCGGCGGGCGCCTGGTCGTTCACCGCGGCCGGCCTGTTCAACTCGTTCCTCTTGCAGATTTTCGGGCTCCTGCTCGGATTCGGTTTCGCCGCGCTCATCCTGAACACCCCGGGCGCGATCGTCGCCTACTTCGCCCTACCGACGGCCCTGATGCTGATGACCGAACTCGTGCCGTGGTTTGCCGACAACCTCGGACAATGGGTCGACACGGGATTGACGTTGCTGCCATTCCAGTCCGGCGAGTGGGCCACCGGCGGCGAATGGGCCCGGCTGGCCGTCTCCGCGATCGTGTGGATCGCCATCCCATTGACGCTGGGGGTGATCCGCGTACTGCGCTCGGAGGTCAAGTGACCTCGGTGCCGAGCGCACACGCCGACCGGCGGGTCCATTCTCCCGGGACCCGCCGGTCGGCTGTCATGTTCCTGCCCAGTCGATCACGCGGTCGACGGTCCAGGTGGTGACGATGCGATCCGGTTCGATCCCGAACTCTTCGGCGCGGTGCGCGCCGAGCGCCTTGAAGTCCAGTTGACCGGGCGCGTGCGCATCGGAGTCGATCGCGAAGAGGCACCCGAGGTCACGGGCCAGTGCGATCAGTTCGTCGGGTGGATCGACCCGTTCCGGCCGGGAGTTGATCTCCACCGCGGTGCCGTGCTCGGCACAGGCGCTGAACACTTCTCGGGCGTCGAACTGCGACGGCGGCCGAGCGCCCCGGCCCCGCACCACGCGCCTGCCCGTGCAGTGGCCGAGCACGTTGACCCGCGGGTCGCAGACGGCGGCGACCATCCGACGTGTCATCGGGGCGGAGTCCATCCGGAGTTTCGAGTGCACCGAGGCGGTGACGATGTCGAGCCGGTCCAGCATGGCGTCGGTCTGGTCCAGGGTCCCGTCGTCGAGGATGTCCACCTCGATACCGGCGAGCACCCGGAGTTCGTCGCCGAGCAGATCATTCAGGGTCTCGATCTCGTCGAGCTGGCGGGTCAGTCGTTCCTCGCTGAGTCCGTTGGCCACGGTCAATCGTGGCGAGTGATCGGTGATCGCGAGCCACTCCTGGCCGAGCGCTGCTGCCGCGGAAGCCATCTCGTCCAGCGATGCTCCGCCGTCGCTCCAGTCGGTGTGTGCATGCAGGTCGCCACGCAGCGCCGCGTACAGATCGTCACCGCCCTCGGCGAGCGATGCCGGCGCGGTGTCCTGGAGTTGCTGCAGATATCCCGGTACCTCACCGGCCGCCGCCTCGGTGATCACCGCTGCGGTGCTCTTGCCGATACCTCGGATGTCGGTGAGTGTGCGCGCCGATGCGCGTCGGCGCAGCTCGTCGTCGCCGACCTCGGCGGCGGCGCGGGCCGCCTTCCGGAACGCCTCGACCCGATAGGTGCTTTGCCGGTCACGCTCGAGCAGCCACGCGATGCGGGTCAGCGCGGCCACCGGGTCGACCGGTGCGGTGAGCTGCGGCAGGCCCCTCACGACGGTGGGTCCGCGGCGTCTCTGGCCTGGGCCTCTTCGTGGCGTCGGTGCAGCCGTTCACGGACGTCGTCGGCGCTGTAGGCGTTGCGCTGACGCTGATCGCGGGCCACCAGCACACCACCCGCCGCGACCCCGACGGCACCGGCGAGTCCCAACCACCTCCACGCGTTGCGCATGGCTCGAGGATAGTGGCTCGTCTAGTCTGCTCTGGTGCGCACAGACGACGAGTTGGGCGACCGCGGGATCGATCTCGACGAGGCCCTGGACGTGACGCGCACCGGCGACGTGTGGCTGTTCCGCGGACGCTCCGGACCGGACCGGGCCATCCGCACCCTGACGAACGCGCCGGTCAACCACGTGGCGATGACCGTCGCCATCGATGATCTGCCGCCCCTGCTGTGGCATGCCGAGCTCGGTGACAAGCTGACCGACGTCTGGACCGGCAGCAATCACCGCGGTGTTCAGTTACACGATGCGCGCGAGGCGGTCCGGCAGTGGATGGATCGCTATGACCAGGACTGCTGGCTCCGCCAGCTCACCCCTGATGTGTCCGCCGCGCAGGAGGACAGCCTGCTGAAGGTGATCGCCCGCCTGGACGGGACGCCGTTCCCGGCGACCGCACGCTTGGCGGGACGGTGGTTTCGGGGTCGGGTGCCCAACAGTGTCGACGTGGTCCGGGGCATCCCGTATCTCGATCGGCTCGCCCGCGACCGGCGTGCGCGCCGACACGCCCACGACGCCGGTCTCGAGTCGGCGTATTGCGCCGAGGTCGTGGCGATCACCTACACCGACATGGGTCTGCTCGACGCGTCGAAAGATTCCAGCTGGTTCGATCCGGGACGTTTCTGGAGCGGCGACGACCTGCCGCTGGCGACCGGATTCCGACTCGGCGAAGAGATCGCGGTGCGGCGCTGACACCGTCCGCCCCTCCGTTGATCGGCAGGGCACCGTCCCTCCCGCTGATCGAGTAGCGCACACCTCCCCTCGCCTCCCGTTCCCTCCCTTCCGCTGATCGAGTAGCGGCGAGCCGCTAGGCGAGTCGCGTATCGAGATCCCGTGTCCCTCCGTTGATCGAGTAGCGGCGAGCCGCTAGGCGAGTCGCGTATCGAGATCCCGTGCAGCCGAAGAGGTCTCGATACGCCGCTCGCCTAGCGGCTCGCAGCTACTCGACCAGCGAAAGGACGCGGCTACTCGACCAGCGGTTAGAGGCGATAGTGGCAAAAGGCACGAACCCGATCAGAGAGCGGCCTCGACCTCGGCTCGGTCCAGTGCGGGATCGGTGCCGACAACGTACTGCGGCTCGGTGTGCGCGATGGTGACACCGCCGGCGACGCGGGCGCGTGCCGCGGCGAACTCGGGCAGCTCCCCCATACTCGCCTGAAGACCGTTCAGCGCACTCCACACCACACTGCGCCGCGCCCGACGCTCGATCGGATTCGGCGGGCGATGCATCACGAGTTGCGCCGCCCACTCCGGCATCGTGTCGCGGATCGCCCAGTCCACCGCCCCCTGCGCCGGGTTGGTCAGGTTGATGCCCGTGGCAATCGCATTGCCATGTGTCAGAGCAAGTCTGGGCAGGTACTCCTCCAGGCACGCCAGGGTATCGGCCTTGGTGGCCGGCAGATCGGTACCGCCGAGTGCGTGGCCCACCCGGACGAACTCGGCGTAGTAGCGGTCGAGCGCGTCGCCACGCAGCGGCCGCGGGTGGTAGATCTCGTGCGCGGTGGCGATCCCCCACACGACCGTCGCATAGTTCCAGCGCAGCCAGTCAGGGTCGTCGGCGTCATAGGCGAGCCCGTCGGGGCGAGTGCCCTTGATGGTGTGGTGCATCGCGCGCACCGTCCTCGCCAGCTTCTCGGCCGTGTCAGTCGAGCCGTACGCGGTACCGATGAAGAACGCCAGCGAGTGTCCGAGGCGGACCGCCGCCCCGGCGGGGTCGATGCGGCCGGTCGGCTCGCCGTCGTCGGCTTTCTCCACCAGCCGCGAATGATGGACGCCCATCCAGAAGATGCTCGGGTCGAGGCGCTCCAGGTACGAGGCGCACTGCAACCCGAAGATCAGCGTCGGTGTGTGAGCGTGGACGTACCAGGTCGCACTGTCCGGGCCGAACCACCCCGGGTCACCTTCGGGCTCACCGAACTGCATGCCGCGGAAGAACTTCGCGCGTACCGCGTCGTCGAAACGACCGTTGAGCCACATCCCCATCAACTGGTGTGGCAGCGGAAACGGCAGCACGTTCGGGATCGATGGTGCGCCCAATGTCAACGGCATGTCCCGGTCCTTCCCTGGGTTCGACGGCGTGACGTGATGGCTCCAGCATAGATTCTGGTGACGGCCGTGACCAGACTTTGGTTTCCATCTTGCTGACCTCGTCGTACGCTGGGTCGATGTCGAGTCCGACCCGCTGGGCAGGTGTGCCACTCACCGATCGCCGCACCGAGCGGAGGGCGCTGTTGATCGACGCCGCGTTCGAGGTGTTCGGCGCCGCGGGTGCCGCCGGGTTGTCAGTGCGATCGGTCTGTCGGGAATCCGGGATGAACACCCGATACTTCTACGAGAGTTTCACCGACACCGATGAACTGCTCGGCGCCGTATACGACATGGTCGCGGAACGGCTCTCCGTCCGCGTCACCGAGGCGATGTCGGCGGCCGGATCGTCCGTTCGCACACGAACGTCGGAAGGTGTCCGGGCGGTGCTCGGTTTCGCCTCCGACGATCCCCGATGCGGCCGGATCCTGTTCACCGAGGGGCGTGCGCACCCCGTGTTGACCGCCCGGCGTGCGGCGACCCAGGATCTGCTGATGGATCTCGTGCTCGCCGAGACCGCGTCCACCCGGCCGGCCCCGGACCCGCTGACCTTGCGCACCGGTGCCGCGATGTTCACCGGGGCCATGGCCGAACTCGCACAACAGTGGCTCACCGGCGCGCTCGGCGACGATCTGGACGCGGTGGTCGATCGCACCGTCGCCCTCGTATTGCGGTGAACCTCGGAATTCGCTGAGATGCGACGCAGGAAATTGTCAGCGAATCCGCATCCCCACTCTTGACTTATTCTCAACCTCGATCGGCATCGTGGTGTCGTGAACGAACCTCATCCCACCGGGAACCACGATCGCGGGCCCGAGCGCAGTGCTGTCGACCCCGAGCCGGCCACCGAGCCCATCCCCGCGACAACCGGGGACCGCACTGGCGAATCCCCCTCTGCCGAATCCCCTTCTGCCCCATATCCCTCTGCCCCGCACCCCGCTGGGCCATACCCCGCTGGGCCACAGCAACCCTGGCCGACCGGACAACATCCGTACGGCCCCACCGAGCAACACGGCCCCGCCCCTCACCACGGCCCTGCGCCCCGGTCGCGGGTCGTCACCCGGCCTATCATCGCGACAGCGTTGATCGCCGGTCTGCTCGGCGGCGCCGTCGGCGTCGGCGGCAGTGCCCTGCTCGACAACGCCTCGCCTGCTGCGGTCCCCGTCCTGAGTTCACAGCCCGACAACGCCCGCCAGGCAGCCGATGTGAAACCCGGCTCGGTCACCTATGCCGCACAGGTCGCCTCCAAGTCGACCGCGGACATCCAGGTCGCAACCGGACAGGGCACCGCTGTGGGTAGCGGGATCGTGTTGTCCCCCGACGGCTACGTCCTCACCAACAACCACGTCGTCGCCGCGGCCGGAAACGGAAACAC
The DNA here is from genome assembly GCF_036350415.1 of Gordonia sesuvii. Classification (NCBI taxonomy): domain Bacteria; kingdom Bacillati; phylum Actinomycetota; class Actinomycetes; order Mycobacteriales; family Gordoniaceae; genus Gordonia; species Gordonia sesuvii. Next base: position 209,656 of record NZ_JAZDUF010000007.1, read on the forward strand.
CATCCAGGTGACGACCGGCGATGGAAAGGCGTACACGGCGAACATCACCGGCACCTCACCGTCCTACGACCTCGCGGTGATCAAACTCGACGGCGCCTCCGGCCTGACCCCCGCCACCCTCGGCGACTCCGACTCCTTGCAGGTCGGCGAGCAGGTGGTCGCGGTCGGCAGCCCGGAGAACCTCTCCAACACTGTGACGTCGGGCATCGTGAGTGCGTTGTCGCGCACCGTGACCGCCGCGGACGAAAGCGGCTCAGGCGTCACCGTTTACAACGGCCTGCAGACCGACACCCCCATCAATCCCGGGAATTCCGGTGGGCCGCTGGTGAACCTGCAAGGCGAGGTGGTGGGCGTGAACTCCGCGGTGAACACCGGGCAGGCCACCGCCGGCGGTGTGCAGGCCTACGGCCTCGGGTTCGCAATCCCCGTCAACGAGGCCAAGCGGATCGGCGACGAACTGCTGCAGAACGGCGAGGCCACCAAACCCGTTCTCGGCGTGACGGGTTCACTTGCGGCTGCCAACGGATCGGCACCCGGGGCACAGGTCGCGGGCGTCGAGCCCGGTGGCGCTGCCGCCGACGCCGGCATCTCTGAGGGAGACGTCATCACCAAGGTCGCCGACACCCCGGTCAGCAACTATGCCGACCTCATGGCCCAGGTGCTGACCCACTCGCCCGGCGACACCGTATCCCTGACCGTGGGTTCGGGCGACGACGCCCGCACCGTGCAGGTGACGCTGGGCAGTGCCGTCGATCGTGCGCAGACCACCATTCCCGAATCCGGCGGCCAGTCGAATCAGCCGCGACTGCCGTTCGGCGGCGGGTACGGACTCGTGCCCTGATACCCCGGGGAGCGGGGCGGCTCCGTCGGTCGATCGATCGACGGAGCCGTTGGCGTTCCACGTCTTCCGGTGCCGCCCAAGCCGGCCGCAAGTGCGATCCAAGCGGCCGACGCGATGGTCTTTCCACGACCTTCCGAGAGGACACACGTCATGGCAGTCATCGAATCCCCGACCACGCCCCGACCGCCCCGGGCCGACCCAGACCGCAACAGCCCAGACCGCACCAGCACCCGCCCGATGGGGTCCGATCCGGCCCGCATCGACAAACCGGTCACGGCCCTGGCATGGCGCTCGGCGTTCTTGGTGGTGTGCTTCGCCGCCCTCGTGGTGCTCGCGGTGACGAGCCTCCCCGGCTGACCCGCGTGCATCGCGACCGTCACAGACCCGCGCGGCGCCGTGTCAGGTACGCGCGTTCGGTGGTGTCGGTCGTCAGGTCGATCGCCTTGGCGTAGGCCGCCGACGATTCGTCGTCGCGTCCCAACCGTTCGAGCAGGTGGGCACGAGTCACCCACGCCGGTTGGAACCGGTGCACCCCGGCAACCGAGTCGAGTCGAGCGAGGGCCGCTGCGGGGCCGTCGGTCTCGGCGACGACGGCCGCCAGCGCGACGGCGCCGCCGAGAGTCGGCGCCATCGCCTGCAGTGACTCGTGCAGTCTGCGCAGCACGTCCCAATCGGGCGGACGGCCCGGCAGTCGCGCGCAGTGCACTGCCCCGATCGCGGCCTCGAGCTGGAACCGTCCGATCGACCTCAGCCGGTGGGCCTCACGAAGATGACCGTGCGCATCCGCGATGAGGTCGGCGTCCCACCGCGCCGGGTCCTGCTCCGACAACGGGACGAAGTTGCCGTCGTCGTCGGTGCGGGCCGGTAGCCGCGCCGACGACAACTCCATCGCGGCCACCAGCCCGTGCGCCTCGGCATCATCGCGCAACACCTCGCTGATCACCCGGGCCAGACCGAGCAACAGCGCTCGCCGTTCACGCGGGACGGTCGGCCACTCGATACTGAAAGCCGCCCAGACGGATTCGAGCACCGGAGCCACCCGGCGCCCGACCTCGTCACCCGACGGCACCAGGAACGGAAGCGCCCGCTCCTTGATGCGACGCTTCGCGCGCACCAGCCGCGCCGCCATCGTCGACGTCGGTATCGCGAACGCGCGCCCGATCTGTTCGGCCGTGTAGCCCAGGACGGTGTTCAGCATCAACGGTGCGTGCACACCCGCGCTGATCGCCGGATGCGCGCACACCAGAAGCAGTTCCAGCCGACGGTCACGCAACGGCGACACGATGCCGTCCGGCGCGACACCGTCGTGGGTGAGTTCGTCGAACGGCACCGCGGTGCGGAACGCCGCCGAACGCCACAGGTCGCGCTGACGATTGCGGGCCACCGTGAGCAGCCAGGCGTCCGGGTCCGTCGGCACACCGTCGGCCGGCCAGCGCCGCAGGGCTCGTTCGAACGCGTCACCGAGCGCGTCCTCGGCGGCGGCCACATCGTGCGTGGCCGCCGCCAGCGCGGCGAGCAACCGACCGTAGGATTCCCGGGCCGCACGCTCCGCGACCTCGGATGCCGAGCTCGTGGTCACACGACTGATTCAGTGCGCCCAGGCACCGTCGACACATGACAGCGCGGCCTGACGCACCTCCACCACCGCGTACTGCGTCGCCGGCAACTTCTCCGCCCACGTCATCGCCGCGTCGCGGTCGGGCACGTCGAGCAGGAAGACGCCTGCCAAGGCCTCCCGGGTGTCGGCGAACGGACCGTCCTGGACGCGCAGGTCCCCATCGCGGCGTGTCACCGTCTGGGTGCGTGCGGTCGGCTCGAGGATCTCGGCCGCCACCAGGACGCCGGCGGCGTTCAGGGCGTCGGTGTAGGCACTCATCGCGACCTGCATCTCGGCGATGGCCTCATCGGGTACCTGACCGGGTTCCGGCTCGGCGTTGTTGATCAATAGTGCGAATCGCATGATGTCCTCCTCGTCTCAGTGTCTCCCCGTGTCGGGAGCCACACCATCAAGACGATCGACGATCCTCCAGATCGACATCACCACCGATAGTCGAGGAACTTCCCGTCGAAGGTCACCACCACCCGGTCACCGTCGGGATCGGGGCGGCGGGACACATCGACCTTGAAGTTGATGGCGCTCATGATGCCGTCGCCGAACTCCTCGTGGATCAGCTCCTTGAGCGCCGGCCCGTAGACCGCGAGTGCCTCATGGAACCGATAGATCGTCGGATCCGTGGCGGCCGCGTCGTCGGCCACCCGTGTCGGCTGTTGCATGAGGCTTTCCGTGACGCCTTCACCCAGACCGAGCAGTTCGACGACCATGGTGGCCTTGTCCGCGGGTACCGGATGCTTGCCGAGCAACGCGGCGACGGTCCACACGACGGGTGCGTCGATGCGTTCGGCGATGTCGGACCACTTGAGGCCCTGCCGGATTCGCGCCGCGACGATCAGATCGGCGGCATCGGACTTGGGCATGATCGGAGCGGTCATGAGCTCTCCTCGTTCGGGTTCAGGTCCTCCCACCTTGCGTCGCGCCGGCGATGTCCGCCACACGAGCACCGGCGCGGAGCGGTCACCGGCACGTCGCCGATGGGTACCCTGACTGTCGTGACGAGCCCGGATGCGCCGCAGAAGATGAAGTATCAGGACGCCGCCAATCGGCTCGTCCGAGGAGTGCTGGCCACCCCGGTTCTGCACACACTGGTCAGCGGTCGGCTGCTCACCCTCTATATCGTGGGCCGCAGGACGGGCCGGCTCTACACCCTCCCGGTGGCTTACACCCGGGTCGGTGACGCGCTGCTGATCGGAACGCACTTCCCGTGGCGCAAGAACCTCGAGACGGGTACCCCGATCGAGATCAGGCTGCGACGTCACCGGCAGACCGCCGACGTCGAGGCATTCACGGACGAGGCCGACGTCGTCGCCCACTACGGCGAGATCTGTCACGGCCAACCGCAGTTCGCGAAGATGAACAACGTCACGATCCACCCGGACGGGACACCCGACGCCGACGACCTGCATCGCCTGTACGCGGTCGGCGCGCGGTCGTTCCGCCTCAACCCTCGCTGAGCGGTGACGCAATGGGCCGTTCCACCACCGATCACCCCGACGCGGTCGGCAGACCGGGTCCTCGACGTCGCGTCGGCGCAATAGTCTCCCTGATCGGTCTCGGCGTCTTCCTGGCGCTGTCGGTGGGCTTCGTGGTGCACAGCGTCGCATCGGTCGTCGTCGCCGTGGCCGGGCTGCTCACCGCGGTCGCCGGCGCGTGGTGGGTGGTCACCGAACGCGATCGACGACGTATCTGGGGCGCCATGGCCATCGTCGCGGGTCTCGTGGTCGTCACGTGGGCGATGGGTCACGCGCTGCTCGCGTTCGACGCGATCGTCGTTCGTCTGACGGCCACCGTCCTCGTCTTCGGTGTGTCGATCGCATGCGCCAGGTACGCGCTCGTCCCGGACCTGCACGCATTGGATCGTCGACGCGAATCCCGACCACCCGCCAAGCCGGTACTGATCTGCAATCCACGCTCCGGCGGCGGGAAGGTGCAGCGATTCGGAATCCGCGAGGCGGCAGCCGAACTGGGTGTCGAGACGGTGGTACTCGAGCCGGGCGACGATCTCGAACAGATCGCGCGGGACGCGGTGGCCTCCGGGGCCGACTGCCTGGGGATGGCCGGCGGGGACGGTTCGCAGGCCCTCGTCGCCTCCGTCGCGGTGGAGCACGATCTGCCGTTCGTGTGCGTCAGCGCGGGGACGCGCAACCATTTCGCTCTCGACCTCGGACTCGACCGCGCCGACCCTCGCACCACCCTGCGGGCATTTCGTGACGCCGTGGAGCGCCGAGTGGACTATGCGACCGTCAACGGCCGCCTCTTCGTCAACAACGTCTCCCTCGGTGTCTACGCGACCATCGTGGCCGAGGAGTCCTACCGCGACGAGAAGGCGCAGACCGCGGCGATGCTGTTACCCGACCTGCTGGGCCCGACCGCGCAGCCCTTCGACCTGCAGTTCACCGCACCGTCGGGCCGCGAGGTCGACGGCGCGTTCATGATTCTGGTGTCGAACAACCCCTACGTCACCGCGACATCGCTGGATGCCGCCACGCGTCGGCGCATGGACACCGGCACACTCGGCGTGATCGCGGTGTCCACCTCCACGGCCGCCGAGGCGGCGCGGCTGATGGCGCGCTCGGCGTTCGGGCTTCGCAAGACCAGCCCGTTCTGGCACGAGTTCACCACCGAGTCCGTGGTGATCCACTCCCGCAGCGGCCACGCGGCCACCGGCATCGATGGTGAGTCGATGGAGCTGACCACGCCGCTGACCCTGCGCAGCCACCCCCGCGGTCTGCGTCTGCTCGTGCCTTCCGACAACCGGACCGCCGCCGCACGACGGGAGGCCCGCGACGTCAATGTGCGCGCGCTGATCGATGTCGCGGCAGGTCAGGAGGCACGCCTCTGACGACTCGAGTCCGTCCCCCGAGTCCGTAGTGGCCGCTGCTCGAGTCGGATAATCTGGTCGCGTGGAACTACTACGCAACGTCGTTGTCCTGCTGCACATCGTCGGCTTCGCCATCACGTTCGGTGCCTGGGCGGCCGAGGCGGCCGCGCGCCGGTTCCGTTTCACCCGGCTGATGGACTATGGCCTGCTCCTGTCCCTGCTCACCGGCCTGGCTCTCGCCGCGCCGTGGCCCGCGGGCATCGACCTCAACTACCCGAAGATCGCCGTGAAGCTGGCCATCCTGCTCGTCCTCGGTGGCGTGCTCGGGATGGGCAGCGCCCGGCAACGCAGGACGGGCGAGCCCGTCCCCCGGGCCTTGTTCGTCGCGGCCGGTGTCTTGTCGGTGACGGCTGCGGGGATCGCCGTCATCTGGTGATCGGCGAGATCCCCCCGCGTGAACCCACTTTCGTGCGCCGCGTCACAGTGCCGCTCCCCCAGCCGCGCAACATCACACGGGTTCGGGGCCATCGTGAGGAGGATGTAACACCGTTTCGTCGCCCTGACACAAAACCGACATTCCGGCTCGATTGACTGGCGGGCGTTCACTGCCTACCTGAGGAGCTCGCATGTCGTATGTGAAGCCCGCCGAATTCGCCAAACAGATGGTCGATGCCGGCGAGGCAAAGACATTCCTGTCCACCCGGGACACCCTGATCCGCGCCTACATGGCGGGCGCGATCCTCGCCCTCGCCGCGGCATTCGCGGTCACGATCACGGTTCGGACGGGCGAGCCACTACTCGGCGCGGTGCTGTTCCCCGTCGGCTTCTGTCTGCTGTACCTGATGGGCTTCGACCTGCTCACCGGCGTCTTCACCCTGGTGCCACTCGCGCTGCTGGACAAACGTCGAGGCGTGACGGTCAAGAGCATGCTGCGCAACTGGGGCCTGGTCTTCGTCGGCAACTTCCTCGGCGCGATCACCGTCGCGTTGTTCATGGCGATCATCGCCACCTACGGCTTCAGCGTGGAACCCGACGCGATCGGACAGCAGCTGGGTGAGATCGGCCATTCACGCACCGTCGGCTACGCCGAGCACGGCGCCGCCGGAATGCTGACCCTGTTCATCCGCGGTGTGCTGTGCAACTGGATGGTCTCCACAGGTGTGGTCGCCGCGATGATGTCGACGTCGGTGCCGGGCAAGGTGATCGGCATGTGGATGCCGATCATGCTGTTCTTCTACATGGGCTTCGAGCACTCGATCGTCAACATGTTCCTGTTCCCCTCCGGCCTGATGCTCGGCGGCGACTTCTCGATCGCCGACTACCTGGTGTGGAACGAGATCCCCACCGTGGTGGGCAACCTGGTCGGCGGTCTCACCTTCGTCGGCATCATGCTCTACGCGACGCACTACCGCACCGGGCCGTCCCGACGGCTCCCGGAGGGCACCACCGAGATCGATGTGCAGGAAGAGATCGCGGAGAAGAAGGCCGACGCCAAGGAACGCGCCGTCGTCGCCGATTCCTGACCATCACTTCTGATCTCTGAGCCGTTCGTCCCCCGGGACTTCGCAACCCCTCTCCGAAACTCGGCAATCATTCGAACTGACGGAGTCTGGCGAATCCCGGGGGACGAACTGTGTTCTGACCTCACGTCGACGTGCGATCCTGCGGACGCGAGCGAGCCCACTGGTGCCGAGTTCGACCGGTGACCGTCGCCGCGGCGGTGGCCAGCCGTTGGCCGGATGCGCCTTCTCGATCTCGGCGTTGAGTTCGGCACCGAACAGCAGCACGATCGCCACCAGCCACACCCAGACGAGGATGGCCAGCGGCGCCGCCAACGGCGCATAGACCGCATCCCCGCCGAAGGCGTTACCGGTGTAGAGGCGCAGACCTGCGCTCACCGCCAGACCACCGATTGTGGCCAGCAGCGCACCGGGCAGGTCCCGATGAAACGGCGTCCGCCGCGGTGTCGCCCAGTGGAAGAGGGCGGCCACCACCAGGGTGAGAACCACGATCGCCACCGGCCAGTACGCCACGGTCCAGGTCTCGCCCAGCATCAGACCTTCGAGCCCCCAACGCCGTTCGACGATGAAACCCAGCTGCGGACCGGCCACCACCAACGGCACCAGCACCACACCGATGACCAGACCGATCACAGAGAACACCAAGCCCAGCACCCGGGCCATCCAGGTGGGACGTTCGTCGTCGAGGTCGTAGGCGATGGTCACGGCGAGGACCACGACGCGCAGGATCCGGCTGGCGGTGAACACCGCGATCAGAAACGACAGCGAGAACACCGACGGCGAACCCTCGATCAACAGCTGATCGAGCATCGCCGAGATGACGTCGTCGACGGTCGCCTGACGGAACACCTGACCGGCGATCTCCTCGATCCGCTCGATGAGCTGGACGCGCGCGTCGGACCCCAGGACCGGGTCGAGCAGCCCCGCCAACGACACCATCGCGATCGTCACCGCGGGCAGACTCAACAGCACCCAGAACGCGATCTCGCTGGCCAGCCCGGTGATGCGATCGTCGCCGGAGTCCTTGACGGTCGCGACGGCGAGATCGAGGGCGGAACGCACACGCCGCGGCAGGCGGGCACGGAACCGCTCCCACAACGCACGCATCGAGGCAACCGTACCGAAGCCCGGGATCCCGCCCCTCCGCCGTGGTCACCGTCCTCGGCCTCCGGCACCCGTGTCGTCCGAACGCTCGACACCAGCGGGTGCCGCACGAGCGTTCGCTGGGTGATCATGGTGGCCGGGGATATGGTTGACCCCTACGGGGGCGATGGAGAGTCACCGATGCCGCTCCGACGAGTCGATCCGAACACTCCGCGCAGCAGGGTCTACCGATTCTGGACGGATTTTGGCCGATCGCGCGCCGGCCGTGCCTTTGCCCGCCACGTCGCGACCCGGATAGATCCCCCGCTGTACCGCCTGTCCCGCGGACGATACCCACCGACGTGGTCTGTGCCGACGGCACCGCTGCAAACCACCGGAGCGCGCTCGGGGCATCGGCGAGAAACCCAGGTGCTGTACTTCCATGACGGCGACGATGTCATCCTCATCGCGTCCAACTTCGGCGGAGAAAGCCATCCGGCTTGGTACCACAACCTCCTCGCCAACCCGAGCTGTCGGCTCGGCGACGAATCCTTCACCGCCGCGACTGTGGCGGATCCGATCGACTACCGTCGACTCTTCGCCGCAGCTGAGCGCGTGTACGCGGGCTTTGCCGACTACCGAGCAACGACAGCATCACTGGGACGCACCATCCCCGTGCTGCGGCTCACCCCCGTGTGACCACCAACATGCCGCTCGGGTATCGGTCAATTAGAGTGATCGACACCAGCCGGCGTCTCCTGTTGTGGCCGGATCGTGCGGTCGGCACCCCAGCTGCGCTCGACGTAGCCGACAACCTCCGCGACATCCTCGGCAGGTACGTCGCCGGTGGCGCCGTCCTCGAGCGGGTCGGCATGGAAGATGTAGAGCCGCGACGCGAACTGCGCGAACGGCAGCGATCCCTCGCCGGGGCGCTCGCCGTTGCCGGCCGTCCCGACCACCACGCCGTCGCCCCAGTCCTGCCCGCTGTCGTTGTTCGGGTTGAAGAAGTAGACCCGGATGTCGCCGGCCGGGTCGGTCGCGACCCGCAGGATGGTGATCGCATGCCAGCCGACGTAGCGCGCTGCGCTGTCGGTGAAGGCGATGCCCGCGGGTTGCGGGTGGATCAGCGGCTGATTGCCGTTGAAGGCCGGATGATAGGCCGCATAGAACTGCCGCACGAAGTCGTCGAGGTCGATGATGTCGCCGGTGGCGACATCCACGTTGATGCGGAAACCTCGCGCCGACCACCAGCCGTGGAACTCCGGATTCACCCACCGGTGCGGGTCGCCCGGACGGTCGGCGCAGCGCCGGACCATCTCGGCATAGATCCGGTCCAGATGCGGAACCACGAGGAGCGACACGGGATCGAGGTCGATCGGGTCGGCGGTGGCAACACCACCGACGCTTTCGGTCGACGAGATCGCCTGCCCTTCGAAATGCGCGACCACCTCGTCGTCGCGGGCCGCCCAGGCGACGACCTGAAGCAGATAGTCGGGGTCGTTGTATGCCCACATCGACAACGCGCGCGCCGACTGGCACGTCGGGTTATCTCCCTGCCCGACCCCCAGCGGCTGCCCCAACATCGACAGCAGGCCCCCGAGCAGCAGCGACTCGGGTTCGGTCGCGGGACCGAACGCCGACGCCAACCGCTCCCGCACGTCCGGTGAAAGTCGCAGCGCCACTTGCCGCCACAGCGATGGCACGACGGGCGGCTGGTGCAGGATGCCCCGGTCGAGCAGCAACGCCAATCCGTAGAGGCATTGCGCATGCTGCGGCTGCACCGTCCGGACGATCAGCTCGTGCACCAGATCGGAGTAGCGCAACAGGCAGTTGCGCCCCACCTCCGACAGGCCCAACGCCTCCGGCAGCAGATACACGTTGTCCTCCACCAGGAACCGGACGAGGACCGCGTGATAGCCGGACACGAGACCGGTGTCGTGCATGGCCCGCGCGAACCCGCGCGCCTCGAACTCCAGCCCCTCGGCATCCATCGCCGACAGCCGCGACAGGTAGACGTCGACCCCCGGGTCTTCGCGGCAGGCCTCGGTGGGGCCGAACAGCGCGGTCGTCAATCGGTCGAGACCCTGTGCGGCCGTACCGAGATCGACGTCGGGGTCGCTGCGATGGATGGCCATCCGCGTCACCATCGCCTTCACGTGATCGACCTGGATGGGCCGCTGACGCAGGATTCGCCAGATCTCCTCGACCAGCTCGTCGAGCACGCTGTCGTACCCGATCTCGTCGAGCACATAGGCGAACACCCCACGGGCCACCCGCCCGGCGCCGCCCTGCCGGGCCCGTTCGGTCTCCGACGGCGCGGCCAGCAACAGATCGAGGTTCAACGCGAGCACCTGGGACAGGAACCGCCGGGCGTCGTCGGCGGTCAGGTCCGGGTGCTCGTAATCGCCCGCCGCGATCGCCACCAACCGAAGCTCACTCGTCGACTCCAGGATCACCGTGTCGGTCTGCGCGCTGTGCAGACTGGGGCCGGCGAGCGACGGCACCAGGATCGCCGGCTGATCCCAGTCCGACCCGGCGAAGACGCCGGCACGCTCCAGCACGGCTGCTCTGTTCCGGACCGTCGAGCAGCCGCCCTCCTGGGTCAGCACCCGCCGCAACGCGTCCAATACGCGACGCAGCTTGCCCGGCTTGGCGAAGTCCGGCGCGTCGGCCATCGCCGTGATGGCGTGGTCGAGCTGATCGATCCTCGAGGCCAGGCGAGAGTCCTGGGCACGGCCGGTGTCGGTGTGGTCGATAGATGGCACGGGCACCCTTTTGTTCTCACGATCCACGCCACGCGGCCGGTCGTCGCCGCGCAGCGCCGTCCCGGACGGCGGAATCTCAGACGTAGAAATCGAGCTCTTCCTGCCGTTTGAGCAGATCGCGCATCCGGTAGGGGTCCTCTCCGAAGAAGTACAGCAGACCCCAGTGGGTTCCGAACGCGGTGCGTTTGGTGACGGTCTCCTCCAGGGGTTCGGAGAGGTCGTTGGTCTCGTAGTAGTCGTCGTCGGCCGTCTCTTCGGGGACCTCCAGGTGCGAGACCACGCGACGACGCGGATACACGCCGAAGCAGCCTGCGACACCACTCGCGTCGACCACCTCGCGCGGGAAGAACGCGTCGATCTCCTCTTCGGTGGTCTTCGGATCGAACGAGAGCACCAGCGCCTGGTAGGCGTTGAAACCGTAGGCCCGCTCGAGCAGCTCGAACACCTTGAAGCCCGGCGGCCTGTAGGCGACCTCACCGAAGTACATCTCGCCGTCATTGGTGACGAAGTACTCGGGGTGCACAAACCCGAAGTCGATGTCGAAGGTCTTGATCAGCTTCTCGATCTGCGCCGTGATCGCCGGACGGTACTTCTCCAACTCGGGGGTCGCCGGCACGAACACCGAGTACCCGAGGGTCACGTACTCGGAGATGTTGAGGAACTTGATCTTTCCGTTGTGAATCCACGCCTCGACAGCGAACTCCCAGCCGTCGAGATGCGATTCCATCAGCACCGGGAACTCTTCCTCGGGGATGGTGTCCACCTCGTCGGGCGTCCGGATAACCCGGTGGCCGAGGCAGCCGGCCTTGTCGAAGGCCTTGAGGTGGATGGGGTCGTTGGGGTCGCCGTCGAGCTTGAGCAGCGTCTGGTTGACGCGACGCAGGAAACGGACGACGTCGTCGCGGTCGTGCGCCTCCTCGAAGATCCCCACCCGGATCCCGCCGAGCTGCGCGCGACGTTTCATCAGCGCCTTGTCACGCAGGAGCATCGCCTGTCCGAAGAGCCGCGGCTTGTCCATCAGGACGGAGTTGATCGCCCCGGCCCACTCCACGGTTTCCTCGAACAGCGGGATCGCGACGTCGACGCCCATGTCCTGCAGCGTCTCGGCGATCTCCATCGAGCGGTCGTTGAGTCGCTCGAAGTTCCACGACAGGTAGGGGATGTCGTGCTCGGCGCAATACTCTTCGGCCCATTCGGGGGCCACCACCACGTATCGGCGGTCGAATCGATCGAGGGCCTCGATGGCCCCCAGACTCCAACCCAGCAGTGCCACGTACCCCTTCGAGGGGTCCTTCGGCGTCCTCGCAGGCGCGTCCTTCGGTGTCGTCGCAGGCGCGGTCATGCATGTCCTTTCGCTCGGATTCGTGCGCGGTTCATGCTTCGTACTCCGACCAACCGTACCGAAGTGTGAATGAAGCGCCCTGCGGAGGACCTTCGCCGGGGGCGCCGGTCGCCGAGTGTCGGGGTGCTAGTGTCCCGCGCCGGAAATTCGTTTCATGAGTTCGGCGGTCCAGGTGGATGCATCGCGAGGCGGCGGAGGAGCAGGTACTGGATGTACCTGCGACGACGCCAACGAAGCGAGGCGCCGCCTGGACGTCGAAATCATCAACGAATTTCCGGTGCGGGACACTAGAACCATCACCAGAAGCGCCGACGTGACGCTTTGTCGCGGTCGACCATTTGTCACAGTCGACCATCAGCAAGAGTTCCTCATGGCCGACGTTCGGGAACCCGCGCAGGCTGCCGAGGAGATCGAGCACGGTTGCGCGGTCCTTGATCGACTCCAGTGCCAGCTCTTCGATGACCAGCGGATGGCAACCGACCTCATCCATGCCGAGCAGGTCGACCAGGTGCGGCTCGGTGGAGTGCAGGTGATCGATCCACACGGAGGTATCGACGAGGATCACGGGTTGGCCGAGCGACCCCGCGGAGCGGACGAGGCAGTTGGATCGGTCCCGCCGAGAGCGGCGAGGCGCCGCGCACTCTCCACCCTGATCAGCGTCTGCAGCCCGTGCCTGAGTAGGGCGACATTCTCGTGAACACCCGTGAGCTCGGCCGCCCGGGCGAGCAGTTCGTCGTCGATGGTGACCGTTGTTTTCATGTCCGCACCTCCAATGACATCAACAATGTCATGCTGTGATGCAGCACGGGCCCCTCAAACGAGATCGCACAGAAACCAAGGCTGCAGAACGTGGGTTCGTAGACTGTGAGCGTGCCGGAGTCGGAGATCGCAGACAGTTACTCTGCGATCTCCGACTCCTACATCGGACTGTTCGGCTCGACTGCCGCCGTCGATGCCCTCGACCTCGCGTTCCTCGAGCGGCATCTCGGACGCTGCGAAGGCACCGTGCTGGACGCCGGGTGCGGACCGGGACATCTGACCGCCTATCTGTCCGGTCGAGGTGTGACGATCCGAGGCCTCGACGTGGTGCCGGCCTTCGTCGACAACGCCCGCACGAACTGGCCACATCTGGAGTTCGAGGTCGGGTCGATGCGGACGCTCGATGTTCCCGACGGCTCCTTGGGCGGCATCCTCGCCTGGTACTCGCTGATCCACTTCGAGCCGACCGCACTCGGCAAGGTGCTCACCGAGTTCCGCCGAGTAATCGCGAAGGACGGGGTCCTCGTTGTCGGCTTCTTCGAAGGACCTGAGGTCGAGCCTTTCGACCACAAGGTCGCGACAGCCTTTCGATGGCCGGTGGACGCCATGTCATACGTTCTGGCGACGGCCGGATTCACCGAACTCGAACGTCTCAGCCGCCCCGGCCACGCCGGCGTCCGCCCGCACGCCGCTCTCGCCGCTCGCGCCGAGTGACTCCGTTCGTTTTCACGAGCCGGGCGCCGTCCACATCATGACGCCGTCGTCTCGTCGTCCCGCCACGTCGACGAAGCCGAGGGATCGGTACAGGCCCCGCGCTCGCGTATTTCCCGGCTCGACGGAGAGGCTCACCGCGGCGATGTCCCGGTCCCGCGCAGCGCGGAGGAGCCGTTCTGCGATCTCTCGCCCCAGCCCCCGGCCTCGGCTCCGCGACGCCACCCACAGGCTGAACTCGGGTGTGCGGTCGTCGACGTGGCCGTAGCCGGCATGTTCCGTGGGCAGGAACAGCGCCCAGCCGACCCCGATCGGCTCCCGACCATGCTGCGCGACCACACCGAAGTCACCACGGGCAGAGTCGAACTCGGCATAGCGGCGAAACTCCGGTCGAGCCCAGACGTCGTCTCGATCGAATCGCGGGCCAGACCAGTTCAGGTTCTCCAACGTCGCGGTGACGAGCAGATCGATGTCGCCGGCCGTCAGGGAACGGAACGCAATGTCGGCTGCATCGTCCACACGTGCAGGTATAGCGCGATGAATCCCGACGCGCAGCGTGGTCACACCAGTACAGAAGGAAGAACGCACCGACGAAAGGCCGAGGGTGATCGATTTCAGCGAAGCGTGCGCCGAACTGAGCGAGCTGGTCATGGCGGTGACCGACGACGACCTCGCCGCCCGGACCCCGTGTGCCGACTACGACGTCGCGGCCCTGCTCGATCACATCGAGGAGTTCGCGACGGGCTTCACCGAGGTGGCCGGCTCCCGGTCTGCTGCCGCCGAGCCGACCGGTGCCCGCGCCGACACTCGTACCCGCGACGGTCGGCAACAACTCGCCGGCCACCTGATCGACTTGGGCCGCGCGTGGGCCCACCCTGAGCCCTGGTCCGGTGTCAGTGACAATGCCGGCCTCGGGCTGAGCAACGCCACGTGGGGACGCATCGTCCTGACCGAGGTGATCGTGCACGGCTGGGATCTCGCCGCCGCGATCGATGCACCGTTCGACCCGCCCGCCGACCTCGTGCGCGCCTGCCATGATCACGTGACGGAATTCGTCCCCACCGCGCCCGTACCCGAGCTCTGGGGTGCGCGTGTCCATCGGGACGGAGTCGGCGAGCTGGAGGCCACCGTGGCCGTCACGGGACGCGACCCACGACCGTGGCCGACGACCACGCGGGGGCGAACCGACCAGGCATCACGGGTCATCCGGGCACCGCTGCCACGCGTCTTCGCCGCACTCGTCGACCCGGACGCTCTTGTCGAATGGCTTCCCCCGCAGGGGATGACCGGAAGATTCGACCACTTCGACGCACGTCAGGGCGGGTCGTACCGACTGACTCTGACCTACGCCGTCGTCCCGGCTGCGGGCGGCAAATCCGGAGCGGATGCCGACATCGTCGAGGCTCGCTTCGTCGAGATCGTCCCCGATGTCCGGGTCGTGCAGGCCGTCGACTTCGAGTCGGACGACCCCGACTTCGCCGGCACGATGACGATGACCTGGTCGGTGTCCGAGGTGGACGGTGGCACACGCGTACAGATCACCGCCGAGAACGTACCGCGAGGCGTCTCGGCCGAGGATCACGCCGCCGGTATGACCTCGTCGCTGGCGCAGCTCGACGCCTTCCTCAGCGGCCCATCCGCCTGACGCGGTCCGATGACCACAGCGGAGGTATTGACCCGACATCCGGAGCAGGGCAACCTTCTTCTCCGGGTCGGATGTCGTGAAAGGCGGACCAACACATGAGTCGACGGATCGTCCGTGCACTGTCGGTCGCTGACGGCGTCGAGGACGGCCGGTGAGTCTCGTCGCCGGCCGGGGCCCGCTGAGCCCGGAGCCCGCCGGGTGGTATTCGAGCCCGGTGCCGCCCGGTGTCGTGTTCGTCGAGCCGCATCCGCGACGCATCCAGGCGGTGCGCGCCGGCCAGGTCGTCCTCGACACCGAGCGAGCGTTGATGGTGCATCGCCCGTACCAATTCCTGAGCTACGTGTTCCCCGCCGACGAGGTCGGAGACCTGCCCGGCGAGCCGGAACCAGAGGCGCCGGGCCATGTACATGTGCCGTGGGACGCGGTCGACGAGTGGTACGAGGAAGGCCGCAAACTCGTCTACTATCCGCCGAACCCCTACCACCGGGTCGATTGCCGTCCGACCAGTCGACGCCTGCGCGTCGAGGTCGCCGGCACGACGCTGGTGGACACCACGGACACCGTGATCGTCTTCGAGACAGCGCTGGAACCGGTGCTCTACGTCGCGCCGTCGCATGTTCGCACCGATCTGCTACGCCGTGGTGAGCTGACGACGTACTGCAACTACAAGGGCGCATCCACCTATTGGACGGCGGTCATCGGTGACATCGTCGTGGAGAACGTCGCCTGGAGCTATCCGGACGCGCTACCCGAGAGCGCGGTCATCAGTGGGTATTTCGCCTTCGACCCGGCCAAGGCCGATGTGATCGCGGAACTGCCGACGCCGGGTGGCGTGGCCGATCGTGGCGGCGACTCCTAGCGACGTCAGAGGCGGGCGCGCGACTCGACCGCGCTGTCGGCCGGGCGTAGCGGGCGGATGAGTCCCTCCTGGACGAAAGACGCCAGCAGTGCACCGCCCTCGGTGTGCACGGTTCCGCGCACATAGGACATACCGGCACCGACCTGGGTGCTCTCGTGGGAGTAGAGGATCCATCCGTCCCATCCGACCGGCTCGTGAAAGCCGACCGTGATGGTCATCGGGGCGGTGGACACCGTGAGATGGGCCTGACTGGTGCCGATCCCCTTGTGGGCACGCATCGTTGTCGAGATCCCGAGGTGACCGGTGAAATGCGCCAACAGCGCCTTGGCCAGGTCGTCGCGGTCCGGGACCGGTTCGTAGCGCAGCCACGCGTACAACTCCGGCGGCCCCACCTCGTCCGGGCTGTTGACCTCCGTGACATCGACGAGGCGCACGTCGCGGCCGGGCAAGAGCATCCGGGAGGCATGGGCGTCGGACGGCGAGACAACCGCCGGACGTGGTACATGATGGGTGATCAGGTCGCCCGTCGGGACGTCGGCCATCACGGTGACGGTGACGCACCGCTTGGCGTTCTGTGTCGCCGTGACCACAGCGGTCGCGACGGAACGTCCCTCGTGCACCACGTCGAGGTCGAACTCGACCGGCGGGCCGACCGTGACGGCCCGCGCGAACACGGCGTGCGCCGATCTGACCGACTTGTCGGCGAACCGCTTGGCGACCGCCACGATCGCCTGGGCGAGCACCTGCGAGCCCTCCACCACGACACGACCTTCTTCGCCCTCGATTCCGGTCTCGCCGGTGAATTGGTCGGTCCCGGTGCGCGTGACGTCGAACAGATCGAGCAGAACGTCGAGCGACCAGGCGGTCTCGTCGGTGTTCGTGGGCATGACCGATCATTCCCCGTTCGTGTCGGAATTCGCTGCGCCGAACGCTACGCCATCAGCCTCTGCGGCCATGACCGGTTCGCACGCCCACGACCGCGGAGTCGCGTCACGCCGGCTCGCGCATCACACCGATGTGCCGAACCGTTCCCGAGATCCCGGGCAACTCCTTGGCGGGCGACCAGGTGCGCATTCCGTCCGTGCTGTCGGAGTACACATATCTCCCTGCCCGATAGACGTCGAGATACATCCGCCACGCGCCGCTCGGAAGCTGAACCACCACCGGACCCTCGACGAACGTGCCCCAATTGCCCGTCGGGACATATCGATACGGCCCGAGATGCGACGACGCGACCGCGTGGTCGATGTTCTTCTTCGACATCGTCTCGTTCTTGGTGAAGGCATGGAAGGTCGATCCGACCCTGACCACGGTGGTGTCGATGTGGTCGGCGCCGATGCCGACGATCGGAACCGGTGGACTCCACAGGCGGAAATCCGGGGTGATCGCCGTCATCAGGTACGGGACGAAACCTCCGCCGGTCGACATCGACAAGATGATGTGGACCTGGCCGCCGTCGACGAACCACTCCGGCGCCCACGCCTTGGTCGTGAACGGCGACAGTGACGGCCCGTCGCTCGACCCGGCCGAGCCCGATGATCCGGGTCCGCTCGACGATCCGAACCCTCTGCCGTCACCGGTGCCCGGCAGTAACGCACAGCAGAACGGAACCGGATATTGGTGCAGGAACGTCCAGTTCACGCGGTCACGACTGCGGGCGAAGCCGATATTCGCTCCGTCGGCCGTCGTGTAGGTGATGTAGTAGAACCCGTCGGAGCTGCGGAAGATGCTCGCGTCGCGCACACGACCCGTCGGGGGTCGATACGCGGACCTCTTGACGAGTCGGAACGTGGTGCCGTCGCGCGACTCGTACACGTCCATGTCCCGGTCGCTGGCGTTGCTGAACGCGACCATCGTGTACCGCCAGGCCGATGGGGCGGCGTGACTCAGCCCGGGTGCCGACACGAGCACTCCCGCGACAGCCAGAACGACGGAGACGATCAGACAAGCGCTTCTCGTGGAGAGCTTCACCGCTGCAGTATCGACGACGAGTGCTACACGATGCAGAACTTTGGCGGACTGGGTCGCGAAACGTCAACTCGCCGTCAGTTCCTGAGCAAGCATCACGATGATCCCGCTGGGTCCGCGGACATAGGTGAGCTTGTAGATGTCTTGATACGTGCCGACGCCGCGAAGCGGATGACATCCGTGCCTCGCGGCGATGTCGAGGGCAGCATCGATGTCGTCGACCGAGAATGCGACTCGGTGCATCCCGATCTCGTTGGGCCGGGTCGGCGCCGTTTCGATGGCTTCGGGGTTGATGTACTCGAACAGCTCCAGGCGGCCATTGCCGTCGGGCGTCTGGAGCATCGCGATGTCGGCGTGATTGCCGTCGAGTCCGACTGCCGTATCGGTCCATTCGCCGCTGACCGTGTCGCGTCCGAGGAGTGTGAGGCCGAGGTCGACGAAGAACGCGATCGCCGCCTCGAGGTCCTCGACGGCGATCCCGACGTTCTCGAGTTTGATGGGCATGGTTCTACGCTAATGTCCCGGGGTTCAACCGGTGAGACGCAACGAGAAACGGCACCGCAACGCTTGTGTCCACGGCGATCGTTGACGCACGCTCACCGTCTACTGGAATCGATCAACGCGAACATGACATCGTCGGTCACCGTTGTGTCAGACTCGGCGACCAGATGCCAATCGGGTCCCCTTCGCCAGGCGTGCGGTACGCCCAGCCGGAGTCACCAGCAGTCCCGCGCCGTACAGCGAGATGTCCACGGTGGAGCCCGGCGTGATCCCCAACTGTTCCCGAAGTGCTTTCGGCAAGAGCAAGCGCCCGCCCGAATCGATCGTGGCCTCCATGGGAACAGGCTAGTGTGCCGCGCCGGAAATTCGTTTCATGAGTTCGGTGGTCCAGGTGGATGCATCGCGAGGCGGCGGAGGAGCAGGTACTGGATGTACCTGCGACGACGCCAACGAAGCGAGGCGCCGCCTGGACGTCGAAATCATCAACGAATTTCCGGTGCGGGGCACTAGCTACCAGCGGAATCCCATTACCAGCGGGGTCGATGGATCCTTGCGGCCATCGGCTCCTTCGTCGTTGCCACCAGACGTTGCCGCCGGCACCAACAGCTCCCGATTCGATTGGGCCCCAACACCGTAGACGTCATGGCGAGGGTGCGACGTATTCGCACTGCAAGTCGGACACCCTCGCAATGTGCTCGAAGTCATGGTCCGCGGCAAGTACCGTCGCATCGTTCACGATGGCGTAGCCGGCAATGAGGATGTCGAGCGAGCCCGCTGCGCGGACCAACCCGGCATTCCATAGTGCTGCCTGGATGTCGAGCACGAGCGATTCGTCAGGCGCGTGCTCAAGCGGAAATCCGAGGGACATCTGTTCGCGGTAGCGCAGGTGCTCGGCGCGTGTCCGGGCGCTGTGGCAGAACTCGAGCGCCTGGGGCGGACACGTGACGAACAGGTCAGCCGGCGCTCGTTGAATGCGGTGCAGCCTCGCAGTAACGCCCGGGTCCCCGGTTGCCAGCCTTGCCCAGACCGAGTTATCGACCAGGTAGTCGGTCACGCAGACTCGATATCACTCGGTGAGGCCACGGGCGCGCCGAGCTCGCTTTCAAGGTCGGTCAGCCCTGCGATTCCCTCGATCATCGCAGCCTTCTGTTTCGAGGCGATGAGCCTGCGCAACGCGAGGTCGAGCACGGCCCGGTTCGACCTCTCACCTGTGAGGGCTCGGGCACGCTCGATCAGCCGCGGATCCAAATCAACACTGGTGATTGCCATGGCTCCCCCTCGAATCGACTATATATCCGACTATATAGTTATACTCCTCAACGAACCACCACCCATCGCTGGAGACAAGCGCTTCAGCCTTCTCCGCTCGTGACTGCGTAGCTGCGTTGTATGCCGGCAGTGGCGCGGCCCCACTCACTCTCCGCCACTAGTGTCCCGCACCGGCTGCTGATGGAATGCGAACGCCTCGTCGTCGATGAATCGTTCGTCAACCTGCCAGATCAGCAGATCGTCGGTCCGGACGACATCGAAGGACAAGCATCCCGGCTCAGCTCGCGTCAGTTCGATGTGTCGCGCCCGTAGCCGCCCAACGATATCGGCCTCCTCGGTGTTCGCGCAGACGAGCAGACCCGTGAGAACGACCCCGCCCGTCATGCGGACTGCCGGGGCGTGATTGCCTCGATCTGGTCGGCTGCGGCCCCTGAGGTCGTCGAGCGACTCTGCCGATCCCACCTGACGAAGGTTGGCAGCGCGACCCGCTGAATCCGCGGATCGAGCGAGCGAGCGCGTTCACGACGCCACAGGCGTTCGGTGTCCTTGTTGCCGAACGACCGGATCACGCGATCAGAAAATACCGCGATGCGTTAATGACGCTAGACGTTGAACCGGAACTCGACCACGTCCCCGTCTGCCATGACGTAGTCCTTGCCCTCCATGCGGACCTTGCCGGCCGCCTTGGCGGCAGCCATGGAGCCGTTGGCGTCGAGGTCGTCGAAGGACACGATCTCGGCCTTGATGAAGCCCTTCTCGAAGTCGGTGTGGATCACGCCTGCGGCCTTCGGTGCGGTGTCGCCGCGGTGGATGGTCCAGGCGCGCGATTCTTTGGGGCCGGCGGTGAGGTAGGTCTGCAGCCCCAGCGTGTGGAAACCGGCGCGGGCCAGCGACCGCAGGCCCGGCTCGTCCTGACCGATGGAGTCGAGCAGTTCCTGCGCGTCGTCCTCGTCGAGTTCGAGGAGTTCGCTTTCCACCTTCGCATCGAGGAACACCGCGTCGGCAGGCGCGACTGCATCGCGGAGCTCCTGCTTGCGGGCATCGTCGGTGAGGACAGATTCGTCGGCGTTGAACACGTACAGGAACGGCTTGGCGGTCATCAGGTGCAGGTCCCGCACAGCAGCCAGGTCAAACGAATCCTTCTGGGAGAAAAGGGTTTTCCCACCGTTGAGGATCTCCTGGGCCTGCTGCGCGGCGGCGACCGTCTCGGCGAGGTCCTTGTTCTTGCGCGCGTCCTTCTCCATCCGCGGCAGCGCCTTCTCGATGGTCTGCAGGTCGGCGAGGATCAGCTCGGTCTCGATGATCTCGATGTCGGACGTCGGGTCGACCCGACCGTCGACGTGCACGACGTCATCGTCGGCGAAGACACGCACGACCTGACAGATCGCGTCGGCCTCGCGGATGTTGGCGAGGAACTGGTTGCCCATCCCCTCCCCCTCGGACGCGCCCTTCACGATGCCGGCGATGTCGACGAAGGACACCGTCGCGGGCAGGATGCGCTCGCTGGAGTGGATCTCGGCCAGCCGGTTCAACCGCGGATCGGGTAGCTCCACCACGCCGACGTTGGGTTCGATGGTCGCGAAGGGATAGTTGGCCGCGAGCACGTCGTTGCGGGTCAACGCATTGAACAGGGTCGACTTGCCGACGTTGGGAAGACCGACGATTCCGAGGGTGAGACTCACGGGCATCCAGTCTATCGGCCGATGAACCGTGGACGTCGTCGGCATCGTGCCCGCGAGGGTTCTGTCGGTGAATTTCCGGGTTCTGTCGGCGAGATTCCGGGTTCTGTCGGCGGGATTCCGGGTTCTGTCGGCGGGATTCCGGGTTCTGTCGGCGGGATTCCGGGTTCTGTCGGCGAATTTCCGGGTTCCGTCGGCGGGATTCTGGGTTCTGTCGGCGCTACTTCTCGTTCGACGTCCCCGGGTCGTCGGCGGGTTCGGGTGCGTCGTCGTCGGGCTCCGCGTCGGGCACGCCAACGTGCGCGGTCACCGGCGTGCTGTGCGGCGGGAGAGTCTCGCCGGCCCGTTCCGCGATCTGCTCGTTGAGGTAGCGCAACACGACCGCGAGCGCGGCGGCGGCGGGGACGGCGAGGAACGCCCCGGTGATGCCGAACAGGGTGCCGCCCAGCGTGACCGACAGCAACACGATGACCGCGTGCAGATCCATCGACTTGGACTGCAGCCACGGCTGCAGCACGTTGCCCTCGAGTTGCTGCACCGCCAGGATGATGCCGAGCACGATCAGGGCAGTGGTGAATCCGTTGGACACCAACGCGATCAACACGGCGAGGGCACCCGCGACGAATGCTCCGACGATCGGGATGAACCCGCCCAGGAACGTGATAACGATCAGCACCGCCGCCAACGGCACCCCCAGGATGAAGAGGCCCGCACCGATGAGCGCGGCGTCGACGAAACTGACGATCGCCTGGGTGCGGATGAATCCGCCGAGGGTGTTCCACATCCGCAGCAACACCTCACCGATGTGGGTGCCGGACGGCCGGCCGATGGTGCGGTCGATCCACGGGAGGAGTTTGGGTCCGTCCTTGAGGAAGAAGAACACCAGGATGAGCGTGGTGAACAGGGTGACCAGCATCGACGTCGCGGTGCCGACACCGCTGAACACCCCTGCGGCGATGGTGGATGCGCTCGACTGCAGGCGTTGGGTGACGGTGTCGACGATGTTGTTGAGCTGTTCGTCCTGCACGTTGAGCGGCGGGCCCTGAATCCAGTCCTGCAGAGTGCGCACACCGTCGGTCGCCCGCGATGCGAACTCGGGGGCCTGGTCGACTATGGACGGGACGATCAGACTGACCACGCCGGCGAGAACACCGAGGCCCAACAGCATCATCAGCAGTGACGCGAGCGCACCGGGGAGACCACGGTTGCGGAGCCACCGCGCCGGGGGCCAGAGCACCGTCGCGATGATGATCGCGAAGAGGATCGGCAGCAGGATCACCCACAGCTTGCCGAGCACCCAGAGGAGCACCCAGAACGCGGCGACGACCAGCACGAACTGCAGGCTGACGATCGACGTGGACCGGAGACCGGCGAGAACGACCTGTACGCGGGTGGGATAGGACTCGGACCGCGCGTCCTCGTCGGAGATCGCCGTGGCGGCAGGGTCGGCTGAACCCGATTGTTCTGTCACGACCAAATCGTCACACACTCATCGGGCCCACCATGTGAACCGACGGTGACGAATATTCGCCGCGTCGGCGATCGCCGACTCAGTGTCGCTTGAGCTTGCGCTCCAGATACTTCACCAGCTCGTTGATCGCCTCGAGCTCGATCACCAACGGCGATGGCGGCGGGACGATTTGTGGATCACGTGACGGACCCGGGGGGCCACCCCTGAACGCGGGGTCGATGGGGGCCGGATCGGCACCACAAGCGACCGGTGTGTTCCGTGCCGCTGTGTTCCGTGCCGCCGCGTTCCGTACCGGGTTCTCGTCGGCCAGGTCGGACCCGACCGCAGGGGTACGGGTCGCCTCCTCGGCGCAGGCACGCTCGATCGTGTCGGGCCCGTACAGGCCCATCATGATCTCGAGGCCCCACGCAGGCAGTTCGGACAGTGTCGGTTCGTGGCCCCGTCGTCGTTGACGGCCACCGAACGGTGCGCTCATGGGACACATCGTGCCAGTGATTGTTACCTACGTCACTCAATTGACCGATAATCTCGACGCCGATCGCCATGTCCGATTCCCGCCAGGTTTCCGCCGCGGAGAGTGCGAGAGTGGACGGGTGACAACGTCCGCCGTAGCCAGGACCCTCGACTTCGACAGCTGTTACCGCGCCGTGTCGTCCCGCGACGCCCGGTTCGACGGCCAGTTCTTCGTCGCCGTCCGCACCACCGGGATCTACTGCCGGCCGTCATGCCCTGCGCAGACTCCCCGGCCGCAGAACGTGCACTTCGTCCTCACCGCCGCGGCCGCACAACAACAGGGTTTCCGGGCCTGCCGGCGTTGCGCACCCGACGCGGTGCCCGGGTCGCCGCGGTGGAACTGCGGCGCCGACATGTCGTCGCGGGCGATGCGCATGATCGCCGACGGGGCGGTGGAGCGCATGGGGGTGGACGGCCTCGCCGACCATCTCGGCTACACCGCACGCCACCTCAACCGGGTGTTGACGGCGGAACTCGGCGCCGGACCACTCGCCCTCGCGCGGGCTCACCGCGCCGGGACGGCACGGGTCCTGATCCAGCGCACCACGATGTCGATGGCCGACATCGCCTTTGCGTCCGGCTTCCAGAGTGTGCGTCAGTTCAACGACACGATCCGCGACATCTTCGGTCTCACCCCGTCACGGCTGCGAGCCCTCGGCTCCCCCGTTCGCGATGCGGTACCGGCTGCGCTCGGTGAGGTCACTCTCCGGCTCGCCCATCGTTCGCCTCTTCATCTCGGGTGGTTGCGCTGGTTCCTCACCGCGCACGCGGTGGACGGCGTGGAGGCCGTCGAGTCGACCGACGCCCGTGGCGGGTGGCGGCATCGGCAAGCGGTCGAGTTGCCGCACGGGCCCGCGTTGGTGACGGTCGAGCCGTCGGCGTCGCGGGTCGACGTTCGGATCGCCCATCTGGACATGCGCGATCTGGGTGTCGCCGTCAACCGCGTGCGGCGTCTGCTCGATCTGGACGCCGATCCGGTCAGCACCGACTCGGCGCTCGCCGCCGACCCCGCGTTGGCCGCGCTCGTGCACGCCGCGCCAGGCCTGCGTGTCCCGGGCACGATGAGTCCCGCCCAGACATTGATCGCCACGATGGTCGGCCAGCAGATCAGCGTGAAGGCCGCCCGCCACCATCTCGCCCGGCTGACCGACGAGCTCGGCGGACGCGCGCAGTGGGACCCACCCACGGACGACGTGGTCGGCGCGACGCCGGCGGACGGGTGGCGATTGTTCCCGTCGCCGGAGGCGATCGCCGAACACGGCCACCGGGTCCTGCGCGGACCGCGCCGCCGTGTCGACGCCATCGTCTCCGCGGCCTCTGCCGTGGCCTCAGGTCACATCGACCTGCACCCGGGTCGCTCCTCCGACGACCTGCGCTCGGAACTGCTCGCGTTGCCGGGTGTCGGGCCGTGGACCGCCGACTATGTGTCGATGCGGGTGACCGGCGACCCCGACATCATGCTCGAGCACGATCTCGTCGTCCGGGGCGCCGCGGCCGACCTGGGGCTGGACCTCGCGTCGGCGCAGGCCGCCTGGTCACCGTGGCGTTCGTACGCGTCGATGCACCTGTGGCGGCACCGCCTGTCGGTGTCCGAGCCGATACTGGGTGACCAGACGACAGCACCGTCCCACGCGGACCACGACCGGTCGACGAAGACGCATTTCACGAGGGCTCCGACACCGTGATCGCCATCCACGCGATCGAACCCACCTCGCCGGACACACACCGGCGAGCCCTCGGAAGGAACACCATGACGTCCATGACCGTCTCCACCCCGCAGGCTTCCACCCCCGAGGCCACCGGTCCTGCGGTCAGCACGGCCCGATGGGCTTCCGTATCCACCCCGGACGGCACCTTCACGGTGCTCGCCGACGCTGCCGACCGGGTCCTCGCATCCGGATGGACCGACGATCCGGACTATCTGACCGCCCTCATCCATCGGTCACTCCGCCCGAAGGCCACACAACGCGCGGACAGCCTCGGCGCGATCACCGACGCGGTCGCCGCGTACTACGCGGGCGATGTCGCGGCCCTCGACGTGGTCGAGGTCCACCAGGAGTCCGGGCCGTTCCTCCGCAAGGCCTGGCCCGTGCTGCGCACGATCGCCCCCGGGGAGCCGGTGACCTATGCACGTCTCGCCGAGCTCTCGGGCACACCCACCGCGATACGCGGGGCCGCGGCCGCCTGTTCCCGAAACGCCGCCGCTCTGTTCGTACCGTGTCATCGGGTGCTGCGCAGCGACGGATCGCTCGGCGGGTTCCGCTACGGGCTGCCGATCAAGCAGGCCCTGCTCGAACGTGAGGGGTACACACTCGCCTGATCCGCGGGGGCGGCAATCTGTCGTACCCGTCGGACACGATGGCGGCCATGGATTTCTCCGTCATCGTGGCCGTACTCGCCGGTCTGCTCGCCGGACTCGTCATCGGATGGTTGGCACAGGCGTCACGCTCCACTGCGGCACTGGCAGCTACCCGCGCCGAACTGGAGTCCGTCCGGGCATCTCACGATCTGGCGGCGCGTTCGTTGTCCTCGGCATCCGAGGATGCGGCGCGTCGCCAGTCGTCCGCGATCGGGTCACAGGTCGCGCACATCGTCGATCCCCTGCGGGGCCTGCTGGCACAGCTGTCGGACGAATTGCGGCGCACCGAGCATCACCGGATCAGCGCCTACGCCGGGCTCAGCGAACAGGTCCGGGGCATGCACGCCGCCTCGGCACAGCTCACCGATCAGACCCGGCAGCTCGCCAACGCGCTGCACACACCCCAGATCCGCGGACGGTGGGGTGAGCTCCAGCTCGAACGCGTCGTCGAACTCGCGGGCATGTCGCGTCACTGCGACTTCACCACCCAGGTGACCGCCGACGGTTCCGCCGGAGCGGTCCGCCCGGACATGGTGGTCCATCTCGCCGGCGGCCGCGACATCGTCGTCGATGCGAAGGTGCCGCTGCATGCCTACCTCCAGGCGATCGAGGCCGACAGTCCCCAGGCCTCGGCACACCTGCACACCGAACACGCCCGCGCCGTGCGCGCCCACATCGTGCAGCTGTCCTCCAAGGCGTACTGGTCGGCGTTCGAGAACACCCCGGAGATGGTCGTGCTGTTCGTCCCGAGCGATCCGGTCCTCGAGGCGGCGGTTCGCGCGGATCCCGATCTGATCGAGTTCGGGTTCACCAAGAACGTGGTGCTCACGACGCCCGCAACCCTTGTCGCGCTGCTCCGGACCGTGGCGCTCGGCTGGCGACACGATGCGATGGCCCGCGACGCCGCCGCGATCCACCAGCTCGGCACCGAACTCCATCACCGGCTCGGCGGGGTGCTCGGTCACCTCGATCGGCTCGGCGGCTCCCTGCGTCGAGCGGTGGAATCGTTCAATTCGACGATCGGTGCCGTGGATGCCCGAGTCGGCGTCACAGCGCGCAAACTCGCCGAGCTCGACGCATTGCAGGGTGAGCCGCACCACGCGGCGACCGAGCCCATCGACATCACCGTTCGCAGCGCCGGGGGCATCCGGACCAGCGACGACGCGAGCGGCGACGACCAATGGGCAACATCACGCGGTGGTTAGCGGAATTCACGAGCCCAACCGGTACCGTCTAGATGTGCCTTCTGCCCAACAGCGTTCAGCGGTGCCGCTGGATCAGCAATCCGTGCTGCCCACGGTCCGCGGTGTCCCCTGGTGGGGTGCGGTGTTGGTGGCAACCGTGGTCACCGGCATCGGTGCGGCGATCGACGCGAGCAACACCGAGGGCCTCGGCGCGGTGTTCAAGTTCTGCTACCTCCTCGGATGTGTGACCGCCGCGCTGGCGGTCCGCCGGCGCGCCCTGTTCACCGCGGCCGCGCAGCCACCCTTGATCGCCTTCCTCGTCGGAGTGATCACCCTGTACGGGCTCAACGCCGAGCAGGCGTCGTCCGGCGTCAGAGGTCTGATCTTCCAGGTCCTCCTGCCGATCGCGAACGACTTTCCGTGGATGGCGTTGACGTTCGTGGTCACCCTGGGGCTCGTCCTCGCGCGGTGGTTCCTGACCCGCGAACCGACCACCGGAGATCGCCGGCGCGTCGGTGGACCGAAGCGTCCCACCGCCCCCACCGAGGGCTCCACACCGCGGAACAGGGCGAAGCCGAAGAAGAACGAGGCCGCGAAGTCCGCGACGAGTCCTGCCGCAACCGCGAAGGGCGCGACCGCCAAGGGCCCGTCGGCGAAAAGGTCGGCAACGGTGAAGGGCGAGCCCGCCAAGCGGGAATCGGCGAACAGAGAAGCAACACCGGGGGCTGCGACGTCGCGGACGGCCACACCCGAACGCAAGAGTCGACCGGCGCCGAAGAACGCCGACCGACCGTCGAAACCGACAGCCAAGGATCCGGCGCGTCGCGCGCCGACGAATGGCGCACCCGAAGGTTTGTCCACTGAATCCCCTGCCCCCGCGAAGCCGAACCGGGCGGTTCCCCGACCGCGGCCGGAGGCCCCGGCGGGTGCGCAGCGTTCGACCGCGGGCGCGGTGTTCCGAGCGGGCGCCGGTGAGCAGATCGATGCGATCGACGGGCGCGGCGGTCAGGTGGCCGCTCCGGCATCGACGATCGTGGGGTCGGCCGATGACGACCGCTATGTGCCGGCCGCCCGCCAGGCGGCGCCGGCCCGGTACCAATCGACCCGCGGGCGCAACCGGGCCTGACCCGGATCACCACCCCACCCCGGGCGGAACCAGGCGCCACGGGCCGTTTTTGAGTGCGTCAGCGCTCCCCCGCCGCGGCGACACACGCCCGTGCGGCCCGCCCGAGCGCCGTCCCGTAGGACGGCCCGTGACCGGCGGCATGCACTGCCAGCGGATGGAGCTGATGCAGCGGGATGCGCTGACGCCACCCCGACCGCAGCGGGTGCTGCGCCTCGTAGCCGGCAATCACCGCGTCGAGGTGCGGACAGCCGAACAGATCGAGCATCGCCAGATCGGTCTCACGGTGCCCACCGTGCGCGGCCGGGTCGATCAGGACGACGCCGTCCGGCGTCCACAGCACGTTCCCACTCCACAGGTCGCCGTGGATCCGGGCGGGCGGTTCCCCGTCGTCGAAGGTCCCGGCGGCGATCACCGCACATGCGCGACGGGTGAACTCGGCGTCGTCGGCGCCGAGGAATCCGGCGTCGATCGCCGGGGCGAGGTACGGCTCCACCCGCTCTGCTGCGTAGAACTCGCCCCACGTGGAGTGGGTCCGCGAGCTCAGCCGCCGGTTCCCGATGTACTGCTTGCCGTCGTACCCGTCGGGTGCGCTCCCGAAGCGTGCGGCACCCGAATCGTGCATCCGGGCCAGCGCCATGCCGAACTCACGAGCGGAATCCACGCCGGGCCGCGCGGACGCGAGCCGCTGCAGTTCGATGAAGTCGTCGCCGACGTCGAGGACCTCGACGACGGGGCCACCGCCGTCACGCAACCATCGCAGTCCGGCCTCCTCCGCACGGAAGAAGTCCGGGTCGACGTCGGCGCGGTGTTTGGTGTGGGTGGCCGCCATCAGGGCGTCACGTCGGTGCCGTCGGGGCTCTCACTTCGCCGACGGGCGGATTCCTTGGTGATGGTGGCGAGGCGATCGAACCGGTCGTTGGCGACCCGCATGACCACTTCGTACGGCAGCGCGAACTTGCGCGCCCACCAGTAGCCGAAGCGGACGTCGAAGGACGTGTAGACCAAGAACCTGTTGCGGCGAACGCCCGCCAGGATCGCCGCCGCCGCCTTCTCCGGGCTCACCGCGATCGTGTGGAAGTGCGCGACCTGCGCCTTGACGCGCGGATCGTCGCGGTCGACGCCGACGATGTCGACCGAGTCCACCAGTGGTGTGTCGACCCCGCCCGGGCACACCAGGGAGACACCGATGCCGTGGCGTCGCAGGTCGAACCGCAGTACCTCCGAGACCCCCCGCACCCCGAACTTGCTCGCGCTGTAGGCCGCGTGCCAGGGAAAGGCGAGCAGACCTGCCGCCGACGACACGTTGACGAGGTGTCCGCCCGTCCCGCGACGGACCATCTGCGGCACGAAACACTCGATCACGTGGATCGGGCCCATCAGGTTGACGTCGACCATCGTGCGCCAGTGCCGGTGTTCGAGGTTTTCGACGGTGCCCCACGCGGACACCCCGGCGATGTTCATCACGACGTCCATGACGCCGACCTCGGCGTCGACCTGGCGGGCGAATCCGCGCACCCATTCGTAGTCGGAGATGTCACCGGCCTGGTGATACACCACCTCGCCGCCGGACCGGTTGATCGCGGCCACGACGTCGTCGAGCGCGTCGGAGTGCAGATCGGTCAGCACCAGCTGCGCCCCCTCGCGGGCGGCCGCCTCCGCCGTCGCCCGGCCGATCCCGCTGGCAGCGCCGGTGATCAGGACCGTCCGGCCACCGAACGTGGGCACCGGTGTCTTCATCAGGATCAGGTCCTTGAGCCCCATGGCCCCACCATAGTTGCCGAGTGGTCGATCCGGCTCCGACGTGCCCGAGGGTCAGCCGATCGGCAGTTCCCCGCCGAACAGTCCATAGACGACGGTCAGCATCGCCTTGAGAACCTGTGCCGAGACGTCCTGACCTTCACCGAGGAGCAGTTCGGCGATCTCGGCCGGGTCCTCGGTGGTGAGCAGCTTCTGGACGAACGGGATCACGATTGCCAGTCCCTGGTCGGCGCCGTTCTCCGTGCTGGGAGGCGTGGTCGCTGCCGGGTCGTTGCTGTTCGGGGCAGCACTGTTCGGGGCAGCACTGTCCGGGGCGGGGCTGTTCGGGGCCGCACCCTCGGGAGCGGGCGCCGCAGGTTCAGCGGCTGGTGCCGCCCCGCCGCGGACGTGGTTCAGAATCCCGTCGGTGATGGCCATCGCGTACTTGAGCTGCCCGTCCTTGCCCGAGAGCGCCGCCGCGTCCTGCGGGTTCGACAGATTGCCCATCTCGATGAAGACAGCCGGAACCGTGGTGAGGTTGACGGCCGCGATGTCCGATCGCGTCTGGATACCGTCCTTGACACCCGCATAGTTCGCCGGTGCGAAGCCGGCCTTGACGAAGGCGTCACGCATGGTCTCCGACGCCTTTCGCCCGTCCCCGGCCTGGACCCGGTCGGCGGCGGCATCCGGGATGGGCAGCGCGGGCACGATCATGTGGAAGCCCTTTTTCCCCTCATCCGCGCCCCGGGTGGTCGAGTCCGCGTGCAGGCTGACCGCGACTGCCGCACCCGATCGGCTCGCCGCCGCGGCCCGCTGGTCCACGCAGCCACCCCAGCCCGTGTCGTCGGGTCGGCTGAGCACCACACGTGCCCCCTGGCTCTCGAGGCCGGCCTTGACCAGCTGCGCGATGTCCCAGTTGACGGTGTGTTCCTTCGCGCCGGTGACGGCCGTGGCGCCGCTGGTCTGGCAGTCCTTCTTCCCGCCGCGACCATCGGGAACCTGAGCGTTCAGGTCGTGACCGGCCGCACTGCCCTGGTGGCCGGGGTCGAGGAAGATCGTCTTGCCCGCCGCGGCGTTGCCGGGGGGCGCCGGAGCCGGCGCCGCGGTCGCCTCACCGGCCGACAGCGCGGTGAGCGAGCCGACGGTGAGCGCGACGGCGGATATCGCCGCAACCGCGCCGCGGCGCCGACGGAACCGGGCGTCCCGACGACGCTTCGTGGTGGACGTGATTCCTGGGATCGTCATGCGTTGCTGGGTCATCACACATCGGGTGCCGGACGACCTCGTTCGGTCGCCGCCACCACTCTCCTTCCGAGACGCAACACTGGCCACATCAGTCACATTTGTAACAAGTGAAACAGTCAGCTGTCGAAATGGAAAATTCGCGACCAGGCCTGATGGAAACCGTTAGTGAGCTGTGACCAGGTGACGCGTGATACTCAAGATCCCGTGCTCGTCGGGCTGATCGTCCCCGGGAGCGGCGCCGACGACGATGGCGTCGAGACGGCGGCGGACGTCGTCACGGTCCATCCCCGCCCCGATGACGACGACGCTCGATGAGCGCTCCTCGCCTCCCCATCCACGCCGTTCCACCCGGACGAACCCACCGACCGCGTGGACCACGAACTTCTGCCGGTGCCCCGGCACGTCGAACGCGACCACGCCCTTGATCCGATAGCACCCGGTCGGCGGCCGTTCGAGGAATTCCGCGAGCCGGCGAGGATTCAGCGGGCGTGCCGAGGTGAACTCGACCGAGCCGAACTCGTCGTGCAGGTGCGGATAGCGGTGCCCCCCGTCACCGTGCCCACCGTCACCGTGACCGACGCACTGGTCGGTATCCGCCTCGAGAAGTTCATCGAGCGTGAGTTGCCGACTGCGAGCGGCGTTGTCGACGGTCCGGGGCCGCGGGTCGAACAGCATCGCCGCCTCCACGACGCCGTCGGCGGTCACCACCGTCGGTGCGGTGTCGTTGACACGGTGCACGTCGTCGCACACCGCCGACAACTCGTCGTCGGCGACCAGGTCCGCCTTGTTCACGACCACCAGGTCCGCGATCTCCATGTGACGGTCGATCTCCGGATGGCGTCGTCGGACCTCGGTGTTCGTGGCGGCGTCGACGACGTAGACGAGTCCCCCGTAGCGCATCCGCGGGTCGTCCATCCCGGTGATCATCCGGATCAGAGCTCGCGGTTCGGCGATACCGCTCGCCTCGATCACGATCGCGTCGATAGCGGACTTCGGCCGTAGCAATCGCGCCAGCGCACTCTCGACACCGTCCGCGTCGACACTGCAGCACATGCAGCCGTTGGACAGACTGACCGTGTCGTCGCCCTGACCCGCGATCAGCATCGCGTCGATGTTGATCGAGCCGAAATCGTTGACCAGCACCCCGATTCGCGTGCCGTCGGCGGTCCGGAGCAGATGATTCAGGAGGGTCGTCTTGCCGGACCCGAGGAAACCGGCGACCACGATGACCGGGATGGTCGGACGGCTCACGACGCCGAGCGCTGCGGATCGGCGTCGTCGGCGACCTCTCGTTGGCAATCGGCGCACAGCACGGCGAGGTCCCGCCCGAGCGAATCCGGATAGTTCGCGACCGCCTTCGTCGGTGACCCACATCGGGTGCACGTCCCGATGACGGCGGCATGGTCGGAGAAGTCGACGGTCATCCGGTTGTCGAAGACGTACAACGACCCCTGCCACAGCCCGTCGTCGCCGAACTCCTCTCCGTACCGCACGATCCCGCCGTCGAGCTGATACACCTCACGGAACCCTCGCGATCGCATCAACCCGCTGAGCACCTCGCACCGCACGCCGCCGGTGCAGTAGGTGACGACGGGCCGGTCCTTGAGGTGATCGAAGCGTCCGCTGTCGAGCAGGGGAACGAAGTCGCGAGTGGTCTGCGCGTCGGTGACGATCGCACCCGAGAACCGGCCCACTTCCGCCTCGATGTGATTGCGGCCGTCGAAGAACACGACATCGTCGCCGCGTTCGGCGATCAGATCGTGCACCTCCCTCGGCGTCAGGTGGGTGCCGCCCCCGACGACGCCGTCGGCGTCGACACGGACCTCGTCGGGCACACCGAAGGTGACGATCTCGGGTCGCACCCGAACACTGAGACGGGGGAAGTCGTCACCGGTTCCGTCGGACCACTTGATGTCGGCATCGGAAAAGGCCGGATAGGACCGGGTGGCCCTGACGTACCGTTTGACCTGTCTGATGTCGCCACCGACGGTGCTGTTGATGCCGTGTGGTGACACGATGATCCTGCCGCGCAGTCCGTGCTGTTCACACAGTGCCTGCTGCCAGAGGCGGATGGCCTCCGGGTCGGCGAGTGGGGTGAACACATAGAACAACACGATCTTGGGGGTCGACACAGTGCAAGGGTACGGACACCTGGGCCGCCGCCCGGAGCGCCTGTGGTCGGTCGCGGCCGGGGTCATCGCGGTCGCGGCGCTCATCACCGTGGTCGCGGGGTGTTCGTTGTCCGCAGACCCCCAACCATCACAGATCGTGCTGCCACCCACCGACGTCCTGTCCACCGAAACGGAAATCGAGACCAGCATCTCGACCACGACCGAGGAGTCGATCGAGGACACCGCCGATGCACCGTTGCCGGATTGGACGATCGGTCGGGTGATCGCGCTCGCGCCCCGCGTCGACAATTCGAGGTATCACCAGGGCTCGACCACACCGGAATCGGCATTGATCGAGACCTCCGACTTTCACTTCTCGCCGCCGGATCGCGCCGTGAACTGTTCTGCCGACGGCCGGACCCTGGCGTGCCGCCTCAACACACAAAGGTCGGGACCGACGCCGTCGAACGTGCCACGAGGGTGCGAGTGGAAGGGAAATCTCGTGACCCTCGACACGCAAGGCACAGAAGACGGGGTCTGTTCCGAACAGTTTCCCGTTCTTTACCGCAGCACAATCGTCGACTTCGGCCACACAATCTCTATTGCACGGTTTTCCTGCCTGGTGGAAACGGCCGGCCTCTACTGCCTCGAGTCACGTTCCGACGCCGGATTCGCAGTCACCCCAAGGGGTTACCGCGAGATCAATTCTTCCGACCGGGCACCGCGCGAGCTCCTCGGACTCGCCGCGTCGACCTCTGTTCCGCCCGGCACCGGTACGGACGTACCGCAACCGCCGACAACGACGGTCGCGCCCACCAACTGATGTGGTGACGACTACCACTCGCCGAATTCTTTGCATACCCGGACGAATGGTGAGTCTCTCAGGAACAATTCATTTTCTGACCGGTAGTATGTGCTCCGACGAGAATACGAAAAAATGCCGGATGGCACAGCTCAGGTGCGCCGACCCCGCACCAATTCACGCGAGAACAGATTGTCACGACGAGGAAAGACGGAGTTCACTATGGCGAAGAAGGAAATCGTTCAGGTCATCGACGACATCGACGGAAAGGTTCTCGAAGACTACGAGACCGTTCGGTGGTCCCTCGACGGAAAGACCTACGAGTTCGACACATCCGCAAAGCACGCCGCACAGTTTCGGGATTCGCTGGCGAAATACATCTCCGTTTCCCGCGTCACCTCCACGTCCCGTGCCGCGAAACGCGCCACCCCGGTGCCGGCCGGTCGCAGCAAGGAACAGACAAAGGCGATTCGCGAGTGGGCGAACAAGAACGGCTACGAGGTCAGCGATCGTGGCCGGATTCCGCTGAACGTCATCGAGGCGTTCGAAGCCGCGCACTAGGCGCACCACGCGCACTGGGCCTCACTCGATTGCAGGTCGGAGAACGACATGGCGACGTTTCTGCTGATTCCCGGGGCGGGCGGCAGCGCGTGGTACTGGCATCGCGTCGTTCCCGAACTGCGCTCTCGGGGACATCGCGCCGTGGCAGTCGAGTTGCCGGCAGGCGATCCCGCCGCGGATCTCCATTCCTACGCCCGAACCTGCGTGGACGCGTATCGCAACGCGTGCGCAGGTTCCCCATCCGGGGGCACGACCGTCGTCGTCGGACAATCGCTCGGTGGTTTCACCGTCCCCCTGGTGGCCGAACAGATCGACTCCGATCGCATCGTCCTCGTGAACGCGATGCTCCCGCTGCCGCACGAAACACCCGGCCATTGGTTCGAGAATTCGGGTGCAGGCGAGGCGCGGGCGGAGATGGCCGTCCGGGACGGCAGAGACGTCGGCGCCGGCATCGACCCGATGAACGACTTCTTCCATGACGTGCCCGACGACGTCGTCGCGGACGCCATGGCGCAGGGCGAACCCGACCAGGCGGGCGAGGTCATGGGTTCGGTGTGCACGTTCGACGAGTGGCCCGCCCCGGTCACCGTCGTCGGCGGAGCCGAGGATCGCTTCTTCCCCATCGATTTCCAGCGTCGTCAGGCCCGGGAACGGCTCGGCGCCGACATCACCGTCCTGCCCGGCGGGCACCTGATCGCCTTGAGCCGACCGGTCGAGTTGGCCGACGTTCTCCTCGCGGTCGCCGGGGACAGCGACTGAGGCTATGGCGCACCGGCGCGCTTGATCTTGACCGACGTCATCGCCGACACGGACCCGGAGACCACCACCACTGCACCACCGGGACGGCGCGGCGGACCGGCCTTGTCCTTGATGGTCGACCACCCGGATGCCTTGAGATTCGAGGTGTGCACCTCGTCGTCGGCGCGGATGCGGAGCTTGACCGTGGCGGTGGAGACCTGCAGGTGCACGTCGACCGACGGTCCGGGGAAGACGGCGTCGGTGAAGTCCAGATCGACCGTGCCCATCCACCCGGTGACCAGCACGCTGCGCGGGACCTGCCACACCCCCTTCCGCCGTACCGTGCTCCAGTCCGCGTCCCACTCGACCGGGCCGGCAGCCGAGCCGTCGATCTGCGCCGGCGGCCCGGACGGCTCCACCGGGAACAGCAGGCTGGCGTTCGGCAGGTCGGCCAGGGTCGCGCGGAGCTCACCACGGGTGCGGCCCTGCAGAATTCGGTCGGATCGTTGTTCGAACTCGACGATCTCGAGATAACCGGACGAAAACGCGTCGTTCAGCAGGGAAATGGCCCGCTCACGTTCCGGGTGTCCGACACGCACCGCGTCGTCGGGATTGCTCTCGACCATGCCAGCCACCCTATCGGCGGGCCGATGTCGGTGGGCATCGCCGCCGAGAATGCTATTCTCTCAAAATGCATGCACTATTTCCGCCGTCGGTTGAGCGGCGATGAGCACCACGACGCCGGCCACCGCCGACGAGGTGAAGACAGCGGTGACGGAGACGAACACCTTCACCTCCGATTTCGGGCTCGTGTCCCTGCAGCCATCCGCCGAACGATCCTTCATCCGCGCCGACCTCACGGACCCACTCCGATCCCATGCCGGGACGGCCCCCGTCGGCATGCTGGTGACCGTGCTCGATTTCGTGGCATCGGATCCGGCACTCGTCGCCGCGGCACCGGATTGGACGGCCACCCAGGATCTCGCGCTCCACATGGTCGAGCCGATCACCGAGGGCCCGATCGTCATGGACAGCAGGCTGACGCGGGTGGGAAAGAAGGTCGTGGTCGTATCCGTCGACGTCTACGACGCACACGGGCGCAGCGACCTGCGAGACATCGCGGCGGAGATCGATGCAGGACCTGACCGACCCGACGGCCCCACCCTCGCCGCACGTGGGTTGGTGACGTTCGCCCGCATTCCCCGCTCCGCGGCTTTCGGAGCGGACGCGTACACGCCGGATCAGTGGATCGGCCAAGTTCGCAAGCGCGCGGTCGTACCCATCGCCGACCCCATCCACGCTCGCCTCGGCATCCGTGAGGTGGAACCGGCGTCCGGAGTCCTCGAGCTCGATCGAACGCCGTTCGTGGCCAACCAGATCGGCACGATCATGGGTGGTGCGCAGGCACTGCTGATCGAGTGCGCCGCGCAGGCGATGCGACCGGACCTGCTGCCGATCGACATGCAGATGCATTTCCTGGCGCAGGTCCGGGTCGGACCTGCGCGAACATATGGCACGGTGGTCCGGGACGGCACCGACCACAGCGTGGTGAGCATCCGCATGGTCGACGCCGGTGCCGACGACATGACACTCACCCTGGCGACGGTGACGCTTGCCCGTACCGGTTACCGACACTGACGACACGCCACCTCCGGCGTATCCGGATCACCAGGCGCGCAGCCGCTCCGGTGTGACACGGACGAGAACGGAGTATGACCGTGCGAAATCCTCGGGCGTCATGTCGATGGAGACGAAGCCCTGCGCGTACTTGGTGGTGAAGGCGGCCCATTCCTCGTCGGTGGGACCAGCGTCGTCGACCCGCGCCTGCCCGGTGAACACCGCGACGTCCCCGCCGTGGTCGTCCGCGTTGAGGTTGAGCGCCACGGCGGGCTCGGCGTCGATGTGGCGTAGCTTGGCGGTGCCGGGCTGACTGAACAGCAGGAAACTGTCGTCGAACCACAGGAACCAGACCGGAGTCGGCACCGGCCCGTGCCGGGCGTTCACCGTGCTGAGCCAGATGATGTCCTCTGCTGCCAGCCGATCGGAAACCCGGGGCGGCAGGTCAAGTGCGGCCATGTCCTGCAGAACGCATCCGCGCGACGCGGCATTCCGGATTCGGCGGGACACCACGAAAGGATTCCGCGACGGGCCTCTGGCGATGAATTCGATCACTGCCCACGGTCTGCCTCCATGAGAAGTCCCTCACCAAGGAGTTGAGCCATGTCCGTCACCTACACGTTCGACGTTTTCAGCAGCCTCGACGGCTTCGGCGCAGCGGGCGGCGACTGGACCGGGTACTGGGGCAAACAGGGTCCACAGTTGCTCGAACACCGACTGTCCCTGTACGACGTCGAACAACGAATGGTGTTCGGAGCCAATACGTACCGTGTCTTCGTCGACTTTCTGTCCGATGGGTTGACGGAACTGAGCGACCCCTGGGTGCAACGGATGCTGCACCTTCCGGCGACGGTCGTGTCGAACACCCTCGACGACCCACTCGACTGGCCGGACGCGACACTCGAGCGTGGTGACGCGATCGACGTGGTGGCACGCCTCAAGAAGGAGTCGCCGGTACCGTTGCGGTCGCATGGCAGCCTGTCGATGAATCGGGCCCTGATGGCGGCCGGTCTCGTCGACCGTGTTCAGGTGACGCTGTATCCGGTCATCACCGGGAAATCGGGGCTCGAACCGATTTTCGCGGGCGCCGAGGACTTCGATCTCGAACTCACCGAGACGCGGACACTCGACGGCGGGATTCAAGAACTCGTGTACCGACCGCACCTGCATGGATGACCGACGACCGGTGCGACCGGCCAGGCTCAGGGACGCGGCACCGAGAACTGGGTGCGCATGGCGAGATCCCACACCCGGTCGGGAGTGATCCTGCGTTGCGTGATGGCGAGTTTCGCCGAAGCGGTGACCGTGTAGCGCGGCCGCGGTTTGTCGGCGGTGACGGCTTTGCGGATGGTGGCGGCCACGTCGTCGGGGTCACCACCGAGAACCTTGGCGACCGGGCCGCGGTAGATGGAATCCATCGTGTCTGCGACGGCGTTGTTGAAGTGCCCGTACGGGCCGCCGTCGTCGAGGCCCGACATCGATGACGTCGCCGCGCTCGCGAACTCGGTGGTGATCAGCCCCGGCTCGATCAGGATCACCTGCACGCCGAAGCCCTGTACCTCGAATCTCATCGCGTCCGAGATCGCTTCCACCGCATACTTCGTCGCGTGATAGATGCCGCCGCCGGGGAAGGTGAGTTTGCCGCCCATGGAGCCGATGTTGACGATGCGTCCCCGCCCGGCCTTACGCATTCCGGGAAGGACCAGCTGACTCATGCGGACCAGTCCGAACACGTTCGTCTCGAACTGCCGTCGGATGTCGTCGAGCGACACCGATTCCACGGCACCGGATTGCGAATACCCGGCGTTGTTGACCAGCGCGCCCACTGCACCATGCTCGGCCTCGACCGCGGCCACTGCCGCGCTCATCGACGCCTCGTCGGTGACGTCGAGCGCCAACGTTCGACATCCGGCTTCGGCGAGTTCCTGGAGCGTCTCGGGCTTTCGGGCAGTCGCGTACACGGTATGACCATGGCGGACCAGGTCGGCGGCAGCGGCCGCACCTATCCCACTCGAGCATCCGGTGATCAGAACCGCGTCGCCGGCGTCATCCGGGCTCCCTTCCGTCGCGCCCATGCTAACGCGATCGGATGATCCACACGACCAGCCGACGACCCTCAGCGTCGGCTCAGCGCCGGCCTGGGTCATCAGCCGAGAACGAGCATCATGGCCAGGCGTGCTTCGACAACCGCGCAACCCCATGCCCGAGATTATTCCGTGGTTTCGACGATGGCCCGGCGACCTGGGTGACTACCCTTGACCCATGATCACCGCACTTCACACGTTGATCTACTGCGACGACCCAGACGCCACCCGCACCTTCTTCCGGGACGTCCTCGGCTTGCCGTCGGTCGACACCGGTGGCGGATGGCTGATCTTCAAGACCGGACCCAGCGAGTTGGGCGCGCATCCCAGTTCGTGGGAGTACCAGGGGACCTCGGGCGGCACCGATCAACGCTTCGACGTGTCGTTCATGTGCGACGACCTCACGGCGACGATGGACGAACTCTCGGCGAAGGGCGCCGAGTTCTCCGGCCCGCCGACCGAGGAGCCGTGGGGTGTCACCGTGGGGGTGAAGGTTCCGGGCGCAGGCGAGATCACGATCTACGAGCCGAAATACGATCCGCCGGCTCTGAGCTGAGCGATATCCCCGTAGACACCTTGACCCGCCGATTCGCATCGGCTCAGATGTACGCATGAGCGACGAGCTGTTCGAACACGAGACCAAGACCGAGCTGAGCCGGGAAGAGGCCGCGCAGCGGCTCCGTGACCTCGCCGACGCGATTGCGCGTCACAACGAGGTGTCCTACGTGGAGAACAACAAGACAGTGCGCGTGGACATCCCGCCGAAGGTCCAACTGAAGATCGAGTTCGA
This sequence comes from Gordonia sesuvii, assembly GCF_036350415.1. Taxonomy (NCBI): domain Bacteria; kingdom Bacillati; phylum Actinomycetota; class Actinomycetes; order Mycobacteriales; family Gordoniaceae; genus Gordonia; species Gordonia sesuvii. The sequence goes on from NZ_JAZDUF010000007.1 coordinate 249,372, forward strand.
ACGTGGTGAGGAATCCGAGATCGAGGTCGAGATCTCCTGGTAGCTCCGTCGTTACCGACGTCCCGCGACACCTGGGGACAAGCCGCATTCAACCGGGGTACGTCAGTCGGGATCAGTCGGTCGGTATCGCACGGCGACCACCCCCGACCGCAACTCCGTGCGCTCCACGAGCTCCAGCTGGATCTGCTCCCGCAGACCGGCGAGCAATGTCGGTCCGCGTCCGGCGAGCACCGGCTGCACGAGGAACTCGTATTCGTCGATCAGTCCCAGATCGGCCAACGCGCGAGGGAGTGACACACCACCGACCCACAGGCTCTCGCCCGGCTGCTGCTTGAGCTGCGCGATCGCGTCCCCCACGTCCCCGTGCACCAGCTCGGCGTTCCAGTCGACCTCGCTCAGCGTGCTGGACACGACATACTTTTTCGCCCGGTCGATGGCCTCGGCGAACGGAACCTCCCACTCACTCATCCAGTCAGGCCACGTGCCCGAGGCCGGTTTCCGCCAGGCCGATTCCATCATCTCGTAGGTGACTCGGCCGAACACCAAAGCGTCGGCCCGTTCCATTTCGGCGGTCCAATACCGCATCGACTCCTCGTCCGGTGGGAGACCGGCCTCGTGATGGCAGCAGCCGTCGAGGGTGACGTTGATCGAATACCGAAGTGTTCTCATCCCATTGCTCCCTGGGCGCGCAGTGTGTTCCGGTCCATCTGGTCACGATCGGTCGGCCCGGAGGCGTTGGGCCGCCGTGTGCGATCACGGGCGCGAGTACTCGTGACCATACTCGGACGCATCACGCGCGATGGCGCGATTCGACGTCTCACCACCCGAACGTCACGGCACCACTCGGTAGCGCAACATCATGTCGTGGTCCTCGTGATCGAGGATGTGGCAGTGCCAGACGTACCCCTGGAGATCCTTGGTGACCATGCCGTGCACCGGCGTGGCCCCGGCATGGTGGTGGTGTCCGGATGGGGACGGGGCCACCGCGTGACCACCCGATGGCCGGGTCCACGTTTGCGTCGGGTCGGAGGAGAAGATCGCGTCCGGATCGAACCCGAGTTCGTCGGCGGTCGGGAACCGCACGACGATCGAGGTGACATGCCCACCGACGGCGTGCACCGTGTCCTTCCATCCGGCCTCCCACGCGGCCGGGCCGCGCATCGGTCCGGCGTAGAAGTCGCTCGGATCCGGCGCCCAGCGGGTTCCGATGGGCGGCTGTGGATTTGCCGCTTGATACTCGACGGTGCGCATCGGCCGGCGTCCCAGGATGCGGAACATGACGAGGTGCAGATGAATCGGATGCGGGTCCGGTGTGATGTTGATGATGTCCCATCGCTCCGTGGTGCCGGCGCGCGGCTTCTCGATCTGCGGATCGGCGTAGCGGAGGTTGTTCAGCGACATGATGGCCGGCGGGACGCGCAGTTCGTAAGGCTGCGACACACTGACCCGCCGGACCCGCTGTGGTGTCGCAATCGGCGGGATGCGGGCGGGTTGTCCCCGACCGCCCCGCAGCGTCGTCGGTACCGGATGCCGGTCACCGCGACCGGGGCCGGCGACGAACCGGCAGAACCGGGACATCGCGACCTCACCCAGCATGGCCGCCTGGAACGGCGGTGCCAGGTCGTTGCACAGTTCCACCGTCTCGCCTGGCGCCAGCGAGCTGAAATCGACGAGGAGGTCGAATCTCTCGGCCGGTGCTGCGGCGAACGACCGGGTTCGGACCGGTGCGTTGAGCAGACCGCCTTCGTTGCCGATCACCCAGAACGGCATGCGGTTGGAGAAGAACAGATTCCAGACCGAGAACGACGCCGCGTTGATCAGCCGGAACCGGTACAGCCCGCGATCGACCGTCATCGTCGGCCACACCTTGCCGTTGACCAGACCGCGGTCGCCGACTGCTCCACCCTCCCACATGCCTTGCGGCACAATCGGTGTCGAGCGCAATGACTGGTGTCCGTCCGCGCGGAAGATCTTCTCCTGCAGGATCAGCGGGATCTCGTATTCGCCGGCCGGCAGGCCCAGCGGATTGCCGGGCTTTCCGGTGTCATGGCCGTCGCGCAGGAAGTACATCCCGGCCAGGCCCGCGTAGACGTTGGCGCGCGTGATCGCCATCGCGTGGTCGTGATACCAGAGGTGGCCTGCTTCTTGGCGATTGGGGAACTCGAACAACGCGGTCCCGTGATGAGGCAGCATCAGGCGCTCCGGGTTGCCGTCGAACTCCGGCGGGGTGACGCCGCCATGCAGGTGCATGGAGGTGACCGGCTGGCGCCGATAGCGATCGGCCACTCCGTGCAGCGAGGTGTCCAGATCCGCGGCGAAGGTGTGCTCACCGAGTTCGCTGCGATAGTGCACGGTGGTCTGCTCCCCGACATGCGCCTCGATGGTGGGCCCCAGATAGGACTCGTCGTTGTAGGCCATCGCGGGCACCTTCGGCTGATCCCGGTGGAATCTGGTGCTGGTGCTGCGCGCGACGATCTCGATCGGCTGCGTCGGCGACGAGGTGATGATGCCCGGTACCGGCAGTTCGTCGACATACTTGCGCATGTCCGGCGAATGGAAGATGGTCGGCAGCTTGATCGCCGGCGGATCACCACCCGCCGACCCGGCACCGAGGCGCCCCGCCATCACACCCGAGGCGGCGACTGCCGCCGTCCCCCACAGGAATCGCCGACGATTCACGTTCTGGCCCACCCGGTTCCCCCTACTCGGCCACTTCGAGACCGGTGAACCATACCACCGGTATGGTGAGGCATGACCAGCTCCCGCCACACCAGACGACTCAGCGCCACCGACTGGGTGGACGCTGCGTTGATACTCGTCACCTCCGAAGGCGCGCAGGCGGTCACCATCGCCCGGCTGTGCACGACGCTGAACGTCACCAAGGGCAGCTTCTACTGGCACTTCACCGATCTCGACGCCCTGCGGAAGGCGATGGCGGTGCGCTGGCAGGGGATGAACCGCGCACGTGTCGCCGACCTCGAAGGTCTGTCCGAGCTACCGCCAGACGATCGGCTCGCCGCATTGTCAACGACGCTGATCAGCGACGATCACCTGGCGGTGGAGCGCGCCATCCGGGGTTGGGCGCGTAGCAACGACAGCATCGCGCACACGGTCCGCAGCATCGACGAGGAGATCTTCGACGCCGTCGGCGCCGCACTGCGAGAACTCCAGATGAGTCCGCGCGAGGCCCGCGTGCTGGCGGGCCTGCTGGTGTACGCCGGAATCGGCTACATCCACGGGCACGAGGGGCTACCCGCAATCTCGGCGCAGGACGTGCAGCACACTCTTCCCGGGCTGTTGTCGTTCACCGTCGGGCGGCCGCAGTCGAAGGACGCACCTTGACGGCACGCGGAGCATTGATGCGGACGATATAGAAAAACCCCTCCGATGCTGTTCGGAGGGGTTTTCTGGTGGAGCTAAGGGGACTCGAACCCCTGACCCCCACACTGCCAGTGTGGTGCGCTACCAGCTGCGCCATAGCCCCGTATCCTGTTGTTCACCCTCATCAAGGGCAAAGGGAAAACTACACCATCGCTGCGACTCCGACCAAATCCCCAGCAGACCGATCGCCCGCTGCCGGTTCCCCCGAGATCAGCCGTTGTCGGCCAGCAACGCGTCCAGCCACCCGGTGCCGTTCATGATCCCGTCCACCGGTTGACCCCCGGAGAGGACCGTCGGAGTGCCGACCTGGCCGCTGGCCTTCTCGAGTTGGGTACGCGACTGCTCCGCGGCTTCCTGCGCTTCGGCCACCTTCGCGCCGGTCGCCACACACTCCCGGGTCTGGGCGGAGGCTCCCTGGTCCGCCGCCAGCCGTGCCATGTCGGCGTTGCTCGGGTCGCTGTCGCCGCCTTCTTCGGGCTGGTTGTCGAACAACGCCGCGTGGAATCTCTCGAAGACCTCTTTGTCCTCGCCCGCCCCGACACACTGGGCTGCGCCCGCCGCGCGGGTGGAGTAGTCGCCGGAGGCCGACCTGTCATCGAGGAAGGTGAGCATGTGGTAGCGCACACGCAGCGAGCCGTTGTTGATGGCCTGCGTGATCGCCGTCCCGGACTGCTGTTCGAACTCGCGGCAGGCCGGACACATGAAGTCCTCGAAGACGTCGATCGTCTGCGGTGCGGACGGCTCCCCGATGATGAGCGCCGCGTTCTCGCTGAGCACCGCCTCGTCGACACCGCCGCCGGAGTCGTCGCGGCTGTTCCACAGCAGCCCGCCGACGACGAGAGCAACGACGATCAGTGCGGCGACGCCGCCGAGGATGTAGGTGGTGCGGCTCGACGTCGCGCGCGGCTGGTACTTCTCGCTCACCCTGCCGACTCTAATTCACCCGGAAAAGCGAACGTCTCGCAGTCGGGCGCGAACGCACTCAGACGAGCACCGAATCCACCAGTTCCTGCGCCTGGGCCTGCACGGTCGCGAGATGGTCGGCGCCCTTGAACGACTCGGCATAGATCTTGTAGACATCCTCGGTGCCCGATGGGCGTGCGGCGAACCACGCATTCTCCGTGGTCACCTTGAGACCGCCGATCGGCGCGCCGTTCCCCGGGGCCTCGGTGAGCACCGCGGTGATCGGCTCGCCCGCCAGCTCCGTCGCCTTGACCTGATCCGCGGAGAGCTTGCCGAGCAACGCCTTCTGCGCCCTCGACGCCGGCGCATCGATCCGGGCGTACGCACTCTCGCCGTACCGGTCGGCCAGCTCCCGATAGCGCTGCGACGGCGTCTTGCCGGTCTTCGCGAGCATCTCCGAGGCCAGCAACGCCAGGATGATGCCGTCCTTGTCGGTGGACCACGGCCGGCCGTCGAAGGTCAGGAACGACGCGCCCGCGCTCTCCTCCCCACCGAACGCGATGCTGCCGTCGAGCAGTCCGTCGACGAACCATTTGAAACCGACCGGCACCTCGAGCAACCGGCGATCGATGCCCGCGACGACCCGGTCGATCAGCGACGAACTGACAAGCGTCTTGCCCACGGCCGCCTGCGCCTGCCACCCCGGGCGGTGGGTGAACAGGTACTCGATCGCCACCGCCAGATAGTGATTCGGATTCATCAGCCCGCCGTCCGGGGTGACGATGCCGTGCCGATCGGAGTCCGCATCGTTGCCCGTGGCGATGTCGTAGCTGTCGCGTGCGGAGATCAGCGACGCCATCGCGTTCGGCGACGAACAGTCCATCCGGATCTTGCCGTCGGTGTCCAAGGTCATGAAGCGGAAGGTCGGATCGACCGTCGGGTTCACCACCGTGAGATTGGCCAGGTTGTAGCGGAACCCGACCTCCGCCCAGTAACCGACCGAGGCCCCGCCGAGCGGGTCGGCGCCGATGTGGATGCCGGCGTCACGGATCGCCGCCATGTCGACGACCTCGTGCAGGTGGTCGACATATGTTGCGGTGTAAGGAAAGTCACGGATGTACTCGCTGCGGCGCGCCTGTTCGAACGGAATTCGCTTGACGCCGTTCAACTTGTCCGCCAGCAGCTCGTTGGCTCGGCGAGCGACCACGCTGGTGATACTGGTGTCCGCCGGGCCGCCACTGGGCGGGTTGTATTTGAAGCCGCCGTCGCGAGGCGGGTTGTGGGACGGTGTCACGACGATGCCGTCGGCGAGCACACCGGGGTTGGCCTGGTTGAACCGCAGGATCGCGAAGCTCACCGCCGGGGTCGGCGTGAACTTCTCGTTCTCGGCGATGTAGACGGTGACCTCGTTGGCCGTGAGAACCTCGAGCGCGCTGCGCCAGGCGGGTTTCGAGAGGGCGTGGGTGTCGAAGCCGATGAACAGGGGCCCGGTGATACCGACGGACCGCCGATATTCGACGATCGCTTGGGTGGTGGCCAGGATGTGCGCCTCGTTGAACGCCCCATCGAGGCTGGACCCACGGTGACCGGACGTACCGAACAGCACTTGCTGCATCGGATCCTCGGGATCGGGCACCGTGTCGTAGTAGGCGCGCTCGACCGCAGCGACATCGATCAGATCCTCGGGGAGCGCGGGTGTTCCTGCTCTCGGATGTGCCATGAGCGCAATTCTGCCATCGGAACCAGTCCGAACGTCGGCAACGAACGAACCGATAGTGTGGGCACGAACGAGCCGAGTCGAGGAACTGCGAGTGAGTGGGCATGTTGAGACGCGCACCTGACCCGGTGGAACTGATCGTCCTGGTGTTGCCGGGTGGGACCGATCACAGTTATCAGCCCTTCAGCCCCCGGCAGCCCGCGGCACTGCGGATGTATCCGTTCACCTGGTCGCTACGCGCCCGCTTCGGCCGACGCGTCCTGGTCCGTCAGGTGAGGTATCGCGTCTACGGCTGGAACGGGGCACAGAACAGCCCGATCCCTTACGCCCGCAAGGCTCTCGATGACCTGTCTCGCGAACACCCGGGAGTTCCGGTCGTTCTCGTGGGCCACTCGATGGGTGGGCGCGTCGGTGCCCATCTGGCTGCCGATCCTCGTGTCGTCGGCCTCCTCGCGTTGGCACCGTGGTGGCAGCACGCCGATTGGCGGTTCATCCATGACGCCGTCCGCGTCGTCGCGATCCATGGCACCGCCGACCAGCGAACCCTCGCGCCTCGCACCGAGAAGGGGGTCCGCGAACTCGTCGAGCGTGGCGTCGACGCCACGTATGTGCCCGTGCCGAACGGTGGTCACGGCATGCTCGATCACATCGGCCTGTGGCAGCGGGCCGCGCTGGACTTCGTGGGGCGGGCACTGGCCGTCGTGCGCACACGCGAACGGCCCTGACCCGAGATCCGGGTCAGGGCCGTGTCGTGGAGCTGCCGGGAATTGAACCCGGGTCCTCCGTCGCTTCGGTAGGGCTTCTCCGTGTGCAGTCCGCTATGCCTCTACTCGGATCTCCCGGTCACGCGAACAAGCCGAGATGACGATCCCAGTCGCTGTTGGTTGTCCCGTTGCCGTCCGCGACCGACGACAGCGGTGAGCTCCCTGAGATGATGCCGGCGACCGGGCTGGGAGCAGACCCGGGCCGACAGACTAGCCGTCGCTGATCAGGCAGCGAGGGCGTAGTCGCGCTGATTCTTATCGGCGCTTAATTGGTTGCTACGACGCTTAACGGTGGTCTCTAGCCTGCACCGACACGCTTCCCCTACCTCGACGCACGCAGTCGAAACCGATCAGCCCCGAGGTGGCACCCGCCGACTTTCGACGAGCACTTCAGTCTAACAACGTCCGCAACTCGTTTCATCCCGGTCCGGATCGCCCACCGCTGTGCGGCTTCCCGACCGCAGCCGATCCCAGCCGATCCCGACATCACGCGATCTGCAGCAGCACGGTGTCGTTCACGCCGACGTCGACGGTGATCTCGCCTGCCTCGGCCTGATAGCGGCGGCCGGTCCACGCGTCGATCGCGCTCACGGTGACGTCGCCGACCAGTCCCAGGCTGCTGAGCGACACCGACATCGGACGCGGGTGGTCGTCGCGGTTGGTCAACGACACCACGAGGCCCTTCTCCCCGATGGCGCGCGCCCAGATCTCCGCGTCGTCGTCGACGGGAGCACCCGCACTGACCCGCTCGTCCTGATCGATCGCGATGACGGCGCGGTTGCGGAGCAGGTCGAGGGTCTGCGTCGACATCCTGGTCAGGTCGTTTCCGGCGATCAGCGGGGCCGCCATCATCGCCCACATCGACATCTGGGTCCGCTGCTGGGCGAGCGTGAGGCCGGGGTTGCCGTCGACGCCGACAACGAGCATGTCCGGATCGTTGAACGCCGACGGCCCTACCCGCGCTGCCAACGCTTGGGCGGCGTCGACGATGTCGATGACGCCCTGCGGACCCGAGGAGTCGGCGTTGGTGGACCACACCGGTGCGATGTCGTTGGTGATCCGGGTCATCGTCGCCACGCCACCCCAGTCGAACTCGGCGCCGGGGACCATATCGGCGACACCGCTGTTGGGGTTGATGCTGTAGACGATCGGGCGGCCGGTGTCCCGGATCGCGTCGCGCATCGCGGTGAATGCCGTGACCTGCTCGCCATGATCGGAATCGCTTGAACACCAGTCGTACTTGAGATAGTCGACCTGCCAATCGGCGAACGTCCGCGCATCCTGTTCCTCATGGCCGCGGCTCCCGGTCGACCCAGGGTAGGTACCGAGGAGCTGCGTGCACGTCTGGTCACTCGCCCCGGAGTACAGGCCGAACTTCAGGCCCCGCTCGTGCAGGTATTGCCCGAGAGCCGCCATACCGGAGGGGAATCGACTCGGCTCGGCCTGCAACGACCCGTCAGCGGCGCGTAGCGGCGCCGCCCAGCAGTCGTCGACGATCACGTGGCGGTATCCGGCATCGCGCAGGCCGGTGGCCACCAGTGCATCGGCCTGTTCGCGGACGATCTGTTCGGTGATGTTGCAGCCGAAGGTGTTCCAACTGTTCCAGCCCATCGGGGGCACCGCGGGCAGACCCTCGATCGCGACCCCGTCGCCCCCGATCCGCCCCTCCGGGTCGGGCGTACACGCCACGACACCGAGGAACGCCAGCATCATCGCGGCGACGGCGAGGAGCCCACGATCACGTTGTCGGTGCACCGGCTCACATCCCCTTGACGCGCCGACCCATCTCGCGCTCGACCTCGCGTTGCGCGGTGCGTCGTGCGATGTCCTGGCGCTTGTCGTGTGCTTGCTTGCCGCGGGCGAGAGCCAGTTCGACCTTCACCTTGCCGTCGTTGAAGTACAGCGACAACGGAACCAGGGTCAGATTGCCGTCGCGGATCTTGCCGATGAGGTTGTCGATCTCACGCCGGTGCAGCAACAGCTTTCGGTTGCGGCGCGGCGCGTGGTTGGTCCACGATCCGCTTCCGTATTCGGGGATGTGCACTGCACGCAGCCAGATCTCGCCGTCGTCGACCGTTGCGAACGCATCCGCGAGCGAAGCCTTGCCCTCGCGCAGGCTCTTCACCTCAGTGCCCAACAAGGCGATCCCGGCCTCGAAGGTGTCGAGGATGGCGTAGTTGTGCCGCGCCTTGCGGTTGGTCGCGATGACGTTGCGACCCTTCTCCTTCACCATGTTCCCACCTCCTTGTCCGGCATTCCTCGTGAGTCTGCCTGTCGTGAATCCGCCTGTTGTGAACGCGTGCGGCTACTCGCGAACATAGACCCGCAGCGTCACATATGCGGTGATCCCTGACAACAGAATTCCGCCCAGGATGAGCCACGGCGACACGAACAACACGTCGGAGACGCCGATGCGGGCGAGAATGTTCACACCGTACAGATCACGCAGGGCGTTGTCGAAGAAGAAGACCTTGGCCGCGAACAACCCACCGATGGCCAGGAAGGCGCCGACGAGGGCTGCCACCACCGCCTCGACGAGGAACGGTAATTGCGTGTACCACCGGGTGGCGCCCACGAGCCGCATGATCGACACCTCGGTCCGCCGGGTGAACGCCGCGACCTGGACCGTGTTCACGATCAACAGGATCGCGGCGACCGCCAACACCAGTGCCACCGCGAACGCCGCGTTGCGGGTTCCGTCGAGCACGCTGAAGATGCGCTGGACCAGTTCACGCTGGTCGAGCACGCCGTCGACCCCACGGTCGCGCGCTCCCGAATACTTGTCGAGCACCGGGCCGAACTGAGTCGGATCGGACATGCGGACCTTCAGCGACGCCGGGATGGTGCCCTCCCGGATGTTGTCGGCGATGTCCGGGTTGTCCTTGAACGTCTGCTTGGCCGCCTCGAACGCCTCCTCACGGTCGATGAACGTCACCGACCCGACGCCCGGCTCGTTCTCGATGTCGGCCCGTAGTTCCGCGCACGGCGATTCCTGACAGTTCGGGTCGGCGTCCGAGACCGCGTCGTTGATGAAGAACTGCATCTCGACCCGGTCGAGGAAGATCTGCTGGCTCTTGTCGGCCATCTGGATCACCAACAGGCCGCCGCCGAACATGCCGAGGGTGATCGCCGTGGTCAGCACCATGGCGACGGTCATGGTCACGTTGCGGCGGAAACCGTTGAGGACCTCGCTGATGATGAAGTTCGCTCGCATGGGTTGTGCGCAGTCCTAACAGAAGTCGAGGGCGGAAGCGTGGCGCGGGAGGCGACGCCTCGCGGTCGGTCTCGTGCGTGGTGGCGTCGGCGGTCAGCCGATGCCGTAGACCCCTTGCGGGTCGTTGCGGACCAGTCGGCCGTTGTCGAACTCGAGGACGCGACGTCGCATCGCGTCGACGATGTGGCGGTCATGGGTGGCCATGACGACCGTCGTGCCGCGGCGGTTGACCCGATCGAGGACGTCGACGATCTCCTCGCTGGTCTCCGGATCGAGGTTGCCGGTCGGTTCGTCGGCGAGCAGCACCAGCGGCCGGTTGACGATCGCCCGTGCGATCGCGACCCGCTGCATCTCACCGCCGGACAACTCGTACGGCATACGGTCGGCCTTGCCGGACAGACCGACATAGTCGAGCACCTCGGGCACGATGCGCCGGATCGTCGACGGCGACTTGCCGATGACCTCCAACGCGAACGCGACGTTGTCGGCGACCGACTTCTGCTGCAGCAGACGGAAGTCCTGGAACACACAGCCGATCGACTGGCGCAGCTTCGGAACCGTGCGGCCCTTGAGCGTGTTGACGTGGTACTCCCCCACGTACACCTCACCCGATGTGGGTTTGTCCTCTTTGAGCAGCAGACGGAAGAAGGTGGACTTCCCGGAGCCGGACGGACCGATCAGGAACGCGAACTCTCCTTTGTCGACCTCCAGGCTGAGGTCGGCCAGGGCAGGCCGGCTCGACGCCTTGTACTGCATCGTGACGTTCTCCAGCTTGATCACGAGATGCCAGTGTAGCCACGGGCGCTGAGACGATCGCTCAGGTTCCGGGGCGGGGTGTCCCGCCTGGTCAGCGCTCGGGAACCGTGGTGGTCTCCTGATTGCCACCGAAATTCGGGAACGGAAGCTGCGGTAGCTGCGGCCCGGTCGTCTCCGTCGTCGTCTGTTCCTGGCCGGTGTCGCCGGTCTGCGGTTCACCGTCGGTCCCGGTCTGCACCGTGTCGGTCGTGGTGGTGGTCGTGGAGGTGACCGATGTGCTCGACGGGGTGGAAGTCCAGCTGGGCTCGGTGGTCGTCGACTGGGTGGTCCGCGGCGCCGGCGCGGCCGGCGGTTCGACGACGCCGTAACGCTGCGAGGTGTACCCGTAGAGGGTCACCGAGCCGAGGAATGCGATGACGAGTACGGCGGTACTGGTGCGGATGCGGGTCTTGTAGACGTGGCCCCAGTCGCGGAAGCGTTCCGGGATGATCGGCTTGCGTTCCTCCGGCTCGGTCGACTTCTCGCCGGTGTTCCGGTCGGCGGCGCCCGCCTCCCGCGCGGCCACAGTGTCCGGTTTGCGATCGATCTTCAGCTCCTGGGTCGGCGTGTCGTCGGCGGGAGTCTCATCGCCGGGGGTGCCGTCGGTGCTGTGTTTGGGGGCCATCAGGAATCACGCGCCTTTCCGGCCTCGTCGGCGAGCGTCGCGGGCGGGCCGCCACCCGCGTCCACCTCACGTCCCGGCGCCACGGTGATGCCCTCGCGGGCCAGCGCGCGCACGATCTCGATGCGCAATGCGCGACTCACGTCGAACTGTTTGCCGGGCAGGGTTCGGGCGACCATCCGCACGGTGATCGAATCGAGTTCGAGGTCGATGACACCGAGCGGAGACGGCGAGTCGAGCAGCAGGGCGTGCCAACGTTTCTGCTCGTAGAACTCGTCGCCGATCCGGTCGAGCGTCTCGTTGACGAGCGCGATGTCTGCGTCGGCGGGCACCGGTACGTCCACGACGGCGCGCGCCCAGTCCTTGGACAGGTTGGTGGCCTTGATGATCTGCCCGTTGGGCACGGTGATCACCTCGCCCTCGCCGGTGCGGAGTTTGGTCATCCGCAGCGTCACGTCCTCGACGGTGCCCTCCGCCGTACCGTTCGCGGTCGTCGTCAGGTTGACCACGTCGCCGTACCCGTACTGCTTCTCGGCCACCACGAAGAACCCGGCCAGGATGTCCTGCACCACCCGTTGCGCACCGAAACCGAGGGCGGCACCGAGCACCGCGCCCGGACCGGCGAGCCCGGTGACGGGTACGCCCAGGATGAGGGCGATCCGGACGATGACGATGATCGCCACGATCACGATCAGCGTCCACGCGACCACATCGACCAGCGCACGGCGATGTTTGGCGTCCTCGGTCTGAACGATCAGATCGCTGGAGTCGAACTGGGTCTTGAGCCGTGCGGCGTACCCGTCGGCGCCCCATCGGATGAACCTGATGATGAGCAGGCCGGCGAGAATCCAGATCAGGATCTCCAGGCCGTTAGTGGCGAGCCAGACGTAGAAGCGTCCGAGCACAGATTGGGTCGCGCCGGGCGCGAAGGCGAGCGACGTCATGGTCGGTCCCATGTCAGGCGTCTGCAGCGGCCATACGCCAGCGAATGCCGGCCTCGATGAACTTGTCGATCTCACCGTCGAGGATCGAGCTGGGATTGTTGTCCTCGACGTTGGTGCGCAGGTCCTTGACCATCTGGTACGGGTGCAGCACGTAGGAACGCATCTGGTTGCCCCAGCTCGAGCCGCCGTCGCCCTTGAGGGCGTCGAGCTCGGCGCGTTCTTCCTGACGTTTGCGTTCGAGCAGCTTGGCCTGCAGGACGCGCATCGCGGCCGCCTTGTTCTGCAGCTGGCTCTTCTCGTTCTGGCAGGTCACTACGATGCCGGTCGGCATATGGGTCAATCGAACCGCGGAATCGGTGGTGTTGACCGACTGACCACCCGGACCCGACGAGCGATAGACGTCGACCTTGACCTCGTTCTCGTCGACCTCGATGTGGTCGGTCGTCTCGACCACCGGGAGGATCTCCACCTCGGCGAACGACGTCTGACGGCGACCCTGGTTGTCGAACGGGCTGATCCGCACCAGCCGGTGGGTGCCTTGCTCGACCGACAGCGTCCCGTACATGTAGGGGGCCTTGACGGCGAAGGTCGCGCTCTTGATCCCGGCCTCTTCGGCGTAGGAGGTGTCGTAGACCTCGACGCCGTACTTGTGCTTCTCGGCCCACCGGATGTACATCCGCATCAGCATCTGCGCCCAGTCGGCGGCGTCGACCCCACCCGCACCCGAGCGGATGTTGACGAGCGCATCGCGCTGGTCGTATTCGCCGGCGAGCATCGTCTTGACCTCCATGGCCTCGACGTCGGCCTTCAGCGAGGCCCGCTCGGAGTCCGCATCGGCGAGCGCGGCCGTCCGGTCGTCGCCCTCTTCCGCATCGGCCAGTTCGTAATGCACCGGCAGATCGTCGAGACGCTGGCGGAGTTCGGACACGCGACGGAACTCGGTCTGTGCGTGCGACAACTCGCTGGTCACCTGCTGAGCGTGATCCTGGTCGTTCCACAGATCCGGATCGGAGGCCTGCATCTCCAGTTCCTCGATCCGACGACGCAACTCATCGAGGTCGAGCACCTTCTCGACCGTGGTCAAGGTGGCGCCGATGGATTCGAGATCTGCTGCTACGTCGGGATGCACGGTAATCAAGCCTACCGCCGCGAAACGCCGCAGGCCTCCCCGCCCGATGTTCGGGCACAAACCCTCAGGCGGGCGGCACCTGACCGGGCGGCACGGTCGGATCCGCCGGAGGCAGCTCGCCGAATCGCCACGACGACGTCGCCTTGCCCGGCTTGTAGACAACCGGCAGGTCCGCGCCGATCTGCGGCCACGGATCCAGGTCGCCGAGGATCAGCGTGCCGTACACCTCCGCCGGGTCGGTCTGCGGTCCGACGATGGTGCCGGACACGGTGCAGAACCGCTCCCCCTTGGCGTCGCCTTGTTCCGGGCGTTCACTCACGCCGGTCACCGTGAAGGTCCCCTGCACGAACTGGGCCGCGCGGGAACCGCTCAGCGGACGTGGATTGCGACCACGTTGCCATTGGACGATGAACGCGACGACAGCTGCCGCAAGGATGACGGTGAAACCGATCGCGAGCAGATCCATGACGGTCAGCGTACCGGTCGGTCTGGGGCAAATCGGACGTTCGCCGACGCGTCCGCGTCATCATCGCCCGTCATCACAGTCGACCGAACGGCGGTGGCCTAACCTACCGGCATGCCTCCCGACAGCGCCGCAGGCCGTAGCGAGCCGTACGCCATCACCGATGATCTCGAATTGGCGTTGTCGCTCGCCGACTCGGCCGATGCGTTGACCATGGAGCGGTTCCTGGCCGTCGACCTCCGGGTGGACGACAAACCGGACCTGACACCTGTGTCCGATGCCGACCTGGCGTGCGAGACCAAGGTGCGGCAACGACTCGCGGCTCGTCGGGCCGACGACGCGGTACTGGGCGAGGAGTTCGGCGGCGACGCGGTGCTCACCGGCCGGCAGTGGGTGGTGGACCCGATCGACGGCACCAAGAACTTCGTCCGGGGTGTGCCGGTCTGGGCCACCCTCATCGCCCTTCTGGTCGACGGCACGCCGAGGGTTGGCGTGGTCTCCGCCCCGGCGCTGCGTCGCCGGTGGTGGGCCGCCGCAGGCCACGGCGCATTCGCCGTGTTCGACGGCGAGGAGTTCCCCCGACGACTGGGTGTGTCCGGCGTCGCCGACGTCTCGTCGGCAAGCCTGGCGTTCTCCAGCCTGTCCGGGTGGCGTGATCGCGGAGTCCGCGACGAGTTCATCGGGCTGTCGGACGCGGTGTGGCGGGTCCGCGGGTACGGCGACTTCTACAACTACTGCCTCGTCGCCGAGGGCGCGGTCGACATCGCGGCCGAACCCGAGGTGTCGCTGTGGGACCTGGCGGCGCTCGACATCATCGTGCGGGAAGCGGGTGGACGGTTCACCGCCCTCGACGGCGCCGACGGCCCGGCGGGCGGGAGCGCGGTCGCCACCAATGGACTACTGCACGACGCGGTCCTCGACGCCCTCTCCCCGACCGCCCCCTGACGCCCGCCCCACGCCGACGCACGGACGGCGTTCGTCCGCGTCACCTCGGGGGTGGTGTCAGACCTCGGTTGCGGATTCCTTGTCCAACACCATGAAGTCGGTGGCGGGCGCCTTCATGTCGGCCAGCCGTCCGTAGTGCACGCCGGACCCGGCGTCGGACAGGATCGCCTGATGGATGGGGACCGCGATGCGCGGTGCCATGGCACGCAGGTAGTCGACGGATTCGCTGAGCTTCATCCAGGGCGCGGCTGACGGGAGGGCGAGGACGTCGATCTTCTCGAACGGGATGTAGAACGAGTCGCCCGGATGCATGAACCGTCCGGTCATCGACTTGGTGTCCAGCACGTAGGCGACATTGTCGATGACCGGGATCTCCGGATGGATCACCGCGTGCCGGCCCCCGGTGAATCGCGCGGTGACCGCCCCGATCTGGGCGTGCGACCCGGCATTGGCGGTCGTCCAGGGACCCGCGATGTCGTCGCCGTTGAGCTGTGCCGCGGTCTGCGGGTCGGCGTAGCGCATCGCCTGCGGATTGGCCGCGACGAGATCGGGCAGTCGTCCGGTGTCGCAGTGGTCGGGATGCTGATGGGTGATGAGAATCGCGTCGAGGTCGGTGACGCCCTCGAATCCGTGCGAGAAGCTGCCGGGGTCGAAGAGGATTCTGGTGCCGTCGATCTCCACCAGGACGCAGGAGTGACCGAAGTGTGTGATCTGCATATGCCCACTCTGCTATCCATCGGCGCCCGCGTCACGTCTCGGACCGGCTCCGTGTCGTCGCGGCACCCTTGTCGTGCGCGGTTCAGGTGATGGCCGGGAACCAGCCCCAGCCGAATCCGGCATCGGCGAGGCGCACCATGCCGTACGCCGCCCACACCCCGACGACCACGAGCATCGGGCGACTCGTCAGTACCGCACGAACCCGATCCAACGCCGACCCGCCGGTGGCCGCCGACCACAGGGCGCACACGGTCACCACGATGGCCACCACCAGGAACACCGGGCCGAACACATTGAAGGACACCGCCGCCTCGACGTCGGCATGCCCGAGGGCCACCCAGCTGCGCGTCAATCCGCAGGCCGGGCACGGCAGTCCGGTCATCCGAGCGAACGGGCACAGCTCCGGGCCGTCACCGACGACGTCGGGGCGCACCACGACGGCCGCGGCGAGCGCGGCCAGACCCGCCGCGCCGAGGGCCGCCGCGGTCACCCGGGAGCCGGCATCGATCCGTCGATACGCGGCCGCGGACGACGCGGCGGAACGGCGGTCGACGATCACCCGACCAGCGTAGATGGCCGGGCACGGCATCGTCTCGAGCAACTACGTGACAAGCTCCTTACCGAATAGTAAG
Organism: Gordonia sesuvii; assembly: GCF_036350415.1. Taxonomy (NCBI): domain Bacteria; kingdom Bacillati; phylum Actinomycetota; class Actinomycetes; order Mycobacteriales; family Gordoniaceae; genus Gordonia; species Gordonia sesuvii. Next base: position 265,598 of record NZ_JAZDUF010000007.1, read on the forward strand.
GTCTGTACTTACTAACGAGTAAGATTGTGGTGCGACCGCCCGGTGCGCACCCGACCCGCCCGAGAATTGCTGGTGATCATGACCTCTCACACCGAAACGCGGCACTCCGACCCACGCGACACCTCCGCAGTCGGCAAGAACCCGCACCCCCGTAACTTCATCGGCACCGCGATGCGCGTGTTGACGAGCGTCACCGGGTCGGAGTTCGCCGACAAGTACAAGATCCGCGAGCCACTCAACCGCATCGCCTACCAGGGCACCAAGACCGGCTTCCAGACGCTCGGGGCGGCCAACCGCGCATTCAAGGCCGCCCAGGGCGGATCCGGGCAGGCCAAGCGCCTGACCACCTCGCCCAAGGGTTACTTCAACCTGAACCCGGACGACGAGCAGCAGATGATCGCGGAGACGGTGCGCGAGTTCTCCACCGAGATCCTGCGGCCCGCCGCCTACGACGCCGACAACGCGGCCGAGGCACCGACCGACCTGGTGAAGCGCTCGGCCGAGCTCGGCATCACGATGATCAACGTCCCCGAGGACTTCGACGGCGCGGCGACCGAGCGCGGCGTGGTCACCAACGCCCTCGTCGCCGAGGCCATGGCGTACGGCGACATGGGCCTGGCCCTCCCGCTGCTGGCGCCGAGCGGCGTGGCCACCACACTCACGAACTTCGGCACCGACGAACAGCAGCGCACCTACCTGCCGGACTTTGCCGGCGAGGACGTGCCGCAGTCGGCAGTCGTGATCGCCGAACCCAAGCCACTGTTCGACGCATTCGCCCTGGGCACCAAGGCAACCCGCGTACCCAGCGGTTACCGCCTCAACGGCGTGAAGTCGTTCGTCCCCGCGGCGGGCTCGTCGGAGCTGTTCATCGTCGGTGCACAGCTCGACGGCCGCCCGGCCCTCTTCATCGTCGAATCCGACACCAAGGGCCTGATCGTCGAGGCCGACCCCGGCATGGGTGTGCGGGCCGCGGGCATGGGCCGCCTCCTGCTGCAGGACGTCGCCGTCCCGGCGTCGGCGCTGCTGGGTGGCGCCGAGGGCGACGCCGCCTTCGCCGCGTACCGCGACGTGGTGCGCCTGTCGCGTCTGGGCTGGTCGGCGCTGGCCTCCGGCACCGCCAAGGCCGTCCTCGACTACGTGATCCCGTACGTCAACGAGCGCGAGGCGTTCGGCGAGCCGATCTCCAACCGTCAGGCGGTGGCATTCATGGTCGCCAACATCGCCACCGAGGTCGACTCGATCCGGCTGGTGACGCTGCGTGGCGCCGCTCGTGCCGAGCAGGGCCTGTCGTTCGCCCGCGAGGCCGCACTGGCCCGCAAGCTCACCATCGACAAGGGTCTGCAGATCGGCCTCGACGGCATCCAGCTGCTGGGCGGCCACGGCTTCACCAAGGAGCATCCGGTGGAGCGGTGGTATCGCGACCTTCGCGGCGCAGGTATCGGCGAGGGCGTCGTCGTCCTCTAGACGACTGGATCCGGTGAGGAACATCTGACATGAGCATCAATCTCGAACTGCCCAAGAAGCTGAACGCGACGATCGACCAGGCCCATCAGGCCGCCGCCGAGATCTTCCGGCCGATCTCGCGCAAGTACGACCTGCGTGAGCACGACTATCCCGTCGAACTCGACACCCTGGCGAGCCTGTACGACGGTCTCTCGGAAGCCGGTCAGGCCGGCGCGGGCGCCGACGGCGGACGCAGTCAGAAGAAGTCCGACAAGCCGCGCGCGGAAGGCGCCGTGGTCAACGGCGGCAACATGCAATCGGTGATCAACACGATGGAGACCTCGTGGGGCGACGTCGGCCTGATGCTGACGATCCCGTATCAGGGTCTCGGCAACGCGGCGATCGCCGCGGTCGCCACCGACGACCAACTCAAGAGCTTCGGCAAGGTGTGGGCCGCGATGGCCATCACCGAGCCGAGTTTCGGCTCGGACTCAGCAGCGGTGTCGACCACGGCGACCCTCGACGGCGACGAGTACGTCCTCAACGGTGAGAAGATCTTCGTCACCGCGGGTTCGCGCGCCACCCACATCGTGGTGTGGGCGTCGGTCGACAAGAGCCTCGGACGGGCCGCGATCAAGAGCTTCGTCGTCCCGCGTGAGCATCCGGGTGTCGAGGTGGCGCGGCTCGAGCACAAGCTCGGCATCCGCGTGTCCGACACCGCGGTGATCCGATTCGAGAACTGCCGCATCCCGAAGGACAACCTGCTCGGCTCGCCGGAGGTCGACACCAAGAAGGGCTTCGGCGGGGTCATGCAGACCTTCGACAACACGCGGCCCATGGTCGCCGGCATGGCCGTGGGTGTCGCGCGCGCCGCACTCGAGGAACTGCGACGCATCCTCGAAGAGGCCGGTATCGAGATCGACTACGACCGTCCCGCGGCCGATCAGCATGCCGCCGCAGCGGAATTCATCCGGATGGAGTCGGACTTCGAGGCCGCCTACCTACACACCATGCGTGCCGCGTGGATGGCCGACAACTCCGAGCCCAACTCGCTGGAGGCGTCGATGTCGAAGGCCAAGGCGGGCCGGACCGGCACCGACATCACCAACAAGGTGGTGGAACTGACCGGCACCCTGGGCTATTCGGAGCGGCTCCTGGTGGAGAAGTGGGCCCGCGACTCGAAGATCCTCGACATCTTCGAGGGGACCCAGCAGATCCAGAACCTCATCATCGCGCGTCGTGTGCTGAACAAGAGCAGCGCCGAACTGAAGTGAGCAGCTCCGCCGGTCGGGTGGCGAAACGCCACCCGACCGGCGAGGGCTCACATGGCCCACGCCAGGTACAGGCCCAACCCGCACGCCGCCGCGCTCCCGAGCACCGACGCGAGCACATTGAACAGTGCGAACATCGACCGCCGCTGCTCCAGCAGCCGAACGGTTTCGAAGCTTGCCGTGCTGAATGTCGTGTAGCCGCCGCAGAATCCGGTCCCGACGACGGTCTGTATGTCCGGTTCGAGGGTCGCGAACATCACCGAGCCGGCGATCACGCCGAGGACCAACGATCCGCTGATGTTGATCAGCAGCGTCGCCCACGGAAACGTCGTGGGTCGCCATTGCTTGATGGCGCCGTCGAGGATGAACCGGGTGCCGGCGCCCAGGGCACCGGCGACCATCACCAGGATGACGATCACGTGGTCGCCTCCGGCCTACGAGGGACCGCCGCCTGGGCCGTCACGATCCCCAGCCATGCACACAGCGCCCCGGCGCAGACACTGGCGAGGCCGTAGCCGATCGCGACGGGGAGTGCGTCCCGGTGGGTGAGCAGCGACATCTCGAGCGCGAAACTGCTGTAGGTGGTGAACGAACCGCACAGTCCGGTGCCGAGCAGCAGTCGATTCCGACGTCGCGGACCGGCGTCCTCCCCGGAGCGGGCCAGTCCCTCGAGGAGGGCGCCGAGCGCGAAGGCGCCGATGAGGTTCACCAGGAATGTCCCCCAGGGCCAGGCGGTGTCCTCGTGCGGCAGAAGCTCTTCCACCCAGTAGCGCAGTCCGGTCCCGCATGCTCCGCCGATGAGCACCCACGCGATCGCGCTCGGCCGCAGGTGCAGGGGACGCAGCACGTCGGGATCGGTGGGGAGTTCCCGATGCGAGTCGGCTCGCGATGTCGCGTCCGGCGGGTCTTCTGCCCCCATCGTCCCCCCCGCGTTCCCTACCCGCCGAGCTGCTTGGCCAGATCGGCGAGCACGTCCGGATCCTCGATGGTCGACGGTACCGCGTACTCCTCGTGATCGGCGATCTGGCGCATGGTTTTTCGGAGGATCTTGCCCGACCGGGTCTTCGGCAGGGCGGCCACGACGGTCACGTCGCGGAAGGTCGCGACCGCGCCGATCTCGTTACGCACCATGGCGACCAGCTCTTCGCGCAATGTATCCGGATCGATGTCCGCGCCGGCCTTGAGGACCACGTAGCCGCTGGGTCGCTGGCCTTTGAGGTCGTCGTGGATGCCGATCACCGCGCATTCCGCCACCGCCGGATGGGCCGCGACGACGGCCTCGATGCTGCCCGTCGACAGCCGGTGCCCGGCGACGTTGATGACGTCGTCGGAGCGGCCGAGCACGAACACGTACCCGTCGTCGTCGAGGTATCCGGAGTCGCCGGTGAGGTAGTACCCGGAGAAGGCCGACAGGTACGACTTCACGAAGCGCTCCTCGTCGCGCCAGAGGCCGGTCAGTGTCCCCGGCGGCAGGGGCAGCTCGATGACGATGCTGCCCTCCTCCCCCGCGCCCAGTGCGGCGCCCTCGGCGTCGACGACACCGACCCGGTAGCCCGGCACCGGTACGGTCGGCGAGCCGGCCTTGATCGGCATCGGTTCCAGGCCGCGGAGATTCGCGGCGATCGCCCAGCCCGTCTCGGTCTGCCACCAGTGGTCGACGACCGGGACGCCGAGTGTGGCGCTGGCCCATTCGAAGGTGTCCGGGTCCAGGCGTTCCCCGGCGGCGAACAGAGTGCGCAGCGTCGACGTGTCGTACTTCGCGAGTTCGGTGGCCTCGGGGTCGGCCTTGCGGATGGCGCGGATGGCGGTCGGCGCGGTGAACAGGGCGTTGACCCCGTGGTCGGCGATCACCCGCCAGAACGCGCCGGCGTCGGGGGTACCGACGGGTTTGCCCTCGTACATCACTGTCGTCGCGCCGGCGAGCAGCGGACCGTAGACGATGTAGGAGTGTCCGACGACCCACCCCACGTCGGACGCCGTCCACCACACATCACCGGCGCGGATGTCATAGATGTTCGGCATGGACCACGTGAGCGCGACCGCGTGGCCACCGTTGTCGCGGACGACTCCCTTGGGTTTGCCGGTGGTGCCGGACGTGTAGAGGATGTAGAGCGGGTCGGTTGCGGCGACCGGCGTCGGGCCGACCGGCGACGCGGCCGACATCAGGTCGTCCCAATCCAGCCATCCGTCGTGATCCGATGCGTCGCCGGTGATCTCGGGTCGATTCTTGACGATCACCGTCGAGGGTGGCGACGCGGCCAGGTCGAGGGCCTTGGCGATGATCGGCAGATACTCCACCGCGCGTCCCGGTTCCAACCCGCCGGAGGCGGTCACGATGGCCACCGGCTCGGCGTCGTCGATCCGGGTGGCGAGCTCGCGTGCGGCGAACCCGCCGAACACCACCGAATGGACCGCGCCCACGCGCGCGCAGGCGAGCATCGCGATCGCGGCTTCAGGAATCATCGGGAGGTAGATCACCACGCGGTCGCCGGCCGCGACCCCGTTCGCCGACAGCACTCCCGCGAAGCGCGACACCTCGTCGAGCAGTTCGGCGTAGGTGTAGCTGCGTACCGTCCCGACCATTGCCGAATCCCAGACCATCGCGGTCCGGTCGCCGGCCCCCGCGGCCACGTGCCGGTCCAGCGCGTTGTAGGACGTGTTGAGCGTTCCGTCGGGAAACCAGCGGTAGAAGGGAGCCGCGGAGTCGTCGAGCGCGCGCGTCGGCGGGGAGATCCAGTCCACCGCATCGGCGGCTGCCAGCCAGAACTCCTCGCGGTCGTCTCGTGCCCGGTCGAACGCTTCGCGGTAGTGGCCCATCATGTCCCCTCGACAGCTGGTCGTCATCGATCCATGTCCGCACTGAGGTTAACCACGACGACGAGGGCGCGGCCTCACTTCACCACAGTGATGTCGTACTCAGGTCGCCCGACGGCCGTTCAGTACAGCCACTTGCGGAACTCGGGTTCCGCGTACGCCTTCTCGAGTTCGTCGAGGTCGAGCTCGGGCATGAGGGTCTTGGAGATCTGCGCAGTGCTGGGCAGCGCGGTCGGACGCCAGGTCTCCGGCCGCCACAGATCCGACCGCAGGAAGGCCTTGGAGCAGTGGAAGAAGACCTCTTCGACGTCGATCTCCACGGCGAGGATGGGCCGGGACCGTTTGACGGTCAGGCGGTCGAAGTAGTCGGCGTCGTCGACGATGCGTGCGCGCCCGTTGACCCGCAGGGTGTCGCCCCGGCCCGGGATCACCGCAATGGTGCCGACCTGCGGGTTCTGCAGGATGTTGAGGAATCCGTCGACGCGCCGGTTGCCCGGGCGTTCGGGAATCGCAATTGTCGTTTCGTCCACGACGTGAACGACCTGACCCGCGGGGTCCCCTTTCGGCGAGACGTCGAGGCGACCGGCACGGTCGGCGGTCGCGAGGAAGACCATCGGGGTCGCCGCCAACCAATCGATGTGGATCTGTTGCAGCGTCGGTCGGACCTTGTTCGCCACGGTCTCGTGCGGATGGCCGATGACCGCCCGCAATTGCTCCTCGCTGGTGATCTCCACGTATCCATGGTGGCACCGGGTGCGGGAATCGAGAAACCCGGCGTCGGTCAGACGCCGTCGGGGCATTCGTTTACCCGGCAAGTGGTCGGGTAAACGATCTCACCAGATGCGTAGTTCGTGATGAGGAGGAGCCGATGAGCACCGTATCCAAGGCGATGTACAAGCCTCTGTCGATCGCGACGAGCGTCCTCGGCGGCGTCGTCGCCGGCGCCGCGTTCGGTCAGATCTGGAAGCGTGTCTCGGATGAACCCGACGTCCCCGATCCCAAGGATCTGCGACACGGGACCACCGAGGTCCTCGTCGGCGCGGCCGTCCAAGGGTTGATCTTCGGACTCGTACGAGCCGCGATCGACCGTGCCGCGGCCCGCGGCTACAAGGCGGTCACTCACGAGGACCCGACGTGACCCTGCCGCGCGGCCGTTGACTCACGCGGGGCGTCTCTCCTCGCGCGGGTCGCCTCGGTTCACGCGGGTTGTCGACGGACCGCGTGTACACGGACGACCCGCGTCGCACATGAAAAAGACCCACGGTCCCGATCAGGAACCGTGGGTCTTCCAGTGGTAGCGGGGACAGGATTTGAACCTGCGACCTCTGGGTTATGAGCCCAGCGAGCTACCGAGCTGCTCCACCCCGCGTTGGTGAACACAACGTTACACACACGTTCGCGGCAATGGCAAATCGCCTCCGCCGGCCATCGCGAAACTCCTGCCGAACTGCGAAAACCGCTGTGACGCAAGACACTTTGGTGCCGCCACGAGGGCACGGGCGACAGGAAAACGGGCCCGAATCCACCCGGACGCCGAGTCGACGACCGCGCCTAGAACGGCCTCGACCACGCGCCCGTGAGCACATTCAACTGTGACAAAAATCACAAGAAGGTATTCTGGCGGTGTACACACGAACACCGTTCAGATCGAGGAGGAACGATGGCATCTCATCATCTGCACATGCCCCATCACGAGAGCCACGGAAATCACCCGATGAGCGTTGTCGGGTATCTGCTGGTGCTCGTCGGATTCGCATCCGCGGCCCTGTGGTTGGTGTCGATGGCCGGCGGTCACGTCGCACTGGCGATCGTCTTCGGACTGATGATGGTGGGCGCGTTCGCCGGCGCCACCGCCATCTTCATGTCGCTGAGCCACCGTCATCACCACAGCCCGGTTCTGCCCGACAACACCGATGCCGAGCTCGGCCGCTACCGCACCCGCTATCGCGAATGAGTGATCCGGTCGGGTTCCGCTTCATCGCGAAGCGGAACCCGACCGGAGATCCTCACTAGTTCGGCAGTGACTCGTACTGCTCCACGGCCGCGTTCAGCTGGTCGAGGGCCTCACCGTAGGCGGTGAAGTTGCCCGAGCTCTGGGCTTCGCTCAGCGCGTCGAGCGCCTCGCTGATCGCCTGGAGCGCGGCGTCACGTTCCGCGGAGGAACCCGCCGCAGGCGGTGCCGGGACGGCTGCCTGCTGCTCGCCGTCGGGCTGCTGCTCCCCCTCGGGCTGCTCGGCAGCGGGAGGGGCCGCCTCACCGGGTACCAGCGCGGCACCCTGCGGGGAGATGCCCACCTGCGAGAGCGCACCTGCCGTGGTCGGCGCATAGCCCACGCGGTTCTCGTATCGCGTGATGACACGGAACAGGCGCGGGTAGGTGCCCTCGCCACGAGCCTGCGCATACATCGGCACGACGTACAGGATTCCGCTGTTGCCCACGGGTAGGGTCAGCAGATTGCCGAACATGACGTCGACGTTGCCCTGGAAGTTGCGTCGACTCTCGGCAACCCGGTCGTCCTGCTGCATCGGGTTGAACGCCTGCCGCGGACCGTCCCGCTGGATGTTCGTCGGGATCGTCTTGACGGTGATCTCGCCGTACGAGCCGGGATCGGAGGACACCGTCATGTACGAACCCAGGATCGGACGGTTGAGTCGGGTCAGCACCGAGGTCAGCTGGAACGACGGATCACCGTTACGCGGCGACGACGCCACGAAGTAATACGGAGGCTGATCGAGACCCTGTGCGTCGGCGTCTTCGTTCGTCGGATCCGACGGCACCGACCAGAAGTCACTGCCCTCGAAGAACTGCTGCGGGTTCGTGACGTGGTACTTCGTCAACAGCGACCGTTGGATCTTGAACAGATCCTCCGGGTAGCGGACATGCTGGGCGAGTGATTCCTGCTGGTCGAACTCGGAACGCGACTTCACCGTGCCCGGGAAGACGTTCATCCAGGTCTTCAAGACGGGGTCCTGATCGTCGAACTGGTAGAGCGTCACTTCGCCCGTGTAGGCGTCGACGGTGGCCTTCACCGAGTTGCGGACGTAGGAGACCGTGCGGTTCACCTGGGTGCGGCCCGTCTGCCCCTGATTCAGTTCCTGCGCATCGGTGGTCGCCGCCTGCAGGGAGGTCCGCTGCGCGTACGGATAGTTGTCGAGGGTGGTGTAACCGTCGACGATCCACTTGATCGAGCCGTCCTCCATCACCGCCGGATACGTCTTCGAATCGACGGTCAGCCAGGGGGCGACCTGCTCGACACGGTCCCGCGGGTCGCGGTTGTAGAGCAGTTTCGAGTTCTCGTTGATCTCACCGGAGAGCAGGAAGTTCCGCTCCGCGAACCGCACCGAGTACAGCAGGCGGCTGAAGTAGTTGCTCAGCGACACACCAGCGTCGCCCTCGTAGGTGTAGGTGGAGTCCTGTGTGTCGTACTCGCGGGACTGATCGTTGTTCGAGCCGACGATCGCGTAGTCGGGATCGACCTGGGCGATGAGCTCGCCGAAGTAGATGCGCGGCTGCGTGACCTTGATGGGCGCCTCGGCCTGATACTCGTCGGTCTGGAAGTTCGACAGGTCGCTGACGTAGAACACCGGCGAGCCGCCGCCCTCGACGTCGTCGGAAGCGGGCTGGTTGACCCGGTTGGCGGGGGCGGCGATGAACCCGTTGCCGTGGGTGTAGACGAGGTGCTTGTTGAGCCAGTTGGTCTGGTTCCCGACCAGGCGTCCCGGATCGATCTCACGGACCGCCACCACGAAATCGCGCATCTCGCCGTCGATCTCGTACCGATCGAGCGCGAGCTGCGTGGGGAATCCGTAGAAGTTCTGCCGCTGCTGCAGCTGGGTGAACGCCGGCGACACGATGTTCGGATCCAGGATGCGCAGGTTCGACAGCGTCGGGACGTCGGCGTCGACGGTCGCCTGATTGACCGGTTCGGCGGTCCAGTTGGGCTGGGTCGTGACCTGTTCTGGCCCGATGCCGTAGGCCTGCTCGGTCGCCGTGATGTTGCGCGCTATGTATTCCGATTCCTTCTGCGCCGCGTTCGGCCGGACCGAGAACTGTTCCATCGCGAGCGGCCAGCCGACGCCGATCACCAACGCCGACAACACCATCAGTGCCGTCGCCAACGCAGGCACGCGCAGGTCGCGCAGCACGATGCCCGCGAAGAACGCGACCGCGCAGATGATCGCGATCGACATCAGGATCAGCTTCGACGGCAGCACCGCGTTGATGTCGGTGTAGCTGGCACCGGTGAAGATCTCCTGCTTGCGCTGGCTGGACAGCAGCGAGTACCGGTCGAGCCAGTAGGCGGCCGCCTTCAACAGCAGGAAGGTCCCGGCGAGGGCGGCCAGCTGGATACGTGCGGCCGTCGAGATCGACGGGCCATTGCCGTTCGCGCCACCGCCGCCGAGGCGGATACCGCCGAAGAGGTAGTGCGTCAGCAGATTCGCCAGGAAGGCGATCACCACGACGACGAACAGCAGGTTCAGCACCAACCGGATGAACGGGAGGTCGAACGCGTAGAAGCTCACGTCCATGCCGAACTGCGGATCGGTGACGCCGAAGGTCTCGCCGTGCAGGAACATCTGCACCGTGGCCCACGAGCCCTGGGTGACGAGGCCGGCCAGCAGGCCGATGATGATCGCGGGGATCACCGCGAACCACTTGGTGCGACCCATCACGGTGGCGCGGTAACGCGCCAGCGGATCATTCGGTCCCGACGCCGGCACGAAGACGGGGCGCGAGCGGTAGGCCATGGCGATCGCGCCGAACACCAAGAGGCCGACCACCAACGTCGTGATCAGGAACAGGATGATCCGGGTCCACATGACCGTCGAGAAGACCCGGGTGTAGCCGAGGTCGGAGAACCACAACCAGTCCGTGCCGAGCCCCACGAGTCGAGGTCCGACCAAGAGCAGGACCAGGATGGCGACACCGATCCCGATGGCGATCTTGCTCCTGCGCGACAGTGTCGGCATACCTGCCGGCCCGCGAACGCCCACCTGACCCACTCTCCAAAGTTCTCATTCCGGACATCGGCCCGACCGGCATGAGTGCCCGCCTGACTCGTGCACCCAACTGTACTGGTCCGTCCCGACCCGCATCGACGGGCCATATCGCGACACCCGCGACCGTCAATGCAACGATCGGCTGCGCGGGTGAGTTCCACGTCACATCCGGATGGGTCGGGACGGCCTGCGAGACGGCAAGATGGGACGCGTGAGCACCGAACCCGATCCGGCCACCGAGCCCACCCCGTCCGTCGACGACCTCGGCGCCGCCCTGCGCGACATCGTGGAGTTCGTCGACGTGCAGGGCTGGGGCCTGCCACCGATGCTGTTCGCGCTCGTGCCGACCGCCGTTCTGGCCGCGACCCAGCCCGGATTGATCGACCCGGACGACGATTCCGTGCTCAGTCCGGTGGCCCAGGAACCCATTCCCACAGCCGGGCACGACGAGGACCCGGGCACTGCGCTCGAACAGGTGCTCGCGACGACGACCTGGCCGGAGGTGGTCGCGGGCGCGGCCGTCATCCGGGAGATCGTCGTGCTGCCGCCCGGCGCCGAAGAACCCGGCGCGGCGCACACCCACCCGGATCGGCGGACCGCCCGGCTCGTCGTCGGCGCACTACGGAACCGAACGACGCCGGGGAACCGAACGACGCCGGGGAACCGAACGACGCTGGCACTTCTCCACCTGCAGCCGGACAGCGCGCAGCACGACGAGAACGGCTCCGAAGCCTCGGCCGAGATCGAACTGCTCACCCGTCACGATCTGGCGACCGACCTGCGAAACGCACTCGCCCACACCTTCGACGACCCGACACCGTGACATAGACAGCTGAGTGAGATCAGGAGCTGACACGACAACGGAGGACATGAGCCGTCGAGGTCAGCAGTGCGGAGCGTCTCGACCTTCGCCGATGTCGTCGAGCGCGTCGACCGCACCCTGAAGATCGGCCACCCGCACCAGGGTCAGACCGTCCGGGACGTCCGAAGCCGCCTCGGCGCAATTGCGTTCGGGCACCAGGAACACCGAGGCGCCGGCGTCGCGGGCCGCGCGGGTCTTGTGGGTGATCCCGCCGATCGGCCCGACCGCGCCGTCTTCGTCGATGGTGCCGGTACCCGCGATGAAATCACCGTTGGTGAGCTCGCCCGGACTGAGCCGGTCGATGACGGCCAGGCTCAGCATCATGCCCGCGGACGGCCCGCCGATGTCGCCGACGTTGTAGGAGATCTCCAGGGCGGGATCGGCATTGACCACCTCGGGGGTGACCCCAAGGTAGCCGGCCTCGGTGTCGTCGGGTCGGGCGGCGAGGGTCACCGACACGGTCTGGCGTGCTCCGCCGCGATCGATCTCGACGGGCACCGGGTCGCCCGGCGCCTGGGACATCACCGCGTCCTGCATCTCGGCGGTCGTCGACACCGGACTCCCGGCGACGCTCAGCACCTGGTCCCCCGGTTCCAGCTCCCCCGCGGCCGGACCGTCGTCGGCCACCGAAACGAGCACCAGCTTGGTCGGCCGATCCAGGTAGCGCAGGGCCGCCGCCGTCGCGCTCTCCTCCGACCCGGTCATCTCCTGTTGATTGCGTTCCCGCACCTGGTCGGGCGTCTGGTCCGGCGGGAAGAGGCGGTCGCGTGGCTCGATGCTGTAGGTGCCCGACATCCACATCCCGAGTGCCTGGAACAGCGACATCCCGTCGGTGACCGACACGGTCGTCAGGTTCAGATTGCCGGTGGTCGGGTCGGTGGGCACCCCGGCGATGTCGACCACCGGCTTGTCGTCGAGTTCCCCCAGCGTGTTGACCGTCGGTCCGGGGCCGAGGGCCACGAACGGGACCTGCACCGAGGTGCCGACGAACAACAGGGCCACGAACACCAGCGCCGTCACGGCGACTGTCGCTATCCGACGATGGCCGGGCTGGAGACTCATTCCGCTCACAGTAGTTGACCTCACCGGCTGATCAGCCCGACGCCCGGGCGCGCCCCTACGCCCGCGCGGGGATGCAATCCACCCTGTTCGGAGGCATTGAGCGGCGTACGCTCAAGGCGAACGCCGAGCGCGAGACCGGGCGGTACCGTGGAGATATGAATGATCTGCCCTTCGGGTTCTCCCCATCCGGCGACGGCGACGACGACCGCCGCGGTGACAACGATCGCCGCAAGAATGAGGGATCTTCGGGCGGCGAGACCCCCGGCGGCGCGCAGAATCCGTTCGGCTTCACGCCCGGCAGTGGGGGTTTCGACCCGTCGTCCTTCGATCCGTCCCAGTTGGGGCAGATGTTCTCGCAGCTCGGGAACATGCTCAGCGGGATGGGCGCCGGGATGACCTCCGGCTCCGGTGGCGGCGCGGTGAACTATCAGGTGGCGACCAACCTGGCGCGTCAGCAGATCGGCAACTTCACGCCGGTCCTGGACAAGGAGACCAACGCGGTCACCGATGCGGTGCGGCTGGCCGAGGTCTGGCTCGACGACGTCACCACGTTCCCCAGCGGAGTGCGGCAGTCGGTGGCGTGGACTCCGGTGACCTGGCTCGAGGAGTCGATGCCGACGTGGAAGCGCCTCTGCGACCCCGTCGCCGAACAGTTGTCGCGCACCTGGGAACAGAACCTGCCCGCTGAGGCCGCACAGTTCGCCGGCCCGATGATGGGCATGCTCACCCAGATGAGCGGTATGGCGTTCGGCACCCAGCTGGGCCAGGGCCTGGGCCATCTGGCCAAGGAGGTGCTGACCTCCACCGACGTCGGACTGCCGTTGGCACCGGAAGGTGTGGCGGTCCTGCTACCGGAGGCCATCGCCACCTTCGCCGACGGACTCGAGCAGCCCGCACAGGAGATCATCGTCTTCCTTGCGGCGCGTGAGGCTGCGCATGTGCGGCTGTTCACCCATGTCCCGTGGCTTCGGCAGCGGCTGCTGTCCACGGTCGAGGAGTACGCACGCGGCATCAGCATCGACTTCAGTGGCATCGCCGACATGACCTCCGACGTCGACCCGCAGGAGCTGTTGTCGAACCCGTCGAAGCTGGAGGAGTTGATCGGGTCGTCGGCGTCGTTCGAGCCGACCACCACGCCGGAACAGCAAGCCGCGCTGGCGCGTCTCGAGACGTTGCTCGCGCTCGTCGAGGGCTGGGTGGAGCAGACGGTCTCCGCCGCGCTGTCCGACCGCATCCCCAGCGTCGGCGCCTTGACCGAGACGATGCGTCGTCGCCGCGCGTCGGGCGGACCGGCCGAACAGACCTTCGCGACCCTGGTCGGTATGGAGTTGCGACCGCGCAAGGTCCGCGAGGCGTCGGCGCTGTGGCGTCAGCTGCTCGAGGCCGGCGACATCGCCACCCGCGACGGTGTGTGGGCACACCCCGATCTGATGCCCGACGCCGAGGACCTCGACAACCCGGCCGGGTTCATCGACGGCGTCATCGGCGGCGCGGTGAGTTCGTTCGACGACCCGATCGCGCAACTCGAGGCGACGCTGGCCCAGGAACGTGCTGCCGAGAAGTCATCCGACGACACGGCTGACGACAACGATTCCGGCCCCGATCGTCCCGACACCGACAAGCGCGACGACTGATCGGCTCACGCAGAGTTGTCCACCGGCCGTCCGGCCTGTGGACAACTCTGCGGCGCCTGCGCCGAGAGGTGGCACAGTGACGCCATGTCCGATCGAGGTGTGCCGCATGTCGTTCCCGACCACAGCCGGTCCCGGGACGCGACTGCGCCGCCGACGGACGATCGGAGCGCATTTCCGCTGATCCGCCCCGGCACGCCAGTGATGGTGCGGCCCGGCAATCGCGTGCACGTGGGTAGCGATCCGCGTCGCAGTCTGGTCGTCGACCTCATGTCGCCGCTGCGGGCCGATGATGTCGCGGCGCTCTTGCGTGGTCTGACCCGACCACGGTCGGGCGCCGACATCGTCCGCCGCGCGGAGCTGATCGGGCTCGCCGCGGCCGATCTCGGCGCGATCCTCGCGCAACTCACGGACGCGGGTCTCGCCGTCGAGGCACCGTCGCCGGTGAGACCACTGCGGATCCGACTCCATGGACGAGGCCCCATCACCGATCTGCTGTCCATCTCGCTCACCGACGCCGGCATGGCACCTCGACGCTCGATTCGCCGGCTGTCGCTGGCCGCGAGCACCGACGGCTGGACGTCGAACCTGGTGGTGCTCACCGACTACCTGGTGCACGACCCGTCGAACATCAAGGCACTCAACGCCGCTCGTGTCCCGCACCTCCAGGTCCGGGTACGGGACGGAGTGGGGGTCGTCGGCCCGTTGGTGCTGCCCGGCCTGTCGAGTTGCCTGCGCTGCGCCGACCACCACCGCGCGACGATGGAGCCGGACTGGCCGTTGTTGGCCGCCCAGATGGTCGAGCAACGTGGCCATGCGGCCGCGGGAACCGTACGCGGGACCGCGGCCATCGCGCAGGTGCAGATCGAGGATCTCGCGGCGGCATTGGGGTCGGGTACGACCCGGCGACCACCGCAGCTGCTCAACCGCGCACTGGAGTTCCGACCGGGACCGGCCGAGTTGGTGGCCACCGAATGGCCGCCGCATCCGTTGTGTGAGTGTCGGCCCGCCGCTGCTCGTGCCGGTTGACCGATCCCGACCGGACGCATCCGTGGAGTGTGTGTGGCCGACCGGATCGGCCGGTCCTCTATTCTGTTGTGGGGAAAGGACGCTATGAGTGACATCGCTCGGGGGCAGGGACGACGGAACGCGAGACTCGCGTCGCTGCCGATCGGAATGGCAGGACGAGCTGCGGCCGGGCTCGGCAAACGAATGGTCGGCCGGGACAAGGACGAGGTCCAGCAGGAGATGCTGGAGCGGGCCGCCGAACAGCTGTTCGCCGTCCTCGGGGAACTCAAGGGCGGGGCCATGAAGGTCGGGCAGGCCATGTCCATCATGGAGGCCGCGATCCCGGACGAGTTCGGCGAACCGTTCCGCGAGGCGCTGACCAAGCTGCAGGCCGAAGCACCGCCACTGCCCGCGCCGAAGGTGCACAAGGTTCTCGACCAGCAGCTCGGGACGAAATGGCGTGAGCGCTTCCGCGAATTCTCCGACGAACCCGCCGCCTCGGCGAGTATCGGGCAGGTCCACAAGGGCATCTGGTCCGATGGCCGCGAGGTGGCCGTCAAGGTGCAGTACCCGGGCGCCGATCACGCACTGAAGGCCGATCTGAAGACCTTGTCGCGGATGTCGGGTGTCCTGCAGAGGCTGTCGCCCGGCACCGACGTCAAGGCGATGATGGACGAACTCATCGACCGCACCGAGGCCGAGCTGGATTATCTCGGTGAGGCCGACAATCAGCGGGCATTCGCGAAGGCCTTCGACGGCGATCCCGACTTCGTCATCCCCAAGGTGGTGGCCAGCGCACCCAAGGTCATCGTCTCGGAATGGCTTGTCGGCACACCGTTGTCGAAGATCATCGTCTCCGGCGATCAGCAGACCCGCGACGACGCGGCCGCGAAAATGGCGACATTCGAGGTGAGTTCACCGTTCCGGTCGGGACTCCTGCACGGCGATCCGCATCCGGGGAATTTCTTCATCACCCCGGACGGTCGTTTCGGTGCACTCGACTTCGGTGCCGTCGGCCACTACCCGAACGGGCTGCCCGCCGAGACGGGTCCGATCCTGCGGCTCGCCCGCGACAAGCAGTATGCCGAGCTCAAGGAGCTCATGGTGCAGACCGACTTCATCCTCGCGTCGCGAGCCGATCGGGTCAGTGCGGCCGACATCGAGGCCTATCTCAAGCCCTACGTCGATCCGCTGTACTCCGAGTCGTTCCACTTCACCCGCAAGTGGATGCAGCGTGCCGCGGGCAAGGCGACCGACGTCCGCGGTGACGTGTACAAGACGTCGCGGAATCTGAACGTGCCCAAGAACTATGTGATGGTCTTCCGGGTTCTGGCCGGTTGTGTCGGCATCGCCTCGCAGCTCGAGGCGAATGCGCCCTACCGGGCGATCATGGAGAAGTGGGTGCCCGGGCTCGCGGACTGAGCCCGGGGCCGACAGGACCGACGCGCATCCTGCCGCCGTGGCGGTCGATGACGCCCGAACACCTACGCGCACCGTCCGTAAGGATCGGTGCGCGTAGGTCTCGGTACGGTCGTCATGCGACGTTCTTGCGCGGCCGTCCGCGGGGGCGCTTGCGCGCGATCACCGCGCCGCGTTCGAAGATCTCGCCGCCCCAGACCCCCCAGGGCTCTGCACGGTCGAGTGCGGCCTGCAGGCAGGCACGCTGCAAAGGGCATTCGGCACACATGGCCTTCGCCCGCTCGAGATCTCGGGGATCCTCGGCGAACCACAGATCGGCGTCGGCCACCTGGCAGGGCAGGTCAAGGCGACCGACCGACTCGCGGTCCGCCGAAAGACAGGACTCGAGAACGCATTCGACAGTCATTCTGCTCTCCACATCTGCTCGTGTTGGGTGTTGGTGCACCCGAGTCCCGATGTGAGATTCCGATTGCGGAATGTCGACCTCGACGCCCATCCACTGGGATGAGTGTCCGGTCATTCACAAAGGGCCACGGGTTCGCCTTCGCGATTCGCCCGTGGCCCGAAGTCGGAGTCAGTGACTCCGAGAATTTCGTAACTGCACGGGGAACCGCTGCGGCGCTCGCGCTGCGGCGGTTGCGGCGCCTGCGGGTGCGTTCGCTACCCGCCCGGCTGCCGGATGGAGTGCCATCAGGTGCACTCGGGTCTCGTCGACCCAGGAGCGGTCGCGACGGAATGCATCGATGGCGAGAGCCATACACGGCTTTGCCACAGGCGCGCCGAGGCTCGCCTGAATGTGGATTCCATTCACTGGACCGCTCCTTTCTGTGCTCGAGGGCTTCCACTCGTGAGGTGACCCGTTACGGACATACGGATCTCTCCCCGTGCTGACGAATCCAGAGTAGAGGTCGTGGCAAAGATCGCACAACCTATTTTTGACCTGCGGTTTTCGCGCCGGCCGGATTCGTCTTGACGAGTTCGACGAGTTCGCCGCCGAACTGCTCGAGTTTCACCGGGCCGATTCCGGGAATGGCGCCCAGTGTCCGGGTGTCGTCGGGTCGGCGATCCGCGATCGCCTCCAGCATCGCGTCGGTCAGGATCGCGAGTTCGCCGACGCCCCGCTCGCGGGCGTGACTGCTGCGCCAATTGCGTAGGGCTGCGAGCAGGCTGTCACCGCGTTCCTCGATGCGGCAACTCCCGCACCGGCCACGCACACGCGACTCGGGGTTCATCAGCTGTGCGCCGCACTCACGGCACCGGCTGCTGCGGCGCGGATCGAGGTCGATGCCGTCCAGGAACCGGGTTCGGCGCCTGCTCACACGACCACTGCCGGTCCGGGACAGGCTCCACGAGAGATACAGGTGCTCGCGGGCACGCGTGATGCCGACGTAGAAGAGCCGTCGCTCCTCCTCGATCGCCCGGGCCCCGTGCCCGATCGCCTGCGCGATCGGTACCGACCCCTCCGTCAGGCCGACGAGGAAGACCGCATCCCACTCCAGACCCTTGGCCGCGTGCAGCGACGCCAACGTCACGCCGGTTCGTTCGGGTGTGTGGCGCTCTTCGGCACGCATGGTCAGCTCGGTCACCAGGCGCCGCAACGACATGCCCGGCTCGTCAGCGATGAGTTCATCGACGACGGACATCAACGCGCGCAACGACTCCCACCTCGCCTTCGCGTGCGGCCCGACCGGCTCATCGTCGGTCAGCCCGAGCGGGGCGAGCACCGCACGGACCACGCGGATCGGTTCGGCGTCGGCCGGCAGGTCGTCGCGGTCGGCGGTCGCGGTGAGCTTGCGCATGGCCTGAACGATCTCGGTCCTGGTGAAGAATGCCTCCGACCCACGTACCTGATAAGGGATTCCGACCTCGGTGAGCGCCTCCTCGAAGCGCTCGGACTGTGCGTTGACCCGGTAGAGGATCGCGATCTCTGCCGGGTCGGTGCCGGCACCGACCAGATGGTTGATCTGCGCGACGACCCCGCGGGCCTCCCGCATGTCGTCGGCGAACTCCGCCGGGCGCGGGACGGGACCCCGGGGGCGCTGCCCGATGAGCTCGAGGCGGGTGCCGGGACTGCGTTCCTCGGCCGCGGCGATGACCTGATTGGCCACCGCGACCACCTCGGGGGTGGAGCGGTAGTCCCGTTCGAGCCGCACCAGTGTGGCCTCCGGGAAGCGACGGGTGAACCCGAGCAGGTAGTCGGCCGTCGCCCCGGCGAACGAGTAGATCGTCTGGTTGGCGTCCCCGACGACCGTGAGGTTGTCTCGTTCCCCGAGCCAGACGTCGAGCAGACGCTGCTGCACCGGCGTGATGTCCTGATACTCGTCAACGACGAAACACCGGTAGCGAGAACGGAAATCGGATGCGGCGTCGGGTTCGGAGAGGACCTCGGCGGCGTAGATGATCAGGTCGTCGAAGTCGAACATCAGGTGCGCGCCGTCGCGTTTGGCCACCTCATAGGTGTCGAACACGGCAGCCACCGACTCGTGGTCGTACGGGGTTTCCCGGCCCGCCGCGGCGGCGCGCGCCGCATAGTCGTCGGGGGTGATCAGGGATCCCTTGGCCCATTCGATCTCGGAGGCGAGGTCGCGCAGCGTCTCGCTGGTCGTCGTGATGCCGACGTGCCGGGCGGCCCGGGCCACCACCGGGAGCTTGTGATCGAGCAGTTCCCAGGTGAGGCCGCGCGGCCAGAAATAGCGCAGCTGCCGGAGCGCCGCGGCGTGAAAGGTCTGTGCCGCGACCGGCGCGCCGGGTCCGATGGCATCGAGCGATCGCAGGCGGGCCCGCATCTCGCCGGCGGCCCGCGTGGTGAAGGTGACGGCGAGGACGTGGGAAGGGCCCACCTGTCCGCTGTCGATCAGATGCGCGATTCTGCGGGTGATGGTGCGGGTCTTGCCGGTGCCGGCGCCGGCGAGGACACATACGGGTCCCCGGGGTGCCAGCACCGCACGCTGCTGCTCGGGGTCGAGACCGTCGAGAATGCGGTGGGGATCGGGCACCGGTCCACTATGCCACCGGCCGCCGACAGCTCAGCCGGGTCACCATGGGCGCGGAACGGCTCAGACGCCCAGTTTCGCCTTGACGTCCGCGATCGACGGATTGGTCGCCGTGGTGCCGTCGGCGTAGAGCACAGTCGGGACCACGTGATTGCCACCGTTGACACTGCCCACGAACTCCGCAGCATCGGGATTCAGCTCGATGTCCACCTCCTGCCACTTCAGGCCGAGGCTCTTCAGCCCTGTCTTCAGTCGTGCGCAGTAGCCGCACCAGCTGGTGGTGTACATGGTCAGCTCGCCGGTGTCGGAAACCCGGGCCGAGGCGTCGTCGTCGATCACATTGCTCATGTCATCCACAACAGCAGATGCCGGGCACGTGTTCCCGACCGGGCGTCCACGTTCGGCCCCCCGACGCCGCCCGACACAGCCGCTCGTCACCGCCGCCCGTCACTGCCGCCCGTACGCCCAGGCACTGATCAGCGACCGCGCGATGGAGATCGAGCCGGGAAGCCGCAGCCGCCGCTCGTCGGATTCGGTCCCCACCGAACCATCGCCGCGCACCCATTCCGTCCCGGTTTCCAGCGCGTCGATGACCTCGGCACGGTCGAACCAGGCGGCGTCGCCGATCTCGCCGTCGAGGAACTGCAGGCGTTCGTCCGGGTCGCCGATCGCGGCGAAACCCAACATCAACGAACGTGGGAAGGGCCACGGCTGGCTGCCGAGGTAGCGGGGGTCGGTCACGGTGATACCGACCTCTTCGTGCACCTCCCGGATCACGCACTGTTCCAGTGACTCACCTGGCTCGACGAACCCGGCCAGGGTCGAGTACCACCCGTCCGGCCAGACGGACTGCCGGCCGAGCAGCACCCGGTCGGCGCCGTCGTGGACCACCGTGATGATGGCCGGATCGGTACGGGGGAACTCGTCGACGCCGGTCTGCGGGTGGCGGCGCACCCACCCTCCCCGCGCGGGATGGGTCGGTGTTCCGTCGACCGGTGAGAACCGTGCCGTGGCATGCCAGTTGAGGATGCCGAGGGCGGTGGCCAGCAGGCCGGCCTCGTCGGCGTCGAGCCCGTGGGCCCCGCGCCGCGGGTCGTCGGTGCGGCCGTCGAGTTCGTCGGTGCGCATCGCCCACAGGTCGGTGCCGGCCACGCCCAGGAAGACGGCGTCGGCCGGCGGTTCGCTGCCGAGGTCGGTGGCCTCGGCCCATCGCAGTCCGCCGTCCTCGGACACCGGGTAGCGACCTGCGGCGTCGATGTGCAGGACCAGGGCGCCGGGCCAACCCGACCGCATCCGGTCGGCATCGTCGCGGATCTCGTCGGCGCGGTCGACCGTCGACCGGGCCAGCAACGGCGGCTCTGCCAGGGTGAAATCGGCCATCAGTCCGACGATCCCTTACGGACGTACAAGAGCCGATCGCCGACCTCGATCTGCTCGACCTCGCTGTCGTCGACGCGATGCAGCACGCCGTTGCGCACCACCCCCAGCACGATGTCGCGGGTGTGAGCCGGCGAACCGCCCGACTCCGTCGGCTCGACCTCGCGTTCGGCGATCGCGTATCCGGCGTCGGGGGTGAGCAGGTCCTCGATGACCTCCACCACCGACGGCGTCATCGTCGCGATGCCGAGCAGGCGGCCCGCGGTCTCCGACGACACCACCACCGAGTTCGCGCCGGATTGGCGCATCAGATGGGTGTTCTCGGACTCCCGGATCGACGCGACGATCTTGGCGCGCGGGTTGATCTCGCGGGCGGTCAGGGTCGCCAGGACCGCGGTGTCGTCGCGGTTGGCGGCCACGACGATGCTGGCCGCGTGCGCCACGCCCGCCAGCCGCAACACGTCGGACTTGGTGGCGTCGCCGCGCACCGTGACGAGTCCGTCGGATGCGGCCGCGTCGAGCACGTTCGGGTCGGCGTCGACCACCACGATCTCCGACGGCTTGGTGCCGTCGCCGATCATCGCGTCCACGGCGGTGCGGCCCTTGGTGCCGTACCCGATGACGACGGTGTGATTGCGCACGGCGTTCCTCCAACGTTGGATCTTGAGTGCCTGCCGCGACTCCTTGGTCAGCACCTCCAGTGTGGTTCCGATCAACACGATCAGGAACAGCACGCGCAGCGGGGTGATGATCAGCAGGTTGGTCAGGCGCGCGAACGGGGTGATCGGGGCGATGTCGCCGTATCCGGTGGTCGACAGGCTCACCGCGGAGTAGTACATCGCGTCCAGGAAGCTCAGCCCGTCGCCCTGGGTGTCGCTGTAGCCGTCCCGGTCGAGGTAGACGAGCACGGCGGTGGAGAACAACGCGACGAAGGCGTACACGACGCGCTTGCCGATGGCCCGCGCCGGACTCTGCCGCAGCTCGGGGATCCGGACGACATCGACCAGCGCATAGTCGGGCCCCTCGGACAGGTGCTCGGAACGCAGGCGCCGCCGGAAACCGGACGGTCGCCTCACGTGTGCTGCCGTTCGCTCACGAAGGGGAATCTAGCTCATTTCGCCAACAGTGCAGCGAGAGCGGGTCGATCGGGCAGGTCATCGGGCTCCAGGGTGTAGCCGGAGCGCACGTAATGGAATGCCGCCCGGACCTTCTCCAACGGCACCCCGGCGAGTTGGGCCCAGGCGATCCGGTAGGCCGCGAGCTGAACGAACAACGACTCGCGTCGCGCCGGTTCGGGGACCGATCCGGTCTTCCAGTCCACGACCAGCCAGCCGCCGTCGGGTTCGGCGAAGACCGCGTCGATGCGGCCGCGGATGACCGTCGGGCCGATCACCGTCTCGAACGGCACCTCCACCTCGGTCGGGCTGCGCTGGGCCCACCGGGACGCCAGGAATGCCTCGCGCAGCTCGTCGAGATCCGTGTCCGGTGCCGCGGTGGCGTCGGCGGCGCCGGGCAGTTCGTCGATGTCGAGTAGGCGCGTCGCGCCGAACCACCCTTCCACCCACGCGTGGAAGGCGGTGCCGCGGCGTGCCGTCGGGTTCGGCGCGAAGGGCGTCGGGCGACGCAGGCGGCGCGCGAACGCGGCTTCGTCGGCGTCGAGTTCGACGAGTTGACTCACCGACAGGTGCGTCGGCAACGCGACATCGATCTCTGCCTGATTGGTGCGGTGGTGCTCGGCGAGCAGCGCGTCCACCTCCGATCGCCACGCGGCGATCTCCTCGTCCTCGCTCGTGGACACACCGTCGGCCGCGGGGGTGTCCGGTGTCGGGTCGAACAGCGTCGGGGTGCCGCGCCGGGCGATGGCATCGGCGACCAGACGCGATGCATCGGCCACCGCGTCGCGCCGCTCCCCCAACGGATCTCGCGGCCACGGCACGCTGACGATCTGGTCGGCCAGTGGATTCGTCGCGCCGTCTGGAGGCTCGGGTGCGTCGATCGGGATCGCCATGCCGGTCGACTCGATCGTCGGGTCGTCTATCGCGGCGGCGACGATCCCACGGATCTCGATGAAGAACGACGATCCGCCCCGGGGCCGGTCTCCCGTCTCCGACCAGTGATGCGCCGAGATCAGCAGCGAGTGTTTGGCCCGGGTCAGCGCGACGTAGAGCAGGCGCCGGTCCTCCTCGAGTCGGCGCTGCGCGATCGCCTCCTTGTGCTCGGTCAGCGCCGCCTCGAGTTCCTTGCGATCGGCGGGCGCGCGCAGGTCCAACGGCGGGAACCCTTCTGCGTTGGTGTCGTCGGCGAGATCACCTCGCAGGCCGGCCGGCAGCTCCTTCGCGCTGCCGAGCCAGGTGGTGTCCGCGCGACCGCCGGGAAAGATGTTCTCGCACAGATGCGGTACCACCACCACGTCCCATTCCAGCCCCTTCGCCGCGTGCACGGTGAGGATCTGCACCCGCTGCTCGGCCACCTCGATCCGGCCGGGTTCGAGTCCCTTCTCGATGGTCTCCGCGGTATCCAGGAACGCCAGCAGGCCGGGCAGATTGGCGCCGGGCCGTTCGGCGTAACTGGTGACGTATTCGGCGAACGCGTCGAGATGCTCACGGCCGGTGATGGCCCCGCGCATGCGGCGGGCCCGGATCTGGGCCTCCACCGCCACGCCGATCGTGTTCTCGACGTCGGCGACCAGTTCCGGCAGCGGCTGCCCGATCCGGCGGCGCAGCGACTCCAGTTGTGCACCGAACGCCCGGATGCGTGCGAAACCCTCGGAGCTGTACCGATGCGCCTCCCCCGGATCGACGAGGGCGTCGGCGATTCCGGCACGGTCGACGATCTCGGTGGGCAGCACCGCGTCGAGCGCCTCGTCGAGCTCTTCCCGGGAGGCGACGACGCCGCCGGACGCGGTGAACTCCACGGCCGCGAGTTCGGTGGCACGCTTCCACAGTGCGGCCAGGTCGCCCGCACCGAGCTGCCATCGCGCGCCGGTCAACAGTCGCATCGCCGCGGTTCCGGCCATCGGGTCGGCGATCAGTCGCAGCATCGCCACCACATCTTCGATCTCCGGGACGTGCAGCAACCCACCGATGCCGACGACCTCGGCCGGAATGCCGCGACTCTCGAGTTCGGCGGCGATGGGCGCGGAGTCGTCGTTGCGGCGGACCAGGACCGCGGTGGTCGGCGGTGCCTCGCCGGCGGTCTCGGCACCCCGGTAGATCCGCTCGATGTGCTCGCCGATCCAGCGTCGTTCGTCGACCACGGTCTCGGTCAACGCCACGTCGACGCTCCCGGTCGGGGCATCCGGCCTGGGCCGCAACACACTCACCGGTATCCCTTTGCGGCGCAGCTCTTCTGACGTCTCGTTGGCCAGCCGCAGCGCGTGGGCCGCGTTGCGCCAGCTCGTCAGCAGTTCCAGCCGCCGCGCCGGAGACGACTCGGACTGTCGGAAATCGTCGGTGAAGCGGGGCAGGTTGGCCGCCGACGCACCGCGCCAGCCGTAGATCGACTGGATCGGATCGCCGACGGCGGTCACCGCCACCGACCTGTCACGTGAGGCGGCCCGCTTCGGCTTCCCGGGTGCGCGTCCGAACAGCGTCGCGAGCAACACCCGTTGCGAGTGACCGGTGTCCTGGTACTCGTCGAGCAACACGGCCTTGAACGATTCCCGCTCGGCCGCAACCACTTCCGGATTTCGCATGACCAGCCGGGCGGCCAGGGACATCTGGCTGCCGAAGTCGAGTGCGGTCGCCGCCCGCATCGTCTCACCGAGCGCGATGACCATCGGGATGAGTTCGCGCCGTTCGTCGATGACGTCTTTGACCTTCAGCAACGCCTGGGTCGGGGTGTCGCGCTGACGGGGCCCCTTCGGCAGCGTGTCGATCAGTTCGTACAGATCGTCACCGGCGCGGCGCAGATCGTCGATGTCGACGAGATGCTCGGCCATCTCCCCGTAGAGCTTCAGCACCGCCTCGGTGACACTGGCCGGAACCTTCGTGGTGCGCAGCTCGCCCGTCCAGTTCGACACCACCGCAAAGGCCATCTGCCACAGCTCGGTTTCCGACAGCAGGGTCGAGTTGGGCTCCACCGGCAGCAGCAGTCCGTAGTCGGCGATGAGGCGTCCGGCGTAGGCGTGATACGTGCTGACCTCGGGGTCCCCACCACCGAGTCGGGCGGCGATGGCACCGTCCGGGTCCCAACCCCGCAACGCGGGTGAACCCGCCAACATCGACAGTCGGCGCCTGATGCGCGCGCCGAGCTCGCTGGCCGCCTTGCGTGTGAAGGTGAGACCGAGGATCTCGTCGGGTGCGACGAGTCCGTTGGCGACCAGCCACACGACCCGCGCCGCCATCGTCTCCGTCTTGCCCGCACCGGCGCCGGCGACGACCAGCACCGGTTCCATCGGTGCCTCGATCACCGCGACCTGTTCCGGGGTGGGTGTCGGGAGCCCGAGGGCGGCGGAGATCGCCACGGCCGAGATGGTGGGCCGGTCAGTCATCGATCACCGACTTGCCGCGCAGCTGCGCCGGGCAGCTGGTGGACAGGGCGCAGTGGCCGCAGCCGGGGTTGCGGGTCGCGGCGAACACCGGCCCGATGCTGGCACGGGCGGCGCCCCGCACCACGGAGATCCATTCGTCGACCTGTTCGGTGGTGAGTGGGTCCTGCACCCGTTCCGCGGCGCCGGTGTTCTTGTTGGCCGACGACACGTAGACCAGTCGCCCACCGCCGGGTTCGGCAGGCGCCGTGCCCGATTCCGCGGTTCCGCCGAGCGCCAGGGCGAGCTGGTAGGTCGCCAGCTGCGCGTGGTCCTGCGCGTCCGCCTTGGACACCGCCGTCTTCGCGGTCTTCACGTCCACCACCACCGGCCGACCCTGGGCGTCACGTTCCAGGCGGTCGATCCGTCCGCGCAACCGAACCGCCATCTCGGTGTCATCGGGTCCGCGTTCACCCGTATCGGGGGCACCGGGGTCAGGGGCACCGGGACCGGCGGGTACCGTCGCGTCGATCTCGGCCTCGACCCCCATCTCCGACAGTTCGTCTCGCGAGATCCGCAGCCAGTCCCGGAAATTCGTGAGCATCCCCTCGGCACGTTCGAGCTCACGAACCGAATACCACGCCGCACCGGTGTCCACGCGGTCCCAGATCCCGCGTAGCGCGGCGGTGACCTCGGCCGGGTCGATCTGTCCGGCGACTGCCTGTACGAGCGTGTGCACGAGGCTGCCGGTCAGCGCGGGGGTACCGTCACCGTCGCGGCCGCCGTGGCGTTCGAGGACCCACCGCAGCGAGCAGCGGGTCAACGATTCGACGTTGGACGGCGACAAGGTGACCGGCCCCCGATCCGGGGTCCACAGGGCGGTCTCGGTACTCGGTCCGCCCAGTCCGAACCAGTCGCGTGGCGAAGCTCCGGGGATGTCGGAATCCGCCAGCTGCGCAAGCAGTTCGGCGGCGGCCACGGCCCGCGGCCCGGGTTCGCCGTCGGGTGAACGTCGGTGCATGCCCGCGACGACCTCCGACCGCAGCGTCGCCACCAGTGACGGCAACGACAGCACCCGGTCGACGCCCGGATCGAGCGGCAGCTCGGCGAGTGCGACGTCCGTGTCGTCGTCCGCGTCCGCGGGGGCCAGGCCCCGATACCGCCGGATCGCGTCGGCGACCTCGACGACGAACCGCGAGGGCGACGCGTCCCCGCCGCCGTCGTCCACGGCGGTGACCAGGAGCCGTCGGCGTGCCCGGGTGCACGCCACCAGCAGCAGCCGGCGCTCGTCGGCGAGCGCCGAGGTCGAGCGCGCCACGGTGTCGAGGGCATCCGGATCGACGCCGTCGAGCAGGTCGACGAGCTGTCCGGTCGCCAGGACACTGCCGCGACTGCGCAACGACGGCCACAAGCCGTCCAGCACTCCGGCCACCGCGACCACATCCCATTCGCGGCCGGCGGCGGCGTGCGCCGACAGCACCGTGACGGCATCGGAGGCCGACCCGGCGAGGCGACTGTCCCGCGGGATCTGCAACGCCCCCAGGTAGCGGACGAAACCGGCCGGCCCGGCGGCCGGCAGCGTGTCGACGAAGTTCGCGGCCGCCTCGAACATGGCCATCACCGCGTCGAGATCCCGGTCGGCCTGCTCACCCGCCGGGCCACCGCGGATGGCGCTCGACGCCCAACGCCGTTCCAGGCCGGTGGTCTGCCAGGCCGCCCAGAGGGTTTCCTCGATGCCGCGGCGCGAACGGTGGGCCCGATCGGCGGCGTCGATGACGTCGAGCGTGCGGACCAGCGGTCGGGCCTCCGCATCGGTGAGTCCGCGGACGTACTTCTCCGCCGACGTGCGGTCGATCAGCGCGTGCCGGATCGCGATCAGCGAGTCGGTGGCGGCGCCCCCGCCGGTGCGTTCGTCGAGCCGCCGCACCCCGCGCCGCAGGCGCCGCATCGCCCCCGGGTCGGCGCCGCCGATCGGACCGCCCAGCAGGGCGACCGCATCGTCGACGGTGAATTCCTCGGCAGCCACGTCCGGTTCGGACTCCCGCGCCGCCACCACCCGCAGCACCTGCATCAGGGCGGCGACCGCGCGCTGACGATGCAGCGGCAGGTCGCTGGTCGGGGTCGTGACCGGTACGCCGGCCGACCGGAACGCACGACGAAGCGCGGGCAGCGCCAGCGACACCGAACGCACGATGACCGCCATCCGCGACCAGGGCACGCCGCCGAACAGGTGAGCACGTCGCAGCAGGTCGGCCACCGCGGTGGCTTCCTTGGCCGACGAACTGAACACCCTCACCTCCGCGCCGTCGCCGAATCCCGTGGGGATGTCGGCGTCGTCATCGCGCCGGAGATCCTCCGGCTCCGGGTACGGGTGTGGGCGGGCGCCGGGTAGGCGCGCGGTGAGCGCCGCCCCGACCGCGGCGATCTCGGGATGGGTACGAAAAGAGCTGTCCAGCACGATGTCCCGCGCTGATCCGGACTCCGCGAGCCCGTCGGCGAACCGCGGGCTCGCACCGCGGAAGCCGAACACCGATTGGTCCGTGTCGGCGGCGATGATCGTCGAATCGGCACCCGTGCCGATCAACGTCACCAGCCCGGCGGCCTGCGGATCGAGGTGTTGTGCGTCGTCGACCAACAGATGCCGGATGCGCCGCCGCTGACCGGCCAACAGGTCGGGGTCGGTGGCGAACGCGGACAGCGCCGACCCGATGAGTTCCGCCGCGTCCACCGCGGGCGCCGAAGCACCGGGGGCGTCGGCACCCACCACCCCGCGCAACAGCATGTTCTGCTCGTACTGCGCGTAGGCCCGACCGGCCGCCACCCATTCGGGCCGGCGGTGCTCGCGGCCGAGTGCGCCGAGTTCCTCCGGGCCAACGCCCCGTTCCGCGGCGCGCATCATCAGGTCGCGCAGGGCCTGTGCGAACCCGTCGGTGCCCAACGCGGGTCGCAGTCGCTCCGGCCAATACTGGGCGCCGTCCTCGATGTCGCCGGCGAGCAGTTCCCGCAGCACCATGTCCTGCTCGGATCCGGTGATCAGCCGGGGTGGCGGATTGCCGTGGGCCGACGCCTGCAATCGGAGCACCGCGAACGCGTAGGAATGTACGGTCCGGACCAGGGGCTCGCGCAGGGCCCGATCTTCCGGGCCGGTGCCGGCCACGTCGGTGGACGCCGCCAGGACCCGCCGGGTGATCTCCTCGCGCAGGGACGCGGCGGCGCGCCGTGACGCGGCGAGTACCAGCACCGACTCGGCGTCGACGTCGTCGCGCAGCAGACGTGCCACCGCGGCGTCGACGATCACCGAGGTCTTGCCGGTGCCGGGGCCGCCGTGCACCCGGATCGGGGACCACGGGCGGTCCGTCTCACGCGTCACCGAGGAGTCGATGACCCGGGACACGTGGGCCGGCCAGCGTCGTCGCCGGTCGTCGACGGTCGGCGCAGGGGTGAGCCGGGTACGCAGGGCGGACCCGCCACCCGGGGCGGTGGCATCACTGCGTCGGACCATTTCTCCATCGAAGCATGCGGCCCCGACAACGGTCGCGACGGAGGCGGGCCCGATGCGCACGTCGCCGCCGGGTGCCCGCCTACGGCAGGATGGCGTCATGTCATTGACCACTCACGTGTTCGGGCCGGCGGCGCCGACGACGCCGACCGTGCTCGCGTTGCACGGGCTGACCGGGCACGGGCTGAGGTGGCAGGCGCTGGCGTGCGAGCATCTGTCCGACGTCCGGGTCGTCGCGCCCGACCTGCTCGGGCACGGTCGGTCGCCGTGGACGCCGCCGTGGTCGTTCACCGACCACACCGACGCGCTGGTGGCGGTCGTCGCCGAGCACATCCCGAGTGCCGCCGAGCCGTTCGTCGTCGTCGGGCACTCGTTCGGCGGCGCCCTGGCGGTCCGCCTCGCGCATCGCCTCGGCGGCGCCGTCCGCGGGCTGGTGCTCCTGGACCCGGCGCAGGGTCTGGACCCGACGTGGGCGCTGCAGGTCGCCACCGACAGCCTGGCCCACTGGGACTACGCCGATCCCGACGCAGCACGCGCCGCGAAACGCGAGGAAGGGTGGGCGGACATCCCGGAACGATTGCTGGACAAGGAGATCGACGAGCATCTGCATCCCTTGGACAACGGTCGGGTGGGTTGGCGGGTCAGCGCGGCCGCCGCCGCGACGGCGTGGAGCGAGATGGCGCGCGACGCGGTTTTGCCCCCGAGGGGCATCCCGACGAGCATCGTCGTCGCCGATCGGGTGGACCCGCCGTTCGTGCACCCCGGATTTCTCGAGGCCTGCGCCGACGAGGACTCGATACATGTCGTGCACGCCGACTGCGGGCACATGGTGCCCTACCTCGAACCCGCGCTCACCGCTCGGCTGATCCGCGAACGGCTGGACGGGGCCTGAGCGTGGCCGCAGTCACCGACGCCGACGTCGAACGGGTCCGCAGCCTCGTGGCCGCGATACCGACGGGCAGCGTGACCACGTACGGCGACCTCGCGCACGCGGCCGGACTGCCGAGTCCGCGCATCGTCGGATGGATCATGCGTACCGACTCGGCCGACCTGCCGTGGCATCGAGTGGTCCCGGCCTCCGGACGACCGGCCGCGCACCTGGCCTCCCGGCAGCTGGAAAGGCTTGCCGCCGAGGGGGTGCCGATTCACTCCGGGCGGATTGCCCTGCGGGAGTGTCGGTGGACGCCTCAACCGATGGCCGAGTAGCCACGACCCCTCCGACCGTCGAGTAGCCACCACCCCTCCGATGGTCGAGTAGCCACGAGGCGCAAGCCGAGTGGCGTATCGAGACCTGTTAAGCCGCAAGAGGTCTCGATACGTCGCTCGCCTAGTACTACAGCCGTAGATCGTGTCTAGTGTGGTTTTGACCTGCGGTTTTGGTGGCACTGTCGAGCTCGTTGCTGGTGTTGTCGCCGCCAGCGTGACCAGTCGAGCAGTCGTGTGCTGGCGTGTAG
>NZ_JAZDUF010000008.1:0-244283 GCF_036350415.1 Gordonia sesuvii
CGCTGCCTTCGGCCAGCAAATGACCCACCACCGAGTTCACATCCAAAAACTCACCCTGGCGATCAAACTCACCCTGCATACCCACCAGGATCCCAGCCCAACAGCCACAACCCGCCCACCACACGCCGAAAACCAACGCCGATTATTCAGCAGTCTCCTAGCGCCTCGTTCCTCAGGGACCAGAAAGGCTCCCTGAGCAGTCGGGCCTCAAGAAGCAGGCGGGTTCCGCGGATCGCTCTTCCCGCGGGGAAACCGCGACTCGTAGGACTCCTCGTCCTCGAGGGTCACCTCGGGCTGCAACGGGTCCTGTTCGGGCCGCGGTGCGTCCGGCGGGAGCGCCGACGCCGACCGCCGCGCGGCAGCCAGCAGTCCGAGTCCGGCCACGCAGACGACCGCTGCAGCGAGGCCGATCCAGGCGACCCCACCGCGTCCGCCTGCGGCCGCGCCGAGCGCGATGACGATCAGCACGACGCCGGCTGCCAGCACGACATACCCGGCCAGGCCGGCAGCTGTGAAGCGGTGCGCGACGGTTGCCGTGCGACGATGCCCCAGACCGCTGCCGTGAGTGTCGCGCGGGACCTGTCCCGGCCCGTCCGTCCCGGCGGTCACCGGAATCCCTGCTCACCGGTCAGATGGTCGATCGCGGC
Organism: Gordonia sesuvii; assembly: GCF_036350415.1. NCBI lineage: Bacteria > Bacillati > Actinomycetota > Actinomycetes > Mycobacteriales > Gordoniaceae > Gordonia > Gordonia sesuvii. The sequence goes on from NZ_JAZDUF010000008.1 coordinate 648, forward strand.
GGTGGCGCCGGCATTGTCGGCGACACCGGAGGCGCCGGACTCGCGGGCACAGTGCGCGCAGCAATACACGGTTCCGCTGCTCTCCACCCCGTGGCCGATCACCCGGCACCCGCAGTGCGCGCATCGAGGCGCCAACGCTTCGATCGCGCATTCGAAGCTGTCGAACACCCCTTCGCTCTGTTCGGCGCCGTTGTTCACTGTGATCGTCATCGAGCGTTGATAGTCGTTTCCGCACACGTCGCAGATAGCCATCAGATGCTCCCATCGATTGGAACCGACAGTTCGCACTACGAGTTCCCGATTGTCCGATTGCCAAACCCGTTCGATCCCAGGCGTAGAAGCGAGGACTGCCGGGTACGCTGCTGCGCGATGGAGACCTCACGCACGCCTCGACGTCCGGGCGGCCTTCGCATCGTGACCGAGCCGGGACTGCCGGCAACGATCGTCGAGCACGCGGATCGACGTATCCGGCGGGTCCTCGACGAGAACGAAGTCGGTTTCCGCGGATTCACCGTCACCGAGGAAGCGGCGTTGCACGCATCGCCGCAGGGTGACCTGGAAGCGGGGTGGGCCGGGCGCGCCGAGGACGAGACGGATGCGGTGATCTTCGTGACCGAGCTGCCGCGTGCACAGGGCCGGGACGTGCTCACCGTCGAGCTCGACCATGACCGCCGCGCGGCCGTGATCTGCGCGCCGGCACTCGGTCTCTTCCCCGGGCACGCCCTGGTGCGGTGTGTCGAGCAGGTGTTGCGCAGGTTGTCCGGCGGGCACGGGGACGATTCGGGCCCGGCGGGTGGACGTTGGCGCAGTGCCGGCGACGGCACCACCGAGTACCTGGTAGCCGCCGGCCCGCTCAGCCGGCTCCGGCTCGTCGTCGGCATGATCCGGGGTAACCGGCCGTGGCGGATGATCCCGACCCTCACCGGCATGACCGCGGCCGCGGCCGCCACCGCGTCGTTCGGTGTCTTCTATTCGTCGATCTGGTCGATGGCGAACGCGCTCAGCCCCTGGCGCCTCGGACTCATCACCCTGCTGTCGGTTGCCCTCGCGTCGATCTGGCTGATCGTCAACAACCGTTTGTGGGAAGGCCCAGGTGCGATGCCGCGCTGGCGTCGGCGGCTGTACAACACCGCCACCCTCGGCACGGTCGGCTTCAGCGCGGTCGTCCTGTACGTCGGTCTGTTCGTCGCGACGCTGGTCGCTGCCGTCGTCGTCATCGAATCGCAGTACATGGCAGAACAACTCGGGCACCCGGTTGGGTTCCGGGATTACGCGTACCTGGCGTGGCTGGCGACCTCGATGGGTATGGTCGCCGGTGGTCTGGGCTCGAGCGCCGACAGCTACGACGATGTGCTGCGCGCCACCTACGGCTACCGCGAACGGATGCGCCGACGTCGGATCGACGAGGCCGAACGCCGCGAAGAGGACGACGCCCGGGACGGCTGACCGCGCATTTGGCGCCGACCTCGCCGCGTGTGCTGTTTCGCTTGGTCCGCGGCGGGGTAACAATAGGACGACACCGAGACCACCGTGTGAGGAGTGACAGTGGGCGACTCTCGAGGGATCACCGACGAACATGAGGTGATCGACGCTGTTGCGGAGGCCGCAGGCGCTCCCGTGAAACTGTCGGTGATCGCCCATGCGGACCGGCTGCCCATCGTGCGGTCGGTGGTGGAGCGGACCCTCCTCATCGACGACTGGACCATCGACGACGTGGCCGACGTCAAACTGGGTGTCGACGAGATCTGTTCGCAGATGATCGCCGCCTCCGAACCAGACCGCTGCGTCGACGTCTCCCTGGCCGTCGGACCACACGGGATGACGGCGCAGATCGAGGGCTGGCTCGACAACGGCTTCGAGCTCGACACCTCCGGATTCGGATGGCGAGTGGTGGAAACGGTCACCGATGCGCAGTCCGTCGCGTACGTACCTGGCGGATCGAATCGGCAGGTCGTCGTCCGTTTTGTCAAGCGCCGCGCCACACACTGATTCTCGAATAACGCGGAACACCACGTCGACTAATTATCGCCCAGTTCTACAGCTTTCACCCGGTGGCGCTGCTACGTGCCGGAATTGTATGTAGCGCAACGCCACCGGGCGTCGATTGAAACTGCTACGAGGCCAGCCGGTGACCGGCGAGTGCGGAGCCGGCCTCGTCCACGGACGTGTGCAGGGACACCATCTCATCGAGCTGGCACGCCTCGATAGGCCGTGCGACGCTTCGGCGGCACACGACCGCAACCGGCATGTGCTGAGCTGCGGCGTCGGAAGCAAAGCGGGCCAGGATGGACAAACCCGACGCGCCGACGAAGCCGACGCCGGACAGGTCGAGTACGACGCATTCTGGACCTTGCGTCAGCACGCGATCGAGGGCAGCGGCGAAATCGGGTGCGGTCTGCATATCGATCTCGCCGGAAAACCGTTGCACGCAAAATGACTTGGTGGCGGTCAACGAGTTGTCGCTGACCTTGGAACGTCCGGTGGTTTCGTCGTGTGACGGCTGGAACGTGGTCTGGGTCGTCAGGTTCATCGAGCACGCCCGTTCGGTAGGGATCGGGTGCGAACGGCCCACGCGGTACGTGGTCGCTCGCGCGCAGCTTTTCACTGAACCGCTGTACCCACCGTACGATGCGGACGCTGGGTCTTCAAGCGATGTTTGCGATGGGCATCGACCGGGAAACCGATATCGTCGCCATATGGCCGCGCATGAGTCGAGATCGGAGGGTCGTTTGCCGTCGACACCATCGGCCGATTCCGGGCCCGTCGCGACCAGCGAGCACGAGTCAACCGATGCGGCCGAGGTGCCTGCACCCGAGGAGACCGACAAGCCGGCGACGCGACGCGGCTCCGGCAGCGACGACTATGCCGACGTACCCGCCCGGCTGCGTGAGATGCGGCAAGAATCCGATGACCATCGGCGGTCGGATATCCGCGCCGAGGTGGTCGAACGCTGCCTGCCGCTCGCCGAGCATGTCGCGCGGCGCTTCAGTGACCGCGGTGAGGCGTTCGACGACCTGCTGCAGGTTGCACGCGTCGGCGTGGTGAACGCCGTCGACCGGTTCGACGCCGAGCGAGGCAACAACTTCCTGTCATTCGCGGTGCCGACTGTCATGGGTGAGGTTCGCCGACATTTCCGCGACAGCATGTGGTCGATGCGTGTCCCGCGCCGGGCCAAGGAATCATCTCTGCGGATCGGGCGTGCCAGCGACGAGTTGGTGCAACAGTTGGGACGGTCGCCGCGGCCGTCGGAGCTCGCCCGCCACCTTGACATGCCCGTCGATGAAGTGATCGACGGGTTGATGGCGAGGTCGGCGTACACCGCGATGTCCATCGACGCCGAGCCCGACGGAGACGACGACAACCGATCCATCCGCGACACCCTGGGCGAGGACGACACCCGGTTTGCGCAGGTCGAGGAGTACGTCACGCTGCGGCCTGCGCTGGAGCGGCTACCGGAACGTGAGCGAGAGATCTTGTCGTTGAGGTTCTTTCAGGCGATGTCGCAGAGCGAGATCGCCGCCGAGATCGGGATCTCACAGATGCACGTCTCACGGTTGCTGTCGCGGACGCTGAACCGGTTGCGGGATGAGATGGCTGCGAAACCGGATGCGGGTGATGGGGTTTCCGGGGAGTGATCTCTCGGGGGATCTCGATACGCTCGCTCGCCTAGCGGCTCGCGGGCTACTCGATCAGCGGTATGGCGCGGCTCGCGGGCTACTCGATCAGCGGATGGGGCGGCTCGCGGGCTACTCGATCAGCGGATGGGGCGGCTCGCGGGCTACTCGATCAGCGGGGTGGGTGGCTCGTGGGCTACTCGATCAACGGGCCGCGACCGGACCGGCGAGATCAGGGTTTCAGAACCATCTTGACGGCGCCGTCGACCTTCCGTTGGAAGATGTCGTAGGCGTGCGGGGCGTCGTCGAGCGGCAACTCGTGTGACGCGAAGGAGTCGACGCCCAGCGGGTCGTCGTCGCCGAGCAACGGCATGATGGACGGTATCCACTTCTTGACGTTGGCCTGCCCCATACGGATCTGGATCTGCTTGTCGAACAACGTCATCAATGGCAGCGGGTCGGCGGTACCGCCGTAGACGCCGATCACCGACAGGGTCCCGCCGCGGCGGACCACGTCGATGGCCGTGTACAGCGCGGACAGCCGGTCGAGCCCGGCCTGCTTCATCATCGTCTCGGCAACCGTGTCCGGCAATGCGCCGACGATCCGCTGCATCATCTTGTTCACCGGTGAGCCGTGCGCTTCCATCCCGACCGCGTCGATCACCGCATCGGTGCCACGGCCCTGGGTGCGGTCCCGGATCACCTCGGCGACATCGTCCACCGCGCCGAGATCGATGGTGGGAATGCCGCGGGACTCCAAGCGGGCCAGGCGTTCCGGGACGCGGTCCACCCCGATCACCTGGGCGCCGCGGTGATGCGCGATGCGGGCGGCCATGTCGCCGATTGGGCCGAGTCCGAGCACGGTCACCGTTCCGCCCGGCGGGATGTCGGCGTACTCGACGGCCTGCCACGCCGTGGGCAGCACGTCGGACAGGTAGACGTAGCGTGAGTCCGGCGCCTCGCCCGGGACCTTGATGTGGGTGAACTGGGCCTGCGGCACCCGCAGGTACTCGGCTTGTCCGCCGGGAACCGAGCCGTACAACTTCGAGTAGCCGAAGAGAGCGGCGCCCATGCCCTGGTCGCGGACCTGGGTCGTCTCGCATTGGGTGTACAGGTCTTGGCCACACATGTAGCAGGCGCCACACGAGATCTGGAACGGGATCACCACCCGGTCGCCGACCCGGAGATCGCCGGCGTCGGGGCCGACCTCCTCGACGATCCCCATCGGTTCGTGACCGAGGATGTCTCCCGGTTCCATGAAAGCCCCGAGCACCTCGTAGAGGTGTAGATCCGAACCGCAGATGTTCGTCGAGGTCACCTTGATGATCGCATCGGACGGTTCCTCGATCTTGGGGTCCGCGACCTCCTCGACGCTCACACTTCGCTTGCCCTGCCACGTGACTGCACGCATCGGTCCTCCTAGTCCCCGGGCCGCAACTCCACGTGCCCGCGTCATGCTCGGTTACCCGTATCCGCGATACGTACACGCGGACAACACAACTTCTTTCCGACGTTTCCCTCCGCCGGCGGGCCGAGGTTTGGCCGCCCGAACGTCGGGTACACCCCGCCGACAACGAAGGACGAGTTCCCAACCCGGCAACAGGTCGTTTCATGGAAGTGCCGTACGACACCTCTGTAGAGATCACCGTCTCCGCGGCCGCGGAGCGGGTGAGCACGGTCAGACACGTCGTCCGAGACGTGCTGTCCGACATCGGCGTCGAGTCGGACTGCACCACCGACCTCATACTCGCCGTCGACGCCATGTGCGGTCTCGTCGTCGCCTGCTCGGCGGAATCGCAGCCACTGCGCTGCGCGGTCACAGTGCATCGCGACGCCACGAGCGCGTGCGTGACCGGGCGACTCGTCGACGGGCTGCCCCTGCCTGTCGACGGCTACGCCTGGCGATTGCTCGACGGCACCGTCGAGGATGTCGCGGTGGACGCCCGCGACGACGGCTGGGTCATGATCACATGTCGCAAGCCCCATGCCCCATCGTCGTGACTCCTCGGTATCGTGAATCAACTCTCGAGACCGGGGAGGTTTGGCAATGGCGCAGGGTGGTTCGGAGCAGCGCAGATCGATGCATGCTGGATGGGGACCGTCGCAGGCACCTCGGATGGACGGCCGCGTGGTGGTGGTCACCGGCGCGAACTCGGGGATAGGCTTCGAGACCGTCCGACATCTCGCCGGACTCGGTGCTCATGTGGTGATGGCGTGCCGCAACGTCGACACCGCTTCCGCGGCCCGCTCCGACGTGCTCAACTCGTTCCCCGACGGTCAGGTCTCGGTGGTGCAAACCGACCTCAGCGACCTCAGTTCGATTCGCAAAGCCGCCGACGAGATCATCGCCACCCATCCAGTCGTGGACGTCCTGATCAACAATGCCGGGGTGATGGCCGGTCATCGGGAACTGACCGTGGACGGATTCGAGATGGACTTCGGTACCAACTTCCTCGGACACTTCGCCCTGACCGGACGGTTGCTTCCACGCCTGCTCGCCGCCGAGAGCGGCCGTGTGGTCACCGTGGGCAGCAATGCACACCGCGGAGGAAAGGTGGACTTCGACGACCTCGACATGTCGCGCTCGTTCAGTACGTCGAACGCATACCGCCGGGCCAAGTTCTCGCAGTTGGTGTTCGCCGTACAGCTGCAGCGCCGACTCACCATGGCCGGCCACTCGACGCCGATCTCGGTGGCAGCGCATCCCGGCGCGACACACAGCGGGGTCATGCGCGACTCGGGTAAGGTGCTCAGCTGGTTGTTCACCACACCGTCGTTGCACTGGATTCGCCGGACCTTCATCATGGAGGGCCCGCAGGGCGCCCTCCCGTCGGTGCGGGCGGCCACCGATCCGACCGCGATCGGCGGTCAGTACTACGGACCCTCGGGCCCTCTGGAACTCAGCGGTCCGCCGGTGCTCGTCCGGCCGAGCCCACGCGTCCAGGACCCCGGTCTCGGGAAGCGTCTGTGGGAGGTCGGCGAGGACCTGACCGGCGTTCGGTATTCGTTCTGATCAGACGCTCACCGCTGCGAGCATTCCGAGTTTCTGGTGGCTCTCGGTGCCGGGGGTGGCGGTGTAGACGAGCAGTATCTGAGTGCTGTCGGGGTCGAGCAGGGTCTGGCAGAAGACCTCGATGAGGCCGAGCTCGGGGTGCAGCAGCCGCTTCTTCTGGTCGGTGAGCCGCACGCTGACGTCATGGTTCTTCCACAGCTCGGCGAAGTGGGGACTGAGCGGCAGTAGGGCATCGGCGACCTCGGCGGCCCGCGAGGAAGGCCCCTCGCGGGTCGCTGCTGCGCGCAACCTGCCGGCGTGTGCGCGGGCGTGGTGGTCGTGGTCGTCGGCGGGAAAGCGTTGTCGTGTAGCCGATTCGGTGAACCACCGGTAGGCGATACTGCGGCGCAAGCCGGTGAAGTGGGTCTCGTCCCCGACCAGCGCGACCGCCGGTGCGGTCTGCAGCAACGTGTCGCCCGCGCTGTTGACGACCATCGCGGGTGTGTCGGAAAGCCGGTCGATGATCCGCATCATCCCGGGGCCGACGTGATCGCCGACGCCCGTACGTCCTGGGGCGTGCTGCCCGCCGAGGCGGAAAAGGTGGTCGCGCTCGTCGAGCGACAGATGCAGTCCGCGGGCCAGTGCCGCCAGCATCTGCTCGGATGGGTGCGGTCCACGCCGTTGTTCGAGACGCGTGTAGTAGTCGGTCGACATGCCCACCAGCATCGCCACCTCCTCACGACGCAATCCGCCGGTGCGACGTCGCGCGCCCGGGGGAAGCCCGACGTCCGCCGGTTGCAGCGCTTCCCGCCGGTTGCGAAGGAACTCCGCGAGTCCGGCCCGATCGATCGCCATCGTCCGACTCCTGCCCTCGTCCATGCCGCCGCCGGATGCGGCCGCATCCGGTCCACTGTCTCCCATCGGTGCCGGCGTATCCAGGGATCGTCGATCCCCCGATCACCACGTCCTTGTCGTCGCCGCCGGCCGACGTTGAACTGGGTGGTGGCACAGACCAACCCACATCGTCAGGAGATCCCATGCGAATCAGCGGCAACACCATCTTCATCCCGGGCGCGACCTCGGGAATCGGATTGGAGCTTGCATTGCGCTTGTTCGACGCCGGCAATCGGATCATCATCGGTGGTCGGCGAACCGACATGCTCGCCCGGATCGCACGTGACCATCCGGGAATCGAGACCATCCGTATCGACGTCGCCGATGCCGACGACGTCGATCGCGCGGTCACGGAAGTGCGGCAACGGTTCCCGGAGACCAACGTGTTGATCACGATGGCCGGTCTGATGCGCTCCGAAGACCTCAGCGACCCGGCGTTCATCCAGACTGCGGTCACCGAGGTGCAGACCAACATCCTCGGACCACTGCGTCTGATCGCCGGTTTCGTCGAACACCTCGTCGCGCTACCCGATGCGACCATTGTGACGGTCTCGTCGGGTCTCGCGTTCACGCCGATGGCCGGCACACCCACCTACAGCGCCACGAAGTCGGCGATCCACTCGTTCACCGACAGCCTGCGGATACAGCTGGCCGATACCTCCGTCGGCGTGCTGGAGTTGGTTCCCCCTGCGGTGCAGACCGACCTGATGCCCGGGCAGGCGGAAGCAGAGTGGGCGATGCCGCTGAACGACTTCGTCGACGAGGTGATGACTCTTCTGCCGACCGCGACACGCGAGATCCTCGTGGAGAATGTGAAGCCGCTGCGCTTCGCGGAGGCAGCCGGCAATCGAGACGACCTGATGGCAGGCCTCGCGCACCTGACGGGGTAGGTGCCGGCTCGCCGAATGTGGTGGGCTCACCGATGACCGACCGCGTTCACGATTCCGCGAGCGCGTCAGCGGCCCGGACGAATGCCAAGTGCGACAGTGCCTGCGGGGTGTTACCGGCCTGTCGTCGCTCGTCGACGTTGTACTCCTCGGAGAACAACCCGACGTCGTTGGCGGTGGCGACCGCGGTCGCCATCAGCGCTTCGGCGTCGTCGCGACGTCCGCTTCGCGCGTACTGGGTCACCAGCCAAAACGTGCACGCCAGGAACGGATGCTCGTCACCGGCCAGGCCGTCGACACCGGTCGAGGTGCGATAGCGCAGCACGAGGCCGCCGCGCACCAGGGTCTGCTCGATCCTGTCCACGGTGGCGAGCATCCGCGGATCGTCGGCGGCGCAGAATCCCACCTGTGGCAGCAGGAGAAGTGAGGCATCCACTTCGTCGGAGCCGGCGTACTGGACGAAGCAACCGGACTGCGGGTCAACGCATTCCGAGTCGATCTCGGCCCGGATGCGGTCCCGCAGTTCACCCCAGTGCTCCGGTGAGCCGTCGAGTCCGTGTCGTTGCACCGCACGCACGCCCCGGTCGAACGCCGCCCACTTCATCGCTCGCGACTGGGTGAACATCCGTGGCTCACCACGCATCTCCCAGATACCGTTGTCGAGTCGCTCCAGGTTGGCCTCTACCTGTTCGAGCAGCGCCTTTTGTAGTGACCACGACAGCGGTGTTTCGGCGAGGCCGGCTTCGCGCGCATCGTCGAGGCCGACCATCACCTCCCCGATCACGTCACCCTGGTATTGATCGACCGCGCCGTTGCCCACGCGAACCGGTGCCGAGTTCTCGTACCCCGGCAGCTGCGGCACCTCGCGTTCGATCAGATCACGCTCCCCGGCAATGCCATACATGATCTGGATGTCTTCGGTGTCGCCGGCGATGGCTCGCATCAACCACATTCGCCAGTGTTCGGCGACGTTCAGGAAGCCGTGCGTGACCAGAGCCTCCAGCGTCAGGGAGGCGTCGCGCAGCCAGACGTAGCGATAGTCCCAGTTGCGGGCGCCCCCGAACTGCTCGGGTAGCGACGTGGTGGCCGCGGCGACGATCCCGCCGGTGTCCAGATTGCTCAACGCGCGCAACGTGATCAGCGAACGGATGACGAGTTCGTGGTGCGGCCCGGTGTGATCGATGCGGCCGGCCCAGGTCCGCCACCATTCGTGCGTGTGAGCGAGAACATCGTCGACGACCGGCGGTGGCGGTTCTGCTCGGTGTGAGTGATACCAGGACAGCGTGAGGTCCACGGTGACATCGGGTTCGACGGTGAAGAAGCCACGGTGGGCGTTGCCGTCGGCATGTAGTGCGACACCGCGCACGACACACGCGTCCGGCCCGGCGATGGCCCGCAACGCGGGCCCGGTGTCGTCGCCCACCTGCATCACCCACGGGATCGACTTCGCATAGTCGAATCGCATACGCAGGTCGGTCTCGAAATCCACGTGACCGGACACCCCCACCACGCGGCGGACCAGGTCGACCGAGCCTGCGTCGATCGGCATGAACTCGTGAACCTCGGCCGTGCCGGTCGACGTCTCCCACCGGGTGACCAAAATGAGGGTGTCCTCGTCGTAGCGGCGGGTCACCTGGGCATCCGGGTCGCGGGGCGCCAGTCGCCAGCGCCCGTGGTCTGCCGTGCCGAGCAAAGCGGCGAAGATCGACGACGAGTCGTATCGCGGCACGCACAACCAGTCGATGGCACCGTCGCGGGAGATCAGCGCCGCCGTTCGGCAGTCGCCGATCATGGCGTAGTCCTCGATGAGAGCACCCATGCCCTCGATTGTGCCTATCGCCGGTCGGTCATGGCGAAGGATCCGAGAGCACGTCAGTGAGGTGGCCGTCCAGGTTACCGTCGGATATGGCAACCACCACGACCCTGTTCATCTGCGGCGCGATGGGCGACCTGACCTCACGCCTGCTGTTGCCCGCTCTCGCGCAGCTGCTCGATCTCGAACCCGACCGTGATGTCCACCTGGTGGGGGTCGGACGACGCGACGTCACCGACGACGAGTGGCGCGACCGCGTGCGGAAGTCCTTCGGCGACGACGCGTGTTCAGCGGCGCGTGACGTCGCCGAACACGCGAGGTTCATCCGCGCCGACATCAGCACACCCGAAGGTGTGCGGAGCGTCCTGGAGCAGGCGCACGGGCGGTCGGTGCTGTACTTCGCCGTGCCGCCGTCGGTCGCACAGGAGGCGTGTGAGGCCATGTCCGGGATCGATCTGCCCGACGATCTGATGTTGGCCCTCGAGAAACCCTTCGGCACAGACGAAGACAGCGCACGCGAGTTCAACGAGAAGCTCACACGCCTCGTCCCGGAGAACCAGGTGTTCCGGGTGGATCACTTTCTCGGTCAGTCGATCCTGCTCGACATGCTGGGTGTTCGGTTCGCCAACCGGGTGTTCGAGCCGGTGTGGTCGGCCGAGCACATCGAGTCGGTGGTGATCCGCTACGACGAAACCCTCGGCCTCGAAGGTCGAGCCGGATACTACGACAAGGCCGGCGCGCTGATCGACATGATGCAGAGCCATCTGCTCGAACTGCTCGCCGCGGTCGCGATGGACCCACCTGCGTCGTTGGACGAACGCGACCTACGTGATGCCACCGGCGCGGCCCTGCGCGCGACCCGACTGTGGGACGGCGATCCCGTCCGTTCCTCGCGCCGGGCGAGATACACCGCGGGTGAGGCCGGCGGGAAAGAGCTGCCGTCGTATGTCGACGAGGACGGCGTCGACCCGTCGAACAACACAGAAACGTTGGCCGAGGCAACCTTCGAGGTCACGACCGCACGCTGGGCCGGAGTCCGCTTCATCCTGCGGTCCGGCAAGGCGATCCAGCCGGCGATCCAGGAGATCGCCCTGCACTTCCGCCCGGTTCGGCATCTTCCGCCGCAGTTCCGCGGCCACACGGCGCCGAACGTTCTGCGGTTCACCTTCGGTCCGGACGCGATGTCGTTGCGCCTCAACGTGCATGACGGTACCAATCCGTTCGACCTCGCCGGGACCGACCTCTCCGCCGACCTCGGCGAGGGCTCGCTGCGGGCCTACGCCGAGGTGCTGTCGGGCATCCTGGACGGCGACGCGACCCTCGCCGTCCGCGGTGATGCGGCCGAACAATGTTGGCGGATCGTCGCACCGATCATCGACGCGTGGAACGCCGACGAGGTCCCGCTCGACGAGTACCCGGCGGGCTCGGATGGTCCGGAGAGTTGGCATCGGGTGTAGCTGAGTGACGATGAACGATGCCGTCGACGATCGGGGCCGCGGGTCAGGTCGTTGAGGTCGTATCGGTCAGGAATCGAGAAGCCCAATCCCCGCCCCGGCGCCTAGCGTCACATACATGACATCAATCAACACCATCACCCTCGAAGTTCCTGACACAACACAGGCGAAGACCTTCTACGACAAGGTGTTCGGACTCGGCGACCGGTTGCGGTTCCGGGCAGCCGACGGCCCGTCAGACGGGTTCCGCGGCTATGTCCTCTCGCTCGTCGTGCCCGACCCGGCCGTCGTCGACTCCCTGTTCGGTCCCGCGCTCGATGCGGGTGCCACCGAGATCAAACCCGCGAAGAAGTCGTTCTGGGGCTACGGCGGCGTGCTCCGGGCACCCGACGGCGCGATCTGGAAAGTGGCGTCGTCGAGCAAGAAGGACACCGGTGCGCCTGCGCGCCAGGTCGACGACATCGTCGTGCTGATCGGTGCCGCCGACGTCGCGGCGAGCAAGAGCTTCTACGTCGACCACGGACTCGACGTCGCCAAGAGCTTCGGCCGCAAATACGTCGAGTTCGCCGCCGACCCGGGGTCGATCAAACTCGCGCTCTATGGACGCAAGGCCGCCGCCAAGGACGCCGGCGTCGACCCGGCGGGCAGCGGATCGCATCGCGTCGAGATCAACAGCGACGCGGGTGCTTTCGTCGATCCGGACGGCTTCGTGTGGCAGTCCGAAACAGTTGGCACTCGAAGCATGTGAGTGCTAGCGCACGCCGCCGAGCAGTGCTATCTTCGTTCTCGTACAGCGATATGCCACCTGTCACAACCGGTGGTGGGTGGCCTGCGATTCAGGAGGTGAGTAGCTGTGCTTCGTTTTGATCCGTTCAGCGACGTTGATGCGCTTGCTCGTGGATTGATGACCGGCTCGATGGCCGGCACCCAGCGCACACCGCGGTTCATGCCGCTCGATCTGTACAAGGTGGATGACCACTACGTTCTGGTCGCCGACCTGCCCGGCGCGGACCCGGGAACCATCGACGTGGACGTCGACAACGGGGTGCTGACCCTGTCCGCGCAGCGCAGCGCGCCGTCGGACGAAGGCGTGCAGTGGCTGACGAGTGAACGGTTCTCCGGCGCCTACCGCCGCCAGCTGACTCTCGGCGACGGCATCGACTCCACCCGGATCACCGCCAACTACGACAACGGCGTGCTGACCGTGACAATCCCGATGGCAGAGAAGGCCAAACCCCGCAAGATCGCGATCGAGAGCACCGGCCAGTCGCACGCGATCTCCGCTGGGTCGAGCTGACTCACATCGCCTTTCGCCCCGCGGTCATGGGATCCCACGACCGCGGGGCATCCGCGTCCGGAACGGGTGATGCCTGCGCCCGCGGCTGATTCGCGCGATTCGCCACGAGATCCTCTCCCTGCCACTAACGTCCGGTCCACGGGGGGCCATCCGGCAGGAGCGCTCATGTACAGAAGAATCTTCGTCCGATTCGCCGTCGCCCTCGTGGCCTTGTTCACGATGGCCGTCATCGCCCCGGCAACGGCAAGTTCCGCACCACGACCCGAACCGAAGCCCGTCGTCGGTCTTGCCGAAGGGGTGGGGTACTCGATCCAGGTGTCCGGTCGCGAGATCAGCTACACGGTGACCGGCGTGCCGCGGACCCTGGGCGGAATACTTCCGGGCGCCTGCACCACCGCAGTCGTGGACGTGGTCCGGGCTGCGCCGATCGTCGGCCCAGACATCATCGCGATCGTCCTCGGGCAGTCCATCGATGTCCTCGGCCTGTTGCAGGCCCTCGACGACGCCGACGCCATCGCCGCGACGGACCCGCTGGGGGTGGCAAACCGGGACGGAACCGTCACCGGAACCTTCGAGAACCTCCCCGATGGCCTCTACGCCGTCATGAGCGTCTGCAATCTCAACCCCGACCTATACGGCCTGACCGGCGCATTCGTCCTCGGTGACGGTCTGAACTATGGGTCGTCGGCGTAGGCTGTCGACGAGGAGGTCACATGGCGTTGCAGGAGACCTATCGGCGGTGGATCGACGACGTCTGGAATGGGCCGTCGGACGCTGATCTCCTGGCCGAGAAGGCGCGCCGAATCGTGACCGCCAACTTCCAGGGGCATTGGCCCGGACACGACGTGCACGGCCCGGCCGAACTCGCCGCGGCGATCGCCGAGACCAAGGAGATGTTCGATTCCATCGAATTCTCCATCGAGGTCGGACCTTTCGTCGACGGAGATCACGTGGCGGGCCGGTGGGTCGGCGTCGGAACCCGCGACGGACGGACCACCCGCTTCGTCGGCAACGACATCCTGCGGGCGACCGGTGACCGGTTCGCCGAGTACTGGGTCGCGACAGTCCAGTTGTAGGTCGAGTCCGCCGCGGTGCTGTCGGCTCGACGTAGACTCGCGCTCGTGGACCCATCATGACCGCACCGGGTGCCGACCCGGGCTCGACCGGGGTCGCCGCGTCCTCGGCCGCCGGACGATGGCTGATCGCCGCCGCCGTCCTCGGTTCGGGAGTCGCATTCCTCGACAGCACCGTGGTCAATGTTGCGCTCCCGGCGATCGCCCGCGACCTCGACACCGGCCTCACCGGGCAGCAGTGGGTGCTCGACGGTTACCTGCTGACACTCAGTGCCCTGCTGCTGGCCGGAGGTGCCGCCGGCGACCGCTACGGGCGACGACGTCTGTTCGTCGCCGGTCTGTGGGTGTTCGCGGTCGCGACCACAGCCTGCGCGCTGGCGCCGACCGAGTCGGCGCTCATCGGTGCTCGCGTTCTGCAGGGCATCGGAGCGGCGGCGGTGGTGCCCGGCTCGTTGGCGTTGATCGATGCGGAGATTGCCGAGGAGGACCGCGGCCGGGCCATCGGTTTGTGGGCCGGAATGTCTGGTGCGACAACCGCCCTGGGGCCGTTCGTCGGTGGCTGGCTGGTCGACGCGGCGTCCTGGCGGTGGGTGTTCTTCGTCAGTGTCCCGCTCGCGCTCGGTGCGATCTGGATCGCGCTGCGTCACGTGCCGGAATCACGAGATCGGACCGCGACCCATCGGCTTGACGTCGCCGGCGCGATCGCGGTCACCGTGGGGCTGTCGGGCGTGATCTTCGCTCTCATCGAAGGACCCGCCCGCGGATGGGGAGCCGGGATCGTGACGTCGATGATCGTCGGACTCATCGCCCTCGTCGCGTTCGTGGTGATCGAACGGCGGGCTGCGGCACCCCTGTTGCCGCTGAGTCTGTTCCGGTCGTGGCAGTTCACCGGGGCCAACCTCACCACGCTGATGGTGTACGCCGCCCTCGGTGGTGCGCTGTTCCTGTTGGCGCTGCAGCTGCAACAGAGTCTCGGGTACTCGGCCACCGAAGCCGGACTCGCCACCTTGCCGAGTACCACCATCATGCTGTTTGGGTCGCCGCTGTCCGGTCGGCTCGCGCAGATCACCGGACCGCGCCTGCCCATGACGGTCGGTCCGTTGATCGCCGCAACCGGGTTGGCGTTGATGGCCCGGATCGTGCCGGGCGCAGGATATGTCGATGCCGTGCTGCCGGCCGTCGTCCTGTTCGGTCTCGGTATGACCATCACGGTCGCGCCGTTGACGGCGGCGGCGTTGGGCGCGGTCGAACCCGGACGTGCCGGGACCGCGTCGGGCGTCAACAACGCCGTGGCGCGGGTGGCCGGCCTGCTGGCGGTGGCGGTGCTGCCGGTGGTCGCGGGCCTCGATGCGGGCCCGGGACAGCCGCTCGGATCGGGCTTCCCGACGGCAATGCTGATCGCAGCCGGTTGCTGTGCGTTCGGCGGTGTCGTTGCGGCGGTGAGCATCCGCTCCGGGATCGGCTTCACCCCGCACGTCCAGCCGGCGGTCAATCATGGGTGTCAGCAGCCGGAACCGGCCGAACGTCGCAGCGCGGGGCATTGAAGGGCGCCATGGCGCGGGTACGCCGAGTCATCTCCGCTCGCCGACCCGACGAACTCACCTTGTCCGCGCGATATCTGCCGCGAGCCGGGCGATGTTGCGCAGCGAGTTGTCCAGGTGGTCGAGACCGAAGGGTGGGAACTGGATGTACTCGCGGATGTGTGGCGGCACGTCGGTCCAGTCGTAGGTGAGCGTGACCTCGGTGGTCGACGGATCGACGGCGGTCAGGTCGTAGCGCCAGAACCACCCGCCGAAATCCAGTTCGCCGTTGTCGTCCGGCTGGCCGGGCAGCCACGCAATGGCCTTCGGCGGGTCGATGACTGTCACCTGGTTGGAGATCCGGTAGTCACCGTCCGGGTGATTCGAGTGATACATGTTCACCCGGAAGACCTGGCCGACCTCGGTCAACGGTGCCGAGTCGACGGCGTCGCGCACCCATCCCGTGCCGTCGACCGCACCGTGGGTGGACGGGTCGGCGAGCACGGCGAACACGTCCGTGATCGGGACATCGATGGTCAGGGTGACGGTCACGTTCTCTCGGGTCATGATGCTCGCTGCTCCTCTGGTCGGCTCGGGGAGGACATATGGGTAGACCGAGGTGCGCGGCCGGAATCACCGGTCGGAATAACCCGCGGGGCCGCGTAGTTGTAGATTCCGACGGCGTTCGGGATCAGCTGCCCCGGGCCCCACCCCATTTGCCGCTTCGAGCGGCCGTTCGCCGAGAGGCGCACTGCCCGAACCCGTCAACCACGTACGAGGGCCGCCACCCACTTGGGTGACGGCCCTCGTCATATGTGGACCTAAGGCGTCAGATCAGAGATTTCGCTGGACGTAGCTCGCCGCGTCGAGCGTCATCCCGTTCACCGAATACAACACATGCAGACCGTTCGGCTGCCCGACCGGCGATCCGTCACAGATGTTGTCGCCCGGGATGCAGTAGCTCTTGGTGCGCGCCTGGTATTCGCGGTCGACCTGGATCTCCGGCGACCCGACATCACGCAGGAACCGGTCCGACGGCGGCGCGAAGAGCACCACCGCGGCGACGTTGTCGGAGACGTTCGCCGGCAGCGGCGGCGGCACCTGGTTCTCGTACTCCCGGTACTCGGACGGAACATCGATGCCGGTCGCGGTGGTGAATCCGGCGACGACCGCGCCCTGCGAATAGCCGCCGAGCACGATCCGGGTGTTCGGGCAGGTGGCGGCGAGGTACTTGATCCGCGATTGCGCCGAGCGCACGCCGATGGTCACCGAGTTGGCGATGGCGAGACGGTCATTGAACCGGTCGCTGGCGGGATAATTCACGCCGTAGCTGCTGACCGATTTCCCGGGCAGCTGGGCGCGCACTGCTTCGGTGAAGGAGACGCCGGTCAACCCCAGCGGTGGCGCGGGCTCGATGGTGCCGCGCGCGAAGATCACCTCCACGTCGGAGCACGGCGCGGCCTGCGCCTTCGCGTTCGTGAGGAAGAGGGAGCCGCTGAGTGCCATGGCCAGACAGGCCACTGACACCATCGTGCGGCGAGCGAGAGTCGAAACGGACATGAAGCGCACTCCTCGGGTCAGACGGTTTGATCCGGTTCTCACGTGATTCATTCGCTCGGGCTCGGCGGTCGGATGGGTCGTCTTGTCATCGAATGTAGCCATCGGGTGAGCCGGTGTGTCGCTGATCGCGCAGGGTTGTCCGGTATCGGTGGTTTGCCGGGGCGGATTCACGCAAGGTGTCCGCTCCTGGCGAAATATCCCCGGGAACAAACATCCCGCCACCCAGGTTGAGCCCATCAGACTGAACTTTGGAGGTTTGATGTCGAACACGTATTCAGTGCCCGTCCTGTTCGTTCCCGATCTGGTCGTCCTGCCGGGGATGGTCGTGCCGATCCCGCTCGACGACGCCGCTCAGGCGACCGTGGACGCGGCGCGGGCCGGCGAATCCGGAAAGCTGCTGGTCGCCCCGCGTCTGGACGACCGCTATCCCACCTACGGCGTGATCGCCTCGATCGTGCAGGTGGGCCGTATCCCCGGCGGCGGAACCGCGGCCGTGGTCAAGGGTGAGCAGCGCGCACACATCGGCACCGGGACGTCCGGGCCGGGCGCCGCCCTGTGGGTGGAGGTCACCGAGGTCGACGCCCAGCCCGTCACCGACGAGGTCAAACACCTCGCCGCCGAGTACAAGCAGCTGGTTCTGGCGATGCTGCAGCGCCGCGAGGCGTGGCAGATCATCGACGCGGTCAACAAGCTGACCGACCCGTCGGATCTCGCCGACACCGCCGGCTACAGCTCGTGGCTGACCGACGAACAGAAGCGCCGGCTGCTCGAGACCCCCGACGTCGCAGAACGTCTCACGTTGCTGACCGAGTGGACCGGTGAACACATCGCCGAGACCGAGGTCAGCGACAAGATCGCCGACGACGTCCGCAGCGGCATGGAGAAGCAGCAGAAGGAATTCCTGCTGCGCCAGCAGCTCAACGCGATCCGCAAGGAACTCGGTGAGGACGAACCCGACGGCGCCGACGACTATCGTGGCCGTGTCGAATCCGCCGACCTGCCCGACAATGTGCGTGAAGCCGCACTGCGCGAGGTCGGCAAGCTCGAACGCGCCAGCGACCAGTCGCCGGAGACCGGTTGGATCCGCACCTGGCTGGACACCGTGCTCGACCTGCCGTGGAGCGTGCGGACCGACGACTCCACCGACATCAAAGGCGCCCGCGCGATCCTCGACGCCGACCACCACGGCCTCGACGACGTGAAGGACCGCATCGTCGAATACCTCGCTGTGCGTGCCCGTCGTGCCGAACGCGGGCTGCAGGTCGTCGGCGGCCGCGGGTCGGGCGCCGTGATGGTGCTGGCCGGCCCGCCCGGAGTCGGAAAGACCTCGCTGGGCGAGTCCGTGGCCCGTGCCCTCGGACGGAAGTTCGTGCGCGTCGCCCTCGGCGGTGTGCGTGACGAGGCCGAGATCCGTGGTCACCGCCGCACCTATGTCGGTGCACTCCCTGGTCGGATCGTGCGTGCCATCGGCGAAGCGGGATCGATGAATCCCGTTGTGCTGCTGGACGAGATCGACAAGGTCGGGTCCGATTATCGGGGTGACCCGGCGGCGGCGCTACTCGAGGTGCTCGACCCCGCGCAGAACCACACCTTCCGCGATCACTACCTGGATCTGGACCTGGACCTGTCCGACGTCCTGTTCCTGGCGACCGCAAATGTCATCGAGAACATCCCGTCGGCACTGCTCGACCGGATGGAACTGGTGACCATCGACGGCTACACCGAGGACGACAAGGTGGCCATCGCTCGGGACTTCCTGCTCCCGCGGCAGGCCGACCGGGCGGCCCTGACCGCCGACGAAGTGACCGTCGCTGACGACGCACTGCGTGAGATCGCCGCGAACTACACCCGCGAACCCGGTGTGCGACAGTTCGAACGGCTGCTCGCCAAGTTGCTCCGCAAGGCTGCGACGAACCTCGAGTCAGGGAAGGCGCACGCGCCCGTAGAGATCGGCGAGTCCGACCTCAAGGAGTTCATCGGACGTCCGCGATTCACCCCCGAGTCGGCCGAACGGACCGCGGTGCCCGGCGTGGCCACCGGCCTGGCGGTCACCGGCATGGGCGGCGACGTCCTGTTCATCGAGGCCAACAGCAACGCCGGCGAGGCCGGGCTGAAACTGACCGGCCAGCTCGGCGATGTGATGAAGGAGTCGGCGCAGATCGCGCTGTCGTATGTGCGTGCCCACGCCGACGAACTCGGCATCGATCGGGCCGTGCTGGACAAGACGATCCACGTCCATGTGCCGGCCGGCGCGGTGCCGAAGGACGGTCCGAGCGCCGGTGTCACCATGGTCACCGCGCTGGTGTCGATGGCGACCGGCCGCAAGGTGCGTGCCGACGTGGGTATGACCGGCGAGGTCACGCTCAACGGGCGGGTGCTGCCGATCGGTGGGGTCAAGCAGAAGCTGCTTGCCGCCCAACGCAACGGACTGACGACCGTGTTCATCCCGCAGCGCAACGAACCCGATCTCGACGACGTGCCCGCCGAGGTCCTCGATGCGCTCGAGGTCCGGCCGATGGTCGACGTGGCCGCCATCATCGAGCAGGCGTTGGAGCCGGTCGAGGACGCGGTGCACGCAAGCGCTGCCTGACTCGACCAACCGCCGACCGTCGCGAGCTACTCGCGACGGTCGGCGGCGTCGTGTGTCCTCCGCGATTCGGTCAGATCTGGTCGAGATCCTCGAGGATGTTCATGAAGATGGTGGCGTTCTCGTAGAGCACCCACATCTCGGCGACCGTGGCGTCGTGCAGAGCGGGGTTCTGCAGTCCGAAGTTGTTGACCCAGGCTGCGGTTCGCGTCGACTGGAACAGCACGGTCGTGGCGCGCTGGTCGCCGATGATGTCACCGAGGAACCACGCGGTGAACAACGGTTCGAGATCTACACCGTAGGTTCTCTTGAACGCTGCGATGATTGCCGGAGTGGCATCGACGAGTGCGCCGCCGAACGTGTAGAAGTCGCGAGTGTGGCGCGGCTCGGACTTGACGGTGACGAGTGCGTTGGGGAAGTCGATGATCAGGTGGGCGAAGATCTGACCCATCAGCACCCGACCCGGGCTTCGGTCACACTGTTCGGTCAGCCGCAGTGCCTGCCACCAGTGCGCGGGCGGCCTTGCGCCGGTGACGAAGTCGTGCAGGGCGCTGACGTAGAGGCGCACCACCTCGATGGCCAGGTTCGTGGCCCACACCGGGTCGTCATAGATCCCCGACTTGATGCTCGGACCGACGAGCTTGAGGATCTCGTCAAATGCGATGGGGAACGTTCCGCGGTAGTCGTTCGGTTTCGACAAGGCGGCGCGCAACTCCGAAATCTTGTCGGCCGCGTCTTGGTAGGTCTTGATGTCCGACGGGTCCGTCAGATCGGCCAGCGCTGCACGCTCGGCAGGCGTTGCGACCGGGATACACGCGGAAACTGAACGAGGCGCCGCGTCGGCGCGTGGAACTGCGACCGGCGCGAACGCCAAGGCCACCAAAACGACGATCACACCGAAGATCTTCAGCGGGCGCATAGCACGAACTCTGCCACGATGCGCGCGGACAGTGTTGCACTTTGGTAAATCTACTTGCAGGTAATAAAGTGGTCGAAGGTCGCACGGGAGCGATCCACGGCAAGCGCTCCCCAGGGACATCGCGCTCGTGTTGGTCACGCTGATGGGGCACTTCGTGGTTCGGTGAGCCGTGCCGGTAGAGGTGATTACAGCTCGCCCACAGCGAACTGCTTGCGGTACGCGCTTGGCGGAACCTGGTAGGCCGCAGCGAATTTCTGTCGCAATGTGACCCCGCTGCCGAATCCGCAGGCGGTCGCGACGGCATCGACGGTCCAATCGGTGGTCTCGAGGAGGGTGCGTGCCTCCTCGAGACGTCGCTCCAGAATCCAGCGCGCCGGGGTGGTTCCGGTGGCGTCGCGGAAGTGTCGGACGAAGCTGCGGCGACTCATCCGCGCCTGCCCGGCCAGGATATCGACGGTCAGCGGACCGTCGAGCCGGGCCATCGCCCAG
This sequence comes from Gordonia sesuvii, assembly GCF_036350415.1. Classification (NCBI taxonomy): domain Bacteria; kingdom Bacillati; phylum Actinomycetota; class Actinomycetes; order Mycobacteriales; family Gordoniaceae; genus Gordonia; species Gordonia sesuvii. The sequence continues at coordinate 21,747 of NZ_JAZDUF010000008.1, forward strand.
TCGAGGACATCGCCGATCACACCGTTGTGCGCCGGCCGTGACAATGGCCGTTCGATGTATTGCGCCTGACCGCCCTCCCGGTGAGGGGCCACCACCAGTGACCGCGCCACCCGCGCGGCCGCAGCCGATCCCAGATGGGTGCGGACCAGATGCACACAGGCATCGATCGCCGAGGCGGTCCCCGCCGAGGTGAGTACGTCACCATGATCGATGTAGAGCACCGACGAGTCGACCTGCGGTCCCGGACGTCGTTGTGCCAGAAGGTCCATCGCCTCCCAGTGGGTGACTGCGTCCCGTCCGTCGAGCAGTCCGGAATCGGCGACGGGAAAGGCGCCCAGGCACAGGCCGACGATGGTGGCTCCGCGAACGTGCGCATCGGTGATCGTCCGCCGCAGCTCGGGTTCGAGGCCGGGTAACGACAGCGGCCACGACGGCATGATCACGATGTCGGCATCGGCGGTGGTCTCGGGGCCGCCCACATTCCCGATGGGATACCCCTCGGCAGTGTGTATCGACCCGGCGTGATCCGACCACAGTGCCGTTGACCAATCGGGTGCGATGCCGAGACGACCGATCTCGCCGAACACCATCAGCGGGGCTGCGAGATGGAACATGGTGATCCCGTCGAAGGCGTAGATCGCGATCCGCATAATGGTCACCTCCGTGAGTTGGCCCGAACTCATCGAAAGTATGCATTCGTGCCACTCGTGCGTGCAAGGGGTGGAGCGAAGAATCGACACCGTTCACCCGCTGACACAGGAGGAAGCATCATGACCGCACCGCGCCGCGCACTCATTGTCGTCGACGTCCAACAGGAGTACTTCGACGGTCCGCTGCAGATCCAGTACCCGCCGCGCGACGACACCCTGGGCAACATCGTCACGGCGATCGACACCGCGACCGACCACGATGTCCCGGTGGTGCTGGTTCAACATCAGATGCCCGACGGCGCACCGGTTTTCGCAGAAGGAACGGATGGCTGGCAGTTGCATCCGGAGATCGACCGGCGAGTGGGCGCGGCGGCCAAACGCGTGCACAAGGTGTACGGCAGCGTCTTTGCCGGTACCGACGTCGCCGACTGGCTGCGCGAGCGCCACATCGACACGATCACCATCGTCGGCCACATGGCCAACAATTGTGATCTCGCCACCGCGGTAGAAGCCGAGGGTCTGGGGTTCGCTGCCGAGATCCTGTCCGACGCAACCGGCGCCATCCACCTCGCCAACGAGGCCGGAACCGTCTCTGCGCAGGTCCTGCACGACACGCTCATGGTCCTGTTCCAGTCGAACTTCGCCGCCGTGACGTCCACGGAGAAGTGGATCGCCGCGGTGGACGCCGGCACGGCGAGTGAGAAGAGCAATCTGGTGGTCTCGGCTCTACAGGGCCGCGACGCTGCGGCTGCGACAGCCTGAAAAGCGGCCACCGGCGTACGTTGGACCCATGGCACAACACTCTGTCACCAGCGTCGACCGCGGAGCGCACACCGTGTCCCGACAGGTCGTCGTGGACGCCCCTGCCGCCGACGTGTTCGCGTTGGTTGCCGATCCGCACCGCCACCCCGAGCTCGACGGATCGGGCACTGTGCGTGACACGCCGGTGACCGGACCGGACAGGCTCGGACCTGGCGCCCGTTTCAGCGTCGGAATGAAGCAGTACGGGATGCCCTACAAGATCACCTCGACGGTGACCTCGTTCGCCGATGACGAGTTGGTGGAATGGCAACACCCCATGGGCCACAAGTGGCGTTGGGAGTTCGAGGCACTGTCACCGTCGCAGACACGGGTCACCGAGACCTTCGACTACTCGACGATCAAGGTGCCGAAGGTCATCGAACTGCTCGGCTTCGACAAGAAGAACGGCGTGGGCATCGAGGGCACGTTGTCGGCGCTGGCGACGCGCTGGCCTGGATGATCGGCGAACCACGACCGTTTGTCAGATCGCAGCTGCGTACTCATCGTTGATCTTGACGGCAAGCACCGGGACCGGGGCCTGCAGCAGCAAGCGCTGGCTCAGACTGCCCAGCAACGCCTTTCCGGTGGGTGAGCGTCGACGCACACCGATGACGAGTCGATGGACCCGTCTCCGGTTGACCTCGTCGAGAACGGTGTCGAGCGGGTCTCGTTGGGCGGCGCCGCTGCGTTCGATCAGTTCGACGGCGACATCGGTGGGTATCACAGTCGTTGGGAGTTCGGACAGTCCGACGTTGATGACGACGAGGTCGGTGCCGAGCATCTTGGCTTCTTCGCCTGCCGCAACGAGTGCGGCGAGACCTTCGGCGCTGTCGGGGACTGCAACGAGAACGGACATGGTGGCTCCTTTCGGAGTCGGGTCTGGGTCAGGAGTGCTGGATTCGGAAGTCGTCCTCGAACTGCTCGAGGGTGCGGCCGCGGGTCTCGGGAGCCATCCGCCACATGAAGATGATGGCCAACACTCCCAGCGCGGCGAACACGAAGAAGGTCGACGAGATCCCGAGTGCGCTGACGGTGGGTGGGAAGCCGAACGCCACAATCGAATTGGCGATCCACAAGGTGAATACGCTGACGCCCATGGCGAACGAGCGGATCTTGAGTGGGAAGATCTCGGACAACAACAGCCAGGTGAGCGGACCGATCAGGGCCTGCATCGAGAAGACAAATCCGATGACCAGCCCCATGATGACGTAGGGCTTGAGGGAATTGTCGGGCATGGCGAGCGCGAAGATGCCGACGAGGAGATGAAATGTGGTGGTCAGGGTGTAGCCGGTGATGATCATCGCGCGCCGGTTGAACTTGTTCATCATCAGGATGCCCACGGTGACACCGAGGACGCTGAACAGTCCGTTGGCGGTGTTCGCCAGGATGGCGCCGTTGCTCGAGAAGCCGGCGTTCTCGAGAAGCTGTGTGCCGTAGTACATGATGACGTTGATGCCACTGAGTTGGGAGAACACGCCGATCCCGATCCCGACGATGATCAGCCGACGAATCCACGGTGTCGCCAGGTCGGACCACCCGCCGGTCTGAGATTCCTTCTCCTCCAGGGCAAGTGCATGGACCTCGGCGAGTTCGGCCTCGGCCCGCTCGGGGGAGCGGACCTGGCGTAGCACCTCCAAGGCCTCGTCATCGCGCCCCTGCGACGACAGCCATCGCGGGCTCTCCGGCATCCGGAGCATGCCGACGAACAGGCCGATCGCCGGAGCCAGTGCAACCAGCAGCATGTACCGCCAGACCGAATCGTGTTCGCCCCAGATGTTGAAGATGATCGCGTTGATGACGAAGGCGGCGAACTGGCCGGAGACGATCATGACCTCGTTGCGGGTGACGATGCTGCCACGCCGTTCCACCGGCGCCATCTCGGCGAGGTAGACGGGAACAGTGGCCGATGCGCCGCCGACCGCGAGACCGAGGATGAACCGGAAGACGCCGAGCGTCTCCCAGGTGGGAGCGAGAACGCACCCCAACGTGCCGACCATGAAAATGGTCGCCAGCATCAGGATGTTGCGCCGGCGGCCCTGGCTGTCGGCCATGCGTCCGCCGATCAGCGCGCCGATGGCCGCGCCGAAGATCAGCACACTCACCACGAAACCCTCCATGGTCGCGGTGAGTCCCAGGTCGTCGCGCATGGGCTCCAGTGCGCCGTTGATCACGCCCGTGTCGTAGCCGAACAGCAGGCCACCGAAAGTGGCGATGACGGCGATGTAGCCCAGACGCTTGGAATGGGGGCCCGGCCGATCCGCGGGGAGTGTCGGATGGGACGCGGGAGGGGGAGCGGTGGCGCCGCTACGGGTCGATTGTGGGGTGTCGAACATGGTCGATCCTGTCTACGCACTCAGGCAACCTCGGTGTGTGCTGCGCGAATGTGCGGTTTGTGGAATGGCGATGCGCCGGGGCTCTCGACGTAACAGTCGGGACAAGCGACCGACTAGCTCGTGCTACTAGCACGTGCTAGTCACTATGACTCACGTCACTCATGAAGTCAAGAGTTTGTCCTGACATGCATTGGGGGCGATGCGATCGAGCTAGTGCGCCCCGCTCGACACGGCTGCCGTGCTACCGCGGACGCACAGGTCGGGTGCGACAACGATCTCGACGGCGTCGGCGCGTTCGCCGGCCAGTCGTTCGACGATGGACTCGACTGCGCGGCGGGCGATCTCGGCGGCGTCCTGACGGACGGTCGTGAGATCGACGAACGGTAACCGTGACGTCCGGTCATCGTCGTATCCCGTCACCGAGATGTCGCCGGGTACCGAGATGCCGGCGCGTACCAGCGTGCCGAGCACCCCGAGGGCGCAGCGGTCGTTGGCCGCGACGACGGCGGTCGGACGTTCGGGCCACTCCAGGAGCTGCTGCGCGGCCGAGTACCCCGACATCTCGGTGTAGTCGCCATCGATGATCTGGATCTCCGCGGCGTACCCCCGGGTGGTCATCGCGTTCACGTAGCCTCGGCGACGATCGGCGGCCCCGGGCATGGTGCCGCCATCGATGTGGACGATGCGTCGATGGCCGAGGTCGACCAGATGGTCCACCGCCAAGCTCATCCCCGCCGCCCCGTCGGAGTAGACGGCGTCGATCCCGGCTGCACCGCGATGACGCCCCACCTCGACGATCGGCATCTGCGCGGCAAGGGATGTCAGGCGATGCGGCGGGAGCTCTGGTCCCACCAACACCAGGGCCTCGATGCGGGAGCTCAGCATCTCGTCGAGCGCTTCGGGCACTTCGTGAGTGGGCGCGATCGTCCCCAGGGTGATCGCATAGCCGGATTCGGCGACAGCCGGATACATGTTCTCCACCAGGGCCAGTTCGAACGGGTGCTCGGCAGTGAACAACACGCCCAGTAGGCCACTGCGGGTACGGCGCAGCAGTCGCGCCGCACCGTCAGGGTGATATCCGAGTTCCTCGGCGGCGGCGGTGATCTTCTGCCGGGTGCTGGGGCTGGCGCCGGGCTGACCGCGCATGACCAGCGAAACAAGCTGTCGGGACACCCCGACATGCGCCGCGATGTCCGCCATCGTCGGACGCGCCCGAACCTGGGGGCCGGAGTCGTCGTGCGTTCCGGAGTCTGTCATCTCACCTGCTTCCAGCCACCCGAGGTTACCGGTTGGTGAGCCGGCAGTGGTTCGTGATCGCCGCCGAACCCGCAGCGGCGCTAGTGTTCCGCGTTCCCGGATGTCGAACCGACCTTCAGCTCCGGATCGAGCAACGAGACGGTTCGAGCGCTCTGCGGGTCGGCGATTCGGGCCAGGAGTCGTTGCACGGCAAGCCTTCCCATGTCGGCATAGTTGTTGTCGAGCGTGGTGAGTCCGATGTATCCGAGCCGCGCAAGGTAGCTGTTGTCGTAGCCCACCACGCTGAGGTCGTGCGGGACGTCGAGGCCGAGTTGCTTGGCGTGCGACATGGTGATGACGGCCGCATAGTCGTTGTTGGCGAGGATCGCGGTCGGGCGGTCGTCCGGCTGCAGCAGTGCGACCGCTGCGAGGTGGTCCCCGGGCTCGGATCGGTCACTCACCTCGACGCGGATGTACTCGTCGAGCCCGTGCCGACGCATGGCGTCCCGATACCCGTCGGTGCGCAGATCGGCTGCGCGTCCGGTACCGGCGAGGTGGGCGATGCGGCGGTGTCCGAGTTCGACGAGGTGGTCGACCGCCCGTGCGGCACCCGACCGGTCGTCACCGGTCACCACATCGACATTCGGTAGATCCGGTTCGCGCCCGGCGGCCACCACGGTCGGCAACGTCCTCGCCGTCGACAGCAGGTGTTGTGCCGGCGGCAACGTGCCCAGGCAGAGCAGACCGTCGACGCGCGCCTCGATGAAAGCGTCGAGCACCGACGCGTCGCGATCCATCCCGAAATCCTCGGACAGGAACAGGGTCAGCCCATGCGCGGTCAGTTCGGCGCGCACGGCGGCGAGCAGGTCGATGAACCACGGATTGCGCAGGTCCGACAGCACCGCACCGACGGTGTGCGTCCGCTGTTGGGCCAGCGACCGGGCCGCAGCGTTGGCGCGATAGCCGAGTTCCTCCGCTGCGCGCAGCACGGCGGTGCGATTGGACTCGCTGGCCCCCGGTTGGCCCCGAAGGACCAGCGACACCAGCGACTTGGACACGCCGGCGCGTTGGGCGACGTCGACGATGGTGGGTCGCGAGCGTCCACCGGTGTCACTGGATGTGCTCATCGGCACCCTTCGTCTGGTCAACGGCCGGTTGGTCTGGAGCGATCCAATGAAGTGTAGCCGATGCGGGCGCTGACACGGTGCTGCGGTTGTGCGGTGTGCGCTGCGGTTTTCGGTGCGACGTAGGCTTGGAGTGCGAACGCCCTTGACGTGTGCTGTGGCGCAGCTTACAGTTTGAGGCCTGGAACGCTCCAAGTCCCCGATCTGAAAGTGAGCTCCGAACATGTCTTCACGCCGTACCCTCCGCGTCGCGCTCGTCGGCGCCGGCGCAGCCGGTCAAGCCCACGCATTCGGCTTCCGCAACGTGTCGATGGCGGCCGGACTGGAACAGGTCGACGTCGACCTGGCCGTCGTGGTCGACCCGAACGTGGAACTCGCGCGTCGCACCGCCGACCGCTACGGCTACACCGAGGCGACCGCTGATCTGCAGCGGGTGCTCGACGATCCGTCGATCGACGCCATCAGCGTCGCGCTGCCCAACAGCGTCCATGCCGATGTGCTGCCGGCGATCCTGCGATCCGGCAAGCACGTGTTGGCCGAGAAGCCGATCGGGCGTGGGGCCGACGAAGCCGCCGAACTGGTGGAGCTCGCCGAGCAGTCATCCGCGACCACCGGCGTCGGTTTCTCGTTCCGTCGTCTACCGGGACTTGCCGCGGTGCACGACGCCGTGGCCGCCGGAGCCATCGGGCAGGTCCGTAGCTTCACCGCCTGGTACAACGCAGATTACGGCGCTTCGCCGCAGACGCCGTTCTCATGGCGCTACGCGAAGGAGAGCGCCGGCGCCGGGGCGCTCATCGACATCGGCACACACGCACTCGACACCGTGCAGCACGTCGCCGGCCCGATCCGACGCGTCCTCTCGGCCACCCTGCACACCGCGATCACCGAACGTCCGATCCCCGGCACCGACAAGACCGGCGCGGTCGACACCGACGACATCGCCCTGCTGACCGTCGAATTGGAGAACGGCGCCATCGGTCAGATCCACGTCAACCGGATCGCGGTGGGTCTGCCCAACTCGCTGGGCATCGAGGTGCACGGAGCCAAGGGCCACGCCCGGTTCGACTCGATCTCGGGCGGCGAGTTCCACATTCACCTCGCCGACGACTCCTCGGCCACCCTGTCCGGTCCGCGCCGGGTGTTCACCGGGCCGCAGCACCCGTACTTCTCCGATGTTGCCGCGATGCCCGGCGGGGGAGTGGGCACCGGTTACGCCGAGGCCTTCGTCGCCGAGATCCAGCACTTCGTTCGCTGCATCCTCGCCGAGGAGCCGATGGACACCAGCTTCCCCTCGGCGCTGCGGGTCATGCGCGCGGTCGACGCCGCGCAGCGAGCCGCCGCCACCGGAGCTGCCGTCGAGGTCGACGCCCAACCCATCTCCGCACCCGCCTGACCTTCCCGCCGACACACCGATTGGACCTTCACATGAGCTCATCCACCGCCGCCGCGAACGCCCCCGCTAACCCGACCTTCTCCCGACTGAGCCTGGGCACCGCGCCGGACTCGTGGGGGATCTGGTTCCCCGACGACCCGAAGCAACCGCACTGGAGCACCTTCCTCGACGAGGTCGTCGAAGCCGGCTACCGCACCATCGAACTCGGACCGTTCGGCTATCTCCCCACCCATCCCGAACAGCTCACCGACGAGCTGGGCAAGCGGGGATTGTCGCTGACCGGCGGCACGGTCGGCACGGCGCTGCACCGCGGCCCGGACGCCTTCGAGCAGGCGCGCAGAGACGCCTTCGACGTGTGTGAACTGTTGTCGGCCATGGATGTCCACGATCTGATCGTGTTGCCCGAGCAGTACACCGATCTGCACACCGGCGCGCTCACCCAGGCTGCGGAGCTGACCGCCGACGAGTGGCGTTCGCTCACCGAGGGCCACTCCGCGCTGGGGCGCCTGATCAAGGACGCCTTCGGTATCACCCAGGGCTTCCATCCACATGTGGACACCCACGTCGACACCCAGAACTTCATCGAGAAGTTCCTCGACGACACCGATCCCGACACGGTGTCGCTCTGCCTGGACACCGGCCACGTCTCCTACTGCTCGGGCGACAACCGCGAGATCATCTCCCGTGACCCGGACCGCATCTCCTACATCCACCTGAAGCAGGTCGACCCGGGTGTCGCGGCCAAGGCGCGCGAGGATCACGTCGGCTTCTACGAGGCCGTCCAGCGGGGCGCGATGGTCGTACCGCCGCTTGGGGTTCCGACGATGGAGCCGCTGCTGGCCGACCTCGCGGCACTGGGACGCGACTTCCGGCTGATCATCGAGCAGGACATGTACCCGGCTCCGCCCGGAAGCGCCAAAGAGATCGCCATCCGCACCCGCGAATACTTCGCGAGCATCGGACTTCTCCCCGCCGACAATTAGGACCACACCCAGTTCTTCGTCAACCAAAGGAGCGAGACGATGAGATCATCGAGACGGCGCACCCGCGTCATCACCGGGGCGGTGGCCGCCGCCGGGGTGGCCCTGCTGGTGCTGTCCGCGTGCTCGAGCACCGGTGGGCGACCCGACGGCGACGATGCGGGCATGGCCGCCGGACAGGCGGACACCCCACGCGCGACCGTCGCGATGGTCACGCACGGGGTCCCGGGCAACGCGTTCTGGGACCTCGTGCAAAAGGGGGCGGAAACCGCGGCGGCCAAAGACAACATCGAACTGAAGTACTCGGCCGATCCGCAAGCGCCCAATCAGGCGAATCTGGTTCAGGCTGCCATTGATTCGGATGTCGACGGCATCGCGGTGACCCTGGCGAAGCCGGAGGCGATGGCGCCGGCGGTGTCGCGGGCCCTCGCCGATGGCATCCCCGTCGTCGGACTCAACGCCGGGTTCGATCAGTGGCAGCAACTCGGCATTCAGCAGTACTTCGGGCAGGACGAGACCATCGCAGGTGAGGCGGCGGGCAGTCGGCTGCAGGACGAGGGAGCCCGTAAGGTGCTGTGCGTGATCCACGAGCAGGGCAACATCTCGCTCGAATCACGTTGTGCCGGTGTGCGTCAGGGGTTTCAGGGCGGTCAGGTCGAGCTGATCAACGTCAACAGCGCCGACATGCCGTCGGTGGAGGCGGCGCTCACCGCGAAGTTCCAGCAGGACCCCTCGATCGACCATGTCATTGCGCTCGACGCATCGATCGCGCTGACCGCTGTCGAGTCCAAGAACACCGCCGGGGCGCAGGCGCAGATCGCCACCTTCGACACCAACGCCGCGCTCGTCGGCGCGATCGAGAACGGTGATGTCATCTGGGCGATCGACCAGCAGCCGTTCCTGCAGGGCTACCTCGCCATCGATTCGTTGTGGCTCTACCTGAACAACGGCAACACGATCGGTGGTGGTCAGGCGGTGCTCACCGGACCGGCGTTCATCGACGAGTCCAACGTCGACGCGATCGCCGAGTACGCGGAGGCCGGGACGCGCTGAGGTGTCGATGAACGGTTCCCTCCACCTACCGCTCGGGGCGACCAAGACGCCGTCAGATTTCTGACCGGAACCACCACCCAAGCGGCCCGAGGCGACGATAATCGGCCTCGGGCCGCTCCGCGGTGTCACCTCATCGCCGGGCGGCGACCTTCGAGGCAGAGGAGCCCGGCCGTGACCGATCTACCCACGATCACCGACGAGCAGATGAACGAGATGCTCTCGCACGCAAGCCCGTACAGCGTGATGATCCTGAGAACGGGACCGAAGTACGACACCGACGCCGCCGCGGCGGCGATCTGGGAACACGGGCGACGCAACTTCGCGTTGCGCGCGGCCGGGGCGCTCTCGGTGGTGTTGCCCGTCGACGACGAGTCGGGCATCTGCGGCATCGGTATCTTCGACCGCGACGTCGACACGACCGTGGAGCTCATGAACTCCGATCCGGGCGTGCTTGCCGGCGTCTTCGAGTTCGAGGTCCATCCGGCGAGGGGCTTTCCGGGCGACGCCCTGCCGGTCGCGGAAGACTGAGCGTCCCTTCGTGAGAGCCCGATGAGAATTCGGGCCCACCCCTTGAGCGATCACGGGTGAACGGCGATCCTGAAGGGTGTGCGCCACAAGACGCTCACACTCATCTCGGCCGCCGTATTAGCAGTCGCGGCGGTCGCCCTCGCCGTGGTCAGCCGAGACGAGGCAGCTGCCGCCCCCGCGTCCGGTCACAGTACGGAACACATCGGCTCCGGATCGGGCGCGCGCACATTCGAGATGTACCGTCCGGCAGGACTTTCTGGTCCGTCCCCGCTCGTCGTCGTGCTGCACGGCGGCTATGGGAGTGGCCGGCAGGCGGAGAACTCCTATCACTGGGACGCGCAGGCCGACCGCGGCCGGTTCGTCGCCGTGTTTCCCGACGGAGTCGGACGGTCCTGGAATGCCGGTACATGTTGTGGCCCGGCGCAGCAACGTGGCGTCGACGACGTCGCGTTCATCCGGGCGGTGGTCGAGCGTGCCGCAGCCGTCCAACCGATCGACCGGTCGCGCATCTTCGTCACCGGAATGTCCAACGGCGCCATGATGGCCTACCGACTCGCCTGCGAGACCGACCTGTTCGCCGCGGTTGCTCCCGTCGCAGGAACAGTGGTCACCGACTGCGACGACGCCGGGCCGACATCGTTGTTGCACATCCACGGCACCGCCGACGAGTCGGTCCGGTACGACGGAGGTCCGGGCCGGGCGCACAACGTTCGTGGTACCGCGCGGGTCGACGGGGCGCCGGTGCCGCGGGCGGTAGAGCCGTTCCGGCGTGCCGGTGAATGCCCAGAGCCGACAATCCGAAGGGCGGGCAAGATGATCACCTCGACCGCCGAATGTCCCGGCGAGCGCACAGTGCAACTGATCTCCATCGTCGGGGCCGGGCATCAATGGCCTGGTGCGACCGCGCGACCCGCGGCCTCGATACTGCGTCCGGGCGACACGCCGTCGGACGCCCTGGATGCGACCACCGCCATCTGGGACTTCTTCGCCGCGCACGGGCGGTAGGTGAGTACTACCGCTCCTCGTAACGGAAGATGCGTGCGATGGCCGCGCGGATCATCGGCCTGGGGAAGTTCGACGTCGCGACGAGGGTCTGCTGCTGGATCAAACCGTCGATGAGTACGACGATCAGTTCTGCCGCCCGTTCGGAACTCTCCGGCGCATAGGCCCGGACGAACGGCTCGGTGAATCCGATGAACGCCGTCCGGTTGGTGATGACCTGCTTGCGGAGGTCGGCGTCGAACTGGGCCTCGACCAGCAGTGCATGACGTGCTCGGACGGCGCCGCGGCCCTCGTTCGACATCGCCTCGACGAAGTCGGTCGTGCAATCCAGGACGACGTCGGTCGCGGCTTTCTCTCCGACATCGAGGACCGGACCGAACGTCCGGACCGCGATCGCGTACATCTGCTCGTACACCTCGGCGAGTGCGAGGCCGTTCAGCCGCGACCGGGTGGGTGCGTAGTAGTTCACCGATCCGGCGGGGAGTCCGGCCGCCTCGTCGACGGCCCGGTGGGTCAATGCCCGTAGGCCGCCGGACGCGATCACCTGGAGTGCGGCCTTCCCGAGCAGGGCCTGGCGGTCAGTCATCGTCGGCCACTGTCGTCACGTTCCCCCACCCTTCGAGGTATGCCTTGCGGACATCGCACCGAGAAATCGCACCGGGCCGTGGCCGGTCGGATGAGTTTAAGCGGGGCGGTGTGCGCCCTGTGTGACCGCAGTGCAGAGTTGAGAGCTCCCTCACATTGAGCGGGGTTGGCTCAATTTTCCGGCCCAGGTCGGGAACATTCCTCTGCCCACACCCGTTGGACCCTTCGAGAAACCTGAGCGGTGTAGGCTCAACCCAGGTTGACTCCGTCGCGTGTCTTGAGTAGGACATGAGTCGGATGCACTGAAGTTCAGGTTTCGAGAGAACTCGGATCGAGACGCACTGGGTGCAGACCCATGAACTAGGAGGAAATACATGTCTCGTGCAGTTGGAATCGACCTCGGTACCACCAACTCGGTGGTATCCGTGCTCGAAGGCGGCGAAGCCGCCGTCATCGCCAACGCCGAAGGCTCCCGCACGACCCCGTCGGTCGTCGCGTTTGCGCGCAACGGCGAGGTCCTGGTCGGGCAGCCGGCAAAGAACCAGGCGGTCACCAACGTCGACCGCACCATCCGGTCGGTCAAGCGCCACATGGGCGAGGGTGACTGGTCCGTCGAGATCGACGACAAGAAGTACACCCCGCAGGAGATCAGCGCCCGCACGCTGCAGAAGCTCAAGCGCGACGCCGAGTCCTACCTGGGCGAGGACGTGACCGACGCGGTCATCACCGTGCCGGCCTACTTCAACGACGCCCAGCGTCAGGCCACCAAGGAAGCCGGCCAGATCGCCGGCCTCAACGTGCTGCGCATCGTCAACGAGCCCACCGCCGCGGCGCTTGCCTACGGCCTGGACAAGGGTGAGAGCGAACAGACCATCCTGGTGTTCGACCTCGGTGGCGGTACCTTCGACGTCTCGCTGCTCGAGATCGGCGACGGCGTCGTGGAGGTCCGTGCGACCTCCGGCGACAACCACCTCGGTGGTGACGACTGGGATCAGCGCATCGTCGACTGGCTCGTCGACAAGTTCAAGAGCCAGAACGGCATCGACCTGACCAAGGACAAGATGGCGATGCAGCGTCTGCGTGAGGCTGCCGAGAAGGCCAAGATCGAACTGTCTGCCTCGCAGAGCACCTCGATCAACCTGCCCTACATCACCGTCGACGCCGAGAAGAACCCGCTGTTCCTCGACGAGCAGCTCTCGCGCAGCGAGTTCCAGAAGATCACGTCCGATCTGCTCGAGCGCACCCGTTCGCCGTTCCAGGCGGTCATCAAGGACGCCGGCATCGCCGTCGGCGACATCGACCACGTGGTGCTGGTCGGCGGTTCGACCCGCATGCCTGCCGTCACCGAACTGGTGAAGGAACTGACCGGCGGCCAGGAGCCCAACAAGGGCGTCAACCCGGACGAGGTCGTCGCTGTGGGCGCGGCCCTGCAGGCCGGTGTGCTGCGCGGCGAGGTCAAGGATGTGCTGCTGCTCGACGTCACCCCGCTGAGCCTCGGTATCGAGACCAAGGGCGGCGTGATGCACAAGCTGATCGAGCGCAACACCACCATCCCGACCAAGCGGTCGGAGACCTACACCACCGCCGAGGACAACCAGCCGTCGGTGCAGATCCAGGTCTATCAGGGTGAGCGCGAGATCGCTTCGCACAACAAGCTGCTCGGCTCGTTCGAGCTCGGCGGCATCGCGCCGGCGCCGCAGGGTGTCCCGCAGATCGAGGTGACCTTCGACATCGACGCCAACGGCATCGTGCACGTCACCGCGAAGGACAAGGGCACCGGCAAGGAGAACTCCATCCGCATCCAGGAGGGCTCGGGCCTGAGCAAGGACGAGATCGACCGGATGATCAAGGACGCCGAGGCACACGCCGACGAGGACCGTCAGCGTCGTGAGGAGGCCGAGACCCGCAACCAGGCCGAGTCGCTGGTCAACCAGACCGAGAAGTTCCTCAAGGACAACGAGGACAAGGTTCCCGGCGAGGTCAAGGACAAGGTCAACGCGGCCATCTCCGAGGCGCAGGAAGCGCTGAAGGGCACCGACATCGCGGCCATCAAGTCCGCGGTGGAGAAGCTCTCGGCCGAGTCGCAGGAGATGGGTCAGGCGATCTACGCCGCATCGGCCGCCGAGTCGCCCAACGGCGACGCACCCGAGGGTGAGTCGGCCGGTGGCGACAACGACGTCGTCGACGCCGAGGTGGTCGACGAGCCGTCGAACACCAGCGGAGACAACAAGTGACCGCTGGGGAGCCGGAAGGCGTACGCGAGCAGGAACCGGTCACGGTGACCGATCGTCGCCGCATCGACCCGGAAACGGGTGAGGTGCGCGAGGATCCGGCCGCCGGGCCGGGCCCGGCCGACGCCGAACCGGACACCGAGGTGACCGCAAACGGTGCAGAAGCCGAACCGGAGATCCCCGACGTCGCCGACGAGCGGGTCGCCGAACTCACCGCCGATCTGCAACGGGAGCGCGCTCAGTTCGCCAACTTCCGGCGGCGTGCCGCCGAGGAGAAGCAGGGCTCGGTGACCTACGGCAAGCAGTTGCTCATCGACAAGCTGTTGCCGGTCCTCGACGATCTCGACCGTGCCCGCGAGCACGGCGACCTCGACGCGGGCCCGCTGCGCAGCGTCGCCGACAAACTGGCCGGTGCCCTGTCGGCCGAAGGGCTCACCAAGTTCGGTGAACCCGGCGACGTGTTCGACCCGGAACTGCACGAAGCCGTTCAGCACGAGGGTGACGGCGCGGAGCCGGTGATCGGCGCGGTGTACCGCACCGGGTATCGGCTCGGCGACAAGGTCATCCGTCACGCGATGGTCACGGTGACCGATCCGGTCGATGTAGCCGGCGATGCGGCCGAACAGACTGGTGCACAATAAGCACACTGGTCACTCCGCTCACCCCGCTCCCTGAGGAGCGAGGAGCGCTAGCGACGAGTGTCACGAAGGGGCGGACCCTTCGTGACGGACCTCCGCTAGCGCTCCGGCCCTCCTCAGGGATCGGGCGGGGCGACAACTGAACAGGGACAACTTCATCAAGACAACTGAGATACCGAAGGAGGTGACGTCTGATGGCTCCACAACGAGAGTGGCTCGAACGCGACTTCTATCAGGACCTCGGCGTTGCTTCTGACGCTTCTACCGAGGACATCCAGAAGGCCTATCGCAAGCTCGCCAACGAGCTGCACCCGGACAAGAACCCCGGCAACACCGAAGCCGAGGACCGCTTCAAGCGGGTGTCCGAGGCCAAGAGCGTGCTGTCGGACCCGGAGAAGCGCAAAGAATACGACGAGACCCGCGCCATGTTCGCCGGCGGACGATTCCGCGGCGGCGGCAACGGTTTCCCCGGTGGCTTCCCCGGCGGGGGCGGAACCCACTACACGTCCACCACGGGTGCCGACTTCAACATCGGTGACCTGTTCGGCGGAGGCGCCGGCGCCGGTGGCGGTGAATCCGCCGGCGGGTTCGGCGACCTTTTCGAGGGCCTGTTCAACCGCGGCACGCGGTCGTCGACGGCCACTCGCCCGAAGCGCGGCAACGACCTCGAGACCGAGACCACGCTGACCTTCAAGGACGCGGCGATGGGCACGACCGTGCCACTCCGCGTCACCAGCCCCGCACCGTGCACGACCTGTCACGGCAGCGGCGCCAAGCCCGGTACGAGCCCGCGGGTCTGCCCGAACTGCAACGGTTCCGGATTCGTCAGCCGCAACCAGGGGGCGTTCGGTTTCAGCGAACCGTGCCAGGACTGCCAGGGCACCGGATCGCGGATCGATGACCCGTGCACCGACTGCGACGGCAGCGGCGTCAAGGTGCGTGCCCGCACCATCAACGTCCGCATCCCCGCCGGCGTCGAAGACGGACAACGCATCCGGCTCGCCGGACAAGGCGAAGCCGGTCGACGCGGAGCACCGTCGGGCGACTTGTACGTCGTCGTGCACGTCACGCCGGACAAGGTGTTCAGCCGCAGCGGCAACGACCTCAAGGTGCAGCTTCCGGTCAGCATCTCCGAACTCGTGCTCGGCGCGACCGTGTCGGTCCCGACCCTCGACGGCAGCGTCGGGGTCAAGATCCCCGCCAACACCACCGACGGCCGCACCCTGCGTGTCCGCGGCCGCGGTGTCCCGAAGCGTTCGGGTGGCGCGGGTGACCTGCTGGTGACGGTCAAGGTCGCCGTCCCGCCGAAGCTCGACGAGGCCGCGGTCGAGGCCATGCGTCAGTACGCGGCCGCGGAGAAGGCAGCCGGATTCGATCCGCGCGCCGGGTGGGGGCGATGAGGATGGCCACCTACGACGACGACGCTGCCGCGACCTTCATGATCTCTGTCGCCGCGCAACTCGCCGGCATGCATGCGCAGACCCTGCGCACCTATGACCGGCTCGGCCTGGTCACCCCGCAACGCACCAGCGGCGGCGGCCGGCGCTACTCCGCCCGGGACGTCGAGGTGCTGCGCGAGATCCAGCGTCTCTCCCAGGAGGAGGGCGTCAACCTCGCCGGCATCAAGCGCATCATCGACCTGGAGAACCAGGTCGATGCGCTGCAACAACGGGTCCGCGAATTGCAGGCCGAGGTCGACAACGCGCCCGTGCGTCGCGGCGGCGAACTGGTCCCGGTGCCCCGCACCAGCGCGCTGGTGGTCTGGCAGCCGCGCCGCAAGCGCACCACCGACTGACTCCACGGTGCGGCCGCCGTGGCCGCCGCGTTCCGGCCGCACCTCCAGGTTCCGGCTTGGGAACAGTACTGCGGCCAGAAGCGGCAGGTGCGGCCAGAACCGGGAAAGCGACCCGCTACCCTGGCTCGGGACAACGTGGCGGGGAGACAGGACGGGGACATGGCCGAGACCAGGAGCGCCCAGATCGCGGGCGATTCGGACTCGGACGGCTCGGTTCTGGGGATCTCCGTCGTCGAGGATCAGGTCGCATCCGTCGTGCGCAGCGCCGACGGCGCCATCATCGCCAGCAACCTGGTGGAACTGCCCGATCCGTCGGCGCAGAGCGCCGAGAACGCCATCCATGAGCTCGTCGATTCGGTCCCCTACGAGATCGACCGGATCGGCGTCGCCTGCGCACGCCCTGCCACGCAGGGATATCTGCAGGCCAATCTGTCTCCCAGCACCGCGCGACCGGCCTGGTACGACAAGGTCGCGGTCACCGACATGCCCGCCGCCCTGGCCGAGGTCGCCCGGACCACCGCAGCGGGGCGCGGCATCATCGCGGTCGTCGACCTGGACCGTTCGGCGGTTCCCTCGCCGGGGTCATCGGTGGTCACGCTGGACTCGGCGACCGGGGAAGTCCTCGGCACCGCCGAGTTCGCCTCCGGTTCTCCCGGGCCCGTCACCGATCCTGCTCACGCGAGCGAGGTCGCGGATGCGGTGACCGCTGCACCCGGCGGGTCGTCGGTGACGTCGGTCGTGTGCACCGGTCCCGGTGCGGAGGTGCCCGGCGCGCCCGAGGCCCTCGAATACGCGTTGGCTCGCCCGGTCATCGTGGCCGATCAGCCCGCACTGGCCGCCGCCCTCGGCGCGGCGGTGCTCTCCCGACGCAGCCCCCGCGCAGCGGCAGGCGCCGCATCGAACCGCCGGTGGTGGATGATCGGTGCCGCCCTGGTCGCCGCGCTGGCGCTCGGTGCGATTGCGGCGTCCGCGGTCTTCGCCGGCGTCGACGCGGCCGAGGACGAGGCGGCACCCACGACGACGGTCACCGAGACGGCGCCTCCGTCGACGGTGACCCAAACCGCGGAACCGGTCACCGAGGTCCGCACCGACGTCGCGACCACCACGGTGACGCGGTCGGGGGAGGCGGTCACCCGCACGTCCACGGCCACCGAAACCGAGACGCAGACCGAGACCGAAACCGTGACGGAGGCCCCGACGGCGACGGTCACGGAGACGGTGACCACGACGGTCACGACCGCGGCGCCGGGCACCGGCGGTCCCTAGAGTCTCGAGCAGCAGCTCAGACGACGGGGTCGTGCTGGATGAGGCTGGCGCGGGCGCCCGCGATCAGCATCCGCCGACGCGTCACCTCGATCATCCGTGCCGATCCGGCGATGAGCACCTGATGGTCGTCCCACGGTCCGGCAGCGGCGGCGACCTCGTCGAGCGTGCCGATCCGGTGCTCGATTCCCAACGCCTCCGGTGTCGTCATCGCGGTGATCCACCACGGGTCCTCGGTCTGCTCGGAGACCGCCGTGATCCGCAGCCACGGGTTGGTCGTGGCGATCCGGCGCAGCACCGCGAGGTCGTACAGTTCCCCGGGATAGCGCATCCCATAGAAGATGTGCGTCGACGGGGTGTCTGCCCGCTTCGACATCTCGATCAGCAACGCCCGCAGCGGCGCCAGTCCGGTGCCGCCGGCGACCATCACGACCGGCCGGTCGTATTCGACGTGCAGGGTCCCGTGACCCTGCGCGAAGTACCAGGTGTCGCCGGCCCGGGTCTCGCCGACGATGGCGGTGCTGACCGCACCGCCCTGGACCGCTCGCACATGGAACTCGAGTTCGCCGCGCGGGTTGGGCGGGATCGCCGGTGACAGGTTCCGCCACGCCTTCGGTCGCTGAGGAACCTGCACCTCCAGGTATTGGCCGGGCGCGAACCGCATCGGCGATGTGGTGAGCAGCCGTATGACCGCGAGGTCGCGGGTGATCCGGAACTTCTCCACCACCTCGGCCGACCACAGCGCGGGATGCGGCGCGGTCTCGGCGGCGCCACGCATCACCCCGGTGGTCAGCATCATCGCCTGACTGACCGTCTGCGCGGTCTCGTCATCCCAGTAGTCGCCCAGGATGGACGCGAACTCGGCGATCAGCGCCTGATAGATGACGCCGTAGTGTTCCGGGCGCACGCCGTACTTGCGGTGATCGCGTCCGAGCTGCGCCAGGAACTCCACCAGTTCCCCATGCCCCTCCCGTTGGGGCACCACGTCGAGGACGTGGTCGATGACGCGGAAGAAGGCGTCGCGCTGACCGGACATGACCGCGGGAAAGAGCTCCCGCAGATCGGGATCGATGGAGAACATGCGGGTATAGATGTTCGACGCGAACCGATCCGGATCGCGACGGATCAACTCGCGAAGATGATGGAGGATGTGCCGTGAGTGGCTGGGCATGAGGCGGGTCACCTCCCCTGAAATGCGTACCGGTCCGTCCGTGAGCGGATCTCCCGCCCACGACAGCCTAGCGGTCGCTGGACGCCGACTTACGATCCATCAATCGATGTCGGGTTCGTCGTGACTGTGGCAATGTCGGTGAGGTGAGCTCGCTCGATGGTGTTGTTCCTGCCATAGTCGATGCCCACCTCCACCAGTGGAATCCGCGGACGACACCGTGGGCGGCGAATCGACTCTCCCGGCTGTACCGGTTCGTGCCGTCGTTCGGCGACCGGGTGTTCCCGATGGTCGTCTCGCAGGCCGACCGCGAGTACGTGCTGACCCCGAGCACCGTCGCGCGTGTCTACGAGCCGATGCAGTATCTCGCCGACACCTCACCTTTGTTCGACGGCGTCGGCACGCGGGTGGACACGGTCGTGCACATGGAATCGCACTGGCGGGGCGATGAGGCGGCGGGACGACTGGACACCCCGGCCGGTCGGTCGGCGGTGGAGGAGACCCGATATGTGACCGCGCTGCCGTTCGGCGAGGACTCGCTGCCACGACTCGGGGCGATCGTGGCCCACGCCGATCCGCGCGCCGAACGGTTCGGTGAGCTGCTCGACGAACATGCCGGGCTCACCGACCGTCTGCGCGGCATCCGCTGGATCACCACCCGCCACCCGGACCCGAAGATCCGCAACGGCGCCGATGCCGACGGCATCCTCGCGTCGCCTGCATTCCTGAAGGGATTCGCCGACGTGGCCGAACGCCGGTTGGTGTTCGACGCCTTCGTGTACTCGCATCAGCTGTACGACGTCGTGACGTTGGCGCGGGAGTATCCGGAGGTCACGATCGTCGTCGATCACATCGGGGCACCGGTGGGACTGTTCGGGCCCGTCGGGGCACGCACCGGTGCGACGGCCGGTGCACGCGCGGATATCCTGCGGCTGTGGCGCGAACGGATGTTCACGCTCGCCTCGTGCCCCAACGTGATGGTGAAGCTCTCCGGACTCGGCCTGCCGGTCCTCGGCTATGGCCGGGAACGCTGGGGCAACGTCGGGAGTCGTGCGACGCTCACCGAGATGATCGGTCCCCTCATCGACCACGCGTTCGCCAACTTCGGTCCGGATCGTCTGATCTTCGGTTCCAACTTCCCGATCGACAAGCCGAACGTCTCGTTCGACATGATCGTCGGCGCGTTGACCGACCTCATCGCGCCACGTGGGGGCGACTATGCGCTCGCGAATGTGTTCCGGGAGAATGCGTTGCGTGTGTACAGGATCGACTAGGTGCGCCCCTCCCGTTGATCGAGTAGCCCGGAGCGCGCCCCTCCCGCTGATCGAGTAGCCCGGAGCGCGCCCCTCCCGCTGATCGAGTAGCCCGGAGCGCTAGCGGAGGGTGTATCGAGATCTGGTGAGCTGCTGTGGGTCTCGATACGACCGCGGTTGGGGTGTTTCTCGAAGTTCGAGTGGTCCAGGCGCGCCCTCCCGTTGATCGAGTAGCCCGGAGCGCTAGCGGAGGGTGTATCGAGATCTCGTGAGCTGCTGTGGGTCTCGATACGGCCTCGGCTAGCGCCTCGGCCTACTCGACCAGCGAGACAAATCTCGACCGGCGGTTGGGGTGTTCGACCAGCGAAGCCTCGTCTACTCGACCAACGGCTTCGCCCGCCGCGACCACCACCGACGACGCTGAGGCGTCGGCACCGGCACATCGAGGAGCGCGCGCCGGACGATGTCGGTGAACTCCGCACACGTCGGATATCGGTCGGCGGGGTTCTTGGCGAGCGCCTTGGCGAACACCGAGTTCAACGCCGACGGCAGCCAGGGCTGCGTCTTGGTGAGACGGGGGATCGGGTCGTGCAGGTGGGCGTAGGTGATGGCGAACGCGGTGGCCCGCGGGAACGGGGGTTCGCCGGTGAGCAGCTCGAACAAACTGGCCGCCAAGGCGTACTGATCGGTGGCCGGTGAGATCCTGCTGGCGGTGAGCAATTCGGGCGCGGCGTAGGCGATCGATCCCTGCACGCGGCCGTTGCGAGCGAGTGGCCGCGCGTCATCGAGCAACTGCGCGATCCCGAAATCCGTCAGCACCGCGCGCGTCGGCGTCGAAGCCGTGGACACGATGATGTTGGCGGGCTTCACATCTCGGTGGAGCACCTCGCAGCTGTGCGCGTAGTCGAGAGCGTCGGCGATCTGTCGTCCGATCTCCACGGTGGCGGCGACCTCGGCCTGCGTCGGGTGCGGTCCCACCAGTTCGTTGGCCGACATCCCGGCCACATACTCCATCGTCATCCACAGAACCGTTGCGGGCGTGCGGTTGTCGACCCCGAGCTCGTCGATGTCCAGTTCACCGCGCGCGTGCATGTGGACGATGTTGGGGTGATCGAGCAGGGAGGCGATCGAGAACTCCCGCTCGAAACGCTCACGAATGCGTTGCTGATCGCTGGATCGGGTGTGGAGCACCTTGAGCGCGAGCGGTTCCGGATGCGATGCGGTGTGGACGCGGTACACCTCGGCGCTGCTGCCGCTTCCCAGGAAGGCATCGATGGTGTGGTCGGCCACCACGTCACCGGCGGCGAACACCACATCGGTGTCGTCTCGGGTGCGCCGATCGGCGCGGTGCGGCGTGGTCATCGTGTCGACCGCTACTCGTCGACGATCTGCGCTTGGGAATCACTCACCCGGACCATTGTGCCGGGTCACGGGGCAGATCGCCGCAGCATCACCCGGGTGGCGGTGGTCCGCCCGGCCCGCCCGATCCACCGGGTCCTCCGGGTCCGCCCGGTCCGCCGGGCCCGCCACCCCCGGCGGGCGGCGCGCCCATGCTCGCCTGGTTGTCCTCCCGCGCGGCCACGCCGATGGTGATCGAGATGTCCATGCCGTCGTTGGGTGTGCCCTCGACGGTGGCCAGCTCCGCATCCCAGCCGTCGCCGAAGACGTTGTCGGACGCCAGCGTCACGTCCGACATGTTGGATACGCTCTGTGCGTACCCGCTGTCGTGGTCGAACACCGCGGTGCATGCGTCCTCGGGGAGGGCGATCTGCGAGGTGAGCCGGGCGTCGGAGCCGGCGACGGCCTGCTCCAGGGAGTCGAAGACCTCGAAGTGGATGTGTGGCCAGCGACCCGCGTAGCAGGCGGGGAAGATCGTGGTGAACCGCACGACCCCCTCGGCGTCGGCGACCTGCACACCGCGCAGATAGTTCTGGTCGGCGACGTCGTCGCTGTACATCGAGTAGTTGCCGTCGCGGTCGCAATGCCACACGTAGACGGCCATGCCCTCGCCGGGCGAGCAGTCGGCGACCAGGTCCTGCATCGTGATCGTCAGGGTTGCGGGCACGCCCTCGGCGGTGCCGGAGGCGTCGCCGAAACTCGACCGGATGTCGCTGCGGACGATCCCGGATGCGATCAGCACGTTGGGACCGTTGGAGCCGTCGCCGGGGTAGGGGCCGGCGGTCTCGCCGGGAGCCGCCGGAGCACAACCCGCGGCGGTGCCCGAGGTGCCGGACCCGGCCGCCGACGACGTCGACGACTCACCGGACGTGGATGTGCCGTTGCCGCAGGCCGCCGCGGTCGTCGCGACGGCGCCGGTCGCGAACAGCATCAGGGCACGTCGGCGACTGAGATTTCGCAGGTCGAACCGCAATCCGCGGTCGTGGTCATGTGTTTCGGGCTGCATGTCGTCAACGTACAAAGCGGACCTTGCGCTCGTCCCGGGAAAGCGCTGTGCAGTCGCTGTGAACGGTCCTTCCGCATCACCGGCAGCCGGCCGTTCCGTTCGCCCTTGCCGCCTACAGTGAGGACATGACCGACGTCATCAGTCCCGATTCGCTCAGCACCGAACTGCCCGACGGGATGGTGGTGACCGACCCGGACATCCTCGGCGGGTATCGGCAGGATCGCGCGTTCGACCCGGATGCCGGTACCCCGTTGGCACTGGTGCGGCCGACGACCACGGCTGAGGTTCAGACCGTGGTGCGCTGGTGCGCCCACCACCGGGTGCCGCTGGTCACTCGGGGTGCGGGCACGAGCCTGTCGGGCGGGTCGACCGCCGTCGACGGTGCGCTGGTGCTGTCGACGGAGAAGATGCGCGGCCTCGTCATCGATACCGCGACACGAACCGCGGTGGTACAGCCGGGACTGTTCAACGCCGAGGTGAAGGCGGCGGCCGCGGCCCATGGCCTCTGGTATCCGCCGGACCCGTCGTCATTCGAGATCTGCTCGATCGGCGGCAACGTCGCCACCAACGCGGGCGGGCTGTGTTGCGTGAAATACGGCGTCACCACCGACTACGTGCTCGGCCTCGAAGTGGTACTGGCCGACGGCCGCGCGATGCGCCTCGGCGGCAAACAACTCAAGGACTCGGCCGGACTGCCGCTGACCAAGCTGTTCGTCGGCAGCGAAGGGGTGCTCGGCATCGTCACCGAGGTCACTCTGCGGCTGCTGCCACCCCAGGCTCCGGCGTGCACGGTCGTCGGCAGTTTCGCCTCGGTGCACCAGGCGAGTGAGGCGGTCCTGGCGATCACCGCCCAGATCCGCCCGGCGATGCTGGAGTTCATGGATTCGGTGTCCATCAACGCCGTCGAGGACATGCTGCGGATGGGCCTCGACCGGCAGGCCGGCGCGCTGCTGGTGGCGCAATCGGATGCACCCGGCCCGGCCGGCGCCGCCGAGGTCGAGATCATCGAGCGCGCGTTCGCCGAGCACGGCGCCGCCGAGGTGTTCGCCACCGACGACCCGCAGGAGGGGGAGGCCTTCACCGCCGCGCGACGAGCGGCCATCCCGGCGGTCGAGAAGCTGGGCTCACTGTTGCTCGAAGACGTGGGTGTCCCGTTGCCGCAGCTGCCGGCACTGATCGACGGCGTCGCGGCGATCGCCGCCGAGCGTCGGGTGATGATCTCGGTGATCGCACATGCCGGGGACGGCAACACCCATCCGCTGATCGTGTTCGATCCCGCCGACACCGACGAACACGACCGGGCGCAGCTGGCGTTCGGGGAGATCATGGACCTCGCCATCTCGCTCGGCGGCACCATCACCGGCGAACACGGGGTGGGTCGACTGAAGAAGGGCTGGCTGCCGAACCAGGTCGGCGACGACGTCATGGACCTCACCGCGACCATCAAGAACGCCCTCGACCCGCACGGACTGCTCAACCCGGGAGTGATCCTCTGAGCTGGGAAAACGGTAGATGAAAAAAGCTTCATCTTCCCCTCATGAACGAATCACGCACGCCGTTCATGGTTGGGATCATGAACATCACCCGCCCGCTCGTCGCACTCGTCGTGATCGGTGCGGCCGCTGTCGCCGTGGTCGCCGGCTTTGTCCTGACACGGTCACCCGGACCCGACCTCGATCCCTCGCCGGTGGTGGTCAGCGTGCCGCCTGAACCCACCAGCAGTACTCCCGCCGCGCCCCCGGTTCCGCAGGCGCCCCCGGCGCCACGCGTCGACGGCCGCGATGACGACGACCGAACCGACGACTGGGGAGATGACGACTGGGGAGACGACGACTGGGACGATCGCCCCGCGCCTCAGAATCCCGCCCCCCAGAATCCGGCGCCCCAGAATCCCGCCCCTCCGATGGACGACTTCGACGACGACATCGATGACGACCTGGACGACGGCACCGACGACTTCGACGATGATGATGCCGGCGACGATGACTGATCCGACTCCCACCGAACGTTTCCCGCAGCCGACCGAACACACTCGGCCGCTGGCGTGGAGCGACGTGGAGTCATCCGCGACACCCGCCGGAGAGACGGCAGCGGCCGGCGGGCAACGGTCACCGGAGCCACCGCTGAGCGAACCCGGTCTCCCGGAACCCGCACCGCTGCACGGACCGGACTTCTCGTCGGAGCCGTCGACACACACAGCCGAGGCGGGCGCCCGTCGTCGATTCCGCACAGGTGCGGCGTTGCCGGCACGCTGGCGGATCGCCGCGTGGATCATGCTCACCACGTTCGTCGTGCTGGTCGTGGTCACGCTGACCGCGCGCAACCTGCTGCTCCGCGACGCGGACGTCCGCGCGAACGGTGATGTCACTCAAGAGGTCGACGAGTTCCGTACCTTCGCCGCCGAAGGCGTCGACCCCACCACCTCGCAACCGTTCACCTCCGTGACGCGGATGCTCGAGGTGTACATGGCCCGGCAATCACCGGTCCCCGGTGAGGTGATGGCCGGCGTCGTCGGCGATCAGGTGATCCAGGGGCCGGGGGAGCCCGGACCGTTGTTCACCGATCCCACGCTGTTGGCCACGATCACCGGCGCAGCGGCATCGGGTGGGGTGATGGACACCTCCGCCGGACCGATGCGTTGGGGCCGGGTCCAGATCGACAACGTCCAAGGTGGCAGCGGAATCTTCGTCGTGGCGGTGTTCACCGACCAGGCACGCGAACTGGTCGATCGCACCATGCGCACGATCGCATTCGTCGGCCTGGGCGGCCTGGTCCTGACCACGGGCATCGCCTACTTCGTCGCCGGACGCATCCTGGCACCTGTGCGCACGGTGCGTCGAGTGGCTGCCGATATCGGCGAGAACGACCTGACTGCTCGCGTCCCGGTGGTCGGCCGCGATGATGTGGCCGCGCTTGCGGCGACATTCAACGAGATGCTCGACCGCATCGAGCAGGCGTACATGACGCAGCGTCAGTTCGTCGACGACGCCGGACACGAACTGCGGACACCGATCACGATCGTGCGGGGACACCTCGAACTGCTGTCCGACGACCCCGAGGAGCGACGCGCCACGCTCGCCCTCGTGGACAGCGAGCTGGTCCGGATGGGCCGCATCGTCAGTGATCTGCTGATGCTGGCCAAGGCCGAGCAACCCGACTTCGTCGTCGCGCGGACCGTCGATGCGGCGGGACTCGTCCTCGACATCGAGTCGAAGGTGCAGACGATCGGCGACCGTCGTTGGCTTCTCATGGAAGTCGCCGAAGGCAGCTGCCGGGTCGATCCGGAACGGATCACCCAGGCCATGGTGCAGCTCGCGGCGAATGCGGTGTCGCACACCGAGGACGACTCCACGATCCGACTCGGGTCACGGTTCGTCGGCGAGGGTGAGCGGCGACGGTTCTCGATCTGGATCACCGACGAGGGACCCGGTGTCCGACAGGAGGACGCCGCGGCGATCTTCGAGCGGTTCCAGCGCGGTGCCGACCGCACCGGCAGCGCCAACCGATCCGGGGCGGGACTGGGACTGGCGATCGTCCGGGCCATCGCCGACGCCCACCACGGTTCGGCCTGGGTGCGCAGCGTACCCGGAGAGGGAGCGACCTTCGGTCTCGATCTACCGTCGCCGGATCCTCAGACCCTGTACGTCACAACGACGCCTGGACCCGAGGTGAACCGATGAGCCGCATACTGATCGCCGAGGACGACCACCACATCGCGTCCTTCGTGGGCAAGGGTCTGCGTGCTGCCGGGTACTCCGTCGAGCACGTCGCCGACGGAGACACGGCACTCATGATGGCGCGCGACGGATCGTTCGACATGGTCATCCTCGACATCGGATTGCCCGGCATGGACGGATTCACTGTCCTCCGCCAGATGCGCGGCGAAGGCGTCGCCACCCCGGTGGTGGTGCTGACCGCCCGTGACAGCGTGACCGACACAGTCGCCGGTCTCGAGGGCGGTGCCAACGACTACATGACCAAGCCGTTCCAGTTCGCCGAACTACTGGCGCGGGTGCGTCTACGTCTCGTCGCGGACACCGGTGCAGGGTCCGAATCCGCACTGTCCCTGGGAGATCTACGTCTGGACCTGCGTTCCCGCCGGGCCCATGTGGGTGACTCGGCCGTCGACCTCACCGCACGCGAGTTCGCGTTGCTCGAGGTGTTTCTCCGTCACCCCGACCAGGTCCTGTCGCGTGAACAGATCCTCGGACACGTGTGGGGTTACGACTTCGACCCGGCATCCAACGTGGTCGACGTGTACGTCCGCGCACTTCGCGCCAAGATCGGGACACAGCGCCTCGAGACCGTCCGCGGCATGGGGTACCGGCTGCGATGACCATCACCGAGTACTCGACATCTCCGCCGAGAGCACAGTCGCACCGTCCGAGAACGCTGCGCCGGCAACCGATACCGGACCCCGCACCGCGTCGCCGCCCCACGATCTCCGCACACGGCGTCCGTGCCGGCCTGGGTGCGGCCGTCGCCGTCGTCCTGGCCGGATATGTACTCGGTGCGGGATGGCGTGGCGACCTGGACATCGACGCGGTCGTCACCTTGCTGGTGTTCGTCGTCGCGGTGTGGATGTGGATCTTCGCGCCCGTCGACGACACCTCCATCGCCCTGGGTGCGGCGCTCGCACTCGTCGTGGTCGGTGCCGTCGACACCGAGACCTTCACCGAGACACTCGGTTCCGAACTCATCTGGTTGATGGTGGGTGCGTTCGTCATCGCCGCCGCGATCACGGCATCCGGGCTGTCGGCGCGACTGTCGGCACGTGTCCTGACGTGGGCGCGAACGCCCCGCCACCTGGTTCACCTCGTCACTTTCGCGCTGCTGATCACCACGTTCGCGATCCCGTCGACGTCGGGGCGTGCGGCCATCGCACTTCCGGTGTTCCTCGCCCTAGCCAAGGTCCTACGCGACCGGGCGCGTCTGGTGTTGTGTCTCGCACTGGTTTTCCCCGCGGTGATCCTGTTCTCCGCCATCGGTTCTCTCCTGGGCGCGGGTGCGCACCTCATCACCAGCCAGATCCTCGACACCACCGTTGGTTCCGGCATCGACTATCTGACCTGGGCGATGCTCGGACTGCCGCTCGCGATCCTCTGGTCGCATCTGGCCGCCGAAGTGGCGCTGTGGATCTTCACCGACCATGCCGAAAGAGCGACGCCGCTCCGCATCACACGCGAGGCGGTCGGGGCGATCACCGCCGCACCGATCCATGGGCCGTTCTCGACGCCGCAGCGTCGTCTGCTGTGGATTCTCGGCGTCGTGATCGCGTTGTGGTGCACGGAATCCGTCCACGGTCTCTCTCCGGCGATCGTTGCCATGCTCGGCGCGTTGGTGGCGACGGCACCGGCGGTCGGGGCGACGACCATGCCGGCGGCGGTCAAGACCATCCCGTGGACCCTGCTGCTGTTCATGGCCGCCACCATCGCGCTCGGTGTCGCCCTGTCGGAAACCGTTGCAGCGCAATGGCTCGCCGATCAGGCATTCGGGTCGATCCGAGATCAGGGCCCGGCCGGTGCCATCTCCTTCGTGGTCGTCGTGGTGGTGATCTCGCTCGCCGCCCACCTGGTGATGCAGTCGCGGTCGGCCCGGTCCGCGGTCCTGGTGCCCATCGTGGTGGCGACCGCTCCGCTGGTCGGCGTCGACCCGGCAGCGGCAGCGTTCATCTCCACTGCCGCAGCAGGTTTCTGCATCACCCTCACCAGTTCGGCCAAGCCCGTCGCGATGTTCGCCGCCTCGGAGACCGTCCCCGGCTATGACAGCCGCCACCTGCTCAGCCTCACCGCCGTGTTGGCGCCGATCTCGCTCGGACTGCTCCTCGCATTCGCTTTCTGGGTGTGGCCGGCGCTCGGTCTGCCCCTGCTCGCTTCCTGATCTGCCGACAGTGTCATCGCTCGTCCCGTCACCCCTTGGAGGAACCATGCCTATTTCCGTACCGCAGCGTATTCTGGTGGCGCCCAGCGGCTTCAAGGAGAGTCTCGACGCCGACTCGGTGGCGTCGGCGATCTGCGCCGGCATCCGACGTACCCTGCCCGGCGTGCGGATCGACGTCGCCCCGATCGCCGACGGTGGTGAGGGGACCGCACGCATCCTCGCCGATGCCGCCGGCGGCCGTCTCCACGAGCGGACGGTGACCGGGCCGACCGGACTGCCGGTGCGCGCGCAGTGGGCCGAGATCGGCCCGCGTGACTCGCGGACCGCGGTGGTCGAGATGGCCTCGGCGGCCGGCCTGTCTCTGGTGCCGCGGGATCAGCGAGATCCCGGCGCCACCACGACCTACGGGGTGGGCGAACTGATCGTTGCTGCGCTGGACGCCGGGGTGTCGAGAATCCTCGTCGGGTGCGGCGACTCCGGCACATGTGACGGGGGAGCCGGGGCGCTGCAGGCGCTGGGCGCGCGGATTCTCGACGCCGACGGGCGGGAGATCGGAACGGGTGGTTACGAACTCGCCTTCGCTAGAGGATTGGACACCTCCGGCATCCACCCACGCCTCGCCGAGGTGGAGGTGGTGTTGGCCTGCAACCCGCACAACGTGCTCACCGGCCCGCAGGGCGTCGCCCGGGTGTTCGGGCCGCAGAAAGGCGCATCCCCGGAACAGGTGCAGGAACTGTCGGATGCGCTGGACAACTGGGCGGCGGTCCTCGAATGCCACGCGGACGCACCGGGCGCCGATCTGCGCACCGGAATGGGAACCGGAGTATCAGGTGGTCTGGGCGCAGGTCTGGCCGGCGGCATCGGTGCAGTCCTGCGCTCGCGGTTCGACGCGCTGCTGGACTCCGGGCTGTCGGGAATCGACCTCGACCGGCGAATCCGGAAGGCGGACCTGGTGATCACCGCCGAGGGCTCCATCGACTTCCAGACCCCGCACGGCAAGGTGCCTGCCGAGGTCGCCCGCCGCGCGCAGCGTCACGGTGTTCCCGTGCTGGCGTTGGCCGGATCGCTCGGCGAAGGGGCGCCGTCGGTGCACGACGTCGGGATCGCGGCGATCGCGGCGATCATCGCGGTACCGATGCCGCTGTCCGAAGCGGTCGCCAACGGCGCCGAACTGCTGGCCGATGCGGCCGAGCGCACCATGCGGATGATCCTGCTCGGGGGCGCGGTCTCGGCGCGCAGTGGCCACAAGCGGCGCAAGAAGGCGTCCTGAGCGTCGCCCCTGGTCCCTGAGGTGCGACCCTTCGTGACGATCCTCCGCTAGCGCTCCGGATCTCCTCAGGGATCGGGTGGTGGTGCCGGTCCCTGAGGAGCCTCGCGAGGTACGAGCGATGCGTCACGAAGGGCGAACCCTAGTGTCGCTCGAGGATTGCTGCGAGATCGGCACTGTCCGGCAGGGCCCCGTATTCGAATGCGCGATCGTCGCCGAGTCGCGCGGCGATGAATGCATCCGACACCGCCGACGGCGAGTACCGCACCAGCAGTGACGCTTCCAAGGCCAACGCCATCGACTCGACGACGCCGCGCGCCCGACGCTGCGCCGATCCGGCATCCATTCGGGCGAGCTCCCCCAGTTGATCGCGCAGCCGCTCGAGGTGCAGATCGAGGGTGCGGTTCGTACCCAGTGCCTTGACGATCTCGGCGTCGAACGCGGCAATGGACTCCGGTTCGCGGGTCATCGCACGCAGCACATCGAGCGCGATCACGTTCCCGGAACCTTCCCACACCGCCATCACGGGTTGTTCGCGGTAGCGCATCGCGAGCGGGAAGGCCTCGGTGTACCCGTTGCCGCCCAGGCACTCCAGTGCCTCGTAGGCGTGGTGGGGTCCGCGCTTGCAGATCCAGTACTTGGCGACCGCGGTGGCGAGCCGCCGGAACGCCTTCTCCTGGTCGGTGGCGTCCTCGTCGTGGGCGCGGGCCAGCCGCATCGCGGTGACGGTGGCGGCCTC
This sequence comes from Gordonia sesuvii, assembly GCF_036350415.1. Classification (NCBI taxonomy): domain Bacteria; kingdom Bacillati; phylum Actinomycetota; class Actinomycetes; order Mycobacteriales; family Gordoniaceae; genus Gordonia; species Gordonia sesuvii. Next base: position 52,070 of record NZ_JAZDUF010000008.1, read on the forward strand.
GGATTCCAGTGCGAGGTCGGCGAGTACGGCGGTCATCGCGGGCTGGTCGGCCAGGGTCGCCCCGAATGCGGCGCGATGACGTGCGTGCCAGACGGCCTCCGCGACGGACTGCCGCATCCCGGCGGCGCTGCCGAGTACGCAGTCGAGGCGGGTCTGCGCGACCATCTCGATGATGGTGCGCACGCCCCGGCCGGGTTCGCCGACCATGGTCGCGACGGTGCCGTCGAGTTCGATCTCCGACGACGCGTTGGACTTGTTGCCCAGCTTGTCCTTCAGGCGTTGGATTCGGAAGACGTTGCGGGTTCCGTCGGGCAGGACGCGCGGCAACAGGAAGCACGAGAGTCCTTCACCGCCTGGGCCTTGCGCCTGCGCGAGGACCAGGAACGCGTCCGACATCGGTGCCGAGCAGAACCACTTGTGGCCGGTCAGCAGATAGTCGGTGCCGGGCCCGCCGCGGCCGACCGGTTTCGCCACCGTGGTGTTGGCGCGGACGTCGGAACCGCCCTGCTTCTCGGTCATCGACATCCCGAAGATCGCCGACTCCTTGGTGGCGGACAGATCAGGGAAGTAGCTGCGGGACAACGCCTTCGGAACCCACTGGGCCGCGACATCGGGCTGAAGTTCCAGCGACGGGATCACGGCGTGGGTCATCGAGACCGGGCAGGCGTGGCCCGGCTCGATCTGACCGAACAGCATGAACCCGGCCGCACGGGCGACATGCGATCCGGGTTGCGGATCGGCCCAACAGCGAGTGTGCGATCCGTGCGCCACCGACGCCTCGATGATCCGGTGATACGACGGGTGATACTCGACCTCATCGATACGGTTGCCCCACCGGTCGTGCGTGTGCAGGACCGGGGTGATGGTGTTGGCGAGGTGCGCGTCGTGCTGGAACTGTGCGCTGCCGACGAGCGCACCGATCTCCGTCAGCTCGTCCTCGGCCCAGCCGGCGTCGTGGCGTCGGATGGCCTCGACGAGAACGGTGTTCAGCTTGAACTCGTTGATGTCGACGCGAGGTGCGGACTGGTTGAGGACGGTGTGGGTGAGATGAGGTTGGGGATGTGTGGTGGTCTCGCTGACGTGCGTCATGGGTTTACCTTTCGGAAGCCTTCCCGCTGGTCGATCTCGATACGGGCCCTCGCAAGCTCGGCCCCTACTCGATCCAAGGAGTAGGTCGCGAACGAACTGAGTGACCGTATCGAGACCCCGTCAGATCGCATGCTGCAGCACCTGTTCCGGGATCTGCAGGTTCGTGAAGACGACGGCGACAGCCTCCTCGAGCGAGTAGCCGAGCTGCTCTCCCGCGGCGGCCTGCTGGATGACGAGGCCGAAGATGGCTGACCAGAACGCTTTTGCTTCGACGTCGATGGACGCGCGCAACTGCCAGCCGGTGCGCACCAAGGTGCGCATGAGGGCGTCCTGGCCACGCTCGTGCAGGACGCTCAGCGTCTCGCTGATCTGCGGTCGCAGATCGGTCCGCCGCGACGCCATCGACATGGCGGTCGTGAACAGTTCGACGTTGCGAGCCTCGGGACCGAGGAGTGTGGAGATGAGGGCGGTGGTGTAGTCGCCGACGGTTGTCGCGAGGGCGGCCGCCTCCTCGGCGTGGCGACCTGCGCGCAGTACCGCGTGGCATGCGACCTCGACGAAGAGCTGGTCCTTGGAGCCGAAGTAGTAGGTGACCTGGTTCGGGTGTGCCTCGGCGAGCCGACAGATCTTGGCGACCGGTGCCGTCTCGCCCTGTTCGGCGAACACCTCGGCGGCGGCGCGCAGCAGAGTCTGCCGGGTTGCTTTGCCGGCGTCGCGGGTGGCGCGTGCGGGGGTGGTCACCGGAACATCGTCTCATGTTCTTGTTTGTGTGACAAACAAGAACATGGCCTTATGGTCTGACGACGGCGTCGTCGCTGGTCATCATCACTTCGCCCACCGCAGACCGAACGACATCCCGCAGCAGCTGATGTTCGGGCTCACGATCGTGAATGGGATGCCACCACATCGCCTGCACCAGAGGTTCGAGCGGCACGGGCGGCGGGTGCGCTATCAGGTTGTGCTCCTCGGGAATCGCCTCCAACATGAGCGTCGGGAGGAGCGAGATCCGGTCACTGTGCGCGAGCAGAGCCGGCACGGTCAGGAAAGACTCGGTGACGACCTGCGCATGTGGCTCGATGCCGAGCATGCGGAGTTGCCTGGCGGCCGGGGTCGACGCTGCCACGTCGTGGTACACGAGCACCCAGGGCAACGTCTTCAGGTCGTCTACCGTTGGTCCGGCCGCGGCAATGGGATTGTCGGCGTCCATCACGATCGCCCACTCATCACGGAAGAGTTCCTCGTTGGGGAGGTCGTACACGAATCCGTGCGGGACCAGGAGCAGGTCACGTTCGGCGAGCACCTGTTCGGCGCGGACGACCAATTCGGGGCTGGTCGGAATGATGCGGATGCGTGCATGAGGTGCTCTGTCGAGGAGATTGCTGACCACCGCCTCGCCGATCAGCGAGGTCGCGTAATCACTTGTGAGGATCGCGAATTCGCGGATCGTATCGCCGACGTCGAGGCCGGAACGGCTGTTGAAGACGCGTTCCACGCCTTCGAGTGCGACCCGCGTGCGCGGTCGGAGATCGGCTGCCAGGGCCGTGAGCCGGTACCGGGCACCGGAGCGGTAGAGCAGTTCGTCGGAGAAATGGCGTCGGAGGCGTCGGAGTGTCGCCGAGACCGCGGGCTGGGTGACGCCGATCTGCTCGGCCGCCCGAGTGACGCTCTGATGCTGCAGTACCGCGTCGAGCGTGACGAGCATGTTGAGGTCGAGATTCGCGAGCGAACGGCTCGGCTCGCTGCCTCGTGGCTGAGCTCCACTGGTGTCGCCCTCGCTGATCTCCATAAATGAAGCTTATCCCGATCATCAGCAATCGCGTCTTCACTTATTGTGACGCAGACCGCACAGTGGTGACACCACGTCATCGGTCACGCGACCGTCATCACTTCGGGAGACAATCTCAATGACTCAGGACACAGCGACGTCGGTCCTCGTGGCCGGCTCCGGGATCGCCGGTTGTGCCGCGGCGATTCTGCTTGCCAAGGCGGGAGTTGCGGTCGACATCGTCGAATCACAGCCTCGAGAACATGCGACTGGATCGGGTATCACATTGCAGGGCAACGCCTTGCGGGTGCTCGCGCAACTCGGCGTGTGGGACGAGGTGACCGAGCACGGCTACGGTTTCGACACCCTCGGTATCCGCGCCCCTGACGACAACGGCACGTTGATCGTCGAGATGCCGGACGCCAAGACCGGTGGGCCGGACCTCCCCGCGACGATGGGGATGGAGCGTCCGGTGCTGGCGGCGATTCTGCGTGATGCTGCCGACCTGGCCGGAGTCAAGTCCCGCTTCTCCACCGAGGTGACGGCATTCGTCCAGGACTCGGATGGGGTCGATGTCGAGTTCTCGGACGGCTCGCACGGACGCTATGACGTCGTGATCGGCGCGGACGGCGTCAAGTCCGCGACACGGCGTGCCCTGGGTATCGACGTCGAGCCGGCCCCAACCGGCATGGGGATCTGGCGGGTGCTGTGCTCACGACCGGCGTCGATCACCCGCACCGACCTCTACTACGGCGGGGTTGGCTACATCGCCGGATACTGCCCGACAGGCGAGGATTCGATGTACGCCTACATCGTCGAAGATGCGCAGGACCGCTCCGGACTCAGCGACGTCGAGCGGCTCGAGATCATGCGATCCCTCGCCGAGCACTACCACGGTCCGTGGGACGACATCCGCGCCCTCATCACCGACGCCGCCCGCATCAACTACACCTGGTTCGAGTCCCACCTGCTCGAGGAGCCATGGAACCGTGGTCGGGTCGTGCTGATCGGGGACGCGGCGCATGTGTGCCCGCCCACCCTCGCCCAGGGCGGCGCGCAGGCACTCGAGGATGCCGCTGTGCTGGCCGAACTGCTCGTCAGCATGCCCGTCGGCGACGAGCTGTGGCGCACCTTCCACGATCGCCGGCTCCCGCGCGCCGGAGCGGTCGTCAACGGGTCACTGCAACTCGGCCAATGGATGCTCGACAACGACCCGGCCGCCGACGTCCCCGGCCTGATGGGACGCATCGCGGCGCTCGTCAGCGCGCCCGCCTGACCATCCAGCCCACACAGGGAGACATGACCATGACCGACTACGCATTCACACATCTGCGCCACGTGGCGCTCGCCGTGCCCGACTACGAGAAGCAACTCGCCTTCTACACCGAGCAGTGGGGCCTGTCCGTTGCCGGAAGCGACGGTGACGTCACCTATCTCGCTGCCGAGGGATCGCCCGAGTCCTACATCGTCCGTATCCGTAAGGACGCCGACAAACGTCTCGACCTCATCTCTTATGGGGTCTCAGACGCCGACGCAGTCGATGCACTCGCGGAGCGGCTGGGACGTGGCGGTGTGCAGGTGGTCGGCGAACCGCACGATCTGCAAACACCTGGCGGCGGTTATGGATTCCGATTCTTCGATAACGAGGGTCGCACCATCGAGGTCTCTGCCGACGTGGCCCCGCGCGGACATCGCAAGATCGAGGAGGGCGAATCCATTCCGGTCAAGCTCTCCCACGTCGTTGTCAACAGCACCGACCCCGAGAGCACAGTCGCCTTCTACGAGAGGAACTTCGGGTTCCAGGTCTCCGACATCCTGATGCACCCGCGGATGGGAAAGATGATGTGGTTCATGCGGACCAACAGCTGGCATCACTCCATGGCGATCGCTCGAGGTCCGCATCCTGCGTTGCATCATGCGTCGTTCGAGATGCGCGGCATCGACGAGTACATGCGCGGAACCGGACGCATGCTGCGCGCCGGCGTGGAGAAGATCTGGGGACCCGGCCGGCACCAGGCCGGCAACAACACCTTCTCCTACTTCCTCGACCCCAACGGCAACACCATGGAGTACACCACCGAACTCGAAGTCCTCGAAGAGGACACGTGGCATCCCCATGTCTACGACTTCTCCGACCCGGCCGTCAGCGACCAGTGGGGGACGGCCAACGCCATGGACGAGTTCGTGGCCGCCAAGTCCTTCAATGACGTGGACAAAGGTCTGTTCGTCGCGCCACCCGTCTGACCTGAAGCTCAGAAAGTAGAAACCACATGCGTTTCGGCACCGTACTGCAATCCGAGGAACATCGATCCGCCGTCGTCGAGTCCGACGCCGGGTGGCATCCGATTCCCGGTGTCACTGTCTTGGATCTCGTCCGATCTGGCCTTGCCGAGGCCATCGCGACCGGGTCCCGGGCGATTCAGCAGGAGGCCCCCCTGCCGGACGAGGGTCTCGTCTTCGATGCGCCCCTGCAGCCGACCACCATTCGCGACTTCGTCACCTTCGCCGAGCATGTCGAGGGCGTCCGGGCCAGCATGCAAGGCGAGTCCGGTGTGCCCGATGCGTGGTATGACGCACCGCACTTCTATTTCACCAATCCGCACACCATTTCCGGTCCGAACGCCGCCATCACCATCCCAGACAGATGTGAACAGCTCGACTTCGAACTCGAGGTCGCCGCTGTCATCGGCCGCGCCGGAAGCGACCTGTCAATGAAGAAGGCCGGCGAGCACATCTTCGGCTACACCATCCTCAACGACTGGTCGGCCCGCGACATCCAACGCCGCGAGATGCAGGTGGGACTCGGTCCGGCAAAGGGCAAGGACTTCGCGAACACGATCGGCCCGGTGTTGGTCACCGCCGACGAATTCGATGACCGTACCGACGCGGCGGGCTTTCTGGCCCTCGGGTGTGTGGCCGAGGTCAATGGCGTCGAGATCGGGCGAGATGTCCTGCAGAACATGAGCTGGACGTTTCCGGCGATGATCGCGCACGCATCACGTAACTCGCGCGTCGAGCCCGGCGACGTACTCGGGTCCGGAACCATAGGCAACGGGGGGTGCCTCGCCGAACTCTGGGGCCGACGCGGCCGCCTGGACCCGCCACCGCTGCAACCCGGTGATTCCGTGACCCTCACCGTCGAGGGGATCGGCACGCTGTCCAACACGGTGGTCGCCCGAGCTGCCTCCGCGCCAGCTGTGCCTGCAGCGCGCGGGAGGCGCGACCGCGCGGCGGTTCGCGCCGGCCACTTCACTGCGGGTGCGGTGTCGTGAGTAGGGAAACTACATCGGGATCGACAGTCGTCACCGGCGCTGCCGGCGGAATCGGCGCCGCTGTCGTTGCACGCCTTCGTGAGTCAGGGCAGCACGTGATCGCGCTGGACGCCGCGCCAAACGAAAGAGACGGTGTCTCGCTCTTCGACGTCACCGACCGTCGGCAATGGCAACTCGTCGCCGATCGAGCGGGCGCCGAGGGGATTTCGGGCTTGGTCAATTGCGCCGGCATCACACGCCGGGCGAGGCTCGGTGACGTCAGCGAACGCGACATGTCAGAGGCGTTCGACGTGAACGTTGTCGGACCGACGATCGGAATCCAGACCCTCCGAACTGTGTTCACCCGTGGCGCATCGGTCGTCAACGTCGGCTCGGTCGCAGCCCTGACCGCCCACTATCCGATCGCCTACACGACGAGCAAGTGGGCGCTGCGGGGGCTGACCCACACGGCCGCACTCGAACTCGGCCCCGCGGGCATTCGGGTCAACATCGTGCATCCCGGGTTCATCGACAGTCCGATGACCGAGACTGCACCGGAGGCATTTCGTGACTCGTCCATCCGCGAGACGTCGCTGGGCCGGGCCGGAACTCCCGACGAGGTGGCCGCCGTCATCGAGTTCCTGCTCAGCCCTGCCGCCGAGTACGTGACCGGAAGCGAGATCACCGTCGACGGTGGGGCCACCTCGCACGGTGGCGTCAAGTCGATCTCCGACGCACTGGCGCACCAGAACGTCCCGACAAGAACTTCGCATGAGATGAGGATTGCTCGATGACCACCGATTCCCTCGACACTTCAGCCACGGTGATCGACCCAGCAGACCCGGAGGCGTCGATCGCAGCGACCGTCCGGCGGTGCTCCAACTGGGGGCGTTGGGGAGCCGACGACGTGCGTGGCACTCTGAACTTCATCGATGCCGACAAGCGTTCAGCCGCTGCGCAGTTGGCTCGCCGGGGTGTCCCGTTCAGTCTCTCGCTGCAGTTCAACATGGATGGGCCTCAGAAGGGTTGGCGCCGACGCACCAATCCCATCCACACGATGCTCGACACCGGCACGGACGCCGAAGCCGGTATCCAGGGGTTCCCGCATGGCATAGGTGGTGCCGACGATGTCGTGACCATGCCGTTGCAGTGCTCGACCCAATGGGACGGACTCGGCCACATCTTCGATCACGGGCGAGCCTGGAATGGCCGACGGGCGGGGGAGGTGGTCACCTCAGCCGGCGACCAGGTGACCGGTATCGAGACCGTCGCCGACCTGTTCGTCGGCCGCGGCGTGCTCCTCGACGTCGGTCGGGTGTGCGGCACCGACGGTGAGCTGCCCGATGGATTCGCGATCACAGTCGAACACCTCGAGCGAACCATCACCCACCACGGGCTGCAGGGCCGGGTGGGCACCGGTGACTTCGTGCTGGTGCGCACCGGCCAACTACAGCGAGCCAAGCGCGACGGATGGAACGACTATGCGGGCGGCGCGGCGCCGGGGCTTTCCTTCACGACCGCGGACTGGTTGCACGACACGGAGATCGCGGCCATCGCCACCGATACCTGGGGGTTCGAGGTGCGGCCGAACGAGTTCGACGAGGCGTTCCAACCGCTGCATCAGGTGGCGATCCCGAACATGGGACTGTTCCTCGGGGAGATGTGGGACCTCGACGGGCTGGCGGCCGACTGTGCAAACGACGGGGTGTACGAGTTCTTCCTCACGGCAGCCCCGATCCCGGTGACCGGGGCCGTCGGAGCGCCGGTGAATCCGATCGCGGTCAAGTGACGTCGAGCCCGCAGCCGCTGCCAACCCGCCAACAACCCGAAACCAACTGACAGGAAAAGGAACACCGATGTTCGAATACTTCGCCAAGAACAACTACGTCTGGAACTTCGCCGTCGCCGGCACGATGAACAGCCGAGGCCGGATCGACGAGGTCGACCGCGCGTGCCGCCCTCTGCGCGACATCGCCGCAGGCAACGAGGACGTCGGCACCGTCGACTTCCTACGTTCGTGGACGGAGATGGTCGATCGGCTGGTCGCCGCCGCCGACGAGGATGCCGCAAAAGGCCACCGCCGCACCGCCGGTCAGGCCTACGCACGGGCTGCGAGCTACCTGATCACGGCCGAGCGGATGCAGCAGGCCGGCACCACCGAGCGAGAAGCAACGTACCAGCGTTGCATGGACCTGCTGGAGAAGTCCTTCGAGCTCAACGACCCGCTGACCCGTCGCGTGCAGATTCCGTTCCGCGACACCACGTTGCCGGCGTACTACACCAAGCCGGCGGTCGCCGGTCCGGTGCCGGCGATGATCATGTGGAACGGTCTGGACAGCACCAAGGAGCATCAGTACCTGTCCGATCACAGCCTGGAACTCGCGGAGCGTGGGATCGCCACACTGATGGTCGACTGCCCCGGATCGGGGGAGGCGCTGCGCAAGCAGGGTTTGACGGCTCAGATCGACACCGAGGAGTGGGCCGCGGCCTGCGTCGATTTCCTCGAGTCGGACAGCGACATCGACTCGGGTCGTATCGGGCTCGTCGGATGGTCCCTGGGAGGCTACTTCGCCCCGCGCGCAGCCGCTTTCGAGAAGCGCCTGGCTCTGGTCGTGGCATGGGGAGCCAACCACAACTGGGGCAAGGTGCAACGGCGTCGCGTCGAACGCGAGGGTGAGCGCCCGGTGCCGCACTACTGGGATCACGTGATGTGGGTCTGGGGCCACGACAACCTCGACGAGTTCCTCACGATGGCAGACAATGTGCACCTCGACGGTGTCGTTGAGAAGATCACGGTTCCGTTCCTGATTGCTCACGGCGCCAACGACCGTCAGATCCCGCTCGAGTACGCGCAATGCTCCTACGGCCAGGCCGTCCACAGCCCCAAGCGTGAGCTTCGGGTGTTCACCCCCGAAGAAGGCGGCGCCGAACACATCGGACTCGACGACCTCGGCCACGTGAGCAGCTTCGTCGCCGACTGGGTGGCCGACACTTTCGCCGAAATGGACGCGGCTCCTACGGAGGCCGACGAGCGGGTCGGCGCGGGAGCCTGAGATGTCGGAATCCGGAGTCACCAAGTCCACGAATCAGCGACGCGCCTACTTCCGGCGCGAAACCGCAATCAGCATCGCCATCAACACCGCGATGAGCTTTTTGTTCTTCCTCCTGGTGTTCGGGTTCGGGGAACCAATGCAGGTCTGGGGCCTCGGAAACTATGTGTTCGACTTTGTCCCCCAGGGTTTCGCGATCGCACTGATGGCCACTTTGGTACCCGGCGCCAAGATCAGCAAGGCGCTGCGCGAGGGACGCCTGGCCCGTGGGACGGGGCGCAGTCGCCTGCCGGCGCGCCTTTGGCAGCGCGCGCTGGTCCTGGCGCTGGTTTCAGCATTCGTTGGAACGGCACTCGCCGCGGTGGTCATGTCGTTGGTCGGCTCCTCGGAGTTGTCCGTTGGGGTCGCGCTGGCGGGAAAGCTGGTGTTCGGCGCAGTCTTGGCCGCGGTCATCACGCCGGTGGGGATGCGTGCTGCGCTGTCGGCCGAGACAGCCCCCATCGGTGCGCCGGTGTCACGCGCGCAGTCGTCGTAGACAAGCGACGCTCTATGCGCGGTCCGGACACGTTCGGGCCGCGCTGTGGGGTCTGAGCCAGGGACGGCCGCGCGTTGTCCACAGGTCGAACGAGCGGACATCCTGTGTGACCGAACTTGTCGGTGGGTGCCGATAACTTGGTGTCATGCAATCGACCGCGCAGCCTCTGGCCCAGATGGGTGAGGATGAGCAGCACTCGGCCACCGAACTGGTCGAGGTCTTGCATCACAGCAATGCGGTGCGCGCGGCAGCCGATTACCGAATGCTACAGGCGGCCAGCCTGATCCACGAGGAACGCGAACAAGACCACCTGGTCAGGCTGGCCGCGGCGCTCGGGGAGGAATCCACCTCGCTGGCCGATCTGGAACGCCTCGCGGTGCGCGCCGCCGCCGGCGAGGACCCGCGGGCGCAGTACGGCCCCAACGGGCTCGAGCAGGCGGTCGCCGAAGTCGGTGCGGCCCTGACCATCCCACCGTCGCGGGCGCGGGAGTTCATCGAGGCCGGCAGTGTGCTGCGCCATCAATTGCCGTTCACCGGCGCGACCCTGGGCGCCGGCCGTATCGATCTGCCCCGATTCCTCGCCGTCGTCAAGCGCACCAGTCTGTGCACACCCGAGAACCTCGATCTGCTCGACAAACTCATGGCCGAGGCCATCGAGACCCGCGAACCGATGTCGATGACCCGCTTCCTGGCGATGATCGACAAACTGATCGCCCAGAACGATCCGGCAGCCACCCGACGCCGCCGCGAACTGGTCGACAACGACCGCAACATCAGCGTCCGCCCCGACCGCCACACCCCCGGCCAGGCACGTATCGGTGGCGCATTGCCGGCCGATCAAGCCGCCGCTGTCGATGCCCGCCTCAATGCCATGGCCGCCGCGGTCCATGCTGGCGACCCCCGCACCGCGGCACAACGGCGCGCTGATGCGTTGGTCGCCCTGGCCAATGGCGCCGCCACCCTCACCTGCCAGTGTGAGACCTGTTGCGCGAGCAGCGACGAGATCGGCACGGACGCAGATGAATCCACTGTCGGCGATTCCGAAACCGTAGGGTCTGAGGTTTCCGAATCCGAGGACACTGAAACCGAGGTCACCGAATCCGACACCACCGCGACGTCCGATCCGGTGGCACCTCGCCCGACGTTCCACATCGTGGTGAACCTGAGCACCTTGCTCGGCCACGACGACGACCCGGCGTTCCTCGACGGGCAGGGCGTCATCGATGCCGATACCGCGCGGGCACTCGTCGTCGAAGCGAAACGCTGCTATGTGAACGCCGACACCGCGAATGCTGCGCAGGTCGATCGCTACGCGCCGAGCAGAAAGGTCGCCGACCTCATCCGCTCCGGCGAACTGTGTTGCAGCTTCCCGGGCTGCAACAACCGGGCCTTCCACGCCGATGTGGATCACTCCGTCCCGCACGCCGACGGCGGCCCGACCGATCCACGCAACCTCAAGCCGCTCTGCCGTTTTCATCATCGGATCAAGACATTCGCCGCCGGGTGGCGTGACTACCAGGATCCCCTCGGGGAGGTGTTCTTCCAATCACCCACCGGCCACACCTACCTGGGCAATGCGTTCACCGGTCGTGACCTGTTCGAATCGCTGACCCGCGCCACCCGACTACCCGACGACCCCGCGCGACAACGCATCGACACCATCCGAGCCCAACGCGGCGCGGCAGTCACACGCGCCGACAAACGGGCAATGGAACGCTGGAACGAACAGAACCCACCACCCTTCTGATCAGAACATCCTTGTCGACGGCTCTGGCCGCAGTTCCCAGTCCCCAAGCGGGAAACTGCAACTGCGGCCAGAACCGGCCATCGTGTGACCGGATCAGCTCCGACTGAGGTCCGCTGTGCGATCGGTCCCGACTCCACCCGACACGCCAGTGGTGGACGGGCGACCGGCGGCCGACATCGCCATCACTGCGACGGCCGCGGCGACAAACAGAACCGCCATCGCCATGTACAGCGATGTGGGTGTCCAGTCGGCGTCGAGCAGGGCTCCAGCAACCAGGGGTGAGAGAATCGCGCCGATCCGACCCATGCCGATGGCCCAGCCCATGCCGGTCGCTCGGATAGGTGCCGGGTAGGAGGTGGCGGTCAGGGCGTAGAGGCCTGCGATGCAACCGTTCACGACGATGCCCAGACCGAATCCGACGACCAGTGCGAGCGCGAACACCCCGGCGGCGGGGACGAAGATCGTCATGAGTGCCGCGGAGACCACCAGGTAGGCGACCAGGACACGTGCGAGCCGGAAGCGGGCCGCAAGCGCCCCCAGCAGGAAGGTGCCCAGGATTCCGCCCAGGTTCAGGATCATCCCTCCGGTAATGCCTTCCTTCGCCGACATTCCCGCTTCGACAAGGAGTTTGGGTGTCCAGCTGGTGACGAAGTAGAACCCGAACATGGTGAAGAAGAATGCGGTCCAGATCAGCAGGGTGGTCCGCTTGTTCTGGCGATCGAACAGTTGCCGTGCGGTGTCGACGACGCCACCCTTGCTGGAGCCGGTGGTCGTGGCGGCAGGCAGTTCACGCAGGGGCGGATGGCCGATACGGCCGGCGAACGCATTGATGCGGTCCAGCGCGCCGGCAGGTTGCCGGACGGTGAGGAAGTCGATCGATTCCGGCAACCGCCACAGTACGAGCGGGATGAGGGCTGCGGTGCACACACCGCCGACGAGGAACACCGATCGCCATCCGAAAGTGTCGACGAGCAGCAGTGCAGCGAGGCCGCCGATGGTGGCGCCGATGGCGTAGCCTGTCGAGTTGAGGCTGACCGCGAGGCCGCGCCACCGGTTGGAGGCGAGTTCTCCGCCGATCACATTGCTGCACGCCAGAATTCCGCCGATCCCGACACCGGTCAGGACGCGGAGGATGCCGAGCTGCGTGGCGTTCTGGCTGACCGCGGACAGCATCATGCCGCCAGAAGACAACACCAGACACGCCAGGATCAGCTTGCGCCGTCCGACGATGTCGGCCAACGGGGCCAGCGAGAGCGAACCGATGGCCATGCCGAACAGTCCCGCGCTGAGCAGCACGCCGAGCACGCTGGTGGACAGGTTCCAATCGTCGGACACCGAGGTGGACGTGAAGGCCATGGCGAGAACGTCGTAGCCGTCGAGGACATTGAGCAGGATGCAGATGGAGATTGCGGTCCATTGATAGCGCGACATCGGACTTTCATCGATGGCGCGGCGTAAGTCGGTTGTCATGTGCGGTCTCCGTTCAGGTTTCGGGAAGTGGTGGACTGATGGAGGGAAAGGTCGAGGCCGGCTGATCGGGGCGTGGGTCATCGGCCGCCGGCCCGGCACTACTGGACGGCGGATGATGGAGTCGGGTGCGGAGGGCAGGTCAGGTGTGCAGGCGCAACGGAATCGATCTCCACGAGCGAAGCGTGTTGTTGAGGTGCCGCTGCGGGGTGCCGGTGAGCTCGATCTTGCTGACCCGCTTGGCGAGCGCAGAGAGCAGCGCTTCCGATTCGAGTCGCGCGACGTGCTGTCCGACGCATTGGTGGATGCCCATGCCGAAGCCGACATGCCCGGACGGGTCGCGGTACAGGTCGAACTCGTCGGGTTGGGCCCAGCGGCGGGGGTCGCGGTTGGCGGCGCCCAGGAACATGAGGATCTTCTCGCCATCGGGGATCACGACATCGCCGATGTGGATGTCGTTGGTGGCGGTGCGGAAGAACGTCTGGACCGGCGATTCCCAGCGCACGGCCTCGTCGAAAGCTGTGCGCGCCAGATCCGGGTTGTCGCGGACGCGCTGCCACTGGTCGGGGTGAGTGGCGAACGCGTAGAGCACGGCCGCGAGTCCGTTGACGGTGGTGTCGACGCCGGCGGTCAGCAGTGACCGTACGATGAGGGGTGCCTGGGTGGCGGTGATGTCGCCGCGGTCGCTGGCCGCCCAGATCTGCGCGCCGAAACCGTTGTCGTCGAGGTTCTCTCGTTGACACTGAGTGTTGACCCAGGCGGAGAGTTCGGCCACATACGGCTCGCCGGCCGCCACGAGACTGTTGTGCGGGCCGAAGGCGTTGAAGGTGTGGTTGCCGTAGGGCAGCAGGTTCTCGCGCCCTTCTTTGGGCAGGCCGACCGCGTCGGGGAACACTCGCAGCGGGAAGGCTTGGGCGAGAGCGGGAACGGCGTCGATGGTGTCGCCGCCGGACAGAACCTGGTCGACGAGGTCATCGGCGTCGGCGAGCCACGCATCCCGCAGGCGCATGAGTGCACGCGGTCCGAGCACCTTGGTCAGCGCCGCACGCGGAGCGTCGTGGAAGGGCGGGTCGGCCTCGAGCAGGACGCTCGGTGGCCGCCATGGCTTCTCGTGCCGGAAGTTGCTGAGCCCGACGCCGGCTGCGGATTGGAAGGACTGCCAATCGGTGAGGGCTGCCCGCACCTGCTCGTAGCGACCCATGGCGTACACGCTGTACTTGTCCAGGTGGACAACAGGTCCCGCGTCCCGCAGTTCGGCCTGGAATGGCAGCGGATCCTCGAGGAGGTCGAGCGCGAACGGGTCTGCGTCCGAGGTGGGCAGGGTGGTCGGGGCTGTGATGGTCATGGATGCTTCCTGGATCAGAGGTGCCGAATCGGATGTCGAGGATCAGATGTCGAGGGTCAACCGGTCGGAGCGGGAGCGGGACACGCACACCAACATGCAGTCGCCGGCGTCGCGTTCGTGTGGTTCGAGGACCGCGTCACGGTGGTCGGGCTGACCCGCCAGGACGGTGGTCTCGCAGGTGCCGCATACTCCCTCGCGGCAGGACGTGAGCACACCCACGCCCGCCGACGACAGTGCGTCGATGATGCTCACGTCTGCGGGGATCGTCAGCACGCGCTGTGATCGGGCGAGCTCGAGTTCGAACGGGGTCGTCCGGGCCGGCGCAGGATCGACGGAGGTGAAGCGCTCGATGCGCAGCTTCCCGGCCGGCCACGTCGAAGCGTGCGACGACAACTCGTCGAGCATGGACACCGGTCCGCAGGCATACACCTTGGTCACGTCGTCGACCGACGCCATGTGTGCGGCGAGGTCGACACGGCCTTCGGAGGAACTGGCGATCGTGGTGATGTGGTCGCGATGGGGGGCCAGTTCGCCGACGAATGGCATCGAGTCGAGGGTGTGGCCGAGGTAGAGCAGCCGCCATTGCGCGCCGACGATGTCGGCCTGCGCGATCATCGGGATGATCGGTGTGATGCCGATGCCGCCGGCGATGAACAGGTAGCGCTCGGCCGGCGTCATCGGGAAGTTGTTGCGGGGGCCGCCGACCTGGATCTCATCCCCGACGCGCAGTTCGTCGTGGATGAAGGCGGAGCCGCCCCGGCCGGTCCGATCCCGGCGAACTGCGACCGTGTATGTGTAGGCATCCCAGCGGTCTCCGCACAGCGAGTATTGACGTGTGAGCCCATTCGGCAGGATCAGATCCAGGTGAGCTCCCGGAGTCCAGTCCGCCAATCGACGGCGGTCGGGGTGGGCGAGGGTCAGCGTCACCACATCGGTGGCGACGGGCGTCTTCTCCACGACCTGCAGTGTGTTGCCAGAATCAGAACGGCTTCCCATGGTCTTTCCTCGACGATCGCTTTCCTTGACGACGGTTCTGTCAAGGTTCGCCGGATCGGCGGGAGCCCTACTACAGCCTTCTCAATCATTGAGAGAGAAAGAGTGCGGTGGATCACCGTGACGATGGTTGTGGCGTCGACATCACACGGCCGATGCCTCGCGCTGCGGCTTTCAGGGCCGGAATGCGGCCGAAGGCGGCGTCGTCGTTCGGGACGATCAGGCCGAGTGCGGCGACCACCTGGTCACCGCGACCGCGGATGGGCACAGAGATCCCGGTGGTGGTGGGGAAGATGTGACCGGCGCACAGCGCGTATCCCTCGCGGCGGATGTGGGCGAGCGCGGTGCGCAGCTGGGGTGCAGTGGTGATCGTCTTGTCGGTGTACGCCTTCATGGGCTGCGAGGTCACCTCGTCGGTGACGGACGGATCGGCATGGGCGAGCAGTACCAGGCCGGACGAGGACGCGTGCAGGGGCAGTCGGCCGGCGATCCGCGAGTAGTTGACCACTGGCGACGGTGAGGTGAGACGTTCGAGGAACAGGACCTCGGTGCCCTCCCGGACCGCGAGTTGGACGTCGTTGCCGATCACATGGTGAAGGTCCTGCATGAAGGGCATCGCGGCGGCGCGCAGTCCGACCGCGGGTGACGCGCGCGAGGCCACCTCCCACAGTCGGACACCGATCCGCACCCCGTGATCGGTGCGCTCCAACCAGTGCGCCCGCACCAGCTCTTCGATGAGGCGCGACGCGGTCGCGACATGCAGCCCGGACCGGCGGGCGATCTCACCGACGGTCAACTCCTTGTCGTCGACGCCGAAGGCCTCGACCACACGAATGGATCGTGCGATCACGGATTCGCCGGTGGACACGCGGGGCATGGCACCGATTGTGCGCCACTCGTGACCGCTGTGGGGTGGCTGCCGTCGAGATCAGCCGAACGGGTCAGCGGTACTTGTCCACATACGTCAGCATCGTCTCGTGTTGGTATCGGGACACCTCGGCGGCGTTCTCGTTCTCGGCGAACACCGACGACACCATCACCGTGTCGTCGCGGTCGTAGAAGCCCAGACGGCCCAGGCCGCCGAAGAACTCGTCCCAGTCGACGTCGCCGTCGCCGACCTTGAGGTGCTGATGCACGCGCACCGCATTGCCGGGCGGATTGGTGATGTAGCGCAAGCCATGTGACCGATGGTGGTCCATCGAGTCGGCGACGTGCACCAGACGGAGTTTGTCGCCGGCGGCGGCCATGATCTCGGACATGTTGCCGCCCATGTGGAATGTGTGGCAGGCGACGTACACCATGCCGAGGTTCGGTGAGTTCACCCCGCGGATGATGCGCACCGCCTCGAGTCCGTCTTCGACGAAATCGTCGGGGTGCGGGTCGATCCGGACGTCGATGCCCTCGCGTTCGATGATCGGCATCAACTCCTCCATCGACCGGAAGAACGCGCGCTCGGACTCCTCGGCGCGTTCGGGTCGACCGGAGAACTCGGTGTTCATCACATCGACCCCGAGGTCGACGGTGATCTGGATGGCGCGTTTCCAATTGCGCACCGCGGCTTCCCGGGCGTCCTCGTCTGGTCCCGACCACCGCAGCACCGGCAGCACCGACGCGATGCCCACCCCCGCATCGGCGCAGGCCTTGCGGAACTTCGCGACGAGGTCGTCGTCGGCGCGCGGGTGATTGAAGAACGGGATGAAGTCCCGGTGCGGGGTCAGCTGCAGATACTCGAAGCCGAGGTCGGCGACCAGCGCCGGGAACTCCAGCAACTCGTGACTGTGGTGGAACGGGGTCGGGTCGAGGGCGAGTTTCATCAGCGGGTTCCTTGCTCTGCGTAGTCGGCGATCGCGTCGATGTTGCTCGGATCGATGAACGCCGGACCGGTCAGGGTCGGCAGGCCACCGCCGACGACGTTGCGATTGTTCAGATACAGCCACAGGGAGTCGATCGCCAGATATCCCTGCAGAAACGGCTGTTGATCGACGGCCCACTGCACCGAACCGTCGCGGATGGCACTCACGAGTGCCGCATTGGTGTCGAAGGTGGCGATCTTCGCGTCACTGCCCGCGTTGTCGGCCGAGCTGACGGCCGCCAGCGCAATCGGCGCGCCGAGTGTCATGATGTGGTCGACGCTCGGATCTTCCTGCAGCTTCGCGGCGATGGTGGACTGCACGCTGGGCATGTCGGTGCCGTTCACGTTGAGTGTCTCCACCACCCCAGCTCCCGCCATGCCGGCTTTCACACCGGCGCAGCGTGATTCGAGCGCGACGTTTCCCTGGTCCTGGATCACGCAGACCACCTTCTGCGCGCCCTCGGCCTTGAGTCGTTGTCCGGCGGCCTCTCCCGACACCTGCTCGTCCTGGCCGAAGAACGATTTCGCGCCCATCGCCTCCCAGCTGTCGATGCCGGCGTTGAACGCGACCACCGGGAGACCCGCATCGGTCGCCTTCTGAACGTTCGGCGCCAGCGCTTCGGGCTTGGCCAGCGTGACCGCCAGGGCATCGACGTTGCTGTCCAACGCATTCTGCACGAGATTCGCCTGGTTCGGCGCCTCCAGTTCCGACGAATACCGGAGGTCGATGTTGTCCTTGGCGGCAGCGGCCTCGGCACCCTTGCGGATCAGATCCCAGAATGTGTCACCAGGAGGTCCGTGGGTGATCATCGCGACCGTGAACCGAGGTGTATCGGCGGAGCCCGCGGACATGCCGTCGTCGCTGGAATCAGGCCGCCCGCCGGTGCTCGAGCATGCGGTCAGCAGCGCGAGCACCGCTGCGGTCGAGCCGGCCATGCGGAGCAGACGACCGCGGCCGCCCGCGGTCCGGCGGTTGCTGTAGGTGGTCATCGTCGACTCTTCTCGGCAGTCCGCGGTCAGGAGACCGAGGTGGAGTTGGCCGCCTTCAGACTTTCGGCGGCGACCTGTAGGCCTTCGAGCGCACCGAATTCGACGTCTTCGTGTTCGATGTTGACCCACATGTCGGGATCGACCTTCTCCAGCGCCTGCAGGAAACGGGCCCAGAAGTCGACGTCATGCCCGCGGCCGACGGCGACGAAATCCCACGCCGAGTCCTCGGGCCACTTGTTCACCACATGCTTGCCGCCGAGACCGGTCGGGTTGTCCGAGAGCGGGATACGAGTGAACCGCTCGTCGAGCACGCCGTAGATCTTGCAGTTCTCGTTGATCCGGGTGTCCTTGGCGGCGGCGTGGAATACCAACGGACCCAGCCACTCGATGGCCGCGACGGGGTCGATGCCCTGCCAGAACAGGTGCGACGGGTCCATTTCGGCGCCGACGTGGGTGGCGCCGACCTTGTCCACGAGACGCTTGAGCGTCGACGGGTTGAACACCAGGTTCTGCGGATGCATCTCGATGGCGACCTTCACTCCGTGTTCGCGGGCCAGGGCGTCGATCTCCTTCCAGAACGGCACCGCCACCTCGTCCCACTGGTAGTCCAGCGAGTCCAGATAGCCCGAATCCCAGGTGTTGACGTGCCAGGCCGGCCACTGCCCGCCCGGATGGGCATGCGGCAGACCGGACATGGTGACCACCCGGTCCACGCCCAGCAATCCCGCGACGCGGATCGCCTTACGCAAATCCTCGGCGTCCTCGGGTCCGACCTCGGGGTCGGGATGCAGCGGGTTGCCGTTGCAGTTGAGTCCGGCGATCGAGACGCCGGTGCCGTCGAAGGTGGCCAGATACTCCTGCGGGGAGACCGCGTCGGACAGCAGGTCGTCGACCGGCAGGTGCGGGGTCGGCAGGAATCCGCCCGCATTGATCTCCGCGCCCGTCAGGCCCAGGGATCCGATGATCTCCAGTGCCTCACGCAGGGGCTTGTCGTGCAGGATCGCGGTGTAGACGCCGAGCTTCATTGTTCAAGGACCTTTCGAAAAGTGGGTGGTGCGAGCGGGTTTCAGGAGACCTTGACGGTGGCACCGCCACCGAGGGCCGATTCGGTGATCGCCGCGACGGTGCGCATGCTGTGCACGCCGGTGGCGAAGTCGGGGACCGGGGCGAGGCCGCCGTCGATTCCGGCGACCTGGTCGAGGAAGGCGCGTGCCTGATAGGCGAAGAACTCGGCCTTGCCATGTCCGACGCCGCCGGCGTCCATCGGCAGACCGCCACGGATGTAGGGGTGATCAGGGCCGATGATCACGCGGCGCGGACCGGACAGCTCGGGGCGGTCACCGACCACGGAGATCTCGTACTCGCTCGCCCGGAACAGCTGCCACGACGCCGATCCCTGCGAGCCGAAGAGCTCGAAACCGAGACCGTCGGGCAGCGCGTGGGCGACCCGGGAGGCGGAGAAGGTGCCGACGGCGCCGTTGGCGAAGGTGGCGGTGAAGGTGGCGACGTCCTCGTTCTCCACCGGTGCCATCTCGCCGGTGACCTCGGCCTTGGTGTGGCCATACGTGGTGCCGACCGGGACGGGACGTTCGGTGATGAGCGTGTGGAAGGTGGCGCCGCTGACCTCGGTGATCGGCCCGCACACGAACTCCGAGAGATCGATCAGGTGGCTGCCGACATCGGCCAGCGCGCCGGTGCCGGGGCCGCCGCGATGGCGCCAGGTGATCGGCGACGACGGGTCGAGGCCGTAGTCGCACCAGTAGTGGCCGTTGAAGTGAACCAACTCGCCGACGGTGCCGGCGGCCAGTTCACGACGGATCTGCTCGACGGCGGGCGAGCGACGGTAGGTGTAACCGACCGCGGCCAGGCTGTCGGCACGTTCGGCCGCCACCAGCATCGCCTCCGCATCAGCAGCCGAGCCGGCCAGGGGCTTCTCGCACAGGACGTGCTTGCCGGCGGCCAGCAGGCCCTCGACCATCTCGCGGTGCAGATGGTTGGCGACGACGACGCTGACCACGTCGATGTCCGACGCCTCGGCGATCGCCCTCCAGTCGTACTCGGCTCGCTCGTAGCCGTAGCGCTTGGCGGTGTCGTCGGCGACGGCCTTGTTGGCGTCGGCGATGGCCACCAACCGCACGTCGGGTCGGTGGGTGCCGAACAGGGTGCTCGCCATGCGGTAGCCGGCGGCGTGGGCGCGGCCGGCCATGCCGCCGCCGATCACGGCGACGCCGATCGTCGTGTTTGTCACTGGCACGTTCCTTCTGTGCTGATGTCCGGCTCGAGGGCCGGGTGGTCGAAGTCTCAACTGTTCCGGTCTACTAAACCGGTCTAGTTCGGCTACTATGAGCCGAGTCACAGGGGTTTGTCAAGGTCTGTCGGACGGGGTGCTAGGCAGGAGGGAGTAGAAGGTGGCCAGCAGGTCGAGTAGGCCGACGATGCAGGATGTCGCCGATCGTGTCGGGGTCTCCAAGGCGACGGTCTCGCTCGTGTTTCGGAAGGCTCCCGGTGTCGGGGATAAGACACGCGAGGATGTGCTGCGCGCGGCGGATGACCTCGGCTACCGCATGAACCGGGCTGCGGCGTTGATGACAGCGCGCCGATCTCATCTGCTCGGGGTGAGTGCCCAGATCAGCAACAGCTTTCACGCGGAGATCGTCGAGAACATCGTGACCGAAGCGGATCTCGTCGGCTACGAGGTGGTCCTCGGCGCGGTCACACCGACCCACGGGGAAGAGCGGGTGATCGAGACGCTGATCGACTTCCGCTGCGAGGGAATGCTGCTCATCGGCCCGGAGTTGCCGGGCACGTCGATCTCGAATCTCGGCAACCGTCTGCCGACCGTGGTCATCGGACGACGGGTGGGAGTCGGGTCCACCGATGTGGTCCGCAGCAACGACGGCCGCGGGATCGCCGGCGTGGTCGACCATCTCGTCGAACTCGGCCACGAGAACGTCGTCCATGTCGCAGCCGGGCGCGGCGTGATCGCCGGTGATCGGCGGCGAGGATTCGAGCAGGCGATGCGGCGGCACGGATTCGGCACCGAAGGCGCCGTGCTGGACGCGGGAGACTTTACTGAGGAGGCCGGCATGGAGGCGGCCCGCAGCCTGCTGGAGAGTGAGCTGCCGACCGCCGTCGTCTGTGCCAACGACCGCCTGGCGGTGGGTGTGCTGGAAGTCCTGCGTCGCAAGGGTGTTGACATCCCGGGCGAGGTATCCGTCACCGGCTACGACGACAGCATCCTCGCGCGAATGGGAAACGTCGACCTGACCACGGTGAGCCAACAACCGGCGGAGCAGGCCCGACAGGCCATCCAAGCTGTCGTGAGCCGGCTCGACCGGGGACGCACCGATCGCGTATCGAAGACCCTGACGCCGGAGATCGTGGTGCGAAAGACCACTGCTGCGCCCCGGGCTGGTCGGCACTCGGGTCAGGCGAGGGGCGGCTGAGGGGCCGGATCGCTGTCGAGGTAGGGCAGTGGCCCTGAGGTGTTGTCTCGGCCGTTCGGTCGGACCTACCCGTGGGCTTACAGCAGCACGGTGAACAGCTTGGCGATCTTCCCGTCCTCGATCAAAGCGACATCGAACCCGGAAGCGATCACGGCGCCGGACTCGGGCGACAGCACCCGCCAGGCGAGATGTCCCATCCCGGGCACCTGGTGGACGTCTCCGTCCTTCTCGAAGTGCAGACCCGCCAGCGGACCCGAGAGCAATCCCTCGACCTTCGCGTTGATCTGGTCGTAGCCGGTGATCGTCTCGTCGGCGTCGGTGAACTCGACATCAGCCGTATAGGTGCGGCGAATGGCCTCGAGACGGCGTACCGGATCGCGTTCGTCGAAGACCTCGAGAAGGTTCGCTTCCATCAATCGCTCGATGTCGTCGGCCATGGCAGTCCTCCGATCCGGGTGACCTGAACGCTAGCGCAGTGCCACCCAACCTGCCTCTCGGGCTGACCCGCGGCATCGTGTGATGCATCGACCTCCTCTTGTCGAATGACGATTCCGTCGAGATCGGGACTCGTGTGTGCGAGAATCGTTGCCAGGCGGCCCAGGGATCGTGTCCCGATGCGGGCCAAGGGAATTGGTTTGTGCGCGCAACGAAACAGTCCACGCCGCGGCCGATCCGAACACTTTGATCAGTGGTCTGATTCCGATCTCGAGCATGTTCAGAGGAGAGCAGCCATGACCACACTGATTCGACGGGCCGGCCTGGGAGTCGCCGCCGTGGCGGCTGCGACGCTGGCTTTCGCGCCGCTGGCATCCGCGGCACCAACAGATGCGACCCCGACGCAGCAGCCGCAGGACGTCGACACCACTATCCGGATCCCGGATATCCCGGTGCCGCTCCTTCCGGTGCCGCTGCTGCCGATCCCCGTGATCCCGATCTTCCCGTTCCCCGACGTTCCGAAGACGGCGTGCATCACGATCTTCTGCTTCCCGATCGCCGCTTAGCTCGGCGTGCTGCCTCGCAGGTCGTTGTAGCTGGGCTCAGGCCTTCGGAATGTCGTGGCGGGCCATCACGGCATCGATCAAGGTGTAGACCGCGGGCTTCGACGCGGCGTCGGTGTACTTGACCTTGACACAACCCTTGGCCGGCTGGCTGCCGCCGACTTTTGCCTTTGCGACATCGACGAGATCGAAATCGATCGCGTGCGCGGACATCGTCCGTGATGCGGCAGTGAACATCACATAGCCCTTGAGGTACGAGTCCTCGAACCGGAACATCGGGACGCCGCGAAACATGATGAGCGGCACCGAGGGATAGTGCTGCTCGACGTAGTCGTGGAACTCGCGCAGCCACTCCTGTGCGAGTTCGCTCTGCGCACCGATGTACTCCTCGGGGCTCTGGGCGCTCATAGCGCGACCTTACCGCTGATGTCACGATTCTGTTGGTAGGCAATGATGTTGGGTGGCCCACCGTGTCCGGTTTCTTGTGTTCTCGTATCTTCCAGCGTGCGTGACCACACCGCCATCAGCCACCCCGAGCCGAACGACGGATCTGACACGAGTGGCGACGGTGATGGTCGGACGGCCGTGAGGCTGCACTTCGTTCGATGGAGTGTCGTACCGGGATGGGCATGTGCCCGCATTCTTTGGGGGTGTCCGGAACGCCACGGCCGCGTGCACGGCCTGGTCGTCAGCGACGACTTCCGCTTCCAGGACATGGCGGCGAGGCATCGCTCATCCAGGTGAAGCCATTCGATCTAGAGGCGACCGACCGAACGGTTGGCGGAGCGTCGGACCGGGAGTGGTGAAACAGGTGCGGTAGATTGCCTTAGATCATGTCTGAGAGGAGTCATCGTGCCTGGTTCGCCGGCGGCGACCGGACGCAAGGCCCAGATCACAAGGGTCGCGGCGGAGCTGTTCAATGACAAGGGGTTCCACGAGACCTCGATGGATGACATCGCGTCGGCGGTGGGTATCAAGAAACCCACCCTGTATCACCACGTGCAGAGCAAGGCTCAGATCGTCAGCTGGATTCACGACGAATGCGTTGAGGCAATTCTTCCTCCGCTGCAGGGCTACCTGAAATCGGACATGTCCAGCTCAGACGTTCTCCGTCGGGTCGCCGGCGACATCTTCTCGCTGCTCGACGGACGGCCGGGCTACCTCAGGGTGTACTTCGAACACCATCGTGACTTGGACAAGCGATCCCGTACCCGCATTGCCAAGAAGCGAGACCAGTACTTTGACGCGGTCCGCCAAGCGATTGAGAACGGCAACGAGAGCGGGGAGTTCGAGGTCGAGGATCCGAAGTTCGCCACGTTGGCGTTCTTCGGCATGTGCAACTGGGGCTACCAATGGTATCGACCGGGCGGCCCGGAGACCGCTGTTGAGGTCGCTGATCACCTGTGGAGGGTTTTCCTGACGGGTGCGTTGCAGCCGGGGGTAGCCCGGCTGGGCTGACAAGACGCGCCGGGCAACTGTCGACCTGGCGCCTTTCTCTGCCGAACTCCTCATCCGGCCGCGGGTGCTGTCACGAGAGCTCGACCGATCGGTCGGTAATTTGTGTGCGGTTTCCTTGACGCTGCCGTCTCTCGGCGACTATACCTAGATCTACCCGACCGGTCGGTCGAGCGCAGTGCCTCCTCTTGGCGCGCGAACTTCTGGCGCGACCGGTGCATTGTCGGAAATGAGGACTACATGGACTTCGATCTGTCAGAAGAACACCAAGAGTTTCAGAATCACCTGCGTAACTGGGTCGACAAGAAGCTCCCGAAGTCGACCGCGCGGGAATGGGAATCGCGCGAGCACGAGTACCCGACCGAGCTCTGGGATCTCATGTCCGAGCAGGGTCTCCACGCCGTGGGTTTGCCCGAGGAGTACGGCGGGTCCGGCTCGGATGTCTTCTCGCAAGTCATTATCGGCCGTGAGTTGTCTCGTACGCTCGGGGGTCTCGTCTGGACGTGGGGTCTCTCCTCATTTTGCGCGCGGTCGATCGCCGAATCCGGCTCCGACGAGTTGAAGTCCAGCCTGTTGCCGCGCCTCGCGGCCGGAGAGATCAAGATCGCCATCGCGGTGACCGAACCGTCGGGAGGCACGGACCTACTCGGCCAGATGCGCACGGTGGCGACGAAGGTCGACGGAGGGTGGCAGATCCGCGGGCAAAAGATCTGGTCCACCGCCGCGCATGTGTCCGACTATCTATTGTTACTGGCCAAAACGGATCCCGGCGCCGAGAAGGCCAGTCGCGGCACCACCTTGTTCCTCGTTCCCAACCCGGCGAAGGGGCTCGAGATCCGGCAGATCCCGAAACTGGGGATGCGCGCAGTCGGCTCCTGCGAGATCTTTCTCGACGATGTGTTCGTGCCCGCCGCGAACGTGCTCGGAGAGGTGAACAAGGGGTGGCAGGGCATTCTGACCAGCCTCAACAACGAGCGGATCATCGTCGCATCGCTGTGTCTCGGCGTCCTGGACGGTGTCCTCGAGGACGCGGTCGACTACATGAAGACGCGTGAGGCGTTTGGTCGTCCGATCGGTCAGTTCCAGGCGCTGCAGCACTACGTGGCGGACATGGCGATCGCCCAACGAGAGTCCGAGCTGGCAATCTATTACGCTGCGTGGCTACAGCAGACTGGCCGTCCCATCGGAACGGCCGCGACGATGGCCAAGGTCATCGCGTCCGACCATGCCACGACGGCAGCCGACCAGGGCATCCAGATCCTCGGTGGGATGGGCTACGCGCAGGAAACCGACATGCAGCGGTACTGGCGTGATGTCCGGCTGTACCGAATCGGACCGATCACCAACGAGATGGGTCGCAACCTGATCGCGGAATCGTTCGGCCTCGGCCGATCATTCTGACGGGTCGTCGAGGGGTTTGCGATGAGATCGGTACCAGCCTGGATGGGCGCCTGGGTCTACCAGTCGACGGGCGACCCGAAGGACGTGCTGCGGCTCGAGAGCCGAGTTCCGGTTCAACAACCAGGTGAAGGTCAGGTCCTCATCCGTGTGGATGCCGCGGCGGTGAACTTCGCCGACTCGCTGGTGATCCGGGGTTCCTATCAGTCGACCCCTCCGTTGCCTGCGGTCGCCGGAATGGAGATGTGTGGACGCATCGTTGGAACGGGGCCTGGCGTCGACCTCGAAGTGGGGGAAAGAGTCGCCGGACTGGGTGTCAGCATGAGCGGCGCCTTCGGTGAGTATGCAGTGATGGACAAGGGCAGCGCATTTCGTTCGCCCGCAGACTTCTCGGTGGTGGAGTCGGCGTGTTTCACCGTCGCCTATCAGACCGCATGGTTCGCGCTACACGTGCGCGGCGAACTCGGGCCGCGTGAGAGCGTTGTGGTGCACTCCGCTGCCGGTGGGGTAGGTCTCGCGGCGGTGCAGTTAGCGCACGCGAGTGGCGCCCGGGTGATAGGGATTGTCGGCAACGAGGCGAAGATCCCCACGGCTCTCGACGCCGGGTGCGCCGAGGTCTTCGTACGCGGCACGCCCGGACTCGTCGACGAGGTCAAACGGGTGACGGGCGGAGGGGCTGATGTGATCATCGACCCGGTCGGTGGGCCTGCCCACTCGGTGTCCGAGCGCGTGGTGCGGTTCGGTGGTCGCATCGTGATCGTCGGATTCGCGAGCGGACACCTCCCTAGAGTTCGTCCTGATCTGCTGATGGTGAAGAACTACTCGGTGGTCGGCCTACATTGGGGTCTCTACCGATCACGACGGCCCGACATCGTCGCGGCTGAATACGACCGATTGCACAGATGCGTGTCCAAAGCGTCGATCCGTCCGGTCGTCAGCACTGTCTACGACTTCAGTGAGGTACCGAAAGCACTTGCTGAGGTGGAATCGGGCGGCACTGCTGGCCGGGTCGCGGTCAGCGTCTGGCCGGCGACGGGCGACGGGGGTCCGAGATGAGTTTTCCGAAACAAGCTGCGCCCCAGCGGGTCAGCCGATCAAGTGAAGGTAGGGCACAGTCCTCGCGCGTCGGCGACATCGAGGCGCAGTCCATCATCGATTTCGCGCTGGCATGGTCTCCGTTCGGTGGACCAGCGGACGACGAGATCTTCGTCAGATTCGGAATGACGCGGGCGAGATTTGTCGATCGTCTGTGGCAAGCGGCGCCGGCCCTCGTCCGGGACCCCAGGCAGCGACGATTGCTGGCGCGGGCATACCCGGTGAACGTCCGCGGCGGAAGCCGTCAGGCTCCGCTTCGTCCACACAGGTAGGCGTCAGGGCTCAGGTCGCGTTTCGTGCGCGGAACAGTCTTGACGCTCGCCGAAGTCGGCCGATAGAATTCTGCGATATCGACCGACTAGACGGTCGGGAAAGTTGAGAAGAATGTCCAGCAGCTACGAATGCATTCGGGTGAACAGACTTTCGAAAGCCACGGTGGTGACCCTCGATCGTCCGGAGAGGCTCAACGCGCTGAACCCGCAGATGCTCGAGGAACTGCTCGATGCGTTCGCAGCGATCGGTTCCGACACGCACGCTGTGGTACTCACGGGTAGCGGGAGACTGTTCTCGGCGGGTGTCGATCTGGATACACCGTTTTTCATGGAACACGTCGACGACGATTCGGTCTACTCGGGAAAGCGTCTGCTCGACCACCAGCACAAGGTGATCGAGGCGATCTACGACATGTCGATCCCAACCTTGGCGGCTGTGAACGGGCATGCATGCGGAGGTGGCGGACTCGGGCTGGCCATGGCATGCGATCTCCGGTTCGCCGTCGCAGGGTCCCGACTGTGGATGGTGCCAGGAGCACTCGATGTGGTCCAGGACTTCGGACTGTCCTGGTTGGTGCAGCGGGTTGCCGGCCCGTCGCGCGCCCTGCACATGGCGATGACCGGCTACCGGCTTCCTGTCGAGGAGGGCCTGACCTGGGGCGTGGTCAACGAGGTCCACCCCGACCTGAAGGCGATGGAAGCGGCGGTCCAAGCATTTGCAGACAACGTCTCGTCGATGAGCCGGGACTCTGCGCAGATGCTCAAGACCATTGTGCGGCTGGGCAACTCCAGCAGCCTCCACGAGCAACTGCAGGTCGAGGCGATCGCCAACGGTCTCGCCTTCCAATCCGACGAATTCAAGACCAAGAAGAAGCTCTACCTGGACACGCTCGGAGGTAAGAAATGACCGCTGTCGACGACCCCGGACTCGCGGTCATACCCACAGTGATGCGGGCGGCGCGCCTCCACGACTCAGGGAACGGCCTCGAGCTGCGCGTGGATTCCGATGTCGCGGTACCGCACTGCGGCCCGGACCAGGTGTTGCTGCAGGTCCGTAGTTGCGGGCTGAATCAGGTGGACCTCTTGACGCGTTCCGGGCAGACCCCCCAGTCGGTGCCGTTGCCGCACATCTCCGGCACGGAGGTGGCCGGCGACGTCGTGGCGATCGGCGACAACGTGAACCCCGACTGGTTGGGGCAGGCGGTGGTCGTCGACCCGGTGGTGTCGTGCGGCGAGTGTCGGCAGTGTTATCGCGGCGAGACCAATCAATGTCGCACCGGCTTGATCTTCGGCGTCCAGACACCGGGCGGATATGCGGAATACGTCGCCGCGCCGGCTCGCCAGCTGATCGCCCTGCCTGACAATCTGACCTACGACCAGGCCACGGCGATAGCCGTCACCGGCCCGACGACCTGGCATATGCTGCACACTCGCGCGGGCCTCCGCGCCGGAGACGATGTGCTGGTCATCGCGGCCGGGTCCGGCATCGGCAGCCTCGCGGTCCAGGTGGCACACGCCAGCGGCGCGCGAGTGATCGCCACCGTCGGTGGAGCCGCGAAGGCCAAGAAGGCGGCGGAACTCCTGCCCGTCGACCTGGTCGTCGATCACAGCGATCCCGATTGGCCGCGTCGAGTACGGGAGTACACCGACGGCCGCGGAGTGGACCTGGTGTTCGAGCACGTTGGCGCCGCCACGTGGAAGGGTAGCCTCGCATCGATGGCACGCGGTGGACGCCTGGTGACCTCTGGCGGACACTCGGGCTTCGAGGTCGATTTCAACCTGTGGCACCTGTTCATCAAGGAGCACACGCTCATCGGTTCGTACGCAGGTACCCGCGACGACTTCCTCACGATCCTGGATTTGGCGAATCGCGGTGTCATCACCCCGATTGTGCAGCAGGTGTTTCCTCTCGAGGAGATCGTGGACGCCCAGAACCTGCTGGCCGACCGAAAAGTGTTCGGCAAGTTGCTACTTGATCCCCAGTGTCCGGGAAGCTCGGGCGTCACCTCACGGGGGCGGTGATGGGTGGGTCGGATCTCATCGCCGACGTATGGTCATCGGCGCAGGGCGCGCTCGGGTCGACCACCCGAGTTGATCTGGGAAATGTTCGCGATCTCGACCTGCAACGTTATGCGGTCGCCGTCGACGGAAGCATCGATGGCGGTGCCGCCGGCCTGTCGCTGCAGCTGTACCTGTCGTCGGTGCTGGCATGGGGCTCCGGGCCGGCAGAAGCCGACCTTCTTGCCGACGGCAACGCATCTGACCCATTCTCCGGTTTCGACGTGGCCGGGCTCAGACTAATGGCCGGTGGACAGGAGTTGCAGTTTCATCGAGATCTGCAGGCCGGGATGAACGTGGTCCTTGATGTGACCCTGACCGGGGCCGACCTCAAGGACACCAAGTCCGGCCGGCTGCTCGTGCTGCTCGTACAGCGCACGTACTCCGACGAACACGGCCCGTTGATCGAATGTCGGGAGACATTTCTGGGACGGGAGGCGCTGGGATGAGTGACCTCACTGTGGGAACCGAGATCACGCCGCTCGTCGTGCGTCCGACACCTATCTCGCTGTTCCGGTTCAGCGCAGTCACCTGGAATCCGCATCGGATCCACTTCGACGAGGCGTATGCGGCCACCGAGGGGTATCCCGGGGTGCTCGTCCAGGGTCACCTGCACGGGGCGTGGCTGCTGAGCGCGGTGCGGCGATGGATCGGGGATCGCGGGAGGATCGAGCAGTTCGCCTGGCAGAACCGGCACTTCGCCACCCCCGGTGACACTTTGACGATCACGGGGCAGATCGTGTCGGTCGATGGTGACCTCGTCGAGGTCGAACTATCCGAGACCAATCAGGACGGCGTCGTCTGTGCGCCGGCCAGAGCAACCTTTCGGGTGCACCCCGGTGGTGCGTTCGGTGACGCAACTCGTTGACGACGTGTCGACGACGTGAAAGGGAGTCAGTATGGCGACCGCCGGCATTGACATCGTGGGAGACCGGACCCTGCGCGATCTCCTGGACGAGAGAGCCGATCGATACGGTCCGAAGACGTTCCTGGTCTTCGAGGACAGGGACGGGAACGTCACTGAGACCAGCTATGCCGATTTCCGGTCCAGGGTGGATCGGGTTGCAGGTGCGCTGACCGACCTCGGAATCGGTTCCGGCGACAGGGTTGCCGTCCACCTCGCGAATTGTCCGGAGATCCTCGAAGTGTGGTTTGCGCTGGCCACCATCGGCGGCGCAATGGTGCCGTCGAACACTGCCAACACCACCTCCGAACTCGAATACGTGCTCGACTTCTCCGGCGCGGTTGCAGTGGTCACCCAGCCCTCTTACCTCGAGACCGTAGAGCGTGCGGCGGACGCGGTACCGACGGTCAAGCACAGGATTCTGGCGCGTTCCGACTCGCCGGCGAGCGGCACGGTACTGCTCAATGAGCTGTCGCGCACCGAGACGGTGGCGCCGCGACCAGTGGTGGGCAGCGAGGACGTCGTCCAGATCCTGTTCACGTCGGGTACCACCGCGCGACCGAAGGGTGTCCTTCTCACGCACGCGAACGCACTGCATGGCGGCGAACGTGAATCACGAGGGCTCTTGCTCGATGAGAGCGACCGCTGTCTGACCTCGCTTCCGGTCTTCCACGTCAACGCTCAGGTCATCACGGTTCTGTCGAGTATGACCGTGGGAGCCACCTGCATTGTGCTGGAGGAGTTTCGGGCTACGAAATACTGGGATCAGGTGCGTCGACACGCTGCCACACAGACGAGTCTGGTGGCAATGCAACTCCGTACCCTGTTGGCGCAACCGGAACGAGAGACCGATCATGACCACCGCGTGCGCCGACTCTTTTACGCTCTCAATGTGTCCGACGAGGAGAGGGACACCTTCGAGGAGCGATTCGGGGTCGAGCTGATCAACGCATACGGGTCGTCGGAGGCGATGACTCTGGTATTGCTCAGTCCGGTGTTCGGGCCGAAACGATGGCCGTCGATCGGCAAGCCGCTGCTGGGTCGGACCGTCCGCCTGGTGGACCTGGACGGGAACGACGTCCCGACCGGTGAGGTCGGGGAGATCATCGTTCAGGGTGTTCCGGGACGCACTCTGATGAAGGGGTACCACAACAATCCGGAAGCGACTGCGCGCGCTCTTCGGGACGGGTGGTTGTGGACGGGGGACAGCGCCTACGCCGACGCCGACGGCTACTTCTACTGGTTCGACCGCAGGTCGGACATGATCAAACGCGCCGGCGAGAACATCTCGACTGCCGAGGTGGAGTTCGTCATCAGCGATCACCCCGACGTTGCCGAGGTCGCAGTGATCGGCGTGCCGGACCCATTGCGTGACCAGGCCGTCAAAGCTGTTGTGGTACCGCACGAAGGTCGATTGTTGAGCGAGGAAGCGATCCGCGAGCATTGCGTCACGCGACTGGCGAAGTTCAAGGTGCCGACAATCATCGAACTGCGGAGTGAGCTGCCGAAGACATCGATCGGAAAGATCTCGAAGGGCGTGCTGCGCAAGGAGGCGGCCCACGTGGCGGCCTCGGAGTGATGTCCACGGTGACCCAAGTCGATCCAGAGGAGTCAGTCATGGACTATGCAGGGCAAGTGGCAATCCTTACCGGCGCTGCGGGCGGGATCGGGCAGGGCGTTGCCCGGAAACTGGTCGATCACGGCGCACATGTGGTGCTCGTCGACCGTGACGAAGACAAGACGCGAGCCCTGCAGGCGGACCTCGGCGACCAGACACACTGCGTGGTGGTCGATCTCACCGAGGAGTCCGCTGTGGACTCGGTCGTCGACACCACGATGCGCCGATACGGCCGGGTGGACATGCTCGTCAACAATGCCGGCACCTCGGCACATAGCCCGATGGTAGACGTGCCGCGTCACGTGCTCGATCAGGAGATCGCGGTGCACATCACTGCCCCGTTCCGGCTCATCCAACGTGTCGCGATTCCGATGACCGAAAACGGCTACGGCCGGATCGTCAACATCAGCTCCGTCGCCGGATTGATGGGACCGCTGGACCTTTCTCCGTACGGGGTGGCAAAAACGGGGCTGATCGGCGTCAATCGTGCGGCGGCCACCGAACTCGCACAGCACGGAATCACTGTGAACGCGCTGGCGCTCGGACCCATTGCAACCGATCTTCTCCGAAGCACATGGCCTGCAGAGCAACTCGCCGCCCGCGCAGAACACCTCCCGATTCGCCGCCTGGGTGAGGTCGAGGATGTGGCGCACGCCGTGCACTTCCTCTGTCACCCCGACAGTGGGTTCATCACCGGAACGGTGTTGCCGATCGACGGTGGCTCCGTCGCCGCCGGCGCGTACATGGTGGAGCAGTTTCGACGCTGGAATGCCGACACGTAGAGTCCGTCGGACGACCACATCGGTCGTGCAGACCTTGGCGACCCAACGTGCGGCGCTCAAGGGCGCCGGGCGTCTTCTATGACCTCGTAGAAGTCGACTGACACGTCCCGGTCCATCGCATCGATGAGCGGAATCCTCCCCTCCTCGAGTGCCCGTTCCAAATTCTGGGCGGCGGTGGCTAGATCGTCGACCTCGACCTCGTAGATCGCCAGGTAGCGAAACCGCGACTTGTCGACTCCGGCCAGCGGACGAACTGGATCGAGTCGGTACTGGGCCGCGCTGTGGAATCCTGGCACCACCCTCGGGACTGGTTCACATGGCCAGGCACCCCGCGTCGACGGCGAGGTGTGTGCCTGTGACATACCTGGCGTCGTCGGAGGCGAGGAAGAGAACTGCATTGCTGATGTCGTCGCACTCGACCCAGGGAAACTCGTCGAACACATGCACCGCCGACATCGGCTCCTGAACGTCGTCCTCGGTGGGCGCGGTGAGGTCCGGCCGCCACATACGCATGGTCGCGGTGTTGAGGATCATCGGTGTCGCCACGTTGGTGGGCAGTACCGCGTTCACCCGAATCCGGTGCTCGCCCAACTCGTTCGCGAACGCCTTGGCGAGTCCGATGACACCGTGCTTGGCGGCGACGTAGTGTCCAATCGTAGTTCCGCCCTTCAGTCCGAAGACCGAACTGGTCAGCACGATCGAACCGCCGTTACCGCCCGCGATCAGGTGTTTGACGCCGGCCCGTGCCGTCTTGAAGACGCCGGTGAGGTTCACGTCGATCATTTGCTGCCACAACGCATCTTCCATGTCCGCGAGTGGGCTGAAGCTGACGATTCCGGCGTTGGCCACAACGATGTCCAACCTCCCGAAGTGGTCCACTCCGGCATCGACCGCCTCGGCCTGGCGGCCCTCAAACTCGACGCCGCCGCGCAAGCGCTGTCGAAGGTCCTGGCGACTGCAGGCGAGTATGAGTGGTCGATGACCCAGCCCCTCGAACACCTTCTGGGCATCGAGGTCGATGCCACCGAGGCCCGCCGGCCTCCTGGCGGCTGCGGTTCGCGTGCCTGCTCACCCCCGCCACTTTGGACGGGTTCGACTACGACGCCGCCCCCCAGCGTGGACCGCGCCCTGATCCGGGAGCTTGACACCTGCGCCTACCTGGAGTCGGCGGCGAACGCGCTGTTCATCGGCGCGCCGGGCACCGGCAACACCCACCTTGCGGTCGGTTGGCGCACGCCGCGGTGCACGCCGGTAAACGCACCTACGTCACCACCGCCGCCGATCTGGCCGCCCGCTGCCACAAAGCCGCCATCGAAGGCCGCTGGGCCACCTGCATGCGGTTCTTCGCCGGACCAACTCTGCTGGTGATTGGCGAACTGGGGTATCTACCATTGCCCGCCGAAGCCGCCTCGGCGTTGTTCAGTTTGTCTCGCAACGATATTTGAAAACGAGCATCGTGAACACGACTAACAGGCCCGTGGCTGAGTGGGGTGAGGTCTCGGCGACACGACTGGTGCCGCCGCCACGCTCGACCGGCTGCACCGCTCGGTCGTGCTCAGAGTCGACGGCGACTCCTACCGTCTGCGCGACCACCACGCCCGCAACCAAAACCAGCGCTCCGCGACCGCGCCAACCCGGCGGGCGTTACAGCAGGAGCCGCCCACGGGTGGGAATGTCAGTGAGCACACCCGGGGATTCATCTTGAGCCTCGTCACCAGAATGCTAATGAGCGTGGAAACCGAAGGCTAGGACCGGACTTCCTCGCGCAGCGCGTGCTTATTGATCTTGCCGACCGATGTCCGGGGAAGGTCGTCGACCACTCGGATCTCGGCGGGGACCTTGAAACTCGCCAGGCGACTGGCGCAGTACGCACGAAGCTCGGATTCCACGATCGTATGCCCGGCCGACGGCACCGCATAGGCAACGATTCGCTCCTCTTGGTGAGCGTCGTGCACCCCGATCACCGCCGCGTCCTCCACGGACTCGCAGCCGACCAAGACCGTCTCGATCTCGCTTGCCGCGACGTTCTCGCCCTTGGGCTTGAGCATGTCCTTCTTGCGGCTGGTGAAGTACAGGTAGCCGTTCTCATCCAGGTAGCCCAGATCTCCTGTTCGGAACCAGCTGTCGATGAACGCCCCTTGTGTGGCGTCCTCTCGGTTCCAGTAGCGGGTCATCAGACCGGGGCCCTTGAGCAGGATCTCACCGACTGAGCCGGAATCCAGGATCTGGCCTTCATCGTCGGCAATGGCTACGTCCCAGCCCGACTGGGGCAGACCGAGTGACTGCCAACCGACATGGGGTTCGGCAAAGACGGGGGTCCGAGTACCCCCGGACGACGATTCCGTGAGTCCGTAGCACATGTACACCGGGGCGCCGAGTCGTCGGCTGAGGTCCTTGATCTCGGATTCTTGAAGCGGCAGTCCGAAAGTGATCATCCGCAACGAGTCCACTGCCTCATCAGCGGATTCCGGCTGCGCGAGGACACTCCGAAGGGCGCCTGCAGTGAGGTTCGCCATCGTGATGGCGTTGTCTCGCAGGGTCTGGACATACCGGCTTGCACTGAAACGATCCGCCAGGACGGCAGTTGCGCCGGAAACCAGCAAGGGCAGTAACTGCATGAACATTCCGTTGCAGTGGAAGAGGGGAAGAATCAGCAGACCACGATCGTCAGCGCGCATCCGCCAACCCTCAGCATTGATCAGCGATGTCGCGAGCACCGCTTTGTGACTCAAGACCACACCTTTGGGTGCGGACGTGGTGCCCGATGTGTAGAAGATGAGTGCATCTGCGTCTCGGTGCAGCGGGGCGCTCGGCGGACGCGCCCCGGAGGCGTCCGCTGCCAAGCGGGCCAGATCGG
The DNA here is from genome assembly GCF_036350415.1 of Gordonia sesuvii. NCBI lineage: Bacteria > Bacillati > Actinomycetota > Actinomycetes > Mycobacteriales > Gordoniaceae > Gordonia > Gordonia sesuvii. Next base: position 87,037 of record NZ_JAZDUF010000008.1, read on the forward strand.
TCACGGACGAGTCGTCAGACTTGTGTGCCGACACTGGAGTGACGCCCTGCGGCAACCCAGCAACAAGCCCGGCATGGTCAACGTCGTCGAACACCAGGACTTTGGCTCCGGAATCGACCAAGGCGTGGTGGAGCTCCTGGTCTGAGTACTGACGAATCGTGGGCACCGCTATCGCGCCCAGGCGGAGCGCAGCAAGAAGCGTGACAATGAACGACCACGAGTTGGCCATGCGAATGACGACACGATCGCCCTTATCCACCCCCAGGTGCGAGAATCCAGCAGCCAGCGCATCAGTGGCGACGAGTGCTTCACTGTAGGTGACTACTTGGCGTCCGTCGTTGGTCAGTTCCACCACGAACTCATGGTTCGGAGTTCGGTCGGCGTGATACTCAAGGGCGGAGAGGATGGTGACATGTTCGGGCACGTGCGAAGTCCTTTGGCTGGCGATGCTGCGAGGCCTGATATTCCACGCCGGACCGTGGCGTTCGCGTAGGACTCGGGGCGGATTCCGACCGTCCAGCCGGTTGGTTCAATCTACTTTAAATGTAGTGTGCCTTGCAAGAGGTAGGAGGACGTCATGAACAGAGCCGACGAGCGCCGTGGTGAGATCGCCCGTACGGCGGCGCTGCTCTTCGAGCGGCACGGATTTCACAACGTGAGCGTCGGCGACGTGGCCGAGGCCGTCGGACTGAGCAAGCCTGCGTTGTATCACTACGTCAACAGCAAGGCCGAGATCGTCGCGTGGATACATGACGAGTTGATCGACGAACTACTCGCGCGGCTCGAGCGCGATGTCTCCGCGAATTGCGATCCGCGAGCGGGTTTGCGGCAGGTGCTGGTCGGTACCGTCGAGATCGTGGCGACCAGACCGGGCTACCTCGGGGTGTTCCTGGAGCATCAACGCGAGATCCCGCGCGAGTTGCGCGCTCACGCTGTCGCCCGTCGAGATCGATTCGAGCAGCTGGTGGTCACGCTCGTCGAACGTGGCATGGACCAAGGGCTTCTCGAGCAGAGAAGTGCGCGTATGACATCGCTGGCTCTGCTGGCGATCACCAACTGGTCCTATCAGTGGTATCGGCCCGAGCTGGGGGCACCTGTCGAGGTTGCCGAGCAGATGTTCGAGACCTTCCTTGCGGGTGCGGCGACACCGCTCGGCCTGGACGAACCTCTCGAAGGCATCTCTGTGAGTCCGACGGAGGTGGAAGTGTCGGAACCTCGCGAGTTGCTCTCCGATGATGCCTGGGCTGAGATCTCGCCGATGCTTCCTCCGCAAGGCACGGGGCCCGGGCGCCGTTGGCGCAATCACCGAGAGGTGCTCGACGCGATCGCGTGGAAGATTGACAACGATCTGGCATGGCACGAGCTCCCTGAAGACTTCGGGCCCTGGCGAACCATCTATCAGCGATACGTGCGTTGGCGCAAGGACGGTACGTGGGATCGCCTCAGTGAGGTGGCGCAACAGCGGGGGCGGTTCACCGAGGAACTCGATTGGGTGCTGAAAGCCGGCGGGAACCGTCGCAGCGAGAGTCATCGGGGAGTGCGGTGACCACCTCGGCGGTGTCGCTGATAGACCTGAGAACGTACGAAGGTCGACCTGAAAAGCGTTGTAGCGCATGTATTGTCAATTGAAACTTTGTCAAATACACTGTTAATCAAGCCGATTCGATGGCATAAAAGTAGACTGTGTGCCGCCATCGAGTGCGGCCGATCCGTCGCAACAGCGATGGACGAAATGCGCGAGTGGTTCTTGCCACTTGGCATGGCGAAACCCCGATGCGAGTGATCCCCGCATCGGGGTTTCGTGCACATCTGTTTGCGGAGAGACTCTTTCAGCTGTCCGTCATGGAATCTGCCAGAGCTAGAGTACTTTCGAGATCGCCTGAACGATGTCGTCGATCTGCGGCACACGGGCTTCGACCAACTCTGCGGGTGTCGGCACGTTCACGAAGTCTGCGGTCAACCGGACCGGTGCCGCACGCAGACTGTCGAGGCAGTTCTCGGCTACGAGTGCGCACACTTCCGATGCGATGCTGCAGGGGGCGGTCGCCTCCTGCACGACAATCACCCGGCCAGTCTTCTCGACCGACTCCAGGATGGTCTGGCTGTCAAGGGGGGCGATCGTTCGTGGGTCGATGACCTCGACAGAGATTCCGCGTTGCGCCGCGTGTTCGGCCGCCTCCAGCGCACGATCGACCATCCGTCCGGTCGCCACGATGGTCACGTGATCGCCGGGACGCCGCACTTCCGCTACCCCGAGGGGAACCATGAAGTCCGTATCGAGCGGGGTATCGCGCCGAACTGTCAGCAGTCCGTTGATCTCGATCACCAAGGTGGGACTGTCACTCCTGATCGCGGACTTCAACAGTCCTTTGGCATCGCGCGCATTCGACGGCATGACGACGTTGAGCCCCGGGATCGCGCAGTACCACGCCTCGAAGCTCTGGCAGTGCTGAGCACCGTACGATCCGCCGGCGCCGCTCATGGTTCGAATGGTGAGCGGTAGTGGGTTTCCCGTGAAGTATTCGTATTTCGCCGCCTGGTTCACGATCTGGTCCATAGCGATCATGCAGAAGTCGAAGAACATGAGCTCGACCACCGGCCGGAAGCCCATCGCGGCAGCACCGACGCCCATGCCGACGAGGGTGGCCTCGCTGATCGGGGTGTCGCGGACTCTGTCCTTGCCGAACTTCTTCTGGAGGCCGCGAGTCACGCCGTATGGCCCGCCCGGCGCCCCGACGTCCTCCCCGAAGAGGATGACGCGCTCATCGCGCTCCATCTCCTGGAGTAGGGCCTGGTTGACGCCCTGCCAGTACTTGAGTTCTTTCGTTTCCTCGACGGTTGTGGTCATGCGATATCCCCTACTGAGACCGGCTCACTCTTGAGCGCGCGACTGAGTGCATCCTGAATGGCGGCTTCGACCTCGGATTCGATCTGTGCTGCCTGGCTCTCCGGGAGCACCCGGCGCGCGGTGGTCAGCGGGTCGCGCTTTCGCCACCGGTCGGCCATCGCACTGTCCCGATTCGACGGATCGCCGACGAAGTGTCCCGAGAGTCGATATGTCATGACCTCGAGGAGCGTCGGCCCGTGTCCGGCGCGGGCGCGGGCGATGGCGGCGGCAGCGGCATCGGCGACGATCTCGACCTCGGTGCCCTGGACCCGCATCCCGGGGAAGTCGTGCGCGTCGGCACGGCGCCACAGCTGGCCGGCGACGTGCACCGACGTGGGCGTCATCTCGGCGAATTGATTGTTCTCACAGACGAAGACGATGGGGAGCTTCCACAGGCCCGCGATGTTCATCGCCTCGGCGAAGTTGCCCGTCGCCGTCGCCCCGTCGCCGAAGAAGCAAACCGCGACGTCGTTCGAACCTCTCAGCTGCAGGGCGAATGCGGCGCCCACCGCGATGGGGATGCCACCACCGACGATCCCGTTGGTGCCGAGCAGCCCGACTGAGGTGTCCGCGAGGTGCATGGATCCGTTGCGTCCGCGAGAGTAGCCATCCCGGCGGCCGAGTAGTTCCGCCATCAAACGGCCGAGGTCGGCCCCTTTGGCGACGCAGTGGTGGTGGCCGCGATGCGTCGAGGTGATCACGTCGGTATCGGTCAACGACGAACAGACACCGACGGCGACGGCTTCCTGACCGATCGAAAGGTGCAGTGGGCCTGGAACGTTACCGAGGTCGTGCTGCTCATGGACGGTCTCCTCGAAGCGCCGACACATGAGCATCCCCCGATAATGTTCCGCAGCGACGTCGGCTGAATCCAGTCCGGACATCTATTCGAACCTCCTGTTGCTGCTGCGTGTCGCCCCGGAGTGTGAGACCAGGGCGACAGTCGTTCGATAGCACTCGACCGATCAGTCGGTCGATCTACTGTAAATCAAATGGCCGGCCACCTGCAACCAGCGAACTGGCGTGATTCGCCGCGGCACTTAGCCCCGGGCGGCGTTCAGAGGGCCCCGTTCGTCGTCATCGTCGCTGCGCTGCGAACCCATAAACCGTCTGGGCGGTCGGTAGGCCGCCGTCTCGCCGATGGCGTGGGAATCCCGTTGCGTCCGAACGAGTCGACGGTATCGAGATCTGAGTGTGCAGGAAAGCGATTGGGATCATTTGGATAAGTGTCGAACCTGCCGCCGTGCGGGTCCGAGGCCTTGACAAGTGATCGTCGTCACGTGCTAACTTGAACCGACCAGTCGGTCTATTCTGTGTTTGAAGGAGCTTTGATGACGGCATCCGAACCGGCCTCCGAGGGGCTCGTGGTCGAGAAGAATCCGATTGCAGGTGAGTGCACGCAGTGTGGTGCGGCAACCCTGGCCGCATACCCGGTGCTCAGCGAAGGCGGGTGGTTCCGAGTCGTGAAGTGCCAGACCTGCCTGCATTCGATGGATAGAGAACCCTGGACCCGCCTGGGGCCGGTGTCGCTGACCAGTGAAGGGATCGCGATCGCATGAGCGCCAACAACAAAGCGGCTGTCGTCGGCGTCGACGTGGGCGGAACATTCACCGATGTCGTCGCTGTGCGTGGCGGCAAGATCGAGGTGGCCAAAGTGCCCACCGTCTACGGGAACACCGAAGCAGCTGTGCTAGACGGCGCACGAGAACTCGGTGTCGGCGACATCACGCACTTCAACCACGCGAGCACACATGGCCTCAACGCAGTGCTCACTCGAAACCTGCCGAAGATCGGCTTCCTGACGACGCACGGCCACCGCGACATACTCGACATCGGTCGAACGTGGCGTCCGCAGGAGGGCCTGACCGACCCCACCTGGCGCCGCTCCTTCGGAGACGCTGATCGCCCCCTTGTGGAACGGTACCTGCGGCGGGGCGTGCGAGAACGCATCACCTCCAACGGCGAGGTGATGACACCGTTCGACGAAGATGACGCTCGCGCTCAGTTGGAACTCCTTGCGCGATGCAACGTCGAAGGAGTGGCGATCTGCCTACTCAATGCTTACGTGAATCCTGCTCACGAGGAACGGCTGCGGTTGCTTGCACGCGAGATCCTCGGTGATGTGCCGGTTTCGGTGTCGAGCGAAGTGTCGCCGTTGGCGAAGGAGTTCGCGCGGGCTTCGACCACAGTCATCGATGTCTTGATGAAGCTGATCTATTCCGACTACGCGCATCGTCTCGACCAGGGGCTCGCGGCGCAGCAGTTCGCCGGTCAACTCAACTTCGCTGACTGTGCGGCGGAGCTCCTACCCGTTGATGTGGCGATGGAGAAGCCTTTCCGGATCGTGTTCGCAGGTCCTGCAGCGGGAACGATGGCGAGCGCACACTACGGCGCGCTCATCGACTCGGCGAATCTTCTCTGCTGCGATGTCGGTGGGACATCGAGCGACATCAGTGTTGTGGTCGACGGGGATCCGTTCGTTCGGACAACTTTCGAGCTCGAGCACGACCTGATCGTCAACACGCTGTCCAACGAGATCTCCAGTATCGGCGCCGGTGGTGGAAGTCTGGTCAAGGTCAACAACTTCGGCGAGCTGACGGTCGGTCCCGGTAGTGCCGGGGCCGACCCGGGCCCGGTCTGTTACGGCCAAGGTGGCACCGAGCCGACGATGACCGATGCATGCCTGTTGATCGGCATCCTCGACGCCGACGGCTTTGCCAGCGGCAAGAGCCTCGAGTCGGAACTCGCCCTACAGTCGTTCGGTGCGCTCGACTCCAGCCTCGACATCGAATCGCGGATAGGCCAAGCCTTCGCCATCGGCGTCAACAACATCGCGGAGGGTGTCACCAACATCGCGGTGAAACATGGACTGGACCCACGAGAATTCTCGCTGATGGCTTTCGGTGCCGCGGGGCCGATGCTGTTGCCGGCGGCACTCGAGTTGGTGAATGCCAAGGAGGTGATCGTTCCTCCCAATCCCGGACTGTTCTCGGCGGTCGGGCTCACCAGTACAGATCTCGTCTACTCCGACGTCGCGAGCTCGTACACGACTCTGGATGCCGGTGCAGCCGAACACATCAACGATGTCTACGAACAGATGGAAGCCAAACTACGCCGGCAACTCCCCGCGGATGCGGGCGATGCGACGATCGCCCGGACCTTCGACGGACGACTGGCGGGGCAGACGTGGGAGACGCCGCTCGTCACGGTGCCGGGTGGACGGATCGACGAGCAGGCCATCGACACCATGATCACCAACTTCCACGAAGTCTATGCAGCGCGTTCGGGTAGCTCCTTCGAGGCCATGCCGGTGCAAGGTGTGTCTTTCCGGGTGTCTGCTCGAATCGAGACGCCGAAGGTGACATTCCAAGAAGCGAGCCGTCGAGCACCTGACACGACTCTCGAGGGCGCCGCAATCACCCTGCGCTATCTCTACGGCGACGATGTGGACGCCACCGCCTACGACCGCGACGCTCTGTGCATCGACGACCAGATCGTTGGGCCGGCGGTGGTCCGGGAACACACGTCGACAACCTTCATCCCGCGTGGTCAGGTCGGACTGATCGGGCGGCTCGGCGAGATTCGTATCAGAAAGGCCTGAATATGACGACCATCGCACCCGAATCCGATGTTCTCCTCCGCGACCTGAGCGAAACCCAGTTCGCGGAACTGTACGGCGCCGATCGATTCACGATGACCGTGTTGTCCGGCCGCATGCGCTACATCGTCGAGCACATGTGCGGCCAACTGCTCAACAACACCTTCTCGGCCATCCTGCGCGACTGGTACGACTTCGCCGCGACAGTTCATGGGCCCGCCGAGCTCGACTATCCGATGTGCTCGGTGAGCAACAGTCTCGCGGCATTCTTCGGCACGATGTGCGACGGCGTTCGCAACGCGCTCGAGGAGTACGGTCCCGAGCGTCTGAATCCGGGCGACGTCCTGATCTGTAATGACCCGTACCGCACAGGGACTCATGTCAATGACGTCCTGTTTGTGCGTCCGGTCTTCTCGGACGGCAACATCATCTCATTCGTGTCGTTGCGCGCTCACCAGATGGATATGGGCGGCATCGTGCCGGCGGGGTTCAGTTCGACCAAGCGTGACGTGTACGAGACCGGACTTGTCGTGTCGCCCCAGCTGCTGTACGCGGCCGGCGAACCGGTGATGTCGGTCTTCAACCTCTTCCTCGACAATGCTCGGTACGGCGCAATGGTGATGCCCGACATCACAACCATCCGGCAGAACCTGGATCTCGCCGAACGCCTCATCACCGAGACCGCCGAGCGCTACGGTGTCCCAGCCCTTCTCGGATCCATGCGCTACGCGTGTGACATGTCCGCTGAGTCGATGGCGACCGCGTTGCGCAGTCTGCCCGACGGCGAATATTCGAGCTCGGGGTACATCGACGCGGACAGCATCGACGACACCGAGTACAAGATCGTCGTGAATCTCAAGAAGGCGGGTGACCGGCTCGAGGTGGACCTCAGCGGCACGTCGCCGCAGGCGAGGACCTCGATCAACGGCAGCGTGCTCGATGCGAAGACCGCTGTCGGCGTGGCCCTGAAGATGCTGATCGACCGCGACACCCCCTTCACGAGCGGGACCTATCGGCCGGTCGACATCGTCCTGCCCGCGGGGACCATCGTCAGCGCGACACCGCCCGACGGTGCGATCTTCATGTTCTGGGAGCCGTGCTGTGTCATCACCGCGGCCATCTTCGACGCCCTGCAGGAGGCGCTGGGCGACCGTGCGATCGGCGGCGACTATGGTTCCTTGAGTCTGCACAACGGTAATGGAACGACCGAGGACGGCACCCCCTGGGTGACGACGGGGCAGTGCGGCGGCGAGCACGGTCCGTGGTCGGGGACCCAGTACGGCGACGGTGACAGTTATCAGGTCATCTACCTGGCCAACAACCTGGACCCGGCCACCGAGGCAATCGAAGCCGACCTCCCGGTCGTTGTGCTGCGCAAGGAGTACGTGGCCGACAGCTGCGGCGCCGGGTTCAACCGTGGCGGCGCAGCCGTTGTCAAGGACACCTTCTGGCGTCGTGCGAGCGAGCATTGGACCAGCCCGCTCCGGGTCCGCGACGACGTGGGCTTCGGTGTCAACGGCGGGTGTGACGGCACGCGCACCGGAGTGTGGCTGTTCGACGATGCTGAGGATCGGGTCGTCGCCGGCGGCGGCCAGATGTCGCTCGACGGTGAGGTTCTCGCTGATTCGACCCCGGTCGCGGGCATGTTCGATTCTGACGGTTTCGACCTCTCCCAGGACGGTGGAACGTTCTTTCACTATGGGAAGAATCAGATCTGGCGTACGCGTCCCGGTGCCGTCTGGCGATACCGCACGGCGGGGGCCGGCGGCTGGGGCGCGGCAAAGACGCGAGACCCACAGCGGGTGCTTCGCGATGTGCGCAACGGGTACGTCACCGTCGCCGGTGCCGCTCGCGACTACGGCGTCGTTGTGATCGGAGACCCCGAGATCGACCCCGAAGGTTTGTCCGTCGACGAGATCGCCACCGCCGAACTCCGATCGGCCTAGGGAACACAATCGGAGGAGACATGCAGAGCGCACAGAGAGTGATCGTCACGGGCGCGGCGAGCGGTGTGGGTCGCGCAGTGGTGGAACTGCTGCTCGACCGCGGCGCCGAGGTTCTCGGTGTCGACATCGAGCCCGACCCTGGGGATCAGTGGGCCAGATACCGGTACGTATCGTGCGATGTACGCGACCGGGACCGGGTCGCCGCCGTCTTCGACAGCTTCGCGTCGGACGGGGGTGTGACCGGGCTCGTGACGTCGGCGGCCGTGTACGGCCGTGATATCGCGATCGACGACCTGAGGCCTGACGACGTCGACCGTGTGCTCGGCGTCAATGTCGCCGGAACCCTGTGGTGTGTCCAAGCGGCTCTGCCTCATCTGAGGGCGTCGGGCGGCAGCATCGTGGCTGTGGCGTCGGTGGCGGGGCGCATCGGCGGGGTGCTGGCCGGTGCCCATTACTCGGCCAGCAAGGGCGGCATCCTCAGCATGATCCGTTCATTGGCCAAGAACGAGATCCGAAACGGAGTGCGGGTCAACGGTGTTGCACCCGGACCCGTCGACACCCCGATGATCGAGGGCCGTGGGTACACGGTCGACATGTTCCCCATCGGCAGATTCGCATCTCCCGAGGAGATCGCTCGTCCGATCCTGTTCCTCCTTGGTGAGGAGGCAAGTTACGCCACGGGGGCGGTGCTGGATATCAACGGTGGAGTGGCGTTCAGCTGAACCGGGCTACAGGGATCGATGATCCCCGGGCCCACGTATCGAGCGAAAGGAAGATTCACATGAAGCCACTCGAGGGCCAGGTTGCTCTCATCACCGGCGGCGCCCGCGGTCAAGGGCGTTCGCACGCAGTGCACCTCGCATCATTGGGCGCCGACATCGCACTCGTTGACTCGCTGAAGGCGCCGTCGACCACCGCCTACGCCGCCCCGGACCGTGCCGATCTCGAGGAGACGATTCGCCTGGTGGAGAAGGAGGGCCGCCGAGCGTTCGCGCGGCAGGTCGATGTCCGCGACGTGCCCGGGCTGACCGGATTCGTCGCCGACGTGGTTGCCGAACTGGGCCGCGTCGACATCCTCATCGCCAACGCGGGCATGCTCTCGACGTCGGAGATCTCCGCGATGAGTCCCGAGGTGTGGGCGGAGATGATCGATATCAACCTGACCGGCGTATTCAACTCGTTCCGCGCCGTGCTCCCTCATATGATCGCGTCCGAATACGGTCGGATCGTGGCGATCTCGTCGGCAGCGGGCCACATGGGTTTCGCCCAGCTCGGCCACTACACCGCGGCGAAGTGGGGAGTGATCGGACTGGCGAAGGCCACCGCACTCGAGGTGGCGCAGAAAGGGATCACGGTCAACGTGATAACGCCGACGAACGTCAACACCGCCATGATCCGGAATCCCGCAGTCGAAGAGATGTTCCTGCCGGGTGTTGCGAACCCCACCGAGGAGCAGGTTCGGGAAGCGTTCGTGCACAACCCGATGGGCGTCCCGTGGGTCGAGTCGATCGACATCTCACGAGCGGTCGCGTTCCTCGTTTCGCCAGACTCCAAGTACATCACCGGGGAGACGATCGGCCCGCTCGCGGGTATGGCAGCCACGAACGGTGCTGCGTGACGAACTCGTTCCCGCACAACGCATTCTGGGTAATGATTGCGGTCGTCACGTGAGCGCGAAACGCTCCGCCGCTCCGACGTGGCGCTCGATGAGCCCGGCGAGGTCGTGATGCGGTGTAACGGCCGGGTCGGCGGTGCCGCCTAGAATACCGGAGGGCGGTATTGGCGGCCGGTCTGCCGAAGTCGACTCCGCCATTCACCGTCTACCGACTCTGCGGCGGTGGACTGCAATCTATCTGGTCCGCGGCTCAGGAGATGCGGTGGAATGCGCTGGGCTTCGCGGTGGCCGGCGGTGACGAGTCGATGTCACGGATGCCGTTCTACGACTTCCAAGCCCGAGATGGCCGCAAACTCGGTGATCGCCGGCTGGTTGACGGGCACGGTCGCGCGATCCTCACCGACCCGTTCAGCGGCGAACACATGGGCGTCACTGCCGAGGCGGTTGCAGACAAGTACGAGGTCTCCCGGACAGAACAAGGTGAGTTTGCCGCGGAGTCGCAGCGCCGGGCAGCAACGGTCGCCGCCAGTGCGGCTCTCACGCGAAGACGTAGTGTCCAGCGGCACGGACTGGCAGGGAATCGTCTTTAGACAAGGTACTCGGGGCGCGACCCCACTGGGGCGTTCAGCCCGCCGTCCATCGTCGACCCGTCGCGCGGCGTGGATTGTTCAGTGGCTCAACCACAATCGGTGATATGGAGACCGGATCGCCGACTCATCGCGCTGCGGCAGTCGTTCCGACGTCCGGTCAATCGGACGTTGAATACCAGTGACGATTGACTCTCGGAGGAAACGCGTTTAGTGTCGGAGACCACACCGACCGACCGGACAGTCGGGAATCACAATTTCAGTTGGCGTGTCGTTCGCTCCTCTGAGGCAGAGGTTTGAACCCGCAATCGTCTCAAGGAGAACTGATGAACGTCGTGACTGCTGTGCAGCACAGTCGGATGTCGATCTGGCAATACGTGGTGGTGGGTATCTGTTTTCTCGGCAACATGGCCGACGGGTTCGAGCTCGCCGTCATCGGATTCGCTCTGCCCCGTCTGCCGGACGGATACGCGACGACCGGCGAGAAGGGGTGGCTCGCCAGCGGGGCACTCATCGGCATGGGTATCGGCGCGATGTTCTTGACCAAGTACGCCGACACCTACGGCCGCAGGAGAGTGCTGATCGCTGCTTCTGCGACCAGCACCGTGGGGATGACTCTGAGTGCGATGGCCCCCAATGTCTGGACGATGTTCGGCCTCCGCGTACTGACCGGCCTGGGCGTCGGCGTTATTGGCGCATTGACGATCATTGTGGCTCAGGAGTATTCGTCACTCAAGAACCGCAACATGAGTACTGCGATGACGACGATTGGTTACGCTACCGGAGCGTTCCTCGCCGGTTCGTTGGGGCTCGTGCTCTTCGAGGCTCTGGGCGGCGCGTGGCAGAGCCTGTTCGTGACAGGTGCGGTGATCAGCCTTATCGGCACCGTTGCGATGTTCTTCCTGCTGCCCGAGTCACTCGAGTACCTGATGGCGCGAAACGATGAGAAGTCCCGAGCTGAGATCATGCGCATTGCCGCGCGGCTCAACCTGGCCGGGGTGGATCCGTACGCCAAGCCGGTGATCTCCGGAGGTGCTACCACTGCCGACGCGGGTGCAGGCAAGGTGACTCCATTCTCCAAGCCCTACCGAAGCACGACACTCAAGATGACATTCGGCTTCACCATGGTGATCGCGGCGTACTACTTCGTCACAAACTGGACCCCTCAGCTCATCACCGATGCAACGGGTGACGAGCAGACAGGCACTCTGGTCGGAACGATGGTCACGTTCGGTGCGGTCATCGGCGCTGTGGTATTCGGCATCCTCGGTATGAAGCTCTTCTCGACGCACGTCGCGTGGATAATGCTGCTGGTGGCGGTCATCGCCCAGCTGACGTTCGCCCTGACGATGGAGGGAACGGTTGCCATCGTCGCCGCCGGACTGCTCGGCTTGGGTGGGTTCGCGGCCATGTCGTCCTACATGGCCTCGGCGCCGCCGCTCTTCCCGGCCTTTCTGCGCGGTCGCGCCGTCGGCGCCATCGTCGGGCTGAGCCGTACCGGTTCGATCATCACGCCGATCGCAGCCGGCTACCTCTTGTCCTACGTCTCCGGGTTTACCTTGTACGTCGGTGCCTCGATGCTCTTCGCGATCAGCGGGGTGACGATCTTCCTCATCTGGCGTAGTACGCGAGATCAGTTCGCCAAGGAGCGGGACTCCGGTGCCGCGGTGGTCGCCGGCGAGCGCCTCGCAGGTGTTGCGTCGCCTGGAGAGTAGGAATGGGGCTCCGAATCGGTGCAGCTGCCGCTGCAGCGACCATCACCTCATTGATACGGAGCCACCTCCTGCACCTCATCGATCGCGCGCTACGCGATCTCCGTTGGCGGCCAGGAGTGTTGAGTACACAACCGCGTCTCGCAGACGTGACCCGCTCAGCGAATCAGGATGGTCACGTCTGTGTGGCGTTGGTCAGCGCGACTGCGGTGTCATGGTTCGTCGTTCCGACCGGCGGACCGCCAGACCGAACAGTGCCGCAAGCGGGAACATCAGGATTCCGTACACCGCCGGCGCAATCGCCATCTCCGTGTTGTCGAGCGCTGTGAGTGCCACCGCGATGGCCAGAGTCGAGTTGTGGATGCCGACTTCGAATCCGCTCGCGATCGACTGGGCCCGGGTCAGACCCGTCAGGCGGGGCACGAAGTAGCCGAGCGTCAGGGATGCGACACAGAACAGGGTGGTCACGACGCCGACACGGGCCAGGTAATCCATCGCGTTCTCCTCGCCGAGGAGCGCGCCGAGGACGACCCCGACCAGCAGGATGATGGAAACGATGCGCACCGGCTTGTCGGCCCGCGCGGCGAAGTCGGGACGTCGATGCCGCGCCAGCATGCCGAGCAACACCGGGATCAGGACGACCGCGAACACCTGAAGCAGTTTGGTGGGCTGCATCCCGACGGAGTCGTCGGAGTCGACGAAGTAGGCCAGGGCGAGGTTGACGACGATCGGGAGGGAGATGAGCCCGAGGAGCGAGTTGATCGCCGTGAGGGTGACGTTGAGGGCGACGTCACCACGGAAGAGGTGGCTGTACACGCTCGCGGTGGTGCCGCCCGGAGACGCTGCGAGGATCATCAGCCCGACGGCCAGGTACGGGCCGAGGTCGAATGCGAGGGTCAAGCCGAACGCGACGACGGGAAGGAGCAACATCTGGCAACCCAGGATGATCGCGATGGCCCGAGGGTTGTGGGCGACCCGGCGGAAGTCTTCGACCGTCAGCGACAGCCCGAGTCCGAACATGATGACTGCGAGGGCCACGGGCAGGCCCACCGTCACGAATGATGATTCCATCGAAACTCCTCGCTCAGGTGATTCGGGGACGTACGGGCGGACTCAGATCACGACATCGAACATCCATGAATCGGTTTGTCGTCGAGGCGATCCAGCAGGAACTGGATGGCACCATCGGGGCTGTAGCCGTCGATCAGCTGTGGGCCGAAATGGTTCGGCAGGGTGGCGCCGGGCAGGATGGGTGGGAGCTCGTTGGTGCGGAAATCGACTGTGGCACCGCGGTCGCACCAATCGGAAGCCATCTCACGTACCTGTCCGTAGGGCACCGAGTCGTCATTGCGGCCGCTCGTCACCAACACGGGGATCTCCGGGGCGATGTTCCCGATGCGTTGCTCGACGAAGACCTTCATCGACTCCGGGGTGGACCGGACATTGTCGAGCAGTGATCGCCCGTCTCGCATGATCGATTCGGTGCGGAAGAACGCGTGCCGACTGATGACATCGCCGATGCACTCGTTGCTCATCGTCTCCAGCAGCTGTTTCCCCGTCGGCGTGATCTTCTCCTGCAGATCGGATTTCAGCTCAGGGTAGTGAGCAACGATGCTGTTGACCGCCCACCCGATCACGCCGCCGATCAATGCGCCGTCGATCTCGGCGAGGACGTCGACCAAATCCGCGGGCGGCGCCCCCGCCCACGCGCCCTTGATGTTCAGCTCGGGAGAGTAGGTCGGTTGCAGCTCGGCGGCGGACGCGGTGGCGCCACCGCCCTGGGAGTATCCCCACAGGACCATTGGTGTGTCGGAGGCGCTGCGGGACACGCGGATCGCGGCGCGACCTGCATCGAGGATCGCACGCCCGTACTCGATGCGGTTGGTGTAGGTGTGGATTCCGGGCGTGCCCATTCCGACGTAGTCGGTCACCACGACTTTCGCGCCCAGTGCACTCCAGTATGCCGCGGATGCCGCTTCTTGGTTGGGTGAGAAGGACATTGGGTCATGTTCCGGAATGTATCCGCCGGTGCTGAAGGCGAGCGATGGCGCGCAGTGATCGCCCTGCCCGATGGCACCGGGGCCGATGACGACGACGGGTGCAGCACCCTTGCCGCGCCAGGGTCCGGACGGTTCGAGGAACGTCCCCGACACCGCCGTCGGAGTGCCCTCCTGGGTGAGGGATGTGTACAGGATTCGTTGTGCCGTGCCAGGCCAGACGGCATCGCGGGGTGAAGCGGTGTCGGCGCTGCGCGGAACGGTCAGGAATGCGGGCATCGACTCGGTTCGGATGATCGATCCGGGTTCGGCCGGGATCTCCGCGGGGGCGACGTAGAACGGTGTCTGCGGTGTTGCGGACGCATCCGTGACTCCGCCCGCCGCGCTGATGGCAATCGCTGCGAGCGTTGCGGCGAGGACGGGCGCAGGCGTGCGTCTGGCGACTGCGTTCCCGGACCTCATCGAGCGCGCGAATCGGAGACAACCGAGACGTGGCGACACACGGCACCTGTCTTTCTGGGAGGGCACGGGCGGGAGATCTTCCGCCCGCACCGTGGCCGGATTCTCGACCATTCAGGCACATCGGTCAGGTGTGCGTCAAGTCACTGATGCCCCCATGGTGAGACTTTTGCCGGCACGGGAACGCCCTGAACAGGAAACTGTCGGTGTGTTACTTGCAACTTGTCAGTTACTTGCGAGTAGGTCTACGATCCGGCGTGACTCCGGCCACTCCTCTGGGCGGCCGGCGTCCACAGCAGTTCACCCATGTCGGCAGGATGGCACGTTGTCAGAAACACCCCCGCAGATCTCTCGTTCATTGCTGCAACGCTCGCGCCTGGCGCGGGTGATCGTCGCGGTCGTCGTGACGGTCCCCTTGGTCGTGTCCGCCCTCTACATGTGGATCATGTGGGACCCGACCAAGAAGGTCGATCGGCTGCCGGTGGCCGTGGTCAACGCGGACATCGCGGTGGGGGAGGCGGACTCACGCATCTCGGCCGGCGAGGATGTCACCAACAACTTGCTGGAAACCGGCGCGTTGGACTTCCGCCCCGTGGAGCGCGCACAGGCGATGTCGGGTCTCGCGGCCGGCGACTACTACTTCGTGCTCGAGATCCCCGAGGACTTCAGCAGTACCCTCGCCGGGATCGGCGACACCTCGGTTGCGCCTGCCCTGATCACCGTGACGTTCAATGACAACAACAACATCAAGGCATCCAGTATCGGCGCGGCCGCCATGGGCAAGATCAGTGCGGCCGTGCTCGAGGGTGTTTCGGCGACCACCGTCGGCACCGTGCTCGACGGGGTCGGAGAACTGGGCGGCGGCCTGCAGGAGGCCGCCGACGGATCGGTGCGTCTGCACGCGGGAACCCAACAGCTCTCCGACGGCGTCGATGAACTGACCACCGGGATCGTCACGCAGCTCGCGCCCGGAGTGCAGCGGGCCACAGCGGGTTCGCAGCAACTCGCAGCCGGCGCCGGTGAGCTGTCGGAGGGGCTGGTGACCCTTCAGGGCGGCACCGACCGCCTCGGGTCGGGGGCCGACCAGGTCGCCGATGGAATCGAACAGCTCGTCGGGCGAGTGGATATCGCCTCGCTGCGATCGGCGATAGCGAACCTCCGTTCCACGGTTCCGCCGGGCAGTCCTGCAGCCCAGGCGGTTACGCCGCTCGATCGGAACCTCGCGACAGTCGACGAACTCCTCGACGGGTTGTCGCGCCTGCAGTCCGGCAGCAGGCAGATCGCGACGGAACTCAATGACCCGTCGGCGGCCTACCGTTCCGGGGTCGACCGACTCGTGGCCGGGGGCCGACAGCTGAACACCGGAAGTGGCGAGCTGGCGCAGGGTATGAACGAGCTGAGCTCCGGCACATCGGAACTGGCGGCCGGGGCGACGCGGCTACAGGACGGAACCGATCAGGTCGACGACGGCGCGCAGGCCCTGGCCGACGGCCTGACCGAGGGCGCCGAGCAGGTGCCGGACCTGGGAGATCAAGCCCAGCAACAGAGTTTGGCAGAACTGGTCAGCACCCCGGTGGAGACCGAGACGGTCAACGTCGCACGCGCACAGTTCGCCGGTCCGGGTGGCGCACCCACCTTCCTGATCATCGGCTCGGCCCTGATCGCCGTCGTCGTGCTGATGTGCTTCCGCGGCGCGCGCTTCGTGCGTGGACGCGAGCAGGCGCCCGACAGGGCGTCGTTGGTGCGACGCGCCCTGACGGCCGGCGGTGTCAGTGTGGTCGCCGTTGGCGTGATTGCGGTAGCGGTGTGGAATCTCCTGTCGCCGACGCCGGATCCGGCGTCATTGGGCGAGGTGGTCGTCGCGACAGTGGTTGCCACGCTGATGAATGTGGCGGTGTTCGCAGTGCTGTTCACGGTCCTCGGCTACGCCGCCGGAGCGCTGGCCTCACTGTCGTGGTTGATGTTGCAGGTGTTTTCCTACGGCGGTGTGTGGATGGTCGAGACCGTACCCGCGCCGTTCGGGTGGCTCCATCCGATCAGTCCGATGACATACGTGCGCGACAGCATGATCGCAGCGTTCAACGGAGCGCCGGGTTTCTGGTCCTCGACGTTGGTCGTCGCGCTGATCGGAGTGGCGGCGTTCATGCTGCTCATGTTCCTCACCCGCACGCGTGGCGGGGGCGAGGATCGCGACGTTGCCGACGAGTCTGTGGAATTCGGTGGAGCGGAGAATGTTCCGGACCCGGTGAGATGAGTCCGGCGGCTGCCGGGACCCGACGGATACGATCGTGGCATGACGGCGTCCGATAGCGGCCCGCAGCGGCCCCGCCGACCTCGAGAACGCCTCACCGGGCCGCAGCGCGAGACCCAACTCCTCGACATGGCCGAGATGTTGTTCAGTGAGCACGGCTACGAGGGCGTGACCGTGGACAACATCGCCCAGGCTGCAGGCGTCAGCCGGGCGATCGTGTACCAACACCACGGAACCAAGGACCAGGTGTTCATCGCGTGTGTGCGTCGGGCACGCGCCCAGTTCGAAGCGGCGATCCTAGAGAAGGTCGCGACTCCGAGTGACGACTGGAGGTCCAGGATCGAGGCCGGCGGTGCTGTCTATCTCGATCTCGTTGCCACGAACCCGCAGCGGTGGGGATTGCTCTTCACCACCTCGGCGAGCCTTCGCGGCGATCTGGCCGACGAACTGACCGCCCTGCGCAAGGGCACGATCACCGCGATCGCGAACTCGCTCCGGCCGTATGCTCCCGATGTTCGTCGGGAGGCGTTGATGGCGATCAGTTATGCCCTCTCCGGGATCGGGGAGCAACTGTGTCGATGGTGGCTGAGCAACCCGCGGATCTCGCGCACCCGGGTGCTCGCCTACTACACGGCTGCGGTGGAGGGTGCGATCAACGGGATTCTGGCCACGCCGCATGTGCGCCCGGCCGCCCCATCCTCGACTACGCCGGGCCGCTGACCTCCCTTCGGTAGCACCCGGGATCGATCCGAAACCTGCCTTGTTGCATGGTGCCCGGGGTCTCACCGGCGCTGATGTGCGCACCGTCAAAAGAGTCGGGGTGGCGGCCCCTCGGTGGGCGCTGTCGATTCTCTCTCGACCTTTCCCGGATGGCCGCGGAGGTCGTCGCGTTGTTGCTGCTCGTCGCGGTCGGACGAGAACTCTTGACAGTATGCAGTCGGTATGTTGGAGTTACTTGCATCACATTGTCAGACAGATGCCAAGCAGTTCATCAATCAGCAAGTACGGTGACTGCGGTCACAAAGGGTCGACGACCCTTGTGAACAGCGTTACTGACACGTGGACCGTCGCGCCGGCCGATCCGGAACCACGGGCTTCGCGATACCGAAACGAAAGGGATTCACGATGAAGAACTGGGCACGCCCCCGTCCGCGGGTGTCCGGCAAGCGGGCGCTGATGAGCGTCGCGGCGGTCGCTGCTCTGGCCGCCGGAGTCAGCGGGTGTGGTGCTGGGGGCAGCGTCGGGACCGGAAACACCGTCCCCGTGGATGTCGGTGATGGCATGACGGTCAACCTGCCCGAAGGGGAACTGCGCATCGGCGTCTTCATGAACGGCCTCACCGATCAGTGGACGCAGAACTTCTCCAAGACGGTGCAGGCCGAGGGTGAGGCCATCGGTGCGCAGGTGTCTGTGCTCGACGCCGGCTGGGACATCAACACCCAGCTCAACCAGTTGCAGACCGCCGCCACCAACAAGAACTACGACGCCGCAATCGTGGTGGCCGTCGACGGTCGCCCGGTGTGCAATCAGCTGACCAAGACATTGCCGCAGGCGAACGTCCTCGTCGTCGACGCCACTCTGCAGATCTGCGGACGCGTCTTCAACGAAGGCGACGAGCTCTATGCACCGGGCACCCTCACCTACGTCGGCGGCGACTCGACCGTCGAGTACCTGACCGCCTGGGCCAAGGCCGGCGGTCAGTACAACCCGGGCCCGCAGAAGGTTCTCGCGGTGGTCGGGCCCCAGGTGGCGACGAGCACGCAGGTCTCCCAGAAGGGACTCGAGAACTATGCGAAGGACCATCCCGAGTTCGACGTCCAGTCCTACCTGTACACGGACTACACGACGCAGGGCGGCTACAACGCCACGCTCAACTACCTGAAGGCGAACAAGGACATCTCGCTGATCATGTCGGCGTACTCGCCGGACCTCACCCGGGGTGTCATCAACGCCCTCGAGTCGCTCGGACTGGCCGGCAAGATTCCCGTCGGTGACGTCGGCGGGTCGCAATACACGATCGACCAGATCAAGGCCGGCAACGTTCAGTTCACCCTGCCCTACAACCCGATCACGACCGCCAAGCGGTCTGTCCAGTCCATCGTGGACGCGCAGAACGGGCAGGAGGTCGACGAGGTCGTCAGCAACCTGCAGCCATGGATCGGTCCGGTGAGTGATCCGAAGTACGTCACCAAGGAAAACGTCGACACCTTCACCCCGGAGTACTGAGGAGCGACATGTCCGCCAAACCGTCCGCATCGGCGCCAAAGCCCCCGGGAAGGTGAGAACACATGTCTGACAAGGACAGTCCCGCCATTGAGATCACCGATGTCTGTATGGACTTCGGTCCCATGAGGGCCCTCAACCAGGTCAGCCTCACGGTGGCCACCGGATCTGTGCATGCATTCGTCGGCGAGAACGGAGCCGGCAAATCGACCACTCTCGGCATCGTCGCCGGCCGGATCGCGCCGACGAGTGGCCGGGTCGAGGTCGAGGGGAACGAACTGCGCTACGGCGATCCCCGGGCGTGCCGCAAGGCGGGTGTCGTCGCGATCTACCAGGAACTGACGATCGTGCCCACCCTGACCGCGGAGGCGAACGTCTTCCTCGGTCAGGATCTGAGTCGTCGCGGAATGCTCGCAGACCGCGACATGCGGGCCCGATACGTCGAGATGTGCGAGCGCTTCGGAATCGCTCCGGCGCCGGCTCGGACACCCGCGTCGAAACTGTCGGTGGCCGAGCAGCAGATTCTCGAGATCCTGCGGGCCGTCGTCAGCGAGGCCCGGATCATCCTCTTCGACGAGCCGACGGCCGCGCTCGCCGAGCCCGAGCGGGAGGCGCTGTTCCGATTGATGCAGACCCTGCGCGAGGAGGGCGCGACCCTGGTCCTGGTCACCCACAACCTCGACGAGGTGCTGAACCTGTCGGACACCATCACGGTGTTCCGGGACGGGGAGGTGACGACCACCCGACCGAGGTCGGAGTTCACGAAGAGGCTGCTGGTCAACGCGATGCTCGGCGACACCGCCGACGATCGGGTGTTGCACGAGATCGTCGACGAACTCGTGGAGGACATCGAACAGTCCAGTGCGGCTGCCACGTCCGATGACCAGGGCAAACAGCGCGGGACGCCACTGCTCGCGGCCCGGGAGGTCACCGTGCCCGATGCGGTCACCGACCTCGAGATCGAGGTGCATCCCGGCGAGATCGTCGGGATCGGCGGGTTGGTCGGATCGGGCCGCACCACGTTGCTACGTGCGCTCGCCGGGGTCGAGGAGCGGTCCAGTGGTCGGCTCTGGCTCGACGGCGACGAGGTCGCGTGGCCGCGCACCGTCCGGCGCGCGCTCAAGCACGGGATCGCCATGATTCCCGAAGACCGCAAATCGCAGGGACTCGTCATGTCCATGAGTGCGATGGAGAACATCGCGCTCAGTAACCTGCGGGGCGCAACCCGGCGAGGCATGTTGACCGACAAGAGCATTCGTGCGGTCACCGAGAACGAGGCGACCTCTTTCGGGTTCTCGTCCAAGCGACTCGACGCCGCTGCGGGACAACTGTCGGGCGGCAACCAGCAGAAGCTGCTGTTGGCGCGCTGGAGCTATGTGCGTCCGCGCGTCCTGCTCGCCGACGAACCGACCCGGGGCATCGACGTCGGCGCCAAGGCCGAGATCCTCAAGTCGCTCGAGGCGATGGCCGCGGCCGGCGTCGGGATCGTCATCGTGTCATCGGAACTCGAAGAGGTCGCGGCGATCAGCGACCGGGTGATCGTGCTGTCCGAAGGGCGAATGTCCGGCGTACTGCACCGCACCGATGACCAGCCCGTCCGCACCTCGGACATCCTGCATCTCGCGTTCAACTCCGCCGAACCGGTGGCGGCCCATGCCGGCACCGCACCCACCCCGTCCTCGTCCAACCAAGGATGATCCACCATGAATCAACCGAATGTCGCGCCACTAGAAGCGCCACCCGTCAACGAGCGGGTCTCCGCCACTCCGCCGGGTGATCAACGATCCTCCGGGAAATCGCCGCTCATGGCGGCTGCCCGAAACCTGCTCGTCCGCCACGGGATGGTGCTGGTTCTGCTCCTGCTCGTCGTGGTGTCGGCGATCCTGTACCCCGGCTTCCTCTCGCCCGGCAACCTGAACAACCTGCTCGATCAGGTCGCACCCGTGGGCATCGTCGCGGTCGGCATGACCTACGTGATCATCGCCCGCGGATTCGACCTGTCGGTCGCCGCGATCTTCGCCGGCGCGGCGGTCTTCTATGCGAGCTTCTCGAACTCCATGCCCCTGTGGGTCGCGTTCGTCGCGACGGTGCTGCTCGCAGTCGTCTGCGGTCTGTGCAACGGCTTCGTCATCACCTTCATCAAGGTGAACCCGCTCATCGCCACCCTCGCGACGGCATCATTGATCAGCGGTGTGACATACCTGTATTCGAACTCCACACCGGTGGTGAGCGAGAACCCGGGCTTCTCCGCGCTCGGCACAGGCCAATGGGGCGGGATCTGGATATCGATCTACCTGCTCGCGGCCCTTGTCCTGGTGGCAGGCATCATCCTGGCGCGGACCCCGTACGGCCGCTCGCTGTACGCCGTCGGAGGCAACGAAGAGGCGGCCCGCCTCGCGGGTATGCGAGTGCGCTGGATCAAGATCAGCACCTTCGTGATCACCGGTGTGTGCGCCGCCGTCGCCGGTATGCTCATCGCCTCGAAGACAGGTGTCGGCCAGGCCAACATCGGGTCCACCGTGGCGCTGGATGCCATCGCGATCGTCATCATCGGCGGTACCTCCCTGCTGGGTGGTGAAGGCTCGGTGTGGCGCACCGTGACGGGCATCCTGATCTGGGGCACGGTCACCAATCTGCTGAGCTCACTGGCCCTCGACACGTCCGCGCAGCTGCTGATGACCGGCGGCATCTTCCTGATCGCCGTTTCGATCGATTCGCTGGCGCGGCGCGGACGGTCCTCGGCATGATCGGGACACCGGCGGGCGGCGACCCGCCGACGGCGATCACGTCAGTCCGTCACGCGTCCAATCCGTCAATGTCCGCAACAACCAACGGCACGAAGGACAGAACATGAGCATCACCACCGAAACCGCCCGGACCGACGTCGATCTGAAGAATCTCGACCGTTTCTACATCGGTGGCGAGTGGGTGAAACCGTCGACGACGGCGACGTTCGATGTGCACGACCCGTCGACCGAGGAACTGTTCCTGACGGTGGCCGAGGCCCAGGAGGCGGACGTGGCGCGGGCAGCCGCTGCAGCGCGCGCGGCGTTCGACGACGGTCCGTGGCCTCGGATGACCCACGCCGAGCGGGCCGGCTACCTCCGCGCGATCGGGGAAGGGTTCCGCAAGCGCCTGGGCGAGGCGAGCCAGATCTGGCCGCGCGAGTCCGGCGTGCTCTACAGCCTCGCCCAGTCCGAACTCGCAGGAATCCCCGACGTGTGGGACTTCTACGCAGACCAGGCCGAGAGCTTCCCGTTCGAGGAGCCGATGGCGCCCACCGCGGGCGGGTCGTTCGGCATGTTGGTCCGGGAGCCGGTCGGTGTTGTCGCAGCGATCATCCCGTGGAACGGGCCCAGCGCACAGATCGCGTTCAAGGTCGCTCCCGCCCTGATCGCCGGTTGTACCGTCGTGCTCAAAGCGGCTCCCGACGGCCCGGGCGTCGCGTATCTCGTGGCCGAGATCGCCGAGTCGGTCGGCCTGCCGCCGGGTGTGCTCAACGTGGTGACCGCCGACCGGGAGGCATCCGAGGCCCTCGTACGGGATCCGCGGATCGACAAGGTGTCGTTCACGGGGTCGACTGCCGCAGGCCGGAAGATCGCGTCCATCATGGGTGATCGGATCGGTCGCTACACACTCGAACTCGGCGGCAAATCGGCGGCGGTCGTGCTCGATGACGCCGACATCGCCTCTGCCTCTGCCGAATTGTCGGGCTCGGAGTGCTTCCTGTCCGGTCAGGTCTGCGCGTCACTCACGCGGATCGTGGTGAGTCGCAAGCGGCATGACGAACTCCTCGAATCGCTGGCGTCGACCTTCGCGCAGGTCCGTGTCGGCGACGCGTTCGACACGCAGTCCCAGATGGGCCCGCTTGTCGCACAACGTCAACGGGAGCGCGTTCTCGACTACATCGCGCGCGGGAAGGCCGATGGCGCGACGCTGGCGACGGGAGGAGGCCGGCCGGCCGACCTCGACCGCGGTTGGTTCGTCGAGCCGACCGTGTTCGGCAACGTCGACAATGCCTCGGCCATCGCACAGGATGAGATATTCGGTCCGGTGCTCTGCGTGATTCCGGTGGAGGACGAGGCCGCTGCCGTCCGAACCGCCAACGACACCATCTACGGACTCAACGCGTCGGTCTTCACGGAGGACGTGGAGAAGGCTCGTGCGGTCGGACGACAGCTTCGATCGGGCACCGTGGGCCACAACGCCTTCCGAATGGACTTCGGAATGGCGTTCGGCGGATTCAAGCAGTCGGGAGTCGGCCGCGAAGGCGGTCGCGAAGGGCTGCTTCCGTACCTGGAGACCAAGACGATGATCCTGGACGCGGTCCCCCAGGACTTCCAGGCATGACCCGCTGACCAGGCCGTGTGCCCCGACGCCCGCCGGCGTCGGGGCACACGTTTCCGATGGCAGGTCATGCAACCGGTGGTCAAGCGCTCGGTTCTCGAGCTGGCGGACGGGGGCGTGACGGCCAGAATTGCCGTGCGCTGGTTATGGCCGTTCACGGCGCCGATGCCCTACATTTGACAAATGGAGTGATTTGTTACTCCGTGTCGAAACCGACGATGATTCGGAAGGAATGGGGCGGGGCCATGGGCAGCGGGGGCAAGCAGATCGGGCAGCGGGTACTGAGACCTCGGCAGCAGGTGGAGGATGCCCTGCGCCAGGCGGTGCTCGAGGGGCGATTGCGCACGGGGGAGCGGTTGCCGGCGGAGAGTGAACTGGCGCGCCAGTTCAGCGTGAGCCGTCCGACGATCCGCGAGGCGCTGTCGGCACTCGAGAGCCAGGGCCTGATCCGCAAGACACCGGGCGCCGGTGGGGGCAGTTTCGTACAGACCGTGGACCACCACTCGCTGGGCGAGGTGGTGCAGGAATCGATGCACAACCTGATCCGGCTCGGCACGTTGAACTTCGACGAGGTCGCAGCCGTCCGGCAGCTGCTCGAGGTTCCGTCGGCTGCGCTCGCGGCGGCGAACCGAACTGCTGACGACGTTGCGGAGTTGCGGGCGATCGTCGAGAAGCAGAAGAGGCTCTCGGTCGACTCCGACGAGGTTCCGCAACTGGACGCGCAGTTCCACACCGCGATCGCACGGATGTCGGGCAATCGCGTTCTGGCGTCGTTGGTCTACGCGTTGCACAGCGAGTCGGAGCCCGTGAGCTATCTGGATCTGTCGCCGGACGTCGGTCGGGAGACCGTGGTCCAGCACCAGCGCATCGTCCACGAGATCGAGGCGGGCAACGCACAGGCGGCGGAAGAGGCGATCGCGGCGCATCTGACCTACCTGCGCGCGCACATCAAGGCGGCGTCGGCCGGCGACGAACCTGCAGAGACCGGGTAGCCGCACGCCGTGTGATCGAGACCGGCGAGGGCGTTCCCCCGTGGCCTGGGCAACACTCGGCTATTGCCTGACATTCACAGCGATGTTAAGTTGTGGGCAAGAGCTTTGACATGCCGGGACCAGGCGTTCACGTGAAGGAGAATCATGACCACCGACGAACCGGTCTTGCTGGTCGAGAAGAAGGACGGCCTCGCGCGGGTGACGCTCAACCGTCCCCGCCGCCTCAACAGTCTCGACAGAGAACTCCAGAAGGAGTTGCGGCGGGCGTTCCTGGATCTGTCTGAGGATCGCACCATCCGGGTCATCCATCTGACCGCGGCTGGTGAGAAGGCCTTCTGTGCGGGTGCGGATCTCAAGGAGTCCGAGACCCACGACTTCGCCGGTCTCGGTGAGTTCCTCGAGGGCCAGCCCGGCGTGTGGGACATGATGCAGCGCTGTCCGCAGGTCATCGTGAGTGAGGTCAACGGCTGGGCGATCGGTGGCGGGTTGCAACTGGCGTTGTTCTCCGATCTCGTCTACGCATCCCAGAGCGCGGCGTTCAAACTGACGCAGGTGAGCCTTGGGCTGGTTCCGCCCTACGGCACCACCGTTCGGCTGGCCCGGCACATCGGCCAGGGTCGAGCGATGCGGATGATCATGCTGGGTTCGACCATGACTGCCGACGAGGCGCTCTCCGCCGGACTCGTGCAGGGCGTCGAGCCCGATGCCGCCTCGTTGAGCAAGACGGTCGACGAGGTCATCCAGCAATTGTTGAGTCTCCCGCCCGAGAGCCTCCTGGTGTCGAAGAACGCGCTGGTGACCGGATGGGATATGAGTGCCGAAGCGATGTCGGCGGCCGACCGCTTCCGGTCCTACTCGCTCAAGCAGAGCTCCGACACCAAACGACTGCATACCGAGTGGGCCGCGGCGCGACAGTGACGCGCCTGCGACCTTGACGGGATCGCAACCAGACGGCCGCGACGCACGGTTGTCCCCCGCCGCCGTGCGTCGCGGTCTCCCACCACACTCCCCTGACAGAGAGGTCGCAGCATGACGATCGCATCGTCTGACACACCCTCCGCGACGCCGTCCCTGGAGTCGCTGATCGACGGACAGTTCACGCTGCTGGATGAGGCGACGGCCACCCGGTACCGCGATGAGGGGTGGTGGGAGGGGCGGACGATCGGTTCCCTTCTCACCGCCGCCGCGAAGACACACCCGGATCGGGTCGCGCTCGTCGGGCGACTCAGTACCGGCGAACGGTTGACGCGGACGTATGCCGAGTTCGAGAGCGGAGCACGCCACGCCGCCACGGTGTTCGCATCGCTCGGCGTCGGACCGGGTGACGCGGTCGCGATCATGCTGCCGAACTGGGTCGAGTACCCGGAGCTCATGTTCGGGGTGCTCGAGGCCGGTGCGATCTACACCGGAATCCCGGTCGCCTACGGCGAATTGCAGACCGCCGCCATTCTGCGACGCTCCAAGGCCAAGGTGCTGGTCATCCCGCGGAGCTGGCGCAGTACCCATCACCTCGAGCTGTCCCGCACGTTGCGCGCACAGATCCCGACGATCGAGCACGTGCTCGTCCTCGACGATGACGGCAGCGACCTCGGCGACGGTGAGTCGCTGTGGCGGTCTCATGACGATGTCGCCGATCATGCACTGCCCGAGGTGGATCCGGGCCGGATCTGCTACCTCGGATTCACTTCGGGAACCACCGGTGAACCCAAAGGTGCGATGCATGGGCACGAGTCGCTGATCTACTCGGCACGTCGTCAGGCCGAGCATGTCGGACCCGCCGTCTACGGGGATCCGATGGTCCAGCTGGTCGCCTCGCCGGTCGGTCACCACACCGGTTTCATCTGGGGAGTCGTGTTCACCGTGCTCCTCAAGGGCACGGGTGTCCACGTCGATCGCTGGGACCCGAAGTGGGGGACACAGGTGATCCGCGACGAGGGTGTGACCACGTTCTTCGGTGCCCCGACCTTCCTGCAGGACATGATGCGAACGGATTTGGCCGGCGATCCGGATTGCCCGCTCACCTGCCTGGTGATCGCCGGTGCGCCGGTCCCGCGCACTCTCCCGGAACGGGCGAGCAAGGCGCTCGGCGCCTACGTCAGTCCCGCCTGGGGGATGACCGAGTGCAGCATCGTCACCTCGTGCACCCCGGTGCAACCGGATGCGATCCAGCGCACCGATGGATCGGTGTTCGACGGCTCGGAAGTACGGATCATCGACGAAACGGGCGCCGACCTCCCGGCCGGGGCGGTCGGTGAGATGGTCATCCGCGGTCCGGGGTTCCTCTACGGGTACTACGACCGTCGCGATGCCACCGAGGACGCGTTCCTGCCCGGGCTGTGGTTCCGTACCGGGGACCAGGCCAGCGTCGACGAGGCCGGCTGGGTCTCGCTGAAGGGCCGCACCAAGGACATCATCATCCGCGGTGGTGAGAACATCCCGGTGACAGATGTCGAGTCGGTGATCTTCGAGCACCCCGACGTGGTCAACGTCGCGCTCGTCGGCATCCCCGACGAACGCCTCGGCGAACGGATCTGCGCCGCAGTGGTTGTCAAGGACGGCCGTCCTGAACTCGACGTCGCCGCCCTGTCCGAGTTCTTGCTGTCGGCAGGACTGTCGAAGCACTACCTGCCCGAACTCGTCGTGGTGGTCCCGGAACTGCCGACCACCCCGAGCGGCAAGATTCAGAAGTTCAAGATCAAGGACATGGTCGGCTGACGTCTCCGTAGACGATCGGAGGCGACCTCAGCGGGAGGAGAATCGATGCCGGAGTTCAACATTCGACAGAACGTCACATTTGCGAGCAATGGCAGAGAAGCGTTCGGTTATCTGCGGAAGCCAGCGGGGGATCTAGGGCCGGGTGTCATCGTGATCCAGGAGTGGTGGGGTCTCACCGACCACATCGCCGACATCACCGATCGGTTCGCCGCAGAGGGGTTCGTCGCGCTCGCGCCCGACCTGTACGGCGGGCGGGTGGCGCACGATGCCGAGGAGGCCGGCCGGTTGATGTCCGGGCTGCCGGTGGAGCAGGCGGCCGCCGACCTGCTCGGCAGCGTCGACGCGTTGCTCGCCGACCCCGATGTCACGTCGAGCACCGTAGGCGTCGTCGGCTTCTGCATGGGTGGGGGATTCGTCCTGCAGCTCGCCGCACTCGGCGGTGACAAGGTCGGTGCCGCCGTACCGTTCTACGGCGTCGGCCCGGCGGTCCCGGACAACTACCGCACGCTGTCCGCGGCGGTGCAGGGCCATTACGGCGAACTCGACACGAGCTATCCGGTGGAGCGCGCTCGCGAGCAGGAGCGGCAGATCCGCGACGAGGGGACCGGGCCGGTGGAGTTCTTCTACTACCCGGCCGGGCACGCTTTTCACAACGATCAGCGACCGACTGCCTATCACCGCGACTCGGCCGAAGCGGCCTGGTCACGGACTCTCGATCACCTCCGCAAGCACCTCGGCTGAGCGAATCAGTCGTAGTTCTGGCAGTCTTCTGTGCGCCGGTATTGTCGGACAGTTCACTTATCGAACTCAAGTAGACGAGGGGTTGCGATGTCTAGCATTTCCTGTGATAGTCATCACCAGGTATTCGAAAGTCGAACCCAGTCACAGCGGCATTGAGCCGAAGACGCAGCGACTGCTGCGCATACCGCAAGAGATCCGTAGGGCTCACGGATGCTTGCTCCCCCGATAGAGAGCCCCAGGAGACGAAATGCAAACTCGAGGAGCGATTCTCCGGAAGACGCCCGGCACATACGAGGTCGTCGATCTCGAGGTCGACGACCCTCGCAACGGCGAGGTCCAGATCCAGCTCGTCGCTTCGGGGCTGTGCCATTCGGATGATCACATCGCGACCGGCGACATTCCTTCCGACGTCCTCCCGTGGGCCGGTGGTCACGAAGGTGCCGGCGTGATCACCAAGGTCGGGCCGGGGACTCGCGGTTTCAAGGAAGGGGATCACGTCGTCCTCTCCTTCCTTCCCGGCTGTGGGCGCTGTCGCTGGTGTGCCACCGGACACCAGAATCTGTGCGATACGGGAGCCAGCCTGCTGACCGGGGCGCGATTCGACGACCCGGGGAGCTTCCGGCTCTCCCTGGACGGGCAGCCGGTCGGTCAGATGCTCGGCATCTCCACCTTCTGCGAGACGACGACGGTCGCGATCGAGTCGGTGGTCAAGATTCCGGATGACGTTCCACTCGACGTGGTCTGTCTGCTCGGCTGCGGAGTGGGCACCGGGTGGGGTTCGGCCGTCAACTCCGCGAAGGTGGCGCCCGGTGACACCGTCATCGTCATGGGTGTCGGGGGTGTCGGGATCAATGCAGTCCAGGGTGCGCGGCATGCGGGGGCGGCCAACATCATCGCTGTGGACCCGGTGGCCTTCAAGCGCGAAACCGCCTTGAAGCTCGGCGCGACCCACGCTTTCGATTCGATGGACGAGGCGACCGAGATCGGCCGGCAGCTGACCAACGGACAGGGGGCGGCAGCTGCCATCGTCACTGTCGGAGTCGTGTCGGGCGACATCGTCGCCCAGGCGTTCCGCGCCACCCGCAAGCTCGGAACCACCGTGGTGACGTCGATCGGGCCCGCCGACGCCGTCGGCGTTCCGATCTCGCTCACCGAACTGACCAACTACCAGAAGAAGTTGGTCGGGTCGTTGGCCGGGGAGATGGTCCCGAGTTGGAGCATCCTCGAGCAGTTGGAGATGTATCAGTCCGGAGCGCTCCGGCTGGATGAACTGATCACGACCCGCTACCGGCTCGATGACATCGCGCAGGGATACGAGGACATGCACGCGGGCAAGAACATTCGGGGTCTGATCGAGTTCTGAGACCCGAGAGGGAGTAAAGGAACTGGGCCCGGTCTGCGAAGACCGGGCCCAGTTCTCGTGTTGCGCCGGAGGCCGGACGCCAGGGTCCCATGTGCGGGCCTCACCGGCCGCCCGCCTATCGTTGCGTGGCGACCTTCATGTGCTCGCGTAGGTAGGTCAGGTGTTCGGTGATCGCTTCTTCGGCGGCCGCGCAGTCGCTTCCGGCGATGGCCTTCACGATTCGCTGGTGCTGGAGCACAGTCTCCCGACCCAGGTCGGGGGACATCTCGAGATAGCTTACGGGCTCGGATTCGCGATGCAGAGCGAAGATCAGTGACGCCAGAACACGATTACCGGACATCCGGGCGATTGCGGTGTGGAATCGCACGTCCAATTCGGGAACGCGGGGATCATCGACGGTGCACGCCTTCTGTGCGTCGATGATCGACCTCAGTTCGGCGACATCTGCTTCGGTACGGTTCGTTGCGGCGAGGGCGGCCGACGGGACTTCGAGATACTGACGGACCATCGCAACCTCGATCGCGCTGATACTGCCGAGCCGCACAAGTGTGTGCATCGAGTCCTGGATGACCTCGCCGAGCGCGTGGTGGTCGACCGTCTGGACGAAGCTTCCGCCGCCGGCTCCCGGAACCTTCCGGATGAGCCCCTGGGTCTCCAACGCGGACAAGGCTTCTCGCACGGTTGGTCGACTCACGCTGAACTGGCGAGCCAATTCGGTCTCCGCCGGTAGTCGTTCGCCGACGCGCAGTTGGCCGCTGAGGACAGCCTCCCGGAGTGCGTCCTCGACCTGCTGGCGTGGTCTCAGGACGGTCCGTCCGAGGAATGGAGCACTCCCGGGATCCTGTTCACCGATCTCGATACTCACAGCGCCTCCGACTAGATGATTACCTGGACAGCATCTTCTGGCCAGACTGCTAAATGTACGACGTTAGATCGTGAGTGTACCCGCTTGTCCACCGGTGCGCACCCGTTTTCCGCTCCGGTGCCCGGGTTCATGGCGTGATCGAGGCGGCGGCGGATTGACATTGCTGTGTGCCTCGGCTTCCATTGCACTATGTCAAATGTCAGTCTTTCGCGCGCCTGTTGTCACCCGCTGACGCGAGGCGCGGTCCGCCTGATCTGCACGGCAGGGAGGGGTTCGTCGTGACCACCGATCGTGTTCTGCCACGTCCGGACGCGGATTCGCGCCCGTACTGGGCGGCGGCCGCAGAGGGGCAACTGGTGCTCCAATTCTGCGTCGATTGTGATCGGCCGCGTTTCTACCCGCGCCATCTGTGCCCGCATTGTCACTCCGACGAACATCGGTGGGAGCAGGCGTCGGGACGTGGGACCGTCTACTCGTATTCGGTCGTCCACCGGGCGCCGAGCGCGGCGTTCGCGGGATCCGCCCCGTACATCGTCGCGCTGATCGACCTCGATGAGGGCGTGCGCATGATGTCGAACATCCTGGCGGACCCGTCAGGGGTCGCCATCGGGGCCCGGGTGGCCGTGTCCTTTCGGCACGAGTCGGCCGAGGTGGGGATTCCCGAGTTCGTTCTGGAAGAAGCGGGGAGCGGGCGATGAGCGTCAAGAACAAAGTGGCGATCGCCGGTGTCGGGTCGTCGCGAGTGGGCAAGGTTCCCGATCGCACCGGCCTGGGCCTGGCGGCAGAGGCGGCGAAGCGTGCGGTCGAGGACGCGGGTATCGGCTGGGACGAGATCGATGGTTTGCTGACCGCGTATTCGATGACCGAGAAGTACTTCATGCTCGGTTCGGTCATGTGCGAGTACTTGGGTGTCCGGCCGAAATACGCGGCGTCGATGGTGGTCGGGGGCGCGACGCCGGGAGTGATGCTCAACCATGCGGCGATGGCGATCGCCGCCGGCGAGTGTTCGACAGTGCTGATCGTCATCGGGGAGAACCGCAAAACCGGCCAGACGCGCGACGAGGCGGTTGCGGCTCTGACCACTGTTGGGCATCCGAACTTCGAGAACCCGTATGGGCCGCCGATGCCGGCGCTCTACGGGCTGGTCGCGCAGCGCCACATGTACGAATTCGGCACCACGTCAGAGCATCTCGCGTCGGTCGCGGTGACCGCTCGATACCATGCGAGCCTCAATCCGGAAGCGCAGATGCGCACTCCGATCACCGTGGACGACGTGCTCGACTCGAAGATGATCGCCGAGCCGCTCCATCTGCTCGACTGCTGTCTGATCTCCGACGCTGCGGGCGCGATCATCGTGACGTCGGCCGAGCGTGCCCGCCAACTGACGACATCGCCGGTGTATCTGCGCGGCATCAGCGAGTTCCATACGCACGAGCACGTCAGCATGGCCGGCGATCTGACACACACCGGTGCCGAGGTGTCGGGCCGGGCGGCCTACGAGATGGCGGGGGTGGTGCCCGGTGACTTCGACATGGCGATGCTGTACGACTGCTTCACCATCGTGCCGTTGATCGAACTGGAAGAGCTCGGGTTCGTGGCCCGGGGCGAGGCGGGCGAGTTCTTCGCGGAGGGGCGAGCGCGACTGGGCGGACAGTTGCCCGTCAACACGCACGGCGGCATGTTGTCGCACGCGCACGCGGGCGCGGCCGGCGGGCTGTTCGACATCATCGAGGCCTCGCGTCAGCTGCGGGGAGAATGCGGCGAACGTCAAGTGAACGGCGCCGAACTCGCCGTCGTCCACGTCGAGGGTGGCGTGTTGTCGTCGCATTGCACGCTGGTCCTCTCGAATTCACGGTAAGGAGCCGACACATGTCAAACGCAGTTCGCGGAAAGTACTTCGACGAGTTCGAGGTCGGCGATGTCTACGTCACCGGATCGCGCACGATCACCACCACCGACATCGTCAACTTCGCCTGTCTTTCAGGAGATTTCAACGAGGTGCACGCCAACTGGGAGTATGCGCGGACCACGCCGTTCGGTGAGCCCGTGGCGCACGGCCCGCTCGTGTACGCGATCGCCGCAGGACTCGGATACGCCTCGGGAATCAACGAAGGGACGCTGATCGCGTTGCTGGAGGTGTCCAAGTGGGTGATGACCGCGCCGGTGCGCAACGGCGACACCATTCGGCTCGAACAAGAGGTGATCGAGACCCGGCCGACGAGTGGTGGGGACAAGGGTGTCGTGACCTTCGAACGCCGGATCCTGAATCAGAACGACGAGGTCGTCCAGAAGATGACCAGTACATATCTGTACCGCCGTGCGCCTGTTGACCCAGGGTACGCGCAAGAGGTGTAATGTCAGACACAAGCTTAGATGTAAACTAGTGGCGGTCGCGTCGAGGAGGCACACGATGGAGGATTTCCGGGAGAACCTGGTCAACGGTGAATGGACGAAGGGTTCGGGCGCCGAGTTCGAGACCATCGATCCGTACCGCCAGGAGCCCTGGGCCGTGTTCACCGCGGCGTCGCCGGAGGACGTCGACGTCGCGATCGCCGCGGCCCGTGCTGCTTTCCCGGCCTGGCGACGCACGCCTGCCTACGACCGCGCGAAGCTGCTGTTCCGGCTCGCCGACCTCATCGAGCGGGACGCGGACACCCTGGCGGAGTACGACACCCGACACAACGGCAAGGCCATCCGGGAACATCGCAGTCAGGCCCGGTTCGCGGCGCGGCAGACGCGATTCATCGCCGGCGCGATCGACAAGGTCCTCGGCGAGACCAAACCGCAGGACAAGTACGACCTGATCGACTTCACGGTGCGGGAACCACTCGGCGTCGTCGCCGCGATCAGTGCGTGGAACTCGCCGCTCCAGAACGCCGCAAACAAGATCGCTCCGGCGGTCGCGGCCGGCAACACCATCGTGTTGAAACCCTCGGAGAGCGCTACGGGCAGTGCGTTGGCGCTGGGCCGACTGGTCGTCGAGGCCGGCTTCCCACCCGGTGTCGTCAACATCATCGCGGGCGCTGCCGAGACCGGCCAGGCGCTGACCGAACATTCCGGGATCGACATGGTGGCGTTCACCGGCGGCATCGACGCGGCGCGACGCATCGCGGCCAACGCGGCGGCGAACATGGTGCCCGGACTCTACGAACTGGGCGGCAAGTCGGCGAACATCATCTTCGAGGACGCCGATCTCGATCGGGCGATCCCGGGCGCGGTCTCGGGAATCTTCGCGGCATCGGGTCAGACCTGTGTCGCGGGCTCGCGGCTGCTGGTCCACGACAGCATCTACGACCAGGTCATCGACGGGATCGTCGAGCTCGCGGGCGCGATCACGTTCGGTGATCCGCTCGAGCCGGAGACCCAGGTCGGACCGGTTGCCCATGCCGCGCACTTCCGCCGCATCCAGGGCGAGATCCAAGCGGCCATCGAAGACGGCGCGCGTCTCGTGACCGGTGGCGGGTCCCCCGAAGGTCGCGACGGCACCCTGTTCGTGGCTCCGACGGTGTTCGCCGATGTCACGCCGGACAT
The DNA here is from genome assembly GCF_036350415.1 of Gordonia sesuvii. Lineage (NCBI taxonomy): Bacteria > Bacillati > Actinomycetota > Actinomycetes > Mycobacteriales > Gordoniaceae > Gordonia > Gordonia sesuvii. The sequence goes on from NZ_JAZDUF010000008.1 coordinate 120,866, forward strand.
GCGGCTCGCCCGGCGTGAGGTCTTCGGCCCGGTGCTCGCGGTGATGCGGTTCTCGGACGAGGCCGAGGCCATCGAGATCGCGAACGGGACCGAGTTCGGTCTCGCCGCAGGCGTATGGACCACCAACTTTGCGCGAGCGCACCGAGTCGGCCAGGAACTCGTGGCGGGGACGGTGTGGGTCAACACCTACCGGACCATCAGCGCGACGGCGCCGTTCGGCGGGTTCAAGCGCAGCGGCTACGGCCGCGAACGCGGTACCGATGCGCTCCTCGAGTACACGGCGACAAAGAACTTGATGCTCGACATCTCGGACAGTGCACGCGATCCGTTCGTGATGGGCACCGGGAACTGACGCAACGTCTGACGTGCGGTTTCTTGGGGTCTCGGGAATGTCGACTCCGCCCTTGACAGGTGAACAATCAGGTAGTTCCATGACAAAAGAGCAAATGTCAGGCTATAGCTGGTGCTGCTCTCGGTCGCGTCGCGATCGGTCGCACCGCTACTCACGAGCAGGGAGCTCGAAGTGAACAACACAGCGCATGTGGGATCTGGCGTCCTCGCCGGGATCAAGGTCGTCGAACTGACCCACCTCATCGCGGGGCCGTACTGCGGGATGCTGCTTGCCGACGAAGGCGCCGAGGTCATCAAGGTCGAACCGCCCACCGGCGAACTCACCCGGGCCCGCGAACCGATCCGGCGCACCGACGAGGGCAGCGTGTCCGGCTACTACGGCGCGCTCAACCGGCGCAAGAGCAGCGTGGTGCTGGACCTCAAGAACGATGCCGGCGCCGAGCTGATGCGCGAACTGCTCAGCGATGCCGACGTCTTCATCACCAACATGCGCCCGCAGGCGCTGGGCCGTCTCGGGTTGCACCCGGAGACGCTGCGCGAGCAGTACCCGGCTCTGGTCGTCGCCGCGATCACCGGCTTCGGGCTCAAGAACGCCGGCCCGGACGCAGAGCGCGCGGCACTCGCCATGGTTGCCGAGGCCTTGTCGGGAACGACCGGACTCACGCGGGATCGTTCCGGGAGCCCCGTGTGGTGCGGTTTCGCTCTCGGCGACATCGCGGCCGGGATGACCGCGCATTCGAGCATTCTGCTCGCTCTGCTGCAGCGTGCGAAGACGGGGCAGGGTCACCTGATCGACCTGGCGCTGACCGAGTGCACCTTGCCGATGAACACCGTTGCGTTGGCACGTGTGCAGGCCGCCGATGCGGAGGCGACGAAGGCGGCCGGCGCCAACAACTTCCACGGCGTGCCATACGGAACCTTCGCGGCCGCCGACGGGTTCTTCAATCTCGGGGTGAACCGTGACGATTTCTGGGTGCGGCTCTGTGCGGCGATGGGCCGCCCCGAACTCGGCGCCGATCCGCGCTATGCGACCTATCTCGAGCGGGCCAAGCATCAATCGGACGTCGAAGAGATCGTTGAGGCGTGGAGTATGCAGTACAGCCGCGATGACGTCGTCGCGATCATCACCGACGCCGACCTCCCGGTGGCGCCCGTGCTGACCATGGACGAGGTGCTCGAGCTCGGGCACTTCGAGAGCCGCGGGATGTTTGTCGAGGTCGACGACGGTATCGGCGGGACGTTCCGGCAGCCGACTGATCCGACCGGCTTCGCGATCGATGACCGGGCCTCGGTTCCGAAGCTCGGCGAGCAGCGCGATGAGGTGCTCTCGACCCACCTCGGGCTGTCGGCCGACCGCATCGATGAACTCGCCGACGCGGGCGCCTTCGGCCGGGTCCTTCGTCCGGTCGTCGATCCCGTGGCGTCGGCAGCGTCCTGAGCGCAATGACCTCAGGCGGCTTGCCCTGCACCACATCCAGTCCGAGGACCGAACGAGAGAAGTGCGCCGGATGATCAACGTCAACGCCCGTTCCGTATCCGCGCAAGGCGAGGCGTTCAAGCCGGTGGTGATCGAACGGCGCGATCCCGGCCCACTGGATGTGCTGATCGACATCGACTTCTGCGGTGTGTGCCATTCGGACGTGAGCCACACACGGCACAGCAAGGGCACCACTCGGTATCCGATCGTGCCCGGCCACGAGATCGTCGGCAGGGTGACTGCCGTCGGCGCTCAGGTCAGCAGGTTCGCGGTGGGGGATCGGGCCGGTGTCGGGTGCATGGTCTATTCATGCCGGGAATGCGAGAGCTGCAAAGCCGGGATGGAGCAGTACTGCCGCCACGAACACATCCGTACCTACAACGGCATCCTCGACGGGGAGGTCACCCTGGGCGGGTACAGCGAACAGATCGTGGTAGACGAGAACTACGTGATCCCGATCCCGGATTCACTGACATCCGCGGTGGCTGCTCCGCTGCTGTGCGCGGGTATCACGATGTACTCGCCGCTGCGGCACTGGCAGGTGGGACCCGGCTCGCGCGTCGCGATCGTCGGTTTCGGTGGCCTCGGTCATGTGGGAGTGCAGATTTCGGCCGCGCTCGGTGCGCACACGACAGTGCTCGACATCGACGACGCGAAGCGGGCGGATGCCATGCGACTGGGCGCCGACGACTACCGGCTGACGACCGATCCCGAGGTATTCACCGAGTTGACCGAGTCGTTCGACCTGATCCTGTCGACAGTGCCGGCAGCACTCGACTACGACGGGCTACTCGGGTTGCTCGCCCGCGACGGCACGTTCGTGAACCTGGGTGTCCCGAAGCAACCGATCTCGATCGACGTCTATTCGCTGTTGCGCAAGCGCCGGTCGATGTCGGGCGCGCGAATCGGCAGCATTGCCGAGACCCGGGAGATGCTCGAGTTCTGTGGCGCGCACGGGATCGCTGCGGAGATCGAGATGATCGACGCGGACGGCCTCGACGAGGCCTTCGATCGCGTGGAGCGCGGCGACGTCCGGTACCGATTCGTCCTCGACGTGAAGACGATGTCGGCGATCTGAGGGTGGCATCCGTTCCCGGTTCCGATGCGAACGACGACCGGTGGCGCATTGCGCCCGAACTGGACAGATGAGAGAGAAGCAATGACGACGACGATTGACGGTGTGCGTACGTACCGCATCGCAAACCCTGCCACCGGCGAGCTGATCCGCGAGATTCCGGGGACGACCGAAGCCGAGGCGTTTGCGTTGCTCGAGCGCGCGCACGCGGCGTTCGCGGTGTGGCGGGACGTGCCGCTCGACGAGCGAATCGCGGTGTTGCACAGGATCGCCGACCTTCTCGACGCGGATGCGGAGTCGCTCGGTCGACAGGTCTCCACCGAAATGGGCAAGGTGTACGAGCAGTCGGTCACCGAAGCCCACACGTGTGCAGCCATCTTTCGGATGTATGCCGACAACGGTGAGCAGTGGCTGGGCGAGGAGGACGTCGACGCGGGGCGATTCACGCGGCTGTGGGTCCGGCGTGAAGCCGTCGGCGTGACCCTGGGCGTGGAGCCCTGGAATGTCCCGTTGTATCAGGCCGTACGTGTCGCGGCCCCGAATCTGTTGCTCGGCAACGCAGTGCTCCTGAAGCCCTCGAACATCACCGCGGGCTCGACGCTGATGCTCGACGATCTCTTCGCGCGCGCCGGGTTGCCCGAAGGGGTCTACGCGACGGCGTTGCTGTCGTCGTCTCAGGTGTCGAGCTTGATCGCTGACCCGCGTGTGCGGGCGGTCACGCTGACCGGGTCGGATCGCGTCGGTCAGCTGATCGGCGAGCAGGCCGGCCGCCGGGTCAAGCCGGTCGTTCTGGAACTCGGCGGATCAGATCCCTTTGTGGTTCTTGATGATGCCGATGTCGAACGGGCCGCGGAGACGCTCGTGGCGCGTCGCTTGCAGATCAGTGGTCAGGTGTGCGCCTCGCCCAAGCGCATCATCGTGACCGACAAGGTTGCCGACCGGCTGACAGACCTCGTCGCGGAGGGGTTCCGCCGCCAAGTTGTCGGTGATCCCTTCGATCCGTCGACGACGGTCGGACCGCTCTCGAGTGAGTCGGCGGCCGATGACCTGCAGGCGCTCTACGACGACGCCGTTTCCAAGGGCGCCGTGGTCGTCGTGCCCGGCGGCCGAGTCGCCGGCCCGGGTGCATTCTTCGCGCCGGCGGTGCTGACCGGGATCACCCGCGACATGCGGCTGTACTACGAGGAGGCGTTCGGGCCGATCGCGCTGATTCACCGCGTACCGGACGCGGACGCGGCCATCGAGATGGCCAACGACACTCCATACGGACTGAGCGGCACGGTCTTCAGCGAAGATCTCGACGAGGCGCATCGGGTGGCTCGTCACCTGGACTCGGGCGGCGTCGGCATCAACGACTGGATCGGTGGCCCGATTCAGGCGCCGTTCGGCGGGACGAAGGTCTCCGGTGTCGGACGTGAGCTGGGGCGTGCGGGAGTCGACTCCTTCGCCAACATCAAGACCTACGGCATCACCGAATAGGGACTCGCCACGCGCTACGCGATGCTGGGCCTCGGGTCGGCCGCGAACCGCTTGATACGCAACGCGAGTTGCATGCACAGGCGGTCCTCTTCCTCGCGCAGATCGATCTGCGCGATCTCCTCGATCCGCTTGATTCGATAACGCACGGTCGACAGGTGCAGGAAGAGCTTGTTCGCGGTCCGCTGCACGTTGCCGACATTCTCGAAGTAGGCGGCGAGTGTTTCGACCAGGCCGGCGCCGTGGATGCGGTCGTAGTCCAACAACGGTTGCAGGTAGCGACGGACGAACAGTTCCTGATCGGTGAGGGAGTCCATCGAGGAGGCGGCCAGCAGCCGGTAGCTTCCGGCATCGGCGATGTCGCGCTCGCCGTCATCGCCGTCGAGGAACCGCGCAACCTCCAGGGCGCGCTTGGCTTCCCGGTGCGAACGGTCGAGGCCGTCCACCCCTGTGCCGCTGTTGCCCGTCCCGATGGCGATACGCACTGTCGTTGCCGCCGATCCGCGCAGCAACGTCAACGCGTCCTTCAGGCCGCTCCGGACAGCGATCTCCGGCCGCGTGGCGGCGCGAACTCGTTGCTGATCTCGAATGGCCACGACGAAATCGACGCCGCCAACCGGCGACACGACCGCCGAGACGCCTATGTCGGCGAGTCGCCGGGTCAGTAGATTGCTCACCTCGTAGGCATCATGGGACGACAGCGGTCGGTCCATTCCCTCCGGATGCACACGCATGACCCGTTGTGGCACAGCCAGTTCGATACCCAGCATCGACGCGTACTGGGACAGCGCGAGCCCGCCACCGGCCATCGACCCCAGGGCCTCGCCGAAACCCTGCCTCATCCTGATCTCGGTTTCGAAACCCGCACGTCGTCTGATCACGGCCAGGGCCAGGTGCTCTCGGGCGACGTCGATCAGCCCTTCGAGGTCAGGGTCGGCCCGCTCTCCGATGGGCATCACCACGACGAGTGAGGCGATGTGCTCGCGGCGGTCATACGCGTCGGCTGTGACCACTGTGAAGCGTCCGCGACGCACTGTCGGTGGCGCGGGGTCGCCCTCGGGAACGGGCTTACACCGAGTGATGTCGTCCAGTAGATCGGCGGCGTCGCCCGTGCTCAGACCAGCGGTCGCAAGCGGCTGGCGAAAGCGGTCCAGGAACATCACCGGGAGATGCAGGACATCCGCAACGCCCCCGCACAGTTCGGTCATCGTCGCGTCTCTGGACTGTAAGCGCAGGAGCCGCTCGTGTGCGGTGGCCCGGTGTTGCGCAGTCCGTTCCCTCCCGTCGGCAGCGTCGCCACCCAATTCCCGCCGACTGGGTCGATTCATCGCACATTCCACGGCGATCGCCACGAACGACGTGAGACTCACCGCCAGGGCGAGCTCCGCGGTGGTGTAGTCGTGACGGTCTGGTCGGCAGAAGGACGCCACAGCCCAGCACCGGTCCAACCGAACCGGCACGTACACGGCCGACCGGAAACCCGACCGGACAGCCTCACTCCTCGTTTTGGGAAATGCGTCGGCCTCCAAGACGTCCGGGACGGTCAACACCTGGTTGCGTCGCGCGGCGGTGACTGATGGGTCACCTTCCCAGTGCCACTGCGTCAGCACCTCGACCGCTGCCGCGTCGAAACCGGCCGATGTCCACGCCAACAGCCGATTGTGGTCGACGTCGAACAACTCCACGCCACACATGGGCCACGGTGTCGTCTCCACCACGGCGCTGCCGAGCTCACGCAAGGTGGCTTCGAGGCTGTCGCCGTTGCGGACCTCCCGGGCTATCGCGCCGATCCGGTTCAGCAATGTCGCCTCGACCAGCCCGGGGTTTTCCCCTGCATCGGTCAGCGTCCCGAGTTCCGTCGTCATCCCAACTCCTGTCCGCCCCGACCCTTCTGGTCTCGAACCCTGGCGACGATAACAACGGCATCGGACGCGCCGGTTACACATCACACGCGCCGATTGACATTCGGGTTACCGATGTAAGGAACGGGTAAACCCGCTGTTCACAGCACTTTTGAGCGATGAGATTCCGAACACACCAACGCCGACGCCGGCAATCCCGCGGCCGCAGGGGCCGCGGGATCGCTGACCATCAGAACCGGACGTCGTCGGCTTCCAACTCGACAGCACGGGATGTCCGGGCGGATGGGTATGAACCCAGACCTCGCGGAATCACCACACAGACAGTCAGGAGCCAATACACCAGCCCGGCACTGACGAACGACGGCAGGGAAGCGGTGACGTACTGGAACACCGTTCCGTGCTCACCGCTCACGGGATCGTACAGAGCAAGGTAGACAACGATTCCCACCACGATGGCGATGAACGCCATGGGATTGACCCCACCCCAGAACCAGTACTTGCTGCCTGGTTTCGAGGTGAAGATGTGGCGAATGTCGAGCTCACCCCGGCGTAGGACGAAATAGTCCACGGTCAGCACGGCCACCACCGGTGCGGAGGCGAGCGCGATGTACGAGACGATACCGCTGTAGGAGTCCAGCACCTGGTGGGCGAAGAACGTCGCGAACGCCGCGGGCAGCGCCAACACGCACATCGTCAGCCATGACGGGATCCTCATCAACGACTTCGACTGCCGCACCGATACCGCTGCGACGTAAAGCATCACGACCAGCGCCGTGATGTTGGCGATGACGATGAAGATCATCGCCACGGCCCCACCGATCGGCCCCATCAGTTCGTACATCCAATGGGTCGGATCGGCCGAACCCACTGCCAGCGAGGCGAAGATGCCGACGCCGACGATCGGCAGGATCAGATACGACCAGGCGATGACGCTCCCGTGCATCGCCATCCTGGGGGTGCTCACCAGCCGATACATCGCCCCCGTGGTCACCCAGTAGCCGAAGCCCGTGGCCGCGCCGAACTCCACCGCCATGACGTAGGCCCCGGGGACCGTCGTCTCGGGGTCCGGACGCAGGTTCCACAGCTCGACGAAACCGTAACGGTTGATCAAGGTCGCGGCGAGCGCCACCAGCAGCACGACGAACAACGGGGCGATCACCCAGTTGGCCACGCGCTCCAGAATGGTGGGCCCGATCCCGGCGAGGACAACGCACAACACCAAGGCGGCTATGGCACACAGTGGCCCTACCACGTTGTTGTCGGACATCCCCAGCGTCACCGAGGCGAACTCGTCGAACGCGGCCGCCATCAGCGCCACGAGAATGACGGTGGTCGCCATCATGACGAAGAACACCAGCCATCTCACCGCCTGCGCTCCGCGCACGCCCAGTGCGGGCCGTGCGGCGTCCGCTGTGTCGATGCCGTAGCGGGCGCATACCACCCCGGTGAACAGCGAGCAGACCAGCAGAGCGATCGTCTGGCCGAGGATGAATGCCGCGAAACCCTCCAACGGCGGGAGCAGCGAACCCAGAAATCCACCCCCGAGCAGCGACCACGTGGCCGCGCCGTAAAGGAATGCCTGCAGGAGCCACGAGAACCACGTCGTGTACACCCGCTCCGAGGTCAGCACGGGCAGTCGGCCCATCAGTGCGTGCTCGTGGAAATCGGATGCGCCACCCGAAGTGGAGATGTCGCTGCTCATGCGATCCACACGGCAATCGCCAGGACCACCGGGAGCAGCACGTACAGAACGCCGAGAACAAGGGCGTCACGGCCGCTCAGCGATCCGAACGCCGGATTGTCGTGCCGGTAGTCGGTGCTGTCGATCGTATCGATTGCCTCACGGAGCGCGGCGTCGATACTGCCGCCGGCACTGTTCATCGGGCGGTCCCCAACACCCGCTGCGGCGGATTCGGTTGTGGTCATCGTTGCGACTTCCTTCTCATCAAGTGGCCTGTCACACCGGCCGGGCCACCTGGCGGTGCCAGGGCCGACCATCGCGGACGCGGTGAAACTGCGGCAGACGTGGGCATCGGCGACCAACCCGCAGCACAGATCATTCTGCGCAGTGACGGCCGGCCAATCATCCACCACGATGAGGAACAACGCGACGAAGGTCCACAGTTACGCGCAATCCGCGTAACAAGCCCGAAATGATCTGTCCCACAGTGCCGAAGGTTCATTCCGGCCGGCGATGATCAGGGCAGTTCGCGTCGGTCGCGGGCGGCGAGGCGTGTGTCCCGCGAAACGTCTTTGAGGTCAACACCGGAACGGCCGAGTCGCCTGGCACCGTCGATCAGCGCCGCGCACACGTCGGCGGCGTCGGTGTGACTCAGGCCGCCGGGCCGATGGATGTTGGAAACACAATTGCGTTCCGCGTCACGTCGCCCCGGATACGGGTGATGGGTGAGGTAGATCCCCATGCTTTCGGCCACCGTCAGGCCCGGGCGTTCGCCGATCAGGACCAGCACCGTCTCCACCCCGAGTGCCTGCCCCACATGATCGCCGAGCGCCACCCGAGCCTGCGTGGCCACCACCGGCGGAGCGAATCGGTATCGATCACCAAGCGTCGAGATCAACGCCCGCAGAAAGGGCACACTGTGCTGCTGCACGGCGCGCGCCGACAGACCGTCGGCGATCACGACACCGACGTCGGCTCCGCTGTGCGCGACCGCGGAGTCCACCGCAGGCACTCTGCCCAGATCTGGACGCCGCAGATACTCCGAACGTGTCGACGCGCGACTCCGAACGTGTGTGGCCGGACCGATGCCGATCTCACGCAACTGGGCTCCGAGCGAGTCCACATCGAGCGGTGAACGGACGGCGTCACGCGCGACGGCGTGATCGGCGGTGAATCGGAGTACTGTCCGTGTCGGCTGGGAGATGCCGGTGAATCCCAGCCCGATCCGCGCCGGCGTCACGGCACGCATCCGCGCCCAGGCGTCGTGGCGCGGATCGAGGTCGGTGCCCGACATCAGCCCGCGTCCAGCGCCCGCAACGGGGACTCGGTGACGGGTCTCGGCGTGATGCGACCGGAGTCGTCGGCGATGTTCATGCTCATCAGCCACTGCTCGAACTCGGGCGCGGCGCGCAGACCGAGCAGGTGCCGGGCGTAGAGGATGTCGTGGAAGGAAAGGCTCTGGTACCCGAGCATGACGTCATCGGCACCGGGTACAGCGATGACGAATGCGGTTCCGGCAGTGGCCAATAGTGTCAGCAACACGTCCATGTCGTTCTGATCGGCCTCGGCATGGTTGGTGTAACAGACGTCCACCCCCATCGGAAGGCCGAGCAGAGTGCCGCAGAAATGGTCTTCCAGGCCGGCACGCACGATCTGTTTGCCGTCGTACAGATACTCCGGACCGATGAAGCCCACCACGGTGTTCACCAGCAGCGGGTCCAGGTCGCGCGCGACGGCGTAGGCGCGCGCTTCGAGCGTCTGCTGGTCGACGGGTTTGCCGTCGACCCCCCAGTGCGCCGACGCCGACAGGGCCGACCCCTGGCCGGTCTCCAGGTACATGACATTGTTGCCGACGGTTCCACGCCCGAGAGCACGTGCGGCTTCGTTGGCCTCCCGAAGCATCGGGATGGTGACACCGAAACCCGTGTTGGCCGACTCGGTTCCGGCGATCGACTGAAAGACCAGGTCCACCGGAGCCCCGTGCTCGATCAGGTCGATGGTGGTCGTCACATGTGAGAGCACACAGGTCTGCGTGGGGATGTCGAAGCGTTGTCGGATCTCGTCGAGCAGGTGCAACAGTTCCGCGGTGGCGTGCGGAGAGTCGGTCGCCGGATTGATGCCGATCACGGCATCTCCACAGCCCATGAGCAGTCCGTCCAGCACGGCCGCGGCCACACCTCGTGGATCGTCGGTCGGATGATTCGGTTGCAGTCGCGTCGCCATCCGACCCGCAAGGCCGACGGTGGTGCGAAACGCCGAGGTCGGCGAGACCGCCGACGATGCGAGCACCAGATCCTGATTCCGCATGATCTTCGACGTGGCCGCCACCATCTCGGGTGTCAGTCCGTCGGACACGGCCGTGATCCGCTCTCCTCCGACATCGGTGACGGCGGTGCTCAACAGCCAGTCGCGGAAGTCGCCGACCGTCATGTGCGCCAACGAAGACGCGAAGACACCGCGGTCATGGTTGTCGAGGATCAGCTGTGTGACCGCGTCGGACTCATACGGAACGACCTGCTCCTCCAGAAAGGTGGACAAGTCGATGTCGGCGAGAACCCAGGTGGCCGCTGCACGTTCGGCATCCGATTCCGCGGCGCACCCGGCGAGTTGATCACCGGAGCGTCGCGGACTGGCCTTGGCCATCACGTCCACCAGGCCATCGAACTGGTAGGTCCGGCCGGCGATCGACTGGCGGAACCTCACGTGATCGCCGTCAAGGCCGGCCGCAGGACGATGGGGCGAAACGGCCATAGCCGCCATGGGCAAAGATCAACGGCGATCCGTCGTGCACGACGTCGAGCCCGAGTACCCGGGCGAACACCGCGTAGTGGTCACCCGCCTCATGGACGTGGCTCAGTTCGCAATCGATCCACGCCGTGGCGCCGTCGATGATCGGCGAGCCCGAAGCGCTTTCCCGCCAGCCTATCCCGGCAAACTTGTCGCCTCCCTTCGCGGCGAACTGGCGACAGACGAACTCCTGATCGGCGCCGAGCACGTTGACGCAGAATCTGCCCACTCTCTCGATGCGGGGCCAGCTCGACGACGACTTGTCCGGAAAGAACGCGATCAGAGGCGGGTCCAGCGAAACCGAGGTGAACGAGCCGACCACGAAGCCGGCCCGTTCTCCGTCGGCCTCGGTCGCAGTGACCGCGCATACTCCGGTGGGATAGTGGGCCAGCACCTTTCGGTACCAACCGGGATCGGTGGCCAGTGTCATACGGATGCCCCTTCCTCGATCCGCATGCCGCGCTCACGCAGCGACGGGATGGTGTGACGTGCGATCAGATCCGACGAACCAGGAGCGTCCAGCGGCACCAGAATCACGCCGTCGGCGACTTCGGCGGCGCCGATGTCGGCGATCAGACCGGCCAGGCCGGCCGGGGTTCCGACATAGCGGACCGTCGACTCGTCGGCACCGCGTCGGCCGCGGTACTCGGTGAGGTGTGTGCGAGCCTCCGTGAAGGTGTCGGCCAACAGTCCCTCGAGCCGCAGCATCACCAACGGTGCGACACCGTTGCACCCGTCCATGATTCGCCGTCGCTCGCGCTGCGCTGCGCCGAGGTCTGAGGCGTTCAGGACGATCTCGGGCCGATGCTCCGTCCCGTCGGCCCCGCGGCCGGAGAAGTACAGTTTGCGTTCTGCCGGGGTATCGAGCGCGCGGCAGGCAACTCCCGCAATGGTTGTCATGTCAGTCCTCGTGTTGATCGAGACGAAGTGCTAGTCGTTGTCGAACGCCGGAATGACCTCGCGGCCGATCAGCTCGATCGACTCCATGATGTCGCCGTGCGGCAGTCCGTCGATGCGGAGGATGATCTCCTCCACGCCCATCGCCTCCAGCTTCTTGCCGCGCCGGATGAAATCGTCGGGGGTGCCCACCATGACCACGGAGGTCTCTTCGCACAGCCAGTCCAGATCGTCCTGCTTGTCGATGAGCGTGTTGATGCGATCCATATAGGTGTACCCGGGCTGGTTGGCCATCGGCTTGTAGACCTCGAGGGTGGTCTTGAGGTACTTGATCGCCTCGGCGCCTGAGAGTTCCCGCGCTCGCTCTGTGGTGGAGGCGCAGAATGCCGTTCCCACACACAGTCCGACATAGTCGTTCACCTTGTGCGGTGCCGCCGCGGTCTGGGTGATCGTCTTGCGATAGGTGTCGATGCATTCCTGCAGGAAGTCGAATCCGAAGTAGTTCTCGAACGAGATCACGCCGTAGCCGCGGTCGGCTGCCACGCCGTGCGACTCCACACTCGACGCCGCCATCGACAGATTCGGGAAGCGCTGACCCATCATCTGTGGCACCACAGTGGTCTTCTGGAAATCCCAGTACTTGCCGTGATGCTCGACCTCGTCCGGATTGTCGAGGATGGCCTCCACCGCATCCATCGCCTCGGCGTAGATTTCCCGGGTCTCGGACGGGTCGATGCCGAAGACCTTCATGGTGTTGAGGTTGTTGCCGCGGCCGGTCGCGAGCTCGACCCGACCTCGGGAGACGATGTCGAGCGAAGCCAGACGCTCGGCGATCAGAATCGGGTGATGCCACGTCATCGGCACCACGATCATCGGTCGAAGCTTGATGTTCTCGGTCCGCATGGCGATCGCCGCGTAGAGCACCTCGGGCGCGGAGACGGTGAACCTCGGCGGAAAGAAGTGCTGCTCGGACGTGCCGTATGCGTGGAAGCCCAGTCGGTCAGCAAGCGCGACCTCTTCGATGACCTCGTGATAACGCTCCTCGTTGGTGCTCGAGGACTGATCGGCTTCTTGGATGATGCTCCATCGCATGGCTCTAGCTCCTGTCGGTGTGGGGCCTTGATTGCCCTGTGAAGCAATGTCATTGACCGGCCACGCTGCCGTTGACGATCGCTGTTCTGACCAAACTAGCGAGCGCAACCGCTCCGCGACCTCCGTGGGAAAGAGGAAACCGAGCCCCCGATTCTGCCGAATCGGTGCAGACGGGACCGGATGGCTCGATTGCCCAGAAGTGCGAAAGAGGCCGTCGTGATTTCCGAAATTCGAACGGAGCCAGACATTGTGGCTCCCGATACCGTAGGCCGCGTCCGACCTTCGACAGTGTCACGAGAGGAACCACCGTGCCGTTCTATTCAGCCGTCTACGACTACTACGACAATGAGGAGACCCGACGCAAACGGGCCGACCTGTCCGACGAACACGTCGCGTTCATCGAGGACCTGTTGGCGAGAGAGATCATCCTCGTGGCGACCACGTGGGGCGCCGAGGACCCCCCGGGCGGGCAGATCGTGATCGAGGCGGACTCCACATCGGAAGCGCGAGAGATCATCATGGCCGATCCGAACGCCCGCTCCGGCTGCGGGGTGGTCACCATCAACGAATGGCGCCCGGTGGCGGGACCGCTGGTGGAGACGTTGGCAGCGCAGAAGTAAACAGCGACACCGCGACAACGAAAGGACACCGCGACAACGAAAGCCCCGCTCGTGTAAGGCATACGAGCGGGGCTTTCGTTCGGTCACTCGGGCGGCGTCTGCCCGACACCGGCCGCGGCAAGCTGCGATGCCGCGTGGCCGACCACACGATGCCGTGTCGGCCCGATCAGCGGCAGTGCCAGGATGTCGTCCACGGTGATCTCGGTGAACACGTCGGCAGCATCGGCCAATTCAGACGGCGAGGGCTCGAACCGGTTCACAAAGTAGGCCACGCGCACCGTCTTTCCTGCTGCTTGCGCGGCCTCGACCGCCGGCAGCAGCTCCGGCCGTTGACTCACCAGCACGATCGTGTCGACGTCAGTGGTGGTGGCGGTCCGTACGATGTCGGTGGACATCAGCGCCTCCACCCCTCGTTCGATGAATGCCGAGTAGACCACCTCGGTCCGGCCGGTGCGCACCTCGAAGCCTTGCGATCGCACCATGTCAAGGACGGCGCGGTGGTGGCGCGTTCGAGCCGGATACGGCTCCGCCGGTATCAGCGACATGTAGTAGGACATGGCGGTCGTCTCGGCCGGTGCTGCCAGGGTGTTGGCCAGGGCAGCATAGTCGATGTCGACCGAACACGCCCGTGCATGGAGTGCATCGTAGAAGGGGCCGCCGTCGACGAAAACTGAAGCGCTGTTCATGATTTCCTTCGGTAGATCAGCTGGTCAGCAGTTGCGGTAGAACTCATCCATCATCACGACGAGTTCGGAATCGGGGTCCAGGAGCATCTGCATGTTGGTCTGGTGGTCGCCATACGGTGCGTCGAAGTACTGCGCCTCCATGCCTGCGTCACGCCAGGCCCGGACGAAGTTCTCCGACTGGGTGTGGAACTCGACCGACTCCTCCTCTCCGAGGATCACCAACTGCGGTGGTCCGTGCGCCGGGATGTGGAACAGGGGGCTCTCCTGCAGTGCGATCGCCGAGGTCAATTGGAGTTTCGGTTGAATCCACGAGTACTGGAATGGGCGGATGTCGAACACGCCGCTGATCGGGGCCGCGCCCTTGACGACGTCGGCGGGCAGTCCGTACTGGTGCCAGTCGGTGATCGATACCATCGCGGTCTGATGGCCACCGGCCGAATGCCCGGTCACGAAGATGCGTTCCCGGTCACCGTTGATGCTCTCGGCGTTCTCGTACGCCCACGCCACTGCTGCTCTGGACGCGTTTGTGATGTCAGGGATGCCGACCTTGGGGCACAGGGCGTAGTCGCTGATCACCACCGTGTAGCCGCGCTCGACGAAACCCTGTGCAACACAGGAGAAGAACTTCCGAGTGCACATCATCCACCAGCCGCCGTGGATGAAGACCACGATGGGCGAGTTCGGCTTGGCGGACTTGAAGACGTCGACGCGTTCCTCGTCGCGCGCGCCGATCCTGATGTCCTCGATCGGTTGGTGGCGCTCGAGGGCCTTCGCACTCTCGGTCTGCCAGAAGTCGTTGTACTGAGGGAGATCCCACATGTGGTAGATCAGGTCGAGCTGTACGTCGATCTCGGACTGGTCCTGGTACTGGGTGCCGGGGAGATTGTTCACGATGGTGTCGTCCCTACGTGTCTCGGTCGTGGGTGATGGTGAAGTGACGCGGTCACGGGTGGACGTAGACCTTGCGGACCGTCTCGGTGACATCCCACCGGACTCGCTGGCCGACAATCAGTCGCACGACGTCGCCGGGGCCGACACCAAGCGGTTCGGGGTCGCCGTCGGACACGATGGTGGCGGCGCCGGACAACACGACGAACACCTCGGCGGCTTCCACGACGCCGTCGAGGACGCCCGGCTCCACCTCCCACACACCGAAGTCGACGTCACCGACGGAACCCATGTGGTGAAGCCCGGTCCTGATCGTCGAGTTCCCGTCTCCAGCCGGTGTGTCGACCTTGTCGAGCTCTACGATGTTCGCGCTGGCGAAGTGTTTGGTCATATCGCGATGCTATGAAGGCGATGGGCTGATCGATATCTCCAAACCGAGGAAAGCCACGCCCTACAACTGCACGATGTGTGGACCCACGACACAGCGGCCAATCCGGGAGATGTTCGGCTCGTCCACCGAGAAAGGTGCGCGCAGCCGATGCCTGCGTCTTCCCGGTGAACGGGTGCGCGTGGTCTGGATACCCGGTTTCGATCACGCGGGATCGACAGGGAAGAGACGAATCCGGGGTTGCCGGCTCGTGGCCGACAACCCCGGATTCGTGTGGGACGAGGTGAGCGCTATGTCACGCGAGTCTCGACGGAACTCGATCTGCAGCGTCGACGTCGCGGTCCTGCGTCTCGTGAACGGGCTGCCCGGCGCTGGGCTGCCCGTCGCCGCCGAAGGTCTCGTCGTCGTCGACCTCGGTCAGAGACCGCTTCGAGCGGTCGGCCAGGGCGTACGTCGAGGCGAGGCTCAGCAGGCAGACGACGCCGAGGATGATGCCGACCTGTCCGATGGCCGCCGAGTCGGTGATCAGCCAGGCAGCGATGACCGGGGGCAGCGCTCCGCCGACGATACCTGCGAGGTTGTAGGACAGTGCGGTTGCCGTGAAGCGATACCGCGTGCGGAACAGCTCGGGCAGGTACGCGCCGACCGGGCCGAAGAACAGACCGGCCAGGAACGTCGATCCGAGCACGCCGATGATGAATGTCGGCTCGGAGTCGACCGACACGAATGAGGCGAGCGCGATCGACCAGACGAGACCCAGGACGCTGGTCCAGAGGATGATCCGTCGCCGCCCGACCCGGTCCGAGAGCCAACCGGTGATGGCCACGCCGACGATCTCGACCGCGGAGCCGATGGTGGCGACCACCAGGACGTAATCGCGACTCAACCCGATCTCGCTGGTGCCGTAGCCGATGAGGTAGGTCAGTCCGATGTACAGCAGGGCGAAGGCGCCGCTGACCGACAGTGCCGCCAACAGGATGTGGTGCCATTGGTACTTGAAGGCCTCGACGACGGGAACCTGGGCAACCGTGCTCTCCTTCTTGACCTCCTTGAACGCCGCAGGCTCTTCGAGCCGCAGACGAATCCAGAGGCCGATCGCGATGAGCACGGCGCTCGCCAGGAACGGGATCCGCCAGCCCCACTCGAGGAACTGCTCTTCGGTCGTGAAGGTGTTGACCAGCAGGAATGCGCCCGGGGCGATGATCAGGCCGACGCCGCCGCCGAAGGACGGGAACATCGAGAAGAAGCCGCGTCGCTTGGTCGGTGATTCCTCGGCCGAGAAGAGCGCGGCACCTGCCCACTCGCCGCCGGCCGAGATCCCCTGCGCGATGCGGAGCACCACCAGCAGGATCGGCGCCGCGATCCCGATCTGCGCCGGCGTCGGCATGAGGCCGACCAGGATGGTCGCCGAGCCCATGAGCAGCAACGTCGCGACCAGCGATCGCTTGCGGCCGAGTCGGTCACCGAGGTGTCCGAACACGATGCTGCCGATCGGACGTGCCATGAATGCCACGCCGATCGTCAGGAGTGATGCGACGGTCGCTTCCGCAGTGCCCAGCGCAGGGAAGAACACCTCGCCGAAGACCAGCGTGGCCGCCGTCGCGAAGATCATGAAGTCGTAGTACTCGATGACGCTGCCGACAAAGGCGGCCGAGGCGACTCGGGCCATGCTCTGTCGAGGCGGCTGAGCCGCTTGATCGTCGTGTGTCAGGTCGGTCATGCCTATTTCCTGTTCCTCGGTGTCGATTCCGAGCGCCGAACCGCGTCTCGCGCGTGGCCCGGGCCGTGAGGTCCGGTGGACGATGGCGGAGCATCGATGGTGACAGAACCTCCGTGAGTCCAGTTCTGTGTCGGACGCCACTAGTCTCCGCTGTAGGATCATTAGCTGTCAAGCTAAAAATCTGACTTTTGAGCCTTAGGAAACTATTTCCCTGGGCGCATCGGGAAAAACAGCTGGTGAGCTGCGCCTGGCGGGTCGGGTCATCCGGTCTCGACCCGGGCAGGGTCTGGACTCCGGCTTCTCGACGGCCTTATGATCGGCTGGCAAATGTAAGACATAAGCCTCACTGTGCGAGGTAGAGCAGCGCTTTCCGGAGCGAGTGGAGAAGGTGAAACCGAAATGGCTGACCGAGAAGAATTCGACCCCCCGGCGGGGCGCAACGCCGAGACCGTGTCGTTCATCGGGCTCGGTGTGATGGGGTCCGGTATCGCCCGGAACCTCATGAAGGGTGGGGTCGACCTCACCGTCTACGACGTGCGTCGCGACGTGGTCGAGAGTTTTGCGGCCGAGGGTGCGCGCGCGGCGTCGAGTCCGGCGGATCTCGCCCACAGCAGCTTGGTGTTCGTGAGCGTTCCCGGCCCACCGCAGTTCGAGGAGGTCCTGTTCGGCGAGAACGGCCTCGCGGACCTGCTCGATTCCGGCACGCTGATCGTCGACCTCACCACCAATCGGCCCAGCACTGTCCAGGCTGCCGCGGCCAAACTGGCCGACCGTGGGATCGCGCTGGTCGACGCGCCGGTCAGTGGCGGTCGCGCGGGTGCGGAACAGGGAACGCTGTCGATCCCCGTGGGTGGATCCGCCGACGACTTCCACCGAGCCCAGCCCTACCTCGCGCTGTTCAGTTCGAAGCTGCTGCATGCGGGAGACCTGGGTGCCGGCGACGCGTGCAAGCTCATCCACAACCTGGGCCTCAACATTCAGCGGCAGGCGCTCGCGGAGATGTTCACCCTCGCGGTGAAGTCCGGGATCGAACCGCAACTCATGCACGACTTCGTCTCTGCGGGCTCGTTCGGCCGCAACGACTTTCTGCAGTGGTTGCCGCCCCGGGTGTTCACCCGTGAGTTCGAGAAGGCGGATCCCCCGTGGTACCGCCACGAACTCAGCAACAAGGACACCCGTCTTGCCATGGACATCGCGCGCGATCTCGACGTTCCCGCGCCGCTCGGTTCGGTGTGCCTCGACCTGTCCGAGCAGGTCTTGGAACGTGGATGGGGCGATCGTGATTCGTGGGTCGTCTTCACTCTGCAAGAGGAGGCGGCCGGTGTCGTCATCACGAGCCGGCCGGACGGTGAGGCGGCGCGCGAAACCGCCCCGTGAGCGTCGGCCCCGGTATGTGACGGTGGCCAACAGGTCCCGTTGACAGCGATCTACAACACATCTAATGTCAGTCTTTAAAGCGGATGAGAGTTTGGTGTTCGTCGCGAGCGCCGGATTCGTGGTCTGGCGAACACGGGCCGCAGGCCACGGGAATCAATCGAAGGAGTTGCGTGATGGAGGACTACCGCCAGCAGTTGGTCGACGGCGAGTGGGTGACAGGGAGCGGCGATGAGTACCAGTCGATCAACCCGTACACCGGCGAAGCGTGGGCCGTGTTCAGTGAGGCCAGCGAGGGGGACGTCGACCGCGCCGTGCGTTCCGCGACCGATGCGTTCGAGGTATGGCGGCGCACCCCGGGCCGTGTGCGGGGTGAACTGCTGACGAAGCTTGCCGACCTGATCATCCGCGATCTCGACCGCCTCGCCGAGATCGAGACACGCGACAACGGGAAACTGTTGCGGGAAAACAAGAATCAGATCACATTCGTGGCTCGCAACCTGCGGTTCATGGCTGGTCTGGCCGACAAGATCACCGGTGAGTCGAAGCCGCTGGACACCCTCGACATCATCGATTACACCGAACGTGAGCCGCTCGGTGTCTGCGCCGGGATCTGCGCGTGGAACTCTCCTCTGTCGAACGTCTCCAACAAACTGGGGCCGGCTCTGGCTGCGGGAAACACGATGGTACTCAAGCCTTCCGAGTACACCAGCGCATCCGCGTTGGAGCTCGGCAGACTCGTGTGCGAGGCGGGGTTCCCGCCGGGTGTGGTCAATGTCGTCACCGGCGCCGGAGCCACGGGCCAGGCTTTGACCAGCCATCCCGGGGTCGCCAAGATCAGCTTCACCGGTGGGGTCGAGACCGCGCGGCGAATCGCGGAGAACGGAGCGCAGAACATCGTGCCCGCTCTCTTCGAGCTGGGCGGCAAGTCGGCGAATATCATCTTCTCCGATGCTGACATGGATCTCGCCATTCCTGGCGCGGTCTCGGGAATCTTCGCAGCAGCGGGACAGACGTGCGTCGCAGGATCCCGCCTGCTCGTTCAGGATGAGGTCTATGACGACGTGGTCAACGCCGTCGTCGAACGGACCAAGGCGATCAAACTGGGCGACCCCATGGATCCCGCCACTCATGTCGGCCCGCTGGCCTTCGCGGCGCACAACACTCGCGTGAAGGCCGCGATCGCGAGCGCGCACGAAGACGGTGCACGTCTGGTCGCCGGCGGCGGGGCGCCCGAGGGCATGGAGGACACATTGTTCGTCCAGCCGACCATCTTCGCCGACGTCACACCGAAGATGCGACTGGCTCAGCAGGAGGTCTTCGGGCCGGTACTGGCGATCATGAGGTTCACCTCGGAGGAGGAGGCGATCACGATCGCGAACGGCACCAACTTCGGTCTGGTGGCGGGTCTGTGGACTACGAATCTGACACGTGCACACAGGGTCTCGCGCGAACTGCGAGCAGGCACGATCTACATCAACATGTATCGGGCGATCTCTGCGCAAGCCCCGGCCGGTGGTATCAAGCACAGCGGGTACGGGCGTGAGCGCGGCACCGAGGTGCTGCACGAGTACACGACGACCAAGAACACGATGATCAACCTCTCCGAGGTTCCCCGGGACCCGTTCCTGTTGGGGACCTGAGGCGGGATCCCGCACTTTCACGGCAAGCTCGGCCAACGGCGACGAAGAGGTGTGTCAATGAGCATCGACGACCGGCTCACACGGGGTATGGCAAACCGGCGTGAGGTTCTCGGCGACGAGTACGTCGACGCCGCGCGGCGTCGTACCGGCGGATTCGACAAGGAGTTCCAGGACTTCGTGACGGAGTATGCCTGGGGAACCGTGTGGGACCGGCCGGGACTTCCGCGATCGGTTCGGAGCCTGCTCAACATCGCGATGCTGTCGGCGCTGAATCGTCCCGCAGAGCTCGAGCTGCACATGCGCTCGGCCTTCCGCAACGGCGCCGAGCGGGCGGAGATCGAAGAGGTGATCCTGCAGGTCGGTGTGTACTGCGGGTTGCCGGCGGCGGTGGAGGCGCTGAAGACACTGCACTTGGTGTCTGAAGACGAAACAGCCACGGCCGCGGCGGAATAGCAAGGAGGAGGCCATGCGACAGGCACGCCGGAATGCGCGTTGTTACCGATCGATGCTCTTCGTGCCCGGCCACCGCCAGGACTGGGTGGAGAAGGCGCCGCGTTTCGGCGCGGATGCGCTGATCCTCGATCTCGAGGATGCGGTGCCGCTGGCGCTCAAGTCGGTCGGCCGTGACACCACTGCGCAAGCCTTGGACGGCTTCGCAACGACATCGTTCGGCACATTCGTGCGGATCAACCCGTGGGGGTCCGGTCAGACGCTGGCCGACCTCTCGGCCATCGTCGGGCCGGGACTCGACGGCGTCATGTTGCCGAAGACCGAGGACGCAGAGGACATCGTGTCACTCGACCGCGTCCTCACCGAGTTGGAACTCGAGCGCGGTCTGGAGGTCGGTCGCATCGAGATCTTCCCCTTGTGCGAAACGGCGCTGGGCAAGTATCGGACCTTCGAGATCTGCCTCGCCTCGGAACGTGTCAAGCGGTCTCAGGGTGCAGGCGGCTACGTGCCGAATGCCGACTCCAACAGGGCCATCAACGTGCGCAGCCTCACCGACGAGGGCACCGAGGAGTATCTGACGAACCTTCGGACCGGGCTGGACGCCCGCGCCGCCGGGGTCACCGAGATCATCGGCGGAATGACCACCAAGATCCACGATCTCGATCTGGTCCGGCACTTCGCCCTGCGCGCGAAGGCGGTCGGCGCCACCGGCTCCATGGCCATCCATCCCTCACACGTGGCCATACACAACGAGGTGTTCTCGCCCTCACCCGACGACATCAGTGACGCCAAGGCGGTCATCGCCGCGATGGCCGACGGGATCGCGGTGGGTAAGGCGGCGGTGGAACACAACGGCCGGATGATCGACTACGCGCACGTCCGGACGAGTCTCGACCTCCTCGACCACGCGACCTCACTCGGCATCGATGTCGGGACCATCCCGCACATCGAGCTCGAAGCAGACGACCACACGCAGAAAGAAGGTAACGCAGGATGACTGCGTCACAGGTTGGCAGAACCGAACTCTCCGTACGGAATCCCGACAGCATCTTCGTCAATGGCGCGTGGGTGACCGCTTCGTCGACGACCGTCGCCGATGTGATCGACTCGAACGACGAATCGGTGTACTACCAGGTGGCCAGTGCCGGGTTCGCCGATATGGACCAGGCTGTCGGCGCGGCCCGTACGGCATTCGACGACGGACCCTGGCCGCGGATGACGCACGCGCAGCGTGCGGAGTTCATGCGGGCGATGGCCACCGAGATGGAGAAGCGGTCGGCAGCCTTGGCCGATATCTGGCCGCGCGAATCGGGTGCCCTCTACGTGGAGGCGACTCAACAGGGTGCGACCGCCGCGAACATTCTTCGGTACTACGCCGATCAGGCGGCCACGTACCAGTGGGAGGAGGTCATCCCACCGACGCGAGGCGGCAATTTCGGCCTGCTGGTTCGCGAACCGGTAGGTGTCGTCGGTGCGATCATCCCGTGGAATGGTCCGCTGATGCTCGCCATGTACAAGGTTGCGCCGGCGCTCATCTCGGGCTGCACATTGGTGCTCAAGGCGTCTTTGGAAGCACCCGGCGCGGCGTACGTGATCGCGGAGGCGGCCGAGGCGGCGGGGCTGCCGCCCGGCGTGCTGAACGTGCTGGCGGCCGACCGCGACGTGTCGGAAGCACTCGTCCGCGATCCCCGCACCGACAAGATCGCGTTCACCGGCTCGACGGCGGCCGGGCGACGCATCGCGGCCCTCATGGGCGAGAAGATCGGGCGGGTGACCCTCGAACTGGGCGGCAAATCGGCGGCGATCATCCTCGACGACGCCGACCTCGAATCGGCCGCGCGGTCGTTGGCCGCATCGGAGTGTCATCTCGCCGGGCAGGTCTGCGCGTCGCTGACCCGGCTGATCGTGACCCGCAGCCGCCACGACGAGTTCGTCGACGCGGTGACCGCCGCGTTCGGTGCGAAGCGGGTAGGCAACGCCTTCGCGGAGACCAGTGACATCGGGCCGCTCGCGACGCGAGCGCAGCTCGACCGGGTACAGGGCTACGTCGACCAGGGTCTCGACCGGGGAGCGGTGCTCGCCACCGGTGGGCGCCGCCCGAAAGAGCTGGACAAGGGCTACTTCTTCGAACCGACGGTGTTCGGGAACGTCGACAATCAGAGTGTCATCGCCCAGGAAGAGATCTTCGGCCCCGTCCTCACTGTCATCCCGGCCAAGGACGAAGACGAAGCGATCCGGTTCGCGAACGACACGATCTACGGCCTGAACTCGGCTGTCTTCACCGCCGACGTCGATCGGGCACGGCACGTGGCCGGCCAGATCCGCGCCGGGACGGTCGGCCACAACAGCTACCGTGCCGACTTCGGCATCGCCTTCGGCGGCTTCAAGCAGTCCGGCGTCGGCCGCGAAGGCGGCGTGGAAGGTCTGCACGCGTACCTGGAGGCGAAGACCGTCGTGCTCGACGACATCCCGGAGCGATACCGGTGACCGCCGACCGTGACCACTCCGCACCAGTCCTGAGGAGGACATCGAAATGACCACCACACCAAATGATTCCAGCTCGACCGAGGTCAAGATGGGCGTTCTGCTGTCCGGTTGGCTGGATCCGGCGGCCGGTCGGCCCAGCGAACACATCGCGCGCATGGTGTCGCGCGCCCAGGAGGCCGAGGCCAACCACTTCTCGTCGGTCTGGGTGGGACAGCACATCCTCGCCGAACCATGGCCGACCATCGACACGTCCGTCTATCTGAGCCATCTGGCAGCCGGCACGTCGCTCGACCTGGGCGGGGTGTACCTGCTGCCGCTGGCCCATCCGGTTCGGCTCGCGGAGTCACTGGTCAGTCTCGACCATGTGTCCGGAGGGAGACTGATCTTCGGCGCGGCACTCGGTTGGGCACCAAGGGAGTTCGCGGCGATGAACGTTCCGATGAAACAGCGGGTCGGGCGCTTCGAAGAGACCCTGGACGTCGTCAGGCAACTGTTCACCTCGGATGAGCCGTTCGACTACCACGGAAAGTACCTGGATTTCGAGGGTCTGAAGATGACTGCGCGGCCGGAGCGCCCCGGCGGCATCCCCGTCTGGGTCGGCGGGAGCACTCCGCCCGGCGTGCGCCGGGCGGCCCGGTTGGGTGACACGTGGATCGGCAGTAGTCACAGTGCCTTCCCGGCGCTGCGTGAGCTGTCGGCCGAGTTCGAGTCCGCGCGTGCGGAGCTGGGCCGGCCGGCCACCCGCCGGCCGCTGCTGCGGCATTGTCTCGTGGCCGAGACCGACGAACTGGCGCGCAAGCGCTTCGCCGATTCACACGAGGCGTACTACAAGGCCCTCGGTAGCTGGGGCATGAACAACCGGACGATCGGGTCGAGCGCGAACGAAGCGACCGAACAGCGAGAGATCGTGGGGAGCCCGGACACGGTGATCGAACAGATCTCGCAGTACATCGAGGCCGGGTTCAACGACTTCATCTTCCAGGTCGGTGCTCCGGGCACACCCGACGATGCGGTCAGTGAGTCGATGAAGCTTCTGGGCGACGTGGTGCTGCCGAAGCTGCAACCGTCGCTGACCTGAAGCGTTTGATCCACCCCGAAACAACGTCGACTTACGTTCGACGACAGAAGAATTGAGCCAAGGAGGCCGCCGTGCAAGGGATTGTGTTCACTGGAGATCGCAAGCTCGAGCTCCGCGAGTTCGCCGAGCCCGAGCCAGGGGTCGGCGAGATCGTGGTCAAGGTCGCCGCATCGGGTATGTGCGGCACCGACCTTCATCACTACCGCAAATCGGTCGCGGAGGCGCCGGCTGCCTACATCGCCGGACATGAACCAGCCGGCGTGGTGCACTCGGTGGGACCGGGAGTATTGCCCGCGGTCGCGCACGTCGGTCAGCGTGTCATCGTCAATCACGCCGCCGGTTGTACCGCCTGCGTGCAGTGCCGATCCGGCTGGCCTCAGATGTGCACCGAAGCGCCTCTTCGGATGTTCGGCATCAATGATCATGGCGGCCACGCACCCTTCCTCCGCGTGCCGGCGGAAACGGTCACCCCGCTCGATCCGGGTTTGAGCTTCGAGGCGGGCGCCGCCATCAGCTGCGGGACCGGAACGGCCTGGGGTGCGTTGCGTCGGCTCGGTGACATCGGCGGGTCGCCGTTGGTCGTGTTCGGACAGGGTCCGGTCGGACTGTCCGCGACCATGCTCGCGGCAGCGCGCGGAGCGAGTGTCATCGCCGTCGACATCGAGCCTGCGCGCTTGGAGCGGGCCCGCAAGTTCGGCGCGACCGCCACGGTCAATTCCGCTGTCGACGAACCGGTCTCGGCTATCCGGGATCTCACCGGCGGTGCGGGTTCACCGCTGGCGCTGGAGACATCCGGTAACAGCGCAGCGGCACGGGCCGCGCTCGAATCGCTCGCGCTGTGGGGCACGGGTTGCTTCATCGGCGTCGGCGCCAAGGTCGAGCTCGACGTCTACGGCGAACTCCGCCGCCAGCTCACCCTGATGACGTCCTGGACGCTGTCGAACTTCGAGCAGAAGAAGTGCGCGGATTTCATCCTGCAGAACAACCTGCCGGTCGACGATCTGTTCACCCACCGATGGAAGCTCGACCAGGCCGAGGAGGCCTATCAGGAGTTCGACCGCCAGGTGTCGGGCAAGGGCGCCTTCATCTTCGACTGACGCAGCCCGGCCGGCCTGCGCGACCACGACCTCAACCGCACGAAGGAGCCCCCAGATGGAGCGTCATATCCTCATCGTCCAAGGCAACCCGAACGAAGGCCAGGAAGACGAGTTCAACGACTGGTACTCGAACACCCATCTCGATGAAGTCCTCGACATCCCCGGTTTCGTGAGCGCGCAGCGCTACGTCCACGTGCCGGTGAGCCTGCATCACGGCAAGGCCGCACCGGAGGCGAAGCACCGCTACATCGCCGTCTACGAGATCGAGGGCGACCTCGATGCCGCGGTGAAGGCGTTCGCCGATACCCAGCCGCAGCTGACGCCCACGGCCGCGTTCGACCCGGACAAGGTGAGTCTGGTGTACGAGCCGGTCACCGAGAAGGTGGTGGAGAAGCCGCGGACCCCGAGCGGGTCCGGGCAATCCGCCGACTGACAGCGCTGTTTCGCGTCGCCCAGCGAGTGATGGCACTCAGCGTGATCGGCGCTGAGTGTGGATTGCGCTGAGCCGGATCAGACCTGTTCCTGGTGGCAAGGGTATTGACTCGAAGTTAAATGTACGACAATATGCAATATGAGAAACGGCAACTAAACCGCCGGCGTCGACAGCTCTGTCACATGGGCGATCGAGCCGAGAAACACGATCTCTGAGGTCTGCACATGACACCGAACACCCCGACCAAGCCGCCACTGGACGGCGTGCGCGTGGTCGACATGACGACGTCGTACGCCGGTCCGACCGCCGCGATGTACCTGGCAGATCTCGGAGCCACGGTCATCAAGGTCGAGCGCACGGGCGCCGGTGACGACGCGCGCAGCTGGGGTCCGCCCTTCGCGGACGGGGCGTCGGCCTGGTTCGCCTCGGCGAACCGCAACAAACAGTCGCTCGCGCTCAACCTCCGCCACCCTCGGGGTCGCGAGGTGCTGCTGCGTCTTCTCGATACCGCCGACGTCTTCCTTCAGAACATGAACCCGGCCAAGCTGGAACGTATGGGAATCGACGCCGCCTCGGTCCGGGCTCGCAATCCGCGCCTGGTCTACTGCGCGATGTCCGGGTTCGGCCTCACCGGCCCCGACAGCGAACTGCCCGGCTACGATCTCGTCGCCCAAGCGCGGTCAGGCCTCATGTCGGTCACCGGGGAGAAGGGCCGCAGCCCGCAGCGGGTGTCGACCGCCCTCTCCGACGTCGTCACCGGCATGTGCGCCGCGATCGCGGTCAACGCGGCACTGGTGCGGCAGACCCAGACGGGTCAGGGGGAGACCGTGGATGTGTCGCTGCTCGACACCGACCTGGCACTGATGGCGCCCCGGATTGCGGCGTTCCACGCCGGCGAGCCCGAACCCGCGCCCAGTGGTGGCACCGACTCCGTCCTCGCCGTCTATCAACCGTTCCAGACCGCGGACCGCAGTATCGTCGTCGCGATCGGCAACGACGCCATGTGGCAGCGGTTCTGCGGCGTCGTCGGATTGCCGGAACTGGCCGCCGATCCGGCACTCGCCGACAACGCCGGACGGCGCGCCCACCGGTCTCGGATCACCGAGTGCGTCGCCCGCAGCCTGGCCACCAGGTCGGCGGCCGCTTGGCTGACCGCGTTCGCGGAGGTCGACGTTCCTTCGGCCCCCGTGCAGACGCTGTCCGAGGTCGTCGGCGATCCGCAGGTCATCGCTCGTCGCGCCCTCATGCCGGTGCCCGGATCGGATGGCGACTTGGCCAGTGTGCACAGCCCGTTCCGGCTGGCCTCGCTGCCGGAACCACGCAACGAGCGATTTCCCGATCTCGGAGAGCACTCCGGCTCGGTTCTGGCCGAGATCGGATTCGAAGAGTCCGAGATCGCCACGCTGTTCGCGGAGGGTGCGATCGAAGAGCCCGAACCGGTGGAGACCGAACGTGCGGAGGCGGTCTCGTGAGTGTCGTGCGCACAGAGCGGACGGGTGCGGTGACAACCGTGACCATCGACCGTCCCGACGCCTTCAACGCGCTGAACGCAGAGGTGATCGAGGCGATCGCGACCGCGGTGCGCGACGCCGCCGCTCAGCCGTCGGTGCGCGCAGTCGTGATCACCGGCAGTGGGCAGAAGGCATTCAGTGCCGGCGCCGACCTGAAGGAGCTCGACGGGCTCGGACCTGACGACGCCCATGCCGTGCTCGATCGTGGGCAGCGGGTGTTCCGGGCCATCGAACAAGCGCCCGTGCCAGTCATCGCGGCCGTCAACGGCCTGGCCCTGGGCGGCGGATTCGAGCTCATCCTGGCCACGACGTTTCCGGTTCTGTCCACCAAAGCCGCTCTCGGGCTGCCCGAGTCAGGTCTGGGATTGATACCGGGTTACGGTGGCACACAGCGCCTTCCGCGTGCGGTCGGCGACCGGGTGGCCGCCCATCTGATGCTCACGGGTGCCCGGCTCGATGCCCCTCGCGCCTACGAACTCGGCCTCACCCCGGTGCCGCCGGTCGAGCCGGACGAACTGCTCCCCACCGCGGTCGCAATCGCCGAGAAGATCGCCGCCCAGGGGCCGATGGCAGTCCGAGCCATCCTCGGTGCAGTGGAGTCGGGCCGCGACGCGACGCTCGATGCCGGCCTCGGGATCGAGACCGGACTGGCGGCCCTCGCCGTCGCGGGAGAGGAATCGACGGAAGGTGTCGCCGCCTTCCTCGAACGCAGACCGGCCAAGTTCGCCGATCCGGAGGCAGGTCGATGACGACGCCACTGGACCTCGACTCGGATGCCAAGGCATATCTCGCACTGCACGAGCTTCTCGACGAACCGGCCGCGGACGCCGGGCTGAGCGAACGAGAACTCCAGATCAGGTCGGTGACAAGGGATGTCGTCGCGCGGGAGGTGGCGCCCCGGGCGGCGCACATCGACGCGACCCACGAGTTCGCGCACGACAGTGTGCAGGCATTGGCCGCCGAGGGCCTCTGCGGCCTCGTGTTCCCTCGTGAACTCGGCGGCAGTGCCGACACCAACGTGGCCTACGCGGTTGCGATGGAGGAGATCACCGCCGGATGCGCCGCGACCAGCCTGGTCTTCATGACCCAGATGCACGCCGCATACCCGATTCTGTTGGCCGGTGGCGACGAACTGCGGCAGCGGTATATTCCGCCTCTGCTCGATGGCACCGCCTACGGTTCGCTGGGAATCACCGAGCCCGACGCGGGGTCGGACGTCTCCAGCCTCACCACGACCGCCACCCCTGCATCGGAGGGTTGGATTCTCAACGGGCAGAAGACGTTCATCACCACCGGTGACCGGGCGGACGTGATCGTCTGCTTCGCCACCGTGGACAGGTCCAAGAAGCGTGACGGCATCACCGCCTTCGTCGTCGAGGGTGGCTGGGACGGTGTGGGGCACGGCCAGCCGTTCGACAAGATGGGCATGCACGGGTCGAGCACCGCAGAACTGTTCTTCGACGGTGTCCGCATCCCGAAGGGAAACCTGCTCGGTGAGGTCGGCGGCGGCTGGTCGGTGGTGATGAGTTCGGTCGTCAAATCCCGGATCAGCGCCGCGGCCCAGGGAATCGGCCTGGCCCGTGGCGCATACGCGCGAACCCTCAGTGCGCTCCGCGGGATCTACGGACATCGGCTACCAGACGAGCACACCTTCGCGCTCGCCGACCTGCGGGGACGAATCCTACAGGGCCGGTTGCTGTTACACGCCGTCGCTCGGCAGGTCGATCAGAATCCACACGTGACGCCTGGGCAGATCGGCATCATGAAGCAGTCATGCACCGACCTGGGCTTCAATGCCTCCGTCGAGGCGATCCGGATACTCGGTCCGCTCGGAGACCTCACCGACCTCGGTGTCGAACGATGTCTGCGTGACGCGAAGGTCACCCAGATCTATGACGGAACCAACGAGATCCAGCGGCTGCTCATCGGCCGCGAGACGAACCGCGCGATGAAGGACGGGGTATGACAACACTCGAGGGCAAGGTCGCGATCGTCACCGGCGCCGGCCGCGGTCTGGGGCGGGCGATGGCTCAGGCGCTGGTGGGTGAAGGTGCGGCGGTGACGGTTGCATCCAGGACCGGATCCGAGTTGGATTCCTTTGTTGCGGAGGTGAAATCGGGGGGTGGTCAGGCTCTCGCGTGTCCAACCGATATCACCGACGAGGCGTCTGTGGTGCGTATGGTCGAAGCCACCGTGGAGACCTTCGGACGCGTCGACATCCTCGTGAACAATTCGGGGATCGTGTCGACCACGCCCCTCGTCGATCAGACCGCCGAGGACTGGGATCGGGTGATCGCGACGAACCTCCGCGGCACGTTCCTGGCCACCCGCGCCGTTGGTCCGCGTCTGCTCGCGCAGGGTTCGGGCAAGGTGGTCAACATCGCATCGAACTTCGCCCTGCAAGGTGTCGCCAACCATGCCGCATATTCCGCCTCGAAAGCCGCCGTCATCGCATTCACCCGCTCGATGGCGATCGAATGGGCGCGGCACAACGTCCAGGTGAACGCGATCGCACCCGGGTACTTCGCGACGGACCTGAACGCCGACGTCCGCGAGGACAGTGACACCTACTCGCGCGTGGTCCGCGCCATCCCGGCGCGACGGATGGGAGAGGCAGCCGAGCTGAAGCCCTGGCTGCTGAATCTTGCGGGGCCCGCGTCCGACTTCATGACCGGCGAGATCATCGTCATCGACGGCGGCCAGAGCGTCCGCTGAATCACGAGGAGTAGCAGTGAGTAACGAAACCAAGACCGTCGCCGTTCTCGGTGCCGGCACGATGGGCTCGGGTATCGCCACCGTGATGGCTCGGGCCGGGCACCGCACCATCCTCTTCGACATCAACGAGAAGAACCTGGGCCGCGGCATCGACACCGTGCACGGATTCTTCGACAAGAGTGTCAAACTCGGAAAGCTTGACGCTACGGCAGGACAGGCGGCGAAGGACTCCTTGTCGGGCGCGACCGATCTGACCGACCTCGCGTCCTGCGATGTCATCGTGGAAGCGGTGTTCGAGGACCTCGCGCTCAAGAAGGACACCTTTTCTCGTCTCGATGAGATCGTTTCCGAGACAACTCTTTTCCATACGAATACCTCGACCTTGTCGGTGACCGGCATCGCTTCCGGGTCGCGACTGCCCGAACGTGTCGTCGGGACCCACTACTGCAACCCGGCACCCCTGATGAAGCTGGTCGAGGTGGCCGACGGTCGACACACCGCCGACTGGGCCCACAAGGCGACAGTCGAGTTCCTCGCCTCCCTCGGCAAGACCAGTGTGGTCACCAGGGACCGGCCGGGATTCATCGTGAACCGCTTCCTGATCCCCTGGGAGAACTCGTGCATTCGCGCGCTCGAGTCCGGGCTCGGCACGAAGGAATCCATCGATGCGGCAGTGCTCGGGTCGCTCGGGCATCCGATGGGTCCGTTCCGGTTGCTCGACATCGTCGGGATGGACATTCACCAGCAGGTGGCGACGCGACTGTACGAGCAGCTTCGCGACCCACGTTTCTACCCGCCGCCGATGGTCGAGCGAATGGTC
The DNA here is from genome assembly GCF_036350415.1 of Gordonia sesuvii. Lineage (NCBI taxonomy): Bacteria > Bacillati > Actinomycetota > Actinomycetes > Mycobacteriales > Gordoniaceae > Gordonia > Gordonia sesuvii. The sequence goes on from NZ_JAZDUF010000008.1 coordinate 151,474, forward strand.
GCAGCGGGCGATCTGGGCCGCAAGACCGGCCGGGGCTTCTACGAGTACGACGACACCCGCCTGTTCGGGTCGTGAGGAGAGACGCGATGAACGAGAAGATGGATCTCCCTGTTGTAGGTGTTCTCGGATTCGGCACGATGGGCGCCGGGATCGCACAGGTCTTCGCGGCATCCGGGCGAGACGTCGTGGTCCTGGACACCTCCGCGGCGCGACTCGAAGCGGGGCGGGCCTCGGTGGCCGCGTTCCTCGATGGCGGAGTGTCGCGGGGCAAGATCACCGACGACGACAAAGCTGCGATCCTGGCGCGCATCACGGTCACCACGGCCGCGGCCGAACTCGCCGGCGTCGACGCCGTCGTCGAGGCGATCAGTGAGAACGCCGACGCCAAGACGGCGCTCTTGACCGAGGTCGCGAGCGTCGTCGGCGCCTCGGTTCCATTGCTGACCAACACGTCGGCTCTCTCCGTCACGGATCTCGCTGCGGCGCTGCCGAATCCCGCTCGCGTCGCCGGCCTGCACTTCTTCAACCCCGCGCCGGTCCAGTCGACCGTCGAGGTGGTGCGGGCGCTACAGACCGACGAAGCAGTCGTCGATCGCCTCGTCGCGGTCGTCGACTCACTGGACGGAAAGACACCGATCGTGGTCAAGGATCGCCCCGGATTCCTCGTCAACTCGCTGCTGTTGCCCTACCTGAACGACGTCGTCGCCGAGTACGACGACGGTCTGGCCACGGCAGAGGACATCGACGTCGCGCTCGAACTGGGTCTCGGCTACAAGACCGGGCCGTTGAAACTCCTAGACATGATCGGTCTCGACGTCCATCTGCACGCGACCACAGCTGTTTTCGACTCGACCGGTGACCCGCGTTACGCCCCTCCGCCATTGCTCCGGCAGATGGTTGCCGCCGGGATGCTGGGCGATAAGAACGGCCGCGGATTCCGAACCACTCAGTCTTTCGAGGAGAACAACTGACATGAGCTACAACGACATTCTCACCACTGTCGACGGCCCGGTGCTGACGATCACGATCAATCGGCAGGAAGCGGGCAACAAGTTCCGTCATCAGACCTGCCTCGAACTCTTCGATGCACTCCAGAAGTTCCGCATCGATCCGTCACTGCGGGCGGCGATACTCACCGGAGCCGGTACCAAGTTCTTCTGCATCGGCGGCGAACACGACGAACTCACCTCGCTCGACCAATCGCAGGTGTTGCCGATCATCGACGTCTACCAGGCGATCGACACGATCGCGAAGCCGATCATCGCCGCGGTCAACGGCTTCGCGGTCGGCGGCGGCAACGTGTTGCACACCGTCTGCGATCTGTCCGTGGCCGCGGACAACGCGGTGTTCCGTCAGGTCGGACCGATGGTCGGTAGCTTCGACGCCGGCTACGGCAGTTGGTATCTCGAGGACACCATCGGTCGTAAGCGGGCCAAGGAGATGTGGTACCTCAACAAGAAGTACTCTGCGGAGCAGGCCCGTGAGATGGGCCTTGTCAACGAGGTGGTACCAGGGGATCAGCTGCTCGATCGTGCCGGCGAGATCGCGCGCACGATCACCGAGCGCAGCCCGCTGGCGATCGGCGGAATGAAAGCCGCGTTCTCTGCGCGCCACAACGGAGTCTCCGGCCAGGCGCGGATGGCACACGACCAGCAACTCACCCTGTACCTGCAGACGCAGGAAGCCCACGAGGTCTCCGCCGCATTCGGCGAGCGACGTACCCCCAAGACCGAGAGCTTTTGGTCGTGAGCGCTGCGACGCGCTGGTGGGGGCCCGATCTCGACGACGAGCAGGGCGCCGTCCGGGACATGCTCGACGACTTCACCGCCGGACACTCACTCACTCTGGACGATGACCGCCATCTCGTCGGCGAACTCGTCACAGAACTCGCCGAACTCGGTGTATGGACGGTGGGAACGGCGGAGGCCGCCGGTGGAGGTGGCGCCGAGCGAGTGACCACAGCGCTGGTCTTCGAGCGGCTCGGCCGAGCATGGCCCGCGCTCGGTTGGGCGTCCGTCCAAGCCCATGCCGCCGTGGACGTCCTGTCCGGTGATGAGCGCTTCGAGACGCTCGTGGGTGCGCTGCACACCGGGGAGTCGTCCGTCGCCGTGCTCGACACGTCATCGTCACACGTGCGGGTCGCGATCGATGGCGGCCGGGTGACCGGCACGATCGATCGGTTGGATGCTGCAGGCGAGTCGCCGTACCTCGTCATCCTGGACGGCGACAACCGTGCGGTCGTGATCGAGCAGGCCGCTGCGTCCTTTACCCCGTTGCGGCGCACCGGACTCGGCGGCGCATTCACCCGTTCCGCCGACATCGATGCCGACGGCGCTCGTGTGCTCCACGTCACCGACGTCGATGTCGACGCCGCGCGGACTCGACTCCTGCTGGGTGCGGCATGTGTGGCGGCCGGGCTTGCCGCGTCGGCTGCAGCTGCGGCTCTGCAGTACGCAGCCGGCCGCGACCAGTTCGGAGGCGCGCTGACCGACATCCCGATCGTGCGGCTCGGTCTCTTCGAGCAAGCCGCCCACTCCGCAGTGGGTCTGTCCGCAGCCCTGTCGGCTGCCGCACATCCCCTGACCGCCCTCGCGGTCGCCCGATCGTGTTGCGACAGTGCGGTGACGGTGGCCGCGGCGTCCCTCCAATCACATGGAGGCTATGGGTACCTCACCGAGTACGGGGCGGAACGCCGCTTGCGCGACGCCATCTCGCTGCGGGCGGCAGTCGACCCGCACGGCGCGACCGCAGCCGCCGGCCGTGTCTACGCAGGCGTGCCGCCGGTGACCGAGATACCTGCGTGACCGACCGAGCACAATCCGAGAAGGAGAATCGCCCATGCGTGCTGCGCTCGTGAGGGAGTTCGGGTCCCCTGCCGAACTCGTCATCGAAGAGGTTCCCGATCCGGTCACCGGCCCGGGCGAGGTCCTGATCCAAATCTGTTCGGCCAGTGTCAATTTTCCCGATCTCTTGGTCGTCGACGGCACGTATCAACACCTGCCGACCCGACCATTCAGCCCCGGCAAGGATGCTGCCGGGCGCGTGATCGCGATCGGCGAGGGCGTCACCCGCCTCGGTGTCGGTGATCGCGTACTGGCGTTGGTGGAGTATGGCGGCTATGCCGAGAAGATAGCGGTACGTGAGGAGTTCGTCGTCGGACTACCTGACGCGGTCGACTACGCGAGCGCAGCGGCCAGTGGCCTGGTGTACTCGACTGCTCACTTCGGGCTGCGCCGACGGGGTGGTGTGAAGGCCGGTGAGACCGTGCTGGTCACCGGCGCGGGGGGTGGCGTCGGATCCGCGGCGGTGCAGCTGGCGAAGGCTTGGGGGGCTCGGGTGATCGCACTGGCACACGACGATGACCGGGCCGAACTGGCTCGCCATCAGGGGGCCGACGTGGTCCTCACATCCCCGCCCGAGACGTTGCGTGACGACATCCTCGCCGCCACCGACGGCCGCGGAGCCGACCTCGTGATCGAAGTGCTCGGCGGTGACTACCTGACGCAGATCATCCGCGCCACCGCATGGGAGGGACGGATCGTGATCGTCGGGTTCGCCTCCGGCGGACAGAATCCGATCAAACCAGGCCATGTACTCGTCAAGTCGATCAGCCTCGTGGGTCTCCAGAGCAGTGACTACCGAGACCGCGACCCAGCCGCCATGCGTGACGCCGCGGCCGAGGTGCTCGACCTGCTCGCACAAGGCCGACTCGATGCGTCGGTGGACACGGTCTACCCGCTGGAGAAGGCCGGTGACGCGCTGCAGCACGTGCTGGACGGAAAGGTCCGGGGCAAGGTCGTGTTGACCACCGGCCTCGACTGAATCGATCCGCACGCGTCGACCACCTCGACGACCACAACAGAGAAAGGGAGAACGATGACTCTGCCGAAGGAAGTCGGCGTGTACGGCGGCGGCCGAATGGGTGCCGGAATCGCGCACGCGATGCTTCTCGCCGGTACCTCCGTCGTCGTGATCGAAACCGACGACGACACGGCGCGCGCTGCGGGAGAACGAGTGTCGGCGAGCCTCGCCAAGGCGGATGAGCGTGGGTTGCTCACCGAGCCGGTCGACGCCGTCCGGACGCGACTCACCACGACCGCCGACACCGATGCGCTGGCCACGTGTGGGCTGGTCATCGAAGCAGTTCCCGAGATCAGCGAACTGAAGTCGAAGGTGCTGTCGCGTATCGAATCCGTGGCACCGCAGGCCGTGCTGGCGACCAATACCAGCTCCCTGTCCGTCGACGGGCTCGCCTCCGGATTGGCACGGCCGGAGAACTTTCTCGGTCTGCACTTCTTCAACCCGGTCCCGGCCAGTGAACTCGTCGAGATCGTCGTCGGTGCCAAGACCACCCAGGAGGTCGTCCGCGACGCGCAGCGCTGGGTCGCCGACCTCGGCAAGACCGCGATCACCGTCACCGACTCGCCCGGATTCGCCTCCTCTCGGCTGGGCGTGGCGATCGCACTCGAGGCGATGCGCATGCTCGAGGATGGCGTGGCGACCGCGGCCGACATCGACACCGCGATGACCCTCGGCTACAAGCACCCGATGGGACCGTTGCGTACCACCGACATCGTCGGTCTCGACGTGCGGCTCGCGATCGCAGAACACCTCGCGCGCGAGGTCGGCCCCCGTTTCGAACCACCAGCGATCCTGCGTGAACTGGTCGACGCAGGACACCTCGGCCGCAAGACCGGCCGGGGCTTCTACTCCTGGTGAGGTCCCGCATCCGCCCTCTGTGATACTGGTGACCCACCACTTCGGCACGCGGGAAGCGAGTTTCACTTGGGTGTTCTGTACCTGGTGCGCCATGCCCAGGCCAACGTCGAGGCCTACGGGCCGGGAAGCCGCACATCCGGTGTCGGCGGATTGACCGAGCTGGGCCGCGAACAGGCGAGGCTGGCCGGAAGAGCTCTGGGCGAACGCGGAGGAACCATCCGGCACGCGATCGCGGGAGACCTTGCGCGTCAGCAGGAGACACTGGACATCGTGCTGTCCGCCGCCGGCGCCGCACCGCAGATGACCGAAGACGCACGGTGGAACGAGTACGACATGCGCGGCCTGGTCGGCGACGATGCGGTCACCCGCAGCGGCGCGGATCTACAGCGGGTGGTCGATTCCGCTCTCGACCAATGGGTGACCGGTGGCGCGGTCGGTGTTGCCGAACCCTACAGTGCTTACACGCGCAGATGCGCTGATGCTCTTGACGCGGCGCAGAGTCTGGCCGGGTCGGGATCGTCGGTCGTCGTGGTCTCCTCGTCCGGAACGATCTCCCAGGTCCTCGCACAGGTCCTGGGCATCGCGGCAGGTGGCTGGATTCGGCTGTCGCGCACCATGGTCAATGCGTCGACGTCAAAGCTCATCGTCGGGCGGTCGGGTGTCTCGGCAGTCTCGATGAACGAGCACTCGTATCTCGAGTCCGGCGGCGTGGGCTTCGCGACATACCGGTGACGACTTGATCCGGTCGGGCATGGTGGAACCCCAGAAGGTTTGCATCACCGCAACTCGTCGGCCCCGGTGTCGGAGTACCGTGATCTCGTGTCCCCCAGCGTGCGTGAATACACCACCATCAGCCATCCCGAACCGAACACCCGGATCTGGCATGAGATCGACGGCGATGGCCGACCCGTCGTGCTGTTACACGGCGCGTTCTCCGGTGCGTCGTCGTGGGGTGGTCAGGTGCCGGCACTCGTAGAGGCGGGGTGGCGGGTGTTCTGTCCGGAACGTCATGGCCACGGGCACAGCCCGGACGTGACCGCCGAGTTCCACTACGCAGACATGGCCGACGAGACCATCACCTACCTCGACGAGGTCGTGGGTGGTCCGGCGGAACTGATCGGCTGGAGTGATGGGGCGGTGGTCGCCGTCCTGGTCGCGCTTCGTCGGCCCGACCTCGTCGGTCACCTGGTCCTCATCGGCCAGTACTTCAACAGTTATGGTCGTGCCACCGGCGGCATGCTCGACGCTCTCGAGACCGCGGACCAGGACACGGTGGATTTCTTTGCAGCAGAATATGCCTCGGAGTCACCCGACGGGGCAGACCACTTTCCGATCGTCTGGGACAAGACCATGGCGATGATCAGGTCGGAGCCCGAGATCGATCTGGCCGACCTGTCGGCGATCTCCGCGCCGACCTTGGTCATGCAGGGCGATCGCGACGAGGTGACCCTCGATCACAGTGTCAACGTGGCCGCCGCGATCACCGGTGCCCGGTTGTGTGTCATCCCCGGGTCGCACCTCATTCCGATCGAGGTGCCGCAGACCGTCAACAGTGTGCTGGTGCAGTTCCTGCAGGACTGAGGTGCAGTGTGACCCGATCTCGGTCACGCCGCGGCGGCGAGATGGACTGCAGGTAGCCAGTCCAGGCGCGGCGAATCGTCGGCGAGCAGTACCTGCCCTGCGGCAGAGGCGATATGGCTCACCTGATTGCGCGCGGGCTCCCAGTCGGCGGTCGGGTCGAGCCGACCCAGAACCACGACGACGAACCGGCCGTGCGGGCCGATGACGCCGGCGCTGTGCAGTTGAGCGCTGTCATCGACGCAGCACATCCAACCCTGCTTGGCGGCAACGGCATCGGTGAGTCCGGGAGCGAGTAGTCCGAAGTCCTGCGCGAAGCCGTCCGCGGCCACGGGTGGTGCGCTCGCGAGTGCGGCGATTACGAGGTCGCGGTCCGGCGGGGGCATCTCGAGAACGTAGTCGAGGAGAGTCGCGGTGGACGACGCCGTGATGGTCGCCTGCCCCCAGTAGTCGACGTCGGGTGGCGGTGCGATGCCCTCGAGGCCGAGGCGCCCTGCGACGCGTCCGATGGCGCCCATGCCGTCGAACCGCGTCCACAGTTCGTTCATCGCCTGATCGTCGCTGACACTCAGCGCTCGAGTGATCAGCTGTACGTCGCGGGCGCCGATCGCAAGGCCTTCCTCGCGCCGGCGATCCAGGATGTCCACCACGACGACGAGCTTGACCAGTGATGCGGACAGTGTCGGTGTGGTGGCGGAGTCGGTGGTCGCGAGATGGTCGTTGCGGCGGTCGAGGATCGCGATGCGGGCGTCGACGCCGCCGGTCGCTGCCGCGGACTCCGCCGCCGTGAGCGCGGACTGCGCGAGTGTGGCGGGCGGTGCCTCCGGGAATGATCTGGTTGCCGTGGACTCGGGGTCGGTGGTCGGCAGTGCGACGAGAACAGCCGCCAGGACACTGACCGTCAACGTGGTGCCGAGTGAGTACAGCAGCCGTAGTCGCGTGACGCGTCGCGCGCTTCGCTGTGCCATCTTCTCGCCGCCTCTGTTCACCACTCGCGTCGACTGCCGGGACCTCGCAGTGGGGCGGCGGTCCGATCCGGCGCAGCGGTCAGAGCGTGCAACCCACTCATATCGGTCAACACCGCAAAGCGGTCCAGAGTTCCAGTTTTCCGGTGTGGAGTGGGTATCGATCATGTTTCGGGCAGGTGGCGCGGGTTCCTCCCGTTCCCTGCCCTTCGTGGCTCGTCGCTAGCGCTCCTCGCACCTCAGGGATCGGGGGTGGCGTCGGGACCAAATCGCGCACCGTCGTTGTTGTGCATGGTGACGCCGCAGCCAGCGGCGCCGAAGGAGGATTTGTGAGCACCGAATACCGCAAGACCGACGAGGCCGTCCGCGCCCTGTCCGACGCCCAGTACCGCGTCACGCAGCAGGATGACACCGAACCGGCCTTCCGCAACGAATACTGGGACAACCACGAGCCGGGCATCTACGTCGACGTCGTCTCTGGTCAGCCGCTGTTCTCGTCGACCGACAAGTACGACAGCGGGACCGGGTGGCCCAGTTTCACCCAACCCATCGACCCCGAGGCGGTCACCACGAAGACCGACCGGACCCTGTGGATGCGCCGCACCGAGGTGCGCTCGGCCGGCGCGGACAGCCATCTGGGCCACGTCTTCGGCGACGGGCCGCGTGATGCCGGCGGCCAGCGGTACTGCATGAACTCCGCGGCACTGCGGTTCATCCCGGTCACCGAACTCGAGTCGCAGGGCTACGGCGATTACCGCAGCCTCTTCGAGGGAACCCCTGACGACACCGACACCCCCGACAACAGTGAGGAGAACGCATCGTGACCACCGACACCGGACAGATCACCCGCCGACCCGGAACCGAGACGGCCGTCCTGGCGGGCGGCTGCTTCTGGGGTGTGGAAGACCTCATCCGCCGCCAGCCGGGAGTGCTCGACACCCGCGTCGGCTACACCGGCGGCAGCAACGAGCACGCCACCTACCGCAACCATCCCGGGCACGCCGAAGCCGTCGAGATCGTCTTCGACCCGACGCAGACCTCGTATCGGGACATCCTGGCGTTCTTCTTCCAGATCCACGACCCGACCACCCGGGATCGCCAGGGCAACGATGTCGGCTCGAGCTACCGATCGGCGATATTCCCGCTGACCCCCGAGCAGGAGCAGGTCGCACGGGACACGATCGCCGACGTCGACGCCTCCGGGCTCTGGCCCGGTAAGGCCGTCACGACGATCGAGCCGAGTGCCCCGTTCTGGCAGGCCGAACCGGAGCACCAGGACTACCTGCTGCGGTATCCGAACGGCTACACCTGCCACTTCCCGCGTGCGGGTTGGGTGCTGCCGAAGCGGCAGGACGCCGAGGCCTGACATCGTGGCGGTGCCCCATCGAGCCTCACCGGGTGCGATGGGCACCGTCGCCTCACGGCGTCGAGCGTCGCGCACGAAACAGGTACTGCCGGTACCTGGCACGACGAACCCTCCCGCACCGGCCGGGACACTCATAGCGTGGGAGCCATGAGTGTTCCCACATTGACCTTGAACAACGGCGTCGAGATCCCCGCACTCGGGTTCGGGGTGTATCAGACGCCGCCCGACGAGACAGCAACCGCTGTTCGGACCGCACTCGATGTCGGGTACCGCCACATCGACACGGCCGCCGCCTACCTGAACGAGCGAGGCGTCGGCGACGCGATCGCGCAGTCGGGAATCGACCGGTCCGAGGTGTTCCTCGAAACCAAGATCTGGATCACCGACTACGGCTATGACCAGACGCTGCACGCATTCGACAAGAGCGCAGGCAAACTGGGTGTGGAGCAGATCGACCTGCTGATCCTCCATCAGGCGCTGCCCGGTGAGTTCGAGCTGACCATCGACGCATACCGCGCGCTCGAGAAGCTCTACTCCGACGGCCGCGTCCGGGCGATCGGCGTCAGCAACTTCATGCCCGATCACCTGTCGCGGCTGCTGGAAGCGACCTCAATCGTGCCGGCGATCAACCAGGTCGAGGTGCACCCGTACTTCCAGCAGCGTGACGTTCTCGCCACCGACACTGAGCACGGTGTGCTGTCCCAGGCGTGGTCGCCGATCGGTGGGATCACCTTCTATCGCGACGGGTCGGCCGGTTCCACTCTCGACGATCAGGTCATCGGCACCATCGCCGCTGCCCACGGGAAGACCGCAGCACAGGTCATGCTGCGGTGGCACCTGCAGCAGGGGCGCCAGGCGATCCCGAAGTCGGTGACGCCGGCCAGGATCGCGGAGAACTTCGACATCTTCGACTTCGAGCTGACCGATGCCGAAATCGCCGAGATCGATGCACTCGACACCGGCGTGCGCGGTGGCCCCGAGCCGGAGCAGATCACCCGCGAGAACTTCGGCCTGGACATCCCGGAAGCATGACGGCCATTCCTGTTGGCCCCCTTGTTGAATCGATAGACCTGGAAGAGACGCGATGAAAGCAACCCTGATGTACGGCCCCGGAGACGTTCGAGTCGAGAACGTCGCCGATCCCAAACTCCACCAGCCCACCGACGCCATCGTGCGGGTGGTCCAGACCTGCGTGTGCGGGTCGGACCTGCACCCCTATCACTCGATGGATGGCACCGCGGACGGCGTGCCGATGGGGCATGAGTTCATCGGCGTCATCGAGGAGACCGGGACAGAGGTCTCGTCACTGGCCAACGGAACGCTGGTCATCGGTACCTTCTCCTTCCAGGACAACACCTGTGTGTTCTGCCGGGATGGGTTCCAAACCGCCTGCGTCAACGGCGGGTTCTACGGAACGTCGGACGTTCCCGGCGCGCAAGCGGAGTATGTCCGGGTGCCGTTCGCCGAGGGCAGCCTGGTGCCGGTGCCCGACGTCAACGAACACAGTGACCTCATCCCGAGCCTGCTCACGCTGTCCGACGTCTATCTCACCGGCTATCACGGCGCCCACATGGGTCGTGTCGAGAAGGGCACGACCGTCACCGTCATCGGTGATGGCGCGGTGGGACTTTCGGCCGTGCTGGCCTCCCGCGAACTCGGCGCCGAGCAGATCATCCTGATGGGGCGACACACCGATCGCACCGATCTCGGAAAAGAGTTCGGTGCCACCGACGTCGTCGCCGAGCGCGGCGATGAGGGCGTGGCCAAGGTGATGGATCTGACCAACGGTGAGGGCAGCCACGTCGTCATCGAAGCAGTCGGTCACATGCCGGCCTACGAGCAGGCGTACGGCGTCATCCGTCCGGGCGGCATCATCTCCCGGGTGGGCGTGCCCCAATACGAGAAGGCGCCAGTCGGTTTCGGTTCCATCTTCGGAAAGAACGCCGCGGTCACCGGCGGTCCGGCGCCGGTGCGCGCGTACATCGACGACGCCATCCCGCTGGTGCTGGAGGGAAAGATCAAACCGGGCAAGGTGTTCGACCAGAGCGTCGCGCTCGACCAGGTCGCCGACGCCTACGCGAAGATGGATTCGCGGGAGGCGCTGAAGGTTCTGCTGAAGCCGTAACGCCACATCGCTGTCAACGACGAAGTCCGGCGCGGGTCGCTCCGGGAACGCGGGTCGTCCTGGGAGCCGCGGGTGGGTTCGGGTCCCGCGGTTCGTCGGCGGCCCGCGTGACCCGAGTGGGCTCGCGTGACCGGCGACAGCCCGCGTACAGCTCAGTCGAGTCGGGGCATCGCAGCGGCGAACAGCTCGATGATCTTCTCGGGTTCCGTGATGCCGGTGGCGAAGACGTAGGCGGCGGTGAAGCCCAGGCCGGCCATCTCGTTGGCCTTCGCGACGACATCGTCGACGGTGGTGCTCGGGTCGATGGGGAAGATGGTGGTCTTGTCGATCTCGGCGTAGTCGCGGCCGACATCGTCGCAGTGGCCGCGCAGCACCTCGAGCTTGTGGGCGGCGTCCGGCCCGGCGAAGATGTTGCACGCATCGGCGTACTGCGCCACGAGGCGCAGCGTCTTCTTCTCGCCGGAACCGCCGATCATCAGATACGGGCTCGGAGTGCTCAGCGCCTGAGGCGAATTGAGTGTGCGGGTCAGGTGATAGTGCTTGCCGTCGAACGGTTCCTCCGAACCCGACCACATCTGCCGGCAGATCTGCACCGTCTCCTCGAGGCGTTCGAAGCGCTCGGCGGTCGGCGGGAAGTCGAAACCGAGACCCTCGGATTCCTCGTCGTTCCACGCAGCCCCGATACCGAGGCCGGCCCTGCCGCCGGACAACACGTTCAGCGTCGTCACCGCCTTGGCCAGGAGCGCGGGTTCGCGGTACGTGACACCCGTGACGAGGGTGTGCAGCAAGGAGTGTTCGGTGTGGGCGGCGATGAAACCGAGGGCCGAGTAGGCCTCGAGCATGTCGTTCTCGACGGGACCAACGGGTCGGATCTGCCAGAAATGGTCCATCACGCTGATCCGGCGCACCCCGATCGCCTCCGCGTCGCGAACGTGCTTGCGCAGAGCGGACCCGAGTTCGGGGGCGCCGCCGGTCCAGGTGAAATCAGCGATGTGCAAAGCGAGTTCCATGTTTCCCACGCTACGGCGCTGATTCCGCGCGAGGGAGGTTCTGTCAGTACCGGAACTGGCTTCAGGTCCGTCGTCGAGCGCCGGGCGTCAGCGCGTGCGCGCCGTAGCTGTTGTCCTCGGGGTTGACCGTTACCCCGGGCGCGACGAGCCCGTCGATGCGATCGAGGACCTCCGCCGAGAGTGTGATCTCGGTGGCCGGCAGATACGACTCGAGCTGTTCCATGGTGCGCGGCCCCACGATTGCCGAAGTGACACCGGGATGATTGATCACGAAGGCGATCGCCAGGTCGATCAGCGCCATGTCGTTCTTCTCCGCCAGCAGCGCCAGCTCCTCGACGATGTCGAGTTTGCGCTGGTTGGCCGGAGTGGACATGTCGAACCGGGCACTCGGACGAGCGCTCGAGGCCGGGGTGGATGCCGCATCCTTACGCCACCGCCCCGACAACCAGCCGCCGGTGAGCGGGCTGTAGGTGAGGGTGCCCATGCCGTGGCGCCGAACAGCGGGGAGGACGTCCTCCTCGATTCCGCGGACGAGAATCGAATAGGGGGGCTGCTCGGTGACGAACCGCGCGAAGTGATTCTCCTTGGCCGCCCACTGGGCCTCGACGATCTGCGAGCCGGAGAACGACGACGACCCGATGTAGCGGACCTTGCCCTGCGTGACCAGGTCGGTCAGGGCGCCGAGGGTCTCCTCGATGTCGGTGTCCGGACTCGGCCGGTGGACCTGGTACAGGTCGATGTGATCGGTGTTCAGCCGACGCAGTGAATCCTCCACCGCTCGCATGATCCAGCGGCGTGAACTGCCGCCCTGATTGGGATCGTCACCCATCGGCATGAAGAACTTCGACGCCAGGAACACGTCGTCGCGCCGGCCTCGGAGCGCCTCGCCGACGATCTCCTCAGAGCCTCCCGCGGAGTAGAAGTCCGCGGTGTCGACGAAGTTGATGCCGGCGTCCAGCGCCGCGTGGATGATCCGGATCGAGTCCTGCTTGTCGTCGTTGCCCCAGGGCCCGAACATCATCGCTCCCAGGCACAGTGGGCTGACCTTGACACCGGTACGGCCGAGCGGACGGTACTGCATGTGTGACCTTCTCTCGTCGAATGGCTACCTCTCCGACGCTAGGCTCGGCGGGACCTCTCAGGGAGGGGCTGTCATTACCGGGATGAGAATGCCTGGCGCTTCCCTCGTCGGCTGTCGGCGTTTACCCTGGTCAGTGACGTGACCGGTCGCCGGTGACCGGTCCTGATCGGATCGAGGTACCGATGAGAATCTCGGACATTCTGCGACACAAGGGTTCCGATGTCGCATCAGTCGGCCCCGATACGTCGATGCCCGACCTGATCGCATTGATGCACGACCGGAACATCGGCGCCGTCGTGGTGACCGACGCGGACCGCGCCGTCGGCATCGTCTCCGAGCGCGACGTGATGCGCGGTCTGCGCAGCCGCGGTGCCGCGCTACTCGATGCGTCGGCGGGTGACATCATGACCACAACCGTGCAATTCTGCGACCCCCAGGACACGGTCGACTCACTGGCCGAGACGATGACCGAACGGCGGATCCGCCACATCCCGGTCCTCGATGACGGGCGACTCGCAGGCATCGTCAGTATCGGTGACGTGGTGAAGAGCCGTATCACCCAGCTCGAAGAGGACCGCCAACAACTCGAGTCATACATCGTTCAAGGCTGAGCCTCGCGGGTGTGACAGCGCCTTCGGCCGGCAGACGAACGCGGTGACCACCACGACGCCGGCGCCGAGCGCAAAGGCGAAGTGCGCGGAGAAGAGGTCGGCGCTGCCGCCGAGCAGTGCGGCCGCGAGCGGTCGGGATCCGACGAAACCGACCATCCACAACGCCATGATGCGGCCACGCAGCGCCTCCGGTGCGCGTTGCTGAACCACTGTGCTGAGCCCGGTCATCGCGACACCGAAACCGCATCCGGCGATGGCGAATCCGATCATGGCCAGTCCGACATTCGTACTCACCGCGAGCAGTCCGTTGCCGAGGGCGAGCGCGCACAGACCGATCGAGGCAGTCGTCGGTGCACTCGGTCGACCCCGCAGCGCGGCGAGGAGTGCGAGGGAGATCGCCGCCCCGACGCCGAACGCCGCGGACAGTTGCCCGACGAGTTGGGCCCCACCACCGACCTCCTCGGCCATCGACGGCGCGAGCGTGATCGCCGGATCGGACGCGAAGCCGACCGTCGCGACCGCGATGAGGGCGAACAACAGCGGACGGTCCTGCCACACGTGGCGAAGCGCCACTCGCACGCGGAAGTCCTGGCCGGCCTTCCGCGGTGCCGGGCGCGGAAACCGCACCACTGCCAGCATCACGGCGAAAGCGAGGCTCAGTGCCGCACTCACGCCGAAGGCCCACGCGGGTCCGACGTGCGCCGCGATGAACGCACCGGTGATCGGACCGACGATGCGGCCGATGGTCATCGGCACGGAGTTCAGCGCCATCGCGGTGGGCAGTTCGCCGGTTCGGATCAGGCTCGGAACAATTGACTGCATGGCCGGACCGCCGACGACGAATCCGATCCCCACGACGAACGAACCGATGAGAACGACGGCGGTCACCGTACTCGGTCCGGCATCGTGCAGGACTGCCAGCAGCACCGCGATCGTTCCGGAACCGATGGCGCACAACACTCTTCCGATGATCACCTGACGTGCCGGGTTGCCGCGGTCGGCCCACTTGCCGCTTGTCGGGCTCAGGATCAGCTGCGGCCCGAACTGAACGACACCGACCAACCCGACCATGAGAGCGGATCCGGTGGCATCGAAGATCACCAGCGCGGCGACAAGACTGTGTGTCCAGACGCCGATGACCGACAACATCTTTCCCCAGAACAGGGTGCCGAACAGGCGATCCACCAGCAGCGGAAGGGGGCCGCGTGGTGAGATTCCCGGACGAGTTCGCGTCGCAGCGGTCATATGGAAGCGGCCCGCTCGAGATCGTCGCCGAGTCGCTCGAGCAGCGAGATCAGCGTTCCCAGATCGTCATCCGACCAATGCGCGACGGTGTCGGCGATCATCTGATGCCGTCGCTCGGTGATCCGTGCCAACTCATCGCGGCCGGCATCCGTCAGGGTCAGATCGCAGCGCCGTTGATCGGATACCGACGGAGACTTGGCCATGAGGCCGGCGGACACCAGAGCAGCGACGGTACGACTGGCCGTCGAATGCTCGACCGCCATGTGGTCGGCGACGTCGCTGACCGACGCGCCCGCGCCGGCGCCCTGGCGCTGCTCTACGGCCCGCAGCGCACGCACCGTGGAGATCGAGGTGGTGCCGTCGCCCCCGGCGAGAACGCGGCGACGCCAGCTGGGGCGTTGCCGTACTTGCTGGATGCGTGTGAGCACATCGTCGAGCGTGTCGGGGAGTGAAGGGGCGTCAGGCACAGATATATGTGTAGCACATGCATATAAGAAGTTCGAACTGCTAACGGTCGACGGCGGGCATCGTTGCAGGCCACGCACAATGACTGCCGGAGGGAACCCTGTGGGCCCCTCCGACAGTCGGCGACATCTCTGAGCTACTGGTGCGCCAACTCCTTGAGCTCCGGCGCGACCCGACCACCGAGCTCGGCCGTCGGCACGTCCTTGGTCTCGCGGGCGGTCAGTGCGGCGCCGGCCGAGATGAGGCAGACGACCGCGGTGAACAGGCTGATGACCACCCAGCCGCCTTCACGGACACCGCCGAGGGCGGTCACGATCGACGGGGCGAAACCAGCCATCAGGAAGCCCAGCTGCGTGCCGATCGCCATGCCGGAGAAGCGGACCTCGGTGGAGAACATCTCACCGTAGAACGACGGCCACACGGCGTTCGCGGCGCCATAGCCACAGGAGAAGGTGGCCACTGCGAGGACGAAGGTCAGCAGATGATTACCGTCCGACATCGACAGCATGTAGAAGGGCATCAGGACCGCCGACGACAGTGCGCCGTAGATGAACACGGGCTTGCGTCCGATCCGGTCGGCGAGCTTGCCGAAGAACGGCTGGGTGAGGAGCGCGAACACGTTGGCGACGACGACCAGCCACAGGGTGATGTCGGTGTCGAGGCCGACCTCTTCGCCGTAAGCAAGGGCGAGATTGGCGAAAACCGTTGAGACCGCTGCGATGAACGCACACAGGATCACCCGCAGCACGGCGCGCCACTCGTAGCGGATCAGCGGGACCAGCGGCATCTTCGCGATGGTTCCGGCCTCTTTGGCCTCGGTGAACTGCGGTGTCTCGTGCAGCTGACGGCGGATGAAGTAGGCGACCACCACGACGACGGCCGACAGCCAGAACGGGACGCGCCAGCCCCAGGTGTACTTCGCCTCGTCGGGCAGCGCCATAAACGGAATCATGATGAGCGAGGCGAGGATCAGTCCGCCCTGCGTGCCGGTCAGCGTCCATGACGTGTAGAAGGCGCGTTGGTGATCGGGAGAGTGCTCCAGGGTCAGCGAACTGGCGCCGGCCTGCTCACCGGCGGCCGAGAGACCCTGCATCAGGCGGCACAGCACGAGTAGTACGGGTGCCAGCCAGCCGATGGTGTCGAAGCTGGGCAGGCAGCCGATGATGAAGGTGGACAGGCCCATCAGCACGAGGGTGAACATCAGCACCCGTTGCCGGCCGATGCGGTCGCCGAAGTGTCCGAGGATGACCGCGCCGACCGGGCGGGCGATGTAGGCGAAACCGAATGTCGCAAACGACATCACCAACGATGCCTCGTTGTCCGAGGGGAAGAACACGTGCGGGAAGATCAGCGCGGCCGCGGTACCGAAGAGGAAGAAGTCGTAGTACTCGACGGCGCTGCCCATGAAGCTGGCCAGGGCTGCGCGTTTCGGCGTTCGTTCCGGAGCGGACTCCGGTTGGGGTACGGCGGTTGAGGTCATTGGGGGGACTCCTTTGTCTGATTCTGCTCGGCAGTCGAGGTCAGTGGGCGCGGTTTTCGACCAACTGGCGGAAATGGCGGGACATGCGATCGGCATCGGGGGTGATCCCGGTGATCAGGGCGAAGGCGTCGACGGCCTGATGGACGGCCATGTGCCCACCGTCGAGGGTGCGGCAGCCGGCCGCACGCGCGGCCTGCAGCAGCTCGGTGTCCAGGGGGCGGTACACGATGTCCGCCACCCAGAGGTCGGTGTGCAGCAGCGCCGGGTCGAACGCGACACCGGGATGCTCGGCCATGCCGGTCGGGGTGGCGTGGACGACACCGTCGCTGTCGGGCAGGAGGACCGAGAGCTTGTCGAACGACGACGCGTCCACCTGGGCCGCGGGGTGGCGCTGTGCCAGTTCCCGTGCGAGTGACGATGCGCGATCGACGTCGAGGTCGACGACCGTCAGGTGTCGGCAGCCGAGTCGCAGCAGCGCATCGGCGACCGCGGTGCCCGCCCCGCCGGCCCCGATGAGCACGACGGTGTCCAGATCGGCGTCCGGCAGCCCCTCGGTGAATCCGTGGGCGAATCCGGTGGTGTCGGTGTTGTGTCCGACGGTGCCGTCATCGGTGAACAGCACGGTGTTCACGGCGCCCAGCTGCTGCGCGACGGGGTCGACCCGGTCGAGGTGGCGCAGCACGATCTGCTTGCACGGGTGGGTGACGTTGACCGCGTCGAACCCGAGTGCCCGCGCCCAGCCCAGAACCTCACCGATGCGATCGGGTGCGATGTCGAGTGCGGCGAGGTCGATGGGCCGGTAGACGTAGTCGAGCCCCTGGGCGCGACCCTCGGCCATGTGCATCGCCGGGGTCAGGGAAGGCCCGACGCCGGTGCCGATGAGGCCGACGAGGTGGCTGGTCGTGCGGTGGGTCATACTCGATCTCCGTAATGTACGAACTAGTACGTTCGTAAAAGTAGAGCACTGTGGTCCGCATCGCGTCAAGGGGAAATGTGTGATCGGGCTCTCCGCGGTCGAGTGCACGGAGCGTGCGTGCCCGCGGAGGGAGGCCGAGCTGCGGTGCCGCGACCTGGCGCTGATGCCTGGCGGCTATCTGGCTCTACTGTCGGTTGGTGAGCCAGCCGACGACGACGTCGCCGATCATGTGCCGAAGATGGGCACGCTGCGACGTGTCGGCCAGGTCGACGTCGAAGAGGTAGCCGAACGTGTACTTGTTGGCGACCTGGAACACGCAGTACGAACTGATCACCAGGTGGACGTCGAGCGCGCTGACGTCATCGCGGAACACGCCGGTCACGCGCCCGTCGCGCAAGATCTCGTCGAGCAGCGACGTCGCGGGTGCGGACAGCTGCGGGAGGTCGGCGAGTCGCCGGATGAACTCGCCACGGTGGATGTTCTCGATCGACACGAGCCGGATGAACTCGTCGTGCGCGATGTGGTGATCGAAGGTCACCTCGGCCAGCCGCCGAACGGCCTCGACCGGATTCTTGTGATTGACCTGCAGTTTTTGCTCGGCGTCGCGGATGCCCCGATAGGCCTTCTCCAGGACGGCGAGGTAGAGCTGCTCCTTGCCGCCGAAGTAGTAATAGATCATCCGCTTCGTCGTCCGGGTGCGTTCGGCGATCACATCGACACGAGCGCCCGAGTAGCCCGACTCGGCGAACACCTCGGTCGCCACGGCCAGCAACTCACTGCGCGTGCGCTCGGCATCGCGCTGGAGTTCGGATTTCGGCTTGGCGGCCACGTCGGCTGACTCTACTGGCAAATCCGACATCGGTTCACGCGGATACCGGGTCCGACTCACGAATCGGTACATTGCGGGCCGGTCATTCCGGGTAGGGGATGCCGTCTCGACCGGCACAATGGCCACATGATCCGGATGGCCACGATCGGCACGAGTTCCATCACCCGCACCTTCCTGGACGCCGCATCCGCAGTGGACGACGTCGACGTCACCACCGTCTATTCGCGCGATGCGGACCGCGCCGCCACGTTCGCGGCCGAGACGTCGATCGCCGGATCGACCGACGATCTCGACGGCCTGCTCTCCTCGTCGACGATCGACGCGGTCTACATCGCCTCGCCCAACGGCATCCACGCCGAGCAGGCGATGCGGGCGGTGCGCGCGGGCAAGCATGTCCTGCTGGAGAAACCGGCGGTGCCGACCACAGCGGAGTTCACCGCGCTTGTCGATCAGGCGCGCGACCACGGCGTCGTCGTGCTCGAGGGCATGCGCAATGTCCACGACCCGGCACTGCGCGCGATCAAGGATCTGATCGGGTCGCTCGGACCGGTGCGACGTGCTTCCTTCTCGTACTGTCAGCGGTCCGCGCGCTACGACAAGGTGCTCGCCGGCGAACGGGTCAACATCTTCGATCCGGCGCTCGCCGGCGGTGCGTTGATGGACCTGGGTGTGTACGCGATCTCGGCCATGGTCGAGTTCTTCGGCAGACCGCGGCGGGTCGTCGGCGCGTCGGTGCCGATCGCCGGTGGGGCAGATGGTGCGGGCAGTGCACTGGCGATGTACGACGGGCTCGTCGTCGACCTCTCGTACTCCAAGATAACCGCATCGCAGCGACCGGACGAGATCCAGGGCGAACTCGGGACGCTGACGTTCGACCATGTTGCCCAACCGACCGCCGCCCAGATCCGGCTACACGACGGCACGGTCACCGACCACGCCTTCGACGGTCCGGCGAACAACATGGTCCACGAGATCCGCAGATTCTCCGAGATCATCAGTGGCGCAGCCGATCCCACGGTCGACCACGAGCGCACGGCCGGTGTGCTCGACGTGGTCGAGATGATTGGTCAGCCGCAGGTGGGCTGAGCCCTCAGCCCGGCACCTGCCGTTCGGTGAGCTGCTTCTCCTGGCTGGCCGCCCAGGACGCCAACAGCTTCAGTCCGTCGGCGGTGGGGGTGCCTGCCGCGGCGGTGTAGATGTTGAGGTTCAGCCCCGGTTCCGACGGTAACTCCATCCCCTCGAAATCGAGTTCGAGCTGTCCGACCGCGGGATGGCGCAACCGTTTACGGCCGCTGCGGTGGAACCGGACGTCTTGCGATGCCCACCGCTGCCGGAACAGTTCGCTGCGCGTCGACAGTTCACCGACCAGCGCGACGAGGGCCTTGTCGTTCGGGTTCTTGCCCGCCTCCAACCGGAGCATCGCGGCCGCGTCCTTCGCGATCTGGTCGTAGTCGACGAAGAACTCCCTGGCCTCCTCCGGATGCAGGTAGACGAACCGCGTCGTGTTCGCCGGTCTGCGCGGGTCGGCCAGCACAGGGGAGTACAGCGCCCGCGCCAGGTCGTTCATCGCGATGATGTCGTGGCGCCCGTTCCGCACCCACGCCGGGGCCCCGCTGATGGCGTCGAGGACCTGCTGAACGGCCGGGCGCACCGACACCGCCGTGCTCTTGGTGCGACGACGGCTGCCGGACTGGGATTGCCGCGCGAGCGCATAGAGGTGCTCCCGCTCGGCTTCGTCGAGGTGCAGGGCGTTGGCCAGGGCGTCGAGGACGCTGTCCGACGCCCCGCCGAGGTTGCCGCGTTCCATCCGGACGTAGTAGTCCACCGAGACACCGGCGAGCATCGCCACCTCTTCCCGCCGCAACCCCTTGACCCGGCGATTGCCGCCGTAGACGGGCAGACCCGCCTGCTCGGGGGTGATACGCGCGCGGCGCGAGCTGAGGAACTCGCGGACCTGGGTGCGGAGATCGGTGGTGCTCATGATTCCCACGGTATGCCCGGTACGGGCGTTCGAGGAGGTACTGGCGTTACCCCGAACCCGGGGGCTCCCTCGCCGTTTCGGGAGGCTCGGCAGGGTTCGACGACAACGCCACCACCCGACGGTCAGTGCTGACCGGTACTGTCGTCGCATGCATTGCGTGGTCGTGGGTGGGGGATTGGCCGGGCTGGCCTCGGCGGTATGGCTGACCGAGGCCGGGCACCGGGTCACCGTGTTGGAGCGCCGCGGTTCGCTCGGCGGGCGGACCATCGCGATGCCCGTGGCCGCCGTCGACGATGTGCCCGACAACGGGCAGCACGTCTTCGCCAGCGGCTACGAGCACCTCATGCGATACCTCGACAGCGTGGGCACCCGCGAACACGTCCGCTTTCCCGGTCACATGACAGTCCGCCTGCCCGGTGGCGACACCCGCCGGTCGTCGTTTGCCGGTGTCGCCGGGCTGCGCGCCGCCATCGGTGATCTGCCCGGGGTCACCGGACTGGATCGGCTGCGAACCGCCCGCGCGCAGGCGACGTTGATCAGACAGGCGCTCCGACAGCCGGATTGGCTCGACGACATCACCGCCGACGAATGGTTCCGTCGGATCGGGATGCCGCAGTCGGCGCGCGATGCGTTGTGGGACGGGATCGTGATCGGCCTGACCGGCGACAAACCGACCATCTCGTCGGCGAAGGTGCCGGCCGACCTGCTGGTCACCGGGATGCGCCGGGCCCGCGCGACGAAGACCCCGATCTCGATCGGCTACCCGAGTGTGGATCTCGACACCCTCTTCGTCGACGGCGCGCAGAAGGTGTTCGCCGACAACGGGGTCGACATCCGGCATCGGGCCGTCGTCGCGTCGGTCGACGTCGCCGATGGCGCCGTCACCGGGGTGACCCTGACCGACGGTGAGCGGGTCCCGGCCGATGCGGTGATCTGTGCGGTGCCGGTGTGGAGCGTGAAAGGGCTGCTCGACCAGGTGCCCGGGCACGAGAAGATCTACGCCGCCGTCGAGCAACTCACGCCGGTCCCGATCGTCAGCGTCAACCTCTATCTCGACCGGTCGATCGGCATGGCCGACTGGGGCGAGATCCTCCTCGGTGGCGAGGGGGTGCTGGAGCAGGTGTGGGACCGCCAGCGGATGCACGGCCGCGACCCGCAGCGCCATCACCTCTACTCGACCACCGTGTCCGCCGCCTACGACCTCACCGGCAAGTCGAACGCCGAGATCACCGACATCCAGATGGACATGCTGCGCCGGTACTTCCCGGCCGCCCGCGACGCCGAGATCGTGCACAGCCACGTGGTGCGGATGCCGAAATCCACATTCGCCCAGCGCCCCGGGACAGCGGGTATCCGGCCAGATCAGCGGACATCGGTGCGCGGACTGGCGCTGGCGGGCGATTGGACGCGTACCGACTGGACCACCACCATGGAAGGCGCGTGCCAGAGTGCGGCACGCGCGGTCGAGATCGTCCTGGAAGGTGCCGGACGGGTCTGACGGGCCGCCGAGCACGAGGTGGGGGAATCCATGAGATTCGGTTTCGCGATGCATGGCAGTCGCGGTGACGTCCAGCCGGGGGTCGCCGTGGCGAGTGCGCTGGCCGAACGCGGCCATGACGTGACCGTCGCCGCTCCGGAGGACATCGCCCCCGCGGTGAGCCGCACCGGCCTGCCCACCAAGGTGCTGTGCCCGGACAACTCCGAACTGCTGCGCAGTCCGCTGGTGAAGGAACGCCTCAAGAGCAAGAATCCGTCGGTGCGTCTCAAGGCCCTCGGGGAGATCTCCGCGTTCGGGGCGGAGATGTCCGAGCAGGTCATGCGTGAACTCGCCGACGACGCCGACGTGCTGGTGACCGGCTTGCTCGCCCAGGAACGCGCCGCCACGGTGGCCGAGTTCGCCGGCGCGACGTTCGTCCCGCTGCACTACTGCCCGATCCGGGCGAACACCTCGGTCGACGTGTTCGGCGGTACCCCGCGGTGGGCGCGGCGTGCGCTGTGGTTCATCGGCGATCAGGTCAACTGGCTGACCGTGCGCAAGCGCGACAATGATCTCCGCCGACGTCTCGGATTGCCGTCGGCCCGTCGTCCGCTGCCGCGTCGGATCAGTGTCGCCGGCACTCCCGAGGTACAGGCATACGACGCGGCGGTTTTTCCCGGTCTCGCCGACGAGTGGCCGGCGCGGCGTCCGTTCACCGGGGCGCTGATACCCGACGAGCAGACGCGCAAGGCGTTCAACGGTGATCATGGCGCCGCGACCGACGACACCATCGCGTGGGCGGGCGCCGACGGCGCACCCGTGTACGTGGGGTTCGGCAGCATGCCGATCGAGCGTGAGCGCCTCGAGCACATCGTCGAGTCGCTGGTGGGGCTCGGATTACGGGTCATCGCGCACACCGACCACGATGTGCCCGGCGGCGACGCCGTACTGCGCGTCGCCGGAGCGCTCGACCACGAGGCGCTGTTGCCGCATTGCCGTGGTGCGGTCCACCACGGCGGCGCCGGCACCACATCCGCGGTCGCCCGCGCCGGTATCCCCGCGGTCATCGGCTGGCTCAGCGCAGATCAGCCGATGTGGACGGCCGCCCTCCGACATCTGGGTGTCGGCGGGGGCCGACGACTGAAGTCACTCGAGACGGACGATCTGCGGTTGCTGCTCGACGACCAGGTGATCGGTGCGGCGGCGGAGCTCGCGACGCGGCTGACCCCACCCGACGTCGCGGTGGCGCGATGCTGTGACGCGCTGGAGGCCGCCGCGAACTGACCCGGCCCGCTCGCGGTCGACCGGTGTCGGATTCGACCGGATCCCGGCGACTTCCGCGATACGCTGGGAAAGCACCGACAAGCGCGCCAGCGCGATCGAGGCACACCTATGGCCGAGTACGATCCGCACACCACACAGCGCGATGTCGTTCCCGACATCGCCGGAGAACTCGTGAGTGCGGGATTCACCGATGCGGTGCTCATCGGGTCCGGAGGCTTCGGCGCGGTCTACCGCTGTAGCCAGCCCGACCTGGATCGCACGGCCGCGGTCAAGGTCCTCACCGATCATCTGGACGAGGAGAACCTCGAGAGATTCGTGCGCGAACAACGCGCCATGGGTCGGCTGTCGGGGCACCCGAACATCATCAACATCCTCGAAGTCGGCGCCACCCCGGGCGGATTCCCATTCATCGTGATGCAGTTCCACCCGCACGACTCGCTCGACACCCGCATCCGCAAACACGGGCCGCTGGCCTGGCACGACGTCCTCCGTCTGGGTGTCAAGGTGTCCGGTGCGCTGGAGACGGCACACCGGTCGGGCACCCTGCACCGCGACGTCAAGCCCGGCAACATCCTGCTCACCGAATACGGCGAGCCACAACTCACCGACTTCGGGATCGCCCGGATCTCCGGCGGTTTCGAGACCGATGCCGACATGGTCACCGGGTCGCCGGCGTTCACCGCTCCCGAGTTGCTCTCGGGCACCGCGCCGTCGGTGGCGTCGGACGTCTACGGGCTGGGCGCAACGCTCTTCTGCGCACTGACCGGTCACGCCGCGTTCGAACGTCGCAGCGGCGAACAGGTTGTCGCGCAGTTCCTCCGGATGGCTGCGCAGCCCGTTCCCGACCTTCGGGAGGCAGGCATACCGGCGTCGCTGTCGCGGGCCGTCGAGTGGGCGATGGCCCGAGAACCGGACGACCGTCCCGCGACGGTCGCCGATTTCGGTGACGGCCTCCGCGATGTGCAGCGCGAACTCGGCCTGGCCGTCGACGAGATGGCCCTGCCACTCGCCACCACCGCCGATCCGATCGGCGGTGGTGGCGACCGTCGTATCCGTTCCGAGATCACCACCGCACCGCCGACACCGTCCACCAAGTTCCGTCCGCCGCTCCGTCCGCGGGCGCAGGTGCCGCGAGATCGGTTGATGGAGAGGCTACGAGCGGGTGAGCGCCGGCGTCTCGTGCTGATCCACGCACCGGCCGGCTACGGGAAGACCACCGTCGCCACCCAATGGGCCGAAGAACTGATCCGCGACGAGGTCACGGTGGCCTGGCTGACCGTCGACGACGACGACAACGATCTCGCCCGCTTCCTCGCGAACCTCGTGGAGGCGATCCGCCGTGCCTACCCCGTTGTGGTCGGTGATCTCGCCGACGTCGTCGAGGAACACGGCGCGAAGGCCGAACAATACGTCCTGACCTCGCTGATCAACGAGATCCACGCCCGCCACGAACGCATCGCGATCATCGTCGACGACTGGCACCGGGTGACCGACCCCGCTGCGATCGGCGCGATGGACTTCCTGCTCGAACGCGGATGTCATCACCTGCAGGTGATCATCACCAGCCGGTCCCGCTCCGGACTGCCCATCAGCCGGATGAGTGTGCGTGACGAATTGGTCGAGATCGACATCGCCGGACTGTGTTTCGACGCCGACGAGGCCCGGTCGTTCCTGCTCGACGTGGCCGGACTCGACCTCGGGCGTGACGAGATCACCGAACTGTGGAACTCCACGGACGGGTGGGTCGCCGCGCTGCAGTTGGTGTGCCTGTCGCTGCGCGGCGCGGAGTCGCCCGCCGAACTCATCAGCCACATCTCCGGACGCCACCACGCGATCGGCGATTTTCTCGCCGAGAACGTGCTATCGACCCTCGAACCCGAGATCCTGCACTTCCTGCTGACCGTGTCGCCACCGGAACGGATCTGTGCGGGTCTGGCGACCGTGCTCAGTGGTGAAGTCCGCGGTCAGGCACTTCTCGAGGACATCGAGGCCCGAGATCTGTTCCTACGCAGGGTCGATCACGACGGTGAATGGTTTCGATTCCACCCGCTGTTCCTCGAGTTCCTCCGGCGCCGCCTCGAACGTGACCAACCCGATTCGGTGATCGACCTGCACCGCAGGGCTTCTCGATGGTTCGCCGGGCACGGCATGGTCGCCGAGGCGGTGGGGCACGCTCTCGCCGCCGGTGACACCGATCGGGCCGTCGAGCTCGTCGAGGAAGACGGCCGCAGCCTGATCGAGCATGCCCACATGGCCACCCTGCTCGGCTTGGTGGACAAGCTGCCGCCGGCCGCCGTGGTCACGAGTCCGCGCGTGCAGTTGTTGTTGGCCTGGGCCAACGTACTGCTGCATCGCACCGAGATCGCCGAGGTTGCCCGGCGGCGTGCCGAGGCCGCGATCGCCGCGAAGGCGCCACCCGACGCCGAGGATATCCAGGTGGAGGCGAACGTGGTCGCGGCGTGCATCCACGCCACCGCGGATCGGCTCGAGGTACTCGACGAGCTGATTTCCGAGGCGATCTCCCGCCCGGCGACGCTGCCGCCGTTCGTCGCGTCGGTGGCGGCGAACATCGAGACGATGCATGCGACGACACGGTTCGACTTCGACGCGGCGCATCGATGGCAGGAATGGGCACGCCCGTACCACCAGCAGAACACCGGGCCGTACGCGGTCATGTACGGGTACGCCCTGGACGGCATCGCCTATTTCGAGCAGCTGGAGCTCGACCGCGCCGAGGAGTGCTTCCGCGATGCCGTGAAGGTGTCGGTGGTCACCGGGTCGGCCGCCAAGTCGCAGGCAGCCCGGCTGGCATGTGCGGTCCTGGCCGATGTGCTCTACGAGCGGGGGCGAACCGACGAGTCGAAGAAGCTGCTCGACGAAAGCTTCAAGCTCGGCGCCGAAGAGGGCGTCATCGACATGATCAAGGCGCGCTTCATCATCGGGGCGCGACTGGCGGTGAACGACGGCGATCGTGACGGTGCCGCAGCACTTCTCGACGAGGCCGCCGACATCGCGTACCGTCTGGACGCGCCTCGGTTGCGGGCGTTCGTGGAAGCCGAACAGGTGCTGCAGCGGCTGCCCGCACGGCGACCTGTTGTCGCTCGGGTCGACTACGCCACCAGGACATTTCCCACGTTCGGCGGCGACGCGATCGTGGCGCAACTCGATGCGGCGACGGCGATCCGGCTCCTGCTCGTCGAGGCCGACGACCTGGCAGACACCGACAACGAACGGGCCGCCGCGAATCGTGACATCGCGTGCCGGTGGATTCAGGAGTGGGTGGACCACCTGTCGGGCACCGGACGTGAGCGGGCGAAGCTTCGTGCTGAACGACTGCTGGCCGCATGCCTGTTCGCGGCGGGGCGGATCGACGACGCCGCACGTGTGGCCCGCGACCTCATTCGCCGTTGCGATCGGGCCGGGATGGTTCGCTACCCGGCCGACGGCGGCGCGGAGTTCTCGGCACTCGTGGACCGGATCGATCCAGGGACCTGATCCCGGCGAGACGCAGCCTTCGGTGTGGCAAATGTCTCTTTTGTCCCCGATGATCTGGTCGCCGATGGCCCGGTGCGTGTCTTCGCAGATCAGTGCGCCGATCCGCAATTCTGGGCCCATAGCCAGTGGTCGTCGCCATTTTAGGTTGACCTTGCACCGGCCGGACACGTCTGCGAACCTCGGTGATGCGTGTGGTGTGAAACCTTGCGCACAAGCGCGCGTAATAACAGCGAAACATGACAACAGAACACGGCGAAGATGCCGATTGAGGGAAAGGATCAGCGACGATCGTGATAACTCAAACAGCAACGAAACCAGTTGACGTTTACCGCACTCGGTTGGCCGAGCGTGGCCAGATCGAGCCGCGGCCGCATCCGACCGTCTGGGGGGACACGTCGGGACGTGGACCGCTCTCGGCCGACCAGTTGGCCGGGTACGACGCACGTGGCTTCCACACCGCGACAAATGTGTTGAGCGACGCCGACATCCGCACCTGTATGAACGAGGTCGACGTGATCACCGACCGGCTCGGCAACGACGAGCGGGTGGTGCGCGAATCGTCGTCGGGCGACGTACGTTCGCTCTTCGCGGTGCATCAGCTCAGCGATGTGATCGCCGAGATCTGTTCGCGCCGAGACATTGTCGGCGTTGCCGAGCAGATCCTCGACGACGAGGTCTATGTCCACCAGAGCCGGATGAACCTGAAGCCCGGATTTGCGGGCGGCCCGTTCTACTGGCACTCGGACTTCGAGACCTGGCATGCCGAGGACGGGATGCCCAAGCCGCGGGCGCTCAGCGTGTCGCTCGCGCTGACACCGAACTACGAGTACAACGGCGCGCTGATGATCATCCCGGGCTCGCACAAGAAGTTCCTGACCTGCGTCGGGGAGACCCCGGGTGACTATCACCGCGAGTCATTGACCTCCTACCGGCCGCCGTTCGGCACGCCGGAAGAGGGCGACGTGACCGCGCTCGCCGAAGAGCACGGCATCGACATGGTCACCGGCCCTGCGGGTTCCGCGCTCTACTTCGACTCGAACTGCATGCACGCGTCGTCCGGCAACATCACGCCGTTCCCGCGCAGCAACCTGTTCGTGGTGTTCAACGCGAAGTCGAATGCCATCGGTGAACCGTTCGCGGCGGACAATCCGCGTCCGGACTACCTGGCACACAGGTGAGCTCGAGAGAGTATCAGTGAGTTGACACGAGAGGGGCGGCCATGCGGCCGCCCCTCTTATGTGTCGGGCCCCTGGGGTTGACCTCAAGTCCTGTTGAGGTCGTAGGTTCCTGACATGCCCGACTCTCACTGGTCCACCCCGATCTGGTCCGACATCGACCCGCCCCGGCAGGGGCTCGGTCTCATGAGACTCGCCGACGATCCGGGCGATCCGGATCACGACCCGACGACCGTCGTGCACACCGCGATCGACAACGGAATCACGTTGCTCGACACAGCCGAGATGTATGGCAACGAGGAACTGGTGGGACGGGCAATCGCCGGCAGGCGCGACGAGATCATCCTGTGCACCAAGTTCGGTATCCGCTGGGACGTCCCGGGGCGAACCGAGCGCTGGAGCGTGCACGCCGACGCCGCCACCGTGATCGCGTCGTGCGACCGAAGTCTGCGACGTCTGGCAGTCGACACCATCGACCTCTACTACCTGCATCATCGGAGCGACGAGACCCCGATCGAAGAGACGGTCTTGGCCATGGCCGGTCTCATCGCGGCGGGCAAAATCCGGGCGATCGGCCTGTCCAACGTCACGGCCGAGGATGTCGTGCGCGCTCACGAGGTCCATCCGGTGACGGCTGTTCAAGAGGAATGGTCGTTGGTGTCGCGCGGTGTGGAGACGATGTTGGAGACGTTGGCGCACAGGGGGATCACACTGATTGCGCACTCGCCGACCGGGCATGGTCTGCTCCGGCGCTCCCCGGGCGGCTCGCTGGGGTCGGCGCTGGCCGAGGTCGCAACGCGACACTCGGTGACGCCAGGCCAGGCCGCGTTGGCCTGGGTGCACGAACAGGGGCGTCGGCATGATCAGCCGGTGGTACCGCTGCCGGGCACGACGAGCGTCACCCACCTGCTCGAGAACGTCGCGGCCATGGATCTGCGGTTGACCGTCGACGACCTCCGCATCCTGAACGAGACGAGCGGCTGATCTCCTCATGGAGACCAGCCGCTCGTGGTGTACCCAGTGTGCTCAGGACGCCGCGGTGACGGCCTCACTGTCGGCCGGCGCCGCCTCGCGTTCGGCTTTCCTCTTGCGCGCCACCGGGATCGCCATCGTGATGGCCACGCCGACGAAGGCGGCGATCGCGCCGATCAGGAAGCACCACTTGAATGCCGACTCGCCGGGCACCTCGACGGACCCATAGGTGACGGTCGAACTGGTCAGGACCAGGGCCATCACCGCCGACGCGGTGGTGGTACCGATCGAGCGCATCAGACCGTTGAGTCCGACGGCGGCACCGGCCTCGTGCATCGGCACGGCGTTCATGATCAACGTGGGCATGGCGGCGTATCCGATTCCCACACCGGCCGAACAGATCACGGAGGCGACCGCCAACTGCCACGGCGCATTCATCAACAGGAACGCCCCGAGGTAGCCCAGGCCGAGCACGCTCGCACCGATCGCCATGGTGAACTTTGCGCCGATCTTGTTGATCAGGGTGCCCGACACCGGGGCGAACAGCATCATCATCAGACCACCGGGCGCCATCCACAGGCCGGCGGCCAGCAGGGTCTGGCCCATGCCGCCCATCGCTTCCGGGATCTCCAGGAGTTGGGGCACCACGATCGCCTGCGCCATCATGCCGAAGCCGATCGCGATCGCGGCGATGTTGGTCAGCAGCACCGCGGGGCGCGCGGTGGTGCGCAGGTCGACCAGCGGATCGGCATGGCGCAGTTCGTACACGCCCCACAGGAGCAGCACGACGAGTCCGCCGAACAGCAGGCCCAGCGTGGTGGCGGTGCCCCACCCCCAATCGTTGCCCTTCGAGACGGCGATCAGGACGCCGGACAGGCCCAGGGCCAGGCCGATCGCGCCGACGACGTCGAAGTGTCCGCCGTGGCTGTCATCGACGTGCGGCACCAGCAGTGCCACCAGCACGGTGACGATCACGGCGAGGCCGGCGGACAACCAGAACAGCGCGCGCCAGTCGAACTCCTGGGCAACCCAGGCCGAGAGGGGCAGCCCGATCGCGCCGCCCACACCGAGGGTCGCGCTCATCGCGGCGACCGCCATCGACGTCAAGCGCGGCGGGGTCACCTCGCGCATGAGACTGATGCCGACCGGGATGAAACCCATCGCCAGTCCCTGCACGGCGCGACCGATGATCATCGGGATCAGCGAGCCGCCGAGCGCGCAGATCAGCGAACCGATCACGAGCAGGGCAGCGCTGACGAGCATGATCCGCTGCTTGCCGAACATGTCTCCGAGCCGTCCGGCGATCGGCATGGCGACGGCAGCTGCCAGCAAGGTCGCGGTGACGATCCACGATGCGTTGGAGATCGAGGTGTTCAGCAGATGCGGGAGTTCGGGCTGGATCGGAATGACCAGGGTCTGCATCAGTGATGCGACCAGGCCGCCGAAACACAACACGGCCACCACGGCGACGGCGGCACCGGTGTGGCTGTCGTCGGTCAACTCGGCATCCACCTGGTCGGTGTGTCGGTCGCCGGACTGCGACGTGCTCATAGAACTCCCTTCTCGCTGTGTGTAGCGTACATATGTATGATGCACACGCCAACTCGTGGGTAGATTGCCTGTATCGAACAGGGAGGATGTGGGGATGCCACCTGCCGGTGACGACTCGGTCTGGACTTCACCGTTGTATCGGGAACTGGTCGACGAACTGCTCCGGATGAGCCGACGCAAGACGCACCTCTATCCCGGCGCGACGCTCGAGGCGTCGGCGTTCGCGATCCTGTGGACGCTCTCCGACGGCCGCCCGCGCACTCTGCGAGACCTCGGTGAAGAACTCGATCTGGAGCAGTCGACCGTGAACCGGCAGGTGAACGCGGCGATCAAACACGGGTACCTCGAGCGTTTCGAGGTCGAAGGTCAAGCCAGCAGGCTCATCCAGCGCACCGTCGCGGGTGTCGAGGCCTTCGAACACGATTCACGCCTGCGCGCCGAGCGACTCGAGCGGGTGTTCGCCGATCTCAACCCGGGCACGCCGGAGGCGTTGCTGCACGAGCTGCGGGCGTTCAACGACGCCTACGAACGGACGTACACGCGCCAACACGAATCCGCTCAGCGGTGACTGCCGCAGGGACCTACGTGGTCAGCGGGTCCGCTTCCGGGATTGGGCAGGCGGTCGCCGACCGGCTGCGAACCGACGGTCACACCGTCATCGGTGTGGATCTGCGCGACGCCGAGATCATCGCGGACCTGTCGTCGGAGTCCGGCCGGCGTGAAGCGGTCGCGGCCGTGCTCGAGCGATCCGGCGGTCGGCTCGACGGCGCGGTGCTCGCGGCAGGGCTCGGGCCCGCCAAAGGCCGGGAACGTCTGATCGCCGAGGTCAATGTCCTGGGGGTCACCGACCTCCTCGAAGGTCTGCGGTCTGCGTTGGCTGCGACCGGCAACGCCAAGGTGGTGGTGATCGGCTCCAACTCGACCACGACGACCCCGCTCGTCCCGCGCCGCGCGGTACGACGACTTCGCGACGGCGACCTCGATCGCGCGGTCCGCCAGATCCGTCGGCGCATCGGTCTGTCGGCGCCCGTCGCCTACGCCGCGTCGAAGCTGGCGGTCAGCATGTGGTGCCGGGAGCATGCGGTCGCCGACGAGTGGGCGGGCGCGGGCATCCGATTGAACGTGATCGCGCCCGGACCGGTGCTGACCCCGCTGCTACGTGCCCAACTCGACAGCGACACAGGCAAGCAGGTGCGATCGTTCCCGGTCCCGATCCGGCAGTACGGCACTCCGGGTCAGTTCGCCGACTGGATCGCCCTGATGCTGTCGCCGAGTGCGGATTTCCTCGTGGGCGGTGTGATCATGATCGATGGCGGCACCGACGCCCTGCTTCGGCCGGATGCGTGGCCGCGGCGACTGCCGCTGCGGTCCGTTCCGCACATGTTGTGGACGATGTACCGTGCACCTCGGGATGGTCGCGTCGCCCGGTATTGATCAGTGCTGACGACGTGGCACGACCGCACAGGAGACGACGAGAGGATCTGGCATGTCCACCTTCCGGCAGGCCATCGAGGCACGAGACATGGATGCGGTGGAGGAGATGCTCGCCGACGATGTGGTCTTCCGGAGCCCGGTCGCATTCAAACCGTATGAGGGCAAGGCGATTACGGCTGCGATTCTGCGAACAGTGGTCGAGGTGTTCGAGGGCTTCCACTATGTCCGTGAGATCGGTGCCCAGGGTGCGGCCGACCACGCGCTGGTGTTCGAGGCGACCGTCGACGGTCTGGCCATCACCGGCTGCGACTTCCTCCGGTTCGACGACGACGGCAAGATCGTCGACTTCATGGTGATGGTGCGCCCGTTGCGTGCCGCCGAGGCGTTGGCCCGCGAAATGGGTGCGCGGTTCGACTCGATCGTCGACATGGCCTCGCGCAACGCGTGATCGATGTCGGTCACACCCGGCAGGACAGCTCCATGGTGTCTGCTTCCTTGCCGGGGAAGTTGACGCTGGTGTAGCCGTTGGCCGGTAGCCGTACCCGCTCCAGATACGGTGCCGCACCAGGGCTTTCGGTGTTATCGGCGATCAGCAGGCAGCCGGTCGACAGGCGGGGTTCGAGCAGTTCCAGCACCGGGAGGTACAGATCCTTCCAGCCGTCGAACAGCACGAAACCGATCTCGCCGTCGACGGTTCGGAGGGTTTCGAGTGCGTCGCCGTCGAGGATGGTCACGACATCGGCCAGACCGGCGTCGGCGAACGTGTGCTGTGCGGCGGCGATCTTCTTCTCGCTGAGTTCGGTCGTGTAGAGGTGACCGACCCCGTTGTCGCGCACCGCCGCTGCCAGGTGCAGCGTCGAAATACCGTAGGACATACCGAATTCGACCAGCGTGTGCGGGCGTGCGGCCCGAATCAGTGAGTACATCAGCCGGCCGGAGTCCGGGCTGATCGGCATGTAGCGGTCCTCGGCGGCCTTCGCCTGCTCGGCTGCGCTGCGTGGCGGGTCCGACGGACCGGATGCGGTCGTCGGACCCGGGCGGGGTACCGCCGCCGCGCGCTCGTAGAGTTCGGCGATCAAGCCGGCGACGGGTTCGGTGTCCAGGGTGGAGGTCATCTACTCACGCTACTGGCGATTGCTGTGCACTCACTGTGGTTCAGGGTGACGCGACAGGAACCTCGTCGGCACGAAGATCACGCCAGTCGGCCAACACCCGGTGGACCGATTCGGCGCCGAACAGCGGCTGCGGAGGGTGCGGCAGCACGACCGGGAACAGCAGGAACGGGGTGCTCTGCGGTCCGCCCATCCCGCCGTGCGACCCTACCTGCTCCTCGAAGGCGGCCACCTCGTCGGTCTCCGGCCAGTACGCACCGCCGACCATGATGTCGGCGACGTTGTCGAAGGTGTCGGTCCGCCGGATCTTCTCGAGCGCATCGTCGCCGAAGTGTGCCAACGGGTCGGTGCCGGTCACCGAACCGGTCGCCACGTCGACGGTACCGTTCGCGCCGAGAACCACCGAACCGCCGTCTGGCTGCGACACCAGCAGAAATCCGATGCCGGGGTGGCTGCGGAGACCGTCGAGCAAGCCCGGATAGGCCTCGTCGATGGCGGTGGTGTCGGCGCGGCCGGCGATGTGCGGAAAGCTGATCAGGCCGAGGTTGCCCGACCCCAGCACCACCGGGCGGTCCGACGGCGGGACGATCTCGTCGGTGTCCGCGGCCGACCCGATGCTGGCCGAGGCGTACAACCGGCCCTCGGTGTCACTCTGGGCGGAGAGATCCTCGGCGGGCGGTCGGTCGGGGTCACCGCAGAGCCGATCCACCACCTGGCCGAGTGTCTCCCCATAGCGGCGACTGAACGTGGCGCCCTGGCTTTGTCCGTGATCGGAGAGCAGCACGACATGGTAGTCGCGGTCGGCCTGCTCGACGGTGGCCAGCAGAAGCCGGATCGTCTCGTCGATCTTCGTCAGTACCGCAAGGGTTTCCGGTCGCGAGATACCGGAATGATGTGACACCTCGTCATAACCGATCAGGTCGGCGTAGATGATGCTGCGGCCGTTGATCAGATCGCGCACCACCGCGGCGACCGTGATGTCGGTGGCGACCACCGTGGTGAACGCGCGTACGAAGGGGTAGACGCCGCCGCGTGAAACCCGGGGCCGGATGTCGCGGCGTCGCTGGTGTAGTGCCTGGCGCAGCTCACGCTGGATCTCGGCGATCATCCGTGCGACGGTGCGCAGCGCGCTGGACAAGTCGAAGAAGTACGACGCGTAGCCCGCACCACCGCCGAGACGGGCTCCCCGCATCCGGGACACCACGAGGACGTTGTCGTCGGCACCGCCGGTGAACAGATTGCCGCGGCTGGCGCCGTCGAAGGCAAGTAGTCCCGGTCGGTCGGCACGTTCGGCCTCGCGTTGCTCGTTGTCGCGGGGATTGCTGAACACCGCGATGGTTCCGGTCGTCTTGTCGTACCAGCGGAACGCCGGAACGTTGTGATTGCTGCCGTGCAGAATACCGAGCTGCGACGCGCCGGTCTGGCTGCTCCAATCGGTGTGCCAGGGTGTGAGTCGATGGGTTTCGCGGACGAGCTTCGCGATGGTCGGGGTGACGCCGTCGGCGATGGCGCGCCGCAACACGCCGTGGCCGAGTCCGTCGATCTGCAGACACAGCAGGCCGGGGCCGGCGTCCGCCGACGGCGTCCGGCGCCGCCGAAACCGCTGCCGCCGCACCTGCATCAGCCGGTAGGAGGTGTCCGACCGGGATGCGATCACACCGCCGACCGCCGAGGTGAACAGCGACAGCAGAGCGGCCATCACGAACAGGTCGAAGGTGCGGTCGACGGTGGCAACCGGCACCAGCAGCAGCGACAGCATCAACAACAGGCCGCCTGCGACGAAGACCGACAGAAACAGCACGATCGGACCGATCCACGACATCGCCCGCACCACCAGCGGCCACAGGATCGCATTGAGCAGGCCGAAGACCAGCGCCAGCGCCAGCGCGGCCGGCAGATTGGTGGCCCGCCCGGACACCGTGACCGTGTCGAGGGTGACCCCGCCGAAGACGGCGTCGAGAACCAGCAGGGCGAGTGCGGTGGTCAGCCACAAAACGAGGAGTTCGACGGCGATGCCGACGACTCGGGTGGTGCTGCGCATGGCGTCCTTTCGGTTGCTTTGCGATCGTAGTGGCATGACGGGCCGAGAGGATGATGACGCGGAGGCTGATGACGCGGGCGACGGTGACGCCGGCGGCGAATCAGGGGATCGGCGTTCGCGGGTGCGCTGGCTCGGCCATGCGAGCACGCTGATCACCGACGGTGCGACGACGGTCCTGACCGACCCGATCCTCACCGCACGAGTCGCACATCTGCGTCGCCGCCGCGGCCCGACGCCCACCGACCCCGCGATCCGTGAGCCCGACGTCGTGCTGCTGTCCCACCTGCACGCCGACCACACGCACCTGCCGTCGCTGCGGATGATCTCCGCCGACGTCCCGATCGTCGTGCCCCGGCGGGCACCCGATGTGTTCCCCGCATTGAAGGCGGTGGGCGGGCGGCTCATCGAGGTGACCGCGGGCGACGAGGTGGAGATCGGCGATCTCGTAATCCGCGCCGTCCCCGCCGACCATGACGGGAGGCGTTGGCGCCGTGGACCGTTCGACACGTCGGCGCTCGGCTATGTGATCGCCGGTGAGCTGACGACGTACTTCGCCGGCGACACCGATCTCTATCCCGATCTCGGGAACTGGGTGTCCGAGTGCGATCTCGCGTTGCTGCCGGTCGGTGGTTGGGGGCCCAATCTGGGTCCCGGGCACATGACTCCCGATCGCGCCGCGGAGGCCGCCGGGATCGTCGGTGCCACGCTCGCCGTACCCATTCATTTCGGCACTCTGTGGCCGATCGGGTTCGACCGGATCCGGCCCGATCGGTTCTACCGGCCGGGGGCCGAGTTCGTGTCGCTGCTGGACCGGGACGGCGTGACGGCCACCGAACTCCATCCGGGAGAGACGATCGGTCTGGGTGCGGTCTGAATCGCATGCGATTCACCCGAGGTGGATGGGCACGCCACCGACCACGGTGGCGGCGACCTCGACGGAGTCGGGATCGTTTCGGACACTGTCGATCTCGCCGCGGACCACGGCGAGGTCGGCGACCGCGCCGGGTTCGATGCGGCGAGTGGTGAGGGGGTCGTCGCCGGTTCCTGCGAACATGCCGAGGGCCACGTCGACGCCGACTTTCTCGCGTGGGTCGCGGCCCGAATGGTCGACGGCGGCCGCGTGAATCGCCTTCCACGGGTCAGGATCCCCGAAGGGGGCGTCGGTGCCGGCCGCGACGGCGACACCGGCGTCGCGCAGAGTGCCCAGTCGCCACAGGTCGGGCGTCTCGGTGGGTGGCACCTCGGCCGCGTACTGGTCGGCGCGCTCGAGCGGGAAGTTGGGTTGGGTGATCACCGTGATCCGGTGCTCTCGAAGCCAGTCGAAACACTCGGGCGGGATGATCGCGCCGTGCTCGACCCGGTCGCCGTCGATCACGCCGGCGGTGTCGAGGGCCGCCATGGTCAAGATGAGCTGCACACGGGTCACGCAATGCACGGCAACAGGTCTGCCGACGCGGTGCGCTTCGCGGATGATGCCGACGAACTCGTCGAGGTCGGGCAGCCGGTCGTCGTCGAGGAGGATCTTGGTGGGGCCTAGGGTGAATCGCCCGGTCGCGGCGGGCACCGTGGGTGCGGTGATTGTCGGGCGCGCCATGCAGTGCACGCGTTGGCGGATCTGGCCGGATTCGACGACTCCGGCCAGGTCCTCGATCGCGGCCTGTGTGAGATCCGGTGTGGCGTCGGTGAATCCCGTGACGCCACGGACGGCAGCGCGACGACAGACCTCGCCCAGATCGGGAGGGGTGGAGGGCACGGCGTCCCCGAGCCACGAGTCCATCCGCCACAGCCGGCCGACGGCGCGGCCGGTGGCGTCACGCTCGACTCCCGGCGATGTGCACTCGTCGACACCGGCCGCGCGGCAGGCCGGCGAGTTCAGCATCCACAGCGCGCCGGAACGGTGCTGCACCCGGATCGGATGGTTGGGCACCAGCTCGTCGAGCTCGTCCCGCGTCAGCGGTCCGGCCACGGACTCGTGATAGCCGAACGCGCGCAGCCACGTTCCCGAAGGCGCCGCCTGCGCCGCACCGGCCAGGACCCGGCGGAGCGCGGCGGCGTCGGGCACGGTGGGCGGTCCGAGCCGGATCGAATGCGCGGTCGCCGCGAGGGAGCGCAGGTGGATGTGGTGGTCGTGGAGTCCCGGCAGAACGCGGCCAGTGCCGACGTCGATGTCGTCCTCGTCGAGGCGTCGCCCTAGTGATGCGCCGATCTCGTCGATCCGCCCTGCGCTGCACCGGATGTCGACGACCCGACCGTCGGAGAGTGTGGCATTGCGGATCAGTAGGGAATTGTCCATCAGTACGGTGCCGTTGGTGGTCGGGGAGCTAGCACCGGCTGGGTGCTGTTCTCAAAGGAGCACGACACCGACCAGCCCGGTCCGTCGGTGATCACGTGATGTTCTCCGGGGCAGTCGTTCTCGGTCGCGGCGAACGCGGCTGCGGTGTTCGTCATGGACACGTCGATCAGGTGGCCGCCCCCGGATCGGGCCGATGCGGCGACCGCCAGTGCCGCGGACACCCCGGACAGCGGATCGGCGATGGCGTCGGCGCAGAACACCGGCCCGTGGTCGGTCCACCCCACCAGGCCGCCGCCGGCAGCGGCGTCGTCGCCGAAATCGACCTGCATG
The DNA here is from genome assembly GCF_036350415.1 of Gordonia sesuvii. Classification (NCBI taxonomy): domain Bacteria; kingdom Bacillati; phylum Actinomycetota; class Actinomycetes; order Mycobacteriales; family Gordoniaceae; genus Gordonia; species Gordonia sesuvii. Next base: position 189,009 of record NZ_JAZDUF010000008.1, read on the forward strand.
GGGCGCTGTCGGCCACCGCCGGTGATGGACACCCAGATACGGCCGGGTCGGTGGGTCACCTGATGGGGTGCGACCCCGAGGTTCTCGAGCGCGCGTGGGCGGGATGCTTCGATGACGATGTCGGCAGTGGCGACGAGGTCGGCGAGCTCTGTGCGGCCCGACGTCGACGCGAAGTCGATACGGCGGAACTGCTGATCGCGGTGGAGCCACGCGAAGAAGTCGGGATCGCCGACCCGTGCGCCGTCGGGGCGCGACGTGCTCTCGACCTTGATCACCTGCGCTCCGGCGCGGGTCAGGATGTGCCCGCACAGCGGACCCGCCCACAGCGACGAGAAGTCCACCACCGTGGCTTCGGTCAGGCTGAGATCGGTGGCAGGTTCTGCGATGCGGGACACCTCGAACGGTGCCGCATCCGTCATCGTGCCCGGTGGTGGGACGACCGCGGACGCGACGCCCAACAGCTGGGCCCGGTCGACGACGTCCCGCGCAGCCGTCCGTGCGGCGAACTCCGTCACGTCACGCCAGGGATCGCCGGTTCCGGCATCGCCGATGATGGCCGGCACCGAGGCGACGTCGTCGTCGCGGGGCAGGGCCAGGGCGACCCAGCCGTCGGCGGCCCGCAGTAGGCGGGTCAGCCCGCCCGCGGAAACGTCGCCTTGCCGATGGAAACCACGCAACGCGGCCCGGGCGCCGATCACTGTTTCGACGTCGAGATCAACAGGGGCACCACAGGATTCGGTGAGGTCGCGCAGTCGGTGCAGCGACTGCGCGAGCAGACCGATCGCCGCGGCCGGTGACAGTACCGGCGCCTCGTCGGCGAAACCGGTCAGCGCCATCCCGCCGCACGCTGCCCAGGCGAGCATCGGGCAGGAGGGTTCCCGGCCCGCCAAGTGCGGCAGGGTCGGCCACGGCGCCAGCCATCGGTCGACGATGGCGGCCGCGTCATTTCGGTTGCGGCGCACCGATCAGACCCGCGACTGCGTAGCGTTCCACCAGTGAGCTCAGGCTCCGGGCATCCCCGCCGGGGGTGGACAGTGCAGCAAACGTGGTGAAGGAGGTCAGGATTCGGGCCAGCCACGAACTCGCGTCGTCGACGTCCGTGGTGGCCGAGATCTCGCCGCGGTCGCGCGCGGACGCCACGTATGGCCGGAGGAATCCGGCGGTGGCACAGACGGCTTCGGCGCCGTGGGCACCGAGGATGTGGATCATCGCGGCGGAGTTGGTCTCCGCGCCGTGCCGGTCGGCGCAGCGGTCGCCGGTCTGGTTGATCGTGGCGACGATGATGTCGCTGAAGGCGCCGATCTGAGCGGACAGCGTCGGAAGCGGGGCGATCGCTGTGGCGATGCCGTCGAAGAACCGCTCGGTGGTGCGCAGGCGTAGCGCCTCCAGCAGGATCTCGCGCGACTCGAAGTAGCGATACAGCGTTCCCCGGGACACCCCGGCGGCCCGCGCCACATCGGACATGCTCAGCCTGCGGACACCGACCTGGCCGACCAGGCGGTCGGTGGCCTCGAGGAGGCGTTCCTCGGTGGCCGTGTCCGACGCGCCGGCGATCTGGGTGCGTGCGTCGTCCGCCGGCCAGAGATCCCCGAAGTCGGTGGTCACTCAGTCGTCCTCCTCGTCAGCTCTCGGCGAAAGCATCGCGGTCGCCAGGACAGTCTATGGCCGCGACCGTGATGCGGGTACGGCCGCGACACGCGACGTCGGCGCCCAGTCGACGGGAAGTGGCACCCACTCGACGGAAAGTGGCACCCAGTCGACGAGAAGTGGCACCCAGTCGACGAGAAGTGGCACCCAGTCGACGGAAAGTGGCACCCAGTCGACGGGAAGTGGCGCCCAGTCGACGGGAAGTGGCGCCCAGTCGACGGGAGGATTCCGTCAGCCGAAGATGGGGGGCAGGCAGAACAGCACGATCGCACCCCAGACCACGTGCGTGCAGATCGGGGCGAGCACCCCGTCCGTGGATCGGCGCAGCACGGCACACACGGAGCCGAGGATCACTGCGGCGAAGCCCAACATGACGTTTCCGCTGGCCAGGGTGACCAGCGCGTACAGCACCGTCGACCAGATCATCGGGCGATGCTTCTGCACCGCCGAATAGACCGCGCCGCGGAAGAAGATCTCCTCGGCCAGGCCGTTGCCGAGGGTGATGGCGGTGATCAGGATCAGACTGCCCTCGTCGCGGAACGCCAGGACCTCGCTGACCAGTGAGGCGAGCGCCGGGATCTCGCGGGTGATCAGCGCCCCGACGACGAACGCTGCGCCGACCGCAAGGCCCACCACCAGGCCGAGGACCGTCGCGCCACCGACCGAGGCCGAACCGCCGCTGCGCCACCCGAAGCCGCCGAGGTGGATCGGACCGGACAGGAACCCGCCGATCAGCCAGGTGGCAGCCAGCCCGACCGTCATCGGCACAAATGACGCCGCTCCGGGTTCCGCGGACAGCGAGAACCCCAGGATGACGGCCCCGATCACCAGGAACACGCCGACGACGACCCGCCGGCGCCGCACCCCGTCCGGTGTGTCGAGCCGGGTGGCGGGCGCCGGTGCCGTGAGTCGTTGCGCGATGGTGGCGAGGTCCGAGGTCATCCTGTCAGCAGGGATACCATGCTTCGGGCCAACTGGCCTGTCGACGACAGTGTCGAACCGACGATCCGCCGCACCCGCATCAGGTCACCGCCCGCCCACGCCGGGTCGGAGTCGGCGAGATGGTGCAGGTTGGCAAGGTCGCACACCGGTCGTGGCGCGGGTGTCGAGACGGATGCCGCGATCGCCTTGTCCATCGGCGTTAGCCCACCTGGCAGCGCGGGAATGAGTTCTCTGATCGTGTGTTCCGAGGCGGCCATGGGCTGATTGAGCGAGGTCACCAGGTCTTCGGTGAGCGACGTCGGAACCGGGACGATCCGGCCCGCGACCTTCCCGACCAGACGGGTGCTCACATACGGCATGGGCAGGCGGAGCCGCGGTTGCCCGATGGCCCGGAGATATTCCGCCAGGACCTCCCCGTAGCGCACCCCGACATCGGGTCCGGCGATGTCGTAGGCGCCGGCGGGAAAGCCCGGGTCGGCCACCGCAGACAGATAGTGGATCACGTCGCGAATGGAGATCGGGTCCATCGGGTTGCGCGTCCAGCTGGGTTCGGGGATCACCGCGAGGCGGTCGGCGACGTAGCGGATGATCTCGAAGGATGTCGATCCGGCGCCCAGGATCACCGCTGCGCGCAGCCACACCAGCTCCGGGCCGCCGGGGATGTTCAGGGCGTCGGCGGCGTCGGCCCGGCTCCGCAGATGCGCGGACAGCCGGCTCCGATCGACGTCGGGGACGAAGCCGCCGAGATACACGATCCGGCCCACCGAGGCGTCGCGTGCGGCGAGCGCGACGTTGTTCGCGGCCCGCACGTCGGCGTCGTCGAAGTCGTCCTGTCCGATTCCGTGGACCAGGTAATACAGGACATCGACCGGTCCGGCCGACTGCACGGCGTCGTGCGCTGACGCTGGATCGTCGGCGTCCATCGCGACGGCGGTCACGGCGTCGTACCAGCTGAAACGTCGCAGCGTCTCCGGCTGTCGGCTCGTGACGACAACGTCGTGGCCGGCCGCCAGCAGGGCGCACACCAGCCGCGATCCGACGTATCCGGTCGCCCCGGTGACGAACAATCTCATCGGGATCCCCTCGAGCACAGATGTGGCGTGGCCATGACCTCGACGCTACGAGGCGCCGTTCGGTCGTGTACCCCGTGGACGGCACTGTGCAACCGGATTGCGACGACGATCACGGTCGGGTCACGGCGGTGGGCTGTGTCGGGAGCGGTGACATGATCGGGAGCGGTGACATGATCGAAAGCATGGTCATACGCGTCGACGACCTCACCGAGGCGATGTTGTCCGACCGGCCGCCGGTCATCCTCGATGTCCGGTGGCAACTCGGGGACCCCCACGGCCACGAGCACTACCGGGCGGGTCACGTCCCGGGTGCGGTGTTCGTGGACCTCGACCGTGAACTCGCCGCACCGCCCACCCCGGCTCGGGGGCGCCATCCGCTTCCCGACCTCGCCGATCTTCAGGTTGCGGCGCGGCGATGGGGGATCGATGACGACTCGTTGGTGGTGGTCTACGACGACATCGGGAATCTGGCGTCCGCGCGGGCGTGGTGGCTGTTGCGGTGGGGTGGGCTCACCGACGTGCACCTGCTCGACGGCGGTCTCGGCGCGTGGCGCGACGCGGGTCTGCGGGTGTCGTCGGGGGACGCGACACCACGACCCGGCACCGTCACCCTGACCGGGGGACACATGCCGGTCGTCGACATCGACGACGTCGCGGCCACATCGACGGCACTGCTCGACGCTCGCGCAGCTCAGCGATACCGCGGCGAGGTGGAACCCGTCGACCCACGCGCGGGTCACATACCCGGCGCGATCAGCGCACCGACCGCCGAGAACCTCCGGCCCGACGGGACGTTCCTGGCTCCGGATGCTCTGCGGCGACGATTCACCGAAATCGGTGTCACCGACGACGACGTGCCCATCACGTACTGCGGTTCCGGCGTGAACGCCGCCCACCAGGTCGCCGCACTGGAACTCGCCGGGTTCCGCGGTGCGCTGTTCCCGGGTTCGTGGTCGCAATGGTCGGCCGATCCCGCGCGGCCGGCCGAGACCGGTTCAGGTCCGGATGACAGCAAGCGTGGATGACAGGAGCCGTCGGTAGCGTTGGTGCGGGGGATGAGAGACCGACCATCATCGACGGACAGATCGCCGATGAAGAAGGAGGCTGACATGGCACGCCACGTGCTCTTCCTGATGACCGGAGCCGACCACTGGACCCTCAACGACGGGACCCGACATCCCACCGGCTTCTGGGCCGAGGAAGCCGTGACACCACTCGAGATCTTCACCGACGCCGGTTTCACCGTGACGGTCGCCACCCCCGGCGGTGTGCGTCCCCCGGTTGACGACGGCAGCCTGACCCCCGAAAGCACCGGATCGGCGGACAAATCGGCGCACATCCGCGAGGTTGTCGACACCGCAAAGGAATTCGCGAACCCGATCGCGCTGGCGGACGTGAAGGTCGACGACTTCGACGCAGTGTTCGTGCCCGGCGGCCACGGCCCGATGGAGGACCTCGCGACCGATCCGCAGGCCGGGGCCATCCTGACCGCGGCCAACAGCGCCGACATCCCGCTCGGCGTCGTCTGCCATGGGCCGGCGGCGCTGCTGTCCGCCGTCGATGCGGGCGGCCGCAACGTGTTCGCCGGCCACACCGTGACCGGCTTCTCCAACACGGAGGAACAGCAGGCCGGACTCGCCGACAAGGCGCCCTGGCTGCTGCAGGACCGTCTCTCCGACGCCGGGTTCACCGTCACCGTCGGCGATGCGTGGGCACCGAACGTCTGCACGGACCGCAACCTGTATACGGGACAGAACCCCGCGTCGTCCGCGGACCTGGCCCGCGCCGTCGTCGAGCGACTCGGAAAGGCCTCCTGATGTCCACGCCCCCGGTTGCCCGACGCCGTGAAAGAGATGCTGGCCAAGCCGAATCCGTGCGTGATGGCCACGTTGCGCGCGGACGGCGCACCCGTGTCGGCGGCCACCTGGTATCTGCTCGACGGCGAGCAGATCCTGCTCAGCATGGACAACGGCCGGGTGCGACTGGGCCATCTGCAGCGGGACCCGCGCGTCACCCTGACCGTCCTCGACAGCGACAGCTGGTACACGCAGGTGACGCTGATCGGCCGGGTCACCGAGTTCCGCGACGACGACGGACTCGCCGACATCGACCGCCTGTCAAGGCATTACGGGGGTAGCCCCTACCCGGACCGGGTACGGCCGCGCACCACCGCCCTCGTCGAGGTGGAGCGCTGGTTCGGCTGGGGTGCGCTCAAGGACAACGACCAGGCGTCCGGCTGAGGGGCGTCAGGTAGGGCGGCGTCAGGTAGGGCGAGGAGTCGGCGCGGCCGTCACAGACCGCGCCGCTCCAACTCCTCGTCGAACGCCTCCGCGGCCGCTTTCTCGCCGAGCCCGTCGGCGATGGCTCGCTGATAGACGGCGAACAGCTCCTCGCCGTGCTGGGCGTAGCGGCGTGACCACTCGTCGCCGTCGGCCCGCCAGTACCCGATGATGTCGTAATGGTCGCGGCCCCAACGATGTTCATGGCGTAGATACTTTCGCACCGCCCGGGACTCCGCCGCTTCACCGGCGAACCAGCAATAGCCCTGACCGGGTGGTAAGTCGAGTCCGCGGATCGTCGTGGCGAGTGCGCTGGGACCGAAACCGTTTCCAGAGCCGACCACCGGGATCACGTCGGTACCGGTCGTGTCCGTCAGATAGTCGAGGTCGGTGCGGTCGACCACCTCGACGACGGCGATCGCGGCGGTCGACTCCGTCCGGTCCTCCAGAATCCGGGCGAGTGCGGGCAGCCCGGCGAGGTCGGCGGCCAACAGGCACCAGTCGGTCGCCGGTGGCGGGCGATACCAGCCGCGCGGGTGGGTCAACATCACGCCGTCGCCGGGACGCGCACGCTGCGCCCAGGACGTGGCGGGTCCGCGGGCGTGGACGACGAAGTCGACGTCGATCGTCCGGGCGGGGTGGTCGACGGTCCGGATCGAGTACGACCGTGCGTCGGGCGCCGTGGCCGGATCGTGGTAGCCCCACACGCCGTCGCGGTGCTCCATCGGAGGCGGAGACGACTGATCGGCTGCGGGAAAATAGATGCCGACGGCGTCGTCGGGAGCGCCGTGCAGACCCAGTGCGTCCAGGTCGGGCACTTCCAGCCGGATGCGGCGCAGGCGCGGGTTGAGGTCGGTTGCGTCGATGACGTGAGCGAAGGAATGACCCATGGCAGGGCCACCCTACGCCTTGTCGTCAGCCCCGCCCGGAGTCACGGTGGCGGCGTAGCGAGGGCAGGTGGGTGTCCCGTTCGTCGTTGACCCACGCGTAGTAGAAGCCGATGAGTATGCCGCCGCCCACGAAGTTGCCCAGCAACACGATCCCGAGGTTCCCGAGCGCCGGCCCCACCGCGATCCCCTCCTCGAGCCCGACCATCATGAACAGGACGGTGTTGGCCACCGAGTGTTCGAAGTCGAGGAAGGCGAAGACGAACACCGAGACGATCATCGCGAGACATTTCGCGATGTCCTCTTTCAGGTAGCCGTTGTACACGAGCAGCATCGCGATGTTGATCATCAGATTGCACAGGATCGCGCGGATGAAGAGGTCCAGCCAGCCGGTGACACCCTCGGACAGATAGCCGAGCTTGACGTCGACAGAATGGTTCATCGCTTCGAGCACCGAGCCGTGGATCAACGTGGTGCCCCACAGCAACACGGCGATCAGCAGCCCGCCGATGATGTTGCCGAGGTAGCAGAAGCCGAGGATTCGCACGAACTTCATCGCGGTGATCCTGCGGTAGTAGATACCGATGGACACGATCATCATGTTCGAGGTGAGCAGTTCGGACTTCGTGTAGTAGATGAAGACCAGTGCCCACCCGAATGTCGCCGCACCGATCATCTTGCCGATCACGTGCAACTGATCCGGGGTGTCACCCATCGAGTCGAAGGCGCCGACGATCGTGTAGTTGATGAGGTAGAAGATTCCGATGATGATGCCGGCCATCGCGGCGCGCTGGATGAAACGGCGACGCAGGCGCCCCGTCATCCGCTCCTTGGACTCGAGTACCTCGAGTGCCGTGCTGATGAAGAACTTGCCGGGAAACAGCTTGTTCGTATCGAACTCTTGGCTGCTCATGATCTAACGGTGACACATCGGCGGCGGCGGTGTGAGCTATCGACCTCACTCGTCGCCGACCCTTTGCGAGCACGAAAGGTGGGGCGCGGCAGCCGCGGTGACTCAGTCCAGCGCGGTGACTCAGCCCAACGCGGCGAGCAATTCGTCCACGTCGTCGGCGGTGGTTGCGTGCGACGTCACGAGCCGGGCGACGCCCGGCTCCGGGATGCCGTGGTGGAACACGTATCCCCGATCGAGCAGCCCCGACAGCAGCGGCTCGGGCAACTCGCAGAACACGAGGTTGGCGTCGACGGACCCGCGGACCCGGACGGTCGGCGTGGCTCGCAGTCCCGTCACCAGGCGCTGTGCCATCGCGTTGGCGTGTCGTGCGTTGCGCAGCCACACGTCATTGGACAGGTACGCCAGGACCTGGGCGGACTCGAACCGCATCTTCGATGCGAGCTGACCGGCGCGTTTGGCGCGGAAGGCGAGTTCGGTGCCCAACGCGACGTCGAAGCAGACGACGGCGTCGGTCGTCATCCCGCCGTTCTTCGTGATACCGAACGAGAGGATGTCGACCCCTGCTCGCCACGACATCTCTGCCGGCGACAGATCAAGGTGGACAAGAGCATTGGCAAAGCGGGCACCATCCATGTGGACGCGGAGCCCGGCCTCACGCGCGATCGAGGTGAGGGCGCGGACCTCGTCGAGGGTGTAGACCGACCCGGTCTCGGTGGCCTGGGTGATGCTGAGGACCTGGGGTTGCACGCTGTGCACGTCGCCGACCCGGTCCGCCACCGCGCGACGCAGCTGCCCCGGGTGGATCTTGCCGTCGTCCCCGTCGAGGAGGGCGAGTTTGGCTCCGCCGGTGTAGAACTCGGGTCCGCCGCACTCATCGACCTGGATGTGGCTGGTGCGGTGGCACAGAATGGATCCCCATGGGCGGACGAGTGCCGACAGCGCCAGCGAGTTGGCCGCCGAACCCGTCGACACACAGTGCAGGTCGACATCGGTCTCGAAGATCTCGGCGACCCGTCGGGTGGCGGTCGCCGTGACGGGGTCGTTGCCGTAGGCGAGGTGGGCCTGGTCCGCGACGGCCACCACCGCGTCCACGATCTCGGCGCAGGCGCCGGCCGCGTTGTCGCTGGCGAACATCTTCGACGGCGCTGTGCCGTCGGCCCAGTTGACTGCTGCACACATCGCGGCCCAGTGTATCGAGCGTCGCGCGTCCACCGTGGCCTCGCGCGCGAAGCTCACCGTGGCCTCGCGCGCGAAGCTGCACGCGCGGACGCACGATCGGCGCGCGACAGAACGCAGGCTCGGATCGCCACCACGGCCGACGTCGATCAGGTCCGCGGATTCCTCACGCGGTGGACATCGAACAGCTGAGGGTCGGGCAGCGGATCGGCCCAGGTCGCCGGGTCGGCGCGCCGGCGGGTCCACGCCGCGACGCCGAAGACCAGGCCCCAGACGACGAGCAGCGCGACGGTGAGACCCAGCCCGAAGTCGCGGTTCAGGATGGTGGCGTTCGCGATCTGATCGTCGGGCGGCCGAGGCAGGATGACCGGCAACGCCAGGACGATGAGCACGTTGGACAGTCCGAGTGCGACCAGCAGCGTACGGCTCCACCACAGCGGCAGCCGGTCGCGCAGCAGCCAGGAGATGCCGAGCGCGAGGGGCGCGAAGACGGCGTCGTGCACGATCAGGCCGGCGACGAGCCAGATCACCACCGACACCTTGTCGGCGGTCGAGAGGTCCCACAGCAGCCATCCGCCATACCCGCAGGCGACGACGCCGCAGCCGATCAGGACCGCACGGATGCCGCGCTCGACCATTACCGCACCCTGCCCATCACGAGACCCTGCCCATCACGAGATCTCGATCCGGGAGACCCACTTCGTCTGCATCACGCCCGGCAGATTGGGCGCGATCAGACGACACGGATAGCCGTGGTCGAGGTTCAGCGTCTCGCCGTTGAGGCGCAACGCGATGAGAGTGAGGGGGTCGGCCGACTGGGCGGCGGGGACATCGCTCACCGCATACAGGCCCCGCTCCAGGGAGATCACCCGCACGCCGCGCGACCCGTCGCCGCCCACCAGCGCGGCCAGGTCGGCGAGGCGGACACCGGTCCAGGTGGCGCCGACGCTCCAGCCCTCCACGCACGCGATCGGCAGGTTGACGGTTCGTTGCGGGAGGAGGCGCAGGTCGTCGAGGGTCATGTCCCGGGTGACCTCCCTCCCGGCGACCCGGAGTCGGTAGCCGGCATCGGTGGCCGGTCCGATCACCCCGGCCGCCTCCGCGGTGCGGTTGATCGGAAGTCCCTGAGGTCCGTCGCCGTTGCGTGGGGCGAGAAAGGCAACCGGGCGCAGCAGGGGGATCGTCTGACCGGCGAACGCCAGTGCGCTGAGCCCGCCTGCCGCCCAGGTGAGGTTCAGGAACCCACGTCTGGTGAGACCGGACGGCGCACGGCGATCAGATGCCCGACGGTCGACCGGGCCGTCGAGCGCATTCCGGATGATCGGCAGCTTGACGGCGATGTGGATCGCGAGCGCGCCGACCACCACATAGGCCATCGCGTAGTGGGTGGCCGGGAAGAAGAACGACCACGGATACCACTGTGCGATGTTCAGGAGACCGGTCAGCAACTGGAAGATGCTCGCCGACACCAGAACCGCGATGGATGCCCGCTCGAGCGCCCGAGCCGGTGAGCCGAGCAGCGGCTTCTCGAAGAGCTTCGGGTAAACCACCGCGAGCTTGGCCAGCAGGAGGGGGATCGCCACGCATCCGGAGATCACGTGCACGCCCTGCGTGACGAGATAGAGCCAGATCGGTCGGGAGATCCAGTCGAACCAGGTGGGTGGATGCTGTATCCAATGGCTGAGCAGGCCGGTGACGAAACAGATCGCGAAACTGACGCCGAGCGCCACACCGATCCGTGCGGTGATCCGCGGGCTACGCAGTCCCGGAGTGTCGTCGTCGGTGGTGGTCATGGCCGCGACATCTCCACGATCTGTCGGCCACCGTGCTCCCAGGTCCCCGCGATTCTCAATCCGCAGCAGCCACTGAGGTTCTCGGCTCCGAGAAGTCCGATCCGGGCCCACGGGAACCACGAACTCGCATACTCGTCGCCCTCGACGCGCACCGTCTCGTACTCGACGTGCTCGACGGCCGGATCGATCTCGACGACGATGGTCCCGCCCCGGTGCACCAGTTCGGCTGCGCGGGCCAGCACGCGCTCGGGGGCGCCGCCGATGCCGACGTTGCCGTCGATGAGCAATGCCGTGGTCCAGCGTCCCTCCCCGGGGAGCGGACCGTGGATGTCGCGCAGCAGCACCGTGATCCCGCGTCGTCGGGCCATCGACACCGCGACGGTGGAACTGTCGACACCCAACGCGATCATCCGTCGTGCGACGAGCACGTCGACGAGTCTGCCGGGGCCGCAACCGAGATCGATGGTGGCTCCGCGACACCGGTCGGCGATCCTGGTGTCGAACTCATGGTCCACCGACTCGGCCTCGACGGCGTCGACGTCCTCGACCCCACACCACCGGTTGACCGGCCACCGACGCAACTCCCCGTCCGCGGACCGCAGCACCGTGTGCCGGGAGGCGAACATCGCGTCGAACGGGTTGGGGCCCGACAGGGAATCGGAGATCATCGCACCACCGTCCCCAGATGCTCTGCTGTGCAGGCGAACTCACTGCCGTCCGGACATGCACGGGCAACCGCGTCGACGTCGTCTGGGACGTCGACGTCCGACATCGTCGCGAGTCGGTGCACGGTCAGGCCTGCCCCGGCCAACGCGTCTCTGGTCAGCCGCCCGGTGTCGGGACGCGACATGGGAACCGTGGCCAGCGCTCGGGCGCCCTGGGCTCGGACGGTGCCGAACGCCCACCAACCGCCATCACACGCCTCCCCGAGCACGCACGACCGTCCGCCCTCGAGCGCGGACAGTCCGCCCTCGAGATCGTCGACACGGACCTGTGGGGTGTCCATCCCGATCTGCAGCACCCGGACGGCGCCCGTGGCCGCGGCGTCGAGATGGGCGTTGGTCAGGCGCTGGGCGAACCCGTCGCCGCGTTGGGGAAGGAGCGTGACGTCGCGCAACGCGGCGAGGAGGTCGTCGGCGCGGTAGGACGCCCCGAGATCACCCGTGTAGGCCACGATCACCTCGGTGTGGGCCACCTGACGGGCGGTCCGCAAGGTGTCCAGCAACGCGGCCGCCGCAAGAGCTGCCGCCCCCCGGGGGCCGTACCGTGTCGCGAGGCGCGTCTTCGCCAGGCCCGGTACCGGCGCCTTCGCCACGATGAGCACCGCGGAGTCGGTCATCGCAGCACCATCACGAAATCGCGGGCCGCGCGCACCGAGCCCCGGATGGAGCCGGACACCTTGGACTGCCCCGCGGTGCGCACGGTGTACCGGACGTCCCGTTCGGTGACCCGCAGTCCCGCCTGACCGGCCCGCAGGAGCAGTTCGACGGGATAGCCGCTCTGCCGGTCCGCGACGCCCAGGCTCATGAGCGTGTCGCGACGGATCGCGCGCATCGGCCCGATGTCGTGGATGGGCAGGTGGTAGCGGCGCCGGAGATAGGCGGCCACCGCGGCGGAGCCCGCCCGCGCGTGCAGGGGCCAGGTGCGTGGGGAATCCGGCCGGCGCCGACCGACCGCGAGGTCGGCTCCGCGATCGAGGTCGGCAACGAGGTCGAGGAGCTCGGCCGGGTCCATCGACCCGTCACCGTCGATGGTGCAGACCACGTCGCGGTCGGCCGCGGTGACACCGGCCGTCACCGCCGACCCGTACCCCGGCTCCGACTCGTACACCACGGTCGCCCCGGCCTCCCGCGCACGGTCAGCGGTCGCGTCGTCGGAGCCGTTGTCGACGACGATGCTCTGCATGCCGGCCGGAACCCGCGACACCACGTCGCCGATCGAGCCGGCCTCGTTGCGGCACGGGATGATCACGGCGACCTCGGTGGGGTTCACCCCTCTCACGGTAGGAGCGTCGGCGCTGCAGAAACAGGTTTCCGGTGATGACGGAAGTGTGACAACACCCCCGTCGGCCCCCGCGTATGTGGCCCGAACCAATACCGTTGCACCATGGCCGAAACCGTGACCGAGGACGAACGGGACCCGACAGGTTCCGCGTCCGTCGGCCGGACTGGCCGGCCGACGGTGCGGCGTGATGTCGTAAGTGTCACGGTCGCAGTGGTTCTCGTGGCAGCGGCCGCGTACGTTCCATTGGTTCACGACCGTTCGATGCTGGGGCGCATCTTCGCCCAGGCGCCGCCCCTGTTCGCGAACTGGTTGCCGCACGACGGGCCCGGAACCATACCGGCGATCGTGCTTGCCGTACTCGCCGTGATCGCGATGCCTGCGATCTCCCGACGGGTCTCGTTCGGGGTGCTCTGCCTGGTCACGTGGGGATGGGCGATGGCCTGGACGGTGAGCCTCGCGTTGATCGACGGCCGCGAACGTGGCTACACCGGACGGCTGGAGCGGCCAGACGAATACCTCGCCGAGGTCCCGGGCGTCGACGGGATCGGCGCGATGCTGCGCGGGTTCTCCGATCGGATCATCGACGGCCAACCGGATTCGTGGACGACGCACGTGTCCGGGCATCCGCCGGGCGCGTTGCTGACGTTCGTGGTCCTCGACCGGCTCGGCCTCGATGGCGGGGGATGGGCGGGTACCTGGTGCATCGTGATCGGCACCAGCGCCGTTGCCGCTGTCCTGATCACGGTGCGCAGGCTCGGCGACGACGGCTGGGCGAGGCGTTGCGCGCCCTTCCTCGCCCTGTTCCCGGGATGGGTGTGGGTCGGTGTCTCCGCGGACGGCTACTTCATGGGTGTCGCCGCGTGGGGAGTGGCACTGCTAGCGATCGCGGCGACGTCGCGGGGACCCGCCACCATCTGCTGGGCGGTCGCGGCGGGCGTGCTGCTGGGCTTCTGCATCTTTCTCAGTTACGGGATGGTTCTGATCGGTGCGGTGGCGGTCGCGGTGCTGCTCGCCACACGCACCGCACGGCCCCTGCCGTGGGCGTGCGTGGCGGCGCTGGGCGTGGTCGCGGCGTTCTGGGCGGCAGGATTCTGGTGGTTCGACGGCTACCACCTGGTGGTCGACCGCTACTACCAGGGCATCGCCAGTGACCGCCCGTTCTCGTACTGGGGGTGGGCGAACATCGCGGCGACGCTGTGTGCACTCGGGCCGGCCGCGGCGGCCGGTGTGGGCCGGACGTTTCGGTGGCCACCAGGTGTGATGTGGCGCAGCGCGCCGACACTCCTGGTCCTCGGCGGGCTGATCGCCATCGTCGCCGCGGACCTCAGTGCGCTGAGCAAGGCGGAGACCGAACGCATCTGGCTTCCGTTCTCGCTGTGGGTGATGGTGTCGGTGGGGCTGCTGCCGCGGCGCCATCAGCGGGTCTGGCTCATCGCGCAGGCGGGACTGGCGCTGGCCGCCAACCACCTGCTGTTGACGTATTGGTGAAGTGGAGACGGGTGATGGTGCGCATTCTGGTGGCCGACGACGACCGCGTGGTCGCCGACGTCGTGCGGCGATATCTCGAACGTGACGGGATGAACGTGACGGTGGTCGACACCGGTGCGAAAGCGTTGTCCTGCATCGACGATGGAGACGTCGACCTCGCCATCCTGGATGTGATGATGCCCGACGGCGACGGGATCTCCGTGTGCGAGAACGTCCGTCGCGGCGTACATGGGGATCTGCCGATCATCATGCTGACCGCGCTCGGAGACGAGGACGACCGTGTCGCCGGACTCGAATCCGGCGCCGACGATTACGTGGCGAAGCCGTTCAGCCCGCGGGAATTGAGTCTGCGTGTGCAGTCGGTCCTGCGCCGCGCCTCCTCCACGCGGGTGACACCGGATGCCGATCACCTGACCGACGGCGGAATCCGTGCCGACCCGGCAGCGTGCGCCGTCATCGTCGACGGGCGCTCGGTGTCCACGACGAAACGCGAGTTCGATCTCCTCGTCTTCTTTCTCGGCAACCGCGACGCCGTGTTCACCCGCGAGGAGCTGCTGGATCAGGTGTGGGGCTGGAGTTTCGGCGACATCTCCACGGTGACCGTGCATGTCAAGCGGCTGCGGGCGAAGCTCGGCGCCGCGGCGCGCATCGAAACGGTCTGGGGCCGGGGCTACCGCTGGAACACCGCGACACCCGACGGAAGGACGCCCCGATGACCACCGAGACGCTGCGCATCTTCGCCGTGGCGCTGGCGATGACTGCGCCGATCGCCGCAGCCGGGGCCGGCGTGCTCTATCTGATCCGGGGGATGTCGCTGCGCGCCAACATGGTCGCCATCATCCTGGTACCGCTGGCGGCCACCTTCACCGCGATCTACGGGGTGAGTGGCTTCATGTTCACCGACGACAGTTCACGGGTCGCGGCAGTGCTCGCCGCGGTCGCGCTGGTCACGGCGCCACTGGCGCTGATGCTGGGTCATCTGCAGGCCAAACGCACCGTCTGGGAGCGGCAGATGCGCGAACAGGAGCGCGCGGCCGAACATTCACGGCGGGAACTGATCGCCTGGGTCAGCCACGACCTGCGCACCCCGTTGGCCGACATCAAAGCGCTCGCGGAAGCGTTGTCGGATCAGGTGGTGACCTCACCCGACGAGATCGAGGAGTTCGCCCGCGAGATCGACACCAACACCGTTCGTCTGTCGCAGATGGTCGACGATCTGTTCGAGATGTCGCGGATCAACTCCGGTGCGATGACACTGGAATTCGAGCCCGTCGACGTCCGGGAGGTGGTCGACGAGGTCACCACCGCGCTGGGCAGTGCGGCCCGTCGCGCCGAGGTGAGTATCGGGGTCACCGCCCCTGATCGGCCGGTGGTGGCCACGGCCAGTTCGACGGCCTTGTCGCGAGTGTTGACCAACCTGGTCGTCAATGCGATCGCGCACACCCGCCGGGGCGGGGCGGTGGACCTGGTGGTCACCGATGCGGGCGGGAGTGTGTCTATCGTCGTCGATGACGACGGCACCGGCATTCCGCCGGAGGATCTGTCCCGGATCTTCGAGATCGCCTACCGGGGAACCACCTCGCGGACACCCGTCAACGGTGGCGGGCTGCCGGTCGGATCGGGGATGGGGTTGGCGATCGCACGTGGGCTGGTCGACGCCCACGCGGGCGAGATCATCGCATCGAACACGGTGCGGGGCAGCAGGTTCGAGGTGCTTCTGCCGAGGTCGCCGACCGGTCGGCGGGCGGTGGGAACCGAGACCGGGCGGCTCGGCTGAGGTCCTGCCGGCGTTCGGTCGGAGGATCAGCGTGCCGCGGCGCGCAGCGGTGCGGTGGCGAACTCGGCGAGACCGTCCTCAGGTGACACCTGCGCGGTGAAACCGAGGACGTCGCGTGCCCGTGCGGGATCGGCGACGATGTGGCGGATGTCGCCCGGCCGCAGTTCGCCGGTGATGACCGGCGCAGGGCCGTCGATCTGTCGTGCGAGGATCTCGGCGACCTCCCCGATGGTGATCGGTCGGCCGGAGCAGACGTTGAGGGCGCTGAAACCTGCTGTGTGCGAGTCGATCGCCGCCAGGTTGGCTGCGGCGACGTCGTCGACGTGCACGAAGTCGCGCATCTGCCCGCCGTCCTCGAAGACCAGCGGGGCCCGTCCGGAGGCGAGTCGTGACCGAAAGATCGATGCGACACCCGCATACGGTGTGTCGCGGGGCATTCCGGGCCCGTACACATTGTGATAGCGCAACGCGACCACGGATCCGCCGGTCGCCACCGACCAGGCGCGAGCATAGTGTTCCTGGGCGACCTTGCTGGCCGCGTACAGACTCGTCGGCCGCAACGGCGCATCCTCGTCGGTCAGCTCCCATGAGATCGACCGACCATCCGCCGTGTGATACTCGAAGTCGCCCAATCGTGTTCGGTCCGGGTCCCGGGCCGGCGGGCTCTCGACCGGCTGCCCGTCCTCGGTGCGGAGCCGACCGGAGCCGTAGACCACCATCGACGACGCGAGCACCAGTCGTCGGCAGCCGACACGGTGCATGGCGGCCAGTAGCGCTGCGGTACCGAGGTCGTTGTGCCGGGCATAGAGCGGTGCGTCCGAGAGGGTCACGCCCATACCCACCATCGCCGCCTGATGGCAGACGACGTCGACACCGTCGAGATGCTCGGCGATGGAGTCGACATCGGTGACGTCGGCCCGGATGACATCGGACGGCGTGGAGGCGTCGGCGCCGTGCGCTTCGGCGATCATGGCGTCGACCGCGACGGTCTCGATGCCCATCTCCCGCAGTTGCGCCACGATCCGGCCACCGATGAAACCGGCTGCGCCGGTGACCATCACCCGTGTCACGTGATGTCCCGCATGACCGCGTCGACATCGTGGTCCCCGGCCGCGCACGCGCAGTCGGCGTCCGGGTCGAGGTCTCGGATCGCCGCGAGCAACAACCCGGCGAAAGCCGGGAGATTCCTGGAGAACTCGGCGAACACCTCGGATGCGGTGACACCTTCCCCCTCGGTCACGCCGGCGTCGAGATCGGTGACCAGGCAGGCGTTCGCGTAGCAGATCTGCAGTTCGCGGGCCAGAACCGCTTCGGGGTGGCCGGTCATGTTGATCACCGACCATCCCTGTGCGGCATACCACCGGCTCTCGGCGCGCGTGGAGAACCGCGGCCCGTCGATCACCACGAGGGTGCCGCCGTCGCGCACGTCGTCGTGTCGTGTCAGCGTCTTTCGCACCGCCGGACAGTAGGGGTCGGCAAAGGACACGTGGATCGGGCCGTGCGAGTGCCCGGCCGGGAGTCGGTCGAAGAACGTTTGGGCACGTGACGTCGTGCGGTCCACCATCTGGTCCGGGATCACCACCGTTCCCGGGCCGGCGTCGGGTCGAAGGCCGCCGACCGCGGAAGCGCTGAGGATCTTGCGGACGCCGAGTTCACGCATCGCCCACAGGTTCGCCCGGTACGGCACCGTGTGCGGAAGGAATTCGTGACCGACCCCGTGCCGGGGCAGGAAGACGATCCGCCGTCCGTCGAGCACTCCCTCGGTGAGTGGCGCGGACGGTGCACCGAAAGGCGTGGTCACATCCCGGGTGACGACGTCGGTGAATGCGGCCTCCTCGGCCAGCCACGAATAGAAGCCCGACCCGCCGATCACGCCGATCGCCGCGTTGTGTTCGACCATGCTGCCATCTTGGAGGACAACGGGCCGCGGGGCCAGCGAAGCCATCGGCGGTCACATTTTCGTCACCACGGTCGCCGTCACCCACCGCGGGGCGGGTGCCACCGGAACTCAGGAGGCGAGTCGTCGGAACTCGCTGCGATGGAAGACGATCGGGTCCACGTCGGTGTCGGTGTCGTGGACGAAGTGGTCGTGCACCGCCATCACGACGATCGCGTGGTCGCCGGCGGGAACCTGCCGGTCGACGGACACGTCCAGCCAGACGGGGCAGCCGCGGACGAACAGTGCGCCGTCTTCGTGGGTCTCGGTGTCGATCCCGGAGAACCGGTCACCGCTCTTCGCGGCGAGGGCCCGGGCCGCGGTGTCCTGCGTCGAGCTCAGCACGCTGATACCCAACCGGTCTCGGGCGGCGAGCCGTGGCCATGTGGTGGACGTGTTCTGGACACAGAACGCGACCAGCGGCGGGTCGAGCGAGACCGGCACGAAGGTGCTCGCCGCCATCCCGATCCGCTCCGTTCCGGTGTCCGCGCAGATCGCGATCACGCCGGCCGGGACATTCGCGAACACTCGACGGAGCACCGCGCCGTCGGACTTCGGTGCGGTCACGGCGCCTCCATCCGGCTGGTCCGGCCGAGAACCCGGGCCCAGCGTTCGGCATAGTCGGCGATACGGCTGTCGGTGGTGTACGTGGAATCGATGAGGTAGAGACCGGGTGCCGGGCAGGTCGCGCCGAGTTCCACCAGGACCGGTTTGAGCAGCAGATCCGGGGCCATCGCATGGCCGGGGCCGGCCCCCAGCATCAGTGGCACGGCAGTGACGTCACGCAAGCCGTCGCCGGTGGCGAACTGGTCCAGGAACAACTTGAGGACTCCGGTGTAGCTGGCCTTGAAGGTGGGACTCGCGAACACCACGAGCTCGGAGTCGGCGACGGTCCGCACGGCCGAGGCCACCGTCGCATCACCCCAGCCGAGCAGCCCGGTGCCCAGTTCGATCACGTCGATGGTGGTGTCGGGTTCGGTTCCGGTGAGCGCGACGGCGAGCCGGGTGGCGGCATCGAGGGTGCGGGACGCCGGCTTGGGGTTGCCGACGACGACGGTGGTGGTCACTGGTGGTCCTTTCCGGTGAGCGGGTCGGGCCTGTTGGCGTGGACGTGTCGATCAGGTCCGGGATTCTGCGGTGCGGCACAGATAACCGACCGCCCGGTCGAGCGACCATACCTCCGCCATCTTCTGCTGCATGTCGAACAGATTCGAGGCGTGGATCGCCGGGTCACGGTCGCCGACCGCGTCGGCCACGACGATCGGGACGTAGCCGTGTTGCATCGTGTCGAGGGTCGTGGCGCGCACGCAGCCGCTGGTGGACAGGCCCGCGATGAGGACCGTGTCCACGCGCATCGACGTCAGGTACGAGTTGAGCGAGGTTCCGAAGAACGCGCTCGGGTACTTCTTGGTGATCAGGAGCTCGTCGTCGACCGGTTCGAGTCCGTCGATCGGATCGGCGTAGGGGCTGCCCTCACAGAACGCGACCAGCGTTCCCGCCTTCTTGAAGAAGACGCCGGCGTCGACACCGTCGGCGCGTAGCCGGACCTCGGTGAACACCACCGGGATACCGGCCGAGCGCGCGGCGTGCACCAGCGCGCGCATCGCCTCCACGTTCTCTTCGACACCGGCGTAGAGCGGACACTCCGGATCGACGTAGGCACGTGCGGGGTCCACCACCACCAGTGCGGGTCGGACACCCGGTTGCAGTTCCTGCCCGAAGCCGGCCTGCGCGTAGTCGGCGGCCTGACGGGACCGGTCGTCGGAGGGGAAGGGATTCATGCGGTTTCCTTCGGTCGGTCGGTGCCGTGGGGTGCGGTCGTGGTGAACGGACGGGGCGAATCGGAGGTGCGCCGCGGAAATCCGAGGCACACCGCCACGCCTACTGCGGCGATCCCGGTGAGTACCAGTCCGGCGACGACGAGATTGTCGAGGAAATCCTCGATCCCGCTCGTGGTCAGTGCCCCCGGCGTCCCCGCATAGGCGGCCTGGCGCGCGGCGGCGTCGAGGCCGGCAGTCAGGACCGCCAGCACGATGGCCGTGCTGAGCAGGTTGCCCACGTTCTGCAACGTCGAGCGCAGCCCGTTGGCGATGCCACGACGGTCGGACTCCACCGACAACATCAGTGCGCTGGTGCTCGGCGTCATGAAAAGACCGATCCCGCAACCGATGACCGACAGCGCGACAGCCACCACCGCCGTGCCGCCGCCTGCGGACAGCGCGGCTGTCGTGGCCAGCAGCCCGACAGCGGTGAGACCCATGCCGCACGACGACAGGGCCCGCGGGGTGAACCGGTTGACCAGGTGTCCGGCGGCGTAGGCGGCGATCACCGTGCCCAGGGCCATCGGTGTCACCAGCAGGCCCGCGACGAAGGGCGATGATCCGTCGACCGCCTGGGCGAACATCGAGATCAGCAGCGGCACTGCGTAGGTGGCGACGGCGATCAGCAGCGCCGCCAGCAGCACCAGCGCGATACCGCGGCTGCGGAACAGGGACAGATCCACCAGCGGATGCCGGCGACGTACCTGCACGACGACAAATGCCGCAGCGGTCACGGCGGCCGCCGTCCAGAACGCCCACGGAGCCCACGGCGCCGTCGTGAGACCAGGTGTCAACGCCAGCACGACCAGGGTGAGCAGAACACACGACAGGATCGCGCCCGTCACATCGAACGGTTCTCGACGTGACGCCGGTGGTCTCATCCGCGGAATCACCGCCAGTGACGCGACCGTCGCCGCCGCCGCGACCGGCAGGACCGCGAGAAACAATCCACGCCAACCGAATACAGCAGTGGCCGCACCGCCGACCACCGGGCCCAGCACCTGCGCCACCGCGGCGACCGTCGCGTTGGAACCCAGCGCACGACCCAGCAGGTGCGGCGCGAAGGTGTCGGTGAGCAACGACGTGTTGTTGGTGACCACGGCGGCAGCACCGATCCCCTGCAGCACCCGGGCGGCGATCAGCCACCCGGCCGTCGGCGAGAACACGCACAACGCGGTCGCCACGGTGAACACCACCAATCCGCAGAGGTAGAGCGGACGACGACCGACGATGTCCGACAACCGGCCGAACACCAGGATCAGCGCGGTCGTGACCACCATGTAGCCGAGCAGAATCCAGGTGGCCTGCGCGGCGGACGCCCCGAGTTCACGGGTCAGCGTGGGCAGGGCGACCGTGAGGCCGCTCATGCTCACGAAGACCGCGACGACGCCGGTGCTGGTGGCCGCGAAGACCCGCCACGGATGGGGATGCTGCGGGGCGGACTCGGTGATCAGGCGGCCTCGGGCCGGATCTTGGCGCGGCACTTCATCAACGGCTGGATGCGGGTGCCGAAATTCTCGATGCCCTCGACGAAATCGTCGAACGTGAGCATGATCCCCTTGATCCCGTCCACGGCGGCGATCTCGTCGAGCATCCTCGCGACGGTCTCATACGATCCGACCAGCGTGCCCATGTTGAAGTTCACCGCACCTTCGGGCAGGGAGATGGTCTTCGCGGTCGACGAGTCGTCGGCGTTGGTGTCGGTGGCCGACTGATCGGCCATGTAGCCGAGCGCGGCGAGATCCGCGTTGTCGTGGTAGTCCTGCCATTTCGCCTGTGCCGCTTCGTCGGTCTCGTCGGCGATCACCATGAACAAGGTCATCGCACCCATGTCCCGTCCGGCGGTGTCCGCCTCACGCATGAGATTCGCGGTCGCCTCGGTGATGGCGGTCGGCGTGTTGATCCCGGCGCCGAGGATGAAGTTGAAGTCGGCCATCTCGGCGGCGAACTTCATGCCGTTCTTGGACTGTCCGGCGGCGACGATCGGGACCGATCCGGCGGCCGGCTGCGGCGAGAGGACGCAGTCGTCCATCTCGTAGTAAGAGCCCTTGAAGTTGCTGACGCCGTCGGCCCACAGGTCCCGCATCACCTGCACATACTCGGTGGCGTGGTCGTAGCGCTTACCGAAATGCTCTTCGCCCGGCCACAGGCCCATCTGGCTGTATTCGTTTGGTGCCCAGCCGGTCACGATGTTGATGCCGAATCGGCCGGGTGCGACGGAATCGATCGTGGTCGCCATCCGGGCGACGATCGCGGGCGGCAGCGTGAGGATGGGGGTGGACGCGAACAGTTTGATCCGGTCGGTGACCGCGGCGAGCGCGGACATGAGGGTGAACGACTCGAGGTTGTGATCCCAGAACTCGGTCTCGCCACCGAAGCCGCGGAGCTTGATCATCGAGAGTGCGAAGTCGAGGCCGTAGTGTTCGGCCTTCTGCACGATGGTCTTGTTCAGTTCGAAGGACGGCATGTACTGCGGAGCGCTCTTGGAGATGAGCCAGCCGTTGTTGCCGATGGGGATGAAGACGCCGATTTCCATGACTTCGAATGTATGCAGGACTTTTTGCCGGTCGGTGGCTGCCGCGTAACGGCTTTGTTGCCTGCGTTACGGGTTCGACGGAGGTGCTGCGGCAGTTCCGCGCTGCACCCAGTCGACACCGAACTGCCGGTGAACCGGAGCGCCGGCGGCACCGTCGATGCGGGCGAGGAGGAGCTCTGCCGCGGCCAGCGCCATGTCCTCCAGGGGCTGGCGCACGGTCGTCAGGTCGAGGATCGACCACCCGGAGATGTCGAGGTCGTTGTACCCGACCACCGAGAGATCTTCCGGCACAGCTATTCCGAGTCGCTTCGTCGCGTCCAGGGTGCCGAATGCGACGTAGTCGGTGATGCAGAAGACCGCTGTCGGCGGGTCGTCGCGGTCGAGTAATGCGAATCCGCCGTCGAGTCCGGTCTTCGCGTCGACCGCGCCGCGGTGCGTGAGCGCATCGTCGATGACGATGCCGTGCCGCTTCAGCGCGTCCCGAAACCCGGTTTCGCGCAGTTTGACGCTCGCATTGTCGAGCGGTCCGGAGATCAACCCGATCCGGCGGTGTCCCATCGCGACGAGGTGATCGGCGACGAGCCGTCCGCCGCCGACATTGTCCGACGTCACCCGATCGACGCGGCCGGCCTGGCTGCCGTCGACGTCGCGGTTGAGGATGACCAGGGGGATCTGCCAGTCGATCATCTCCGAGACGATGGGTGAATCGAGGCGGGCGGAGATGAAGACGACGCCGTCGACGAGCCCGCCGCGCAGCGCCCGGATGTCGCCGTCCAACGAGCCCTCGGTGCGGTCGCTCATCAGCAGCACCCGGTAGTCGTCGCGCGCGAAACGGTCCTGCAGGGTGTTGACCAGGGTCGGATACGACGGATTGCGCAGGTCGCCACTCACGACCGCAATCGACGACGACCGTCGCGTGATCAGACTGCGGGCGGTCACGTGCGGGACGTAGCCCATCTCCTTGGCCAGCGCCTGGATCTCGTCGCGCGTCTCCTTGATGACCCGCGGGTCGTCGCGCAGGGCGCGGGAGACCGTCGACTGGGACACCCCGGCACGACGGGCGACGTCGTAGCCGGTGACGGGCTTGTTCCGCACGTTCAGATTGTAGGTATGGCCTCGCCGTCAGGTGCGCCGGGAACATTCTTCGGCTCACGTCGCGTCTGATCGGTGTCCGGTCGCCGACCGGCTACGTCACACACATCACCGGTAGGAGAACACCATGATCGTCGCAGTCTGGAACCTCGGGGTCGCCATCTGGAATCTCGTCGTCGCCATCATCTAGTTTCGACCGCTCCGCGGCCCGCACACCATGAGCACGGTGTGCGGGCCGAGAGTGTTTGCACGACCCGGTCTCGGGGCATGCTGTCGTCATGCCCGATCCCGACGAGCTCGATCCCGACATGCCCACCGAGTACGACGACAAGCACTCGGCGATGCCCACGGCCGACGACCCGGAGATCGGCGAGACCGACCGCATCGCGGAGGAGAAGGACATCTACAAAGGCGCTCCCGCGGACGGCCATTCGGATCATGGTCACGCGGTCGGTGGGAGCGAAGGCACCGCCGACGGGCAGTAGTCGGCCAGACGGCCCGGAGCCTGCGGAGGGCCAACCATCCGGTCCCTGCGGAGGCCCGGAGCCTGCGGAGGGCCGTCACGAAGGGCCCGTTCGGCATCGTCGCCCACCTCACGAGTTCTTCCCGCACTGCCGGAAACGCTTCCGCGCCCAGACGACGTCTGCCACTCTCGTTGCTGTGAGTCCATCGGCGCGAGAAGGCCTGTCCCGCCGCGGACTGATCGCCGGGTCGGGATCTCTTCTGGGCGCCGCGATCGTCGGCGCGGCGCTGCGTCCCGCGCGTGCATCGGGTGATCCCCCTCGGATGCCGAACTTCCTCGTGCTCGTCAGCGAGGACTGCGGCGCCCAGCATCTGGGCGTGTACGGCGGCCCCGCCCGCACACCGACCATCGACGCCTTGGCCGCGGACGGCATCCGGTGGGCCAATGCATTCGCATCGTCGCCGGTTTGCGCCCCGTCGCGCTTCGCGCTCATCACCGGTGTCGCGGCCGAGGAGTCGGCCCCGGCCAACCAGATGCGGGCCGCCGGAGAACTACCGCCGCAACTCGGCGGTGCCGGGTGGACCCGCTACCTGCGCGAGCGCGGGTACTACTGCACCAACAACGCCAAAGAGGACTACAACGCGTCGGGGCTGAGCACTGCCGCAACCTGGGACGAGTCGTCGGGCACCGCGCATTGGCGCAATCGACCCCGAGGTGCGCCGTTCTATGCGGTCTTCAATCCGACGATGACCCACGAGTTGTCGATGGCGTTCGCCGCGCCCGATGTCGAGGGAATCTCGACTCCGTATCTCGAGGAGCTGACCGCGATCCATGCGGTGGCCCCCACACCGATTCTCGGTGGACCGACGAGGCCCGAGGACGTTCGCATCCCGGGCTACTGTCCCGACACCCCGACGACCCGCACCGACGCGGCCTCGTACATGAACCAGATCAACCAGATGGACGCCGAACTCGCGTTCCGTCTGCGCGAACTCGCGGAGGCCGGGCTCGCCGACGACACCATCGTCCTCTACTTCAGCGATCACGGCGGTGTGCTTCCGCGGTCCAAACGGTTCTGCTACGACAGCGGGCTTCGGATACCGCTGATCGCCCGATTCGGGCGTAACGTGGCTCATCTCGCGCCCGCATCCCCCGGGTCGTCGGTCGACGACCCGGTCTGTGTCAGTACTGCGCTGGCACCCACGATCCTCGATCTCGCGGGAGCGCCGGTGCCCGAATGGATGTCGGGTGTGCCGTTCGCCGGTGGAAGTACGGTGAGGGCAACGTATGCGTTCGGTGGCCGCAACCGGATGGACGAGCGGTACGACTTCGTGCGGACGGTGCGCGACAGCAGATTTCGGTATATCCGCAATTACATGCCGCAGGTGCCGAACGGGCAGCACATTCAGTTCATGTGGCTGCAGGCCGGCTACCGCGAATGGGAGACCCTCCATCGCGCCGGGTCACTGCCCGAACGCCAGGACCGGTTCTGGCGCCGTCGACCGGCGGAGGAACTCTACGACCTCGTCGAGGACCCCGACGAACTGACCAACCTCGCCGCGCGACCGGCCTATCGCGGCGAACTGGTGAGGCTGCGCACCGCCCTCGACGAGCACATGCTGGCCGTCAACGACAACGGATTCATCGCGGAAGGCGCTCCGGCCGAGGGCTTCACCCGCAGCCGGGACCGCGATACGTACCCGCTGGACGACGTCATCGTCCTGGCCGGCGCAGCGCTCGAGCGACACCCTCTGCACCGCGACGGTCTCGCCGATCTGCTCGGACACCGTAACGACGTGATCAGATTCTGGGCGGCGGCCGGCCTGGGGTTACACGGCCGGGCCGCTTCGTCGCTACGCGCTCGACTCCGGCATGCATTCGAGACGGAGCAGGCCCCACACGTCAAAGTTGTTCTGGCCGAAGCACTTGTCACATCGGTGGCGGACCGCCGTGCCCTCGACCACCTCGCGTGGGCGCTGTCGTCACACCCGGGCGGGTGGATACGGCTGCAGGCAGCCAACGCGCTCGACCGGCTCGGTCCGGCGGCGATGCCGGTCGCCTCCGCGCTGGGCGCAGCGGCGACCACTGTCGGTGGCGACGAGCCGGTCGCCCTGACCCGGACCGCCGCCGGTCACACCTACCGCACGTTGCATCGGTGGCCTGCGGGTATCCCGTGAGTCACTGCGCGCTGCGGAGGGTGAGCATCGTGATCTCCGGTGGCGCACCGACCCGCACCGGCGGACCCCACGCGCCTGCGCCGCGGGTGGTGTAAAGCGTGGTGTCGCCGATCTGGTCGAGCCCCTCCAGAGACGGCTGCTGCAGCGGCACCAGATACTGGATCGGCCACATCTGCCCGCCGTGCGTGTGCCCGGAGACCTGCATGGCCACCCCGAGATCCGAGGCCTCTTCGGCCTGGAGCGGTTCATGGGCGAGCAGCAGCACGAACTGTTCCGGGTCCAGGCCCGCCAGCGTCGCCGGCAGATCCGGCTCATACGGTTCCGGGGCGGTGTAGTCGTGGATGCCGGCGAGTTCGATGGCCGCGCCGTTGCGCTCGAGCGTCACCCGCTCGTTGCGCAGCGTGCGCACACCGACTTTCTCCCACTCGTCGAGCCAGGCTCCGCCGTCGTCGGAGTAGAACTCGTGGTTTCCGCTGACCCCGAAGACGCCCAGCGGGGCGGTCAGTTCGGCGAGCGGCGCGATGTCGGCGCCCACCAGGTCGATGGTTCCGTCGGTGACGTCGCCGGCGATCACGATCAGATCGGGGCGTTGCTCGTTCACCAGGTCGACGACGTGCTGCGTGAACTCTGCGCTGTGCGCGGGACCGACATGCAGATCGGAGATGAGGGCCACCCGGACGTCGTCGAAGCCGGCGGGCAGTCCGGCCAACTCGACCTCCTGCTGCACGACCTGCGGCCGGGCAGCCTCCACCACGCCGTAGGCCGTGGTCGCGAGTGCGACCACCACCACGCCGGCGGTGGCGACCCGCAGCACCTTCAGATGCCGACGCGCCGCATCCTCGCCGGCCGTGTGACGGATACGGCGGAGCATGCGCACGACGAACGAGACGATCCCGACGACGGCCAACCCGAGAACCAGGTACAGCAGAGCACCCATCCAGGTCAGGCCGACGAACGCGGGAATCCGGAACCAGGCGGGGTCGAGCAGCCTGCCCGTACCGACCCCGATCACCGCCAGTGCCCACAGCACCACGAGGGCCACGTCGGCGACCACGGACCACGGACGGGGGAGGGCGGTGGCGCGGACCAGACGTCGGTGCAGCCAGAAGGTGATCAGCGCCAGGAACAGCGCGGCGAAGAGGAGCATCGGCACGGCGTCGACGGTATCCGATCGGGTTGTGCGTGCTTCTGACCTGCCCGGACCTTCGATCGGCAGGTCTGGCGGAGTCAGACCACGCAGTAGCCGACCGGAAGCGACTCGCGCCCGGTCAACGCCATCAGCAGCAACGGTCCGTCGCCCCGCGCGATGGCGATCCGACCCAGCAGTCCGACGGTGTCCTCGGCCACGTTCGCGGGCAAGGTCAGCGATTCGCCGAGGGCGCGCGCCAGGTCGAGGCCGTGCACGGCGAGTTCGAAGATCCGCGTCGGGACATAGTCCCCGAAGCGGATGCCGCCGAACGGGGTCTCGATGGCGCTGTCGGGATCGGTGCTCTGCAACGCGGTCATCGCCTCCTCGACCATCGCCGAGACGCGTCCGACCGGATCGTCGCCGAGATCCACCCCGGCCTGCACTCCCCGCGCGCTGACCGCGGCCTGATCGAACGCGGCAGCCGCCAGGTAGTACTCCGCGGCGCCAGCAAGGGTGATATCTGCGGCCGGCTTGTATGCGTAGGTCGTGACCGTCTTGAGGGCGCGGCTCGTGTGCCCGACGAGTGATCTGATGGTCCAGTCGCCGAGGCCCGGGTGGTCCCACCGGTCGTCAGGTACCCGCCGAGTGAGTCCGACGAACTGATCGGCAGCAGCTCGGAAGGTCTCGATCTGGGCAGACATGCACGCAAGTGTATGGCGAAGCGGATACTGATCACCTGTGGAACAGATCGCGATCCAGGATCGTCTCTTCCCGACCATGAACTGCTTCGGGTGCGGCCCGGCGAACACTCGCGGACTGCGCCTGAAGAGTTACGCCGAGGACGAGTTCGTCTCCGCCACGTTCACGCCGTGGCCCGAGCACGACAACGGGATCGGCTTCCTCAACGGCGGCATCATCGCCACCCTGCTCGACTGCCACTCGGCCGCCGGGGTCATGAACGAGGCGTCGGTGCAGGGCTGGCAGGCCCTCGACGGTGCGTTGCTGCCGTTCGTGACCGCAGGCATCGATGTGCGATATCTGCGCCCCAGTCCGCTCGACAGTCCCGTGGACCTGCGGGCGGTCATCGTCGAATCGTCGGAAGCCGAGATCATCTGCGATGTCGAACTGCGCCACGACGACAAGACCCGGGCCACCGGTCGTGCGGTGTGGAAGCGATGGCGGCCGCGGTAGCGGGATCTGCAGTCACCGGCGGATTCTGGCCCCCGACGAGACGCGCGCCCCGCCCTCGACCCGGGCCCCCCTGGTGATCTGGGCGCCCGTGCCCACGAGGGTGATCTTCTCGGTCGGCACCGGCCGTGACCGCGGACGACCGCCGACGGTCGTGTCGTTGCCGATCACGACATGTTCGTCGACGATGGACCAGGACACCGTGGCCCCGGCCTTGATCACGGTGTCGGAGAACACGATCGAGTCGACGACGGTGGCGCCCTGCTCGACTCGCACACCCGGGCCGATGACGCTGCGCCGCACGGTTCCGGCGATGTAGGCGCCGCTCGAGACCAGACTATCGGCGACAACGGCGCCGGCGCAGATGCGGGCGGCCGCGCGCTGGGGCTGTCGTGTCAGAACCGGCCAGCCCGGATCGTCGAGCTCGATCGTCCCGTCGATCAAGTCGCGGTGCGCCTTCAGGTAGGTCTCCGGGCGTCCGGCGTCGATCCAGTACCCCGACATCGGATGTGCCACGGTCTTGCCCCGCGCCACGAACCACGGGAGCAGGTGCTCACCGTAGTCGCCGAGCCCGGTGTCGCCCGGATCGTCCGCGTCGCCGTCGGTCCTCGACGCGAGTTCCTCGAGTGCGGTCACGAGCACGCTCGGCCGGTACACGAAGATCTCCGCCGCGACGACCGACGTCGTCGGCCGCTCGGGCTTGTAGCGGAAGTCGGTGACCGTGCCGTCCTTGCGATAGGTGACCGTCGCGTGGGCCGAGGCCTCGTCGCGGGGGCACGTGGTCGTCACCACCGTGCACTCGGCATCCGCCGCGCGATGCGTGTCGAGGACGTCGTCGAAATCGAGTGTGTACACGTGGTCGGCGCTCATCACGATCACCGCCTCGGCATCGCGGTCGCGAATCGTGCGGCGGATCCGGTACAGCAGGTCCGCGTTGCCGGTGGCGAAGCCGCCCTCGGTGGCCGGGGCGTCGGTCTGTTCGGGCAGGACGAAACGCAATCCGCCACGCGTGCGGTCGAGCTCCCACGGGCGCCCGCCGGCCACCCGCTCGAGCAGCGAATGCGCCTCGTACTGCACGCACAGCCACACCTCGTCGATCCCGCTGTGGTGCAGATTCGACAGCGGGAAGTCGATGAGCTGGTAGTTCCCGCCGAACGGCAAAGCCGGTTTCGCCCGGTTCTCGGTGAGCACCTCCATCCGGGAGCCCTTGCCGCCCGCCTGCACGATCGCCACCACGTTCGCTCTGCTCATCTGTCCAGAATGCACCTCCTGGTCCCTGAGGAGCCTCCGAGCTTGCGAGGGGGCGTCACGAAGGGCCTTCGTGACGCCCGCTCCTTCGTCGCGTGCTCCTCAGGCAGCAGGGGGTGGCCTCACTTCTTGAGGCGCCGACTCCCGGCGTGCCAGTCCTCCTGCACGCCCACCTCGTCGGCATCCACCCCGAAGGCGACCAGTTGCGGCTTCTCCCGGAGGCTTCGTTTGAGCTCGGCGAACCCGGGGAAGCGGGCCAGCCCGATGACGTGGTCCCAGAGTTCGACGGCCTCGGCGTCGCTGGGCAACCGGCTGATCACCGGCCCGAAGAAGGCCACACCCTCCGGCGGTTCGAAGTGGATGATCGGCGTGCCGACGTCACGACCGGTCAGCGCCAGTGCGGCATCGGTCTCGGCCTGGATCTCGTCGTCGAACGAGGTGTCGTCCAGGGCGGCGACGTGGTGCGACGGCAGTCCGAGCTCGTCGAGGATCGGTGACAGGAACTCCTCGGTGCCGCGGTGATCGCGGTCGGCGACCATGTAGGTGCCGGTGTGCGAGTCGAAGATGCGGGTGCCGAACGCGGGGTACAGCGGCTCGATAGCGGCGCTGCCGTGCTCGCGCCGAACGCTCGCCGCCACCCGCAGCAGTCGTAGCCCGGCGGTGTGGCCGGCCTCGTACTCGGGCGGGAAGTGTGACTCATAGTCGATGTGCGCGTTGAGAAGTCGCAGCGAGATGAACCGCCAGTCGACGGTGTAGTCCCGCTGCGCCTGCACTTTCCGAACCCACTTGCTCGTCATCCAGGCGAACGGGCAGACGGGGTCGAAGTAGAAGTGGATGTCGGCGTCTGGCATGAGTGTCGCTTTCGTCGCGGATGAACCGGTTCCTCTTCCGACGATAGCGCCACGTGCGCGTGCCGCGTGACAGTCTCGGCCACATGACATTTCGAAACGAACTACACTGCCATCATGACCGGTCAGGCCCGCATCCACTTGCTGTCGCTGGATGAGTGGTGGGCACTCGGCGAGGACAACGGAGTTCGGGTCGAGCTGCAGGAAGGCGTACGCATAGTGTCGCCCCGGCCGACCCCTTCGCACGCACGGGTCGCCTTGAGCATCGCTCGGCAACTCATGGACCAGATTCCCGCCGGCCTCGAGGTGCTTCCAGAGGTTGACGTCGTCATCGACCCGCGCATGCCGCCGACGGTCCGAATCCCTGACCTCATCGTCCGCCCGACCGCATCCGATGATGCACAGATCGGCGCCGATCAGGTGATCCTCGCCGTCGAGGTCGTGTCGCCGGGTTCGCGTCGCACCGACCGGGTGACCAAGAGCAGCGAGTACGCCGAGGCCGGTATCCCGCACTACTGGATCGTCGACGAAGACCACACCGTCACCGCACTCCGTCTCACCGACGCCGGGTACGAGGCGACCCGTTACGACGGCACGATCGTGACATCGTCGCCGTGGCCGCTGCGTATCACTCTCGACTGAGTCTTTCCGATTCGAGTACTCGATCGACGTTGGTGGTCGATACTGGTCGTCAATGACGCGGCGTCGACGATTCCGAGACGAAAGCGGCTGACAATCGATGAGTTCCCGCACGACGATGGTGATCACCGGCGCGAGCGACGGCATCGGCGCGGTCACCGCGCGAGCCCTGGCGGGTCCCGACATCGACATGGTGGTGGTGGGACGCTCCGCCGACAAACTCGAGGCGATCACCGCCGACACGGGCGCCACCGGGCTGATCGCGGACTTCTCCCGGCTCGACGACGTCCGCGACCTTGCGAAACGGGTGCACAGCCGTTTCGGGCATATCGATCTGCTGCTCAACAATGCCGGCGGAACCTTTGACTCCGAGACCTGCACGGCCGACGGACACGAACCGCATTTCCAGATCAACCACCTGGCGCCGTTCCTGCTCACCAACCTGCTGCGCGAACAACTCGCGGCCGCCGACCGCGGGGCGCTGGTACTCAACACATCGAGCATCGGCAACCTGATCGGCCGGGTCAACCTGTCCGACCTGGACCGACAACGCGGACGCGGCTCGAACA
The DNA here is from genome assembly GCF_036350415.1 of Gordonia sesuvii. Taxonomy (NCBI): domain Bacteria; kingdom Bacillati; phylum Actinomycetota; class Actinomycetes; order Mycobacteriales; family Gordoniaceae; genus Gordonia; species Gordonia sesuvii. The sequence continues at coordinate 220,633 of NZ_JAZDUF010000008.1, forward strand.
CCTTCGCCTACGGCACCAGCAAACTCATGAACATCATGTTCACCAGAGGAATCGCCCAGCGCTGGACCGACGACAAGATCTATTCCGCCGCAGTTCATCCGGGCGCCGTGGCGACCAGTTTCGGACGTGGGTCGTGGGTGTTCGGACTGTACTACCGCACGCCGCTACGTCACCTCGGCACCATCACACCCGAACAGGGTGCCGAGCCACTGATCACGCTCGCCCGCCGAGGCGCAGACCCCGAGATCAATGGCGTCTACTTCCACCGTCACCGTGCCCGCGGACTGGAGAACCCGCAGGCCCGGCACCAGGACGTCATCGACGGACTGTGGTCGGCATCGGCCGAGCTGGTCGGCCTGACATAGCGAGCAGATGTGGGGAGCCGCACAGCCCACCCGCCCGCACGGTCCGTAGACTCCGTGCCATGTTCTCAGCTCAGACTTCGCGGGCGCTGACCCGTCGACCACGATGGACGTCGAGGCTCGTGGCCGTCGCGTTGGCGGCCCTCGCGTGCGGTGTGGTCGGTCAGGCCCCGAACGCCAACGCGGACATCATGATCGGCGGTTACTCGGTCGGCGGCGAGATCGGCGACGCCTACCTGGGTAGTGGCGGGGTCTTCAAATGGGGCGCACCGACGGCCGCCGAACGAGCCGCCGCTCAGGGTGGGCGGTTCCAGACCTTCGCGCGTGATGTCTCCTTCTACACCCACCCCGCGGTCGACGACGGAACCGCACACCAGGTCGGAGGCGCGATCCGAGCCCGATGGCAGAGGGCGGGCTGGGAACGCGGACCACTCGGCTACCCGACCAGCAACGAAGAGCGCGCCGGCAGCGGCCGGGCCAACGAGTTCCAAGGCGGCGTCATCTGCTGGAGCAAGACCGGCGGCGCACAGATCGTGTGGGGCGAGATCCAGCGCAAGTGGGAAGACGCCGGCGGTGCGCGCGGCTACTACGGCGTGCCGCTCGGTGGCGAATACCGTGTGGGTTCGCGTTTCGCCCAGGACTTCGCGAACGGCACCATCTTCTGGCCGTGACACCTGTTCACCCGCCATCTGCCCACGAACCCGGCGTTCGGTGGTAAACGTGTAGTGGGCGGGATACTTCGACAGCAGAGGCGGTCATGAGCGAAGCGGACGACTGGAACACGCAGATCATCAACGAGTTTCGCGAGAACGACGGGAAGGTGGGCGGCCCGTTCGAGGGGGCGCCGATGGTGCTCCTGCATCACGTCGGCCGCAAGAGCGGCAAACAGAACGTGACGCCGCTGATGTACATGCCCGACGACGAGGACTCGTCGCTCATGTACATCTTCGCGTCGAAGGCGGGCGCCCCGACCCATCCCGCCTGGTATCACAACCTGACGGCGGCCGGCAGCGCGACGGTCGAGGTCGGCACGGACAGCTTTGACGTCGCGGTCACCGAGGTGACCGGCGACGACCGGGACGAGATCTACGGCGAGCAGGCCAAGCGGTACCCCGGCTTTGCGGAGTACGAGTCGAAGACCGAAGGCATCCGGACGATCCCGGTGCTGGCGCTGCGTCGTTCCTGATGTCCACACCGGACTCGCATGAGACGGCAGCGGAGAGTGTGACGGAACGGTTCGAAGTGGCGCGCCTGATCGCGGCGGATCGTGCGGAGATCTTCGCTCTGCTGCGGTCGCCCGCCGGTCACGTCGCGATCGACAGTTCCGGCATGCTGCAGAGCGCGGACGGACCGGCCGTCACCGCAGTCGGCGATGAGTTCGTTGTGCACATGGACCGGGAATCCCTCAACGATCGGCCGATGGGTAAGTACGACGTTCGGGTCATCATCACCGCCTATGTCGAAGGCGATGTGATCGAGTGGACGGTCGCCGGCATGGGCTATCCGCCGCTGGAGCATCGGTACGGCTATCAGCTCGAGTCCGTCGATGGCGGAACGCGCGTCACGTCGTATTACGACTGGAGCCGTGTGCACAACAAGCTCCGTGGCGTCTTCCCGATCATTCCCGAAGCCGGCATCCGCGCCACCCTGGGTATCCTCGCGCGGACGGTCGAGACGCCCTGAGACTTCTACTCAACCGGTGATCCGCGTCGCCCCGTCGACGATGGCCCAGAGCTCTCGTTTCTCCCCGACGATGTCGGTGCCCGAGCGGATCCGGACAAGCGCCGCGTCCAGGGCGGCTCGGATGGTGTCCGCCATGACCGACGGGTCGAAGTCGCGGAACTGTCCGGACTTGGTTCCGGCAACCAGGATGTCCTGCAGATCGGTGATCTCCGAACGATGCTCGGCCCGATCGGAGCGCGGCGTGTCCGGTGAGCGGTAGATCGCCGACAATGCGGCCATCGCAGCCGGATGGTCGGCGTAGAAGTCAAGGCTCCCGATGATGAACTCACGCAGCGACTCTCGTGGATCGTTCGTCGTGTGGACGCGGGTATCGAGCTCGCGGTGGGCGAGTTCGTAGACGTGCGCGACGACCGCGTCGAACAACGAGGTCCGGTCGCGGAAGTGATAGGTCACCACACCGCGGGTGACTCCGGCGTGTGCGGCGATCCGGGAGATGGTCGCACGATCGGTCCCGAGATCGGCGATCACGGCGATGGCGGTGTCCACGAGCTGCGTGCGACGTGCCCGGTGGATGAAGGTGTCGTTGTCGGTCCGGGGTGAGGGCATATGTCTCCTACCCCTCGTGCAACCAGAAGTCGCACTGGTGGGCGGCCGCGAAGTCCTCGATCCCGGTTGCGTCAGTGCCGAACTGCAGTGCGTGCGTGGTGTTCTTGTCTACTCGGGGGATCTCGACACCGCCCTCGATCCGAGGCGTGCCATCGTGTGCGAACGACGTCCAGTAGTCGATCATCTCGTCGGAGATCTCGTGCTGACGGGGTGTGTGGAGCATGTTCGTCCCGGTGAGATCGAAGTAGTACGGAATGTCGGTCGCATGGGCGGCGCCCTGGGGAATCGTGGTGATCTGGTTGACGTTCGGCGCCGTCTCGTCGGCGAACTCGTAGAGGTAGGCGGGGGCGCGGTTGCTCATCAGCCTTGCGCCGTCGAGGGTGGGACATGCCCACGCTGCGTCGGTGGTCACCGTCGACCAGGCGAGACCGGGGCTTCCGAACCGCTGCAGCGGATACCGTGTCAACACCTCGGGTGCCCGATCACCGAACGCCGTCGCGACGAGCTGCGGGTAGGTCGCGGCGGTGACCGCGTCCGGCGTCGCGGCGAGCAGCCCGCCGACGAAGGAGCGCTGCTCGTCGTGGTTGCCTCCGGTGATCACCGGAATCTGTTGCTGATCACCACCTCTCAGCACATCCGCGGGGTTTTGGGGCAGAAGGTCGGTGCCGTAGGTGAGCTGGTTGGAGAAGTTCTGGTTGACGGCCATGAGACGGTCGGTGGGAAGTCGGCGCAGGCAGTTTGCTGCGTCCGCTCCGGCACATCCCAATTGCTCGGCGGCCGCGACGCTGGTGGACTGATTGTCGGCGACCGACGAGTACGGGGTCTGTGCCGGGACGCCGGGGTAGAGCGCGCCGTCGGGCCAGTTGAGCATGCATGATCCCGACGCCAGGACCGCTCGATCCAACAAGCCGTCGGACGCCGGGGAAGTGAGTGCAGCACAAGCGGACATGGCGCCTGCCGATTCGCCGAAGACGGTCACGTTGTCGGGGTCGCCGCCGAATGCGGGTGCGTTGTCCCGGACCCAGCGCAGGCTCTCGATCTGGTCGGCGAGGCCGAAGTTCCCACCGCCTTCCATGCCGGGCAATCCCAGGTAGCCCAGGACGCCGAGCCGGTAGTTGGCGGTGACCACCATGACGTTTCCGCGATCGGCGAGTCGCTGTGGGTCATAGGAACTGCCGGCTCCGCTGGTGTAACCGCCGCCGTGCCACCACACCATGACGGGAAGTGCCGTGTCAGAACTGTTTTGCCGGGGAGTGGTGACGTTGAGGGTCAGGCAGTCCTCGGACGGTTCCGGGTGGTCACCGGGGACCGGCTGGGTTTGCGGGCACGGGCTGCCGGGGCGTGCGGCGTTCACATCGGCGTCGGGGTTGTCGACAGGTTCGGGTGGCATCCATCTGAGCTCGCCGACGGGCGGCTCGGCGTACGGGATGCCCAGGAACTGGCGGCCCGAGTCGGTGGCGACGCCGCGAAGATGGCCACTGGTGGTCTCCACCTGTAGGAAAGTGGGTTCCGATGTGGGTTCGGTCGCCGTCGCACAACCCACAGCAGTGCAGATCGTCGCCAGAACCGCCAGCACTGTCAGACGGGAGGCGTTCGTGTCACGCAGTCGTTTCGGCCTCACTGGTCCCAGGGTAGACAAAATTTCTCAGTGGCGGGAAATTCCTGGTCAGGGCTGGTAGTCAGCGTCCCGACTCAGTTTGCGCCCAGGCCTCGACCTCCGACCGCCGCCCCACTCCTCTCGAAGTGTCCCCGGACTGGAGCCGAACCAGCGCTGACACGACCGCGACAAAACGCTCTGCTCGGCGTAGCCGAGTTCGCGGGCGAGGTGGCTCAGGGTGATGTCGGGGTCCCGGAGATAGTGCTCGGCCATCTCGCGGCGCACATCGTCGACCACTGCGTTGAAAGTCGTTCCCTCGGCAACGAGTCGACGGCGCAAAGTCTTGGGGTGCAAACGGAATTGCTCGGCGACGAGCGGAACCGCGGCAGAACCCGTAGGCAGCAGCTGCCGGATGAGGGGCCGTATCGACGACGACATCGTGGGTCGGTGACGGTCGACGACGGTGTCGAGATAGTCCAGGACAACCCCGTGGGCCATCTCGTCGTGCACCAGCGGGCGCCGGAGATCCTCTGCCAGGACGGTGATGCCGACCCTGGCCGACGAGAGCGTCGGGGCACAGGCGAAATACCGCCGGTACTCCTCCTGCGGCGCCAGGGGGGTGTGCGGAATGTGGACTGCAGTGGGCGCATAGTCCGACCCCAACAGGAATCGCAACACGCGCAGCATCACGCCCAGTGCGAGTTCGATTGTCTGAGGACACGCGGGCGGATAGGGAATCAGAATCTTGAACTCCAGGAACGACGTCTCGTCGCCGGGATCGACCGTCACCGAATTGGACGGGCTGTATGCGCCGAGATAGCTCTCGAAGATGTCGATCGCACCGGCCACGGACTCGGCGGTGCGTGCCGCGACCCCCACCGGACCGAACATCTCGATGCCCTGGCGTTGGGCGAGTCGGCGTCCGAAGTCGGGCGTCCGAGTCGTCCTGGCCGCTGATTCCACGGCGTGGATGAGCGACAGATAGGTGAAGAAAGCGTCGAAGTCGCCGACGTCATCCGGCCTGATGCCCGCGGACGTGAGCAGTGCGTTCGGATCGCCACCGAGTTCGGTGACCACTTCCGGATAACCCCGCAGCGATGTGCCCCGAATCACAGACATGTCCCTTACTGTCAATGGATTGGGCTCTACTGTCAATACTTTGCTGCTCGTGGGACGCAGACTGGCGTTGTCCAAATCACAGTTGATGGTGAAAGTTGCAGTCATCAATGAAAGGAGTACCGACTCATGGTCGATAAGAACCGCAGATGGCTGTTGGCGCAGCGACCGTCCGGGATCGTGGGCCCCGAGCACTTTGAGCTGGTCGTCGACGCCGTTCCCTCGATCGCGGACGGTGAGTTCCTCGTGCGCAACCGCTGGCTCAGTTGCGATCCCGCGCAGCGGACCTACATGGAGTTCGACAGCTACATCCCGGCGGTCCAGATCGGCGAGTTGATGGTGGGGGCATCGGTCGGCGAGGTCGTCGAGTCCAAGCACCCCGACTTCCAGGTCGGTGACGTGGTGTCGGGGGCGTTCGGCTGGCAGGAGTACGCGGTCAGCGACGGGTCGCCCTTCGGTGGCCTCATCCCACCCGTGACGGTGCCCGACGGTGTCGACGCGCCGACGGCGTTGTCGCTGTTCGGGATCACCGGTCTCACCGCCTACATCGGTCTGATCGATGTGGCCCGGGTTAAAGCCGGTGACACCGTGGTCGTCTCGGGTGCATTGGGAGCTGTCGGCTCGGTTGTGTGTCAGATCGCGAAGCTCAAGGGCTGCCGGGTCGTGGGCATTGCAGGTGGCCCCCGGAAATGCGACCTGCTGCGCGCCGAACTCGGCGTCAACGAAGCGATCGACTACAAGAACGACGACGTGGACGCCCGACTCGGCGAGACGTGCCCGGACGGCATCGATGTGTTTTTCGACAACGTCGGCGGCGAGATCCTCGACGCGGCACTCGCGCATATCGCGGTGGGCGCACGAATCGCGCTGTGCGGGTCGGTCTCCGGCTACAGCGAATCCCAGGGTCGGTCGCCGATCACGAACGCGTTCAATCTCACCCTGCAGCGTGCCACGATGACCGGCTTCCTGGTCTTCGATCACCTCGACCGGGCGCCGGAGGCGACCGCCGACCTCGCGACCTGGGCCGCCCAGGGGCAGATCAAGAACCAGATCGACGTCGTCGAGGGCCTCGAGAACGCGCCGACTGCGCTGCGGCGCCTCTTCACCGGCGAGAACGTCGGCAAGCAGCTGGTCCGGCTGGCCGACTGACGGCCAACCGCTTCATGACTGGAAATCTCACTCCCACAACCAGAAAAGGAATCATCATGGGATTGCTGACCGACAAGAAGGCCATCGTCACCGGCGGCGCCAACGGCATCGGGGAACAGGCCGTGCGACTGTTCCGCGAGCACGGAGCGAGTGTTGTGATCGCCGACATGAACGCCGACCGCGGCAAGCAGCTGGCCGATGAGCTAGGCGCCAAGGCCGAGTTCGTCCAAGTCGATCTCGCCGAGCCCGACCAGATCGGGCCGATGATCGAACAGGCCGTGGCTTTCCTCGGCGGCCTCGACATCCTGGTCAACAACGCCGGCTACGGGATCTACGGGCGTACCCACATGATCGATCCGGCCGACTGGCACCGGATCGTCGACGTCAACCTCAACGCCCTGTTCCACACGTGCCGCCATGCCGTCCCGCACCTGATGAAGCAGGGCGGCAGCATCATCAACACCGCCTCGGTGTCCGGCACCCGCGCAGACTACGGCTTCAACGCATATGCCGCGGCCAAGGGGGGCGTGATCAACTACACCCGAAGCCTTGCCCTGGATTACGCGCTGGACGAGATCCGCGTCAACTGCATCTCGCCCGGCCTGATCGAGACGCAGCTGACCTCACCGCTGCGTGGGCATCCCGATGCGTTCCAGAGCTACATGGACAACATCCCGATGTCACGCGTGGGAGCGCCGAAGGAAATCGCCAACGTCATGTTGTTCCTCGCCTCGGACCTCGCGTCCTATGTCACGGGCCAGGAGATCGCAGTCGACGGCGGCGTGACGGCATGGAACGGTCAGCCGCGGTTCTCGAAGCACTTCGGTGACACCGTGATCAAGGGCTGATCATCGACTCGATCCCGGGCCTGCCGATCGGTGGGCCCGGGGATCGAGATTCCGTGAATCTGAGAGTTCACGCTCAACAAGCCAAGTACTTTGTGTGCATCGTCGAGATTCGGAGAGCACATGGGTGACGCTGCAGGCTTGGGGGAACGATGGGTTGTCTGGCGGGCGGTAGAAGATTCGAAGTTCGAGGTCGCCGTGTCGTCCGACACCGACGAGAGCGTCGAGAGTGCTGGGGTCGGCATCGTGCAGATCGACGAGCGGCAGTTCGACGTGCTGAGCAAGTTCCGCTATTCCCATCCGCCCGTGGAGGATTACCTCGTCAACGAACTGGTTGAGCGGGGACTGGATCCGACGGAGGCGCGTCGGGCTGTCGACGATGCCCGGACGTATGTACCGCGCGACGACAGTCCCACGGATCTGGCGACCATCCCGCGGTTCCTTCGGTGGTTCGAAAACTCATACGGCAAGCACACTTTGGCCGCGATGATCCACGACGAGCTGATCACCGAGCAGCCAGACCGGGGCGCCCTGGGCAGCGACTCCCTGTCCGACCGGTTCTTTCGAGAGATGATGCGCAGCTCCGGAGTTCCGTTCTTGAGGCGGTGGATCATCTGGTCGGCCGTGGCGCTCCGAACTCGGTGGGTCGCCGGCGGGTTGCGCATGTGGAGCGTCGTCGGGTGGCTCGTACTGAGCGTCGTGGGAATCTCCTGCGCCGCACTGGCCGTCGGGTCACTGGTCTTCGACCTGTCGTGGCCGACGCTGACCGTCGCCTTGTCGTGGCCGAACGCGTCGACGTATTGGTTACTCGGCGTTGCCGTCATCCTGATATTCGTCGCTGCACCGCTGTGGGGCAACCAGATCGGCGCAGGCATCGTGGCCGCCGGCGTCGCACTGTGGATTGTGCCCCCAGCCATCATGGCAGCCGTCGGATGGGGCGTCTACCTCGTCGCCGAGCATCTCGTCTTCCGTCGATTGCGTTGACACGTCATGTGCGTGGGGAACCGGGACCGATGAATCGGGAGCGTGGCAGATTCCGGATTCAGCCGCTTCGGCTGTCCTGGATCTCCAGCAGCGCGGAGCGAACTCCGGTGTGCGTGAAGTCGTCTCCCTTCCAGAGCAGAGGAAGGTTGCGGTGTATCGCGAGCGCATAGGAAAAGCAGTCTCCGAAGTTCAGTTGAGCGGGATGCCCCATTCCTTTGCCGAAGTCGCGGAACGCTTGGCGGGCGATGTCGCCCTGCGCCTTGTCGGTGTCCACGACCTCCACACCGTTCTCCTCGAGGATTCGGTCCAGCTTCCGGCTTGCGACGGGAATCCTCTTCGCATCCGCGACGATGCAGCACTCCAGATATGTGGGTACCGCCATCAACGGGTGGTGCAACGCAAGCGCTTCAGCGTAGACCCTGGCGTCGGACTCCTGCACGATGATGGCGATGATGGCCGAGGTGTCAACGACGATCACGCTGGCAGGCCCGAGTCGTCGTAGAGATCGTCGGTCGGGTCGTCGCCCGGTTCCAGACCCAGCATTTGCCTGAGTTCCGCACCCTCGCGCAGCGTCGTCTCGACCGTGCTGTTCGCTCGGAGGCTGCGCAGGCGTTGTTCGACCGACCGCAGCACCGCCGTCTCCTGAGACTCCCCGGTGAGCCGAGCGATCTCTTTGACCAGCGAGTGCGTCTGGTCGTTCTTGATGTTCATTGCCATGGGTACCTACCTATACGGAATTGGTACCAGGCTACCTCGCCATCTGCGCGCCTGCCGCGCCCGGCTGGCCGGGCGCGGCGGTCTTGGGGGATGGTGGGTACACAAGACGTGACGTTGTCGATCGCGAGGTAGATGCGGTGCGGTCGGCGACCACTACTGTCGATAGATCTCCACGTGCGCCCCGGTCACGACGCCGGCATTGAACGAGGGAGCACCCCAACTCGTGCTGCAGTTCCCCGACGCCTGACCGGTGGGGACGAACCACCGGCTGGACTGCGTGTAGGGGCCGACCGTGTACAGCGGGAACCTGTTGGGAACGCCGTGGAGGCCCCAGCACTCGACAATCAACACGTACTCCCGGCCTTGGGGAGCGCCGGTGTCGTGACATACCGCCGACGCACCGAGGGCGTTCCACCGGACGTCGCAGTCGTTGACGCCTGCGTGCGCTTCGCCTGCACCGGCCAAGAGACCGATCGTGAGTGCCGCGACAACGCCGGCACCCATCTGTGTTCTGGTAACTCCTGCTGCTGACATGGCGCACGCACCCTTTCAGTGGCGTATGTCACAAGTTTCGTATGGACGGGTCCGAACGTTACGAGATGAGCCCGAACGCACCGTGTGTCACCTCGATCAAGGTGCCCGAGTGTCGCAGGCACCCGCTGCCCGGGCTCGGAGCACGCCGGCGAGCAGCCTGCGAAGGTCGTGGCGGGCGTACTCGCCAACAACACTCGGTGTCACGAGACCACGTGGTGTCCAGCCGATCAGCGGCCTCACAGCGGACAAGAGATCCCGCGAGGCCTGGGAGCACTATGAGAGCTCAGCGCGCAGAATGTCGGCTCCCTCGGCGAGCGCGACCATCTTGTCCCGTGCGACGCCACGAGCGAGCGGCGCCATCCCGCAGTTGGCGCTGGCATAGAGCTTGTCTACGTCGACGAAGGGCAGCGCACTGCGCAGCGTCGTGGCAACTTCCTCAGGCGTCTCGATGGAATCGCTGGCCACGTCGATCGCTCCCAACATGACAGTCTTGCCGCGAAGTAGTTCGATCACCTCGACAGGTACTCGCGAGTTGTGACTCTCCAGCGACACGATGTCGATCGATGACTGTTGCAGCAGTGGGAACGACTCTTCGTACTGGCGCCACTCGGCCCCCAGTGTCGCTTTCCAGTCGGTGTTTGCCTTGATGCCGTAGCCGTAGCAGATGTGCACGGCGGTCTTGGCGCTCAACCCTTCGGCTGCACGCTCGAGCGCCGCGACACCCCAGTCCTTCAACTCGTCGAAGAACACGTTGAACGCGGGCTCGTCGAACTGGATGATGTCGACGCCGGCGGCCTCCAAGTCCTTCGCCTCTTGATTCAGGATGGTCGCGAACTCCCACGCCAGCTTTTCGCGACTCTGATAGTGGGCGTCGTAGAGCGTGTCGATCATCGTCATCGGCCCGGGCAGGGCCCATTTGATCGGCTGGTCGGTCGCTGCCCGAAGATGAGCCGCATCCGCTGCGAACACCGGCTTTTCGCGAGTCACCGCGCGGACTACCGTCGGGACGCTCGCGTCGTAACGGTCACGGATTCGTACGGTCTCGCGCCGGTCGAAGTCGACGCCGTCGAGGTGCTCGATGAACGTGGTCACGAAGTGCTGACGCGTCTGTTCACCATCGCTGATGATGTCGAGCCCGGCACGAGACTGCTCGTGGGCCGCGAGCGCCTGGGCATCGAGCTTTCCGTCACGCAGTTCGTCGTCGTGCAACTTCCACGGCGACCAGAGCTTCTCGGGCTCCGAAAGCCACACGGGCTTGGGCAGGCTGCCGACGATCGTGGTGGGAAGAAGTGTGTTCATCTCTCGTACCTCAAGGTCTCGCGTGGTCAGGCCGATTGCTTTGTGGCCCAACGCTCCAGGACATCGCCGTAGGGCTCCATGAGACTCACCTCGGTGAACTTTCCCTGCGTGGTCGCGAGCTGAGTGCGCTCGACACGGTCGTAGGTCACCTGCGGAAGGGAGTAGTTGCCGTAGTCGAGACTCGGCCGGTACACCTCCGACGCCGCAGTGTTTGCGTTGTAGATCTCGGGACGGTAGATCTTCTGGAACGTCTCCATTGTCGCGACCGTGCCTGCGAGGGCGACGAACGAATAGTCGTTGAGCAGATCGCCGCGGTGGTAGAACGCCAACGGCGCCACGGAACCCGGAGGCATGAAGTAGCGAACCGTCAGCCCCATCTTTCCGAAGTACTCATCGGTGAGCGACAGTGCGTCTGCCACATACTCCACCCCGAGGATCGGGTGGTGATTCGTGAGCCGGGTGTAGGTCCGCGACGTCGAGACGCTGATGCAGATGACCGGCAGCTGCGGGAACCGTTCGCGATACTCGTCCGATTCGAGGAAGCGCTGGAAAACCTGCCCGTGCAGATCGCCGAAGTCGCTGGGGATTCCCGTCGCCTTGTGCCCCGGAAGCCGGACGCTGAAATCGTAATCGCGGATGTAGGAGGAGAAGTTGTTTCCGACGATCCCCTCGGTGCGCGCGCCTGTGGTGGTGTCGAGGATGTCGACGTCGAGGACTTCGATCACCGGAAAGGTGGCGTCGTCCCCGACCGACGTGAGGTGCAGGTCCACGGAGACGATGTCGAGTTCGAGCTGGTAGCGGTCACCACCCGGATTGTCCCAATGGAGCAGCTCGTTGACGCGGGTGTTCATCATCGTCACCGCATTGCGTAGGTTCTGCCGGCGATCCTCGCCGCGCGCGAGATTCGCGAAGTTCGTCGTGCCGCGCGAGGTGGTCGACGGGGTGTAGTCCTCGTCGAAGCGTGTCGTGCCAATGCTGAACGCACATTCGTTCGTCATACGGATCAGTTGTCCTAATCGATTGCGCTGAGTGAAGCGACGGACGGGTCACGCTCGGTTCACTGTGTCGGTTTCGGTAACACTTCGCGCCGCGGTCGCGGTGCTCGAGATCCGTTGTGTCGGTCCCAAAGACGGCCGGGAACCAGCGATCCGAAGTGGTGTGGGGACCAGTGTAGGGACGAAAGTTACCATAGCCTAATTGGTACTTTCGATCGCCTGATATAGGTACTGGCTATGTCAGTAGGTCGACGCCGAACTCCGCGACGACGTCGCGCATCTCCGCCACGAATCGCTGAGCCTGGGCGGTCAACGAGACTGAGGCATGACCGATCCAACCGATCTCGATGCGCTCGTCCACGTCGAGCCGAACAGCGACGATCGATGGATCCAGATCGTCGGAAATGATCCCGGTCGAGATCGTGTAGCCGCCGAGGCCGATCATCAGGTTGAAGATGGTTGCTCGATCGCTCACGCGGATTTCTTGCTTCGATGAACGGGTGGAGAGAATCTCTTCGGCGAGGTAGAACGAGTTGTTCACACCCTGGTCGAACGTGAGCCGGGGCAATTCTTCGAGATCCTTCAGCGTCACACTCGCTTGTCCTGCAAGGGGGTTCGTGCGGGCGATGAAGATGTGCGGTGACGCGAAGAACAGCGGCGTGAAGACCAGTCCGGCTTCGCGGATCAGCTTGTTGATCACCCTTGCGTTGAACTCGTTGCGATACAGCACGCCGATCTCACTTCGCAGCGTGCGGACATCCTCGATGATGTCCCACGTGCGGGTCTCGCGAAGACTGAACGCATACTCGGCGGCTTGCGACGCCTTCACCATGCGCGCGAAGGCGTCGACGACGAAGGAGTAGTGCTGAGTCGATACGGCCAGAAGCCGGCGCGAGGGGCCGCGCCCGAGATACTTCTGTTCCAGAAGTTCTGATTGCTCGACGACCTGGCGTGCGTAGCCGAGGAACTCCGCCCCGTCGTCGGTGAGCGTTACTCCCCGGGTCGAACGAACGAAGAGCGTTCGTCCCAGCCGACTTTCGAGGTCCTTGAGCGCCGCGGACATGGTCGGTTGAGCCACATAGAGCACGTCTGCCGCGGCGCTGATCGATCCTTCCGCTGCCACCTCCACGAAGTAGCGCAACTGCTGGAGGGTGATTCCACGCAGTGCTCCCGCGGTCTGCCGTTCCATGTCAAGAGACTATCGAGGCCTCTGCGGGTATCCCGGCTCGCAGCACTTCCCGACCGCGGCTGACCATCAAACGTCGGGCGGCTCCACATCCTCCAGTACCGTGATGTACATCACACTCTACCTGGAACTTGAGCGGAATACGCTCAACTCTGGATGCGCTGAACAAACCGTGGGCTCATACTTGAGCCATATGGACTAAAGAGTGTTACAGAGAGAAAGGTACACGCGAGTGGACAGCTTCAACCCGACCACCAAGACACAGCAAGCGCTGAGCGCTGCTGTGCAGGCGGCGGCCTCTGCAGGCAATTCCGACGTGCGCCCGGCTCACATCCTGGTGGCCCTGCTCGACCAGTCCGACGGCATCGCCGCACCGCTGCTCAAGGCGGTCGGGGTGGACCCGTCGACGGTGCGCTCGCAGGCCCAGGCCCTGGTGGACCGGGCCCCGACGGTGGCCAGTGCGAGTGCGCAGCCGCAGCTCTCCCGCGAGTCGATCGCGGCCATCAGTGCTGCTCAGCAGCTCGCCGGCGAACTCAGCGACGAGTACGTGTCGACCGAACACATCCTCGTGGGCCTGGCGACCGGCGACTCCGACACCGCCAAGCTGCTGGCCAACGCCGGTGCGACCCCGCAGGCCCTGCGCGACGCGTTCGTCGCCGTGCGCGGCAACTCCCGGGTCACCACCGAGGACCCGGAATCCACGTATCAGGCCCTCGAGAAGTACTCGACCGACCTGACCGCGGCTGCCCGCGAGGGCAAGCTCGATCCGGTCATCGGGCGCGACACCGAGATCCGCCGCGTGGTGCAGGTGCTGAGCCGCCGCACCAAGAACAACCCGGTGCTCATCGGTGAGCCCGGCGTCGGCAAGACGGCCATCGTCGAAGGCCTGGCTCAGCGCATCATCGCCGGCGACGTCCCCGAGTCGCTGCGGAACAAGACGGTCATCTCCCTCGACCTCGGTTCGATGGTGGCCGGCGCGAAGTACCGCGGCGAGTTCGAGGAGCGCCTCAAGGCCGTGCTCGACGAGATCAAGGGATCGGCCGGACAGGTCATCACCTTCATCGACGAACTGCACACCATCGTCGGTGCCGGCGCGACCGGCGAATCCGCGATGGACGCCGGCAACATGATCAAGCCGATGCTCGCCCGCGGCGAGCTGCGGCTGGTCGGCGCGACCACGCTCGAGGAGTACCGAAAGTACATCGAGAAGGACGCCGCCCTCGAGCGCCGCTTCCAGCAGGTCTACGTCGGCGAGCCGTCGGTGGAGGACACCATCGGCATCCTGCGTGGACTCAAGGATCGTTATGAGGTGCACCACGGCGTGCGCATCACCGACTCCGCGCTCGTGTCGGCGGCTACGCTGTCCGATCGCTACATCACCTCACGCTTCCTGCCGGACAAGGCCATCGACCTCGTCGACGAGGCCGCATCGCGATTGCGGATGGAGATCGACTCGCGGCCCGTCGAGATCGACGAGGTCGAGCGGATCGTCCGCCGGCTCGAGGTCGAGGAGGTCGCCCTGGAGAAGGAGACCGACGCGGCGTCGAAGGAACGGCTGGAGAAGCTGCGCGGCGAGTTGGCCGACCAGAAGGAGAAGCTGAACGAGCTGTCGGCGCGGTGGCAGTCGGAGAAGACCGCCATCGATGCGGTGCGTGACCTCAAGGAAGAACTGGAACGTCTTCGCGGAGAGGCCGATCGGGCCGAACGCGAGAGCGATCTCGGGCGGGCCGCCGAACTGCGCTACGGAAAGATCCCCGGCCTGGAGAAGGACCTCGCCGCGGCGCTCGAGAAGACCGGCACCGACCCCGGCCAGGACGTCATGCTCCAAGAGGAAGTCGGACCCGACGATGTGGCGCAGGTCGTCTCGTCGTGGACCGGTATCCCCGCGGGCCGCATGCTGGAAGGCGAGACCGCCAAGCTGCTGCGGATGGAAGACGAACTCGGACACCGGGTCATCGGCCAGAAGGACGCGGTGACCGCGGTATCCGACGCAGTTCGTCGCGCCCGCGCCGGTGTCGCCGACCCGAACCGGCCGCTCGGTTCGTTCATGTTCCTCGGTCCCACCGGTGTCGGTAAGACCGAGCTGGCCAAGGCACTCGCCGAGTTCCTGTTCGACGACGAACGCGCGATGGTTCGCATCGACATGAGCGAGTACGGCGAGAAGCACAGCGTCGCACGCCTCGTCGGCGCTCCTCCCGGCTACGTCGGCTACGAGTCCGGCGGCCAGCTGACCGAGGCGGTGCGGCGTCGTCCCTACGCGGTGGTGCTGTTCGACGAGGTCGAGAAGGCGCACCCGGACGTGTTCGACGTGCTGCTGCAGGTGCTCGACGAAGGTCGTCTCACCGACGGCCAGGGCCGCACGGTCGACTTCCGCAACACCATCCTCATCCTGACGTCCAACCTGGGTGCCGGCGGCGACAAGGATCAGGTGATGACCGCGGTGCGGGTGGCGTTCAAGCCGGAGTTCATCAACCGGCTCGATGACGTCATTGTGTTCGACGCCCTGAGCCCGGAAGAGTTGGTGTCCATCGTCGACATCCAGCTCGCCCAGCTCGGAAAGCGCCTGGCGCAGCGTCGCCTGGAACTCGAGGTGACGCCGAAGGCGAAGGAATGGCTGGCCGAGCGTGGTTTCGATCCGCTCTACGGCGCCCGTCCGCTGCGGCGGCTGGTGCAGCAGGCGATCGGCGATCAGCTCGCGAAGTCGTTGCTGGCCGGTGACATCCACGATGGCGACATCGTCCCGGTGAACGTCAGCGCCGACGGAGACACGTTGGTGCTCGGCTGAACTGACTGAGATCGGCTCCGTCAGGTGGGTCCGAGGGAGTATTCCCCTCGGTGCCCTCTGACGGAGCCGATTGTCGTCACCGGGGTGTCCGAGGCGGTCGTCAGCTACTGCGGCCCGCCCGCAGTCGGGAATCGTCATAGAATCGCATCCGTTCTCGCACCTCGTCGGGCCGGATGCCGAAATGTTCTGGTGCGTAATGGTGTCGTCCCTTGGCTCCGCGCGGTTGGGCGGCGTGGTGCGCCTCGAGCATCGCCAGCACGTCCGGTGCCTCGAGGTCGGCGGCGGCGTAGATGTCTCGGACAGCGGCGGATGTGTCGGCGACCAGATCCCGATAGTCAATGTCCACGCACGTGACCGTCTGCGCTGCAACAGAATTGCGGAACTCAAGTGCACGCCGAAACCAGAGCTCGGTCTGCTCGATCTGAAAGCGACCGACATCGGAACCGTCGACCTCGTCGCTGTAAGTCGAGCGGTAGGTGGCGAACAGACTTGCGCCCGAAGAGACGGTCTCGACGATGTCGCGGTGTAGGTGCACGATCACCGCACCCGGGTACGTAGCTGCCAGTGCCGACAGTTCCGCGGTGTGGGCCGGTGCCTTGAGCACCCAACGGCGCCGAGACCCGTCGTCGAGCATCTGCAACATCCGCCGGTGCCCTGCGTACTCACCCCGAAAATCCTCACCGGCCAGCCACGCCGCGTACGAATCGAGGCGGGTGGTGGAGCTGAACGCCCAGTTGCGCATCGAGATTCCCATGCCGAGTACGCATTCCTCGGGCAACCGTGCCCCGGAATCATGGACCGCCGCCATCGTCGGGTTCAGTCTGTGCAGCAATGCGTGGCCGCCGCTGCTCGCCTCGATCCGGTGTTCGCGTTCATCTGGATCGAGTGCGGCCATCCGCCACGGCGCGTACAGCTCGGACGGCAACGGAGCCCGCAGGCGCGGGTCGCGCGCCAACAGGCGAAATAGAAAGGTGGTGCCGGTCCTCCAACCGCCCACGATGACGATCGGCGGCGTGACCGCTCTGTCCTCGACACCGGGATGCGAATGCAGGAACTCGGCTGTCGCCGCCCGAGCCCGTAGCTTGGCGACCGCGGTGTCCTGCGCAGTGCGTGCGCCCAGCGCGTTGAGACGACCATCCTCGGCCGCAGATGCGAGGTACTGCTCGACACCCGACTGCCAGAGTGTCGGATCTCCCAGCGCGGCATGACCATACTTCCCGGCCGCGCGTTCGACGACGAGGTCGACCGCCTCGAGACCGAGCCGATAGCGGTCCGGGTGGTCCCGGCGGTCGGCGTCCGCGGCGGCGTAGATCGCCGCAGCGTCGAGTGATCGCGGCGGCGGCGTCCAGCCGCTCATTGGTCGGTCTCCAGTTCATCGAGCCGAACGCGACGAACGCGCGGCAGGGCTGGGGTCTCGGTGGGCGCCAGGAAACGCATGACGACGATCCCGAATGATCTGCCCTCCGTGTCAATCCAGTCACCTGCGGCGGACGCCGGGGGCCGGGCGGACAGGGTGAAGCGATAGCGTCCGTCGGTCACCGTCGCGGTGCGACCGGTGTAGGAGACCCGACGACTGCGGTAGTCGAGCGAGTTCAGAAACCGGCTGTACGCGAGGATGTTCCAGTAGCGACATGCGACGAGGTCGCCCTCGACGACGAGGGCCTCGCCGTCCTCCAGTTGCCAACCGCCCCGCAGATAGTGGATGTCGGGTTCGGTGAAGACCGAGCCTCCGGCCATCTCCGACCAGTGCCGGATCTCGTTCGGTGGGTCCTGATCGCTCGCCGCGGAGGTGGTGAAGATCCGCGGCAAGAACTGCGTGGCCGCACCCATTCGCCCGAGTTGCGCCGCGAAGCGACCGGGGTCAGGCGGTGCAGTCGGCCCCGGATCATCGAGAGGCTCGATCGTGCACTCACCGAGTCGATCGGCATCGACGTCCTCGTGAAAGAACCGCACCCAGAGGACGGTGGTCCGATCGCTCAAGGTGAGCCAGTCGCCCTGCGGGGGCGCCGTTCCGCCGAGAGTCACCTCGAAGTTTCCTGCGGCGTCGAAGGATATGACGTCACTGTCGAGGCGTGCGGTCGCTTCCGCGTCGAGGCCCTGGGTTCGTGCGTAGGTGGTGACGGACACGAAGACGGCGTCACCGCGGTTGCCGCGAATCCGGTAGCGCCGATCGGCGCGTATGTCGGCGACCCAGTATCGGAAGTCGGGGTTGTCCATCAGGAACTTCTGCCGCCAGCCGTTGAAGGGCACCAATTCCGGCCGTTCTCGGTCGATCTCGAACCTGCCGAGCTGGTTGGCGACGCCGCGCAGCAGCGCGCGATAGCCATCGGCCTGTTCGGCAGGATCGAGACCGGCCGTGTCGGTGGCCATCTGTTCTCCGGCGGTGCGCAACGATTCGACGAAATCGTCCCACGCAGCGACTTCCGGACGGTCTGGTGCTGCGCCGGTCATGCCATCGACACCCGGTCGTCGTGCCGATAACGCGGGCTGACGTCGTCGATGAGTACGCCGGGTCGGGCACTGCACACCGCCGGGATGGCATCCAGGACAGCGCGGACCGAGGCATTGGTGATCGGGTTGGTGTGTCCGCTGTGCGGGCCGAACTCGAGTTGTGCCCGCATCTCGGCCGGCTCCCCGCTGACGATGAGCGTGTAGGAGATGCTGCCGGAGAATCCGTCGAATGGCAGGTGATCACCCCGATAGATGAGTTCGGGTGCCAGATACCAGCATTCCTCGTTGGTGAAGAAGTGGTGGTCGTCGAGGAATCCGCGATGGATGAGGTGTAGGGCCGCGGCCGTTCCTTCTCGGATCTCGGTGGACCCGATGGTCGCATCCCGTGTTGCGGGCAAACCTCGCAACGAGGTCTCCACCCGGACCCGGTCGCTACTCACGCCGTAGAGTGCGTGCGCGACATTGCCGGTGAGGTCTCCGTAGTAGAGGTCGCCGCCGCGCGCGACCGGGGACTCGGCACTCAACGTGTCGAGGTCCGCTCCGAAGCCGAGACCATGCAATCCGCCCCACATCGCCCCGGCGCTGCTGAAGTCCACGGCCTCCACCGATCGCACATGCGAGACCGACGACATCCCCGCCGCCATCGTCATGGCTAGTCGTTCGACGATGAACGTCGGATGCACTCCGGTTCCGTGCAAGGTGGCGCCACCGGTATGGCATGCCTGCAGCAGCTCCTCCGGTGAGCGGCGAAAAGCGCTGAGCCAATTGGGCATCGACACATTGTGATAGGCGGCGGTGGACACCACGTTCTTTCCCGATTCCAACAGCGCGATGACGTCGTCATCAAGCCCCTTGAGAACGGCTGCCGGCGCGGGGGTCACCACGACGCAGTCGAGATCGAGCGCCAGGAACTCGTCGCGGTCGCTGGTGGCGTACACCCCGATGGGATCGATCTTGGCGAGCTCTCCGACGTCGCGGCCGTGCTTGGCGTCCCGGCGCACCTTCGCGCCGACGACCTCGAAGGTCGGGTCCGCGACCGCTGCGCGGATCACCGCGCCACCGACCTCGCCCGGGCCCCATACGCCGATCCGCAGCGGCCTCCCGTAGCCGGGTTGTCGAACTCCGCCCGCTGTAGCACTGGGTGTTTCGTTGACCGACATCGATCCCGCGCCTCCCTCGCACATTTGGGAAGCAGGTGCTTCCCAAATGTGAATCTGAACCTATACTGGTTCGCATGTCAAGGCCCTATCGCAAACTCCCGCCGCAGATCCGCGCGGCCGACCGTAGGGCGAAATTGATCAGCGCTGGTGTCGAACTCGTCGGCACACAGGGTGTTTCGGCGATGACGATGCGTGCGGTGTGCCGCGAGGCGGGCCTGAGTCAGAAGTTCTTCTACGAGAGTTTCGCGGACACGGATGCCTTGTTGCACGAGGTGTACAACGGGACTCTTCGTCGGGTTCGTGATCTGGTCGACGAAGCAGCGACCGGAGGCGAGGGCGACTGGGTCAGGCGACGAGCCGGGGTCGACGCCGCGGCTCGACTTGTTGCGGAGGACCCGCGCGTCTGCCGGATCCTGTTCGTCGAGCCGGTCGCGGATGTGCGTCTTCGCCGTTACGTGCGTCGATCGATCCTTGCGCTGATCTCCGCCGACTCCGACCGCTCTGCGGTTGAGAACGGTGTGACCGTGGCGTCGAAGTTGCGGTACGCCACGCTCTTCGGCTCGTTGATCTCACTGTTCATCGAGTGGTCGGAAGGGAACCTCGGGACCGATCGCGCCGTGTTCGTCGACCATGTGATGGCGCAGCTCGAGAGGTTGCCGGGTGCCGGCCACGTGGTCGTCGCGGACGAACCCGTGCGGCAGGTGTAGAGACCTAAACGGAAACGTGGCAGGTCGATAAACGCATGTGCGCGGCTACCCTCGAGCTCATGGTGAACGAATGCATGCAGGAGACGTGGGCAACCTCCGGTCGCGGCTGGGTCGAGAACGAGACCATGTTCGACCAGGTGTTCACGCCGTTCACCCATGCGCTGCTCGGCGCGGCCGCCATCGAGCCCGGCGACCGAGTCCTCGATGTCGGGTGTGGCTCGGGGACGCTGCTCGAGCACGCGACAAGACTCGGGGCCACCGCAGTCGGTGTCGACATCTCCGAGGCGATGGTCGCGGCGGCGCAACGCCGGGTCCCCGGCGCGACGGTGCGGCTTGCGGACGCGCAGACCGCGGATCTGACCCCGGATTCCGGCCAGGCCTTCAATCGGGTCGTCTCCCGCTTCGGAGTCATGTTCTTCGAGGACCCTTCGGCGGCGTTCGCGAACATCCGGCGGTCTATCGCCGCCGGCGGGCGCCTGACATTCGTGTGTTGGCGGTCCGACGACGATCCGCTCATGTTCACCCTCGGCACGAGCGTATTGACCGACCGGTTAGGCGGATCCGGTGCTGTTGCCGATCCGGCCGCACCCGGACCTCTGGCCTTCGCCGACGCCGACAGGGTGCGAGAAATCCTCACCGACGCGGGCTGGGACGACATCGGAATCGAACCGGTCGACGGCATGTGCGACTACGGCATCGACGGCAGCGACGGAGTCGAGGAACGTCTCGCGATGGTCCTGTCCACCACCACCGGGCAGCGGGCGCGTGCCGCGTTGGAACCATCTCTCGGGCTCGACGGCTGGGCTGCACTGGTCGACGACGTCCGCGCCGAGATCCGCCGCCACACCGTCGACGGTGTCGTGAAGTTCATCGGACGCACATGGCTGGTGACCGCGGGCAACCCATCGACCTGACGCCGGCTGAAGCGGTCAGCCGGCGTGGTCGGCGGCCGCCCGATACAACCACGACGTGACCAGTGCGCCCGGATCGACCACCCCGCGGGCATTCTCGCCGACATAGCTGGCCCGCCCCTTGGACGCCGTTGTGTCGCGGGTGGATTCGGCGCCGTCCTCGGCGGCCTCGGCCACCTCGCCGAGCGACTTGTCCTCCGAAAGGGCCGCGGCGGCTGGTGCCAAGGCGTCGACCATCGTGTTGTCGCCGACTTCGGCCCCACCGAGATCCTTGATTTCCGCGAGCGCGGACGACGTCCCCTCACGAAGCGCTACGCCCACATCGTCGGAATCGGCGAACGCGGAGGCGAGTTGGCGGAACAGTACCCCGAACACGGCTCCGGACGTGCCGCCTGCACGAACCAGGAACGACGTGCTGATGGCGGTCAGCACGTCCGCGTCCGACCCGCGCAGCGGGAGCTCGTAGTGGCCGAGCGCGGCGGTCATGTTGGCACCGAAGTCGCCGTCACCGGCCTGCTGGTCGAGCGCGGTCAGGTCGTCGATGGAGTCCCGAACGCGACCCACGAACTCCGAGAGCCACACCGATTCCGCACCCTCCGCGGCGGAGTCATGTGGTTCGGCGAAAGCGATGTCGGACACCGACACCGGTCCGCGACCGACCCTTGACGGCCATGCGGGCGCATCGGTCGGCGCGTCGAACAACCGCAGGATCTCGTCGTCGACGCGGACGAGGGTGAGCGAGAAGCCGGTCATGTCCAGGGCCGTGACGAATGTGCCGACCATCGACCGCTCGACGACGACATCGCGTCGACCCAAGGCGGCGGCCACCTCACCGAACACCAGCGACAACTCGAGCGGATGCGCGGCGCCGAGCCCGTTGACGAGGCAGATCACCCGATCGCCGCCGGTGAGCCCGAGCGAGTCCACGATGCGGTCCAGCATGCGCGTGACGAGCTCACGCGCACCGACCTGATCGGTCCGGTCCTCACCCGCCTCACCGTGGATGCCGACACCGAACTCCATCTGACCCGGTTCGAGGTCGAACGTCGGGCCGTCGGCGCCCGGAATCGTGCAGGCCCGGTAGGCGACAGCGAAACTGCGTGCGCTCGCCACCGTACGGCGCCCCAGATCGGCCACCGCCGCGAGGTCAGAACCCTCGGCAGCAGCTGCGCCGCAGATCTTTTCCACGATGATGGTCGCGCCGGTCCCGCGCCGTCCGGGGCCCGATTCCGACTCGGTCGCGACGTCGTCGTCGACGAGCACATGGTCGGTGGCCACCTCGTCGCGGAGCAGGTGCCGGGCGATCCGGAAGTTCATGACGTCGCCGGTGTAGTTCTTCACCACGTGCAGCACACCTTTGCCGCGGTCGGCCCAGCGCGTGGCCCCGGCCACCTGTAGCGCGTTGGGGGAGGTGAACACCAACCCGGGGCACGCGGCGTCGAGCATGCCGGCGCCGATCAGCCCGGCGTGCATCGGCTCGTGACCCGACCCGCCGCCGGAGACCAGCGTCACCCGGGATGAGTCATCGGCATCGTTGCGGTGCAGGAATCCGGGATCGGGTTGCCAGCCGATCGACGGGTTGGCCGCGACGAAACCGCGCAGAGACTCGGTGAGGAAGGTGCCGGGGGAGTTGAGGACGTAGTTGCGAGGGGTCACCCCTCCCACCCTAGGCAGCCCGTCCCGGTTCCAGGTGTGCGCGCAGACGACGCATGCCGTCGCGGATCCGGGACTTCACGGTCGGCAGGCCGATGCCGAGTCGCTCGGCGACCTCGCGGTAGGTCAGGCCGTGAAAGTAGGCCAGTTCCACCGATTCTCGCTGCAGGGCGGTCAACGATCCGAGGCCGTCGCGGATGTCGCGACGACGTTCCAGTGACTCGACGGCGTCGATGACCTCGTCGGTGTCGCGACGGAGCGACGCGATGCCGAATGCGTTGGCGCGGCGACTCGATGCGGACTCCGACCGCACGCGATCGACGGCGCGACGATGCGCCATGGTCAACAGCCAGGCGAGTGCGGAACCCGCGTCCGGATCGTAGGTTCGCGCGGAACGCCAGACCTGCAGGTAGACCTCCTGGGTGGTCTCCTCGCTGTAGCCGTCGTCGCGCAGAACCCGGTGCACCATTCCGTACACCCGCTGGCAGGTGCCGTCGTAGAAGTCCGCGAATGCCGCCTGGTCCCCGTCGCCGATACGGCGGAGTAGCTGCGCGAGATCGACGTCCGTGGCGGCACTCGACCCGTACATCGAGGGCGCGACGGTCGCCGCGACGTGCCGATCGTCGAGAACAGTCATCGAGCCATCCGTCCGGTCATTCATTTCCGTGCCGATGTCGATGACGCTATCGGCGCCGACAGCGCGCGGTCCCTGTTGAGCGCCCACTGCGACCCGATCGCAACCCGCGATAACGGAAAGGTAACGGCCATTCGGCGCATCAGTCGTCTAGTACTACAGCCGTAGATCGTGTCTAGTGTGGTTTTGACCTGCGGTTTTGGTGGCACTGTCGAGCTCGTTGCTGGTGTTGTCGCCGCCAGCGTGACCAGTCGAGCAGTCGTGTGCTGGCGTGTAG
>NZ_JAZDUF010000009.1:0-207898 GCF_036350415.1 Gordonia sesuvii
TTCACATCCAAAAACTCACCCTGGCGATCAACCTCACCCTGCATACCCACCAGGATCCCAGCCCAACAGCCACAACCCGCCCACCACACGCCGAAAACCAACGCCGATTATTCAGCAGTCTCCTAGCCGAGCGTCACGAAGGGCTCCTTAACCGGCGCCGACCCTTCGTGACGCCCTCCGCAAGCTCCGGGCTCCTCAGGGATCGGAGGAAGAGTCGTCGTCGAAGGACTCACTCGAACGCTCTCCAGCGGCGTCGACGGCGGTGGTCTCACCGGGGACGTACCGGCCGGGCAGGGGTTCGCCGGGCTCGGGTAGCGCGTCCTTGTCGATGAGGTGTTCGAAGGCCAGGAGGTTGCGTAGCGACTCACCCCGCGACACCCGCCACGCCCATTCACGCTGGATCGACGTCAGGAACCCGAGCTCGAGGAGCGTGTTGAAGTCGCCGTCGGCGGCCTCGAGGACCTGCCCGAGCACGCGGTCGACCTCGTCGGGGGTCAGTGCGTCACCGGAGATCCGTCCGACGAGGTAGATGTCGCCGGTGTTGTCGATGGTGTACGCGACGCCGTAGAGGCGCCGATTACGCCGCAACAGATAGCGATACACGGTCTCATGGTTCTCGTCGGGCCGACGGCAGACGAACGCCTCCACCCGGACCCCGTGCGGCCCTGCGGTCAGCAGGACGGTGGTCTTGAGTTTGCGTTCGCCGGGGAGTTCGAGGACGAAGTGCTCGGCCTGTGCGCCCGCGGCGTCCCGACGGCTGAACTCGATCTCGCGCTCGGTCAGGGTCTTCTCGAGAACGTCGACGATCTCCGCCTGATTCATGCGATCACCCCAATACGGTTGCTACCCAACGGTTTCTGCGGTTGCTACTGGCCCACCGGCATCTTCGACCGGACACGCCGCCAACGCCGGGCGGAACGGCGCGCCGAGGCGGCGCCGATCGATCCGGGATTGCGGGCGGCGAAGGACTGCATCGCTGCCGAGTAGCTGGCCAACAGCTCGGTGGACGTGTGCTCCCAGGAGAACTGCTCGGCATGCGGTCGGGCGTGGCGACGCATGTCGACCAACCGGTCGGGCGTGGCGAGGAGACCGTCGATGGCCGCGGTCCAGTCCTCGACGTCGTGACCGTCGACGAGGAGTCCCGACTTCCCGTCGGCCACAGCGACACTCAGCCCACCGACGTCGGCGGCGACGACCGGGGTCCCGCACGCCTGCGCCTCGATCGCGACGAGGCCGAAGCTCTCCGAATAGCTGGGCACCGTGACGAGATCGGATGCGCGGTAGACCTGCGCCAGGCGCCCGGCGGGCTGCGGCGGCAGGAAGGACACCGCGTCGCCGATGCCGAGTTCGTCGGCGAGGTCGATGAGGGCGGTCGGTTGATCGAGACCCGTCCCCGACGGTCCGCCGACGACGAGGACCCGGACGCGACGCCCCGTCATGCGTGCCCGACGGATGATCGGGGCCGCGGCGGCCAACAAGACGTCCGGCGCCTTCAGCGGCTGTATGCGCCCGACGAATGTCAGGACCGTCTCGTCGGGGTCCAGGCCGAGTTCGGCGCGGGCCGCCGACCGCGAGCCCGGGGCGTATGTGTCGAGATCGGCACCCGGATTCACGACGTCGATCCGAGCTCGATCGGCGTTGTACATCGAGACGAGTTCGGTGGCCTCGGTGTCGGTGTTCACCACCATGCGGTCGGCCTCGTCGACGACCTGCTGCTCGCCGATCACCCGCAGCATCGGCTCGGCGGTGTCGCCCTTGGCCAGCGATGCGTTCTTCACCGCGGCCAGGGTGTGCGCGGTGTGCACCAGCGGCACGCCCCACCGGTCGCGCGCGAGCCACCCGACCTGCCCGGAGAGCCAGTAGTGCGAATGGATCAGGTCGTAGTACCCGGGCTTGTGCATGGCCTCGGCACGCAGCACACCTGCGGTGAATGCGCAGAGCTGAGCCGGGAGGTCGCGCTTGTCGAGGCCCTCGAACGGGCCGGCCACCACGTTGCGGACCGTGACGCCGGGTGCGGCGGAGACGATCGGCGCATCCGAGGACGACGTCGCGCGGGTGAAGATCTCCACCTCGATCCCCCGTTGGGCGAGCCGGGTGGCCGTCTGCCAGACGTAGACGTTCATACCGCCCGCGTCGCCGGTGCCCGGCTGCGCCAGCGGTGACGTGTGCACGGAGATGAGTGCTACGCGCCGCGGCACCGGGGGGCTGGTCATCCCTCCACCTTAGAGAAAACCGGTCGGGAGCCTTCTTCGCACCCGCTCCCAACTGCCCCGATCCCCGCCGACCCGGCCCGGGATCTCGACGAGAAGCTCAACCCGCTGATTGACACTCTTGCCAAAGTGTCTCAGGATCTCAACATGACGTCCGAAGTGTCCGACCGCCCGGTGACGTTCGTACTTCGCTCCGGCGCCGGCTGGGCCGATCCGTATCCGATGTATGCGGCACTGCGTGACCACGACCCTGTGCATCGGGTGGCGCACCCGGACGACGCGGCCGCCGACTTCTGGGTGCTCACCCGCCACGCCGATGTGCTCGCGGCCGCCGACGACACCGCGACGTTCTCGTCGGCGCAGGGTCTGACCGTCACCTACGGCGAACTCGAGGCGATCGGGATGGCCGACCATCCGCCGATGGTGATGCAGGATCCGCCGTCGCACACCGCGTTCCGCAAGCTGGTCGCGCGGGGCTTCACGCCGCGGCAGGTGATCGACATCGAGCCGCAAGTGCGCGAGTTCGTGGTCGAGCGGCTCGACGGGCTGGCCACCGATGGCCCCGCGGACATCGTCGGCGAACTGTTCAAGCCGCTGCCCAGCATGGTCGTGGCGCACTACCTCGGTGTGCCGGAGGAGGATTGGGGACGGTTCGACGGCTGGACGCAGGCGATCGTCGGCGCGACGTCGGGCACGGGCGGGATGGCGGCGGCCGCCGAGACCGCCGGAACGGCGACGATGGAGATGCTCGCCTACTTCACCGACCTCGTCGAGTTCCGCAAGACACATCCCGCCGACGACACGGTCTCCCAACTCGTCGCGGCCGGGCTCGCCGACGATCCCGCAGACCCGGGCGGACTGCTCTCGATCCTGGCGTTCACCTTCACGATGGTCGCCGGCGGCAACGACACCACCACGGGCATGCTCGGCGGGAGTGTGGCGCTGCTGGAACGCCATCGCACGCAACGTCGGCGACTCGTCGAGGACCCAGGGCTCATCCCCGACGCGGTCGACGAACTACTGCGCCTCACCTCGCCGGTGCAGGGTCTGGCGCGGACCACGACCCGGGACGTCACCTACCCCGACCACCCGTCCGGCCCGGTCACCATCCCGGCCGGACGGAAAGTGCTGCTCTGCTACGCATCGGCCAATCGCGATCCCCGCGCATTCGGCCCCGACGCCGACGACCTCGACGTCACCCGACGCCCCCGCGGCATCATGACCTTCAGCCACGGCAATCACCACTGCCTCGGCGCCGCGGCCGCCCGGATGCAGGCACGCGTCGCGCTGACCGAGCTGCTCGCCCGGTTCCCCGACTTCACCGTCGACCTCGACGGCATCGAGTGGGCCGACGGCAACTATGTTCGACGACCGACCCGTGTCCCGTTCCATGCCTGAAGGCAGCCGAACGGACTGGCTCGCGACGGAACGCACCGACCTCGCGACGACCCGCATCCTCGACGTCGCCGAGCAGTTGTTCGTCGAGCACGGAGTCTCCGCGGTCACCATGCGTGGCCTGGCGAAGGCGGTCGGGTGCTCACGCGCGACCCTGTATCGCTACTACGCGGGAAAGGCCGAACTCCTCGCGGCCTATGTCGACCGCGCCGCGACCGACCTGGGCGCGTCGGTCGCCGCGGCCGTCGGCGACGAGTCCGATCCGGGCGATCGACTGGTGGCCGCGGTCGCCACGGCCGTCGCCGGAGTGCGGTCGAACCCGGCCCTGTCGGCCTGGTTCGTCGCCGATTCCGCCGGCCGCTCGACCTCGCTCGCCCTGGTCTCCCCCGCCATCGAACAGCTCACCGTGGGCTTTCTCACCGAGATCCTGCCCACCGCCGATCTCGACGACCTGCGTGAGCGCGCCCGGTGGCTGGTCCGCGTGATCGTCTCCCTGCTGACCGGCCCCGCCGCCTCGGAACTCGAGGAGCGTGCCCTCGTGCAGCGCTTCGTCGTCCCGGTCATCCTCGGCAGCAACTGAGCGGGATCGGCGCCGCTTCCGCGCGGCCGCCGATTTCGGCGCGACGGCCCCGTCCCCTACACTTCTCTCGGTAACGATTGTCATTTGCGTGAGGCGGAAACGATGAGGCGAGCACTGACCACGACGGTCGCCATGATCGGCGCGGGAGCGTTGGCACTCTCGGGCTGTTCGGACGACAACGGCACCGACGCTTCCGGCGCGGCGCCCGGAACCCCGACTGTCGTCACCTCGACAAATGTGTGGGCCTCGGTCGCGTCCGCGGTCGGCGGCGAGAACGCAACGGTCACGGCGATGTTCACCGATCCGTCGGCAGACCCGCACGAGTTCGAGCCGTCCGCAGCGGACACCGCCGAGGTCGCCGATGCCGATCTTGTCGTGCTCAACGGCGGCCACTACGACCAGTACCTCGAGGACGCGGTCGCCGACACCGGGGTGCCGGCGGTCAACGCGTTCGAGCTCTTTGAGGCGCACGCCTCCGACGGCGAAGCGCAGGAGAGTGACTCCGCGGAGAGCGGTGACGACCACGCCGGCCACGATCACGGTGATCACGACCACGCCGACCATGACCACAGTGCCATGAACGAGCACGTCTTCTACGACCTCGAGGTGGTCGGGGAGGTCGCGACCCAGGTGGGCGACCAGCTCGCGGAGATCGCCCCCGATCACGCCGACACCTACCGGGCCAACGCCGAGGCGTTCAACGCGGAGATCGACGGTCTGCAGGAGAACCTCGCGCAGATCCGAACCGCCCACGACGGCACCGAGGTCGCGCAGACGGAGCCGCTGGCCGACTACCTGCTGGCCGAGGCCGGCCTCGTCGACGCCGCGCCCGCCGGATTCACTCAGGCCGTGGAGGAAGGGCAGTCGCCCTCGGCGGCCGATCGCGCCGCGTTGGAGGACCTGCTCACCGGCCATGAGGTCCATTCGTTGATCTACAACACGCAGGCCGTCGACTCGGTCACCGAAGCAGTTCTGGCCACCGCCCAGGGCGCGAACGTCCCGGTGGTGGAGTTCACCGAGACCCTGCCCGATGGCGTCGACGGGTACGTCGCGTGGCAGACCGCCCAGATCGACGCACTGCGTACCGCGCTCGACTCGGATACCGCACACTGAACCTCATGGCAGACCCCGATCATTCGTCGGCACGCACGGTCATCGACGATGACCCGGCGGCACCGGTCGCGACGTTCGAACGCGCGCGACTCGCCTTCGGCAGCCGTGTGCTCTGGGACGACCTGGACCTCACCATCTCGCGCGGCGAGTTCGTCGCGGTCCTGGGGCCCAACGGTTCCGGCAAGACGTCGTTCCTGCGCTGCCTGTTGGGGCAGTACGGCCTCGACGGCGGGCGTCTCGAGGTCACCGACGCGATCGGTTACATCCCGCAGCAGCACGCCGACGACTCGGATCCGATGGCGATGCGCGGCCGCGATCTCGTCGGATTCGGCGTGGACGGCTCGCGGTGGGGTGTGGGTCTGCGCGGACGTCTCCGCCGGCGTCGCCTCGTGGACGCCGCGCTCGCCGAGGTCGGTGCGACGGCGTATGCGAACGCACCGATGGGCCTGCTCTCCGGCGGCGAACAGCAACGCTTGCGGGTTGCGCAGGCGCTCACCACGAATCCGTCGTTGCTGCTGTGCGACGAACCGCTGTCGAGTCTGGACCCCACGAATCAGCACCGGGTCGTCGAACTCATCGACGAACGCCGCCGATCCGCGAACACCGCCGTCGTCTTCGTGACCCACGAGATCAACCCGATCCTGCCCTACGTGGACCGGGTGCTGTACCTGGTCGGGGGCCGTTTCCGCATCGGGACCCCCGACGAGGTGATGACCACCGGGACGTTGTCGGAGCTCTACGGCAGCGACGTCGAAGTGCTGCGGGTCAATCGCCGCCTGGTGGTGATCGGCGGCGAGGACAGCCATCACTGTGATCACCTCGCCGAACCACCCACCTCACCGACCCCCGCGGCGGCCGGCCGAGAGCGAGACACCGGCGTATGACGCTCGCACAGCCGTTGGCGGTCGCGGACATCGAGCTCAGCAGCTTCTGGGATTTCAGCACCACCGCCGACTTGTTGAGTCGTGACTTCGTCCAGCAGTCGCTGCTGGCGATCGTCCTTCTCGGGTTGCTCGGCGGCCTGTTGGGTCCGCTGATCGTCGCGCGGCAGATGTCGTTCGCCGTGCACGGGGTGAGCGAGTTGTCGGTGACCGGCGCTGCGGCGGCGCTGCTGCTCGGCGTCGGGATCAACGTCGGCGGTGTGGTCGGCGCGGTCATCGCGGCGTCGGTGTTCGGCTACATGGGCAACCGTGCGCGCGAACGAGACTCGGTGATCGGTGTGGTGATGGCGTTCGGCCTCGGCCTCGGCGTGCTGTTCCTCGCGCTCTACGGCAGTGCCCGAACGGGTTTCGCGATGCTCACCGGGCAGGTGGTGAGCGTGGGGACCGACGGCCTGACCGCGGTGGCCATCACGACGGTGGTGGTGCTGGCGGTGATGGCCGTCATCTACCGGCCGCTGCTGTTCGCGTCGCTCGATCCCCGGCTGGCCGCGGCGAGCGGGGTGCCGCTGCGCACCCTGTCGGTGGTGTTCGCCGTGCTGATGGGCCTCGCCTGCGCCCAGGGCGTGCAGATCATCGGCGCGCTGCTGGTCATGTCGCTGATGATCACCCCCGCCGCTGCGGCTGCGCGGTTGACCGCGAATCCGACGACGGCCGTGATCGTCTCGATCGTCTTCGCCGAGGTGGCCGCGGTCGGTGGGCTGATCATGTCGCTCGCACCGGGGCTGCCGGTGTCGGTGTTCGTGACGACGATCTCGTTCGTCATCTACGTGATCTGCCGCTGGGCCGGCCATCGCCGCCAGTTCGTGACGCGCTGAACGACTCTCGACACGCGATCACCCGAAGGCTATTCCTCCGCGAACCCCGGATTGCAGCGGGCCGCGATCATCACGTCATCGGTCACCACCGGACGCCCGGGCTCGATGTTCCAGCTCGGCTTGTCGGGTTCCACCAACCGGGCGAAATCCCAGTGACAGTCGAACTGGGCGCGCATCCCCGGGGTGTCGCCGTCGGGGGCGAGCCGCACGACCTCGGCCCAGGCGATGTCGGCTCCGCGGAGGTTCTCGGTCCGGCGACCGGACGGTGTCGGGTAGATCTGCAGACTCGGGCCGACCGCCGTGTCCACCCATTCGACGTGGTCGACGTACGGCGGCGGGAGGACGGGCGTAGAGGTCGGCGTCGCTGAGGTGGTCCACGCAGGCGCGGCCGACGTGGTGGTCGCCGCTGTCGTCGTGTTCGGTCCCGTCGCGCTCGGTTCCGGTGCGCTCGGGGCCGCCGACTCGTCGCCGCCGCCACATCCCGCCAGCGCCCCCATACCCATTCCGAGCGACAGGAGCCCGGCGGCCAACCGCCGCGACGATCCCCGAGTGCCGATCATCCCCATACGTCGCAGGTTAGTCAGCGGTAGCCTGCGGGGGTGGGCCACCCACGCGCCATCGCGTTCCTGAGTGTCATCGTCGCCGTCACGATCGGCATCACCGGCTGCGGCATCGGCGGCGAATCACGGATCACTCCGTCGGTCTCCGAGGACTTCAGCGGACGTGTCGGCGTCACGGCCACGGGCCTGCGGCTCGACAACCGCGACTGGTGGCCTACCGGGTTCAACGCGTATCAACTCGGCACCGACTGGTCGGTGAACCGCGGTTGCGGCGCCGAGGTGGACCTCGACGCCTACTTCGGGAAGCTTCCTCCGCACGCACTGACGCGCTTCAACCTGTTCTCGATGTTCGTCGTCGACAAGAACAACGGTCTGATCAATTTCGAGCCGCTCGATGCCGTGTTCGACGCCGCCACCCGTCACCGCCAGATGGTGCTGCCCGTCCTCACCGGCAGCATCGGCGAGTGTGAGGACGGTCAGTTCAAGGAGCGAGCCTGGTACGAAGACGGGTGGCGCACCGAGATGTCTCTGGGCGGCATGACGTTCGCCGACTGGCTGACCACAGCGGTGAATCGCTGGAAGGGACGACCCACGATCGCCGGTTGGGAGATCGTCGGCGAACCCGAGGCGAGCGTGTGCACCGCCCGCGGCTGTGACTGGCAGGTGCGAGCATGCCCACCCGGCGGAGCCGAGGTGCTACGCACCTTCTTCGACGACGCCGGCGGGATGCTGCACGGCATCGACCCCGGGCGCCCGATCTTCGCCGGGTTCGTCGGCGGCGACCAATGTGGACTCGAAGGCGGCGACTACGCCGAAGTGGCCCGCTCGGAGCATCTCGATGTCCTCGATTTCCATGACTACGGCGGAAATCTGAGCGACTACGGCCCTGCCGGCAGCGACCTGCCGACCCGTATCCGGCAGGCCCGCGAGGTCGGAAAACCGATCATGGTCAACGAGATCGGGGTGGACGCCGGGTCCTGCCTCGACGTCACGACCCGAGCCGACGGGTTACGCATCAAGATCGGCCAGCAACGCGACGCCGGGACGGCCGGCGCCCTGCTGTGGGCCTATGTCCCCGACCCGCGGACCACCGAGTGCACCTACGACATCGGGCCGATCGACCCGGCCTGGCAGGTCATCGTCGACACGGTCAGTTGACGCCCTCGCCCACCAGGCTCGCGGAGGTGCTGACCCGATAGATCCGCCAGTCCGGTAGGTCGGCGCCGACGTTCTGGGCTTCCATCACCAGCACGCCGACCTCACCGCCGTTCTCGTAGAGCGTCGGGAATCGCACGTTGAGTGCGTCGGAGACGCCGCGGCCTTCGTTCGGCACCGAGAGCATGTAGCGGACGCCGTGCGCGGCCGGATCATTGACGATCTCGGTGAAATCCGTGTCGGACGGGATGACGAACTGTTTGGGGCGTGTCGATTGCGCGATGACGGCGAACCCGTAGACGGTGTCGCACAACACGCTTCCGTCGGGCAGATTCAGCCCGTCGAGGTACTGGGCGATGGACCGCTCGGTGGAGAACGACCGGACGGTCCGCTGTCCGTCGAGCCGCTTCGCGTCGACCGGAAGCCGGTCCGACCCGATCGCCGAATAGATCGGGAACTCCTGCGGTGCATACTTCGTCGACGACATGCCGTAGGCGGTCGTGGGGATGGCGACGGCCACCGCGATCACCGCGGCCACCGCCATGGCGAGGTGGCCGCGACCACGTCGTACGACGATGTGCGGGATGTCGGCATGCCGTCCCGGGCGCCGCGTCGGCGACGGCGACCGCGCAGGCACGGCGAGCAGCGCGACACCGGACGCCAACAGCACGACCGTGATGTAGAACCGCAGGAAGCCGAACGTGGAACCCTGCGCGTAGCTGTAGATCTGGAAGGCCAGCACCCCTCCGACGAGCACCATCGGGATGAGCAGGGGGTAGAAGCGGCGACGTCGTATCCGCGCGATCGCGACGGCCGCGAGCAGCAGCGGGAACAGTGGTGCGAGGATGAGCACTTCGGTGACCGAGAACCGCAGCGCCTGGAACGGTCCGGTGACACCCGTCCCGCCGGACTGTTCGATGATCGCGGTGTTGCCGTACTGCGACGACATCTGGGCCAGTGCGTCGCCGGTGATCAGCCAACTGGTGAAGGCCCAGCCGAGGAACGCGATGGCGCTGGGCAATGCCACGATCAGCATGTCCAACCCGGCGCGCGTCACCCGATCGGTGCGGTCGGCGCGGCGATAGCTGACGACGGCGACGACGATGCCGGCACCCAGCGCGGCCAACGCCCCGTCGTAGCGGGTCAGGTAGGCGAAGCCCAAAGCCATTCCGGCGGTGACGAGGTCGTGGACGTCGTCGGTGTCGACCCACCGGATCAGCCGCCGGCCTGCCCACACCAGGAAGAACAGGTACGGCGCCTCACTCATCCCGTTTGCCGCGTACAGGATGATCATCGGGTTGATCGCGTAGCAGACGGTGATCGAGATCCAGAGCCACGGGGCGAGACCACGATCCCGGCCGATGCCGGACAGTTGGACGACGGAGCCGGCCATGAATCCCGACGACATCACCGCCGCCGACAACGCGGACGTCGTCATCGCCGGAAAGATGGGGGTGAGCGCGGTCAAGGGCAGCTGGACGATCGCGGTGAGCGGGGTGAAGATGAACCCGATCGCCGACAGGTGTGGGTCGCGGCTGAACAGCACGCTCTGCGCGGACTGCACACGGGACAACGAATCACCGAAGTAGAACCGGACATCGGCGGCCAGCCACACACCGACGGCCAGATAGGCCAGCCACACGACGACGAAGAGCGCCACGACCTGCCGTCTGGTCATGCGGTGCTCCCCCCACCGCTCGCGGACTGCTCGCTTTCCGGCGACGCGTCGGAGCTGCTGCCGCTTGATCCGCTCGACAACCCGTGAAAGGTCTTCTCCCAGTACGACGGATTGAACAGCATCTGCCACATGCCCTTGATCGCGGCGACACTCATCATCACCCAGTAGGCGGGGATCATCAGCGCCGACCACATCAGCGGGCTGCGTCCGTCCTCGCGGATCGCCACCAGATTCATGTAGATCGCGGCACCGTTGCCGAAGATCAGCGAGATCAGCGACAGGTAGTAGATCGGGCCGGGGAACAGATCGTGGAACACCGCCGGCTGCCCGGCGATCCAGATGACCATGATCAGCCAGAACACCATGTTCATGCAGGCGATGAGCGGTGTCCCCGCGATGAGCAGTGTGAATCGATACCAGGCGACCGGCCCGAGAATCCGCCACAGCTGCACCGGCCGGCGCATGTGCACCAACCAGGTCTGCATATAGCCCTTGTACCACCGTGATCGCTGGCGAACCCAGTTGATCGGGTCGACGTTGGCCTCCTCGAGCGTCAACGAGTCCAGCACCGCGGTGCGATAGCCGTGGTCGGCGATGCGGACACCGAGGTCGGCGTCCTCGGTGACGTTGAACGGATCCCACGCGCCGATGTCGTCGAGGATGTCGCGTCGGAAGTGATTCGATGTGCCGCCCAACGGGATCGGCGCCCGACTGACCATCAGACCGGGCAGCAGGTAGCCGAACCAGATGCCGTAGTCGGCGGTGAACCACTCGGTGAGCGTGTTGTCGCGCGGATTGTGGAAGTTGAGGGCGCACTGGACGCAGACGACGCGGTCGTCCTCCTGCCGGAAGGCGGCCACCGCTCGGCGCAGCTGCAGCGGGTCGGGGAGGTCCTCGGCGTCGAAGATGGTGACGATGTCACCGGTCGCGAAGTGCAGGCCGTAGTTGCAGGCCTTCGGTTTGGTGCGTGGTTGCGCCGGCGGGACGAGAACCACTGTCACCAGGTCGTTCTCGCCGACCTCGCGTGCCGCGGCGATCGTCGGTTCGTCGTCCTCTTCGAGGAGCAGCAACACCTGCAGCTTCTCGCGCGGGTACTCGAGCGATTCCATGGCCGCGATGAGATCACCGACCACCTCGGGCTCACCGTAGGCAGGCACGAGCACGGTGTAGGGCGGCAGATCGTCGTCGGGGATCGATCTCGCCTGCTCGTCGCTGATCTGGATGGCGCCGTTGACCAGTCCGCGGCGGAAGATCGTCAGACGGTCGATGAGCGCCAGGATGTAGACGACGGTCGCGATCGAGATCAGGCCGGCGGCCGTACCGACCGGGAAGAGCACGAGCAGGAGGACGACGACCGCGAGTGCCGTCAGCCCGATGATCTTCTGCCCGCGGCTGAAGGGCAGCGACGCCGACAACTGGGCGTCCTTGTCGCGCAGTCGCTCGATGGCGTCGTAGAGGGCGTCCTCGCGATACTCCTCGTCGGCCAGGAGTTCGGGGATACCGCGCCCGTCGCGACCCGGGGTCATGTCACCGATCCCCGATCGCGTCGACCTGGGCGTTGATCAGGTCGGTGGCGCAGTCGACGAGCAGATCCCGGTCCTTGAACTGCGGTTCGAGGTCGGCGATCACCGAGTTCCCGCGGAACAGGACCGTCAGGAAGGTGTTCATGTTCCGGGCGACGGTCGGTTCCGGTGACGGGAACGGCGCGTCGGCCTCGTGATTGTCGACCGAGACGATGGTGACCCGTGCGGTGGTCTCGCCGTTGTTCCACTCCCAGACGATCCGGTTGTAGGTCAGGTAGCTCTTGTCATCGACGACGGTCTGCAGAAATCCGATGACCCCGTGCGGGAGTGCCACCTTCTCCAGCGAGCTGAACCGGTCTCCGACCAGGTCGTACACGAAGATGGTCGGGTACACCTCGAAGGTGAGCGGTCGGGAGCTCTCGATGGTGTTCACCACGACCTTGCGTGGCCGGGCGAATTTGTCGAACTCGTAGCTGCCCCGGGATTGGTAGAGATCCTGGCCACCCATGACCGCGCCGGGACCGTACAGGCGCGACACCCATTGGTACTCCCGGTATTCCCCGGCCACCCATCCGGACGGGATCACCATCGGCGGCCGCGTGTCGAGGCCGTCGATTCGAGGGTTCGGATACTCGCCGTACGCGGGGATCGGGACGAACGCCATCATCGCCGCCGCCGCGACGACGACGAGTCCCGGCCGCCCCACCCGCGACACCGCCGGCGGGTATTTTGCCCGTCCGAGCGGTCGCCACGACACCGTATGTTCCCGGCGCCGTTCGATATAGAGAGCGGCGCTCGCCACCAGCGCGGCGATCACTGCCGGCACCGTCTGGTACACCCACGTGGGCGCGTCCTGGGCCAGGAATCGCACCGCCAGAAGGCCGACGAGGCCCCCGGTCCCCGACATCGCCGCGCCGGCCAGCGCCCGACGTCGGGTCCGCGCCGCCGCGACGCCGGTCGCGACGGCCCCGAACGCCACCATGACCAGCCCGGCGGCCATCGGCCCGCCGCGCAGCAACAACGCCTCCAGGCGGTAGGGCACCGGAAAGATCATCAACAGCAGGAACCACACCCACCGATATCGGGCCACCGGCCGCAGACCGAATACGAGGCAGCAACATCCGAGGACGAAGAACCAGAGGGCGAGGAGGTCGACGTGGCTGACCAGATATCCGTCGTCGTACCTGAGGTTCAGAACCTTCACGGTGATCGCGATCAGCAGCAGCACAACGCCGACGATCACGTCGGTCTGCCGGTCGTGGATCGGTCGCTCGACCCCGCGCCGCCAGGAGACGCCGATCGCGGCGTACAGAACCAGCACCACCACGGCCGGTAGGTAGGTGATGATGGTCTGCTCACGCATCTCGTTCGCGACTGCCACCAGCGTGTTCCAGAAGGCAACCCCGGTCGCGACGAGCACCAGCGCCCAGCGTGCCGCCAACACCAGAGTGACGTTCTGCGCGAACCGCTCCCGCAGACCCGGACCGCGTGCCTCCGGTGAACCGACCGGCGCCGCCGTGGTCGTCACGGCGTCTCCGACCGCCCGCGTCGCCTACTCAGCACCGTCCAGCCGATCACCGCACCGGCGAGGACCAGCGCGCCTGCCAGTGCCACGCCGATGATCCAGGAGCCGATCCGTTCGGAGTCGTCCGCACCCTGGTTGATCTCATCGGAGGACAACGCCACCGGATCCTGTCCGGAGACCTGCAGGATCGCGTCCCCGTCGACCGTCGACCACCGCTGCTCCTCGGAAAGCCAGTCGAGCAGCGCATCGAGGTCGCGGGCATCGTCGGTGGAGGTGGCGACCAGCATGCTGCGGCCGTTGTCGCGGGTCACCTCCAGCGCCCCGTAGTTGATGCCGGGATTGAGGGTGACCGACGACGACTGCGCGTCGTCGCCGCCCGACGTGACGGTCAACGTGCGCCCGTCGGCCTGCACGGGCAGCGGCAGTTCCGGCAGCCCGTTTCCGTCACCGGAGATCAGGATGGCCGGTTGCCCCGATCCCGCTGCGGTGTCCATCGAGACGACGTCGACGCCCAGGGGCACCGCAGACATCGCCTGCAGCCCGGCGACGATCGAGACCGCCCGTCCCACGTCAGCTGTGTCCCCGGTGGTCCAGGCCAGCTGGGTGCGTGGCATCAGCGCCTGAGGCATTGACTGGAATCCGGCCGGCTGCGGCGGATCGGCCTGCTCCGACCGGATCTCACCCGCCGACGACAGGCTCAGCGTGTTGCGGTATCCGGTGCCGCAGCTCTCGCCGAGGTTGCCGCGTTCGAGGGTCAACGAGACCTCGGTGTAGCGCCGCAGCACGTCGTCGGGAATGTCCACCCAGGTGTTGTACGTGCCCGACTCGTCGGTGGGGATCGTGTCGATCACCCGGTCACCCACCCGCACCGCGATCGCGCCGTCGGCGTCGCCCGGTCCGGGACTGTAGGAGCCGATGAGCTGGACCGAGACGTTCGTCGCCGACCATCCCAGCCTCGTCTCGTCGATGCCGACGGTGATCCGGGGCCACGCGGCGGAGGTGATCGACTGGTCGGGCACGCCGAGGTCGCTCAGCGTCTGGACGGACGCCGGCAGCTGCGGGGCGTCGTGCAGTGAACCCGCGACCGCGGAGGAGCTGAGCGCGATCGGCGACAGGTCGGAGGTGAGGAACTGCGTCTGGGTCAACAGGTCCTCGTCGGACCCGCCGATGACCAGGAACGACGAACCGCGGGAGGTCTGCAGGTTCAGGCCCGCGTCCGCGGCGTTGTTGATCACGATCTGGCGTTCCAGCGGCCCGGCGACGGTGGGCGGCACCATCGACCCGCGTGGCAGGGCGACCGTCTCGATGGGCACCGGCGCGGGGGCGTACTCCGACACGACCGCGGCGGCGAGATTCACCGCGGCCGCTCCCTCGGCCTCCTGTACGTCGTCGGGGATGTAGATGGTCAGGCCGCGCAGGATCGGCGGCAGGAATTCCGCCACGTTGTCGGGGATGGCCTCACGCCCGGTGTACTCCACCGACAGGTTCAGCAGGCGAAGGGCGTTCTCCGGGTCGAACTGGCAGAAGCCCTGGACGCGGAGGTAGCCGCGCAGGGTCAGGTCGACCGCGTTCTCATCGACCCGCACACCGCGCAGCGGTAGCTCGATCGGGGCGCTCACCCCGGTGGCGATCGGGGTGCGGGAGATCAGCCGATCTCCTTGCAGCACATCGATACTGCCACCGGTGACGAACGCCGGCACCTGCGTCTCGCCACGCAGGACCGAGGGCGTCAGGTCCGGTGCGACCGGCAGGCTCAGACCGACCTCGCCCTGCTGCCCGGGGAAGGTGAGGGTGGTCGAGGAACCGAGTTCGTCCAGAGCCATCGGCGGCGGTGGGTCACCCGGCGCGGCGGTCGCCTGCCCGGCGACGCCACTGAGGGCGACGATCAGCCCGACGACGATCGCGAACACCGACGTGACGCGAACTGGGCGGCTGGACCTGCGGCGAACGGTCATCGAACCCTTCCTGCGCTGGGCGTGGAGTCCCCCCGACTCCACGCGCGTTCCCTGAGAGAAGCTTCAGACCCCCCTGAGAACCTATCCGATCGTCCGTACCGCGTCAGATGTTCACGCCGTTGTCCGAGTCGCCACGTAGTCGAGTCGCAGTGGTTTCGAGTCGCAACCGTTTCCCATCG
Organism: Gordonia sesuvii; assembly: GCF_036350415.1. Taxonomy (NCBI): domain Bacteria; kingdom Bacillati; phylum Actinomycetota; class Actinomycetes; order Mycobacteriales; family Gordoniaceae; genus Gordonia; species Gordonia sesuvii. The sequence continues at coordinate 15,630 of NZ_JAZDUF010000009.1, forward strand.
GCGGCGCGGATTCTGGAAGCATGGCGGGGTGCCCAGCGTGTCCATCGGAGAGCAGATCGACGGCGGCGTCTATCTCGACGTCGGCGCGCGACGCGTCTGGCATTTTCGCGGTGGCGACCCGTCCGGTCAGCCGACCGTGCTGCTCCACGGGGCGTTCGGGTCCGCATCGATCTGGGGCGCCCAGATCGCCGGCCTGTCGGCCGCCGGTCTGTCGGTCTATGCACCGGAGCGCAGCGGCCACGGCCACTCCCCCGACCATCCCGGCCCGTTCACCCTCGACGACATGGTCGCCGAGACCATCGACTATCTGGAGCGTGCGGTCGCCGCACCGGCGCATCTGGTCGGCTGGAGCGACGGCGCGGTGGTCGCGCTGCTCATCGCGCAGCGTCGTCCCGACCTGGTCAACCGGATCGTCATGGTGTCGAGCTACGTCAGCCAGAGCGGCCAGGATGCCGGCGAGTTCCTCGATCTGATCCGGGATCGACATCCTGGCACGCTCGAGTTCCTGCGCGACGGGTATGTGGAGATCAGTCCGGACGGTCCCGACCACTTCGACACCGTCTACGACAAGACACTCGCGATGCTGGAACGCGAGCCGGATTTCGCCCTCGACGACTTCGCCGACGTCACCGCCCCGACGCTGGTCGTGGCGCCCGACCACGGGGTTGCCCTGCTCGACCACGCACTCGCGCTGTCGCGCGTCTTGCCGAAGGGCAGGTTGGCGGTGCTGCCTGGAACCCACATCCTGCCGGTCGAGGCGCCCGAGTTGTTCAATCCTCTGGTCGTGTCGTTCCTCGCGGCCGACCCTCCCGATCATTGGGTGCCCTACCCCTGACCGACCCCTGTTTATCAGGCAGGCACGTGGACCTTCCGCCACGCGAGCCGGCGCGCACCCTCCGGATCCGACTCCACCCGGTCGGGATCGTCGATGATCAGCACCTTGCGGGAGTCGGTGTCGTAGGCCGGCCACCCGACTCCCGGCACGCCCGCGGACGCGAAGCCACCCCACCGGCGCTGGACGGAACGGATGATGCGTCCCGTCGACCGCCAATCGCCGACGGCCAGCCCGGCGCCGATCGCGGTCCGGAATGCGCCGAAGACGGCGAACAGTTCGGTCGCGTGGGTGGCGCCCATGCCGGTGGCCTTGAGTGCCCGGGTGTGGAAGTCGTAGCGGTACACATATGTGGGTGCGACGGCGGCGTGTCCGTCGGCGAAGGCCACCATGGGTGCCCAGAACACCGAGTCCGCCGATAGTTGCACCAGGTCGCGGTTGCCGCCGTCGTACAGCGCGGTGATCTCCGCGCGGGACTCCTCGTCGTTCACCCGCACGAGCGCCTTCTCCGCGTCGGGGAGCACGTTCCAGAGCCTGGTGAACAGGAGGCCTTCGTCATGGTTGCTGCCGATCACCAGCGGGACCGGGAGGGTTTTGCCCGTGGACGCGGTCTGCAGCGGGGATGCCGGGAGGTAAGAACCGTCGATGACAGGACCGAACGGGATCGGGTCGGCACCCTCGGCGACCTGGGCGAACTTCATCAGGCGGTCGCCGGCACGCAGGATGTCCTGCGCGGATGCGCGGGTGACCAGTTTCTGCGCCTCTTCCGGTGCGATCGGCTCGGCATCGGGATCGATGCTCGTGGCGCGCCGGTCGGGGTCGCGCAGTTGACGCAGGAATTCGTCGGCGTAGACGCGGGCGCTGTCCGCCGAGATCGTGAGGTCGGGCGCCGGGCTCTGCGCGATCGCGCGCGCGAAGAGGCCTTCGGCGGCCGGCGCGCACAGCAGCGACAGCACCGCGGAACCGCCGGCGCTCTCCCCGAACACGGTCACGTTGTCGGGGTCGCCGCCGAAGGCGGCGATGTTGCGCTGCACCCACTGCAGTGCTGCGACCTGGTCCTTGAGACCCAGATTCGAGTCGAATTGCCGGTCGTCGGTGCCGTAGGCACTGAGATCCAGGTACCCGAACGGGCCGAATCGGTACTGGATGGTCACCACGATCAGGTCCTCGGCCCGGGCCAGCAGCGCACCGTCGTACAGCGGGGTGGCGGCTGTACCGAGGATGTAGGCGCCGCCGTGGATGAAGACCATGACCGGCCGCGGCCGCGACGACGGGCGGTCGGGCGCGAACACGTTGAGGGTCAGACAGTCCTCGCCGATCGGCTGATACTTGCCCGGCGCCACCGCGGTGTACATCTTGGCCTGCACGGCAGCCTTGGCGAACGACGAGCAGTCACGCACCCCGGGCCACGGATGCGGGGGTTGCGGGTCCCGGAACCGGAGCCCCGCCACGGGCGGCGCGGCAAACGGTATGCCCTTCCAGCTGATCGTGCCGCGCCGGGTGCGCTTGCCACGACTGCCCTCGACGATGCCATCGGCGGTGGTAACCCTGCTGTCGATCGCTGTCATGTTCCCCAACATAGTGCAGGCCGGTATCGCCCAGCGTGACCCCCGCCACACGGTTCGCCGCCGCCCCAGGTCGTCGAGGTCCCGGGTTGCGCGACCTCAGACGGGCCGCGCTGCCACCCACGCCGACAGAACCCGTCTTTTCGCCGACAGAACCCCGAATTTCGCCGACAGAACCCCGAATTCCCCCGACGGAACCCGGTTCCGCGCCGACGGAACCCGTTCAGCGGGCGGAGACGTCGATCCCGGCGTCGGTCAGGGCGGCCCGAACCGCTCGCGCGTGCTCGACTGCGCCGGGCGTGTCGCCGTGGAGGCAGATCGACTCGGCATCGACGGCGACGACCGACCCGTCCACCGCGGTCACCTCGCGCCTCTCGACGAGGCCGACCACCCGTCGCGCGATCTCACCGGTGTCGGTCAGAACCGAACCGGGCTCGGACCGCGGCATCAGTGTCCCGTCGGGCCGGTAGGCGCGATCGGCGAAGGCCTCGGTGATCGTCGACAGCCCCTTGTCGCCGGCGAGCCGCAACGACAACGACCCCGGGAGCCCCATCAAGGGGAGCGTGCCGCCCAGTTCGACGATAGCGGCGACCACCGCGTCCGCCTGCAGCTCATGAGAGACGATCGAGTTGTACAGGGCACCATGGGGTTTCACATACTCGACATCGACGCCGACAGATCGCGCGATGGCCTGCAATGCGCCGATCTGGTAGATGATGTCGGCGGTCAGACGTGCCGATTCGATGTCCATGAACCGTCGGCCAAAGCCTTCGCGATCCGGATACGACACCTGGGCACCGATGCGCACCCCCGCGGCCGCCGCAGCGCGACACGTGCTCAGCAGCTCGAAGGGATCGCCGGCATGGAATCCGCAGGCGACGTTGGCGCTGGTGACGATGCCGACCATCGCCTCGTCGTCACCTACGCCCTCGCCGAGGTCGGCGTTCAGGTCGACGGTGATCGTCGGGCTTCCTGAATCTGCCATGAACGCCATCCTAGTGGCGGCCGCAGGTGATTCTGTCGACGGATTTCAGGGTTCTGTTGACGGATTTCAGGGTTCTGTCGACGAAACTCTGGGTTCCGTCGGCGGGATTCGGGGTTCTGTCGGCGCGAAACGGGGTTCCGTCGGCGGGTCAGGCCTGCCGACGCTGACGCGCGAACTCGGCCAGCACCACGCCGGCGGCGACCGAGGCGTTGAGACTCTCCACATCGCCGGCCATCGGGATGGACAGAATGGAATCGCAGTTCTCGCGGACCAGCCGCGAGAGCCCCTTGCCCTCGGAGCCCACGACGATGACCGTCGGACCGGTGCCGTCGTAGTCGTCGAGGGTGACATCGCCCTCGGTGTCCAGGCCCACCAGCTGAGCTCCCGACGACGCCCAATCCTTCAGCGTGCGGGTCAGATTCGCGGCCTGCGCCACCGGCAGGCGGGCCGCGGCCCCCGCACTGGTGCGCCACGCGACGGCGGTGACACTCGCGCTGCGACGTTGCGGGATCACCACTCCGTGACCGCCGAAGGCGGCCACCGACCGGATCACCGCACCGAGGTTGCGGGGGTCGGTGATGTTGTCGAGCGCCACCAGCAACGGCGGTGTGCCACTGTCGATCGCGTCGCGCATCAGGTCGTCGGGGTGCGCGTAGCTGTACTCCGGGACCTGCAGCGCGATGCCCTGGTGCAGTCCGTTCGACGACATCCGGTCGAGTTCGGGCTTGCCGACCTCGAGGATGGAGATGGCCTTGTCGCCGGCCATCTTCACCGCTTCGGCGACGCGGTCGTCCGGCTCGGAATTGGTGGCCAGGTAGAGAGCGGTCGCCGGCACTCCGGCGCGGAGGCATTCGAGGACGGGATTGCGGCCGAGGACGTATTCCGGCCCGTCGTCTTTGTGCGTGCGACCGCCGCGACCTGCGACGGACTTCGACGCGGCCTTGGCCCGTTTGTGAGCCGGGTGGTACGGACGGTCGACGGCCTTCGGGGTGGCACCGCGCCCTTCGAGCCCGCGGCGCCGCTGGCCGCCGGAGCCGACGGTCTGCCCCTTCTTGGACCCCGACTTACGTACGGCGCCTTTGCGTTTGGAGTTTCCGGCCATGTCAGGAGGTTCCCTTCAGCGACCATTGAGCGCCGTCCGGGGTGTCGGTGACCTCGATCCCCGCCTCGGCGAGTCGGTCACGCACACCGTCGGCGGTGGCCCAGTCCTTCTCCGCGCGCGCCTGCGCCCGGCGTTGCAGTTCGGCCCGCACCAACACGTCCAGTGCGGTGCCGGCGGCCGATTCGTCTGCCTGTTCGTCGAGCCAGTGGGCATCGAGCGGGTCGACACCGAGGATGCCCATCATCGCGCGGACCGACGACGCGGCGGCCACAGCGGCTGCGCCATCACCTGATTCGAGGGCGGTGTTGCCGTGGCGTACCACGTTGTGGACGACCGCGAGTGCCGCGGGCACACCCAGGTCGTCGTCGAGTGCGTCGGCGAACTCGCCGGGGATGTCGCCGAGCGCCACCGCACCGACGCGCGACGACACCCGGTTGACGAAGGACTCCACCCGACGGTAGCCGGCGGCCGCCTCGGTGAGCGCGCCGTCGGAGTACTCGAGCATCGACCGGTAGTGGGCGCTGCCCAGGTAGTAGCGCAGTTCGACGGCGCGAACGCGTTGCAGCATCGCCGGGATGGCCACGACGTTTCCGAGCGACTTGCTCATCTTCTCGCCGCCCATGGTCACCCAGCCGTTGTGTAACCAGTAGCGGGCGAACGGATCTCCCGCGCCATGGGCTTGCGCGATCTCGTTCTCATGATGCGGAAAAATGAGATCCATTCCGCCGCAGTGGATGTCGAACTCCGGACCGAGCAGCGACGTCGCCATGGCCGAGCACTCGAGGTGCCAGCCGGGCCGTCCGGTACCCCATGGGGTGGGCCACGACGGCTCGTCGGGCTTGGCAGCCTTCCATAGCGTGAAATCGCGTGGATCACGCTTGCCGGTCCCGGCGCTCTCACCCTGGTGGACGTCGTCGAGTTTGTGTCCCGACAGCGCGCCGTACTCGGGCAGGCTCTGCACGTCGAAGTACACGTTGCCGTCGGCGGCGTAGGCATGTCCGCGTTCGATCAGCCGTTCCATGTACTCGACCATCTGCGTGACGAACCCGGTCGCGCGCGGCTCCCCCGACGGCGGCAACACACCGAGGGCGTCATAGGCGCGGCTGAACGCACGCTCGTGCGTCGCCGCCCACTCCCACCACGGTCGGCCCGCGTCGGCCGCCTTCCGCAGGATCTTGTCCTCGATGTCGGTGACGTTGCGGACGAACAGCACGTCGAGTTCCTTGTGCTCGAGCCATCGCCGCAAGATGTCGAAGGCGATCCCGCTGCGCACATGGCCGATGTGCGGAACGCCCTGGACGGTGGCGCCACACAGGTACACCGAGGCGTGGCCGGGGCGCAGCGGCACGAAGTCGCGCACCTCTCGGGTAGCGGTGTCATACAGGCGCAAGGTCACGACGTGCCATCCTACCGGGTCAGATCCGCCGATCAGGCCACACGGCCGGTCGAGGTCGCTCCGGCAGTCACTCCAGGAGGGCGGTCGCGACGGCCGCGACGCCTTCGCCGCGGCCCGTCATACCCAGGCCGTCGGTGGTGGTGGCCGACACCGACACGGGCGCTCCGAGGGCTTCGCCGAGCACGCGTTGCGCCTCGTCGCGGCGCGGTCCGATCTTCGGGCGGTTGCCGATCACCTGCACCGCGGCGTTCACGACCGCGAACCCCTCACCAGCGACGAGGTCCCGGACGTGTTCGAGCATCGCCACTCCGGAGACACCTTCCCACTCGGGGCGACCGGTGCCGAACACCGAACCGACGTCGCCGAGTCCGGCGGCCGAGAGAACGGCGTCACACAGGGCGTGCGCGCCGACGTCGCCGTCGGAATGACCGGCGCACCCGGGCTCGTCGGGGAAGTGGAGGCCGACCATCCAGCACGCGGCGTCGGCGTCGACCTGATGGGCGTCGGTTCCGATGCCGACTCTCATGTGGGTGCCTCCGGGTGCGAGGGGTCTCGATACGCGTCCTCGCTTCGCTCGGAGGCTACTCGACCAGCGGTAGGTGACTCGGGGGCCACTCGACCAGCGGAAGGCGACTCGGGGGCCACTCGACCAGCGGTAGGTACTCGACCAGCAGAAGGTGTCGAGGTGCGGGCGGACTCGGCGACGATGTCGCGGGCGATCCGCAGGTCCCATGGGGTGGTGATCTTGAAGGCGAGCGGGTCGCCGGACACCACGTGGACGGGGATGCCGACACGTTCGGCGAGGCCGGCGTCGTCGGTGGCGAGGCCGGTGTCATCCGCGTGGGCGGCGCGCAGCGCATCCCGGGTGAACCCCTGCGGGGTCTGGATGGCGCGGAGTGGTTCACGGTCCACGGTCGCACGCACCTGCTCGATGCCCGAGGTGTCCCCGGGCACGACTTCTTTGAGGGTGTCCGCGACGGGTAGCCCCGGCACCACAGCCGGATGTCCGGCACCCACGGCGTCGACGACGCGGCCGAAGACCGCGGGTGGGGTGAACGGACGGGCAGCGTCGTGGACGAGCACGACGTCGGCGACTCCGACGGCGTCCATCCCGGCACGCACCGAATCGGACCGGTGTGCACCACCGGCGACCACGGTCGCCTCGGGGACCATCCGGCGGGCGTCGTCGACGAGGTCCGCCGGGACCACCACGACGACGGTGTCGGCAACACCCGCATCGAGGACACCGGCCACGCAGACCTCGAGGATTGTTCGGTCACCCAGCTTGACGAAGGCCTTGGGTACCGGCTCGCCGAGGCGGGTCCCAGACCCTGCGGCCGGAATGATGACGCCGACGCTCACGACAGGCCCTCACCACACCGGCACCGTTCGTCCGCCTCGTTTACGTTCCTCCCCCGAGAACATTCGGAGGAGGAACGAAGACCAGGGGGAAGAACCGCGGCAGCCGAGTAGTCAGCCACGGAACGCGGCTCAGGAGGCCGCGGCCAGGACCTCGTCGAGAATGCTCGTCGCCTTGGCGTCATCGGTGTTCTGCGCCAGCGACAGTTCGTCGACGAGGACACGACGGGCGCGGGTCAGCATGCGCTTCTCACCGGCCGACAATCCACGGTCCTGCTCGCGACGCCACAGGTCGCGGACGATCTCGGCGACCTTGATGATGTCGCCGGAGATGAGCTTCTCCTGGTTCGCCTTGAAGCGGCGGGCCCAGTTGGTGGGTTCCTCCGTATGCGGGGCGCGAAGCACCTGGAAGACCTGATCGAGACCCTCTTCGCCGACCACGTCGCGAACGCCGACGTACTCCAGCTTCGTCGAGGGGATCTGAACGGTCATGTCACCATCGGCGACTTTGAGAACAAGGTATTCGATCTGTTCACCCTTGATGGTCCGAGTCACGATGTCTTCGACTCGGGCAGCACCGTGATGGGGGTAGACAACGGTGTCGCCAACTTTGAAGTTCAATGTTCCATGCCCCTTTCGAGTACAGCCAGTCTAGCACGGGCGTCCGAGAGGGCACACCCAACGGTGCAGGTCACGGCCCTGAACCGGGGTGACGGGCACCCCTCGGCGAGCATACGGACCTGCAAGAACCGGGCCGTGACGGGCCCCACAGACACCGTGTCGGAGGGTGTGGACAGACCCGGCGCGGGAGGGTCGTCGGCACCAATCCGGCACCCGATCGGACTTTTGCCGCCACGGCCCACTACGCTGCGTAGTGCAGGGTTCGCGCCGGGTGGCGTGTCGGCCTTCGATGACCTGGGAGGAACGGGTGTCAGTGCTTCGGAAAACCGCTCGGCGTTCGGCTGCTCGAACCGTCGATGAGCGCACGGTCGGCGGACGAACGGTGAAGGCCACGGCGGTCGCCGCGTTCGGAATCGCGCTCGCTCTCGGGACCACCGCCTGCGGTGCCGGTCAGGTCTCGCAGACCGCGAACCAGGAACCGGCCGTGAACGGCAATCTCGCGAACGTCGGTTCGATGCAGCTGCGCAACGTGCAGATCATCTACCCCGACGACCGCGCCGACGAGGTCTTCGGCGGCGGCGGACCGTTCGAGGTCTCCTTCGTCATCAGCAACATCGACCCGGTCGAGGCCGACCGCCTGCTGGGCATCGATGCACCCAACGGCGGCACCGTCACCATCGAGGGCGACACCACGATCCCCGCCGGGCAGGCCCTGGCGGCCGGCAAGCCGGTGGGTCTGCTCGAGCCTCAGGACGTCGCGGCGACCGACGAGGAAGAGCACATCACCGTGACGCTCGACGGCGCCGGCGACACCGTTGCGCCGGGCCTCACCACCCCGCTGGAGTTCCGCTTCGAACGGGCCGGCACGGTCACCGTGGACACCCCGGTCGACGCGGGAACCTACATGGTCCGCCAGGATCAGGTCCGCCAGGCGGAGCCCCCGCACGAGGCGCACGTCGACCTCAGCGGTGGCGGCGAAGGCGAGGGCCACGGCGAAGGCGGCCACTGAGCGGCCACCCGGAACCACATCCAGACACAGACCTCACCTGTGGACGAACACCTTCCGGTGTCTGTCCACAGGTGAGGTTTCTTGTTGGGCACATGCGTTGCGGCCGTCGACCTGTCGGCACCCACGACTAGGGTGAGCGCGTGGCAAAGACGAGGTCGACGTTCCGGTGCACAGCGTGCGGGCACACGGTCGCCAAATGGGTCGGGCGCTGCCCCGATTGCGGCGCGTGGGGCACCGTCGACGAAATCGCCTCGATCGCACCGCGCCCCGATGCCGTCGGCGGCGTCACGCCGACCAGTCCGGCCCGGCCGATCACCGAGGTCGACGCCAATTCGTCCTCGGCCGTCGCCACCGGGATCGGCGAACTCGACCGGGTGCTCGGCCGCGGTGTGGTTCCCGGATCGGTCATCTTGCTCGCCGGTGAGCCCGGGGTCGGCAAGTCCACGTTGCTGCTGGAGACGGTCAAACACTGGGCGGGACAAGGCCGGCGGGCGCTCTACCTGACCGGCGAGGAGTCGGCCGGTCAGGTGCGGATGCGCGCCGAACGTACCCACGCCGTGCACGAGAACGTCTACCTGGCAGCAGAATCCGACCTCGCGACGATCCTCGGCCACGTGGACACCGTCAATCCGTCTCTGGTGGTGGTGGATTCGGTGCAGACGGTCGTCGCCACCGGCACCGACGGTGTCACCGGCGGCGTCACCCAGATCCGCGCCGTGACCACCGCGCTCGTGTCGATGGCGAAGAACCGGGGCATCGCGGTGGTACTCGTCGGGCACGTGACCAAGGACGGCGCGGTCGCCGGTCCCCGATCACTCGAGCACCTCGTCGACGTCGTGCTGTCGTTCGAGGGCGACCGCCATTCGACGCTGCGGATGGTCCGCGGCATCAAGAACCGCTTCGGCGCCGCCGACGAGGTCGGCTGCTTCGAACAGCGTGACGACGGCATCCACCAGGTCCCCGACCCGTCCGGGATCTTCCGCCACGAGCGGGACGTGGACGTCAGCGGCTCCACGGCGATGGTCGCGATGGACGGCAAGCGGGCACTCGTCGGCGAGATCCAGGCGCTGACCAACAAATCGACGATGTCGATGCCGCGGCGCGCGGTCTCCGGCGTGGATTCGGCGCGCGTGGCGATGCTCATCGCCGTCCTGCAGAGCCGACTCGGCGTGAAGTTGGACGACCAAGAGGTCTATGTGTCGACGGTCGGCGGCATGCGGGTCACCGAACCCGCCACCGATCTCGCGATCGCGTTGGCCATCCGATCCGCCGTCAAGAACCAACCGATCCCGCACGACACCGTGGCGATCGGCGAGGTCGGGCTGGCCGGCGAGGTACGTCGGGTGTCGGCGGTCGCGCGCCGGGTGGCCGAGGCGAAACGACTCGGCTTCGCCCACGCCATCATCCCCACCGGCACCGACGAGAAGCTGCCGTCGGGCATCCGGATCACGCGCGTGGACAACCTCGATCAGGCCGTCGCGACAAAGACGCGCGACGTCGTCGACGCCCCGTTCTGATCGATCAGGGCCGCGACAACCGGCGTTTGTACTCGTCGGAGAGTTGGCTGTTCTCGAGGTGATCGGCGAAGTGTTCGCGGGCGTTGATGGTCACAAAGATGCCGTGCGCGACCGCGACCGGCTGCGTCGGATCACCGTAGTGGGCGATGCCCTCGGTGTAGATCTTGCGGCGCTGCCTGCCCAGCAGCGACGCGCGGAACTGCAGCGTCGTCTCCACCGGGATCGGCTTGATGTAGTCCACCTCGAGGTGCACGGTGACCGCCGAGGGGCCCACGAGAAGCGGAACCATGCCCATGACGTCGTCGAACGCCGTCGACAGCACGCCGCCGTGGATGACCCCCGGCCCGCCCTCGAACTGGGTTTGCACGCGCATGGCGGCGTCGACGGTGAACTCCTCGCCGGCGAACATCTCCAGTCGCAAGCCGTTCGGGGATTCCTCACCGCAACCGAAGCACATCGGGTTGTGCATCCGCATCCGCTCACCGGCCTTCGCCGCCTTGGGATGGCGTTGCACCGGATCGAGGTCGGTGGGCACGACAAAACTGCTCTTCACGTCCCGATACCCTAGTCGGAGCGCACCTCGACTCGGTGGGCGGACCACCCCGTCGTACAGGAAGGGCCCGAGATGGTTGAGATCGCGAAATCCGACCTCACCCGCGAGACCCTCGCGCGCGTCGCACCCGGCAGTGGGTTGCGCGACGGACTCGAACGCATCCTGCGTGGCGGTACCGGCGCGTTGATCGTGCTCGGCCACGACTCGGACGTGGAGAAGATCTGCGACGGCGGGTTCCACCTCGACGTCGAGTTCGCCCCCACCCGGCTGCGCGAGCTGGCGAAAATGGATGGCGCCGTGGTCCTGTCGACCGACGGTAAGCGGATCGTCCGGGCGAACGTCCAGCTGGTGCCCGATCCGTCGATCCCGACCGAGGAGTCCGGCACGCGCCATCGCGCCGCCGAGCGCACGTCCATCCAGACCGGCCATCCCGTCATCTCGGTGAGCGCGTCGATGTCGATCGTCAGTGTCTACGTCGACGGTGCGCGACGGGTCGTCGAGAGTCCGGACCCGATCCTTTCCCGCGCGAATGTCGCGTTGGCGACGCTCGAGCGCTACAAGGCACGGCTCGACGAGGTGATCGCCGGACTTTCGCGCGCCGAGATCGAGGACTACGTGCTGTTGCGCGATGCGATGACGACGGCGCAGCGGATGGAGATGGTGCGCCGGGTGTCGGTGGAGATCGGCGCGTACGTCCTCGAACTCGGCGTCAACGGCCGGCAGGTGAGCCTGCAACTCGAGGAACTCATCAGCGACAACGACACCATGCGGGAACTGCTGGTCCGCGACTACTACGCCAGCCCGGAGCCGGCCAACACCGAAGACGTTCATCAGACGCTGGAGACGGTGGAGCGACTCTCCGACACAGATCTGCTGGATCTCACCCTGCTGGCGGGCGCCTTCGGCTATCCGACGACGATCGACGCCCAGGACACCGCGATGAGCCCACGCGGGTACCGGCTGCTGGCGCGGATCTCGCGCCTGCAGTTCGCGCACGTCGACCGGCTGGTGCGCAGCTTCGGCACCCTGCAGGCCCTGTTGGCGACCAGCGCCGCCGACCTGCTAGCCGTCGAGGGCATCGGCAGCATCTGGGCCCGTCACATCCGCGAGGGACTATCTCGCCTCGCGGAGAGCAGCATCGAACGGTACGAGTAGGACGACGCGCACCGGCGTCCCGATCGCTACCGGAACGCGCCCTCACCGGTGAGCGCCTTGCCGATGGTGAGCTGGTGGACTTCCGACGTGCCCTCGTAGGTGAGCACGGACTCCAGGTTGTTGGCGTGCCGGATGACCGGGTATTCGAGGGTGATCCCGTTGGCGCCGAGGATCGTCCGGCATTCGCGGGCGATGGCGATGGCCTCGCGCACGTTGTTCAGCTTGCCGGTGCTGACCTGCTCCGGGGTGATCTCGCCGCGATCCTTGAGCCGACCGAGGTGATACGCGAGCAGGTGGCCCTTGCCGACCTCGAGGGCCATGTCGGCGATCTTGGTCTGGGTGATCTGGTAGCCCGCCAGGGGTTTGTCGAACACCTCGCGGGACTGCGCGTAGGCGATCGCGGTCTCCAGGCAGTCGCGTGCGGCGCCCATCGATCCGAAGATGATGCCGAAGCGGGCCTCACCGAGCGCCGTCAGCGGTCCACGGAGTCCGGCGGCGTCCGGAAGCATCGCCGACGCCGGGAGGCGGACGTCGTCGAGCACCAGCTCCGACGTGACAGAGGCGCGCAGGGAGAGCTTCTTGTGGATCTCCGGTGCGGAGAACCCTGGGGTGTCGGTCGGCACGACGAAACCGCGGATGCCGGCCGGACTGTCGGCGAGATCGGTCTGCGCCCACACCACCGCGACGTCGGCGACCGAGCCGTTGGTGATCCACATCTTGGTGCCGTTGAGCACCCAGTCGTCGCCGTCGCGCTTGGCGTTGGTGCGCATGCCCGCGGGATTCGAGCCGAAGTCGGGTTCGGTCAGGCCGAAGCAGCCGAGCGCCTCACCGGTGGCCATCCGCGGCAACCATTCCTGCTTCTGTTCCTCGCTGCCCCAGCGGTGGATGGAGAACATCGCCAACGATCCCTGCACGGAGACCAGGCTGCGGATCCCCGAGTCGACCGCCTCGAGTTCCATACACGCGACACCGTAGGCCGACGCACTCATCCCCGGGCAGCCGTAGCCGTCGAGATGCATGCCGAGTGCACCCAGTGAACCCAGTTCGGCGGCCAGTTCGCGGACGGGTAGCCGACCTTCCTCGAACCAGTCGGCGATATGCGGGCGCAGGCGGTCGACGCCGAACTGCCGCACGGTGTCGCGGATGGCGAGCTCCTCGGGCTCCAGCAACGGATCGAGTGCGAACAATTGGGCGACGGTCTGAGCAGTGGACATGGCCTCACCCTAGCCCGCGCGCCGACCCCCGCCGATCGAGTAGCCCGCGACGAAGGAGCGTGCGTATCGAGATCACCGGCAGCCGACCTGCTACCTCACGGCTCCTGCGCGGGCGCGACCACGTTGAACGTGATCGGCGCGGACTCCTTCTCCCCGATCTTGCCGATGGCTTGGTAGGCCCCGACCGGGACTGGCACACGTGGCGTGTCACAGCCGGGGTTGCTCGTGGTGAACGACCAGGTGATGGTGTCACGGACCTGCTGAGACGGCTTGAGGCTCACGTTGTTCGGCGTCTGCAGCGGCGAGCAGTCACGCGCCGACCACAGTGTCCGGGTGCCGTCGAGGTTGCGGACGATCACGTTCTGGGCGGACTTGCCGACGTCTCGGGTGCACTCGGTGAGACCGGCATTGGTGGTGACGATGGTGAACACCGGCTGGTCGCCCTGCGAGTAGGTGGGCTTGTCGGTGTAGAGGACGACCGAGATGTTGGCGTCCGGGCACAGACCCGACGGCGGGACCGGGCCGGGTGCGGCCGACTCGCCGCCCGGTGTCGGTACCTCGCCCGAGGCCGATGCGTCCGACGGCGCCCCGGCCGCCGCGTTGCCGCCGGCAATTCCGCCGCCGCCGCTGCCGCCGGCCACCCCGGAGCTCTCGGACGGTTCGGACGACTCCCCGGCGTATGCGGTTGTCGTGGACGACGACGGGGCCGACGAGGTCGCGGCGGTGTTGCTCGGTTCCTCACCACCGCTGCTGGCCCAGATGATCAGGCCGATGACGAGACCGATCACGACGGCAGCGCCACCGAGCGCGACGACGCGTCGTCGCCAATAGATCTCGGGTGGTAGCGGGCCGTTCGGTTCGATCACGAACCCCACGCTAACGGGACCGGAGAATCGACTGTCCGACCCCGCTCGGCGTGTCGCACATACATGCTCTGACCGGCGGAAAGTCTAAAGTCGGGGTTCACCCCCGCAGGGGGTCACGGCTCAGCTGTGGGCGACGTCGACGGTGTCGACTCCGTCGAGTTGACCGACCACACCACGAACATAGGCGCGACCCTCGCCGAGCTGATACGTCAGACCGACGATCGCAAGCCTGCCGTCGGCGATCCGGTCGGCGATGATGCGGCTGCGTTCCATGAGCTGCTTGCCCGTTTCCAGCACATGCCGGGCCTCGAACTCGTCGATGCGACTCAGTCCCTCGCTGCGTCCGGCGAGGATGCTGGGGCTCACCTTCTCCACGACGTCGCGGATGTAACCACCGGGGATCTCGAGGTTGTCCAGCGCGTTGAGCGTGGCCTTGACCGCACCACAGCTGTCGTGACCGAGGACGGCGATCAACGGGACCTCGAGGACCTCGGCGGCGAACTCGAGTGAGCCGAGCACCGCCGAGTCGATGACCTGGCCGGCGGTGCGGACCACGAACATGTCGCCGAGACCCTGATCGAAGATGATCTCCGCGGAGAGCCGCGAATCGGAGCAGCCGAAGAGCACGACGTGCGGGTGCTGACCGGACGTCAGTCGTTCACGGTCCTCGATACCCTGTTTGGGATGTTGAGACTCACCGGCGACGAACCGATCGTTCCCTTCCTGCAGAATCTTCCAGGCTTCGGTCGGCGTGACTTGGCTCATGGGCAATAGTGTGCCACCGGCCGCCCTGCTCGGCTGGTTCGACCTCCACGAACGCGACCTCCCGTGGCGTGAGCCGGGCTTGAGCGGATGGCAGATCCTGATCAGCGAGATCATGCTGCAGCAGACACCGGTGTCGCGCGTCGTGCAACCGTGGCAGGAGTGGGTGCGACGCTGGCCGGTGCCGTCGGCGATGGCCGCGGCGTCGCCGGGTGAGGTCCTGCGGGCCTGGGGCAAGCTCGGCTATCCGCGTCGGGCGTTGCGGCTGCACGAGTGCGCCACCGTCCTGGCACGCGACCACGGCGATCGGGTGCCCGACGATGTGGACGTGATGCTGACGTTGCCGGGGATCGGCGACTACACCGCCCGTGCCATCGCGTGCTTCGCCTACGGGCAGCCGGTTCCGGTGGTGGACACCAACGTTCGGCGGGTCATCGCCCGCGCGGTGCACGGCCGTGAACACCCCGGCAACCCGTCGCGTCGGGATCTCGTCGACGCGATCGATCTGCTCCCCCACGACCCTTCCGGTGATCCGTCCGCCTCCGCGCCCCGGTTCTCGGCGGCGCTGATGGAGCTCGGCGCCCTCGTCTGTACCGCGCGTAACCCGAAGTGCGACGTGTGCCCGCTGCCCGACTGCACCTGGGTGCGGCTCGGTCGGCCGGCACACACCGGCCCGCCGCGCAAGGTGCAGAAGTTCGCCGGCACGGATCGTCAGGTGCGTGGGCTGTTGCTCGACGTCCTGCGCGGCACGGACCGCCCCGTCGAACGTCCGCGGCTCGACCAGGTGTGGACCACCGACACCGCACAGCGGGACCGTGCGCTGGACTCGCTACTCGTCGACGGTCTGGTGGAAGTCACCGACGACGGGCTGTATTGCCTTGCGGGTGAGGGGAACTGACGAGGAGCGGTTGCGGGTCTCGATACGCGCTCGCCTAGCGGCGCGATCGAGACCACGCGACCCGACATCTCAACCCGGCAACCCCGACAGGAACGCCTCCACGGCACCGCGGTAGACGTCCGGCGCATCGTCGTGGACGAGATGTCCCGCACCCGGTACCCGCAGGTGTTCGGCGCGTTGATGCATCGAGCACATGGTGCGCATCTGCCCCCGTGGCGTCACCGAGTTTTCCGCCTCGATCAACAGCGCGGGAACGTCGACCGCGCGCCACTGCGCCCAGAAGTCGCGGCCGGCCCATTCGTCGGCGATCCCGGTCCAGATCGGGAGCTTTCCGTGCAGTCGCCCGTCGTCGAACGCCTCGTAGAAGTAGCGGCCGGCGACCGCGCCGAAGAGTTCCTGCGCATGCCCGACCGACGTGAATCGCTCGGGCCAACTGTCGAACCACGGCGTCCAGTCCCGGGTGGTGTGGCCGCGGAAATCCGGCGCCATGTCCTCGATCACCAACGCCGACACCATCTCCGGGTACTGCGCGGCGGTGCACCACGCGTGCAGACCCCCCATCGAATGGCCGATCAGCACGGCGGGCCCCTGGTCGATCCAGACCAGGATCTCGGCGAGATCCGCAACGAACCGCTCGGTGGCGATCTCGGCCTGCCCGCCGGGTTCGGCGACGTCGGCGCCCGTGTGGAATGCGGCATCGAAGGTGAACACGCGGCCGTGACGACGCAGCCACGGGATCTGCCGCCGCCAGGTGCGACCACGTCCCATCAGACCGTGCAACAGCACGATCGGTCCGACCCCGCGGACCGGATGGCCGTCGGGTCCGAGCGGCCCGCCGTGATCACGCAAGCCGATCTCGTTCGGCGCCACTCCCCCGTGCGAGGACCCATCCGGTGACGCGGAATCGGCGACGAAGGTGCTCACGGACTACAGGGTATGGCAGGGGACAGCGTGTCAGGTGGCCGCCGCGTCCGCCGATATCCGCACCCGATCCGGATAGAACGCGACATGTCCGGCGATGGGCGCGACGGCCTCGTACGGTTCGCGATAGGACCAGATGGCGTCGGTGGCCACATCTTCGCCGATGACGAGGTCGTAGTACGTGGCCTCACCCTTGTATGGGCAGTACGTCGTGGTCGCGCTGTCGCGGAGCAGCGCCTGGTCGACATCGGCCAGCGGGACGTATCGGACGGGCGGGTACTGCGCCTCGCGCAACACCTGCGCAGAGGTGGTGTCGGCGACGACGACCTCTCCCACGCGGACCACAACTCTGCCGTTGTCCGGCGACACCGTGATCGGATGGTCGGGCCCCGGTTGCAGTCTCTGGCGCGTCATGCTTCCTCCGTTCACCATGAACTCGAGATCCCTTCATCCAGCATGCCAGTAGGCTGAGCGCATGTCTGTTGTGAAGATCAACGCGATCTCGGTTCCCGAGGGTGCCGGACCCGAGCTCGAGAAGCGTTTCGCCAATCGCGCCCACTCCGTCGACGGCTCCAAGGGGTTCCTCGGGTTCCAGTTGCTCCGTCCGGTGAAGGGCGACGACCGCTACTTCGTGGTCACCCACTGGGAATCCGAGGAGGACTTCCAGGCCTGGGCTGCCGGACCGGCTCGCGAGGCGCACTCCGGCGAGCGCGCGAAGCCCGTCGCGAGCGGTGCCGACCTGCTGGAGTTCGAGGTCGTGCTCGACGCCAAGCCCTCGTCCTGAGGTTGCCGGTCCTGACGTCACCGATGAGCGGTTCGTTGTGAGCTCGTCGGCCGAGTCGCCGGTGACGCCCATGTTTCCCCTGGGCACCGCGCTGCTCCCCGGCGAGCCACTGCCGCTGCGCATCTTCGAACCGCGCTACCGGCAGATGCTGGCCGATTGTCTCGGTCGGGCCGAGAAGTCCGACGCGGCAGGCTACTTCGGCGTGGTGTTGATCGCGCGAGGCCACGAGGTGGGCGGCGGCGACGTGCGCCACCAGTTCGGAACGTTCGCCCGCATCGACAACGTGCTGCGGCAGGCCGACGGCCGCGCTGCGCTCACCTGCACGGGAGCGGGCCGGTTCCGTGTGACCGAGTGGCTGCCCGACGACCCGTATCCGCGGGCGATCACCGAGCCCATTCCGGAGCCGACCATCGAGTCCGCCGACCATCCGAAGATCCTCGAGTTACGTGACCGGCTCGGCGCGTTCGTCGCGGAGGTCGCCGAAACCCGCCCCGAGGCGGCTCCCGCGGGTCTGCCCGACTTCGAGGTCGACGAGGTGGTCGAGCACGGACTCTTCGCGTGGACGACACGACTGCCGATCGGTCCGGCCGACCGGCAGCGGCTCCTCGAATGCGAGACGGTCGCCGACCAGGTGGCGGTACTCGACGACGTCGTCGACGGCCTGACCGCGATGATCCGCTTCGGACGGTGAGCCCGGGACACCCCTGGCCACAAAGTTAGAACGTGTTCTAGTATCGGCTGTGGAGTAGTTCACACCCGACTCAGGAGCACATCTATGACCGAGACCGTCGAGTCCCGTCCGGCGTCCGCCCTCGTCGGCGCCGGTGACCAGCCGCAACTGTTCATCGGTGGACAGTGGGTCGATCCGCACTCGACCGAGACGCTGGAGGTGTTCTCGCCGGCCACCGGAGAGCGCGTCGGATCGGTTCCACTCGCCGACGCGACCGATGTCGACACCGCGGTCGCCCGGGCCCGCGCGGCCTTCGATTCCGGGGTGTGGAGCGCCACCCCACCGGCCGATCGCGCCGCGGTGCTCAACCGCGCAGCCGACCTGATCAACGAGCGAACCGCCGACATCACCAACCTGGTGTCCGCGGAGATGGGCGCGACCCCCACCGACGTCGCCACGCTGCAACAACTTCCGGCGACCGGCGTGCTCCAGGGCTACGCCGCCGCCGCGGCCGAGTTCCCGTGGGAGGAGAAGCGCACCGGCCTGTTCGGTGAGACCCTCGTGACCCGGGAGGCGGTCGGAGTCGTCGGCGCGATCATCGCGTGGAACGTCCCACTGTTCCTGCTGTGCAACAAGTTCGGACCGGCACTCGCCGCGGGCTGCTCGATCGTGCTGAAGCCGGCGCCGGAGACACCGCTCAACGCGAACCTCCTCGCGCAGATCTTCGTCGAAGCCGGTGTACCCGAAGGCGTGATCTCGGTGGTGCCGGGCGGGCCGGAGACCGGCAAGGCGCTCGTCGAGCATCCCGACGTCGACAAGATCACCTTCACCGGATCAACCGCGGCCGGTCGCGCCATCGCCGCCCGCTGTGGCGAGAACCTCAAGCGTTGCTCGCTGGAATTGGGCGGGAAGTCGGCGGCGATCGTGCTCGACGACGTCGACCTCGAGGCCAACATCCACATGCTGGTGTTCTCGGCCGGCCTCATCAACGCCGGCCAGGCCTGTGTGGCGCAGACCCGCGTGCTCGTCCCCCGCTCGCGTCACGACGAGATCGTCGCGGCGATGGTGGAGACCGCGAAGACCTTCACGCCCGGACTGCCGACGGCCGAAGGCACCATGCTCGGGCCGATCATCACCGAGAAACAACGCGACAAGGTGGAGGGCTACGTCGCCAAGGGCAAGGAAGAGGGTGCGACGGCCGTGCTCGAGGGCACTCGCCCCGATGGCCTCGACAACGGCTTCTACGTGACGCCGACGATCTTCACCGGCGTCACCAACGACATGACGATCGCCCGTGAGGAGATCTTCGGCCCGGTCATCAGCGTCATCGCCTACGACGACGTCGACGAAGCGGTCGCGATCGCCAACGACTCCGATTATGGTCTCGCGGGCTCGATCTGGACCGCCGACGTCGAGCGTGGTGTTTCGATCGCGAAGAAGGTCCGCACCGGCACACTCGGGATCAATTGGTACGCCATCGATCCCGCGTCACCGTTCGGCGGCTACAAGAACTCCGGCATCGGCCGCGAGAACGGCCGCGAGGGGCTCGAGTCCTACCTGGAACACAAGTCCATCCTCATGCCGATGGGGTACACCTCCGAAGCCTGATCTCTCACAGGGGATACCGGGGCCGGTGACCGCGAGGTCGCCGGCCCCGGTTCTGTGTTGCCCTTCGTGACCCCCTGCCCCCTGAGGAGCCCCGGAGCGCTAGCGGAGGGGCGTCACGAAGGGTCCAGCCACGAAGGGTCAGCCCGGTGGCGCCGACGGCGCAGGCGCCGGCAGCGGCACCGCACCCGGCGGCGGGGTGTCGGTCTGATCGATCCGGCTACGGAAGGAATCGTCGGTGATCACATCGATGGCCGTGACCATCCACCGACCATCCTGCTGCACCATGTCGAAGGTGAGGCGGCTCGGGTCCACCCGGACGAGTTCCTTGCCACCGCGGGTGACCGACTGATTCATGAAGATCAGCACCTGCGAGGTGTTCTCGGTGTTGGTCACCACCCCGGCATCCTGAATGGTCACTTCGGACACGACGAGCTGCTTGCGCACCTCGTCGACGAGGTTGCTGTCGTTGACGAGATCCTCGTAGGTCGGCTTCGCCGCGCCGGTGAGCACCTGCATCGACTGCGCCACATGGTCTTCGACGTTGTCGGGGGTGTACCCGAACATCGTCGTGGCATAGCCCTTGGCCGCCTGGAGCGACGAGTCGCGCGAGTTCTCGGTGAGCCGCAGCTCGTTGTACCGGTAGCCCAGAAAGCCTGCGACACAGACACATGCGATGGTCACGATGACGAGAGCGGCGGCCGCGAGGCGGCGTGTGGTGAACTCCATCAGGTCACCCACTCGAAGTTCGTCATCTTCAGGTCGTCGTTGATGCGGGTCACCTGGACGCGCCAGCGGAACGTCTGCACGATGGTCTGTTCTTCCGGGTTCTCGGGTTTCATCTGCCATCCGTACACCAGGATGACGGTGCCCTCGTCGGGCGTGGCGTGGGTGACCGCGTCGGAGATGACAGTCGACTTCGTGTCGAGATCCTGATCTCGGACGAGGCTCACCGCCTGCTGCATGGACTCCTGCATCTGTTGGTGCGCACGGCCACTCGTGCGGTCTTCGAGGGTCTTCATCGCCTCGTCGACGTTGTCGGCGTTCAGGGTCGTCAGGTTGACGACCATCTGGCGGGCGAACGTCGAGTACTCCTGCCGCAGATCCTGCTCATCGGTGATCCGGCCGACCCCGAGGGCGAACACCACGGCGGCGACGATGCTCGCCACCAGCACGACCGCGCACACGGCACTGCCGACGATCCATCCGCGGGAGCGCTTCGCGCCGCGGTACCGTACGCCACCGGGTGAGCCCGTCGCCTTGGTGTCGCGCGGCCGCTTCTGCCGACGGCGCCGCCGTTCGCGGTAGCCGAGGGTCTTCTCCGTGTCGGCGGGATCGGCTTCGATCTCGGCAACCCGGTCGTCCTCGCCGACAGAACCCGATTTCTCGTCGACGGAACCCTCCGGCGCTCCGACAGAACCGTCGGTTGCCGCGGTGGGCTCCTCCGACGCGCTGACGTCGGCAGCCGGATTCGCTGCCGCGGGAGTCTCGGTGGGCTGCGCGGCGTCGTCGGGACCGGGATCGGCCGACGGGGTCTCCGGCTGGGTCGCTGGGGTCTCTCGTGCAGCTGGGCGACGCGATCGACGCAGCGGTGCCCGCCGGACCGGTCCGTTCTGACCGGCCCGCGGGTTCAGCCCTGCACGGTCTCGGTTATCAGGCTCTGCCATGTGGTGTCGTGTCCTTGCGAATCCTGTCCGGTACCGGCGTTGTACGTCTTCCCGTCCGGTCCGATGAAGTCTCCTGTCTTCGGATCGTACGTGGTGGCGTACACGGCGGGTCCGGGCTCGTGGTCGGTCGGGCTTCCGGGCGTGGTGTGACCGGCCGGCAGCGGGAGGCCGAACAGTCCGTTGGGGAGCGCGTCGTTGGAGCCAGGGGTGGGTACATAGCCGTCGCGGCATTCTGCCGGCGTCGGGGCGCGGCGTCCCGGGAACTCGACGCAGGGATAGTTTCGCGCCCCACGCACAGCCACCTGAGCGTTCTGCGGGACGCGGCACAGCATGCCCGGCGGCAGTTCGCGGGCGTTCTGCGCCGACGGGAATCGCCAGTCCGAACGCGGAAGGTAGCCGACCGTACAGGGCGGCGGGTCCTGGAAGCCCAGCGAGAACTGGACGCTCGGCCCGTAGCGCGGGTCGCCGGCGTTGAGCGCGGTCAGCAGCGCGTCGATGAGTCGCGGGTAGATGACCAGGATCTGCTGAAGATTCGGCAGGTACACCGCGAGGGTCTTCGACGCGACCCCCAGATTGGAGATCAGCAGCGGCAGTGTCTGATCCATCGACGCGAACAGCTGCTCGGCCTGTGACGTCGTCGTCGGCCCCTCCTGCAGCAGATCGGTGATCTCCGGGTTGTTGGCCCGCAGCTGATCGGTGGCCGCGGTGACGTCGGCGGTCCATGCGCGGATGTCACCGGCCGTCGCCGACTGTGTGGCGAGCAGCGGACCCGCCTGCTTGACCAATTCGATGGTGACGTCGGAGTTCTTGTCGGCGTCGTCGACGAGCAGGACCATGGAGTCGAGCAATCGTCGCAGATCTTCGGCGGTGCCGTTGAAGGCCGTGAACGCCTCGTCCATCAGCGCTCGCAACTTGGTGTCGCCGACCTTGTCGAGCAGCGCGTTGGCCTGGTCGAGCACCGACGAGATCTCCACCGGCACATCGTCACTGGTGACGACGGAACCGTCGTGGAGGAAGCCGTCCTGACCATCCTCAGTCGGCGTGAACTCGACGTACTGTTCACCGACCGCGGACACGCTGCGCACCGCCGCTGCCGACGACGCCGGGATCTTCGCGTCACTGTTGATCGACAATCCGGCCTGCACACCGCCTTCGGTGAGGCGGACCGACTCGACCTTGCCGACGTTCACCCCGCGGTAGCTGACGTTTGCGTTCTGATACAGACCGCCGGTACTGGGCAGGTTCAGTTCCACCTGGTAGCGGCCGATCCCGGCCATCGACGGCAGCCGGACGTAGTAGATGGCCATCGCGACCATCGCCACCACGGTGACGATGGCGAAGATCGTCAACTGCATGCGAACGAATCCGGTGATCTTCATCAGTTGCCACCTCCCCCACGCGGAATCGGGGTGGCCGCCGGCGCGGGCACCGGTTCGTCGGAGTCGGGACGCCGCTCGCCACCGGGCGTCAGCGGCGACGTGAACGGGTCGAGCCCGCGCTTCGCCGCACCTGCGGGTGTCCCGGTGACCCCCTCCGGGCCGACGACGCCGACGGACCGGAGGATGGTGCTGCTCAAGCCCTCGAAGGTGAGGTCGAGCACCAGGTCGGAGTTGACGTAGTCACCCTTCACGATGGTCGGGATGGCCTCCTCCAGGAACGGGAAGGTGAGCAGGATCTTCAACGACCCGGGCAGCGCCGGACCGGCCGCGGCGAGCTCACCGAGCACCGGATCCAGGTTGGCGACGATCGTCTCGATGTCGTCGGTGTTGGCGTCGAGGACGTCGTTGGTGGTCTTCGACAGCCGACCGAGTGAGTCGAGTGCGGTGACGAATTGCTCGCGCTGGTCGTTGAGCAGCCCGAGGATCGTCGGCGCGTCGGCGAGGGCCCGTTCCACGGTCGGGGTCTGCTCGTTGATCGTGGTGGTGAGCCGGTCGAGTCCCTCCATCGCGCGGATGATGTTGCCGGTCTGGTTGTCGAGGTCGGCGATGAGCTTGTTGAGCCGCGGGATGAGTTCGTGGATCTCTTCCTGGCGGTCACCGAAGATGGCATCCATCTCGTGCACGATGTCGCCGAACTGCGACAGTCCTCCACCGTTGAGCACCACCGACAACGAACTCAGCACCTGTTCGGTCGTCGGGTACGAGCACCCGGCCACCTGCTGCGCCGACGTGATGTCGGGAACCGCCGGCGACATCGTGGGTTGGGCGATGTTCGTGGCCTCCGGGCAGGCCGGCAGCGGGATCTGGTCGCCGGCGGCCAGGTAGCCCTCGAACTCGGCGGGTTCGACGATCTGCAGGTGCGTGGACCCGAGCACGCTGGTCATCCCGACCATCACGTGCGACCCGTTGGGTATCCGCACGCCCTCCTCGAGCCGGATGTCGAGCTCGGCGTTCCAGTCCCGCACGTGGATCTGGCCGACGCTGCCGACCGTGACGTCGTCGATCATCACCGGCGCATTGGGTACGAGGCCCGCGGCGTTCGGGATGACGGCGCTGATCTGGTAGGCGCCGTTACCCGTCCCCTGCGCACCGGGTACCGGGAGGCTGTTGAGTCCGGAGAACCCGCAGGCCGACGCCGCCACGATCACCGTGGCGAACACGAAGAGCATCCGCACTTTGCGGATCATCGGCCGGATCATTCCTCGGCTCCCCACGGGACGAGGAGGTCGCCGAGCGCGCCGCCGCCGTTGTCGCGCCGCGTCTGGGCGTCCTGTTCGCGCAGACCTGCCTGAGCGCGCCGACGGACACTCGAGTCCTGATAGGTGATCTGGCCGGGGGCGGCGTTGATGCCGGTCACCGGGTTGGCCAGGAAGGGCGGGTACGCGACCGCGATGGACGACAGCATCGGCGCCAGCACGTCGACGCAGTGTTCGATGTCGGCCTGACTCGCCCCGGGCCGGTTGTTGGCGTCCATGGTGCCGCACAACAGCGTGATGAGGTTGTTGCCCATCCCGAGCCCGAACACCCCCGACAACGACCCCGTCAGCGGGTTGTAGATGTTGTAGAAGTTCGCGAGCTGGTTCGGTGCCGAGTGCAGCAGGCCACGCAACTGTTCGTCCTTGTCGGCGAGGATCGTGGTGGTGTCGGCGAGCTTCGCCACCGACGACGTCAGCGCGTCCCGGTTCTGTGCGATGAATCCCTGGATGTCGACCATGGCCGAGTCCAGGTTGGTCAATGCGCCGTCGAGCGCATCGGTGTTGTCGGCCAGGACGTCACCGACCGAGGCGATCCGGCCGTTGAACTGCACCAGCTGCTGATGACTGTCGGAGAGTGCATCGGTGAGCTTCTGCAGGCTGCGGATGGTGGCGAACAGGTCGCCGCGACCGGCGGCGAGGGTGTCCATGACATCCGACAGCTCGGTGATCGACTGGTTGATCGCCTCGCCGTTGCCGTCGAGGTTCTGCTGCGCAACGTCGATCGCTTCGGCCGCGGTTCCCGGCTCCGCGCCCTGAGGACCGACGGCCTCGGTGAGCATGCTGAGTTGCTTCTTCACGTCGTCCCACTCCATCGGGACCGCCGTGTGCTTCATCGGGATGGTGCCGCCGTCATCGAGCTGCGGGCCCTCGGCGTAGACGGGAGTCAGCTGGATGAATCGCCCGGACACCAGACTCTGCGCCACCACGACCGCCTTGGCGTCGAGCGGGATCGGGGTGTCGGCGTCGATCTGTAGGTCCACGCGGACATCGCCTTCGCGCGGGGTGATCGACGAGACGTTGCCGACGTCCACCCCGAGCACACGGACGGGATCGCCCTCGTACAGGCCGGTCGCCGACGGGAAGTAGGCCGTCACCGACTTCGTCGTCGCGCGGGTGAAGCCCAGGTATGCCGCCACCGCGACGAGGGCGATGAGCACGACGCCCGCGACGATCTGGATCACACGCTTTGTCATCGCGTCATCCTCCTGACTGCGGGGTCGTGGGCGGCGGGGGCGTCGGATAGGTCGCCGGCGGCGGTTTGGGCGACTCCGGTCGCGATCCGGCCGGGGGCGCCTCACTCCACGCCTGCGGAAGGAGGGGGAACCCGCTGTAGGAGAAGGCTTTCGCCGCCTCCGGATATTTCTGCTGCAGCACCTTCAGGAACGTGGCGGTGTAGTCGCCGAAGGTGGACACACCGACGAGCGAATCGAAGTTCGGGCCGTTGGCCACGGCCTCGCCGAGCGCGTTCGCGTACGGCCCGAGCCGGTCGATGGTCTCCCGCAGGCTCTGCTCGTTGTCGTTGAGGATGTCGAGCACGCCGTTGAGCTTGGTCAGCACCGGCGCGAGTTGTTCATTGTTGTCCGCGATGAAACCGCTGATCTGGGCGGACACGTCACGGGCGCCGGTGATCAGTTCGGCGATCGCGGCGCGACGCATCTGCAGTTCCCCCAGCAGCGAATTCGCGTCGACGAGTAGCCGATTGATCTGCTGGTTGCGTTCGCCGAGGATCTCGGTGACGCTGTTGGCCTTGGCGAGCAGTTCACGCAAGGTGTTGTCGCGGTCGGCGATCGCCGCCGACAGCCGACCGACGCCGTCGACCGCACCCTGCACCTCGTCCGGGGTGTCGGCGAACGCCGCGGACAGGGTGGTGAGTGCGTTGTTGAGTTCGTCGGTGTCGGTTTCCGACAACGTCGTCGTGGCGTCGTCGAGCGCGTCGGTGAGCGAGTAGGGCGCGATGGTGTTCTGGTTGGGGATGTCGCCGCCCGGTTCGATGCGGCCGGTGCCGTGCGGCAGGATCGTCAGATTCCTTCTGCCGAGGACGGTCTCGGTCTTGATCGCGGCCTGCGTCTCGGCGCCCATGATGATGGTGTCGTTCATCCGGAAGGTGACCGCGGCCTTGGTGCCGTCGTCGGTGGAGGCGAGGGCGATGTTCTGGACGGTGCCGACGTTGACGCCCGCGACCGTCACGATGTCCCCGGTGACCAGGCCGCCTGCGTCGTCGAAATAGGCCGTGTAGGAACTGATCGGCGACAAGTAGGGCAACCGATCCATCTGCAGCGCCACCACGATCACCAATGCGGTCACGACGACGCCGATGACCCCGATGCCGGCGCGGCTGCGTCCACCGCGCTTGGCCTCACGGGAGACGTCGGCCTCGGTCGACTCACTGCGCTGGCTGCTGAAGAGCCTGC
The DNA here is from genome assembly GCF_036350415.1 of Gordonia sesuvii. Classification (NCBI taxonomy): domain Bacteria; kingdom Bacillati; phylum Actinomycetota; class Actinomycetes; order Mycobacteriales; family Gordoniaceae; genus Gordonia; species Gordonia sesuvii. Next base: position 42,217 of record NZ_JAZDUF010000009.1, read on the forward strand.
CGAATGGTCCGGTCATTGCGACGCACACCTCCCGCCTGCCTTGGTCGTGTCACCTGTCACGTCGTTGGATGTGAAGAAGTACTGCTTTCCGCCGGGACCGGTGAGCAGCAGGCGGATTCGGCAGAAGTAGATCTGCAGCCAGGCGCCATAGCTACCGAGATTGGACAGCTTCTTGTAGTCGTTGGGCAACCGCGGGATCAGCGACCGCAGGTATGGTTCGGCGTTCAGCAACTCCTGGGCGGCCGTTCCCGTATTGGTCACCATCTGCTGCAGGTCCGGCCGGGTCGTCTGCAGCAGGTCGGCGAGCCCGTTGGTCACCTTCGACGTCTGCGTCAGCGAGTTGCCGATGACACCTCGCTGGGCGGCGAGACCCGACGCCAACTGCTGCAGTTGGTCGATGCTGCTGTCGAGACCGGCCCGGTCCCCGTCGAGTGTGCCCAGCGTGTCGTTGAGATTGTCCACGACCTCGCCGATCAGTTGATCCCGATCAGCCAATGCGCCGGTGAACGACGCAGTGTCGGAGAGCAACTCGTTGAGAGCCGGTCCCTGCCCCTGGAACACCGCGACGAGCGAGGTCGAGAGTTCGTTCACCTCATCGGGATTCAACGTCCGGAACAACGGCTTGAAGCCGCCGAGCAGTTTGTCGAGGTCCAGCGCCGGCTCGGTCTGGTCGATCGGGATCTCGTCCCCGGGCGAAAGTTGGTCCTCGGCATCCCCCGAGCCCTGCTGCAGTTCCAGGTACCGGTCGCCGGTGAGATTCTCGTAGCGGATCAGCGCGCGTACCGACGTCGGAAGCTGGTACTCGCGGTCCACCGAGAACTCGACCTCCGCTTCGTTGTCGCGGTTGAGCGAGATCCCGGACACCTGACCGACCTCGACACCGGCGATCTTCACCTTGCTGCCCGACTGCATCGCCGACGCGCTGGAGAACACCGCACGGTAATCGTCGGACTTGCCGGAGCGGTAGTTGCTGAACACGACCACGAGGCCGACGAAGACCAGCAGCATCACCACGGCGAACGCGCCGAGCTTGATGAGGGTCGCGCGGAACGCGCGTGCACGGTTATCCACGCTCCGGCTCCCCGAACAAGAGTTGGAACAGTTTCTGGCGGTTGGCTTTCGGCTGGGTGCGCGGCTGGTACGGCACGGGCGCGTTGTCGGTCACGTAGAAGTTCGAATGTTCCTTCGTGGTCGGGTCACTGAGCCCGCCGGCGCAGGTCGGCGGACCGGCGGCGTCGACGCGCGGGAGGTTCTCGGGATAGCGGTAGGGCTCCTTGCCCGGCAGCAGACCGGCGTAGAGCAACAGGTTGCCGTTGCGGCCGCCGAAGTACGGCTTGGCGAGATCCGCCGACACCGCCGACGTCGTCAGGAAGCACTTGATGCCGGGCGACTGGTAGCCGAGCAGTTGCGACACGGGATCGAGGTTGCTCAACGCGGAGATCAGTGTCTGCTTCGACGGCGCGAGTTCGCCGTTGATGGTGTTGGCCATCCCGGTCGCGTTGATGAGCAGCGCATCGAGGTTCGCCGAGTTGTCGACGAGGGTGTTGCCCAGGTAGGTCAGATTGTCGACCGATCGCATCAGGTCGGGCATCGCGTCGGCGTAGACGTTGGTCGACGTCGCGGTCTGTCGGATCAGCTCGTTCAGCTCGGGCAGATACTCATTGGTCTCGTCGAGCAGGTTCGACAGTTGCTCCAGGCCCGCGCCGATCCGCTCACCGTTGCCGGCCAGGGCGGTGTTCACCGCACCGACAACGGAATTGAGTTTCTCCGGCTGGATCTCTGCGAGCACGTAGACCAGCTGCTGGAAGACGGTGTTGAGTTCGACGACGACGTGGTCGGCGGTGATGGTCTGATCGGGCCGCAGCTGACCGCTCGGCCCGGTCTCCGGCACCACGAAGTTGACCGCCTTGGCGCCGAACACCGTGTTGGACTTGATGTCCGCGGTGACGTTGCCCGGAATCTGCGACATCTGGTCGGAGTCGATACTCAACGTGAGCACCGCCTGTCCGCCGCCCTCGTCGATCGACTCGACGCGACCCACGGGCACACCCCGGAGGCGCACCTTCGCGTCGGGGCTCATCACCAGACCGGCCCTCGGCGCCTCCAGGGTCACCGTCTCCGTCGATGCGAACCCACCGAGGAACTGACCCGAGGCCGCGGAGATGATGGCCACGAGCCCGCCCACCATGATGACCGCGGCGATCCGTCGGGTCGTCCTGCTGCGTTCCTGTCGTCGTGCCATGTCTGCGTCGGCCCTATCCCGCCAGGTTGAACTTGCCGTCGACGCCGTAGATGGCGAGCGAGGTCAGCAGGGTGATCACCACGACCACGACCAGCGACGCGCGCACGGCGTTGCCGACCGCCACACCGACGCCGACCGGTCCGCCGGATGCGTTGTAGCCGTAATAGGTGTGGATCAACATCACGGCCACCGCCATGCAGATCGCCTGCACGAACGACCACATGATGTCGGACGGGATGAGGAAGGTGTTGAAGTAGTGGTCGTACACGCCCGGCGACTGACCGTAGAGGATCACGGTGGCGAACCGGCTCGCCAGGAAGGAAGCGAGGGAGGCGAGGGAGTACAGCGGGATGATCGCGATGAGCCCGGCGACGATGCGCGTGCTGACGAGGTAGGGAATCGACGAGATCGCCATCGTCTCCAGCGCGTCGATCTCCTCGCTCACCCGCATCGCACCCAATTGGGCTGTGGCACCGGCACCGATCGTCGCGGCCAGCGCGATGCCGGCGATCACCGGGACCGCGATTCGCACGTTGATGAACGCGGAGAAGAAGCCGGTGAGCGCCTCGACGCCGATGTTGGCAAGCGAACTATAGCCCTGCACGGCGATCGTGCCGCCGGTGAACAGGGTCAGGAAGCCCACCACCACGACCGTGCCGCCGATCATCGCCAGAGCGCCGGTGCCCATGGAGATCTCGGCGATCAGCCGCAGCGTCTCCTTCTTGTAGTGCTTGAGTGCACGTGGGATCGCGATGATGCTGTCCCAGTAGAACAGCGCCTGGTCGCCGATCTGGTCCCAGTCCTCACCGGCCCGCTTGACGGCGACTCGAGCGGTGCGGAAGCGAGTCGTGAACGGAAGTACCATCGCTCAGCCCGCCGTCGCCTTGAGACCCACCGCGGTGACGACCACGTTGACCACGAACAGCGCCATGAACGAGTAGACGACCGTCTCGTTGACCGCGTCGCCGACGCCCTTCGCGCCGCCCTTCACGTTCAGTCCCTGGTAGCAGCCCACCATCCCGGCGAACAGACCGAACAGGGCGGCCTTGACCATCGAGATCATCAGCTCGCCGAATCCGGTGAGCAACGTGAGGTTGGCGATGAACGCGCCGGGGTTCACGTCCTGCAGGAAGACCGAGAACATGAAGCCGCCGCCGATACCGATCGTGCAGACGAGGCTGTTCAGCAGGATCGCGACCCCGGTCGAGGCGATGATGCGGGGCACCACCAGCCGGTGGATCGGGTTGATGCCGAGGACCTTCATCGCGTCGATCTCTTCGCGGATGGTTCGCGCTCCGAGGTCGGCGCAGATCGCGGTCGCGCCGGCGCCGGCGACGATCAGCACCGTGACGATCGGACCGATCTGGGTGATGGTGCCGAGTGCCGCACCGGCCCCGGACAGGTCCTGCGCACCGATCTCCCGAAGGAGGATGTTCAGGGTGAAGCTGACGAGAACCGTGAACGGGATCGCGACGAGGAGCGTGGGAACCATCGACACACGCGCGATCGCCCACGACTGCTCGACCGTCTCGCGCCACTGGAACGGACGATGGAACAGCTCACGGGAGGACTCCACCCCCAGCGCGACGAAGTCGCCGACGCCTGCCATGGGCGTCGCGAGCTTCTCGAACACCAACACTCCTAACCCCCCGGGAAGATCCCCGTCGTAGTGCTCGCCCCGTCGAACATCGCGAACCTATCACGCACCAGGCGACCGAATTGGTCAGTCGACCAGTTCACTCGCCGAGAAAGAACGCGCCGCGTCGCGACCGGCAAAATAGCTGGTCAGCGTTTTGGTCAGGTCGGCAGGCTCCCACGCATCCCCGACCGCGGTGAAGGTCTCCTCGACCGTCGGCGCGGCCATCAGCATCACCTCGCCGCCGTAGGCGACGAACACCTGCCCGCTGACGTTGTCCGCCTCCGGACCGGCCAGATACCGGACCAGGGTGACGACGTGTTCCGGCGACAGCGGGTCCACGCCATCGGCCGGAGCGTCACCGAACACATCGGAGGTCATCGATGTCCGTGCCCGCGGGCAGATGGCATTGGCCTTGACGCCGTAGCGCGCGAGCGCCCGAGACGCGGAAACCGTGAGCGCGATGATCCCCGACTTGGCCGCGGCATAGTTCGCCTGGCCGCCGGGTCCGAGCAGACCCGCCTCGGATGCGGTGTTGATCAGTCGCCCGTAGACCGGGCCGCCGGCCGCTTTCGACGCGGCCCGCCAGTGGCTCGCCGCGTTCCGATTCAGCAGGAAGTGGCCGCGTAGATGCACCCGGATGACGAGGTCCCACTCGTCGTCGGTCATGTTGAACAACATCTTGTCGCGGGTGATCCCGGCGTTGTTCATCAGGACGTCGAGGCTGCCGAGATCTTCGGTGGCGGTGCGCATTATCTCGGTGGCGGTGGCCGATTCCGAGATGTCCCCGGCCACCGGGACGGCCCGCCCACCGGCCGACGTGATCACGTCGATCACATCACTGGCGTCCAGCGAGCTCGCCAGATCGTTCACGATCACCGTCGCGCCGTCGGCGGCCAGACCGATGGCCTCAGCCCGACCGAGCCCCCCGCCGGCGCCGGTGACCACCGCGACACGTCCGTCCAACGACCCGCCCACGCGACTCCCTTTCGCCGAAGCTGTAAAAACTAGAACCTGTTCTAGCACGAACGCGCGCGGACCGGAACCGATTGGTCAGAATCGGTCGATTGACCTCATTCGAGCGACAGGGCGGACTTGGGGCAGCTGGCCACCACCTGACGCATTTCCTCTTCGCGCTCCGCCGGGACCTCTTCCTTGTGAATCACCAGGTAGTCGTCGTCGTCAAGGTCGAAGACATCCGGCGCCATGCCCACGCACACAGCGTTGGACTCGCACAGGTCGAAATCTGCCTTGATTCGCATACCGAACTCCTTCTACCGACGTGTCGTCTGGTTGACGGGCTGTGTTCTACAGGTTAGAACGTGTTTCAGAAGTTGGCGAGCGTGTGTTCGCCGCCACACGGCTGTCCACTATGACACGGAGACCCCGATGCGCATCGCCTACACCGACCAGCAGGACGACCTCCGCCGCGAGTTGCGATCCTATTTCGCCTCGCTGATGACCGCCGAACGCCGCGCCGCCCTCCTCGGTGGGGACGGCGAGATCGGTGAGGGCGATGCCTACCGCGACGTCGTGGCCCAGATGGGTGCCGACGGTTGGCTGGCACTGGGCTGGCCCACCGAGTTCGGCGGCCAGGACCGTTCGATGATGGATCAGCTGATCTTCACCGACGAGGCCGCGATCGCCGGTGCCCCGGTCCCGTTTCTGACCATCAACTCGGTGGCGCCGACGATCATGCACTACGGCACCGACGAGCAGAAGGCGTTCTTCCTGCCGAAGATCGCCGCGGGTCAGCTGCACTTCTCCATCGGCTACTCCGAGCCCGGCGCGGGCACCGACCTGGCCGCACTGCGTACGACGGCGATCCGCGACGGCGACGACTACGTCATCAACGGACAGAAGATGTGGACCAGTCTGGTCCCCTACGCCGACTACATCTGGCTGGCCTGCCGAACCGATCCCGCCACCCTCGAGCCCGGCGGAAAGAAGCACAAGGGCATCTCGATGATCATCGTGCCCACCACGGCCGAGGGTTTCAGCTACACACCGGTGCACACGATGTCCGGAGTCGACACCAGTGCCACCTACTACCAGGACGTGCGGGTGCCCACGAGCGCACGGGTCGGCGAGGAAGGCGGTGGCTGGTCGCTGGTCACCAACCAGCTCAACCACGAGCGGGTCGCGCTGTGCAGTGCCGCGCCGATCCAGACCGCCCTGCGCGAGATCATCGAGTGGGCCCAGCACACCAAGACCGGCGACGGTCAGCGGGTGATCGATGCACCGTGGGTGCAGACCAACCTCGCGCGCGTGCACGCGAAGGTGGAGTTCCTCAAGCTGATCAACTGGAAGATCGCCTCCATCGCAGCCTCCGGCGGTTCACCGAGCCCGGCCGACGCGTCGGCGACCAAGGTGTACGGCACCGAATTCGCTACCGAGGCCTATCGACTGCTGATGGAGGTCGTCGGACCCGCCGCGACACTGCGCCAAGGGTCGCCCGGCGCTCACCTCAACGGCCGTCTCGAACGCTTCCAACGCACCTCGTTGATCCTCACCTTCGGTGGCGGCACCAACGAGATCCAACGCGACATCATCGGGATGCTCGCGCTCGGTCTGCCCGCCGCCCGACGATGATTCCCCCCCACCGCTGGACCCCCCATCCGCTGGTCCCCCCATCCGCTGCTCCCCCTAACCGCTGGTCGAGTAGCCCGAGCCGCTAGGCGAGGGCGTATCGAGACCCCCCATCCGCTGCTCCCCCCATCCGCTGGTCCCCCATCCGCTGGTCGAGTAGCCCGAGCCGCTAGGCGAGGGCGTATCGAGACCCGGTGACCCAACAACCACAACCACAACCACAACCCACCGAAAGCCACCACCATGGACTTCACCCTTCCCGAATCCGCCGACGACGTCCGGGGTCTCGCCCGCGACATCGCCACCAAGGTCAGCACCGCCGACCGGGTCGCCGAGCTGGAGACCGCCGACGCCCCGATGGATACCGACCTCTGGCGTGAGCTGGGCGCCGCGGGTCTGCTCGGTCTCGAGCTCACGTCGGCGGCTGTCGGCGAGCAGGGCGGCGACCTGACCGCGGTGGAGAACGCACTCGTCGCCGAGGAACTCGGCCGAGCGCTGGCCCGGGTCCCGTTCGGGGCGCACGCATTCGCGGCTCTGCCGGTGATCGCCGGCCGCGGGTCCGCACCCCTCCGCGAGCAGACGTTGGCCGCCGGCGCAGCAGGCGACCTCGTCCTCACGGTCGCATTCGAGGAAGATCTCGGTACCGACCCGACCACCCCGTCCGCAACGCTGACGGCAACCGACGTACCCGGCACCCTGAACGGAACGAAGGTCAATGTGCCCTACGCGTCGGCCGCGGATGTCTTCGTGGTCAACGCGATCGGCCCCGACGGCCCGTTGGCCGTCGTGGTCCGTGCCGACGACGACGGGGTCTCGATCACCCCCACCCAATCGACCGGTAAGACGCCGACCGCCCAGGTCGACTTCACCGACGTGACCGTCGATCCCGACCGCATCCTCGACGGTGGTGCGGCTGCGGCGCTCGACGTCGCGGATCGGATCTCCCTCGCGGTGTCCGCGGATCAGGTCGGCGTGGTGACCCGCGCGCTCGAGCTGACCGCCGAATACGCCCGGGAGCGTGAGCAGTTCGGCCGTGCAATCGGATCATTCCAGGCCGTGGCGCAGCGCCTCGCCGACGGCTACATCGACGCCCAGGGCCTCTCGTTGACCACCACCCAGGCGGTGTGGATGCTGTCGAACGCCTCGTCATCCAACCGGCCCGACGACGGCGAGTTGCGGACCGCGATCGCCACCGCCAAGTTCTGGGCCGCCGAGGCGGGTCATCGGGTCGCACACACCGCCGTCCACGTCCACGGAGGCGTCGGCCTGGACACCAGCCATCCGCTGCACCGTTACTTTCTGCGCGCCAAGCAGAACGAATTCACCTGCGGCTCGGCGCCTCTGGTCCTTCGATCAATCGGTGGCGAACTCGCCGCCGCACCCGTGTGACACTCGCCGAGCTGTTCACCGCGGTCGCCGACGTCGACGACCGCGGACTTCACCACGGCGACGAGTTCGTGTCGTGGCGCGACCACGTCGCGGCCTCCCGGGCACGTGGAGAGGCACTGCGCGCCCTGTTGCCGGACGACGCCACACCGCATGTGGGTGTGCTCATGGAGAACTCGCCGGAGTTCAGTTATCTCCTCGGGGCCGCCGCCCTCGGTTCGTTCGTGCTCGTCGGCCTCAACACCACGCGACGAGGCGCGGCACTCGCCGCCGACATCGAGCGATCCGACTGCCAGATCGTGTTGACCGACAAGCGTTCCCGTCATCTGCTCGACGGTGTCGAGCTAGGCGTGCCGGTGATCTCGATACGCCGGCTCGCTTCGCTCGCGCGGCTACTCGATCAACGGGAGGAGTTTCCCCACCGTCGGTCGATCTCGACCCCCGCACCCGACGACCTGATGATGCTGATCTTCACCTCCGGAACCACCGGGGACCCGAAGGCGGTCCGCTGCACCCAGCGGAAGTTCGCGGAGAGTGGCCGGATGCTCGCGGACCGTTTCGACATCGACAGCTCCGACGTCGTCTATCTCTCGATGCCGATGTTCCATTCCAATGCCGTCATCGCGGGCTGGTCGGTGGCGCTGGCCGGCGGCGCATCCGTCGCACTCCGAGACCGCTTCTCCGCGAGCGGTTTTCTTCCTGACGTGCGACGGTACGGAGTCACGTTTGCCAACTATGTCGGCAAGCCGCTGAACTACATCCTCGCCACCCCGGAACGGCCGGACGACGCCGACAACACACTCCGCATCATGTACGGCAACGAGGCGTCGGCGCGCGATCGTGAGCGGTTCGCCCGACGCTTCGGGTGTCGGGTCATCGACGGGTTCGGCTCCACCGAGGGTGGAGTCGCGATCACCCGTACGCCGGACACGCCGCCGGATGCGCTCGGTCCACTCCGGCCCCCGACGGCCGTCGTGGACCCCGACACCGGCGAGCCGGTGCCCACCGGCACAGTCGGCGAGATCGTCAACACCTCGGGGCCGGGACTGTTCAGCGGCTACCACAACGACCCGGAGGCATCCGACGACCGGATGCGGGGCGGGATGTATCACACCGGCGACCTCGCCTGGGTGGACGACGACGGCTACCTGCATTTCGCCGGGCGCGTCGGCGACTGGCTCCGCGTCGACGGCGAGAACCTGGGCACCGGACCCATCGAACGAATTCTCCTGCGGCATCCGATGGTTCGTCAGGTGGCGGTCTACGGAGTCCCGGTGGAGATCGGCGACGAAATCGAGGCGGTCCTGGTGGTCGACGGCGACCTGACCGCCAAGGACTTCACCGGGTTCCTGCAGGATCAGTCCGACCTCGGGCCCAAGCAATGGCCGCATCGTGTGCGCCTGACCCATGATCTTCCGGACACCGCCACGTTCAAGACGGTCAAACGACATCTCCGCGAGGACGCGATCCCACCGACCTGGACCCGACCGATCGGCGAGTTCCGCTTCGTCGCGAACCGCGCGACGCCGGATCGCCAGGAACACGAAAAATCAGTTGACCCCGCGTCGGTGCGGCCATAGTGTCCGCGCCCATGGGAAACGCACGCATGGCACTCGTTCGGCTCCGTCGCGCATAGCGGCGAGCCGTCTCTCTCACAACCACCTTTTCGGTTGACCGGCTCGGCCGCCCAGGTAGCTCATCACCCGGCGGCTCGTTTCGTGCTGCCCGGGTATCCGCACCGCGAGCCCCGGAGGCCTCATGCCCGCGTTTCACGCCGGCCGTCACGAGCACGGCCAGAATTTCCTCTCCGACCGCACGGTCATCGACCACATCGTCGAGTTGGTCGCGCGCACCGACGGGCCGATCGTCGAGATCGGCTCCGGTGCAGGTGCACTCACCATTCCGCTGCAGCGCCTCCGCCGTCCTATCGAGGCGGTCGAGATCGACGCGCGTCTGGCGAGATCACTCGGTCGGCGCGCCGACCCCGCACACACGTCGGTCGTCTGCGCCGACTTCCTGCACCATCGACTGCCGCATACGCCGCACGTGATCGTCGGCAATCTGCCGTTCCACCAGACCACCGCGATCCTGCGTCGCCTGCTCCGATCCCCGCACTGGACGCACGCGGTGCTGGTGACGCAGTGGGAGGTAGCCCGCCGGCGTGCGGGTGTCGGTGGGGCGACGATGATGACCGCCCAATGGTGGCCGTGGTATGACTTCGGGCTCGCCGGCCGGGTGCCGGCCACGGCGTTCGCCCCGCGCCCAGGTGTCGACGGCGGACTGCTGACCATCACTCGCCGCACCGACCCGCTTCTGAAGACTGCGCGTCGTGGCGACTACCAGGGATTCGTGCACGCGATGTTCACCGGTAGCGGGCACGGGCTCGGCGAGATCGCCGGCCGTGCGGTTCCCGCCGACCGGCGCGGTGAGGTGCGGCGATGGATCTCGGCGCACCGGTTGCACTCACGCCTCCCTCGGGATCTCGACGCAACCGAGTGGGCGACGCTGTATCGGCTGGGCGCGCCGGAGATCACATCCGTGCCCAGCGGGCCATCACGAAGCAGTACACCCCGTAAGCGGCAAGCCCGAGCGCGGCGAGGATCAACAGGATCTGTCCGGCAGGGAGGCCGGCGAGGGTCTTGATCGCGGCGTCGATGCCAGACGCCTTGGACGGGTCGGCTCGGATGGCGGCCACGATGACCAGGATTCCGGCACCGGCGATCACGCCACCTTTGGCGGTGTACCCGATGACACCGGTCGCCGTGACCGCCGTCCCGCCGCCACGCCGGAGATCGTCGAGGAAGTTCTTCGTGACGCCTTTGTAGACGAAGTAGCCGCCGACGGCGACGACGATCAGGCCGACGATGACCAGGAGCAGCTTGCCGCCGGTGTGCTCCATCAGCCGTGCACTCATACCTGCGTTCTGCTGACCGCTGGACTGCCCGCTGCCCGTCGCGAAGTTCACCGCGGACCAGGCGAGGCTGAGGTAGAGGACGAAGAGCGCCAACGCCTTCCCACGGTCGAACCACTCACTCAGGCCGCCGTCCGACGAATCCGGATCATTCACTTTGCCACCGAGGATGGCCTCGGCCAGTCGCCACAACGCCAATGCCAGGAAGGCGACGGCGGCGACCCACAGGACGACGCGACCGCCGGGTTGGCCCGCGAACACCGCCAACGCACCCGACTGGTCGGCGCTGCCCCCGCCACCGAACGCGATGCGCGCGACGATGTAGGCGAGCAGCAGGTGGAGAAGTCCGTTGACCACGTGGCCGGCTCGCGCAGCACGCTCGAACCATGGGCTGTCGGTGACACGGTCCACCGTCCGGACCGCCTGATTGCGGCTCATCGGGGTCCGTTCGTCGGGTGCCGGTCTGGGTAGGACATCGTCGCGGGGTACCCGATGACCCCGACTGGTAAACCCGCCTCTCAGCTCGCGGTCGTCGGCAACGTCTGGTTCATCCTGGTGACCGCGCGGTCGTACTCGGCGACGAGGTCGGCGATCAGGTCGGCCACCGGCACGATCTCGTTGCAGCGTCCCACGATCTGACCGGCCGGCATCGCCACCACCTCCGGGTCGTCGGCGGCCGAGATCCGCGCGTGCGCCTCGCTGACGAGCAGATTCTGCAGGGGCATGGGCAACGCGTCCGGCGCGCCGTCGGCGTCCCAGGCGTCGGTCCACTTGGTCTTCAGCAAGCGCGCGGGTTTGCCGGAGTAGATGCGGCGGCGCACGGTGTCCCGCGAGGTCGCCTTCAGCAGGGCCTTCTGCACCGTCGACGGCCCGTCGGCGTCCGGGGCCATGCCGAGTTTGTACTCGGCGGCGGTCAGCCAGTAGGTGCCCATCCACACCCCTTGCGCGCCCAGAGCGATCGCCGCGGCGATCTGCCGACCGCTGCCCACCCCGCCGGCAGCCAGCACCGGCGCCGAATCACCCAATGCATCAACGAGTTCGGGCCACAGGATCATCGAGGTGACCTCGCCGGTGTGGCCGCCGCCCTCGTAGCCCTGTGCGATGACGATGTCCACGCCCGCCTCCACGTGGTGCAGCGCGTGTTCCTTCGCCCCCGCGAGCGCCGCAACGAGCAGGCCGTTGTCATGGGAGGTCTGTATGACATCCTCCGGCGGAGACCCGAGCGCATTGGCGATCAGCTTGATCTGCCCGTACTTGCGGGTGTGTTCCATCGCGACGTCCACATGGGAACGCGCGACGGAGTGCAGCCATCCGAGCACTCCGGCGTTCACCCGTTCTCCGTTGGGCAGCGGCGGCACACCGAGGTCGTCGAGGGTGCGTTCCACGAACGCTTTGTGCTCGGGCGGGATCATCGAGTCCAGATCCACCTGGCTGCCCTCGGTGGGGATCTTGGCGGGCATCACGATGTCGACACCGAACGGTTTGCCGTCGGTGTTCTCGTGCATCCACTCGAGGACCTCGTCGAGTTCGTCGGCCTCGTTGAAGCGCACACAACCCAGCACTCCCATGCCACCGGCGCGACTGATCGCGGCGGCCACATGCTGGCTCGGGGTGAATCCGAAGATCGGGTATTCGATGCCGAAACGTTCGGCGAGTTCGGTATGCATCTCGGCTCATCTCCGGCGCTACAGCGCCTCGTCGGCGGGACGTTCGGCGGTGATGCCTGCTCCCCACCGGTAGTCGGGTTTGCCTGCGGGCGAACGCTTGATCTGATCGACGAACCAGACGCTTCGCGGGCATTTGTAGCCGGCGAGTTCCTTGCGGACCACGTCGTTGAGGTCGGCGAGCGAGGGCCGAGCACCGTCACGGGTGGCGATGACCGCCGCGACCCGCTGGCCCCACCGATCATCTGCCACACCGACGACGACCGTGTCGAACACGTCGGGATGCGCCTTGAGCGCACCCTCCACCTCCTCGGGGAAGACCTTCTCGCCGCCGGTGTTGATGGATACCGAACCGCGCCCGAGCATGGTGATGGTGCCGTCTGCCTCCAGCTGCGCGTTGTCACCCGGCAGCGAGTACCGAATCCCGTTGAACTCCTTGAAGGTCTTCGCCGACTTCTCCGGATCGTTGTGGTAGCGCAGCGGCACGTGCCCGGACCTTGCCAACACACCCACCTCGCCGCTGCCGGCCTCCACCGGAGTGCCGTCCTCACGCAGCACATGGGTCTCGCTGTCCGCCTTCACGCGTGGTCCACCGCTGTGGGGCGAGCCCTTGGCCACCACACTCAGACCTCCGAAACCCGTTTCGGAGGAACCGATCGCGTCGACGATCACCGCGTTGGGGAACCGGTCGACGAACTGATCCTTGATGCTCGGTGAGAACAGACATGCCGACGACGCGATCGAGACGACCGAGGAGAGATCGTGTTCGTCCTTGTCCGTCAACGCCTCGATCATCGGCCGGCCCATCGCGTCTCCGGTGATGAAGATGACGTTCACACCATGACGCGCGACGATGTCCCATGCGGCACTGCCACTGAAGTCGGGATACACCACCGCTTTTCCGCCGGCGAACAGCGACTGGAAGATCGCCCATTGCGACCCGCCGTGGATGAACGGCGGGATCGGGTAGCGCACCAGCTGCCCGCCGGCCGCACCGTCCTGCGCAAGCTTCCACTCATCGGCCACGGGTTCGCTGGTGTACCAGTCGATCCCACCTCCGAGGACGCGCCAGACGTCCTCTTGCCGCCACACGACTCCCTTGGGTTTGCCGGTGGTGCCGCCGGTGTAGAGCATGTACAGGTCGTCGTTGGTGCGTTCCTCGAAGTCTCGCTCGGTCGACGACTCCGCGATCGCGTCGTCGTACCGGATGGTGTCCTCGTAACCGCCGCAACTCAGTGGAGCATCGCTGCCGTCGTCGATGGCGATCCGATGTTCGATCGACGGCGCTTTCGGCAACGTGTTGCATACCCGTTCGCAGAACTGTCGCTCGTGGATGAGCACCTTCATCCCGGAGTCGGTGAAGATGTGTTCGAGCTCGGCCTCGACGTAGCGATAGTTCACGTTCACCATGACCGCGCGGGCCTTGAAGATGGCGACCATCGACTCGACCGATTCGATGGTGTTTCGGCTGTACAAACCCACCCGGTCGCCGGGTTGCACGCCGAGTTCGCGGAGTTTGTGGGCCAGCGCATTGGAGCGCGCCTCCAGATCTGCGTACGTGCGGGTGCGGTCGCCGGATTCCAGGGCAGTGCGCTCGGGCATCAGGTCGACGGCATGCTCGATGAGGTCGGCAATCGTGTAGGCCATGGTGTCAAAATTAGAACGTGTTATCGTTTCGGGCAAGCAGCAATCCGCACAGAATTCACGAGGAACGACGATGACCACAGTTGCCGGTTCCGACGCCGCCACCGAGCAGACCCCCGATTGCCTCGTCGAGAAGCGCGGGCACATCCTCATCGTGACGATGAACCGCCCGGAAGCCCGGAACGCGTTGTCGGCGGAGATGATGCGGATCATGGTCGAGGCCTGGGATCAGGTGGACAACGACCCCGACATCCGCGTGGCGATCCTGACCGGCGCCGGTGGTGCGTTCTGCGCCGGCATGGACCTCAAGGCCATGAACAAGAACTCCCCCGGCGACACCGCCGATCAGGGCACCTGGAACCCCGCAAGCCTGCCCGCATTGCTAAAGGGACGGCGCCTCACCAAGCCGCTGATCGCCGCAGTCGAGGGGCCGGCCATCGCCGGCGGCACCGAGATCCTGCAGGGCACCGACATCCGAGTGGCCGGCGAAAGCGCCAAATTCGGTGTGGCCGAAGCACGCTGGGGCCTGTTTCCGCTCGGCGGCAGCGCCGTTCGGCTACCCCGACAGATTCCGTACACCATCGCCGCCGACCTGCTGTTGACCGGACGGCACATCACCGCGGCCGAGGCCAAGGAGTACGGCCTCATCGGTTACGCCGTTCCCGACGGCTCGGCCCTGGACAAGGCGCTCGAGATCGCCGAGGCCATCGCCGCCAACGGCCCGCTCGCCGTGCAGGCGATTCTCAAGACCATGCGCGACACCGAGGGCATGCACGAACTCGACGCCTTCGAGATCGAATCGAAGCTGGGCATCTCGGTGTTCAAGAGCAAGGACGCCAAGGTCGGTCCGCGGGCCTTCGCCAACAAGGAGAAGCCGGTCTTCACCGGAGAATGAACTGCGCCGTTCTCGAGTGCCGACCACGGATCGGTGCTACGCAGGCAATGTGGACACCAACCGCGCCTCCGATGAATCGGCGATCCTTCGGGTCGAGGCAGACTACGACCGCTGCTGGGCGAACGGTGATATCGACGGATTGCTCGCCTGCCTGACAGAGGACGCGGTGCTGGTGAGCCCTCGAGGTGATGTCGCCGAGGGCCATGCGGAGATCCGCCGTGAACTCGGCGATGTCCTCGGCGGCGAGGCACTGCGATCGACCCACCACATCGAGGTCGTCCGCATCCGATTCGTCACCGACGACGTCGCCGTACTCGACGGGATCGCCACGGTCGACCGACCCGGCGACGGTGACCTGCCACGTCTCTCGATCGAGCACCGCTTCACGGACGTGTTCGTGCGCCGAGGCGCGTCGTGGCTCGTCGCGCACATCCGCGCTGCCGCACCACGTGATTAGCGGAAGCCCCCCCGCCCTGTCGATGGTCGCCCCTTCGATGACCCCCCTTCTCGATGGTCGAGTAGTTCGAGGCGCTAGCCGAGAACGTATCGAGACCCCGCAACCCGATCTCGATACCTACTCGATCACCGGGATGGCCCACTCGGCCACAAGCACACTCCGGTCCCGCGACCTCAAGGCCAGCTCGAACCCCTTCGGCACCATGGCCGAGCCGAAGACCCCCCTTCTCGATGGTCGAGTAGTTCGAGGCGCTAGCCGAGAACGTATCGAGACCCCGCAACCCGATCTCGATACGGCATCTCGGCTAGCGCCTCGATACCTACTCGATCACCGACAAATCCTCCTCGGCCACAAGCGCACTCCGGTCCCGCGACCTCAAGGCGATCTCGAACCCCTTCGGCACCATGGTCAACCGCTCGTCCACTGCGAGTTCGTAATCGGGATCGCCGGACAGATCGTATCGATGCAGGAGGCGAGCCAGAACCAGCACCGACTCGTGCAGCGCGAACTGGCGTCCGATGCACGCCCGCAGGCCGGCACCGAACGGTTTGTAGCTGTGCGCCGGTCGCTTCTTGACGTTCGCCGGGAGGAATCGGTCGGGATCGTAGACGTCCGGGCGGTCCCACACGGCCGGGTCACGGTGCACCAGACCGAGCACTACCACCGCCCAATCCTCTGGCCGCATCCGATATCGGCCGCCCAGCGTCGTCTCCTCCCGCGGGCCGCGCGCGAAGCCCGGTACGGTCGGCCAGATCCGCAACGCCTCGTCGAGGCAGCGACGAATGTAGCGGAACTTCGGGATCTGCTCGAAGGTCGGCACCGCGTCCGGGTCGTCACCGAGGATCTCGTCGGCCTCCTGTTGCGCCCGCGCCAGGCAGTCCGGATTCCGCGACAGGTAGTACAGCGTGAATGACAGTGCACCCGAGGTGGTTTCGTGCCCCGCAACCAGGAAGGTGAGGATCTGGTGGCGGATGTTCAACGGCGACAGCCGCTCCCCACTCTCCGGATGCGAGGTGTTGAGCATGATGCCGAGCAGGTCGTGATCGTCAGAGGACGCGGATCGTTCCGCGATGAGATCGTCCAGCATCTCGTCCACATAAGCCTGCTGACCCGCGTTGCGTCGATCGATGAGCCTACCGAGCATCGCGCCTCCGGGCGCCGTCAGCAGGCCGCCCTTGCGACGCCCGGTTTCCAACGCTCGGATCATGGCGCCGACAAACGGGTGCGGCTGCTCGCTGGTGAAGGATCCGAAGTCGTGGCTGAACGCCGCTCGACTGAGCGTCTCCATGGTCAGCTTCGTCATCGACTGCGTCACATCCACGGGGCCGGTCTGCCGATCCCAGAAGGCGAACAGTTCATCGGCGGTCGCCAGCATGATGGGGTGATACGACTGCATCGCCGACTTGGTGAAAGCGGGCATCAACAAGTCGTGTGCAAGTTGCCAATTGGGCTCGTCGTTGTACGCCGTGAACAGTCCGTCCCCGGCGTACTGGCGCAGTGCCGTGATCGCCGGCGGCAGGGCCTTGCAGTACCGCGTCTCGTCGCAGAGTTCAGCAGCAAGCTCTGCACTCGACACGAACACGAAATTCTGGCGAAAGATCCGCATCTCGAAGATAGGTCCGAGGTCCGCGCCCCAATCGAGTAGATCCAGGATGGGGTGCCTGGGATTCGAGACGCCCAGATCCCCGACAAGCGGTTTGCGGCGACCGGCATGCGGAAAGGACTGTCCCGACCAGTCGTTCTTCAATGACCTGACCACGACTCGACCTTGCTCCGGGGGAGCAGGCGTGTCAATCCATCCACGGATGGATTCTGTCCGAGCACACGCACATTGCAGGAGGGCGAAGTCCTCGCGCGGCCAGCGATCACTCGCGCGTGAAGCTGCACGCGCGACTGATCGCTGGGTGCGCGAAGGTCCAGGCCTCCGGTCACACCAACGCCGCCAACTGGCGAATCGTCTCCACATCACGAGCGGTGACCATCAACATGCTCACGCCCGCGGCCTCCCATTGCTTGATCTGGGCACGCACTTCGTCGGCGGTGCCGGCGATCATCGTCTCGCGCACCATCTCGTCGGGGACGGCCGCCATCGCCTCGGCCTTGCGACCCTCACGGAACAGCGCACCGATCTCATCGACCGCGTCGCCGTATCCCATGCGTCGGTAGAGCTCGGCGTGAAAGTTCTTCTCCTTGGCCCCCATTCCACCGACGTAGAGCGCGGTCGACGGGCGGTACCGCTCCACCGCCTCGGCGACGTCGTCGGTGATCACCACCTGCACCGTCGCCGCGACCTCGAAGTCGTCACGGCTGTGTCGGGCGCCCGGTCGAGCGAATCCTTCGGCCAGCCATTCCTCGTATTGATCGGCCAGGCGCAGGCTGTAGAAGATGGCGAGCCAGCCGTCGGCGATCTCGGCCGTCTGCGCCACGTTCTTGGGCCCCTCCGCACCGAGCCAGATCGGGATGTCGGCGCGCAACGGATGAGTGATCGGCTTGAGCGACTTGCCGAGTCCCGATGATCCCGGCGCATCGGCCGGGTACGGCAGCGGATAGTGCGGCCCGGGATTGGCCACCTGGCCCTCACGGGCGAGGACGTCGCGGATCACCTGGACGTACTCTCGGGTGCGCGCCAACGGCTTCCCGAACGGTTGCCCGTACCACCCTTCGACGACCTGCGGGCCCGACACACCGAGTCCGATGATGTGGCGGCAGTTGGAGAGGTGGTCGAGGGTCAGCGCCGCCATCGCCAACGAGGTCGGCGGCCGGGCCGAGAGCTGCGAGACGGCCGTGCCCAGACGAATTCGCTCTGTCGCAGCTCCCCACCACGCCAACGGGGTGTAGGTGTCCGACCCCCATGACTCGGCGGTGAAGACCGCGTCGAAACCGGCTTCCTCTGCAGCCGCGATGAGCTGCGGAGCGTTGTCGATGGGCCCACGACCCCAATAGCCGAGCTGTAGTCCGAGCTTCACCTGTGCGTCCTCCGCGGGTCTGTGACGTGCACCTTGTGCCTCAATACTAGAACGTGTTCTACTCGATGGGTGAGCACCAGCACAACTGCACCCCGCTCTGCCCCGACGAGTCCGGTCGCCGAGGTCCCCGAGCCACAATCGGAGATCCTGTCGGCGCCGTTGAAGAACTCCTTCGACTACACGCGCTCGCTCGGACCGGTCCTGAGCCAATTCGCCCTCGCGCTGCGCGACGGCCGCATCATCGGCTCGAAGAGCAGCGACGGCACCGTGTCGGTGCCGCCCCGCGAATTCGATCCGGCCGGCGGCGCGAAGACCACCGAGCTCGTCGACGTCGCCTCGGTGGGCACGGTCGTCACCTGGTCGTGGCAGCCGCAGCCGCTGACGCCGCAACCCCTCGACAAGCCCTTCGCCTGGGCCCTGATCAAGCTCGACGGCGCCGATACGGCACTGCTGCATGCGGTCGCGGTGGACTCGCCCGCCGACATTTCCACCGGTCTACGGGTACATGCGGTGTGGAAGGCCGCACGCATCGGGCGTATCGACGACATCGCCCACTTCCTGCCGGGCGAAACCGGCGATGCGGCGCCGGCGAACGAGGCCGAGAACTCCGACGACGAACTCATCGTGATGCCGACCCCCATCAGCACAGAGATCATCCACTCGGCCACCGAGGAGGAGTCCTGGTATCTCGAGGGTCTCAAGGCAGGCAAGCTCTACGGCTCGCGGATCGGGTCCGGTGTTGATGCCGGGCGCGTCTACTTCCCACCGAAGGCGGTCAGCCCGTCCGACGGTTCGGCCGCGGTGGAGCGAGTCGAGTTGGCCGACACCGGCATCGTGACGACCTTCTGTATCGTCAACGTCCCGTTCCAGGGGCAGCGGATCAAGCCGCCATACGTGGCCGCCTACGTGCTGCTCGACGGCACCGACATCCCGTTCCTGCACCTGATCCTCGACTGCGAGGCTGCAGACGTGCGGATGGGTATGCGGGTGCAGGCCGTCTGGCAACCCGAGGAGGAGCGCGAGCTGTCCATGGGCAGCATCAGCCACTTCCGGCCCACCGGTGAGCCCGACGCCGATTATGAGTCGTATCGCGAGTTCCTCTGAGCGACACCACGTCTTCCATCAGGCCACTTCCACCAAGGAGTCTGCAGTGACCCTCCCCCGGATCGCGATCGTCGGGTTCGCGCACAGCCCGAACATCGTCGGGACACATGGCACCACCAACGGTGTCGAGATGTTGATCCCGTGTTTCAACAAGCTCTACGCCGACCTCGGCATCTCCCGCACCGACATCGAGTTCTGGTGCAGCGGCTCATCGGATTACCTCGCCGGACGCGCCTTCTCGTTCATCTCGGCCATCGACTCGATCGGCGCGATGCCGCCGATCCACGAATCCCACGTCGAGATGGACGGCGCCTGGGCGCTGTACGAGGCCTGGGTGAAGATCGCGACCGGCGAGGTCGACCTGGCACTGGCATACGGCTTCGGTAAATCCACTGCGGGCAACATGGATCAAACCCTGGCGCTGCAGCTCGACCCCTACACCGTCGGACCGCTGTGGCCCGACGCACGCTCGCTGGGTGCCCTGCAGGCGCGTGCCGGGCTCGATGCCGGGACCTGGTCCGAAGAGGACATGGCGGCGGTCGCCGCCCGCACCTCCGGATCATCGGTCGACGAACTCCTGGGTTCCGACTATGTCGCCGATCCGCTACGCGCACACGACATCGCGCCCTACACCGACGCCGCGGCTGCGGTGATCATCGCCAGTGAACGCAAGGCGAAAGAGCTCGTCGCCAACCCCGCCTTCGTCACCGGCTGGGATCACCGCATCGACACCCCGAACTTCGGTGCCCGTGACCTGACGGTGTCACCGTCGACGAAGCTCGCCGGGGACACCGCCTTCGGCGATCGCAGCCGCGCGGTCGACGTCGCCGAGATCAACGCATCGTTCACCCACCAGGAGCTGATCGTGTGCAACGCGCTCGACCTCCCGGAGTCCGTGCGGATCAACCCATCCGGCGGATCACTGGCCGGCAACTCGCTGTTCTCCGCCGGACTACAGCGTGTCGGCTACGCCGCACACGAGATCCTCACCGGAAACGCGGGTACCGCGGTGGCGCATGCGTCGAGCGGCCCACTGCTGCAGCAGAACATGGTGGTCACCCTGGCAGGAGACGAGAACTGATGGCACACAACAATCGCGCAGCAGTCCTGGGCACCGGCCAGACCAAGTACGTCGCCAAACGCCACGACGTGACCATGGCCGGCATGTGCCGCGAGGCCATCGACGCCGCCCTGGCCGACGCCCAGGTGTCCATAGACGACGTCGATGCCATCGTCATCGGCAAGGCCCCCGACCTGTTCGAGGGGTCGATGATGCCGGAACTGGCGATGGCCGAGGCTCTCGGCGCGGTGGGCAAGCGGATGATCCGTGTGCACACAGCCGGATCGGTGGGCGGCTCGACCGCCAACGTCGCCGCGTCACTGGTGTTCGCCGGCGTGCACAAGCGTGTGCTGGCGGTCGCGTGGGAGAAGCAGTCGGAGTCGAACGCCATGTGGGCGTTGTCGATTCCGGTCCCCTTCACCAAACCCGTCGGCGCGGGTGCGGGGGGCTTCTTCGCCCCGCACGTGCGTGCCTACATCCGGCAGTCCGGTGCGCCCGAACACATCGGCGCGATGGTAGCCGCCAAGGACCGACGCAACGGATCACTGAACCCGCTCGCCCATCTGCAGCAATCCGACCTCACAGTCGAGAAGGTGATGGGTAGCCAGATGCTGTGGGACCCGATCCGCTACGACGAGACGTGCCCGTCGTCGGACGGCGCCTGCGCGGTGGTGATCGGCGCCGAGGACGTGGCCGATGCCGCGGCGGCAGCCGGCAACCCGGTCGCGTGGATTCACGCCACCGCGATGCGCACCGAACCCTTGGCGTTCGCCCACCGCAACGTCGTGAGCCCACAGGCCAGTCGCGATGCCGCCGCCGCACTGTGGAAGGCCGGCGGGATCGACAACCCGGTCGAGGAGATCGACGCCGCCGAGGTGTACGTGCCGTTCTCGTGGTTCGAACCGATGTGGCTGGAGAGCTTGGGATTCGCACCGGAGGGTGAGGGCTGGAAGCTCACCGAGGCCGGCGAGACCGAGATCGGCGGCCGCATCCCGCTCAACGCTTCCGGCGGTGTGCTCTCGTCCAACCCGATCGGTGCATCCGGCATGATCCGCTTCGCCGAGGCCGCGATCCAGGTGATGGGCAAGGCCGGCGACCATCAGGTCCCCGACGCCCGCAAGGCCCTCGGACACGCCTACGGCGGTGGCTCACAGTACTTCTCGATGTGGTTGGTGGGCTCCTCCAAGCCCACACACTAGCGGCGCAACCTCACCTCCCCAACGAGCCAGCACGGAGGGCGACCCCGTTCGCGCCGACAGAACCCAAAATTTCGCCGAGAGAACCCTCATTTCCGCCGACGGCATCCGACCGCGAGTGGAGGAGGGTTCTCTCGGCGAAATTTTGGGTTCTGTCGGCCTCCGTGCTGGGCGCGTTGGGAGGTGAGGTTACGTCTGGAGTCAGGGGGCTTCCGGGAGGGCGCACGCCTGGCCGTCCGACATTCCCATCGGTCGCACACCGAGGGCCTGATTGAGCCGGCCGCGCTGGTTCTCCCATCCCGTGTGTGGCGGCTCAGGTGGGCCCGTCCCGGTCGTGTTCGTCCAGGTCACAGCGAGTTCATGGACCGGGGCGGCCGATCTCGTCCGGGGGCGGATCGGCGCGTCTCGGCCCGGTCCCGGCCCGCTCGATGACTTCGGCCCGGGCCGGGCCGAGGTGTCGAGCTCAGGGACACCTCGGCCACCTCGGTCACCCTGGCGACCACCCTGCTGCGCCGCTCCCGGCCGAACGTGGGGATGGCTGGGCCCGAGGGTGGGCATGGGTGTCGGATCGCCGAGACGGCCTCAGAGCGGCTCGACCGCGCTATCGTGTGGTCGTGCCTCGGACACCCCCACCGAAACCACCCCGTCCATCCCGCGAGATCTCCCGACTCATCTTGCGGGCCGGTGGTGATCCCCGTCGCGTGTCCGGGTGCCTCTCGGACCTCATGACCGCCGACCCGGTCGCGATCGCCCGCGCGTTGCGCGCCGAGGCACAGCTCTGGACCAAGGATGAACGCAAGTACCTGACCGCCCTGGCGGATCGGCTCGCTGCCGCCGAGCCCACCCCGGAACCGACACGACGGGTGCCGGTCTCGTCCGGCAGCGGCCCCGGCAGCGACATCGACCTGTCCGGCCTGGACCCGGCAGCCGCCGCCCGGACACTGCGCGCCCACGGCCTCACCTACCCGGAAATGTCACAGCGGCTGGAGGTCTCGCAGTCGACGGTCCGCCGGTGGATTCACGGACGGCCGTACTGACACCACCGCCCCCGGCCCGCCTGCACGGCGAAGGGGACAGGGGCGGTGGATCTTCCGTGCTCACGCGGTGGCGCAGGTCGGCCTCAGGGGGAGTTCAGGAGACCCCGTCGTGGACCGCCTTCGACCAGCTCGATTGCCGTCGGTTGACGCCCCGGGTGAGCAGGTTTCAGGGGGACATCGCCAGCCACCGCGTCCGAGATTCCCAGAGTCGCGTGAAGGTTCGGCCGCACGGGCACGAGTAGCGCACCGCCACTGACTCATTCCAGCTGTTGGCGATGATGGTCGTCGGCGCGGTCGGGCACGCGCACGCCGGGCACGGGTCCCAGAACTCGGCGAAGTCGAGGTCGGCAGGGGTATCAGGGATCTCGGTGGTGGTCATTCGGGCGAACCTCCTGGTGGTGGTGGGGTCGGGGTGCCCTTTTCAGATCTGGGTGAGCGCGGTGTTCAGCCTTTCGATCTCGGTGTCGGACAGCTGTTCTCGGGTGTGCCGGGCGATCGGCCGGGCGATCAGGTCCAGCATGACCCGGTCACCGCGACACACCGCCACGGCCGACACGAGGAGAGCCCCAGCGTTGGCGGCGCGAGCCGTGTCGACCGTGGAGACAGCGATCCGGTCGATGTCGGCGGTCATCCGGCCTCCAGACCTCGGAGTGCCCACCCCGAATTACGCAGGGACCCACGGATGAGCGGGCCGCTCGTGGGCGACATGCCCAGCACGGCGGCGACCTGGCGGTGCGGTGCCGGGAGTCGGCCCTGGCGAGCGGTCGCCAACGTGGCCGCGACGGTGAGCACGGACGGCATGAGGTCGAGTAGCACCGGCTCGATCTCACGCGGAAGTGCCACGGTTCCACGGTGATCGAGCAGGGCCGTGCGGTCGTCAGGGTTCGCCGCCAACGCGGCCAGCAGGGTCCGGTGAGCGGGTCGGCCACCGTTGCTGTCGAACACGGATTCGGCGAACAGCCCGGCGTAGGCGATCTCGTTCTCCGGCAGGGTGATTCCCGGCGGCGTGGAGTACTCCACGTGCCCGGCGTGCGACCCCGTCGGGACCGGCGTCACGGTCAGCGCGGTCAGTCGGCCGCCGGTGGCGACCGCGACCAGGGCGTGTGCACTCTCGTGGACACACGCGGCAGCGAAGTCGTGGGCGGACATCATGATCCGGCCCGCCGTCCCCGCCACCGCGTGATGAACCGGCCCGGTTCAGCATCCGGGTGACCCACGGTGACCCGGGAGATCTTCGGCGGCGGGGGTACACCGAGCCGGTCGAGCGCAGCCTGGTCGGCCGCCCGCGCGGTCTCGGCGGCAGCAGCACTGTCGATCTCCCGTTGGGCGGCGGCCCGACGAGCGGCCGCGCGGGCCGAACAGAATCGCAAACACTCGGTGACCGCGAGGTCGAGATCCGACAGGGTCGCCACCAGTCTCGCCGACCGGGGTCGGCCCCGGCCGCCGGTCGCGGTGAGGAACGGGCAGCTGGCCAGGGCGGCCGCCAGCGGCTCATCGCGCTCCCGGGCGAGTTCGATGATCTCGGCCGTCCAGGTGCCGTTGCTCAGGCCCGCCGCGTCCGGCGGTGCGGCGGTGACGGGTCGGCGTAGCCGCAAGATCAACGACCGGGCCTCAGCCGCCTTGTCGGGCCCGAGGTCGGCGGTGCGCAGGGTCGCGTCCCGTTCGGTGATGAGCAGGTCGGCGAGGTCGAGCACGGCGACCGCCGAGACCACCACAGTCGCCACGTCGGCCACCTCGGCATCGCTCGGCTGGGTGCCGGTGAACCTGTCGAGCACGGGTGCCAGCACGGCGATCAGCTCGGCCGAGAGCACGAACCGACCATCGAGCGCGACCGCGTATCCGCCACGGCGGGCATCCCTCTGGGCGTCCTGGGACGGTGGCGGTGGGTCGGGGAGATCGAACGCGACACCGCCCTTGTCGAACTGCCGGAGCTGACGACTCATGCCCGCCATCCCGGTCGATGGAGACGGTCGGCTCATCGTGTCACCTCCGGCTCGGGCGCAGGTTCAGCCGAATCCAGCAGGGCGGCCCTGACCAGCTCACCGAGCACGTCGGGTGCCACGTCGGAGTAGAAGCTGAGTAGATCGCGGACCCGACAGACCGCGAGATCCCGCCGGGCGGTGCGCATCTCGGGGTCGTCCTCGGGGACACCACGCCGGATCAGCGCACCGAGCCGACCCGACGCCACCTGTGTCGTGAGCATCATGAGGCTCTAGGGTAGCCGTCCCTAGCAGGGGTGTCGACCCCTCAATGTCGGTGTGGGACTGAGAGTTACACGCTTACGGGGCATTCTCGGGGTGGGGTGGCCCGGGGACCGGGACGGCCGCGATCGGCGACAACGACCGGACCACCGCCGTCACGGCGTGGGCGAGGTCGGAGGGGCCACGGCCGCTGGTCGATCGCAGACGCGGTGCGAGGTGTCGGGGCGTCTCGGTCATGGTGACCTCTCGGGTGGCGTCGGTTGTGGCAACCGACGTGGGTGGGTCGGATCAGGTGGAGCCGGTGCCGGTCTCGGGGTCGGCCGCTGCTGACCGGGCCGCCGACCGGGCCGCGTCGGCCATCGCCGCCAGCCTGGCTTCAAGCTCAGCATGAGCAGCCGCGTTCGCGATCTCGTCGGCCGTCAGGCCGGGTCGGCCCTTCACCGGTGTCGGTGTCGTCGGTGCCGAGGTGGTCGGATCGGTGGCAGGCTGCGCCGGAGCCGTGCCGCCCGCCGCCGGGTGTGTCTCGGTGGCCGGGACGCGATCCGACGCGTCAGCGGGCATCTGAGGGCGTGTTTTCCACGACCCCCACCGGACACCTCGGAACGGGTCGTAGGTGCCGGTGGCGATCGACGGTGCGCCGAGGGATCGGTCTTCGAGTATGTCGAGCTGCGGATCATAGTGCGGGACTGGATCGCTCATCTCGGCCGCGCCCCGCGAAGTCGGGGGTTGAACAGCACGGCCCGCGCCGCCAGCCGACCGATCGGTGACGGTGGTGACGGTTCCGGGTCGTCAGGCCGGACGGATTCGGCAGCGGCCGTGCTGACCCGGTAGCCCACCAACCCACGAGCGGATCGGGGTGCGCCGCCCACGTGGCGGGTGAACGCCAGCGCGGCTGCGTGACCCGAGGTCGACCGGGACCGGCGAGTCACCCGGTCACCTCGGCGTCGATGGTGCGGCCGAGTGGAAGCTCGACAGGCCCGCTGGCGATCTCGGTGAGCAGGTTGGCGGCGACGGCCGCGAAGTCCTGCTCTCCAAGCCGATGGTCGACATCGACCTGGACGGGCGCATCGAGCCCGAGAAGTTTGGCGACCCTGGCGATGTTGTCGTTGAGCTGCTTGGCGTAGGCGATGACCGCCGCGTCATCGCGGCGGGACCGCGCTTCGGTGAATCCCTGTGCGAGCGTGGTACGCACATGCAGCAGCAGCCGTAGCTCCCGCTGGCGGACCTGCTCGGCGGTCCCGATCGGATTCTGCTGCTTGTATCTGGTCACGGCGAGCTGTGCCGCACTGCGCGATTGCCACCCGAGTTGCCGGGCGATCTCAGCCCAGCTCAGACCCATCGCTTCCAGGAGAACTGCCTGCTCAGTGCGTGCGCGGGACTCAGCGTGTGAGCGTGTCGGTCCGGGTCGCATGTGCCCATTGTGCGCCCAATAGCGTGGTGTTGTCAGTAAGGCGGCCGGAGGCCGGTTCGTGGTGAGCAACACCGACTTTGACTTTGCCCCGGAGGAGGGGTGAAGACTTCGACAGGGCGACACCGTGTTTGAGTTCGCCCCGCCGGAGGGGTGAAGTCGCCGGCAATCGGGTCCAGCGGGTCCGCCGTGTCCGAGTCGGCCGCGCCGGTTCATCAGCTCGGCGGGCGTGGGGCTGAGCAGCTGACCGCCGTGAGCGATCCGGGGACCGCTGGCCGCCGCCGGGCCGGGACCGGTCCGCCGAGGTCCCTGATGCGCTCCAGGCCGCCGTCTGACCGCTCCCCGGTGTTCGGGTGTGGCTGCGACCGGGATCGGCTGCGAGCGGCGCAGCGAGTCTGTCCGCCCGCTGGTCTCGCTGCGCTCGTCCACGACGACCCGTCGCCCGCCGGGGTGTCCGGGGTACCTCGGCCGCCGCTCGGGTGAGGTGGGGTGGAGAAGTGGTCGACTTGGGGGTGGGGTTTCTTCTCCTCCTCCGCACCGGTCCCAAGTCGCCGTGGGGCGCGTCGCGCGCGGCGTGTTCCCGGCAGGGACGATTCTTAGGGATCGAGGGAAAGTCGTACACTTTCAGATTCACGTCATTTCGATTGGGCGGCAACAGGATTGGGCGATCATCGCGAGCAGCGGCCGGGGCGGCGGATTCGTAAGTCGGACACCGAAGTCGGACACCCCAGATCCGGGTCATTCTCGCAGGTCAGACACGGTTTCCGGTCTCCCGGCGGCGGTGTCCGACTTGCCGTCTGACTTGAAGTCGGACGCAAGTCAGACGGTAAGTCGGACACTTGCCGACGACGCCCCGAACGCGCAGGTCAGACACCATTTCCGAGCGGTCGCCAACCCGTCCGACTTCATTTCGGTGAAGTCGGACACCTCGGCGGCGGTCATGCCGTCCGGGGCGGTGGGACCCCGAGCGCGGCGGCCACCTCGGCCGCGTGCTGGTGGCCCGTCTCGGTGAGCTGGTAGTGGAACGTCGTGCCGTTGGGGCCGAGGGTGACGGCGGTGACCAACTCGCCAGGGCGGCTGATCAGCTTGAGCCGCTCGATCAACGCACTGCTGCTCATCCCGTTCGGCATCTGCTTCGCGTCGGCGGCCATCCAGTTCTGCGCGATGAGCAGCGGCCGGAGATGGTCGCGGGCGTCGCGGATGACGGCGGACTGGGTGGGGGCCTGGTGGGGTGCGGCGATCGCCCACAGCAGGCCGTACAGCTGCCAGGCGGCGGCATCGAACGTCGGCGGCACGATCGCGTCCATCGGGTCGACCCCGACCCGGACAGCGAGCGTGTCCCGGTCGCGCTCGGCGATGCGGAGGTCGTCGGCCATCGGGTCCGGGATCGTGACCCCGGTCAGGCCGAACGTCACACCCGCGCTGTCGGACCGCTTGGGCTGATTCTTCTGCCGCCCGTCCGACAGGGTGAGCACGGCGGTGCCCGAGCTCAGGGAGCCGGTCTTGGTCACGGTCAGCCGGGCGGTGATACCGCCCTCGATCGCGTTGGTCCCCCGTGCTGATCCGGTGGTCCGGCCGATCGCGGTGTGGTGGATGAGCAGCACCGCCGGACCGAGCCGGGCGAGTCGCTTACACGCCCACACCAGGGTGCGGGCGTCGTCGGCACTGTTCTCGCTCAGCCCCGCCGAGCACAGATGCTGGGTGTCGAACACGACCATCGCGGCCTCGCAGTCGCGCACCCAGTCCGCCACGAGCGCCATGTGTTCGGGGTCAGAGAAGTAGGCCGCCGCCGACACGATCCGCAACCGGGGCGTCGGCCCGGCCAGCAGCCGGGCCGGGTCGACATCGTGGACGACGCACCAACCCGCCACGCGCCGCACGACTTCATACACGTCATCGTCGGGGGCCAGATAGATCACCGCCCGTCCCTCAGCGGTCAGCGCGCACGAGAACGACAGGGCCAGAAACGACTTGAAGGTGTTGGGCGGCCCGGCGATCTGGACCACCGAGCGGCTGCGGATCTGACCGCTGGTGATCAGGTCGACCGGCGGCACCATCAGCTCGGCCCGGCGGTCGTAATCGAACACCGCCGCTGTCAGATCGACCGTGTCACCTTCATCCTCCCGTCGCGCCCGTCGCTCGGCATCGGTGCGCCGCCGGTAGAACTGGCGGGCCTCCCACTGGTTGCGCTCGGTGATCGCCTCAGCGCGGTCGGCGGCGGTCAGCGGCTCAAACCCGGCCAGCGCGGCCGGATCGCCCCCGGCCCGCACCAGATCCACCAGAGTGGCCCCGTAGACCGGTGCGACCCGTTTGGGCGCGGCGGCGGCCTCGGTCCACTTGTCATGCACGATCGCGGTCGCCACCTCGACAAAGCCGCTGTCGGTCTGGCCGAAACGGTCCCTGAGTTGCGCCAGGGTCACCACCCGGGCGGGGTTGAGTCCGGCGGTGCGGACCGCTGCCTCGGCCGCTGCCGATGCCACCGAATCCGCCACCGCCGCTGTGTCCGCGAGCGCCCGTTCATCCGCGTTGCGTTGCCGGTCGGCCATCGCGCGGGCATGAGCGGCGAACCGGTACCGCTGGCGGTCGGTGTGGGTGGTGCGTAACTGATCAGCGACCCGGTCGATGTCGAGATGGAGGTCACCGGTGTCGTCGCGGCCGAAGTCGCGCGCGCTGGCCTCGGCGACCTCGGCGACCGTCGGCGGGTCGATGCCCAGGGGGACCAGGGTGTCGGTCGGCACGATCGGGATCAGGTCCACGGGTGCGTCCGCCGGTAGCTGCTCCCCGAACGCTCCCAACCCGGCGGTGAGCGTCCGCATCGCCGCCAGCGCGGCCTCACGGCCGTAGATCGCGGTCAGGTCGTTCATCAGTTGCCGGGCCGGTCGCTCGGGCGACACGTGCGCCAGCGCGGCGAAATGTGCAGCGTGGGTGTAGGTCGCGGGTGCTTGCTCGGGTGACTCGTCCTCCGGCGGGTCGGTCAGAGGCGCGGGCGACGCGGAGGTGAACGGATCGTCACCGCCGCTGGCGCTTTCGTCCTTAGCTGGTATTGTCATGATTGCCTTTCATGGATGTTGCTGTTCATTGAGGGTGATCCTTTCGGTGGTGGATCGATCAGTGGTGTGACGGCGGTGGCGAACTCTCCAGGGACGCCATCGCCGTCGCCATCAGATGGTGCTATCGTTCATGCATAGAGCTGTTGCGCCCCTCCTGGGTTAGATGGTTCTGGTCGGCCCGGCGTGCGCGCCGGGCCGTCGTCGTCTCTCGACCATATCCCCACCGATGTGAGGCCGTCTACGAATCCCGCTCCCCCACAACGACTTTGCACTGTAACGGGGGCGTACTGAGACATGACGACGCCCCCCGGCCGAATGGAGGAGACCGGGGGGCGTCCGCATTGGTCCGTGGGCGCAGGAACCACCTCAGGGCCCGATGAAAGGTTAAAGGCCCCACGTCGTGGGTGGCCCTTTCAACGCACACGAACCACGTTTTCTGTTGCGGCTCAGCACGATCACGGGCCGGAGCCCGAGGGCGATCCCTCGGACCCCGGCCCGAAACCTGCTGGCGGGCATCAGGAATCGTCGGTCACTCCGTGGGACCCCGGTACGGGTGCCGGTCCGCGACCTCCCGGGCGGGCATGATCAACACGCCGCCCGCGCCGTCCTCCACGATCGCCATCAGGCGGCCGGAGTCGTGAACCAGGCAGGCCCACAACCAATACGGCACGACCCCCGCACGTTCTATCGGAACCGGCACCGGCTCACTCACCGTGGTGTCGGTATCGGGACGGGCGGCGGACCACGCCTGCTGCGCGAGCCGGGTGAAGGCCGACTCGGTCATCGTCGTCCCGGGCGTGTCCGCCATCGACTCCGGGGTCATCAGGTCATCGGCGACCGCCGCGATCACCCCAACAGGCCACCGGGCTTCGGGCAGGCGCAGCACCCCGCCCCCGAAGTCCTCCACGAACACCGCGATGACGCGGGCTTCCACGTCCAGCACCGTGACGTACCACCGGTGGGACCACGGCCAGTGGTCGTAATCGCCGGGAGCGGGCG
This sequence comes from Gordonia sesuvii, assembly GCF_036350415.1. Classification (NCBI taxonomy): domain Bacteria; kingdom Bacillati; phylum Actinomycetota; class Actinomycetes; order Mycobacteriales; family Gordoniaceae; genus Gordonia; species Gordonia sesuvii. The sequence goes on from NZ_JAZDUF010000009.1 coordinate 72,662, forward strand.
TGTCGAGTTTGCCGAACACCTCGTGGTGAGGACTCAGCCCGTCCCGCGCCAGAGCCGATCGGACCCGCCTCTCGAAGTCGTCCAGCGTGGCGAAATACGTGGAGCCCGTGGGCGACTCGGCCCAAAGCTCCTCCGGCGGGCGCAGCCAGGGTGGCAATGAATCATCATCCATCATGGTGGTGTCCTTCTCTAGTAGTCGGGTGGTGGGTTGATCGATTCTACCGACGGCGGCACCGACCGCCTAACGAACCGGTAAGGGCGGCACCGGGATTGGCGGATCAGGAGGCCGGTGCCTGAGGTGGTCCAGCACAGCGGTCGGACCTCGGGGTGACCGGGACCCACCGCTCCCGCCAACCGGTGTGCTTGACTCGAAACAGGCTGGGCGACAACCGGACCCGACCGCGCCGGTGGTATCAGCGGGCCGTGCCCGGGCCGGGATGGAGTACTACTCGCTGCGCATCGTGGTCGCGCCCGCGATGCTCATGTGGTCGCCGCCGACGACAACGTTGCGGTCGCCGACGACATCGGCGATGAGCACGCGCGGTCGGTCATCCTTCTCGGTCATCGGCGGTCCCCGTTCTCCAGCAGGTCCGCGAGCGGCCGCGCGGGGATTCGGATTCGTCGGGGTCCGATCCTAATCGCTGGCAGCTCACCGGACTTCGCCATCTCGTAACAAGCGTCGCGGGAGATACCCAGAAGCCGTGCGGCTTCCGGCACGCTCACCGTGGTGCCACGTTTCAGCGCGGCCTGGGCGACTTTCAGGGTGGGTAGTGCGGACACAGCGGTGCCCCCTTCGGTGGTGTCCTGCTCAACCGTGGGGCGGGCGCAATCCTGCCGGGTACGGCGGTCCACGCCCGGATCGGCGTGACCGAGTTCGACAGTACCGTATCCGGCCAAACTCGGCTAGTCTGACTTTTCGAGACCCGTTGAGCAGCAACGGATCTCAATACCCTGCAACAGTGCAAACTCAATTCACACCACCGCCTACCTGCCCGAACACCACCGAAAGCCGTTACCGCACAGGGCCGCTGCGTCCCTGACCCGAACCACACACCGCCCGCGCCGCAAGCCACGCGCTCGGCTATGGTTCCCGTCCACTGTCCGGGACCGGCCCGGACCGTCTACGAAAGGACACCCCATGAGCCGCCGAGAACCCATCACCCGGAACGTCAGCGCTACCGGCGTGGTCACCTACTCGATCCGCGTCGATGTCGGCGTTGATGAGGCGACCGGCCGCCGCGTGCGACAGCGGTCCACCCACCGCACCCTGGCTGAGGCGAGAGCGGCCTACCGGCGGATCAGCACCGAGGTCGCCGACGGGCGGCACGTGGTGCGGCGGCGGGTCACCGTGGGCGAGTTCCTGACCAGCTGGTTGGACGGCCGCCGAGGGATTCGGGCCGTGACGCTCAGCGGCTACCGCTCCAGCCTGAGCCCGGTCATCGCCCGGCTCGGTCACGTGGAGTTGCAGAAGCTGACCCGGCGACATCTCGATGACCTGGTGACGTGGAGGCTGACCGAGGGCCGCGCGTCCACCCGGCCGCCGCTGTCGGAACTCGCAGCGACCGTGCTGGAATGCGTCCGGGCGGCCGGACCGGCGGGCGTCCGCTACGGCCAGGTGAAGGCCTCCCACGGGGTCCGAGGTGCGGATGCGTTGCGCGCGCTGGTCGACTCGGGCCACCTCGACCGGCCCGAGCGGGGCCGGTACGTGCTGGCCGCCGAGACCGCCACCGCGCGTGCCGGGGTGAAGCCCTACACGGTGGTCATGATGCTCAACACGTTGATCGGCGCGCTGGATGACGCGATCGCCGACGGGCTGCTGGACCGCAATGTCGCACGGACCGTGGAGAAACCGACTTCCACCGCCCCGACGATGGGCCACTGGGATCGCCCGCAGCTTGCCCGGTTCGCCGCGCAGGTCGCCACCGACCGGCTGGCGGCGTGCTGGCAGCTGTCCATGCTCGGGTTGCGGCGGTCGGAGCTGATGGGCGTCACGTGGTCGGCGATCGACACGGCCGCTGGCACGTTGACGATCCGGCAAGGCCGCGCCCGCCTGGGCGGATCGGGTGACGTGCTCGCGCCACCGAAGTCCGCCCGATCGCGCCGGACACTGGCGCTACCGCCCGATGTCGTGGCTGCGCTGTCGGCCCTCAAGGCGACCCAGCAGCAGGAGCGGCTGGCCCTCGGCGTCCCGTGGGACGCGGACGGTTTGATCGTGGTGGACGAGATCGGCGACCCCTACCGGCCGGACCGGTGGACCGAGCAGTTCCAGGCGCACGCGGCCGCCGCCGGTTTGCCACCGATCCGGCTGCACGACCTCAGGCACACCGCCGCGACCGTGCTGTTGTCCGAGGGTCACCAGGTACACGCGGTCGCCGCGTGGTTGGGCCACGACCCGGCGATGACGTTGAGCGTGTACGGCCACGCGTTGCCGTCGGCGACGCAGGCGGCCGGGGCGGCCCTGATCAGCTGACCGGCGGACCCGCTCGGCCCGCTCTCGGCCCGCTCAGGGTGTCGGGACCTCCGGCACCGCGCACGAAACACCCTCTGACATGCCCATAGACCGCACACCGAGAGCCTGGTTGAGCCGGGCACGTTGGTTCTCCCACGCGACGGTCATCGCGAGCTCGGCGATCTGTCGTCGAGAAAGATGACGCGACAGCTCTTCTCGGAGTCGCGTGAGGTCGTCGCCCACGGCGGGCGTGAGTGTCATGGCTTCGGCGTAGCCGATGACGAGCTTCTCCAGGTCCGAGTATGCGGCGCTGTCGCGGTACCGCGGCAGGTCGCGGATCTGCTGTTCGCTGACGCCGCTGTCGTGGGCGAGCGCGGAGCCGATGTCCAGGCAGAACTCGCAGCTGATCAGACCGGCCGCCTTCAGTTCGGCGAGTTCTTTGAGCTTCGGGTCGAGCGCATTGCTGAACAGCAGCGCCGTCTCGTAGACGCCGGTGGCCGCACCGATCTGCGGCCGACGGCCAAGCCATCCGATCAGATCGCCACGATGTCGCTGCGATGACCGAAACGCCTTGCCGAAACCACGGATTCGATTGATTGCGCGCATCGCTCCACCTTTGCAGCCGACAACGTCGTCGTGGGGCGAACAACGAACCACCCCGATCCTTGTCATTCACCTTGGTACTGACCAAAGGTGTCTGACAAGAGGCGGGGTGGTTTCGTGATCTACTTCTCAGGCCGGGCGAACCGAGTTGATCGTCTTCTCGACCTCCCAGAATGCCCGTAGCGCACTCATCTTGCCGTCGGCGTCGGCTCGATAGGTGAACACGCCGTGGGCCTCTGAGACGTGCCCGGCGATGTGGGTGACGATCTTGCCGACGTAGGCGACCTCGTTGCCACAGATGATCTCGTCGTCGAAGACGAACTCGATGCTCTCCGTGGTTGCGATCGACTTGTCCCAGAACTCCGCGATCTGCTCGTGGCCGTGGAAGCCCGTCCCCTCGGGGTCGAACATCGACGGCCCGACCGGGTCCTCCACCGACCCCTCGACGGCAAAGTTCTCCACCCACGCCTGTTTGTCGCGTGCCGCGACGAACTCACGCGACCGGCGACCCGCCACCACGGCGGGATGGTTGTCCCGATCGATGTTCAGGTAGGCCGGTGTCTCCTGGGTCGTCATTTCGTCCCGTAGTCGACCTGGAGTTCCTTGACGCCGTTGATCCAGCCGTGGCGCAGGCGTCGCGGGGACTCCAGTCGGCTGATGTCGGGAACCATGTCGGCGAGGGCGTTGAACATCAGGTTGATCTCCATGCGGGCCAGATTCGCCCCCACGCAGAAGTGCGCTCCGTTGCCGCCGAAACCGACGTGGGGATTCGGGTCGCGCAGGATGTTGAAGGTGAACGGATCGTCGAAGACGTCCTCGTCGTAGTTGGCCGAGCCGTAGAACATGCCGACGCGCTCGCCTTCCTTGATGTCCACTCCACCGATCTGAGTGTCGCGCTTGGCCGATCGCTGGAAACAGTTCACCGGCGTCGCCCACCGAACGATCTCGTCGACCGCTGTTGCGGGGCGCTCCTTCTTGAACAGCTCCCACTGGTCGGGGTGCTCGAGGAAGGCGTTCATTCCATGGCTGATCGCGTTTCGGGTGGTCTCGTTGCCGGCGACCGTCAGGAGGATGAAGAAGAACCCGAACTCGGTCTCGTCGAGGCTCAATCCGTCCATGTCGGCGTTCACCAGCGTCGAGACGATGTCGTCGACCGGATTCTTCCGCCGCTCCTCGGCCATGTTGTAGCCGTAGCCGAGGATCTCGGCCGAGGCCATCTGCGGGTCCTCGCCGTACTCCGGGTCATCGTAGTTCATCATGTTGTTCGACCAGTCGAACAACTTGCCGCGGTCCTCCTCGGGCACACCGAGCAGGTCCGCGATGGCCAGGAGCGGCAGGTCGACGGCGACGTCGTGGACGAAGTCGCCGGTGCCCTTCTCCGCGGCCTTGCGCACGATCGTGCGCGCCGCATCGTCGAGCTTCTCTTCCAGCGAATGCACCGCACGTGGGGTGAACGCCTTGGAGACCAGCTTGCGCAGGCGGGTGTGATCCGGCGGATCGTGGTTGATCAGCAGCGCCTTGGTGACGTCGAGCTGATCCTGCGTCATCTCGTCGTCGAAGCGCATGATCACGCCGTGGGTCGCGGTGGACCAGTCGTCGTTGTTCTTCGAGATCTCCCGGATATGGGCGTGCTTGGAGACCACCCAGTAGCCGCCGTCATGGAAGCCACCCCCCTTGCCGGGCAGCTGGGCATTCCACCAGACGGGAGCCGTCTTGCGCAGCTGCGCGAACTCGTGGACCGGTATGCCCTTCTCGAGCAGGTCCGGGCTGGTGAAGTCCCAGCCCTCCTCCTGCATGAACTGACAGTCGGCCGTAGCGCCCCCGATATCGGCGCCGGTCGTCGCACCCTGAGCCTGGGTCACGTCACACCACCTCGCTGTGAGATTAGAACCTGTTTCAATCTCATTAGAGCACATTGTGACGCCTATGACAGTCCCAGATTGAAACTTGTTCTAGTTTCGGTCGCCGGCAACGCTGCGAGGTGCGGAAATAGTATCAACAGACATTGCGACATCGTCTCGTGGCGGCTCGATGCGTGGTCGACAGAGGACCCACAGCCCCGCGATTGCGGCCGATGGACTCGAATAGGAACTTGTTCTAGTTTGAGTCTGAAGGATGTCGACAGATGAGGAGGCGGGCATGGGTGTGCCGGTGATCGTGGAGGCGGCGCGGACGCCGATCGGCAAGCGGGCCGGGTGGTTGTCGGGACTGCATGCCGAGGAACTCCTCGGCATGACGCAGCGGGGGCTCGTCGAGAAAGCCGGGATCGACCCGGCCATCGTCGAGCAGGTGATCGGCGGCTGCGTCACCCAGGCCGGCGCACAGGCGGGCAACATCACCCGCAAGGCCTGGCTGGCCGCGGGACTCCCGGACACCGCCGGCGCCACCACGATCGATTGCCAGTGCGGCTCGGCGCAGCAGGCCAATCACCTCATCGCCGGGCTCATCGCGACGGACGCCATCGACGTCGGGATCGCCTGCGGCATAGAGATGATGTCCATGGTTCCGCTAGGGGCCAACGTGGGCACCGAAGCCGGTCCCTACCACGCCGATTCGTGGGACATCGACATGCCGAATCAGTTCGCAGCGGCCGAGCGGATCGCGGAGCGTCGCGGAATCACCCGGACCGACACGGACGAGCTCGGCGAACGCAGCCAACGTCTGGCCAAGCAGGCCTGGGCGGAAGGTCGCTTCGACCGGGAAGTGTTGTCCCTCAAGGCGCCCGAGCGGACCAAGGAGGGCGAGTACACCGGCACCATCCTCGACGTCGGCCGCGACCAGGGGCTCCGGGACACGACCATGGAGTCGTTGTCGGCGCTCAAGCCGGTCCTCGAGGGCGGCATCCACACCGCCGGCACCTCGTCACAGATCTCCGACGGTGCCGCCGCGATTCTCATCATGGACGAGGCGAAGGCCCGGGCGCTCGGGCTCACCCCGCGCGCCCGAATCAAAGCGCAAGCGCTCGTCGGCGCAGAGCCCTACTACCACCTCGACGGCCCAGTGCAGTCCACCGAGAAGGTTCTGGCGAAGTCCGGGATGTCGTTGTCGGACATCGACATCGTGGAGATCAACGAGGCGTTCGCGTCGGTGGTGCTCAGCTGGGCGCGGGTGCACGGCGCCGACATGGACAAGGTGAACGTCAACGGTGGCGCGATCGCCCTCGGACATCCGGTGGGGAGCACCGGATCCCGACTCATCACGACCGCCCTGCACGAGCTGGAGCGCAGCGACGGCCAGACCGCCCTCATCACCATGTGCGCCGGCGGCGCACTGTCCACCGGCACGATCATCGAGCGCATCTGATGCCACTACTCGATCCCGCCAAGCGGCCCGATCAGCTCGGTTCCCCGCTCGTGGCGAAGATGATCAAGATCGGCTCGCGCGTCAACACCAAGCTGTACAAGGCAACTGGGGGCCGGCTTGGGAAGTACTGGCGAGTCGGCGCGGGGTTCGGCAAGCCGGTACCGGTCTGCTTGCTCACCACCACCGGCCGTAAATCCGGTGAACCGCGCACCGCGCCACTGATCTTCCTGCGCAAGGGCGACACGTTCGTCCTCGTCGCGTCGCAGGGAGGACTCCCGAAGAACCCTGCCTGGTACCTGAACCTGGTCGCCGATCCGAAAGTCACGATCCAGGTGGGCAAGGAGACGTTCGATCTGACCGCCCGCACCGCGTCCGAGGCCGAGCATGCGGAACTGTGGCCGGAACTCGTTGCCACATATGCGGATTTCGACACCTACGCCGCATGGACCGATCGGACGATCCCGGTGGTGATCTGCGAGCCCCGTTGATCGGAAGGATCGCACCCCCTGACCCCTGAGGAGGTCCGGAGCGCTAGCGAAGGACCGTCACGAAGGGTCGCCACTCACCCACCGGCCGCCATCGCCCGCACCGCTGCACCGGCCCAGGCATCGATGAAGCCCCGGACGTCATCGACCGAACGCTCCGGATCCCCCGGGTCGATAACCATGGATTGCAATGTGCGCAACACGATTTCGATGACGACCTCGAGACCGGCATCCGAGTACCCACGCCCGGCCCAGTCGACGTCCATCCGCTCGATGATCGAACGGGCGAACACACGGCCGATCTCCGAGGTGAACTCGCCGACGATGGGCGCACTCACGCGGTCGGCACGCAACAGCAGCCCCACATAGTCGTCGCGACGCAGTTCTTCGAGGACCGCCACCAACCCTTCGACGACCGCAACATCGGGCGCCTCGATTCCCCGCAGCTGCACGGCCATCCGCTCGAGCAACGCGTCGACGGCGTCGACGGCAGTGGCGGCGAGAAGCTCATCAGTGCTTCCGAAGTAGCGGTACACCGTTTGGCGGGTGACCCCGAGTTCGCGGGCGACGTCGGCGATGCTCGTCGCCGCCCCACGAGTGTCGATGACAGTTCTCGTCGCCGCCAGGATCCGCGATCGCGCCTCCGCATCGTTGACCGGAACGCGTCCTCCCCATCCATGGGTTCGCATCAGCAGCACTCACCTGCGCACACGTATCCCGTCATGGCGCATCAGCCTATCGGCCGCCCACCGCGCACCACACCGATTCGGCCGACCATACGGATCATGAGTTGGTGTATGGTGTAGTGACTGCCGCCACAATGTGGCGCATCGTGCCGTCGTGACCAGGAGGTTCCCGTGACCGCAACGACCGACCTGGGGTCCGTCAGCCCCGGCTTCGACTTCACCGACCCGGACGTCCTCGAGCAGGGAATCCCGATCACAGAGTTCGCCGAGCTACGCAAGACCGCGCCGGTCTGGTGGAACGCGCAGCCGGTCGGCACGTCAGGATTCACCGACGGCGGGTTCTGGGTCATCTCCAAACACGCGCACATCCGGGAGATCTCGAAGAACAATCAGGTGTGGTCGACCAACGCGAACGGTGCGATCATCCGCTTGCCCGACTACGTCACGCCAGATCAGATCGAGTTCACCAAAGCTCTACTGGTGAACCATGATCCGCCCGAACACACCCGGCTTCGCAAGATCGTGTCGCGCATCTTCACACCGCGCGCGGTGTCGATGCTCGAGGAGAACCTCACGACGTCGGCACGAGAGATCGTGCGCGACGCCGCGGAGAAGGGCAATGGGAACTTCGTCGACGACATCGCGATCCACCTTCCGTTACAGGCGATCCTGGACCTGATCGGCATCCCGCACCCGGATCGGGCCCGCATCCACGAACTCGTCGACGCGATCATCAACAGCGACGATCCCGACCAGACCATCGATCCGACGACCGCGAACGCCGAACTGCTCGGCTATGCCTATTCGATGGCCGAGGATCGTCGCGCCAACCCCCGCGACGACATCGTCACCACGCTGGTGCAGGCCGACATCGACGGCGAAGCGCTCACCGAGGCCGAGTTCGGCTTCTTCGTCATCCTGCTCATCACCGCCGGCAACGAGACCACGCGCAACGCGACCACCCACGGCCTGAACGCCTTCATGGATCGGCCCGACCAATGGGACCTCTACAAGCGCGAGCGCCCGGCCACCGCGATCGAAGAGATCCTCCGCTGGTCCTCTCCGGTGCACGCGTTCCAGCGCACGGCACTCGTCGATACCCGCATCGGGGACCAGGACATCGCACAAGGGCAACGCGTCGGGTTGTTCTACAGCTCGGCCAACTACGACGAGGACGTGTTCACCGACCCGTTCCGGTTGGACATCACCCGCGACCCCAATCCGCATCTCGCGTTCGGCGGCAGCGGTGCACACTTCTGTATCGGCGCCAATCTCGCTCGGCTCGAACTGAACCTGATCTTCAATGCGATCGCCGACGAACTACCCGACATCACCCGGGTCGGTGACATGCGCCGTGTCCGATCGGGGTGGCTCAACGGGGTGAAAGATCTGCCGGTGGTCTACCGCCCATAGGTGCAAACTCTGGCCGCACTTCAGATTCCGGCGTGGAATCGGAAGTGCGGCCAGAAGCTGTAGGTGCGGCCAGAACGGCCCGATCAGCCCACCCCGCGGCCCGACCCCTTCCAGAACTGCGCACGCAGAGCCTTCTTGTCCGGCTTGCCGAGAGCGGTCAGCGGTAGCGAATCGGCGAACACGACCTGCTTGGGCGACTGGACGGCACCCTTGCGGTCTTTCACCGACTGCTGGATCTCGGCGGTGATCCGTTCCTTCGCGGCGTCGTCGGATGCGACGTCGCCACGCAGGACCACCACGGCGGTGACGGCTTCCCCCCACTTGTCATCGGGCACCCCGATCACACCGACTTGGCCGACCGAGGGATGCTCGGCGACAACGTCTTCCACCTCGCGCGGGAACACGTTGAAGCCGCCGGTGACGATCATGTCCTTGGTCCGGTCGACGATGTACCAGAAACCGTCCTCGTCTTCCCGTGCCACGTCCCCGGTGCGCAGCCATCCGTCGCGGAAGGTCTCCGCGGTCTGCTCGGGCAGCCCCCAGTAGCCGCCGGCCAGCAACGGACCCGCGACACAGATCTCACCGGGTTCCCCTTGCGGCACCGGCTTGTCGTCGGGCCCCAAGAGCGCGGTACGCAGGAACGCCGACGGCCGTCCACAGCTACTGAGCCGCCGCGGGTCGTCGCCCGGCTTCGGGTGTTCGTTCTTGCCGAGGTAGCTGATCACCATCGGCGCCTCGGACTGGCCATAGTACTGCGCGAAGATCGGCCCGAACCGTTCGATGGCCTCGGCGAGGCGCACCGGATTGATCGGCGACGCACCGTAATAGACGGTTTCCAGCGACGACAGATCGCGCGTCCGGGAATCCGGATGATCCATCAGGGCGTAGAGCATCGACGGCACCAGCATCGTCGCCGTGATGCGCTGCTCCTCGATCACCCGAAGCACCTCGGCGGGATCGAACTTGGCCATCACGATCATCGTGCCCCCCTTGATGAGCGTGGGGACGAAGAACGCCGCTCCGGCGTGCGACAGCGGGGTGCACATCAGGAAGCGGGGATTCTCCGGCCATTCCCACTCGGAGAGCTGGATCTGCGTCATCGTCGACATGGCACGGGCCGTACCGATGACGCCCTTCGGCTTGCCCGTGGTGCCGCCGGTGTAGGTGATGGACACCACGTGCTCGGGCGGGAGATCTGCGGCCACAAGCGGTCTGGGTGAGTAGTTCTCCGCCTCTGCCACCACGTCGCGGCCGTAGGCGGCCAGTTCCTCGGGGACCGGCCCCAGGGTGAGCACCTGCTTGAGGCTGTCGACCCGATCGACGAGAGCGGCCGCGCGTTCGACAAACATCGGCACCGGATCGATGACCAGCGTGGTGACGCCCGCGTCAGAGAGCACGTAGGCATGATCGTCCAGCGACCCGAGTGGGTGCAGCGCGGTGCGGCGCCAGCCCTGGGTCTGTCCCGCACCGATCACCAGCAGCACCTCCGGGCGATTGAGGGCCAGGAGTCCGACGGTCGCACCAGTCCCCGCACCCATCGCCTCGAACGCCTGCTGGTACCGGCTGACAGCGTCCGCCATCTCGCGGCCGGTGAGTTCGGTGTCACCGAGGAACAGCACCTTGCGATCCGCATGTCGACGCAATGCGGCCACGAGAAGGTCGCCGAGGTGGGTCCCACCGCGCAGGTGGTCGAAATCAGTCGTCGATTCCTGAGCATCAGTCATGGTGATCAAGACTAGGACGTGTTACAGCGATTGGGAAGGAGATCAGCGTCATCAAGCTCATGACGTGGCAGTATCACCGAGTTCGGACCACTCGAAACAGATAGAACGTGTTTCATTTCGGGAATTGGGGTCTACCCGACTACGCGCACCGCCCCCAGGTGCTGAACTAAGATCGGTGACCATGACCGATCTGGATCTGGCCACCGCCCGCCGCGACATCACCGACGCACTCCTGACCGCCCTCGAGCGTCGGCACGAGGTCCTCGACGCGATCGTCGACGCCGAGAACCGCGACGAGGCGGTCGAGTCCGTCGCCAAGCTGCTCGACAAGTCCACCCTGGGCGCCGAGGCGATCCTGGGGATGTCCTTCTATCAACTCACCAAGGACGAGCGCCGCAAGAACCAGGCGGAACTCGACGACCTCAACAACGCCCTGACCTTCACCCTCGCCGAGCGTCCCGCGAGCAGCGGCGACTCGCTCGAACTGCGGCCATTCGACCCCAGCGCCGACGCAGACCTGTTCCGGACGCGCACAGAGGAACTCAAGGTCGCAGGCGATGGATCGGGCTCCCCGGCCGGTGACATCGCGGACGAGATCGCCAAGGCCACCGAGCGCGTGGACAACGAGGACGCCGTCTGGCTCGTCGGCGTGGACGGCGGCACCAAGGTCGGTTTCGTCTTCGGTGAACTCACCGGCGGCGAGGTCGACGTCCGGATCTGGATCCATCCGGATCAGCGCAAGAAGGGCTATGGGACGGCGTGCCTGCGCAAGTCGCGCTCGGAGATGGCCGCCCTGTTCCCCGGTGTCCATATGGTGGTGCGAGCCCCGAGCGCCTAGGACACTAGGTTGCGCCGGCTCGGACGGCGGCCTCGTTGACCCGAGTGAGAACGCCGTGGAGTTCTTGGAGGACGTCGAGGTCGACGCCGAGCGCATCGACGACCGCCGGCGGGATGGTCAGCGCTTGCTCTCGCAGCGCTGCACCGTCGCCGGTCAGGGCGATGTCGACGTTGCGTTCGTCGTCACCGCGCCGTTGGCGAACGACGAGGCCGGATGACTCGAGCCGCTTCAGCAGTGGGGACAGGGTCGCCGAATCCAGTTGCAGCACATGACCGATGTCCTTCACGGCGCGCGGCGACACCTCCCAGAGCGCCAGCATGACCAGATACTGCGGGTGGGTGAGTCCGAGGGGCTCGAGCAACCGCCGATAGATCTTCAGAACCGACCTGTTGGCAACCGCGAGGGCGAAGCACACCTGGCGTTCCAGCAGCAGCGGATTGGCCTCTGCGTCTGCGATGTTCGCGTCGGACATACCGTCACCGTCCGCGATACTTGCGGTGATATTCCTGGTACAGGTCTGCGTTCCGCTCCCTCTCCCGCTTGTCGATGAGGTCGGGATCGAGGCCGTGCTGACTCAGACGATGCCGCCGGTACACACGGTTCAGCGCGATGGTGAAGAACACGTACGCGATGGGGATCGGCAGCGCCATCGTGATCCGCACATCCCAGCCGGCGGGTACGAACAGGAACGGCAGCATCAGGATCAGACACGGGATCGCCCACCGGACGACCATTCTCAGCGCCGCCCGAGGGCCCGCGAGATCGTTGGCCACCCACTCGGTCATCGACGCGGGCAGCGTCGCGCCGTAGGCGTAACGCACGTACTGCAGACCTCGGGGGCGAGCGACCGACTTTTGCACGAATTGATCGTACACGATCGAATCGTGCACATAATGCCGCTGGTCGAGCAAGCGTATCGAGACCCGCCGCACCCTTCCGCCGGTCGAGTAGCCTGCGAGCCCCTGGGCGAGCAAGCGTATCGAGACCCGCCGCCCGTCAGCCCCGCCGCCGCGGCACCCCGAACCGCGCGACGATCGCCCGGATCCGGTTCTCGTCGTCGACCACGAAGGACTCAGTGACATGCGCGGCCAGACCCAGCGCCTTCGGCCGCACGTGGACCCAGTAGCGCGTGGAGACCATGTGGCCGTCGACATCGGCGTCGAACTCGCTGATGCGGTGGATCAGCCGGAACTGCGGTGCGCGCCGTAGGCCACGCGAGATATGCGGTCCGTTACGACCCGTCTTGAGTCCCAACTCGATTCGCGTGCACTCCGGATGAAGAGACACATGCGACGGATCGTGGCTGACCAGGGCGTCGACATAGGCACGCGCCGCGGCGACGCGTTGCGCGGCCCGCTCGGGGTCGAGGTCGGGCGTCACGGCTACCGCGCGCCGTACACGGGCACCGGCGCCGGCGACTTCGCCAGGATCTCTTCGACAACGGCGCTCAATTCCGCTGGCGCCCAACGTGATCCCTTGTCTTGCTCGGCACTGCGTTGGAAGGCGTCGATGACGGTGACCTTGCCACCCTCGACCTCGAACACCCGCCCGGTGACCGCCGACGACTGCGGCGAACCGAGCCACACCACCAGCGGCGAGATGTTCGCGGGGTCCATCGCGTCGAAGGAGCCGTCGGCGGGGGCGGCCATCTGTTCGGCCATCGCCTCGCCGGCACCCATGGTCATCTGGGTCCGCGCCGAGGGTGCGATCGCGTTGGCCGTCACTCCGTAGTTGCCCAGTTCGGCTGCGGCCTGGATGGTCAGCGCCGTGATCCCGGCCTTGGCGGCGACGTAGTTGCCCTGACCGACGGACCCGAACAGTCCGGCGCCCGAGGAGGTGTTGATGATCCGCGCGGTCGGCTGGTTGCCCGCCTTCGACTGGGCACGCCAGTACGCCGCAGCGTGATGCAAGGTCACGAAGTGTCCCTTGAGGTGCACGCGGATGACCGCATCCCACTCGTCTTCCGACATGGCCACGAGCATCCGGTCACGCACGAATCCCGCGTTGTTGACCACGATGTCGAGTCCACCGAACGTGTCGACCGTCGTCTTGATCATGGCCGCCCCGGCGTCCCAATCCGCGACGTCGGACACGATGGCCAGCGCCTCACCGCCTGCGTCGGTGATCTCGGCCGCCACCGCGTGCGCCGAGTTCGCATCGAAGTCGTTGACCACCACCTTCGCGCCGTCGGCGGCGAACGCCAGCGCGTGTGCACGCCCGATCCCCTGCCCGGCCCCGGTCACGATCGCCACACGACCTTCATTGAGCTTGTCAGTCAAGACTTCTCCCCTTCTTCGATTCACTCGTCGGCGTTGACTGCGACGGTTCACACCTTGTTGTCGGCGGTGGCGGCGGCCAGAAAGGCCGGGCGTTCACCCCCACCGTGCACGGTCAACGTCGACCCGGTGATGTATCCCGCGAGTGGACTGAGCAGGAACGCCACCGCGTTGCCGACGTCCTCCGGCATCGCCAGCCGCCCCATCGGGATCGTCGCGCCCACGGCGGCCACCCCCGCGTCGTCGCCGAAATGCAGATGTGCCTGCTCGGTGAGGACCGATCCGCACACGACCGAGTTGATACGCACGTGCGGCGCCCATTCGATGGCCAACGAGGTGACCGCGTTGTCGAGGCCGGCCTTGGCCGCGCCGTACGCCGAGGTGCCCGGCGACGGACGGTGACCGCTCACACTCGACACGTTCACGATGGCGCCGCCGGTGGCCTGGTCGCGCATCACCGCGTGGGCGGCGCGCGAAACGGTCAACGGCGCAAGCAGATTCAGCTCCACGATCTTGCTCGAGAACCTCGGGGACGCGTCCGCGGCCAGCGCGAACGGCGACCCTCCGGCGTTGTTGACCACGCCGTCGAGCCGCCCGTGCGACTCGGCGATGCCGCGCACCATCGCCTCGACCGCATCCGCGTCTCGGACGTCACATTCGATGAACTCGATGTCCGAGCCCGCCGTCGGGTTGCGGCCGCACGCGACGGGGACGGCGCCGAGATCGGCCAGCACGCGCGCGATGCCCGCGCCCACACCACGGGTTCCGCCGGTCACCAGCACGACCTTCTTGTCCAGCCCGAGGTCGAGACCGCGACCGGGTACCGGAGTGGCGCCGCCCTCCGGGCCGGCGGCCTGACCTGCGGTCTGCCCGTCTGCCTTCATGAGTGCTACCCTACCAAACAACCAAGCACTTGCTTGGTTGCGGTTGAGTACCCGAGAGGAGCAGGTGTGCCGATCACCACGACACGCACCGAGAGCGGGATCGTGACGGTGACCGTCGACTACCCGCCGGTAAACGCATTGCCGTCCGCGGCCTGGTTCGAGCTGGCCGACGCCGTCACCGCTGCGGGCGAGGACATGTCCACCCACGTGGTGATCCTGCGAGCCGAGGGTCGCGGGTTCAACGCAGGCGTCGACATCAAGGAGATGCAGGCGACCGAGGGTTTCGACGCCCTGATCGGCGCCAACCGCGGATGTGCCTCAGCATTCTCCGCTGTCTATGACTGCAAGGTCCCGGTGATCGTCGCGGTGAACGGGTTCTGCGTCGGCGGCGGGATCGGTCTGGTCGGCAACGCCGACGTCATCGTCGCATCCGACGACGCCGTCTTCGGACTGCCCGAGGTCGACCGCGGCGCGCTCGGTGCGGCCACACACCTGGCACGGCTGGTCCCGCAACACATGATGCGCACGCTCTACTACACCGCGCAGAATGTGACCGCTCAGCAGCTCGAGCATTTCGGTTCGGTGTACCGGGTGGTCACGCGCGATCAACTGCTCGACACGGCGATGGACGTGGCAGAGAAGATCGCCACCAAGGACACCCGTGTGATCCGCGCCGCGAAGGAAGCCATCAACCACATCGATCCGGTCGACGTGAAGAGCAGCTACCGACTCGAGCAGGGCTTCACCTTCGAACTCAATCTGGCCGGTGTGGCCGACGAACACCGTGACGCGTTCGTCTCCACCGGCAAGGCCCTCGACACCGCCGGCTCGAACAGCAATGGAGGACGTCCCTGATGGCGGCGACACCGACCGACAAGACCAGTTCCCTCGACGACGTCATCGGCGAACTGCGCGACGGGATGACGATCGGCATCGGCGGCTGGGGTTCACGCCGCAAGCCGATGGCCCTCGTCCGCGCGCTGGCCCGCTCCGACGTCAAGGATCTGACCGTGGTGACCTATGGCGGGCCCGACCTCGGATTGCTGTGCGCGGCAGGCAAGGTCCGGCGTGCCTACTACGGCTTCGTGTCGCTGGACTCGGCCCCGTTCTACGATCCGTGGTTCGCCAAGGCCCGCACCTCGGGAACCCTCGAGGCACGTGAGATGGATGAGGGCATGGTCAAGTGCGGACTCGAGGCGGCAGCCTCCCGGGTTCCGTTCCTGCCCATCCGCGCCGGCCTCGGTTCGGACGTGCCGAACTTCTGGGAGGGCGAGCTCAAGACCGTCACATCCCCGTATCCGGCGGCCGATGGCCGGACCGAGACGCTGATCGCGATGCCCGCGTTGCGTCTCGATGCGGCGTTCGTGCATCTCGATCTGGCCGACAGCCGCGGCAACGCCGCATACACGGGCGTCGACCCGTACATGGACGACATCTTTTGCGCCGCCGCCGAACGCAGGTACCTGGAGACCGACCAACTCGTGTCCACCGAGGTGCTGGTGAAAACTGTTCCAACGCAACGCATGCTACTCAACCGGATGAACGTGGACCGCGTCGTCCACGCACCGAACGGTGCGCATTTCACGTTTGCGGGTGAATACGGCCGTGATGAGAAGTTCCAGCAGTTCTATGTGGAATCGGCCAAGGACCCGGAGACCTGGGCCGCGTTCTCGAAACGATTCCTCGAGGTCGACGAGGCCGACTACCAGCACGCCGTCACCGAATGGCAGGGCGAGCAGGAGGAGCAGAAATGAGCACCACTTCCCCGTCGGTTGAGCCTGTCGAAACCATCACCCGCGCCGAGATCTGCGTGGTCGCGTGCGCCGAGATCTTCTCCGGTGCAGGCGAGATCATGGCATCGCCGATGGCACCGACACCCCTGATCGGTGCGCGCCTGGCCCGGCTGACCACGGAACCCGATCTGCTGATCACCGACGGCGAGGCGCTGATCCTCGCCGACACCCCACCCATCGGCAAGTCCGGGCCGATCGAGGGGTGGATGCCGTTCCGCAAAGTGTTCGACGTCGTCGCCTCGGGTCGCCGGCATGTGGTGATGGGCGCCAACCAGATCGACCGCTTCGGCAATCAGAACCTGTCGGCGTTCGGCCCCTTGCAGCAGCCGACACGTCAGATGTTCGGTGTGCGTGGCGCGCCCGGGAACACGATCAACCATCCGACGAGTTATTGGGTGGCCCGCCACTCGCCGCGGGTGTTCACCGAAACCGTCGACATCGTGTCCGGGATCGGTTATGACAAGGTCGATCCCGACAATCCGGCCTTCCGCGACCTGAACATCCACCGGGTCGTGACGAATCTGGGCATCTTCGATTTCGACGGCCCCGACCACACCATGCGGGCACGCTCCCTACATCCCGGCGTCACCGCCGACGAGGTCGCCGAGAACACGGGCTTCGAGATCGCCGGACTCGCCGACGCCCCGACGACACGTCTGCCGTCCGAGGAGGAACTGACGTTGATCCGGGACGTTCTCGACCCCAAGGGCGTGCGGAATCGAGAAGTGAAGTGACCTCTGCTGCCCGGGCCGCCGGTCTGTCGACCCGATTCACCGAGCTGGTCGGCATCGAGTACCCGATCGTCCAGACCGGAATGGGCTGGGTGTCGGGGCCGGCATTGACGTCGGCCACCTCCAACGCGGGCGGACTGGGCATCCTCGCCTCGGCAACGATGACCTACGACGAACTCGAGGCGGCCATTGCCAAGACGAAGTCATTGACCGACAAGCCCTTCGGGGTCAACATCCGGGCCGATGCCACCGACGCGCCGGAGCGAATCGACCTGCTGATCCGCGAGGGCGTGCGGGTGGCGTCGTTCGCGCTGGCACCGAAGCAGGAGCTCATCGCCAAGCTGAAAGCGAACGGGGTCGTGGTGATCCCGTCCATCGGCGCGGCGAAGCACGCCGTGAAGGTGGCGTCATGGGGTGCCGACGCCGTCATCGTGCAGGGCGGCGAGGGCGGCGGGCATACCGGACCGGTCGCCACCACGCTGCTGCTGCCGTCGGTCCTGGATGCGTTGGCGGCCAAAGGCATCGACATGCCAGTGGTGGCGGCCGGCGGATTCTTCGACGGTCGTGGCCTGGTGGCGGCACTGTCCTATGGCGCCGAGGGAGTCGCGATGGGGACCCGGTTCCTGCTCACCTCCGATAGCGCCGTCCCTGACGCCGTGAAGCAGGAATACCTGCAGCGCGGATTGGGCGACACCGTGGTGTCGGTCAAAGTCGACGGGATGCCGCACCGAGTGCTGCGCACCCCACTGGTGGAAGCGCTCGAGAGCGGCAGTCGGGCCAAGGCATTGATCGCCGCGGCCCGAAATGCCAACGAGTTCAAGCAGATGACCGGCATGAAGTGGACCACGATGCTCCGCGACGGTCGTACCATGCGCAAGTCCGGCGAGCGCAGCTGGCAGCAGGTGATCATGGCCGGCAACACCCCCATGTTGCTGAAAGCCGGCCTCGTCGAAGGCGATACCCGCGCCGGCGTGCTGGCGTCCGGGCAGGTGGTGGGCATGATCGACGACCTACCGACCTGTGACCAGCTCGTCCAATCGATCATGACGCAGGCGCACGACCGGCTGAAGGCACTCGGCACGCTGGGGTGAGTCGGACGATCACTGGCGGAGTCATCCAGATATGACGTCCTTCCCGAGGTTAGTCACTCGCACGGCCAGCGGTTGGTTGACGCGATCAGTAACACGTTCTATGCAGCGCCACGCCGAGCCCGCTCGCGGGCACTCGAGTGCCGATCCACGTACTCCTGACCCGTGAGCTCCTGGATCGCTGCCATCAGTTCGTTGGTCGCCTCACGCCAAGATGCAGGGTCCGTCGAAGACTCGGACCACTTCGCAAGTTTCAACGGCTCACCGATGCGAATCTCGACCCGACCGCGGCGCCAGCCTCGCGTGCCCCGCGGATTGATCGATCGGGTACCGACGATACCAACAGGCACGACTGGGTGATTCCCCTGCAACGCGACCCGCATTACGCCAGTCCGTCCGCGCCACAGACGACCGTCGGGGGAGCGTGTGCCTTCTGGATAGATCGCCCACACTCTCCCGCGCTGGAGGATTCCACTCGCCGTCGCGAGGGCTACGTCCGCGCGACCAACGCCCTCCCGCCGGATCGGAATCTGGCCAGTCAGTCGACAAAGCGTCCCGTAGAACCAGGCTCCCGCGCCGTCGCGGGCAAAGTACTCGCTCTTCGCAACAAACGTCAGTCGCCGGGGCAATGCCGCGCACAGTACGAGTGAGTCGATCTCCGCGAGGTGGTTTGGTGCGAGTACCACTGGCCCCTCAGGCAATGCCCCGCTCACGACAGGCCGCGCAAACCAACGGACTACCGGCCCCATGAGTATCCACTTGAGAATCCAGTACAAGGACAACCTCCCAGACAGTGTCTAGGAGACATTCTGACGATTTACTTAGACACTGTCTACATGGACGTGCGTGAGCAACTGGTCCGAGCCGGTGTCGAACTCCTGGAAGAGAAGGGCATCGGGTCGCTTACTCAGCGCCTCATCGCGACCAGGGTCGGCGTCTCCCACGGTGCCCCCCGACACCACTTCCCCTCATATGCCCATCTGCTGGCAGCGATGGCCAGATCAGGCGTCGACGACCTGGATGTCGGCGTCCAGGACAGTCTCTCTATCCCGAACCCCCAACTGGCGTTGTTCAGTGTCGGCAAGTGCGTCATCGACTTCGCCATCGCTCGCCCCGCGATGTTCGAGTTGATCTCCCGCCACGACTTACTCGAAGGAGCGGGTGCAAACCTGCGACAGACAACGAACGGGTGGCTGGTGTCTGCCAGCACTCGCATTCGTGAAATTCGTTCCGACGGTGACCAACGACACGCGCTCGCACTATGGGCGGGGGTACAGGGCCTCGGAACAATGTTCAGTCGGCGCAGCGTGGAAGCCATCGCGTCGGACGGGGTCGATCCGAGCCCAGTGCTCGGCGTCCTCATCGAGGGCGTCCTTCGAGCACCGTGACGCAATCATCTTGCGACTCGTGCAGCAACCTCCGAGCGAGGACATCCGCCGCGGACGGCTGTTACCTATGTGACTACTGTTCACCACAGTCCACCACGGTCTACCACTGTTCACTGAAGGTGCTGGATGTGTTTGCACCACTTCACATTTCACCTTGATTCGAACATGTGTTCGTGTACTCTGGAGGCATGAGAACTTCGGGGGATCTCACCACCATCAGCGATCTACTACGCGACCTATGTGTCGATGACCTGTCGGGTCATGACGCGTTCGAGGCGATGCAGCTCATGCTCATCGTCCGCAACCTCGTCGACCACCACGCCGCCCGCCTCGCCGGCATGCTGGAACGGCTGGGCGTGGCCCGCGACCACGGCCGCAGCACCCGCGAACTGCTCATCGTGATGGGCTTCGCACCATCGGTCGCCCAACGGCTCCTGCGTATCGCCGGATCGCTGGAGGCGTTACCGACCCTGGACGCCCACGCCGCCGACGGCGCCATCTCCGCCGAACACGTCGACGCCATCGCCCGCGGAGTCAGCCACATCGCCGGCAGATCAGCGGAACCGATCGACGACACGCTGCGTCTAAACCACGTGACCGATCTTCTCGGACAGTACTTCTCCGGCGCCACCCCCGCCGACATCGACAAACGTGCCCGCACCCTGGGCAACCAACTCGCCGACGACACCGACGGCCTGCCCGCCGCCGAAGACCGCGAACTCAACGAACTCGCCACCCACATCGACGACGACGGCCGCCTGCACCTCGAAGCCAGCCTCGACGTCGAAGTCGGCGAAAAACTCTCCGCCGCACTCGAAGCGTTGGGTAAGCCACGACCCGAACCCGACGGCCGCACCGACCTGCGCACCACCGCGCGACGCCACGCCGACGCGCTGGACACCCTGCTCGACATCGCCGCCCGCATCGACACCGCAGGAGTCGCCTCCGCACCCAAAACCCAAGTCCTACTGACCGTTCCCGCCGACACACCCGACCAGTCGAGCCTGGAGTTCATGGGATCGATCACCGACGCCACCCTGCGCCGCCTCTCGTGTGACAGCAGCATCACCACCATGATCGTCGACGGCGAACGCGTCCCCCTCGACATCGGCCGCGAACAGCGCCTGTTCCCCGCCCACCTGC
This sequence comes from Gordonia sesuvii, assembly GCF_036350415.1. NCBI lineage: Bacteria > Bacillati > Actinomycetota > Actinomycetes > Mycobacteriales > Gordoniaceae > Gordonia > Gordonia sesuvii. The sequence goes on from NZ_JAZDUF010000009.1 coordinate 93,466, forward strand.
GCCGCGCCCTGCACGTACGCGATCAGGGCTGCATCAAATGCGGCGCACCCGCCACCCGAGCCCACGCCCACCACATCATCCACTGGGCCGACGGAGGCGAAACATCCTTGCAGAACGGGTGTTTGCTCTGTCCAGCCTGTCACGCCGACGTGCACCACAACGGCTGGGACGTCATCATCGGCGCCGACCACCACCCCTGGCTCATCCCACCCGTCGCCGTCGACCCGCAGCGGCGACCGTTACCCGCCCACAACCGACGAACACTGAACCTCGACAACCTACCCAGCGCAGCCTGACCCTCACGCTCTGAACACCCAGACCGCACCCGACCTCGTCGGGACCGCATCCGTACCTTGACAACTCCACAGAGTGAAACACCCACGCCACCAACCGGTGTCACGTACCCGACGGCCGCCACCCCGACCTACACAAGGCCGGCACGGTGCGCGGTACGCAACACCGGACGGCGCCGACAAGATCGATCGTCGTACCGACTGGGTCATCGGCGGACTGGGTCATTGGCCAGACGCGGCCATCGTCCATCCGGCCGCCGCCGTGCGCTGTGCCCAGAACTCGGCGTAGCGGCCTCCGCGAGTGAGCAACTCGTGGTGGCGGCCGATGTCGACCACGCGACCGGTGTCGTCGAGCACCACGATCTGGTCGGCTGCCACGACCGTCGACAGTTTGTGTGCGATGACGAGGACGGTGCTGTTGTCGGCCAGTGCACGGATCGACGCCGCGACATGCGCTTCGTTTTCCGGATCGAGGGCGCTCGTGGCCTCATCGAACAGCACGATGGGTGCGTTCTTCAGCAGGGCGCGCGCGATGGAGACACGCTGCCGTTCACCGCCGGAGAGTGCTGACCCGGCTTCGCCGACGCGCGTGTTCCATCCGTCGGGTAGCCGCCCGACGATCGGGGTCACACCGGCGGTCTCGGCCGCAGCCGCTATCTCGTCGTCGGTGGCATCCGGCCGTCCGATCCGGATGTTCTCGCGCAGTGAGTCGTCGAAGAGATAGACGTCCTGGAACACCTGCGAAAGCTGCCTCATCAGAGTGACGGTGTCCTGGTCGCGAACGTCGACGCCGCCGACGCGGACCGCACCATCGGTCACGTCGTAGAAGCGTGCGATCAGCCGGAAGATCGTCGTCTTTCCCGATCCGGAGGGTCCCACCAGGGCGGTCATCGTGCCCGGCCGGGCCACGAAAGACACGTCCCGCAGTACCGGAGAGCTGTCATCGTAGGTGAAGGCGACACTGTCGAGTTCGATCCGGCCGTGGTCGGTGAGTTCCTTCGGCCGGTCCGGTGCCGGCATTCGTTCGGTGTCGAGAACGCCGGTGATGCGGTTGATCTCGTCGGTCGACATCCGAAGGGTCGAGCCCAACTCTGCGAGTTCGCCGATAGGACCGAAGAATCGGGCGGCAAGCCCGAAGATCGCGATCAGTAGAGCGGGTTCGATCCGGTCGGTCACCGCCAGCCAGGCGCCGAAGGCGAGAACCGCGGAGAAGACGATCTGAACCGACAACCCGTTCAACAGAATTCCCAGCACCGACCGCCACATCATCGCCTTACCGATCCGAGCCTGCTGTGCCAACGACTCGGACAGCGGCACATGATGGGAGCCGGCATCGCCGAACGCGCGCAACACCGCCTGGCACCGAGCGAACTCCAACACCCGGTTGTTGACGTCGACGGTCGCCCCGCGCTTGCGGTTCTCCGCATCCGCGAGCATCGCGCTCGACGCCCGCCCGACCAGCGCGAGAAGTACAGCCCCGGCGATCATCAGCACACCGATCCGCCAGTCGAAGAAGCACAGGCCGATCACCACGACCACCGAACTGACGGTGTTCGCGACGACCGGAGTGATGAAGTGGGCGCCGGTACTGCCGACGAACATCGTTCCCTTGACGGCGATCTGGGAGACGTCGCCGACACGGTCGCGGGTGAACCAGCCGAGCGGCAGGGTGACCATGTGGTCGCCGAGCCGGTGATGCAGCATCCGCATGCTGTAAACGGCCATTCGCATTCCCTGCATGGCCTGGATGTAGCAGGCACAAGCACCGACGGCGACAAGGACGGCGAGCGGCCACAGCCACGCGGCCGCGGCTTCGACGTCGCCGTCGAGGAGGTGGCGGACGAACGGCACGAGGGTCAGCATCGCGAGTCCCTGGGCGGTTCCGTACACGACCACCCAGAACAGGAAGACCGTGAGCCGGGAACGCTCCGGCCCGAGGATCGTATAGAAACCGCGGATCATCGTCGGGCCTCCTGTCGCGCGATCTCTTCGTCTTGTCGGGTGGTGCCCGCCTGATAGCTCGCCCACATCGCGGCGTACACGCCCCCCGCCGACACGAGGTCGGTGTGCGTCCCCTGCCCCACGACGCGGCCACCATCGAGGACGACGATGTTGTCGGCGTGCGTGATCGTGCCCAGGCGATGTGCGATGACGAGGACGGTCCGACCGGCCACCAATGTCGAGATCGCCTCTTGGATCTGGGCTTCGGATTCCGGATCGGCGAATGCGGTGGCCTCGTCGAGGACCAGGATCGGTGTGTCGGCGAGGAGTGCGCGCGCTATCGAGACGCGCTGCTCCTCGCCCCCGGAGAAGTGGGCCCCGACACCCACGATGGTGTCGTACCCGTTGGGCAGTTCGAGGATGCGGTCGTGAATGTTGGCAGCGCGTGCGGCGGCGAACACGTCGTCGTCGGTCGCATCCGGCCGCCCGAGGCGTATGTTGTCGCGCACGGATGTCGACAGCAGTTGGACGTCTTGCAGCACGAAGCCGACGTGCCGATAGAGCTCCGACGGGGCGATCTCACGAACGTCAACCCCACCGATTCTCACCGACCCCGAATCGGGGTCGCCGAACCGTGGCAGCAACGTTGCCAGAGTGGATTTCCCACTTCCGGACGGTCCGACGAGTGCGGTCAGGCTGCCGGCGGGAAGCTGGAGGTTGACGCCGTCAAGGGCCTTGACGCCCGCCGACACCCCCAGTCGCGGCGGGTAGGTGAAATCGACGTCCTCGATGACGACATCGTGGCCCACCGGCGACTTCGGACTGTCGGTGGTCGGTAGTTCGGGCTCACCGAGCAGGTCGACGATCCGTTGGGCGGCACCGGAAGCCTGCTGGCGCGTGTGCACGGCCATCGACACCGTCAGCAGTGCTGTCGGCAGCACCATCGCGATCAACGTCGAGCCGACGAGTTCGATCGGCTCCACCCATCCGCTGTCGACGAACCAATAGCCGCCGGCGAGGTTGACGAGCAAGATCAGTGGGGCGGAGAGGAATATCGACGAGACCGCCTCCAGGCGGAGCATCGGACCGATGTACCCGGAGAAGTCGTCGTTGAACTCGTCGGCTGCGTCGACGAATCGTCGGTGCGCCTTGCCCACCTGACCGAACGTCTTCACCACTGATACGCCCGCGATGAACTCGACGATTGTCGCGCTGATCTTCGCCACACCCGCATCCATCCGGGCCATCTGGGCGGTCATGTCCCGCGCCATCCACGCATAGGCGAGCGCGTACAGCGGCAACGTGGCGATCGCGAGCAGACCCAGTCGCCAGTCCAGGACGAAGCAATACGCGAGTGCGAACAACGGAGTGACGACGGCCGCCGTGGCCTCGACGTTGGCGTGCGCGACGAGGTAGTGGAGTTCGGCGACGTCGCTCTGCACGGATTTCCGTACCGCTCCCGAACTCGTGCGACTGAACCATCCGAGCGGCAGACGGCCCAGTTTGTCCGCGATCCGAACCCGTAGCTGCGCTTGAAGGTCGAGATCCGCGAAGTGAGTCACCGTCAGTGCCAGGAAACCGAACAGTGCGCGGGCCGCAAGTCCCACACCAACGATCAGCACGATCAGCCACACTCGGCCCGAATCGACGGGGCCCGGTGCGAGCAGGGTGCGACCGAGTTCGACGATGCCGATGAACGGGACCACGGTCGCCGCCGACGCCAGGAGCTGGATGGCCTGCCCCAACAGCGTGCGGGTACGAACCGGCTCGAGCAGTTCGCGCAACGCCGCGGCTTTGGCTTTGGCCTCCGCGCGTACATCCGGTTCGGCGTCGTCGGCCGGCGGGTCGGCGACATGCGTCGCCCGCGCGTCGTCCTCGAGCTCTGCACCAAGTGTCACGTGCGTACAGTATCGGCACCGAATCACCCGAGCAAGGGTTACCTAAGTTTGAGCCCGTTCGGACGACATCGCACGAGTCCGTCGACGCGACCGAGAAACGATCAGCGCGGCAAGATGCCGTCGAGAACGATCGAAAGATACTGTTGCGCAATGTCGTCGGCCGACAGCGAACCACCCGGCCGATACCAGCGCACCGCCACCCAGACCGTGTCGCGCAGGAATCGGTAGGCCAGTTCGACGTCGAGGTCGGCACGGAACTCGCCGTCGTCGACCCCGCGCCGCAGCACCGCGTGCCACAGCTGACGGAACTCGGTGTTGAGCTCCCCGATGTAGGCGAAACGCTCTTGCGCGGCAAGGCGTTTGGCCTCGTCCTGGTAGATCGCGACGGCGTTGCGCTGCGCGTCGATCGACTCGAACGACGCGACGACCAGTCGACGAAGGGTCTCGGCCGCACTCAGGCCGGCCCCGGCGATCTCGCGGTATCGCGAGAACAGGTCGTCGAGGAAACCCCGTAGCAACTCGTCGACCATCGACTCCTTGGAGTCGAAGTGATGGTAGAGGCTGCCGGAGAGGATGCCGGCGGCGTCGGCGATGTCACGGACCGTGGTCGACCGCAGCCCCTGCTCGGCGAACATCCGACCCGCGGTGGACAGCAGTTCGTCTCGCCTGGTGGAGCCGGGAACGGTGCTGCGTGGGGCCATGGGCCTACCCTAGCAAGCGCTTGGCCGGGTCCGCGGTGTGCGAACCCGGCCAAGCTGGGCGAACCCGGTGAGAGAAAACCGTCAGCGCTTCTTCAGCTTCTTGATGGCCTTGTTGTTGAAGAACGCCCACATCTTCAGCTGACCGTTGGTCATCCGCTTGTCGCTTGCGGTGAACGGCGGTGACATCAACTCGGCCACCGACACCGGCAGCGTCGAGACGGTGACAGCGCGGGCATGGCTGAAGGTCTCGAAACCGAACCGGCCGTGGTAGTTGCCCATGCCGCTCTTCCCGACACCGCCGAACGGCAGTTCCAGGCTGAACAGGTGGGTGGCGAAGTCGTTGGCGTTGATCGATCCGCTGCGGGTGCCGTCGGCGAGCTTCTTGAAGTTCTCGTTGTCGTCGCCGGACCAGTACATGGTCAGCGGGTGCGGATGGCTGCTGATGTGGCTGATGGCCTCCGACAGGTCGCGGTACGGGTAGACAGTCAGCACGGGACCGAAGACCTCGTCCTCCTCGACCTTCATGCCGGCCTTGACCCCGGTGAGCAGCGTCGGCGGGATCTTGCGGGTCTCGGCATCCGGCAGCGACTCGCCCGCCGGGATGACCTGGTGCTTGGTGGCGCCGAGCTGCTCGGCGTCCTCGATGAGTCCGACGATGCGGGTGAAGTTCTTCTCGTTGATCGTCGAGGTGTACTCCGCGTTCGAGCGGATGGTCGGGAACTTCTCCTTCCAGCGCGCGATCACCTTGTCGGTGAACTCGCCGAGCTTCGCCTCGGGCACGAACACGTAGTCGGGGCACAGGCAGACCTGGCCGCCGTTGACCAGGCGCGCGTCGGCGATGAACTTGGCGGCCTTGTCGATGTCGGCATCGACGTCGACCACGGCGGGGTTCTTGCCGCCGAGTTCCAAGGTCACCGGCACGAGGTTCTTGGCCGCTTCCTGCGCCACCGAAGATCCGACCTCGGGCGAGCCGGTGAAGAACATGTGGTCGACCTTGAGCTTCGCGAAGTCCGACCCGGACCCGTGCTTGCTCGTGATGACCGCGAGCTCTTCGATCGAGAAGTAGTCGGGTGCGTGCTTGGCGATGACCTCGGTGGTCCGTGCCGTGACCGACGACGGGCGCATCAACACCCGGTTGCCGGCCGCGAACGCCGACCCCGCGGGAACGAAGGTGAGGTTCAGCGGGAAGTTCCAGGGCCCCATGATGCCGACGACACCGAGCGGGTCGTGGCGGAGGCGCTGCTTGAAGCCGGCCAACCCCTGGCCCTTGGCGACGTTGACCTCCTTCATCCACTTCTCGGCGTGACGTCGCTGATGGGTGAGGTCGATCATGCAGCCGACGATGTCGGTGGCCATCGACAGCTCGCGCGGACGCGACCCGAAATCGGCTTCCAGCGCCTGCGCGATCTCCTCCGAGTTGTCGAGCAGCAGCGACGACAGGCGGGTGATCCGGTCGATGCGGGTCTTCGCGTCCGGGATGCCGTCACGCAGGAACGCAGCACGCTGGATCTCCAGCAGCTCGGTCATCGTGTGCGCTTCCGACGAGACACGGTCCCCGACCGCCGTCCGCAACTCTGCTGGTTTGGTCATTAGTGATCCTCCGAACGTTGCCAGTGCCTCGCACGAGGTCGTGAGACGAACTCGTACATCAGTTCCAGCCTAGTATGCGTCAGATCACAGCGTTCTGGCCACATGGGTATTCAGATGCGGCCCCCGCCTCACCCCAGCCGCTCGATGATCGTCACGTTCGCGGTGCCGCCGCCCTCGCACATCGTCTGCAGGCCGTACCGACCGCCGGTCCGTTCGAGTTCGTTGAGCAGGGTGGCGAACAGCTTGGCGCCGGTCGCGCCGAGTGGGTGACCGAGGGCGATCCCGCCGCCGTTGCGGTTGACCCTCGCCGGGTCGGCTCCGGTTTCCTTGAGCCACGCGAGCACGACGGACGCGAAGGCCTCATTGATCTCGATCACGTCGATGTCGTCGATACTCAGGCCGGTCTTCGCCAAGGCGTACGCGGTGGCCGGGATCGGCGCCGACAACATCATCACCGGGTCGTCGCCGCGCACCGACATGTGGTGGATACGGGCCCGCGGGGTCAGGCCGTACTCCTCGAGGGCTTTCTCCGAGACAACCAGCGTGGCCGACGCACCGTCGCAGATCTGCGACGACACGGCCGCGGTCAACCGAGATCCCTCGGCCAGCGGCTGCAGTCCGGCCATCTTCTCCATCGACGTCTCGCGCGGGCATTCGTCGACGACGCAGTCCCCGAGCGGCACGTTCTCGTTGTCGAACCGGCCCTCGGCGATCGCGGCGCGAGCACGCTCGTGTGACTGCAGCGCCCACCGCTCCATGTCCTCGCGCGAGATGTCCCACTTGTTGGCCATCATGTCGGCACCGTTGAACTGGGAGACGGCGGCATCGCCGAATCGCTCCCGCCAGCCCGCGGATTCAGCTGTGGGGGTGGTGAAACCGAGTTCCTGTCCGGCGATCATGGCCTGCGAGATCGGGATGGCGCTCATGTTCTGCACACCGCCCGCGACGACGACGTCCTGCGTCCCGCTCATCACTCCCTGCGCCGCGAAGTGGATGGCCTGTTGCGACGACCCGCACTGACGGTCGACCGTCGTACCGGGAACAGACAACGGCAATCCGGCGGCAAGCCACGCGGTGCGGGCGATGTTGCCGGCCTGCGGGCCGATCGCATCGACACAACCGAACACCACGTCGTCCACCACGTCGGGGTCGATGCCCGTGCGGTCGACCAGCGACTTGATGATGTGGGCACCCAGGTCGGCGGGGTGCGTCTTGGCGAGCGACCCGTTGCGCTTGCCGACGGGCGTGCGGATGGCGTCGACGATGTAGGCCGCAGGTGTGGACGATGTCATGATCCGGACTCCGATTCTGTTGTCACGCAGTGTGAGGACTGTCAGGCACGCTGGCTGGAGATCGAGACGACCTCGCCGGTGAGATAGGTGGTGTAGTCGCTGGCGAGCATGGCGATCGTGGCGGCGACCTCCCAGACCTCGGCGGCCCGGCCGTACGCTTCGCGCGACGCCAGTTCGTCGAGCAGTTCGTCGCTGGTCACCTTCGCCAGGAACGGATGCTTGGCGATCGACGGCGCGATGGCGTTGATCCGCACGCCGAAGTCGGCCGCCTCGACCGCCGAGCATCGGGTCAATGCCATGACACCGGCCTTGGCCGCGGCGTAGTGCGCCTGCCCGCGCTGCGCTCGCCACCCCAGGACCGAGGCATTGTTGACGATCACTCCCCCGTGCTCGACGCCGCGGAAGTACCGCAGCGCGGCGCGGGTCGCGCGGAAGGTGCCGTTCAGGGTGATGTCGACGACCCGATCCCACTCGTCGTCGGTCATGTCGGCGACCGGTGTCTCGCCACCGAGGCCGGCGTTGTTCACCAGGACGTCGATTCGACCGAGTTCGCTTGCGGCCGAGTCGATCAGGGCGTCGACCTGGGCGGATTCCTGCACGTTGCACACGATCTGACCGACCGTCTGGTCGGCGAACTCCGATGCGAGCGTCTCCCGGGCCTCGCCGAGGCGGCGTTCGTGCCAGTCGCTGATCACGACGTCGGCGCCCTCGAGGAGTGCCCGGCGGGCGGTGGCGAAGCCGATGCCGGTCCCGGCGGCCGCGGTCACCACGACCTTGCGGCCGAGCAACAGGCCGTGCCCTGGGGTCTCCTCCGGCGGGTCGGCCAGCGGTGAGCGCTGCTGGGAGATGGTCGATTCCGTCACTGTCGGGCCTCCCGGGGTAGGCCGAGCACCCGCTCGGCGATGATGTTGCGTTGCACCTCGTTCGAACCTCCGTAGATGGTGTCCGCGCGCGTGAACAGGAAGAGTCGTTGCCATTCGTCGAGTTCGACGTGGTCGGGGTCGGTGATGTCGTTGGCGACGCCTTCGACGGTGTGCCTGGGCCCGAGGAGTGACCGTGGGCCGACGATCGACATCGCCAGCTCCCCCAGGTCGCGATGCCAGTTGGCCCACAACAACTTCGACACCGATGCCGCGCCGGCCTCGGAGACGATGTCGCCGGCGAGTGTGCGCTGGGCGTTGGCGCGCATGACCTTCAGTCCGATCCACGATCGGGTCAGCCGGGTGGCGATCTCGGGATTGTCCACCGCGCCGTTGGCCTGGGCGATGTCGACGAGTTCGCGCCATTCACGCTCGAAGCCCACCTGCTGGCCGAGTGTGGAGACACCCCGCTCGAATTGCAGCAGCCCCATCGCGACCTTCCAGCCCTCCCCCGGCTCGCCGACGATGAGGTCGGCGTCGGTGACCGCATCGTCGAAGAACACCTCGTTGAACTCCGAGGTCCCGGTGAGCTGCTGGATGGGCCGCACGCTGACGCCGGGCTGGTCGAGGGGCACCAACAGGAAGCTCAGGCCCTTGTGGCGACCCTTCGTGACGCTCGCAGGCTCGCTCCTCAGGGATCGGAGTTCAGTGCGACAGATGACGAAACACCATTGCGCGACATGCGCGAGCGATGTCCACACCTTCTGCCCGTTGAGGACCCACCGCTCACCGCTGTCGTCGAGCTGTGCGGTCGTGGACACCCCGGCGAGGTCGGAACCGGCGCCGGGCTCGGAGTACCCCTGGGCCCACAGTTCGGTCACGTCGACGATCCCGGGCAGGAACCGCTGCTTCTGCTCCTCCGTGCCGTACTCGATCAGGGTGGGGCCGAGCAGTTCCTCGCCGAGGTGATTGACCCGCGCGGGCGCGTTGGCCCGCGCGTACTCCTGATGGAAGATGATCCGCTGATCGAGCGTGGCGCCGCGGCCGCCGTAGCGGGTGGGCCATCCGAGGCAGGTCCAGCCGGCGGCGGCGAGATGGCGATCCCAGGCGAGCCGGCCGTCGAAGAACTCGTGCTCGCTGCCCGGACCGCCCCGCCCCTTCAGATCGGCGAACTCGCCGGTGAGGTTCTTCTCGAGCCACTCGCGCACCGCGACGGCGAACTGCTCGTCCGCGTCGGGCACGGATCTCGCCCATTCACCCAGGTCGACGGCCCGGTCGGCGAGGTTGATCGAGGTCATGACCGCTAGCATAACTCACCAAGCAAGTGCTAGGTTGGGGCGTATGGAGCCGATCCTGACGACTCCGGCTGCCCTGCGTCGGGCGGTGCGGACCTGGCCGGAGAAGATCGCCATCGTCGACGACCAATGGTCGTCCACGGACAGCCCTCACGTCGCGCTCACGTGGTCGGAGTTCTCCGCGGCCGTGGTCACCTTCGCCGGCGCACTCGTCGCCTCCGGTGTTGCGCCGGGCGACCGCGTGGCCGTCTGGTCCCCGAACAGCTACCACTGGCCGATCGCGGCGCTCGGTGTCCACCATGCCGGAGCGACGCTGGTGCCGCTCAACACCCGCTACACCGCGGGTGAGGCGATCGAGATCATCGAACGTTCGGACGCCAAGGCGGCGATCGTGTCCGGCGAGTTCCTCGGCAGCGATCATCTCGCCGAGCTGATGAGCGATCACCGCGCCACCATGCCCGACGTCGTCGTCGGGGTGACGCTCAACGGATCGTCGGTTGTGCCCGACGGGGCGGTGTCCTGGGCGGACTTCCTCGACCGCGCCACCGACGAGTCGCGCCGTGAAGCCGAAAGCCGTGCGGATGCGGTGGCTCCCGATGACATCTCGGACATCCTGTTCACCTCCGGGACCACCGGCAAGTCGAAGGGCGTCCTGGCCGAGCACCAGCAGACGGTCGCCGGCTCGCGCGCGTGGGGCGCCAACGGACAGTTGTCCGACGAGGACCGGTACCTGATGGTGAACCCGTATTTCCACACGTTCGGCTACAAGGCGGGCATCCTGCCTTGTGTGCTGTTCGGGGTCACGATGATCCCGCTCGCGGTCTACTCGCCGACCGAGGCGATGAAGCTCGCCGAGAAGCAGCGTGCCACCGTGTTTCCGGGCGCGCCCACGATCTTCCAGACCATCCTCGACGACCCGGCCCGCAGCGACCACGATCTGTCGTCGCTGCGACTGGTGGTGACCGGCGCGGCGATCGTGCCGGTCGTCCTCGTCGAACGCCTGCAGCACGAACTCGGGGTGGACACGGTGATCACCGCCTACGGGTTGACCGAGGCCAGCGGGTTCGTCTCCACCTGCACCCCGGACGACGACGACGAGACGGTCGCCAACACCTGTGGTCGTGCGTTCGACGGCATGGAGATCAGGCTGTCCGAGGAGGGCGAGGTGCTGGCCCGCGGCACGATGGTGATGCGCGGTTACCTCGACGACCCGGCCGCGACCAAGGAGACCATCGACGAGGACGGGTGGCTGCACACCGGCGACATCGGCACCATCGACGAGCGCGGCAACCTGAAGATCACCGATCGACTCAAGGACATGTACATCTGCGGCGGATTCAACGTCTATCCGGCCGAGATCGAACAGGCCCTGGCCCGGCTCGACGGTGTCACCGAGTCGGCCGTGGTCGGCATGTCCGATGAGCGTCTGGGCGAGGTCGGGCGGGCGTATCTGACGGTCCGCGACGGCAGCGAGCTCGACGAGGCCGCCGTGATCGCCTACGCCAAGCAACACCTCGCGAACTTCAAGGTCCCCCGCTCGGTGGTGTTCCTCGACGCCTTCCCGCGCAACGCCGCCGGCAAGATACTGAAACGCGAACTCGCCTGAACCACCGGCGAACTCGCGCTCAGTTACGCGGCTTGACCAGCGGGAACAGAATGGTCTCCCGGATGCCGAGACCCGTGAGCGCCATGAGCAGGCGGTCGATACCCATGCCGGTTCCCGCGGTGGGCGGCATGCCGTATTCCATCGCGGTGAGGAACTCCTCGTCGAGGCGCATCGCCTCGTCGTCTCCTGCCGCGGCCAGCCTCGCCTGGTCGACGAATCGCTCCCGCTGGATCACCGGGTCGACGAGTTCGGAGTAGCCGGTGGCCAGCTCGAAACCGCGCACGTAGAGGTCCCACTTCTCCACGACGCCGGGCACCGAGCGGTGGGCACGAACCAACGGTGATGTCTCGACCGGGAAGTCACGGATGAACACCGGCTGGTCGAGCTTCTCCCCGACCATGTGCTCCCACAGCTCTTCGACGATCTTTCCGTGGCCGTAACCCTTGTCCTTCGGGATCTCCAGGCCCACCCGAGCGGCGATCGACAGCAGTTCGTCGACGCTCGTCCCGGCATCGCCGCTGTCCGGGACGATCTCCTCCCCCAGCGCCTCCGACAGCGACGGGTACATCTGGAGCGACGTCCACTCACCGGACAGGTCGTACTCGGTGCCGTCGGCCATCACCGGCGTCAGTGTGCCCAGTGCACCCTGCGAAACCTCTTGCACGAGTTCACGTGTCATCACCGCGGCGTCGTCGTAGGTGCCGTAGGCCTGGTAGGTCTCGAGCATCGCGAACTCGGGTGAGTGCGTGGAGTCCGCACCCTCGTTGCGGAAGTTGCGGTTGATCTCGAAGACCCGCTCGATGCCGCCGACGATGCAGCGCTTGAGGAACAGTTCCGGCGCGATCCGGAGGTAGAGGTCGATGTCGAAGGCGTTGGAATGGGTCACGAACGGCCGCGCCGCCGCACCACCGTGCAGCGTCTGCAACATGGGCGTCTCGACTTCGAGAAAGTCTCGTCGCGCCAACGCATTTCGCAGCTCCGAGATGACCGCGATGCGGGTCCGGGCGGTCTCACGGGCCTCTGGACGCATGATGAGATCGACGTAGCGCTGCCGAACCCGGGTCTCCTCGTTCATCTCCTTGTGCGCGATCGGCAAGGGACGCAACGCCTTCGACGCCATCTCCCACGTGTCGGCCATCACCGACAGTTCGCCGGTGCGGGAGCTGATGACCTGACCGTGGACAAAGACGATGTCACCGAGGTCGACCTCGGCCTTCCATCGGGCGAGCGCGTCCTCGCCCACCCCGTTGAAGCTGATCATCGCCTGCAGCTGGGTGCCGTCGCCCTCCTGCAGTGTCGCGAAACACAACTTGCCCTTGTTCCGCAGGAAGATGATCCGGCCCGCGATGCCGACGATCTCGCCCGTCTCGGTGCCGGCCTCGAGATCGGGGAACGTGGTGCGAATCTCCGAGAGGCTGTGGGTCCGAGCGATGGAGACCGGGTAGGCCTCGCGCCCCTCACTCAGGATCGCCTCGCGCTTCTCGCGACGGATCCGGAGCTGCTCCGGGGCGTTGTCGTCGGCGTCGGCGGGCGCGTTCTGCGTGGTCGGGGTGTTGCTCACGCCGGAAACCCTATCGGAACCGACCTCCCCGACCCCAGTCCGGTGGCGGCGGTCGGCCCCTGTGTCAGACGAAGGGGCAGTGTCAGACGAAGTGGCTGTGTCAGACCAAGAGGCGAGGATGGCCGGGTGCGATCTTCTGACCGACTGCGCAACCCTACCGACCACACCGACGGGAGACATCGATGACCGCACCCACGCCGGACCCCATCATGACGGCCATCATCGCCGCCGTGACCACCGGACAGTCCGGTGACGCGGCGGCCGCACGCGCCCAACTCCGCACCCCCTGGACGGAGATGGGTGTGCTCGGCGACCCCCTGCACCGCTGCACCCTCGCGCACCACCACGCCGACCTGCACATCGACGGCTTCTACCCGTCGCTGCATCTGAACCTCGCCGACGACTACCGACGGCTCGGCGCGTTCGCTCCGGCAAACGACCACATCGATGCCGCGCGGGCACGCTCGTCGCACCTGGCCGACGATCCGTATGGCGACCTGATCCGGGCTGCGATCGACGAGGTGGCCGATGCGATCGAGCGGCAGGACACCGCGCCCCGCGCCTCCGCACCTGGCCGGAACTGACCGGGGGCGTCAGAACGGATAGCGTTCGATGTCCGCCTGCATCGTCACCCACTGCAGGTCACAGAAAGTGTCCAGGTTCACCGACGACCCGAAATGTCCGCCGGTTCCGGACGCCTTCGTTCCACCGAACGGCGCAACCGCCTCGTCGTCGACGGTCTGGTCGTTGATGTGGATCGCGCCGGACCGGATGCGGTCGGCCAGTTCGTAGGCGCGCAGGGCGTTGCCGGTGAGGATCGACACCGACAACCCGAACTCCGACGAGTTGATGATGTCGATCGCCTCGTCGACGGTGTCGTAGGTGGCCACCGGCGCGACCGGTCCGAAGATCTCCTGTGTGAACGCGGGTGCGTCAGGCGAGACGTCGGCCAGGACGGTGGGCCGGTAGAACAGCTCGTCGTAGGTGCCGCCGGCCGCGAGTGTCGCGCCGCCACGCACCGTCGACTGGACGATGTCGTCGACCCGCTCGAGCTGACCGCGGTCGATGATCGGGCCGAGCGCGTTGGCGGGGTCGGTGGGGTCACCGACCGGTATGGCGTCGGCCTTGTCGGCGAGTTTGCCGGTGTAGGACGCGGCGAGGTCGGACGGCAACAGGTGCCGCCCGGCGGTCATGCAGATCTGGCCCTGATGCAGGAACGAACCCCAGGCGCCCGCCGATGCCGCGGCGTCGAGGTCGGCGTCCGGGAGGACGAGCAGCGCGTTGTTGCCGCCGAGTTCGAGGTGCACCTTCTTGAGCAGCGGGGCGGCTGCTGCACCGATCTTGCGTCCGGCCGGGGTGGAGCCGGTGAAGGAGATGCAGCCGATGTCGGGGTGGGTGACCAGCTCGGCTCCGACGTCGGCGCCGGCAGGCAGGACGTGCAGCAGGCCATCCGGGAGGCCCGCCTCGGCGAGCAGGTCGGCGAGTGCCAGGCCCCCGGAGATCGGGGTGCGCGGGTCGGGCTTGAGGATGACCGCGTTGCCGACGGCCAGTGCCGGCGCGACCGACCGCATCGACAGGATGGCCGGGAAGTTGAACGGGCTGATCACCCCGACGATGCCGATCGGCACGTACCGGCCGATGGACATGCGGGGCTTCATGCTGCGCAGCACCTGTCCGAACGGCTGCGACGCGAGACCGGCGGCCTCGGCCATCTCGGAGGTGACCAGTCCGGCTTCGAATGCCGCTTTGCCCTGACCGGAGCCGGATTCGGGGACGAGCCAGCGGGTCAGCCGGTCGGGGTCGGCGGCGAGCAGGGCCGACGCGCGGCTCATCACGGCGGCACGCTCGGTGTACGGGAGCGCAGCCCACTCACGTTGCGCGGCTGTCGCTTTGGTGACCGCGGCGCGCAGATCGTCGATGTTCGCGCCGCCGACGGTGGCGATGCTGTGGCCGGTGGCGGGTGCGGTGACGTCGAGGGTCCCGGCGCCGCCGTCGATCCAGCTGCCGTCGAAGATCTTGCCGTCCCATGGAGTCGTCGTGGTGGTCATGTACCCGACGATAGAAGCTTCGGGTTGGCCGGTGGGCCGGCCCGGGTAGGAGAAGACTCTCAGTGCGCCGAGATCGCCGCGAGCTCCTGCTCGCTGATGGTGCCGACCACCCGGGCGCGGCGCAGTGCACGGAACCCGCCGACAACGAAGACGGCGCCGGTGATGCCGCGTGCCTGCAGGTGCCACGCCAACCACTCGGCCTCGTGGCCGTCGTCGCTGATGAGCAACCACCGCGCGTCGGCGTCTGCACTGGTCAGGGACTCGTCGGTGCCAGGGGTGAGGCGGGTGAGGATCTCTGCTGCGTCGATGGCCAGGGCGCCGGAGAGCACGCCGTCGGCGTCGCGCTTGCGCTGGCTGCGGACATCGACCGGGGTGGTGCCGGTGGCGACGAGCATCGCGTAGTCGGCGGCCTGCGCCGACAGCGGCGCGACGGTCGCCTGGGCAACGGTGGGATCGAGGGTGACGGATTCAGTGGCGAGGGTGCCGAGCACGGCGGTCATGAGATGTCCTGGGAGTGATCGAAGCGAGCGGGGGTCGTCGAAGAAGGGCGGCCGCAGATGCGGAACTCAGCCCTGACAACACTCCAGACAGCTCTTGATCACGGCGAACAGTGTGCCACAGATATTGGTCTGCCACCAGACCCTGGTGCACGGCTCAGCGACGACGCTGCTGCTTGGACCGCTCGTGGACCAGCCGGAGACCGTCGAGGGTCAGGTGCGGGTGGTGGGTGGTAAGGGTTTCGCACTCGTCGAACATCAGCGGGGCGAGGTAGCCGGTCGCGACCACGGTCACGTCGTCGGAGTCGAACCCGTCGACGGTGTCGCGGACCCTGTCGACCAGGGCATCCACCTGCCCGGCGAAGCCGTACAGGATGCCCGACTGCAGGGCCTCGACGGTGTTCTTGCCCAGGACGCTGCGGGGCGGCATCAGCTCGACCTTGCGAACGGTGACGGTGTGCTCGGACAGCGCCTCCACCGCCAGATCGACACCGGGAGCGATGGCGCCGCCCAGGAATTCACCTTTCGCGGAGATCGCATCGACGACTGTCGCGGTCCCGAAGGCCACGACGATACATGGGCCCTTCGGGTAATTGTGGTGAGCCGCAACGCAGTTGGCGACACGGTCGGTGCCGACTTCCTTCGGGTTGTCGACGAGTAGCGGAACCCCGGTCCGCACACCGGGTTCCAGCAGCAGGTGGTGATGGCCGTCGCCGAAATAGCGCGGCACCATCACCCGCAATTCACGCAGCAACGACGGCACCGTGGACAGCGCGGCGACACCGGTCACCTGGTCGACGTCGCGACCGAGCAGACCACGGATGAGCAGAGCCAGTTCGTCGGACGTGAGATTGGGTTCGGTGTGAATGCGCCAGTCGCGCACCAGGGTCGCGTGATCACCCGCTCCGGCGAAGACGCCGAGATGGATGTTGGTGTTCCCGACGTCGACGGTGAGCAGCATCGTGGGTGAGGTTTCCTAGGCGCGGGTGTCGACGAGCTCGCGCGGGTCGCGCAGTCCGGAGCCGGCCGGGACGCGTGCCGGATCGGTGCCGGCCTCGAGGACGCGGTTGTGATCGTCGACGAAGACGACCGACGGCGAGTAGTCGCGCAGTTCCTGCTCGTTCATGATGCCGTAGGCGATGATGATCACCAGATCGTCGGGATGGACGAGATGTGCTGCGGCACCGTTGATCCCGATCACGCCGGAGCCGCGTTCACCGGCGATGACATAGGTTTCGAGGCGGGCGCCGTTGTCGATGTCGACGATGGTGACCTGCTCGCCCTCGAGCAGATCGGACGCGTCGAGCAGATCCTGGTCGATGGTGACCGACCCGACGTAGTGCAGGTCGGCCTGGGTGACCCGGGCCCGGTGGATCTTCGACTTCATCATGGTGCGGAACATGGTGTGCTTTCCCTTTCGTCGGGGTGATCAGTGGTCGATTGGTTCGGGGTCGCGGCCGGCGAAGCCGGTGCCGATGGCGACGCCGACGTTGTCGATGAGGCGGGCCGGGCCGATCCGGGCCGCGACGAGCAGGCGCCCGTCACCTCGTTCGGGTGCTTCGTCGAGCAGTCGGCCGGTCAGTGCGAGGTAGTCCACCTCGATGTCGGGGTGGGCGTCGAGGACGGACTGGGCGGCAGCGAGGATCGCGTCCCTGCCACCGGCCGCTGCGTGGGCGCCGGCGACCAGTGCCGCCGACAGGGTGGTGGCGAGTTCTCGTTGGGTTTCGTCGAGGTAGCGGTTGCGTGAGGACATCGCGAGCCCGTCCGACTCGCGCACCGTCGGGACGCCGATCACGTCGACGTCGATGTTCAGGTCGTCCACCATCTGCTTGATGAGCACGAGCTGCTGGTAGTCCTTCTCGCCGAAGTAGGCGGCGTGCGGCGCCGCGATCGACAGCAGTTTGAGCACCACCGTGAGCATTCCGGCGAAGTGGGTCGGCCGCGAGAGCCCGTCGAGCACGGCGCCGGCCGGCCCGGGCTGGACCAGGGTGCGCTGCCCGTGCGGATACATGTGCGCGACGGTGGGGGCGAACACGAGTTCCACACCCACCGACCGGAGCAGCTCGCAGTCGGCGTCGAAGGTCCGCGGATAGGCGTCGAGGTCCTCGTTGGCGCCGAACTGCAGCGGATTGACGAAGATCGACACGATGACCACCGCGTCGCCCTTGGACTTTGCGGCACGCACGAGTTCCAGGTGACCGGCGTGCAACGCACCCATGGTCGGTACCAGGACCACTCTCTTGCCGGCGCGACGCAGTGCCTGGCTGACCCGATGCAGCACCGTCGGGTCGCGATGCACGGTGAGTTCTCCGGGCACGAAGGCCGTGCCGTCGAGTCCGCCGCTCATGAGGCCTCCAGTACGGCGAGCAGATCGGCCGACGCATCGGTGTGACCTGCGGTCCGGCGCGCCATCACCCGGTAGGCCTCGGCGATACCGGTCGCCCCGGCCCGGTCGGCGGGCAGGGTGCGCAGCGCGGCGAGGTGATCGGCGACGGCAGCCGCGTCGCCGCGGGCGACGGGACCGGTGAGCGCGCGCGGCCCCAACTCCAGGACGTTGCGCAGGGACGCGGTGACGAGCGGGCCGAGGATGCGTTCGGCGAGCATGGTGGCGCTGCCGTCCACGGTCGCGGTCGCCCTGGCCGCCTGGCCATCGTGGCCTTCGATCGCGGCGTTGAGGGCGGCGACCGCGTCGGTGATGAGGGTGACGAGGTGGTTCGCGCCGTGCGCGAGCGCCGCGTGATACAGGACGCGGTCGGCCTCGGCGATCCGCACCGGCTCGCCACCCATCTCGAGGACCAGGGACTGCGCGATCGCGTACCCGACCTCATCGGCTGCGGTCACGCCGAAACACGCCTGCCGCAGCCGGGTGGTGTCCTCCTCGGCGCCGACGAAGGTCATCGCCGGATGAATCGCGAGGGGCAGCGCCCCGAGTTCGGCGAGCGGTGCCAGCACGCTCACGCCGGTCGCGCCCGCGGTGTGGGCGACCAGGGTGTTCGGTCGAAGGGCGCCGCTGCGCGCGACGTCGGCGACGACGTCGGCGAGCGCGGCGTCGGGGACGGCGAGGATCAGCAGTTCCGCGCGCGCGACGACACCGGCGAGGTCGAGGATCTCCGATTCGGGCAGGCGTTCCGCGGCGCGGCGGCGGGATGTCTCGGAGCGGGCCAGGACGGCGCCGACGACATGGCCGGCCTGTTCGAGGGCGGCGCCGAAGGCGGTGCCGACGCGGCCGGCGGAGATGATGCCGACGGTCAGGCGGGCCGGGGCGGGAAGGTTGGAGACGCCGGACAGGTAGGGGGCAGCGCCAGGCCGCCCCGACGGGCCGAGTTCATCGCTCGGTGAGGTCACCACTGTCCTCCGCTGATCAGTTCCAGTCCCGGCTGAGCTCGGGTACCAGACGTTGCAGAGCAAGAGTAGTTCGTCCGGCGGGCGCGGGGCCAACACCTGTGACAGGGTTCACCGCGCCCGGCAGGGCGGGCATCGCGATGGGTTTGGGGTGGGTCTCAGTCCTCGCGTCGGCGGCGCCCGCCACCGGGTGCGCCGGATCCGCGCAACTGGCTGAGCAGCTCGGAGACGGGCAGCCCGGCCGAGTGTGCGCTCTCGCCGTCATCGGCACGGCGGCGACGCCGTCCCTGCAGCACCGGGCTCACCTCGTCACCAGTGCCTTCGTGGCGATCGGGGACGGTGGGTTCGTCAGCAGGACTGGCGGCCTCGGTGGGCTCGGGTTCGACAGCGGGCTCGGGTTCGGCGGGCTGTTCGGGTTCGGGGGTGGGCGGCCATTCGTCGGTCGGCGCCTCGTCGACGTAACCCTGCGGTCCCGCGCCGGCTCCGGGTCCTGCTGGGGCGACGTCGCGCAGGGCGTCTTCGTCGTCGGCGAGGACGGCGTCCTCGACGTGGTCGTCGACGCCGGCGTCCGGGACCTCGGTGGCGATCCGGCCGGAGATGGGTGCGTCGTCGGTGATGACCGGGATCACCTCGGTCATCTCGTTCGGGTCCACATCTGCCATGTCACGCTGCGGGACGCGGCCGCCGATGTCCGTCGCGGGCGCGGTCCTCGCGAAGTCCTGTGCAGCCCGCACACTGTCGTCGGTGCCGTAGCCGCCGAATCCGTGGCCGTATCCCTCGGGCTGACCGATGCCGGACGCCAGCTCGCGCAGCTTCTCGTTCGGCAGGGCCGCGCGGTGCTCGGGCAGCGACTCGCCGAGCAGCATCTCGAGGCTGGAGCGCAACGCGAGCACCTGCGCCTTGAGGTCGGCGAGTTCCTGGTTCGCCTCGGCGCTCACCTCTTTGCGGACGGTGGTCTCCACGTCGAGCTCGTACTGGCGTCGCGCGGCGATCTCCCGTTCGAGCTGGAGTTCGTACACCAGCCGGAGATCACGACTCTTGGCCTCCGCGCTCTCGGCCTGGCGACGGAACTTGGTGACGAGGATCGCCCCGATCACGGCCGCCCACAGGGCCGCGATCACAGCCAGTGACCCGCTGATCGACAACTGATCGGTGAACACCATGAGGATGCTGGCGGCGATGGCCAGCACGATGAGCAGACCCAGCAGCCACTGTCCCACCGATCTACCGGAGCGCCGCGGCTCCGTGGAACGGCCGTTCGAGGTCGTCATGTCCGTGAACATACCGCCTGATCGCGCCGATATTGCCCAACCTCGGCGGAGAGTCACGAATCGCCGGACCGCGACTCACGCGAGGTCAGGCGTGGCCCGGATGCCTTCCGACGGCCTCGTCGGTGGGGTCGTCGGGTGCGCGACAACAGTATTCGAGCCACAGCGCAGCGGCGACGAGGAGGACGCCGCCGATGAGTCCGACGATCGCGCCGGGCCGGTCGTGTTGGGCCGCTGCGAGATCGTGCCGGGTGGCGAGGTAGACGAGCAGCCCGGCCCACACCCCGACCGCGATCGCACCGAGGATCGCCGACGACTTCGCCAACGCGAACACCCGCGCCGCGGTCAACGGGTGCAGCTGACCGCGGGCCCGCCCGACGTCGCGGGAGGCCACCCGGGCGCGGACGACGAATGCGATCACCGCCTCCAACGCCGCGAGGATGTAGAGGACGAGGCCGGCCAGCAGCGGCATCGGCGGCAGGCTGCCGTAGTTGTAGCGGACCAGGATCCAGGCCACCACCGCGACGACGCCGGCGATCAGCGCGAGGTCACGCAGCCGGGTCGGGCCGAGACCGGGCTCTTCGTCCTGGTTCTCCTCGGGCGGCCGTTTCGGCGAGGTCACCGTGGCCCCACCCCCGGGAGATCGGCGACCGGTCGCACGCCGGCGCGTTCGTCGGCATCGAGTTGCTCGACCAGGTCGGCGACGGGCCGCGCGCCCTCCGGGGTCCACAGGGCGGCCTCGGGATCGATCGCCAGCCAGGGCACCAGCACGAAGGCGCGTTCGGCTGCGCGGGGATGCGGAAGGAGCAGGTCCGGGTCGTCGCTGCGGACCACCTCGCCGTCATAGCTGACGGAGATCACGTCGACGTCGAGAGTTCTGGGCCCCCAACGTATTTCGCGGGTCCGGTCGGCGGACCGCTCGAGCTCGTGGCAGATCTCGAGCCAGTCGTCGGGACGTTTCGCGCCCTCGACGATGAGCGTGATGTTGTAGAAGTCGTCCTGTTCGACGCCGCCCCATGGGGGTGTCGAGTAGACCGGCGACGTCGCGACGAGGTCGTCGGCGAGCCGCTCGACGACCGTGGTCAGGTGGGCGAGCCGGTCGCCGACGTTGGAGCCGGCCGACAGCACCGCACGCGACCGGATCATCGGCCCATCGACTTCCGCGAACGGCGGGTGACCACGGCGACGTCGGCGAATTGCAGCGGGATGGGCGCCGACGGCTTGTGCACGGTGACCTCGCAGGCGGCGATGCGCTCGTCGCCCATGATGTCGTCGGCGACCTCGCCGCCCACCGCCTCGATCAGATTGCGGGGCGGTCCGGCGACGATGTCGTGGGCACGCTGGGCCAGCGCGCCGTAGTCCACGGTGTCGGCGAGGTCGTCGGATGCGGCTGCCTGCGCGAGGTCGATCCACAGGACGATGTCGAGGATGAAGTCCTGACCGTCGCGACGCTCGTGCTCGAATACCCCGTGGTTGCCCCGGACGACCAGTCCCCGCAACTCGATCCGATCGGCCATCAGTCCGTGACTCCTGCGGTGTGTTGAACGTTCGGCTTTCCGCGCTGCCCACCGGCGCGCCAGGCGCTGGCCACCGCGATCGCGTCGCGGCTCTTCGCCACGTCATGGACCCGCACCGCCCACGCCCCCTCGGCTGCCGCCAGAGCCGAGATCGCGGCGGTGGCGATCTCCCGTCCGGCGGGCGGGCGGGGCTCGCCAGATCCGAGATCGCCACCGTCGGCGAGCAGCGTGCCGAGAAACCGCTTGCGCGACGCACCGATGAGGACCGGGAATCCGAGCCCGACCAGGGTGGGCAGCGCGTGCAGCAGCGCCCAGTTGTGGTCGCCGGTCTTGGCGAAACCGAGGCCCGGGTCCAGGATGATGCGGTCGGGGTCGACGCCGGCGGCGACCGCGGCGTCGACCTGCGCCAGGAGTTCACCGCTCACCTCGGCGACGACGTCGCGGTAGCCGCCCGCGTCGTCGATGCCGTGGGTGAAGGTGGCGCCGGCCCGTTGGCTCACCCGGTCGATGGGACGCCAGTGCATCAGAATCCACGGCAGTCCCGATTCGGCGACGACGCGGGCCATGTCGGCGTCCGCGCGCCCCCCGGATACATCGTTGATGATGGTGACCCCGGCGTCGATGGCCGCTTCGGCCACCGCCGAACGCATGGTGTCCACCGAGATCGGCACACCCGCACCGGCGAGCCCCTTGATGACGGGTGCCACGCGGGCCGCCTCCACCTCCGGGTCGACGCGGGTCGCGCCGGGCCGGGTCGATTCGCCGCCGATGTCGATCAGATCCGCGCCCTGCGCGATCAGTTCGTGGCCGTGCGCGATAGCCGCATCCAGGTCGAGGTAGCGGCCACCGTCGGAGAAGGAGTCGGCGGTGACGTTGATGACCCCCATCACGAGGGTGCGATCGGCATCCAGGCGCATCAGGTCGATGTGGTCGCTCAGGTCCGCGAGATCAGGTCGAGGGCTTCACCGCGGGAGACCGCACTGGTCTTGAACAGACCCCGCACCGCCGACGTCGTGGTGGTGGCGCCCGGCTTGCGGATGCCGCGCATCGCCATACACAGGTGCTCGGCCTCGATGACCACGATGACGCCGCGCGGATCGAGCCGCTCGACGATTGCGTCGGCGATCTGACTGGTCAGCCGCTCCTGCACCTGCGGCCGCTTGGCGTACAGGTCGACCACACGCGCCAGCTTCGACAGGCCCGTCACCTGCCCGCTCTCGCCCGGGATGTAACCGACGTGGGCGACCCCGTGGAACGAGACGAGGTGGTGTTCGCAGGTCGAGTACATCGGGATGTCCTTGACGAGCACCAACTCGTCGTGGTTCTCCTCGAAGACGGTGGCGAGCACTTCGCTCGGATCGGTGTACAGACCCGCGAACATCTCGCGATAGGCGTTGGCGACCCGGGTGGGGGTGCGCTGCAGTCCCTCCCGGTCCGGATCCTCGCCGACGGCGATCAGCAGTTCGCGGACCGCCGCTTCGGCGCGCGCCTGGTCGAAGTGTCGCCCGGCCGGGGTACGCGGGGAGAACTCGTCCACGTCGTCGGCACCCATGCCCTTGGATCCCAGGTCGGTGTGGCGCTGTTCGCTGATCGTCATCGTGTCATCTGGTCCGTTCTATGAACGCTGGTCGGCCGAGGCGGATGTCACCGGTTCTCGGTGCCGGGATCTGCCGTGCCGGCGTCATTCGGTCCGCCGGTGTGGGCACCGCCGCCATAGGGGCCGTAACCGTTGGCGCCGTTCCCGTATCCGCCGTTCCCGTATCCGCCGTTCCCGTAGCCACCGTTGCCGTATTGACCGTGATCGCCGGATCCGTTGGTGCCGGAACCGTGCCGGGGACCACCTTGCTGCGGATCGCCTTGGCCGGAGCCGTTGTTGCCGGAACCGTAACCGCCCGACCCGTTGGGACCCTGCGGAGCGTCCTGCGGAGGCCAGCCGGGGGCCGACCAGTCGCGGGGGGCGCCGTAGTCCGGCCGGGTGCCGTGGGTCGGCTGACCGGGATAGCTGTCCGGCCGGGACGGCTGACCGCCGTAGGGCCCGTAGCCGGGCGCCGACTGCGGCGGGTAGGCAGGCGGATACGACTGTCCGGGAGTCGGACTCGGGTAGCCGGGGCCGCTGCCCGGGTGCCCGCCGGGGCCGCCGGCACCGACCGGTTCCGGAACGGGCTGGGGCTGCACGGGCTCCGGCGGCCACGGCTCCCCGCGCTCGATCGCCAGTTCGCCCGGTGTCTTCACCGGTGGCTTGTCACTCGGGGTGCGGTCGCCGAACTCGTTGAACGTTGTGATCCGCGGACGCTTGTGCACGTCGGAGAAGATCCCCTCGAGGTCCTTGCGGGTCAGCGTCTCCTTCTCGAGCAGCTCGGTGGCGAGAATGTCGAGGGTGTCGCGGTACTCCGACAGGATCGCCCATGCCTCGGTGTGCGCGGCCTCGATGAGCCGGCGCACCTCCTCGTCGATCTCGCTGGCGATCTCAGCCGAGTACGACGCCTGGTTGCCCATCGAACGACCCAGGAACGGGTCGCCCTGTTCCTGGCCATAGTGGACGGCGCCGAGCTTCGCGCTCATGCCGTACTCGGTGACCATCGCCCGCGCGATCTTGGTGGCCTGGTCGATGTCGGACGATGCACCGGTGGTCGGCTCGTGGAACACGAGTTCCTCCGCGGCCCGACCACCCATGGCCATGACGAGACGCGCGATCATCTCCGATCGCGTCATCAGGTCCTTGTCCTGCTCCGGGACCGCGAGGGCGTGACCGCCGGTGCGGCCGCGGGCCAGGATGGTGACCTTGTAGATCGGGTCGAGGTCGGGCATCGCCCACGCGGCGAGGGTGTGTCCGCCCTCGTGGTAGGCGACGACCTTCTTCTCGTGTTCGCTGATGATGCGACTCTTGCGGCGCGGGCCACCGATGACGCGGTCCACCGCTTCTTCGAGCATCTCGGCGGTGATGGTGTCCTTGTGTTCGCGCGCGGCGAGCAGCGCCGCTTCGTTGACGACGTTGGCCAGGTCGGCGCCGGACATGCCGGGGGTGCGCTTGGCCAGGCCGTCGAGGTCGGCGTCGGCGTCAATGGGCTTGCCTGCGGCATGCACCTTGAGGATGGCGCGGCGGCCGGCGATATCGGGGTTGCCGACGGGGATCTGCCGGTCGAAGCGGCCGGGCCGCAGCAGGGCCGGGTCGAGGATGTCGGGGCGGTTGGTCGCGGCGATCAGGATGATGCCGGAGCGGTCGCCGAAGCCGTCCATCTCGACGAGGAGCTGGTTGAGGGTCTGCTCGCGCTCGTCGTGCCCGCCGCCGAGGCCGGCGCCACGCTGGCGGCCGACGGCGTCGATCTCGTCGACGAAGATGATGCAGGGGCTGTTGGTCTTGGCCTGCTCGAACAGGTCACGGACGCGGGAGGCGCCGACACCGACGAACATCTCGACGAAGTCCGAACCGGAGATGGTGAAGAACGGCACTCCGGCCTCGCCGGCGACAGCCCGGGCGAGCAGGGTCTTACCGGTGCCGGGCGGACCGAACAGCAGCACACCCTTGGGGATCTTGGCGCCGAGCGCCTGGTAGCGCGTCGGGTTCTGGAGGAAGTCCTTGATCTCGTAGAGCTCTTCGACCGCTTCGTCGGCGCCGGCGACGTCGGCGAAGGTGGTCTTGGGCATGTCCTTGGTGAGCTGCTTGGCCTTCGACTTGCCGAAGCCCATCACGCCGCCGCGGCCGCCGCCCTGCATGCGGTTCATCACGAAGAAGAACAGACCGAACAGCAGCAGCATCGGCAGGATGAAGATGAGGATCTGCCACAGCGCGGACTGTTCGTTGACGTGGGTCTGATACGGCGCGCCCGTCTGGGTGACCGAGTCGAAGACCTGGTCGCCGGCCGCCGCCGGGTACTGGGTGCTGATCTTGGTGACGTCGGTGCCGTCGACCTGGATCGGGTTCGTCAGCTCGATCCGCAGCGTCTGTTCCCGGTCATCGATGTCGATGCGCTCGGTGTTCTTCACGTTGAGCTGCGTCAATGCGACCGAGGTGTCCACGGACTGGTATTCGCGGCCCGAGTCACGCATCACGCTCCAGCCCCACAGGGCGAGCACGATCAACGCCACGATGGCGAGGTTGCGGAAGACTGACTTTCGGTTCATGCCTGTTGGTGGTGGTCGGGACCCGGCCTCACGACCTGTCTCCGCGCCGTTCCCACTGTCCTTCCCGGTCGACGTCGTGGCCGGCCGCGCGACGCGCCGCGCGACTGTCCGTATTTCTAGAGGCTACCGGTCAACGAACATCCAGGGAAAACTGTTCCGCACCCGCCTGCGAGGCATCTCACCCCTGGTGAGAATCAGTTCTGGTAGACCGACGGCCGCAGCCGCCCGATGAAGGGCAGATCGCGGTAGCGCTCCGAGTAATCCAGGCCATAGCCCACGACGAATTCGTTCGGGATGTCGAAGCCGACCTCGGCGACGTCGACCGGCGAGCGGACCGCTTCGGGCTTGCGCAGCAGGGTGCAGACCTCGAGCGATCGCGGTGATCGGGTCGCGAGATTCTTCATCAGCCACGACAGGGTGAGGCCCGAGTCGATGATGTCCTCGACGATGAGGACGTCGCGACCGGTGATGTCGCGGTCGAGGTCCTTGAGAATGCGCACCACACCCGACGACGACGTCGAGGACCCGTAGCTCGACACCGCCATGAACTCCATCTGCGATGGGATGCGCAACGCCCGCGCGAAGTCGGTCATGAACATGACCGCCCCCTTGAGGACGCCGATCAGGACCAGATCCTGCTCGATGTCCGCATAACGCGCGGCCACCGCGTCGGCCAACTCCTGTGTTCGTTGCTTGATCTGATCCTCGGTGATGAGGATCGCTTCGATGTCGTCGCCATATCCATCTGCGGACTGCACACCTCAAGCTTGTCATGCCGTGCGACGCCGCTCGCTCCCAACCGCCGCTTCGCCCGCTCGAAGGCCGCCGGAGGCGGCCTCACGCGCGTACGTCATTTGGAGGACAGCGAATTGTGGGACCGGCGTGTCACTGATCACACTCAGATCACGAATGACAACATGACTCACACGCGACACATTTTTCTCCAGCACGGAACATTAATTTGTGAAAGTGAATCCGTTCGCGGCGAATTGATTTATTGGGGGCCTGGTCTTTTGTTCCGCGAACGAGATTGTTGAACACCGAACACTCGCCCAGGCTCCTCGCGGGAGCCGTCGACCGGAAAGACGACCCTTTGATGAACGCAGCCACCGGCGCCCGCGTCTCCCATCGAGGCTTTCGCGCCCCGCTCCGACTTCTGACCATCATTTCTCTTGTCACTGTGGCTTTTACGGCATTCGCCGGGGTCGCGCAGGCGGTGCCGACCCGATCGGCACCCACGACGTACGACATTCATACGACACCGTCGTCATTCACGATCACCGTTCACAACGGTTCGATCAGCACCGCGAACGGAGTGCTCGCGATTCGCAATTCCGCAGGTGCGACGGCATTCCAAATGCCGCTTAGCTATCGAAAGGAATATCAGCAGTTTCCGATCGATGCCAAAACCGTGGGCAATTCCGCGACGCTGATACCTTCTCGTGACCTGTCGCGGGCGAATCCGGTCAACCCGGCCGAGGTGGAGCCGTTCCGAGTCGCCGCCCAGCAGGTGGACGCTCCGCGGACGAAGCAGGAACGGGATGATCAGGCCTTGGCGCGGTTCAATCAGGAGTTGAGTGCGGGTATCACGATCTCGTCGCTGGTTGGGACCGTGCTCGGCGCGGTGATCGGTGGCGCGATCGGCTGCGCCATCGGCTTCCCCGCGGCGGGGATCGGGTGCTTGCCAGGAATCCCGCTCGGCGGGTCGCTCGGAGGGATCATCGGCCTGGCGCTTGGCGGCGGTGGCTCATTGATATATGCAGCCGTCCAGTACTTCGAGACCATCAACTCCCCCTTCGTCCCACCGAGGAACTAAGCCATCCACCCCGACGGTCCGCCTCAACGTTTCGACGAGGCGGGCCGTCATCGTGTCTGATTTCTGGCCGCAGTTTCAGGTTCCGGCTTGGACCAGAAACTGCGGCCAGACCCTGGAACTGCGGCCGGAACTTCAATCCAGCGTCAGCGTGGCGTGCGCTCGACGCGCAACCGGCCGTCGGATCGCACCACGACGGTCCTCGCGGCCGGGTCGCCGCCGATCGCCACCTGAGCACGCGAACGTCGGTCGGTGACCATGGCGTCGACCGCGCCGATCACCCGGTGGGTGGGCTCGGTGGCGCCGACGTCGAGCAGCCAGCGGCGCAGCGCGCGGGTGCGGACCGCCGGGGGCGCTGCCGCGAGAAGCTCGGCGTCGAGGTCGTCGCCGACGGCTGCCCGAGTGCGCAGGTCGTCGGCCAGGGCGTCGAGTGCGTCGTTGTCGGCCTGCAGAGACGAAGCCGTCCGCCCCAGCGCTTCGACGACACCTCCGTGCAACACGTCGTCGAGCAGCGGCAGCACCTCGCTGCGAACCCGAACGCGGGTGAACCGCGGATCGCGGTTGTGCGGGTCGTGGTGGGGTCGAAGTCCGAGCTCGGCGCAGGCGGCGAGGGTCTGCGCGCGCCGCACATCCAGCAGGGGCCGCCCCCACGGCGGGTTCCATGCGCGCATTCCGGCGATCGACCGTGCTCCCGAACCGCGGGCAAGGCCGAGCAGCACGGTCTCGGCCTGGTCGTCGGCGGTGTGGGCCAGCAGCACCGGCCGCCCGTCGCGAGCATCGTCGAGTGCTGCGTAGCGGGCCGTGCGGGCAGCCGCCTCCATCCCGCCGTCGGAACCGACCCGCACACGTAGCACGGTCACCTGCGCACCGAGCGCGAGTGCGGCGTCGGCCGCCGCGGACGCGACCGCATTCGATCCGGGTTGCAGCCCGTGGTCGACGACGAGGGCGCGCACGTGGAGGCCGGCGCGCAGGGCGCACGCGAGCAGTGCGAGCGAATCGGGTCCGCCGGAGAGTCCGACACACACCTCGCGTCCGAGGTCGGGGTGGTGCGCTGCGAACTCGGTGACGGCGCGGGTTACAGCACCCGTTGCATCCATCGGCGCGGCTCGTCGATCTCGTCGGGACGCGGCATCGTCTCGGGCGACGTCCAGATGGTGTTGAACCGCTCCATACCGACCGCGTCGACCACCTCGTCGACGAAGGCCTTGCCCCGGATGTATTGCGCGAGTTTGGCATCCATGCCGATCAGGGCGCGGATGATGCGCTGGACGGGGTTGCGGGGGGCGGTGCGTCGTTTGTCGAAGGCCTGCCGGATCGTCGCCACCGTCGGCACATGTGCGGGACCGACGGCGTCCATGACGTGATCGGCGTGCCCCTCAAGGAGGGTGCCGAGCATCATCATCCGGTTGAACGCCTCGTACTGTTCGGGCGTCTGCAGCAGCTGCATCGCGCCGAGCACGCCCTTCTCGCGGGGCTTGTCGCCGCGCAGGGTCTCGGTGATGCGCCCGACGATCTCGCCGGTCGATTCGCCGGAGTCGGCGGTGAGGATCTCCAGGTTGTCGACCATGTACTGGCGCAGCCACGGATTGGCGGAGAACTGAACGCGGTGGGTCACCTCGTGCAGGCACACCCACAGCCGGAAGTCGCTGGGCACCACCCGCAATGAGCGCTCGACGGCGATGATGTTGGGCGCCACCACCATCAGCACGCCCGGATCGCCGGTGTCCGGATCCGGGGTGAACGGGTCGTACTGTCCGAGAATCGCTCCCGACAGGAAGGCGAGCAGCCCGCCGGCCTGTACGCCGCCCACCTTCGCCGAGATCCCACCGAGGATCGAGTCGTCGGCGGGCGCCCCGTCCAGGCCGAGCATCGACTGCATCGACTGTGCGGCGGCCTCCACCCATTCCTCGCGGTCGAGAATGCGGGTGGTGGGGACCCGCAGTCCGTCGGCGAGGCCGGTGACTTCACGTACCGGAGCCTCCGCGCGGGTGGCGGCGTCGGCGAGTTCCGCGTGTGCGGCGTCGAGTGTGTAGGCGGTGGTCTTCGGACCGGGACGCGACAGCCGTTTGCCCGTCGCGGCCGCCAGTCCCCAGTCGATCCGCGCGCCGATCGACTCGGTGTCGACCTGTTCGAGCGTCGTCTCGTTGCTGTTCATCGGCACCCGCATTCCCTGAGCTCGCCGGCCACGTCGTCGAGGGCGGGCCGCGCGTCGGCCGGTGACGTGCCACCGGACATCAGGGCGAACGCCAGTACCCGACCGTCGATCGTCTGGACTATCCCGGTCAACGAACTGACTCCGGTGAGTGTTCCCGTCTTGGCGCGCACCCACCCGGCGCCCGGGTTGGTCTCGGGATCGAACCGGTCGGTCAGCGTCCCGGTGCCGCCCGCGACCGGCAGGCCGTCGAGCAGCGAACGCATCAGGGGCTGCGCCGGCCCGGCGGCCGCGCCCATCAGGGTGTCGAGCACGGTGGCCGGGACGCGGTTGGCGTAGGACAGGCCGGACGCGTCGCGCAGGGTGACCGCGGACATGTCGAAACCGTGACGTGCCAACGAGCTCTCGATGGCCGCCACCCCGCCGGCGATGGACGCGGGACCGCCCTGGGCGACGGACAGTTCGATGGACAGCGTCTCGGCGAGCACGTTGTCACTCAGGCGCATCATGTCGTTGACGCGGGTGACCAGGGGCGCCGACTGCACCTGGGCGATCACCTGTCCACCGCCGGGTGCGGTCTCCTCGGTGACGGGTGCGTCGACGCCGAGGGCGTAGGCGAGCGCCTCACCGGCGGTGATCGCCGGGTCGGCCACGCGCGGGGAGTACTCGTCGAGCGGTTCGATGCGCCCGCCGTCGGCGATGAGGGACTCGATCGGGGTGATGTCGCCGCCCGCGATGTCGGCGTCTTCCCACGTGCGTTCCATGGTCGGCCCGGTGAAGGCGCTGGTGTCCACGGCCACCGACGTCACGTCGACGCCGGCCTCCCGGATCTGCGCCGCCAGGTCGGCGATGCGTGCCGGGTTGGTGTAGAAGGTGTCCGCCCCGGTCGGCTGCGCCGACAGCGTCGGGTCGCCGGCGCCCTTGAGGATCACCTGCCCGTCGGGGCCGGCGACGACGGTCGTGGTGATCCGCTGGTCGTGTGGCAGGTCCAACAGCGCCGCCGCGGCGGTGAGGATCTTGGCGTTCGAGGCGGGGACGCGCGGCTCGGTCGGCGCCTCCGACCACAGGGTCTGGCCGGTCAGCGCGTCGCTGATCTCGCCGGTGAACTCTCCGAGCGCCGGGTCACGGACGGCGTCGGCGATCGCCTGCTGCACCCCGGTCGGCGTCGGTTCGGGAGCATTCGGTGGCACCGCTCTGATCTGCGGGTTCACCGTGATCGCAGCAGGTTGCGGGGGGATGCCGGGTGGCAGTTCGTCGGATGCGTCGATCTGCAGGGCCACCACCACCGCGCCGGCCCCGATGAGGGCGACGATGACCACCGAGATGATCGTCCACAGCACGCCCCGCCGGGAACGGAGGCCACGGCCCGATGTGCTGTCTCCGGTTGTCGATCCGCGCCGCACTCCCTGTGAACCTCCGGTTATCGCCCGTGGGGTCCGACCCCCGTTGTGCCCTCACAGTATCGTTGAGGCGATCTGCGCAGGCGACTGCTCGTCGGCTGCCGTCACCACCAGCGATCAAGTGCCAGGAGGAACCGTGGAATTCGATGTGACCATCGAGATCCCCAAGGGCTGCCGTAACAAATACGAGGTCGATCACGAGACCGGCAAGATCTACCTCGACCGCTATCTGTACACCTCGATGGGCTACCCGGCCGACTACGGCTACATCGACAACACCCTCGGCGAGGACGGCGATCCGCTCGACGCCATGGTGCTGCTGCCCGAGTCGGTGTTCCCCGGTGTGATCGTGCGCGCCCGCGTCGTCGGCATGTACACGATGACCGACGAGGCCGGCGGCGACGACAAGCTGCTGTGCGTGCCCGCCGGCGACGTCCGCTGGGATCACATCCAGGACGTCAACGACGTCAGCGAGTTCGAACTCGGACCCATCGCCCACTTCTTCGAGCACTACAAGGACCTCGAGCCGGGCAAAGAGGTCCAGCCCGGAGGCTGGGTCGGCAAGGCCGAGGCCGAGCAGATCGCCAAGGCGGCCGTCGAGCGCCTCAAGACTCATCCGGAAGAGGTCAACGAGCCGAGTCGGGGGTAGTCGACAGACCGCAACCCAACGTCCAGAACGTGCCCAGCACGGGCCTTTCGTGTCGAGTGGGCGCTGAATTCGGTCGAGTGGGCGTCGGAGTTCTCTCAGAACGTCACGTTTCTGCAGAGGCGACGCCCACTCGACCGAATTCAACGCCCACTCGACCTCCGTGCTGGGCACGTTGGTAGGGGAACTTACGTGGGTTTTCCGGTGCGCAGGGGCAGTTCCTTCCATGTGAGCGTGCCGAGAACACCGACCAGCGACACGATCGACACGGCCAGGAACACCCCATCCATCGAGTCGGCGAAACCGACCTTGATGGGTCGGGCCAGTTCGGCAGGCAGCTCGGAGATCACCGAGGTGTCGGACATGACGTCGTCGGACGCGCCGGCGGCGCCGTCTGGGTTCTGGGCCGCGGCCATGAGTCCGTCGGCGAACTGTCGGACCTGAGGGTTGTCGCTCTGCGAGGCCTCGACCACCGCAGCCCGGTATTCGGGTTGCTGCGCGGCCGAGGTCATCTCGTCGGAGATGTTGGGACCCATCAGGGAGAACAACACCGAGAAGAACACCGCCACACCCATCGTTCCGCCGATCTGACGGAAGAACGTCGCGGTGCCGGTCGACAGGCCCATGTCCTTGGGCGGCAGGATGTTCTGCATGGCCAGCGTGACCGGCTGCAGCAGATTGCCCAGGCCGAATCCGATCAGTGCGGCAGTGCCCATCACCAGGTAGAGCGGTGTGTCCACACTGACGAGGTGCATCAGGAACGCGCCGACGGTCACCAGCACCGACCCGATGATCGGGAAGATCTTGTAGCGACCCGTCCGCGAGATCAGTTGACCGGACAGGATCGAGCCGGTCATGAGGCCGACGACCATCGGCAGCATCTGCAGTCCCGCGATCATCGGACTCGATCCGCGCAACACCTGGTAGTACTGCGGGAGAATCGAGATGCCGCCGAACATCGCGGCGCCGACGACCACCGAGATGACCACGCCCTGCGCGAAGACCGGATTCCGGAACACTCGCAACGGGATCAGCGCGTCGTCGCCCATCCGGTGCTCGATCCAGATGAAAGCGGCGAGGCCGACCGCGCCGATCGCGTAACAGAGCCAGGCGGTACCGGAGGTCCATCCCCATTCGCGGCCCTGCTCGGCAACGATCAGCAGTGGTGCGACCGTGACGGCCAGGCCGGTGGCGCCCCAGTAGTCGGTGCGGCCACCGGTGCCTTTCTGCTGGTCGTAGTTGAGCACCTTGTAGACGAGTAGCAGTGCACAGATCCCGATCGGCACGTTGACGAGGAAGACCCAGCGCCAGCCGCTGATCCACAGGATCGAGCTCTGTCCGGCGAACAGTCCGCCGAGGACCGGTCCGAGCACGCTGGAGGTACCGAACACGGCGAGGAAATAGCCCTGGTACTTGGCGCGCTCCCGCGGCGGCACGATGTCGCCGATGGTGGTGAGCGCCAAGGTCATCAGGCCACCCGCGCCGAGGCCTTGGAATGCGCGGAACGCGGCGAGCTCGTACATCGACGTCGCCAGGCTGCACAGCAGGGACCCGACGACGAAGATCGAGATCGCGACCATGAAGAACGGTTTGCGGCCGTAGAGGTCGGACAGTTTGCCGTAGAGCGGCGTGACGATGGTCGCGGTCACCAGGTATGCCGTCGTCGCCCACGCCTGCATGTCGTAGCCGTTGAGGTCGTCGGCGATGGTGCGGATCGACGTCGAGACGATCGTCTGATCGAGCGCGGCCAGGAACATCGCGCTCATCAGGCCCGCCAGCACCGTGAGGATCTGGCGGTGGGTCAGCCCGGCCCCGGCGACCTCGTCGCGGGCCTCGGCGGCTGTGTCGGTCATGCACGTCCTTTCATCAAGTCCTCCAGGCTGCCGGGCTTGTCTCCCGACGGCGCGAAGAGCGGCTCGGCCGCGTCGACGAACCGGCCGAGAAGCAGCACCAGGGTCCGCAGTTCGTCGTCGGTCCAGTCGGTCATCGCCCGGTCCATCGCGTGTCGCCGCACCGCACGCATCGCCGCGACGCGTTCGCGGCCGATGTCGGTGATGACCAGCAGCGTGGCCCGGCCATCAGCGGGATCCGCTTCGCGACGGACAAACCCCAGGTCGACGAGTTCGGCGACGTACCTACTCACCGACGACGGCTCGGCATGCAGGCTCTCGGCCAGCTCACGGGCGCGCATCGGCTGCCGCGCCAGATGGAACAGGCACTTGAAGGCAGCCGACTCGACGTCGCCGTCCGGTGTCCGAAACGTTCGGTGGGCCGCGCGGTCGCGCATGCGGACGTAGCGGGCCAACACGTCGAAGAGCTCATCGAGGGCGTTCTGGTCGAGCATCGGCGCAGATCCCTTTCCGGAGGACTTCTTTACTTTCCCTTTGCAATTAGTTGCGGTCTGCAATCAATTGCTGGGCGCAAGTATGCGCTCGGATTCGATCCCAGGCAAACCGTTACCTACGATGAGAAAACGTGACTCCTCAGCCGCCGCCCTCGTCGGGCCATCGCCCGCATTTCACGTCCATGCCCGATCTCGCACTTCGCGACCTCGGGGGCGCGGTGGTCTGGACCAACGACGATCTCTTCGCGGAGGCACAGAATCTGATCAAGACGCCGCCGGCGGAGTACCGCCCCGCGACGTTCGGCCACAAGGGTCAGGTGTACGACGGCTGGGAGACCCGCCGTCGCCGTGTTGGTGGCATCGACCAGGCGATCGTCCGTCTCGGTGCGCCTGGAGTGGTGTACGGCGTCGTCGTGGACACGTCGTGGTTCAAGGGCAACTATCCCCCGCACATCTCGGTCGAGGCGGCCGCCGTCGAGGGCGTGGTCTCGGTCGATCAACTCCTCAACGACGTCGAGTGGGTGACGATCGTCGAGAAGAGCCCGGCCGAGGGCGACACCCGCAATCCGTTCAAGGTCGGCGCCAAGAACCGCTTCACCCACGTACGGCTGTCGATGCATCCCGACGGAGGCGTCGCCCGATTCCGGGTGCACGGTCGCGGCGTGCCCAACCCGCACTTCTTCCGCTACGGCCATTTCGACCTCGCCGCCCTGGAGAACGGTG
Source organism: Gordonia sesuvii (assembly GCF_036350415.1). NCBI lineage: Bacteria > Bacillati > Actinomycetota > Actinomycetes > Mycobacteriales > Gordoniaceae > Gordonia > Gordonia sesuvii. Next base: position 128,375 of record NZ_JAZDUF010000009.1, read on the forward strand.
GCCTGATCACGGCCTGCTCCAACATGTTCTACAGCTCGCCGAACAACCTGCTGATGCCCGGCCGCGCCCGCAACATGGGTGAGGGCTGGGAGACGTCGCGGCGACGCGACGACGGCAACGACTGGGTGCAGGTGCGACTCGCGGGCCGCGGCCAGGTCAGCCTCGTCGAACTCGACACCAGCTACTTCCTCGGCAACGCCCCCGGCTCCGCAACCGTCCGCGGGCGCGACGGTGAGGACGGCGAATGGTTCGAGGTGTTGCCGCGCACCGACTTACAGCCCGATACCCGTCACAGATTCGTCATCGATCTCGACCGGCCGATGACCGAGGCGCGGATGGACATCTTCCCCGACGGCGGCATGGCGCGGTTCAAGCTCTACGGCACCCTGGCGCCCGATGCGGAAGCCGAGTTGGTCGAGCAGTGGGAGCGCGGCGAGGCCTGAGGGGTGCCACGCCCTTCGTGGAAGCGGTTGCTGCCCTTCGTGACATCCCTTCGCAGGCTCCGGGATTCCTCAGGGAGCAGTTGATCTTTCCCCGGTCCCTGAGGAGCGGTTGATCTATCCCCTGGCCCCTGAGGAGCCCGCGACGAACGAGCGGTTGACCTATCCCTCGGTCCCTGAGGAGCCCGCGACGAAGGAGCGGGCGTCACGAAGGGCCAGCCCCCGCAGCGCATCCACCAACCGGTCGATGTCGTCGGAACCGGTACCGAGGCCGAAACTCGCGCGCACCGCGCCGTCCGGGAATCCGAGCCGCCGCAAGAGCGGATGCGCGCAGAACTTGCCGTCGCGGACACCGATTCCCGCTCTGTTGCTGAGGAATTCGGCCACCTCGCGGGGCGCACGACCGTCGACGACGAAGCCGGCTATGCCGACCCGTTCGGTCGAGTCGTCGAACACACGCAGCGGCTCGACGCCGTCGACCGAATCGAGGCCTCTGTCGAGGCGGGCCAGCAGAGCGGTCTCGTGCAGTCCGATCGCGTCGAACCCGAGCGCGGTCAACGACTCACATGCAGCAGCGATCGACAACGCGCCCAACACATTCGGCGATCCGGCCTCATGTCGCGCGGCGCCGCGGTGCCAGGTGACGTCGGCCGACTGGGTCGCCTCGTCGACCGTGACGGCCGCCGAGGCTCCACCGCCGGCCAGATACGGCTCGGCCGCGTCGAGCCAATCCGAACGTCCCACCAACACCCCGGCCCCGAACGGTGCGTAGAGCTTGTGACCGGAGAACACGAGATAGTCGACGCCGTGGGTCACCATCGACACCGGCCGATGCGCGACGAGTTGCGCGGCGTCGACGAGAATGCGTGCGCCGTGACGGTGTGCGACGGCCGCAAGACGACCGACCGGCAGGACCTCGCCGGTGACGTTGGAGGCGGCCGTCACCGCGAGGAGCGCCGCCGGCGACGACGCGAGTTCGGTTTCCAGCGCGGCGAGGGTGTCCTCGATCGTCGGCGCGGCGCGGACCACCCGCAGCCGTGACGACCCGGTGCGTTCGCGGGCCGACCACGGCAGCAGGTTCGCGTGGTGTTCGATGTCCAGAACGACCACGTCGCCGCAGGTGATGTGGGCTGCCAGGTTGATGGCGTCGGTGGTGCCGCGGGTGAACACGACCGCGTCGTCGACGCGGCCGCGAACGAACTCGCGCACCGTCTCACGGGCCGCCTCGTACCGCGCGGTGGTGACCTGGGAGAGATGGCCCGCTCCGCGATGCACACTCGCGTACTGGCCCAGCGAGCGCTGCACGGCCCGTGCGACATCGGCCAGGGCGGGCGCGCTGGCCGCATAGTCGAGATTGGCGTACCGCACCACGTCACCGGACGACAGCGGCACCCGTTCGCCGGCGCCGACGACCTCGGCGAGTGGGGCGATCGGCGGCCGCTTCGGCGCCCGCGCCGAGAGACCGGCCAGCGACGTCACGAACGGGGATGACAACACAGCAGACATGACAAACACTCCTAGGGAATCCGCGCTTGCCGTGATCACCTCGACCACGGCCGGGTCGTCACCCGGAGCACCCCACCGCGGAGGAGGGTTGCCGGCCAGCGAGCCGGGGCTTGTCACTGGCACTCATGACCCGCATCAAGACTCACCCATCGACCAGGCGGAGTCAACAACTGATTCAGCGTGAGCGAAACCCCGACTGCCTAGCCGGTACGGTGAGGTCATGGCCTCCTCCTACGGCGCCGACGACGATGTGTTCGTCCTGTCCGGGCCGCACGGGACAGTTCGCGGACGCGGCGTCGGTCGCACGTTCGACGACGTGACGGCCGCACGGGCGGCCCTGGCATCGGGGTCGGTGCGCGCGATCACAGGCGCGATCCCGTTCGATCCCAGCGACCCTGCGGCATTGGTGGCACCGATCTCGTTGCCGGCCGAGCCCGCACCGCTGGCACCCTCGAGTCCGGTCCGGCGTCGAGCGACGTCGATGATCGCGCGCCCGGACCCGCGAACCCATCGCGACCGAGTCATCGGCGCCATCAAGCGGATCGCCGACGGCGAGCTCGACAAAGTGGTGCTCGCTCGTGCGGTCGACATCGTCGTCGAGCCCGCGGTGGACGTCCCCGAACTCTTGGCCGCGCTGGCCGGCGGCAACAGCGACCGCAACGCGTTCGCCGTCGATGTGGGCGCAGTGTTCGGCGACGACTCATGGCTCCTCGGGGCGAGCCCGGAGATGTTGCTACGCAGGCGAGGTCGCGTCGTCACGTGCCGCCCGTACGCGGGCTCCGCACCACGGTCGGCGGACCCAACGGTCGACCGGGCGGCCGCGCGAGCTCTCGCAGCATCACACAAAGATCAGTCCGAACATCGGTTCGTCGTCGACTATCTGCGAGATCGGCTCGCGCCATTGTGTTCTGACCTCGACGTACCGTCGACGCCGGAGGTCCATCCGACCGGCGAGGTATGGCACCTCGCCACTCCGATTCGCGCGACGCTCCGCGATCCGTCGATCACGGCACTCGACCTGGCCTCGGCCCTCAGCCCCACTCCCGCAGTCTGCGGCACCCCCACTGACGCTGCCGCACAGCTGATCCGCGAGATCGAGGAACCCCGCGGCCTCTACGGCGGCGCGGTCGGTTGGTGCGACGCGTCGGGAGACGGCCAATGGATGGTGACGATCAGATGCCTGCACCTGGGTGCAGATCGTCGAAGCCTGCGGACCTGGGCGGGTGGTGGCATCGTCGCGCAGTCGGACCCGCAGGATGAGCTCGACGAGACCACGGCGAAACTCGCAACCGTTCTGCGGGCGTTGGGGATCGATCATGCCTGACGACTTCCTCGTCGCCCGCAATCCCGAAGAAGGTTCGTCGCTGCCGTATCTGGTGCGAATCCCGCTGGGCGCCAACGGCGTGGTCCTCAAGGTGCGTGACACGTGGCCGCGCACGTCCAAGATCTATTGTCACCGTGCGGAATCGTGGCCGGAAGACGCCGAGATCGTCGATCGGCTCCCGGTGCGGACGGTGTCGCGGCGCGGTGCGGCCATCGACCTCGTGCTCAACCGCGGCCGGGAGAACCGATCACAGTTCGTGCTGACCCGGGCCCGCGGGCGCGAGATGATCTTCTGGCAGTCGCGCCGCACCGCGAAGCAGGCCCGGCCCAATGTCACGCTGCCGACGGCCCGGGCGCATGGACAGGTGCTCGACATCGTGGTCGACAGCGGCGAACGGTACGCCTACAAGTTCGACCATCAGCAGACCAGCACCACCCGCCGCAAGCTCCCGGCCGGTGACTATGCGATCACCGACGGCGACACCGTGATCGCGGCGGTGGAACGTAAGTCCGTCGACGACCTCAGTGCCGGACTGACGTCGGGCAAGCTGACCTATCAGCTCGCCGATCTCGCCGGCCTACATCGCGCGGCTGTCGTCGTCGAGGCCGGGTACAGCTCACTCTTCAAGCGCGAGTACGTGTCCGGCGCGACACTCGCCGAAGCACTCGCCGAGGCACAGGTCCGCTTCCCACGGGTGCCGATCGTGTTCTGCGACAACCGGAAGCTGGCCGAGGAGTGGACGTATCGGTGGCTCGGTGCCGCGTTGCACGAGTGGCGTCTGTCGGCGCGCACGGACGTCGTGGTCGCAGACCTGGCCGGGCCGCAGGCCTCGCCCGCCGAGATCCGAACCTGGGCGCTGACCCAAGGGCTCGATGTACCCGCGAAAGGGCGGATCCCGGCGCGCATCCGGACGGCGTGGGAACAGCGGAACGATCGGCCGGAGGGGTGAAGCGGTCTCGATACGTCGCTCGGCTAGCGCCTCGCGACTACTCGACCAGCGGTTAGGAGTCCCCTATTCGCTGATCGAGTAGGGCCGAGGCGCTAGCCGAGGACCGTATCGAGATCGAGATGAGACCGCCGAAACCCCTACCCCAACGCCCGATCCAGATCGGCCAGCAGATCATCGACACCCTCGAGTCCCACCGACAACCGCACAACGGAGTCGGTGACGCCGATGGCGGCGCGCCCCTCGGGCCCCATGGCACGGTGGGTTGTGGTGGCGGGGTGGGTGATCAGCGACTTCGAGTCGCCGAGATTGTTCGAGATGTCGACGATCTGGAGGCCGTTGAGCACCTCGAACGCCCGCTTCTTGCCGCCGACGCCGTCGCGGTCGGCGATCTCGAAGGTCACCACCGTGCCGCCACCGGACATCTGCGCCTGCGCCAGCTCGAACTGCGGATGAGACTGCAGGAAGGGGTATTTCACCCACGCGACCCGCGGATCGGCTTCCAGGAACTCGGCGATCCGCAACGCCGACGACACCGAGGCGTCGAGCCGCAGCCGCATCGTCTCGAGGCCCTTGAGCATCGTCCACGCGTTGAACGGACTCATGGCGGGGCCGGTGTGGCGCATCAGGGTCTGCACCGGACCGTCGATGTACTCCTTCTCGCCGAGCACCGCACCGCCCATCACGCGGCCCTGACCGTCGATGTGCTTGGTACCCGAGTACACGATGACGTCGGCGCCCATGTCCAGTCCACGCTGCAGCAGCGGAGTGGCGAAGACGTTGTCCAACACCACTTTCGCGCCGGCGGCATGCGCCATCTCGGTCACCTTGGCGACGTCGACGAGCACCTGCATCGGGTTGGACGGGGTCTCGAAGAACACCGCGTCGGCGGGCTTGGCGAGCGCCGCCTCCCACTGGTCGAGGTCCTCACCGTCGACGAAAACCGTCTCCACGCCCCAGCGCGGCAGGATCTCGTTGCACACCACGAAGCACGAACCGAACAGGCTCCGGGCGGCGACCAGCCGGTCACCCGCCTTGAGCAACGCACCCAGCGCGACGAACACCGCCGCCATACCACTCGCGGTGGCGAAACACGCTTCGGCACCTTCGATCTGGCGCAGACGCTCCTGGAACATCTCCACCGTGGGATTGCCGTACCGGGAGTACACGAATCGCTCGTCCTCGCCGGTGAACGCACGTTCGGCTGCTTCGGCGGAGTCGTAGACGTACCCGCTCGTCAGGTACAGCGCCTCGGAGGTCTCGAAGAATCCGGAGCGGTCGAGGCCGGCCCGGACGGCGAGCGTATCGGCCGAAACACCTTCGGGCAGTTGCTTGCTCACGACTGCCGCCACGGCAGGTTCAACGCCCGCCAACCGACGCGGCCGCGATGGTCGTTCTCGTCGAGACCGCCCTCGAAGCCGTCGAGCACGTTGTAGGCCGCCGCGACGCCGTCGGCCGTTGCCGCCTCCGCCGCCCCGATGGACCGATGCCCGGACCGGCAGATGAAGATGACCTCGTTGTCGTCGGCGATCCCGGCGTCGCGCAGCTGCGACACGAACGCGCCGTTGTGGCGACCGTCGGGGAACGTGTTCCACTCGATGAACACCGTCTTCTTGCCGATGATCTCGAGATCCGGCACCCCGACGAATGCCCATTCGGCCCGCGTACGGCAGTCGACCAGCACCGCGTTCGGATCGTTTTCCAGTTTCTCCCACGCCTGCTGCGGCGTGAGGTCACCCGCGTAGCTCACGACGTACACACCTTCCAGTCCCCGTCTTCTCGTACCACGACCACGTTCGTGACCTGTTCCTGATCGGGCTTCTCGTCGAAATGCCAATGTACCTGCGCGGTCGCACGATCTCCGGTGACGGTGATGTCGGCGATCTCCGGGATCACGATCTGACCGTTCTCCTCGAACGAGATCCGGTTGTCGTCGACGAATGTGGCCTCGTCCGGGAAGGTGTCCGACCCGAGCTCCGCTGCACACATCGCGCCGCGGTAGGCCGCATAGTCGAGCTCGTTGCGTGCTGTGTAGGCGTCGTTCACGGCGTGCTGGATGTGGGCCTCGGTGTTCATCCGGTCATCGGCAGGGCGAATCAGATAGGAGATGCCGATGCCGAGGGCGACGACCACGATGATCCCCAGGGCGACCAGGAACGGCCACATCTCTTTCCACGACCGACGGGTCGGCGCAGCCGGCGCAGTCGGCTCGCCACGACGTCCCTGTGACGTCGAACGATCCCGATCACCTGCACTCTTGGCCATGGCGCGCAGTCTATCGAGAGCAATCGCGCACCCGCCCCGGGGCACCGTCGTCCCCCTGCTGGTAAGGGTTGGGTAACCAAACACACGAGGCGGAGGCAACTTTGCGAGCACATCGAACACGTCCCTTCCGGCCCACCCGTGTCGCGATCGCGGCGGTCGCCGCCACGACGGCCTTGGCCGTCGGCGCGTGTAGCGCACCCGCGGAGGACACCGCCGCGACGTCGTCGATGCCGTCGGCCGATCCCGGCGCGCTGCCGGTGACCATCGACCACTCCTACGGTTCGACCACCGTGACCGACCAACCGTCGCGGGTGGCGGCGATGGGCGTCGGCGATGCGGACACCCTCCTGGCGCTGGGCATCACGCCGACGACGATCGCGCCGTTCAACGATCCACCGGAGCGCTCCACGCCGTGGAACGCCGAGCTGCTCGGCGACGCAGAGCCGGTGATCCTGCCCGAGGCGGCGTTCGAGTTCGGCAGCCAGATCCCGCGAGCACTCGAGACCGATCCGGATCTGGTCACCGCCGTCGGCGCCGCCCCGTCTCGCGAGCAGTACGACATCCTCTCCAAGGCCGTCCCGACCGTCACCCGCCCGGCCGAGTACCCGGATTGGCAGGTGCCGTGGGACGCGCAGACCACACAGATCGGTCGCGCGGTCGGCCTACCGGAGCAAGCTCAGGCGAAGATCGACGAGACCAGGGCATTCCTCGCCGACGTCCGCGAGCAGCATCCGGAATTGGCGGGCAAGACGGGGGTTGTGGTGACCTCGTCGCCGACCGGCGGGCTGTCGATCTACAGCGCCACCGACGGCCGCGGCCAGACCCTCACCGACTACGGCCTGGCCTTCCCCGAGTCGCTGAAGTCGGCCATCACCAACGGCTTCTACGGGGAGATCTCCGCGGAGAACTACGCGATGCTCAACGATGCGGATGTGGTGGTGGCCGTGGACTGGGACGGGGCCAACGACCGCCTGCGCAACGATCCGAACTGGCAGCGGCAGCCCGTTGCGCAGGAGGGACGCGTCGTCTACCTGGACCAGCAGGTGGGCACCGCGATGTCGGTACCCACGCTTCTGACCATCCCCTGGGTGGCAGAGCAGTCCGTCGGACCGATATCCGAGGCCGCGAAGCGCTGACCACCCACGACCCAAGTGAGGTTTACCTCACACGGAGATTTTGGTGACGGCCTGTCAGCGCCTACCGTAGAAGGGATAGGCGCCGCGTTTGCGGCCACCGCCAGCGACTTCTTCGCCGAAGTCACCGAGAGAGCCACGGAAAGCACCTATTCCATGAGTGACACGAGCCGCCCGTTGCGGGTTGCCATCGTCGGAGCCGGTCCCGCCGGGATCTACGCCGCCGACGCGTTGATGAAGTCCGACACCGCCAAGGATCGTGGTGTGAGCATCGACCTGTTCGAGCGCATGCCTGCGCCGTTCGGTCTGATCCGCTACGGCGTGGCGCCGGATCACCCGCGGATCAAGGGCATCATCACCGCGCTGCACAAGGTGCTCGACAAGCCGCAGGTGCGGCTGATCGGCAACGTCGACTACGGCACCGACATCACCCTCGATGAGCTGCGCGACCTCTACGACGCGGTGATCTTCTCCACCGGCGCCACCGACGACCGCGCCCTCGAGATCCCCGGTATCGATCTCGACGGCAGCTACGGCGCCGCCCAGTTCGTCGCCTGGTACGACGGACACCCCGACTTCCCGCGCACCTGGCCGCTGGATCAGGAAAAGGTCGCCGTCATCGGTGTCGGCAACGTCGCCCTCGACGTCGCGCGCGTCCTGGCCAAGACCGGCGACGAACTGCTGCCGACGGAGATCCCGGCCAACGTCTACGAGGGTCTGAAGAACAACAAGGCCGTCGAGGTGCACGTGTTCGGTCGTCGCGGACCCGCGCAGGCCAAGTTCACCCCCCTCGAGCTCAAGGAACTCGACCACTCGCCGAACATCGAGGTCATCGTCGCGCCCGAGGACATCGAATACGACGAGGGCTCGGCGGTGGCCCGTCGCGGGTCGAAGATCACGGACCAGGTCGCGACGATCATCGAGAACTACGCCATCCGCGAACCGAAGCAGGGCGCGATCCACAAGCTGTTTCTGCACTTCTTCGAGAATCCGGTGGAGATCCTCGGCGAAGACGGCAAGGTCGTGGGCCTGCGCACCGAGCGCACCCAGCTCGACGGCACCGGCAACGTCAAGCCGACCGGCAAGCACACCGACTGGGACCTCGGCGCGGTCTACCGCGCCGTCGGCTACCTGTCGGACAACCTGCCGCAGATCCCGTTCGACACCCAGGCCGGCGTGATCCCGAACGAGGCCGGACGCGTGTTCGACGAGGGCACCCACCTGACCGGCATCTACACCACCGGTTGGGTCAAGCGTGGCCCGGTCGGCCTGATCGGGCACACCAAGGGCGACGCCAACGAGACCGTGGACTGCATCCTCGAGGACATGACCAACGGCGTGCTCAACACCCCGAGCCGCCCCGCCGAGGACGCCCTCATCGAGATCCTCGAGTCCAAGAACATCCCGTTCACCACCTGGGACGGCTGGTACCGCCTCGACGAGCACGAACGCGCCCTCGGCGCCGCCGAAGGCCGCGAACGCGTCAAGGTCGTCGAACGCGAGGACATGCTCGCCGCCAGCGAGCCCGACAAGGTCGCGCGCCCCAGCTCGTAAGGTCACCTGCCAACGTGCTCAGCACGGCGGCCGACAGAACCCAAAAAATCACCGAGAGAACCCACCGTCTTGGACGGAGGCCCGTGATTGTGATCGCGGGTGGGTTCTCTCGGTGATTTTTTGGGTTCTGTCGGCGTACGCCGAGGTTCCGTCGGCGCGAAACCGGGTTCCGTCGGCGTACGCCGGGCCGGTGCTTCCTACTCCCCCGGCGTGACCTCCGACTGGTCACCGCGCTCCTGACGCACGTTGGCCCAGAAGCCCCAGTTGTCGAGCAGGTCCTCGGTCTCCGTGGCGATCGCATAGCCGGAGATCGACGACGGCCAGCAGCCCTCCCACGTGGTGTCGAACGCGATGAAGGTCTGGCCCGGCTTCAGCGAACGTGCGGGCTGGCCACGGAAGTTCGGCGACTTGGCGGCACCGAAGAGTTCGGTGACGGTCACACCGTGCATCCGCTGGCTGCCGGTGTTCTTCACACCCATCCAGCGGTGCATACGCCAGCCCGGGAGGTTGTCCCACGTCGGGCCCCAGCCCTTCCAGTAGCAGTTGATCCCGCCGATCATCTGCAGGTTGTGGACTCCGGGGACGGCCTGCGCCGGCGCCGTACCGGCCAGCGAGCCGGCAGCGATGCCGACCGTCGCCAACGCGGCGGCGCCAGCACGCTTGATTGATGCTCTCATCGGACCTCTCCTCTGGTTGTCGACCTCAAGTACTGGTTGATCTATCGATCCCCACGTATCGAATCGTTACGTACCTCAAAGCATCTTCACAGACACGGGCACCGGTTCGTTACGCAACGGAGATTGTCACGATGGGCGCCACCTGGCCCTCGAAAGTCGTTGGTAAGGTAACCCTTTGTGCGTCGGATGACCGGAATCGTGCTGCTCATCGCAGTACTCGTCGTGGCGCTGCTCGCGTCCGTCGCGATCGGCACCCGGCAACTCGGGCTCGGTGAGGTCCTCGACGTGTTGCAGGCCGGTGGGTGGCCACATCTGAGCCTGACCGACTTCCACGGGATGCCGTGGATCGTGCTCGAGTCCCCCGCTCCCCCGCCGAACGCAGGCGATGTCTACGGCATCGTCTGGGATCTCCGTTTCCCCCGCACCGTCCTCGGTCTGATCGTCGGCCTGGCGATCGGCGCGGCCGGCGCACTCGCCCAGGGCCACACCCGCAATCCGCTCGCCGACCCCGGGATGCTCGGGGTGAACGCCGGCGCCGCCTGCGCGGTGGTCGTCGGCGTGTACGTGCTGGGCATCTCGAGCCCGATCGCCTACATGGCATTCGGGCTGCTGGGCGCGCTGATCGCCGCCAGTGCCGTGTTCGGACTGTCCGCCCTGTCGGGGGCCAGCCCCCTGACCCTGGTTCTCGCCGGCACCGGCCTGTCCGCGATGCTGCTCGCGATCACCTCGGGGATCGTGCTCACCGACAGCGTCACCCTCGACGCGTGGCGCTTCTGGAACGTCGGTGCCACCACCGGGCGCGGCCTCGACGTGTTCTCCGCAAGCCTGCCGTTCATCGTGATCGGATTGGTCCTCGCGCTGGGCAGTGGCTATTTCCTCAATGTGCTCAGTCTGGGCGAGGACATGACCAAGGCGCTCGGATCGCGGGTGGTGCTGATCCGCACGGTCGGCATCCTCGCCATCACGCTGCTCATCGGCGCCGCGACTGCCGCGTGCGGCCCGATCGTGTTCCTCGGGCTGGTCGTGCCGCACATCGCCCGCGCCTTCGTCGGGCCCGACTACCGGTGGATCGTCCCGTACTCGGCGCTGCTGGGCGCGATCCTGATCCTCGTCTGCGACATCCTCGGCCGCGTCATCGCCCGGCCGGGAGAGATCCAGGTCGGTGTGGTGCTCGCGCTGGTGGGGGCCCCGTTCCTGATCGCGATGGTCCGACGACGGAGACTGGTGAGCGTATGACCGTCGACACGCGCACCCAGAACGCCCCGGAGCCGGACCGGGCCGAGAAGACCATGGGATCGACGTCCCGGCGGATCGTCCGGGTCGGACCGTCGTCGTGGATCGTCCGCCCGCGGATGGTCACCGTCGCCGTCGTCGGCGCGGCGATCACTCTGCTGCTCTTCCTGCTCAGCGTCGGGGTCAGCGACTACCCGATGGGGCCGTTCGACGTCGCGCGGGTATTGCTGGGCGGCGGGACCCGCATCGAGAACGTGGTGGTGTTCGACGTCGCCTTGCCGCGCGCCCTGGTGTCGCTGCTCGTCGGGTTCGGGCTGGGGATGGCCGGTGCACTCACCCAGCGGATCGCCCGCAACCCGCTGGCCACGCCCGACATCCTGGGCATCACCGCAGGCGCCAGCGCCGCGGCGGTCGCGGCCATCGCCTTCTCCACCTCGTGGGGCGCCTGGCTCGCCGACCTGGGCATTCCGGCGGCCGCGCTGCTGGGCGGATTCGCGACCGCGATCGCGATGTACATCCTGGCCTGGCCGGGGCGTCGCGCCAATGCGGGGATCGACCCGTTCCGCCTGGTCATCATCGGCGTCGGTGTGACGTGGATGCTGCAGGCGCTGACCACCTACATGCTCACCCGGGCCCGGATCGACGATGCCGCCCGCGCGCAGACGTGGCTGGTCGGGTCGGTGTCGCAGGCGACCTGGTCGGACGTGTGGCCGTCGCTGATCGCGGTGTCGATCGGTGTGACGATGGTGATCGGGCTGTCGCGTCCGATCGGGGTGCTGGGTCTGGGTCCCGACATCGCACGCGGCCTCGGGATCAACGCGGGCCGGATGACCGCGGTGGTACTGGTGGCCGCCGTCGTCGTCACCGCCCTGTGCGTGTCGGCGGCCGGTCCGATCGCCTTCGTCGCGCTGCTCGCCCCGCAGATCGCGCTGCGGCTGACGGCGTCACCGCAGCCGACGCCGCTGGCCTCCGGACTCATCGGGGCCATGCTGGTGCTGGGCGGCGACCTGTTGTGCCGCACCGTGCTTCCCGGCAATCTCCCCGTCGGCATCGTCACCGCGGCGATCGGCGGACCGTTCCTCATCTACCTCATGATCACCATGTCCCGGAAGGCGACGGTATGAACCACGGTCCCGGTATCGACGTCAGACCGCACGCCACTGGTTGTCGGCTGCGGGCCGAGGGCCTCAGCGTCGGCTACGACGAGCGGACGGTGATCGCCGATCTGGACATCGCGATCCCGGGTGCGCAGATCACCAGCATCATCGGCCCCAACGGATGCGGGAAGTCCACATTGTTGCGGGCGCTGTCGCGGCTGCTTCCGCCGCGGGCGGGCACGGTGTACCTCGACGACGAGGACATCAACCGGATGCGTCCGAAGACGGTGGCCCGCACGCTCGGACTGCTGCCGCAGAATCCCATTGCGCCGGAGGGCCTCACGGTTGCCGACCTGGTCATCCGCGGTCGTCACCCGCATCAACGGTGGTATCAGCAGGCCACCGCGGCCGACGAGGCGGCCGTGGCCCGCGCCCTGGAGCAGACCGAGACCGCCGACCTCGCCGACCGCACGATCGACGCGTTGTCGGGCGGTCAGCGTCAGCGTGTGTGGATCGCGTTGACGCTTGCGCAGGAAACCGATCTGCTCCTGCTCGACGAGCCGACCACCTACCTCGACCTCGCGCACTCGGTGGAGATCCTCGACCTCGTGCAGACCTTGCGCACCGAACACGGCAAGACCGTGGTGATGGTCCTGCACGACCTCAATCTCGCTGCGCGATACAGTGATTCACTGTTCGTGATGCGCGAGGGTCAGATCATGGCGCACGGGCGCCCCGGTGATGTGATCACCAGCGAGCTGCTCGAGGACGCGTTCGGCCTCCAGGCGCACGTGATGGAGGACCCGATCGCGGGCGGTCCGATGATCATCCCGTTGGGCGCGCGACACGCGCCAGTGAGATCGTGAGCGCCATCGCCGCCAGCAGTGTGGCCGGAATCCACATGGCAGGCAACGACATCCACCGGTAGCAGTAACCGCCGCCGACCGCACCGACGGCCAGCAGCGACCACATCCCCAGCGACCCCAGCCACGACCAGCGTCGGCCGGGCGTCTCTCCCACCACCGTGTCGGCCAGCTGCCGAGCCGACCGCACCAGCGTCCCGGTGATATAGGTGAGGCCGTAGGGCACTGCTGCCTCCTTCTCGAAGATCGCGTTGATCATGCCCGTCGCGACCGCCACCACGAGCATCCCGGCGACACCGGCACCCTCCATGTCACCTGCGGCGGCAACGGGTTCCAGGCTCACCAACACCGCACCGACCGTCGTCGCGGCCGCGATCGTCCACACCAGGAATTCCCGTGGACGACGTCGGGTCCGGTTGACGACGGATCCGAGGAACACCCCAACGAAGAACAGGGCGATCAGCCCGGCGCACACCGCGACATCCGACCAGTGGCCGAGGCTCGGCGACACCCCCATGACCGTGGTGTTGCCGGACATGAACGACACGAAGTTGGCCTGCAGATAGATGAAGGCGACCGCGTCGACGAAACCGGCGACGAGCAGCAGGAGTCCGGCGGCGACCATTCCGCCGGACGGATCGGTCCGGGTCACCAGATGCCCGCACCGACGAGCCAGACGCCGGTGGCGAGCAGCGCCGCGAACAACTCGATGCCGATGGTGATGACCGCCGCTTTCGACGCCGCACGGGTGCCACGCCAGGCGGCGGCGGTGCTGCGGGTCCGGATCAGTTCGGTGACCAGTGCGCCGACGACGAAGCCGATGAACAGCCCGATCACCGGGATCACGAAGAACCCGACGATGCCGAGCACCCCGCCGACGGCGATGGTGGTGTTGGGGATGCCGTCGGCCTTCAGGGAGCGTCCCGCGACGAGGTATTTGACGACCTCACCGATCAGGATGATGGCGGCGGCGGCAGCGAAGATCCCCCATGCCCAGCCGCCGACGAGCAGCGCCCAGATCCCGATGGCGGCCGCGACGAGCAGGCCACCGGGGAGCACCGGGAACACGATGCCCAGCAGTCCGACGAGGATGACTGCCCCGATGAGCAGTTCCCCACCCAGCGACATCGACGGGTGTCCGGGTCAGTCGACCGATGCGCGCGACGGTGTGTCCGCGGGCGCGGACGGCTTGTCGTCGCCCGATCTCGACGACTGGTCGGCCGGGCGGGGCGGCGGCGGTCCGGCGGGGCGACCCGCGTTCGGGGGCATCGGACGCGGCGGCGGGCCACCCGGTCGCCCGGGGCCACCGCCGCGCGGCGGCATCGGTCCGCGTGGCGGGGGCGGTCCCGGTCGCGGACCGTGCGGCGGCGGTCCCGGCGGTGCATTTCGCGGCGGAGGTCCGGGACGCGGCGGGGGCGGCGGCCCGGCCTGACCGGACGGTCCGGGCCCACCGGGCCGGCCGACCGGCATCGGCGGGGGACCGGGACGGCGCGGGGGCGGCGGCACCGGCGGTCGGCCCATCGGCTGCGGCACCATGCGTTCGAACGGCCGGCCGGCCACCGGGGTGACCAGCGACGCGGCCTGTACCGCCCGCTGTCGTGCGGTGGCGACGTCGTCGGCGGTGGCGGTGATGACACCCATCCGCCGACGCTGGAAGCTCGCCGGTTTGCCGAACAGCCGGACGTCGGTCTCGGGTACGGCGAGGGCGCGCGCGACGTTGGCGAATCCGATCGCCGGCTCGTCGAGCTGGCCGTAGATCACCGCCGACGCTCCGGGTGAGGCGAGGGTGATGTCGACCGGCAGACCCAGGATGGCGCGGGCATGCATCTCGAACTCGGAGAGCCGTTGGGTGGCGAGGGTGACCAGGCCGGTGTCGTGCGGGCGCGGACTGACCTCGGAGAAGTACACGTCGTCGCCCTTGACGAACAGCTCCACACCGAAAACCCCTCGCCCGCCGAGCTTTCCGTCACCCATCGCGGTCGCGATGCGCGCGGCGATGGACGTTGCCGAGGCGAGTGCGTCGCCGCTCATCTCGTGCGGCTGCCAGCTCTCCACGTAGTCGCCGCCGACCTGCTGATGACCGATCGGGGCGCAGAAGTGCGATGCCAAGCGCCCGGTCGCCGGGTCGATCGCACGCACGGTGAGCAGCGTGATCTCGTAGTCGAACTCGATGAAACCCTCGACGATGACGCGTTCACCCTGTACCCGGGCACCCGTCGTCGCGGTCTGCCACGCGGCCCCGATGTCGGCGGGCGCACGCACCACGGTCTGCCCTTTGCCCGACGACGACATGACCGGCTTCACGACACAGGGAAAACCGATCTCGGCGACCGACGCCTCCAGTTCCTCCTGCGAGGACGCGAACAGGTACGGCGAGGTGGGCAGCCCCAGCTCCTCGTCGGCGAGACGGCGGATGCCTTCGCGGTTCATCGTCGCCACCACCGCGTGGGCCGTGGGGATGACCTCGGCGAGGGCACGGTTCTCGACCTCGACGAGCGCCTCGGTGGCGATGGCCTCGATCTCGGGCACCACGTAGTGCGGGCGGTACCGATCGATCAGCGCGAGCAGCGCGTCACCGTCGGTCATATCCACGACCTCGGCATGATGGGCGACCTGCTGTCCGGGGGCGTCGGCGTACCGGTCGACCGCGATCACCTCGACACCGAGCCGCTGGAACGCGATGATGACCTCTTTGCCGAGCTCACCGGCACCGAGCACCATCACCTTGGTGGCCGAGGGGCTGAGCGGGGTTCCGAGCACCGCGGGCGGTCCGACGGCCGGTGCGGGAACGGCCGTCGGTACCTCCGGATCGACCGGGGGTGGGACCTGCGGGCCCGGCACCGATGCAGCCTCCTCACCGGCCTGCACCGACGCCTCCGAAGCGCTGTGGCTGTCTGACGTCATGCCCAGATCCTACGTGCAGTTCAGAGCGTGCCTCCGCGGAGATATCGGTCGATCAGTCGGTGACATCAGGCGTGGGCGAATCCGCGGTAACGTGCCCGTCGTCGATGATCGCCGCGTACACGACGGTCTCCTCGGTGCGTCCGCGCAGCGTGATGGTCTCCTGCCGTTCCCAGGACGCCGATTCGTCCCCGGCGGCGTCGACCGCGCGTCCCGCGGCCAGTGGGCGCGACGGATCTCTCTTGGCGAGCTCAGAGAGCCGGGCGCTCTCGTTCACCGGGTCGCCGATCACCGTGTACTCGAAGCGTTCGATGGCGCCGATGTTCCCGGCGACCACGGGCCCGTAGCCGACGCCGATGCCCGCGGAGATGTCCGGGACGTCCTGGGCGAGTCCCTGCGCGATGTCGCGGGCCGCGGTCAGGGCGGCGCCCGATGGATCGTCGATTTCGATCGGTGCGCCGAAGATGGCGAGCACGGCGTCGCCCTCGAACTTGTTGACCAGGCCCTGACCATGTTCGACGGCGCGGACGATCACCGCGAAGAACCGGTTGAGGATCTCCACAACCTCGGTGGGAGTTCGACCGGCCGCCAGGGTCGTCGAGCCGATCACGTCGACGAATACGACCGCGACGGTGCGTTCCGACCCGCCGAGTTCGGGGTCCCGCTCGAGCGCCGCCGCCGCCACATCGCGACCGACGTGGCGGCCGAACAGGTCCCGCATCCGTTCCCGCTCCCGCAGACCCACCACCATCGAGTTGAAGCCGACCTGCAGGTCACCGAGCTCCGTGCCGTCGTAGACGACGATCTCGGCGTCGTCGAGGTCCCCGGCGGTCACCTGATTCATGCCCGCGCGCACACTGCGGATCGGGCCGGTCACGCTGACGCTCGACAACACCGTCAGCAGCAGTCCGGTGAACAGCGCGGTCAGTCCGAGCACGATCACACCGACGAACATGTCAAGTTTGGTGGTGTCGTCGCGCGCGAGGCCGAAGCCGACGACGAGCATGATCCCGACGATGGGGATGGCCGACCCGACGATCCACGACACCACCGAACGGGCCCGCACGCCGCTGCGTTTGCGGCGGTGGAATCCGGCGCTGATCAGTTCTGCTGCGACGGGACGCAGCGTGAAGTCGATCAGCAGGTACGAGATCGACACGACGACGATGCCGCTGAGCCCCACCACGAACAGGGTCTTCGGAATGAGTTGCGGGTCCACGATCCCGTACATCAGCGTGAACATCACGGTCGCGCCGCCCCACAGCATGCCCTGCACCAGCGACAGCACCCACGGCACCCGCATCGTGCGGCGCGCGTCGCGCTTGGTCGGCGGCCGGTCCGCGATGGCCCACCGCAGATCTCGAACGGCAACCGCTGTGCCCCAACCGATCCCGACGACGAAGGCGGCGAAGATGTACACCGGCACCGCGATGAAGTTCACCCACCACAGTTCGCCGGTGAAGACCGTGGGTTCGGGGATGCCGACCGCGGTCAGCGCCACGGCGACCAGGGCGCCGAACAGGTTGGCCGTGACGATCGATGCCGTCAGCAGCGTCTGTATCCGGATCCGCTGCCGGAACCCACTCTCGTCGGCCGAGCCGAGCAAGATCGACCCGTAGTCACGACTCCCCCGCCTCGGACGCATGCCGCCTAGCTTCTCACGGCCCGCGGGCCCCGATGACGATTCACCCGGCGGGCTATCGCATCGACCCGGCACACCACGTCCGGTTTCGACCTAATCTGGCACCGTGCTCGCCTCCCACCTGGCCGGACGTCGGGGGACCATCGATCAGATTCGCAGTGCACTCGCCGCCGCCCGGCGAGGAGACCGGGGCGCACCGCGGACGCTGGTGATGACGGCGGGCCCCGGCACCGGCAAGTCGCACACCCTCCACCTGCTGCAATCGGAAATCGATTCGGCGACCCGGTATGCCCGAGCCGACGACCTCTCCGCGCGGCACCCGTTCGTCGTTGCGGCCGCGCTGATCGGGACGGGTCTCCCATTCCCGGTGCCCGACACCTTCGAAGACGAGCTGTACCGCGAGGTGGACAGCCTGTGCGCCGACGGTCCGCTCGTGTTGATCGTCGACGACGCGCATCACGCCGATGCCGCGACGCTCGATCTGCTGACCCGGCTCGCCGGCGCGACCCGCGATCTGCCGCTGGTGCTGCTGGTCGGCCGGCGCCCACTGCCCGAGCGGGATGTGCTCACCCGGCTGGTCGCACGGGCCGACGTCCGCGAATGGACACTCCCGCCGATGACCGACGCCGAGATCACCCGTCTGGCGAGCGGTTTCCTGGGCGCGCAACCCGACCGCGGCCTGGCCACCGCGCTGTCCGCCGCCGGCGGAAACCCGATGCAGGCCATCTCGATGGTGCGTTCGCTGCAGCAGTCGGGCGGAGTAGTGGTCACCGGCGGCCGAGCATCGATCGCAACCGATTCAGCCGACGTCGCGGCCGGCACGCGCGACGCGATCACCCAGCACCTCGCGCTCCTCGACGGTCGAGCCCGTGAGCTCACCCAGAAAATGGCGGTGTGGGGCCGACCGGCGACCCTGGGCGAACTCGCGGTCCTCGACGGTGCGAGCCCGGCCTCGCTGGTCGGCGCGGCGCAGTCGGCGATCGATGCCGGGATCGTGGCCGCCGGCGCCGACGGAAGGTTGAGCTTCACACACGACCTCTATGCCGACGTCACGAATCAGAGTCTGGCCCCGTTTCTCCGATCGGTGCTGCACGAGGCCGCCGCGAACCATCCGGCCATCAGGCGCAACCGCCAGGCCGTCGCGCACCACCGGCTGGCCGCCGGCACCGATCCAGACGCCACGCTGGTGGCCGTTCGGCGCGCGGAGAGCGAACTCGCGAACACACCGGCCGTCGCCGCCGACCTTCTCGAGGAGCTCGCCCAGCAGGCTGACGGCGCACCCACCCCGGCCGGCGTTCACGTCTCGCTGGCGGTGGCTCTGGCACGGACCGGTCGCCTGGCGCGGGCAGCCACCGTTGCCGCCGAGGGCCTGGCCGTGTCGACCGACATCGACGAGATGGCCGATCTGACGCGCATCCAGCTGTTCGTTCTGATCGCGAAGGGCGACAGCGCACGCGTCAACGAACTGATCGACGAGACCCTCGCGCTCCCGGTGGGTGACGATGTCGCCGAGACGCTCACCGATCTGCGCCGCTACGTCGGTCTGCTCGACGGCGCCACCCCCGTCCCCGACGAACCGTTCTTCGACATCGAACGCGACGCCGGAACCCGGTCGGTCCAGGGTCTGATCGCCGAGTCACTGCGGCTGTTCCTGATCGGGCAGGTCGAAGACGGCCTCCGGCTGGCCCTGCTCGCCTCCCAACGGCAAAACGAGTCACAGGTGGCGGGCGGGCCGGCGAACTCGTCGGCAGACATCTGGCCGCCCCTCATCGGCGTCTACACCCGCGGGCCTGCCGCGGCCGCCGATCTGCTCGAACGTGCGGTGCGGCTGCGCGCCAACCAGGGCACCGACTGGATGACCGCCTACCACGAACTCACCCAGGGGAGCATCGATCTCGGTCGCGGGAACCTCGACGATGCGGCCGCCGCGTGGGATGCCGGGCTGGAACGGGCGGCTGCCGCCGACATGGGATGGACGTCGCAGGCGCATGCCGGACGCGCGATGGTGGACGTGCTCCGCGGCGATCTCGCCACGGCGACAACGCGACTCGACGGTTGGGACGCCTCGGGCGAACCCGACCAGTTCGGGTTCCCGACCGCCCTGCGGGCCTGGGCTCTGCTGCACGAGGCGCGCCGCAAGCTGAAACCGGCGGCCGGCACCGCGGCGACGGCGTGGGACCGGGCGGTGAGCACCCGGCTGTACGCGTGGCTACCGTTCGTCGCGCTCGATTGCGCCCGGATCGCCACTCGCGCACAGGACATGGCGCTGCTCGAGGCGGTCGTCGCCGGTCTCGATGCCGCCCCGTATCCACCCACGGCCAGCGCACGCGGCCCCGTCGCGCTCGCGAGAGCGCGGTGCCTGGCCTCGCTCGGCCGGCTCGACCTGGCCGATGTGATCACGATTGCGCAGCGGTCCGCCGACGAGCTTCGTGAGGTGTCCGACGGGCTCCTGGAGGCCTGCGCCTGGGAGGAGGCGGCCTGCGCTGCTGCCGCACTGAACGACGCCCGCGCCGCCCGCGACCTGGCGGCCAAGGCCTTCGTGCTGACGCAGTCGATGGGTGCGGTGACCATGTCCGCACGTATCGCATCCCGGCTCCGGGCCCACGGGGTCCGGATGGACCCGAACGCCGTCCGGGATCGGCCCACGCATGGGTGGCCGAGCCTCACGGAGACCGAGGTCACCGTCGCCGAGTTGGTCGCCACCGGGTTGTCCGGTGGGGAGATCGCCGACCAGTTGTTCATCTCGACCCGGACGGTGCAGACCCACGTGTCCCATGCGTTGGCCAAACTCGGCCTCCGTACCCGGGTGGAACTAGCCGCATACGTCGCTTCCCGGCCCTAGTTCCCGGCCACTGGCGGCCGACTCATTGGCGGTGAAATCCTCCTTGGCAGTCAAATCTCCGTCATGACGCAGATGTCTGCGCCATCGGCGGTCGCGAGAGTGAAGAGGTCACCATTCCACCTCTCGCAGGAGAACCACCATGGACGCCAAATCAATGATCCTGGGCCTCGCACCCTGGTTCGTCTTCAGCTTCGCCGCCGAGCGCCTCGGCGCCGACCATGTCACCATCGCGGCATTGGCCGCCTGCGCGCTCGCGTTCGCGATGACCGCCTATTCGGCCCTGCAGGGACGGGGATGGAAAGTCCTCGATGTGTCCGGCGTCGTCCTGTTCGGACTGATCGCCGTCGTCGGACTGATCGGATCGCATCAGGTCGACGAAGTGCTCGTCTATTTCGGCCGCGGCGGCTCGGCGTTCATCCTCGCCGCGATCATGGCGGTATCCGCCTTCACCATTCCGTTCACCGAACAGTATGCGCGTGAATCCGTGGACCCGGCGCTCTGGCACTCCCCGATCTTCCGCGCCAAGAACCGCCAGATCAGCCTGGTGTGGGCGGGGGCGGTCACCGCGATGGGTGTCTGCCACGTCATCGCAGGTCTGCTCGCCGCCGGCGCCGACGTGGCCGGTGCCCATCCCGGCAACATCCTCCTCAACTGGGTGATCCCGGTCGCGCTCATCGTCTTCGCCGTCAAGCGCACCCATGCGATCAGCGGCTCCCCCGCCCGGCCGTCGGTGTCCGCCACCGACCCGCGCTGAACCCACATCGAACCTCCCACCCCCATGAACGGAGTCACCCCATGACCAGCACGTCTCCCACTCGTCCCGCACCCGTCGACCTCACCCATCACAGTCACCTCACCGGGCTGTTCGCCCCGCAACGCGACGAGGTCGACGTCGCCGATCTCCCGATCACGGGCGATCTCCCGGCCGACCTGTCGGGCAGCTACCTCCGCAACGGGCCGAACCCTCGTTTCGACCCCATCGGCTCGTTTGTGTACCCACTCGACGGCGATGGGATGGTCCACCGCATCGCCATCTCCGACGGCCGGGTCGGCTACACCAACCGATTCGTCCGCACTCCGATGGTCGTGGCGGAAGAAGCTGCGGGCCATGCCATCTGGTCGGGAATCACCGACGGCTACACCCCACCGGCGAGCGAGGTGGGCGACGACCTCGCCGGCACGTTCCGCGAGCTGCCGGACATCAACATCGTGCGGCATGGCGGTCGCCTGATGGCCATGGCCGAGTCGGACCGGCCGTATCTGTTGAACCCCGACGACCTCGCGACGCTGGCCAAGACCGACTGCAACGGCGCGATGCGGGTCGGCAGTACCGCCCACCCCAAGATCGATCCCGCGACCGGCGAGCTCGTCCTGTTCAACTACTCGCTGGAAGCGCCCTATCTCACCTGGTCGGTCCTCGATTCCGACGGCCGCACCACCACACCGCCGACACCGGTCGACGGACTGTCCGAGAGCTACATGATCCACGACATGGCGCTCACCTCCCGCTACATCGTGCTGTTCGTATGCCCGTTGGCCTTCGATCTCGAGGCCGCGATGACCGGTGGCTCGCTACTGTCGTGGCGCCCTGACGACGGCACCCGGCACTTCGCCAATGCTTACGACAACACCGACGGTTCGGTGACGGTCGACTACGTGGAATGGAACTATCCGGCGGGCTTTGCGCATGACCCCCGCCCGGCCGCGTCGACGCTGACCCGCGCGATCATCCACCCGGACGGCAGGATCACGCGGAACACGATCAGCGACAAACCGATCGACATGGAGTTCCCACGCGTGGACGACCGCCTGCTGACCCGCGAC
The DNA here is from genome assembly GCF_036350415.1 of Gordonia sesuvii. NCBI lineage: Bacteria > Bacillati > Actinomycetota > Actinomycetes > Mycobacteriales > Gordoniaceae > Gordonia > Gordonia sesuvii. The sequence continues at coordinate 150,622 of NZ_JAZDUF010000009.1, forward strand.
CACCACCGAGTCGCAACTGTGGCTGCGGGACCCGGCGACCGTGGCGTGCGGGAGAGCCTGTGGTTTCTGGTCAGATGATCGCGCGCCGCACGATCGTCTGGTCCCGGCCCGGGCCGACACCGATGCACGAGATGTGTGCGCCGGCAAGGTCTTCGAGCCGCAGGATATAGTCCTGTGCGGTCTTCGGCAGCTCTTCGAAGGTCCGGGCGCCGGAGATGTCCTCCCACCAGCCGGGCATCTCCTCGTAGATCGGCTTCGCGTGGTGGAATCCGGTTTGCGTCATCGGCATCTCCTCGACGCGTTCGCCGTCGACGTCGTAGGCGACGCAGATCGGCACCGTATCGAGGCTGGAGAGCACGTCGAGTTTGGTGAGGAAGTAGTCGGTGATCCCGTTGACGCGGGTCGCGTACCGCGCGATCACCGCGTCGAACCAGCCGCACCGGCGGGCGCGCCCGGTGGTCACGCCCACCTCACCGCCGGTCTTCGCGAGGTAGGCGCCCCACTCGTCGAACAGTTCGGTCGGGAACGGCCCTGAGCCGACGCGGGTGGTGTAGGCCTTCAGGATGCCGAGCACCGTGGTGATCTTGTTGGGGCCGATGCCCGCCCCGACGGCCGCGCCACCGGATGTCGGGTTCGACGACGTCACGTACGGGTAGGTGCCGTGGTCGACGTCGAGCAGGGTGCCCTGCGACCCCTCCAACAGCACGGTGTCGCCGCGCTCGAGCGCCTGGTTGAGCAGCAGCCGGGTGTCGGCGATGCGCCCCTTGAAGCCCTCCGCCTGCGTCAGCACCTCGTCCACGACCTGCGCCGGCTCGAGAGCACGGCGGTTGTAGATCTTGACCAGGATCTGGTTCTTCAGTTCGAGCGCCGCCTCGACCTTCTGGGTCAGGATCTTCTCGTCGAGCACGTCGGCGGCCCGGACGCCGACGCGCGCGATCTTGTCCTGGTAGCAGGGACCGATACCGCGCCCGGTGGTGCCGATCTTCTTGTTGCCGAGGAATCGCTCGGTCACCTTGTCGATGGCCACGTGATACGGCATCAGCAGGTGCGCGTCCGCGGAGATCATCAGCCCGGAGGTGTCGATGTCGCGGTCCTCGAGCCCACCGAGTTCGGTGAGCAGCACACCGGGATCGACGACGACACCGTTGCCGATGACGTTGTTGACCCCCGGCGTGAGGATGCCGGACGGGATCAGGTGCAGCGCGAATGTCTCACCGTTGGGCAACACCACAGTGTGACCTGCGTTGTTGCCGCCCTGGTAGCGGACAACCCATTGCAGCTGCCCACCGAGGAGGTCGGTCGCCTTGCCTTTGCCCTCGTCGCCCCACTGGGCGCCGATCAGCACGATCGCGGCCATGGTCGGTTACTCCTTTGAGTTGGCACGCTGAACAACAGGCCAACCTTACTTGCTCACCGGGATGGATACGCTACTCACGTGTCGATTGTGCGTATCGCCGAAGCCGAGGTGGGGAATCAGAAGCAGGCGGTACGGGCCGCGGTGACGGGTCTTCTCGCCGACGAACAACCTTCGCGACTGGTGGTGGTGGGGGCCGGCGCGGCCGGTGCCGATGTATTTCTCGCGCAGGTCCTCGCGGTTCTGATGCTGACGGAACGCCTCGACGTGGAGGTCGGCTACGTCGCGCCGGTCGCCACCCGTGCCACCCGGGTCCACGGTCTCCCCCACGGGCAGGAGGCGGCAGAACTCGCCGAGCAGGGCCGCGCCCGCGCGGTGCCGCTGATCCGTGACGACGCAGCGACGGTGTTGGTCGGGCGGGCTCGTCACCTGGGCGGCGACGGCGCGAAGCTGCACGGCGAGACCTATGTCGACAACGCCCGACTGTTCACCGGCGAGGTGCGTGGGGTGGAGATCGAACCGCTGGCGCACGCTCCCGGCCTGCGCGCGCGGCTGATCCGGCCGCTGCGCCCGGGTGGGTGGCACGAGGGACGAGCGGCGCAGACCGGTGGTACCAACATCGTCGTCGAGCGAGAGGGCGTCCTCACGACGCGCACGCTGAAGCGTTCGACGTTCTATCGGCATCATGTGGACATGAACCTGGTGTGTCCGTGAGTGCGTTCGGGCCGGCCGCCGGTCGCGGTGCCGGGCCGACGAGTCGTGAAGTCGTCCGCGCCGTCCGACCGGGGCCGTTGTTCCTCGGGCTCGTCGCGGCCGCGGTCTGCGGCGGTTGGCTGGTCGCCGGTTCCGAACCCGGCCGCAATCTCGAGTCGGTCGGCGGAACACTCCTGTTGGTGCTGGCCGGATGGGTCATCTCGCTGTGCCTGCACGAGTTCGCCCACGCCGTCACCGCATTCCGGTTCGGCGACCGCAGCGCCGAACTGCGTGGTTACCTCACCCTCAATCCCTTGCGGTACGCACATCCGGGTCTGTCGATCGGGTTGCCGTTGCTGATCATCCTGTTGGGCGGCATCGGATTTCCGGGCGGCGCGGTGTACGTGCATCAGCACGGATTCAGTCGGGCCCAACGCACCATCGTGTCGCTGGCCGGACCGCTCACCAACGCAGCACTCGGCGTGATCCTGCTGATGGTCGTGCGATTCGCGTCTCCCAGTGCCTATGGGGCACAGGGTTTCACCGCTCCGGCCAACGTTCTCTATGCGGTCGACGGCCTCAACCTGTGGGCGGCGTTGTCGATGCTGGCGTTCCTCCAGATCACCGCCGCGGTGCTGAACCTGTTGCCGGTGCCGGGATTCGACGGCTACGGCGCAATCGAGCCGTACCTGTCCGACAAGACGCGGTTCTCGATGCAGAAGGTGGCACCCTACGGCTTCCTGATCGTGTTCGCGCTCTTGTTCATCCCGTTCCTCAACCGCGCGTTCTTCGACCTCGTCTACTGGCTGTTCGGCCTGTCCGGGGTGCCGAGTGTGCTCGCCTCCTACGGCTGGGATCTGTTCGTGTTCTGGCGGTAGAGGGCTCGCACCGATCCGGGGAGCTCACCGGGTGTCGCGACCACCGGTTCGTCGTAGACGGTGCGGATGGGGATGTGGCCGGTCCAGCCGACGTCGCCGTCGGCGACACCGGGACCACCGCTGCGTGCCTTCGTCAGCCACTGGCCCTCGACGATCGGCAGCGCCAGGATCGCCGTCGCCGACACCTCTTTGGGAGTGTGGTCACGTACTTCCGCACTGCGGCCCGGCAATACCGCGTCCGAGAAGACGTCGAGTGCGCGCAGGGCGTCGGCCGGGTCCACGCGTTCCAGCCGTCCCCGGACAACCGCCGACCGGTAGTTCATCGAGTGGTCGAACAAGGTCGCGGCGACGACGAGGCCGTCGACGAGGAACGCGGTGAACGTGGCGGGCGCGCCGGCGGCGACGTGCCGGAGGGCGCCGGCACCAGACGATCCGTGCACGAGCAGCCGGTCGCCGTCGCGGGCCACCAGCATCGGCACCGACCACGGGAACCCGTCGTCGGTCACCGTCGACAGCACCCCGACGGTCGCTTCGTCGAGGACCTCGTCGAGGAGCGCACGGTCCCCACCGCGGTCGGGTTTGCGTGTGAGAGTGGACAGATCGTCGATCGTCATGGCTCACAGCATGGCGAGTGATGCGCGTTCACGCCATCAGTTTTCGCACCGTCACCATTGCAGTTCGTCGCGACACTTCCGTTGCACGGACTCGGGGTCCACCTGGATCGTGGAGTGACCGAGCCCGTGGCGGGCCATGACTTCTTGGGCGGCGGTCAGGACGTCGGTATTGGTGCCGTCGCTGTCGAGGTGCACCGTTGCCACATCCATCCCGGTCGTCAGCGTCCACACGTGCAGGTCGTGGACGTCGTCGACGGCGGGGATCGCTGCGAGGTCCCGGCGCAGTGCATCGACGTCGACATGCGCCGGGGCCTGCTGGTTGAGGATCCGCAAGGCGTCCAACGCCAACCGCACCGCGCGCGGCACCACCCACAGCGCGATCAGCACCGCGACGACGACGTCCGCATACCCCCAGCCCGTGGTCAACGCCACGACGCCGGCGACGAGGACACCCACACTGCCCACGGCGTCGGCGAGCACCTCGAGGTAGGCACCACGCACCGCGATGGACTGTTTCGAGTCGGCGCGCAGCAACATCATCACCGCGATGTTGACGGCCAGGCCGACCAATGCGACCACGATCAACGTCAGCCCGGGCACCTCGGGGTCGGTACCGATGCGCCGGATGGCCTCGTAGAACACGAACACCGCCACCCCGATGAGCAGCACCGCGTTCGCGACAGCGGTGAACACCTCCGCGCGGTGCCAGCCGAAGCTGCGGTCGTCGGTCGCCGATCCATGCCGAGCGAGCAGCAGCGCCATCAGACCCATCGTCAGCGCGGCGACGTCGGTGAGCATGTGACCCGCATCGGCGATCAGGGCCAGCGAGTTGACCATCAGTCCGGTGACGAGCTCGACGACGAAGTAACTGCCGATGATCGCGACAGCGACCGCCATCGGCCAGATCCGGCGATGCCCCGTCGATGCGGTCGTCGTCGGCCCGTGGGTGTGCGCGTGCGAATGTGAGTGCCCCATGTCGTCGCCAATATATGCAGACTTTCGCATATATGACAAGCGCGGTCCCGCCCCGACCCCTGCCGACTACCCAACCCCCGATCCCTGCGGAGTGCCACCCCCGATCCCTGAGGAGACCCGGAGCCTGCGAAGGGTCGTCACGAAGGGCGAGGTCAGCGCAGCGTCGCCGCCGCCGACGACCGCCCGAGCCCGCAGATCATCAACATGTCGACCAGCAACGAGCGGATCTCGGCCATCACGGCCGTCTCGGCGAGCGAACTGTTTGCGACGAGTTCGGGCTTCGCCTTGCGGGCGATGGTGCGCAGCACCCGGGCCGCATCGGCCTGGTCGGGCGGTTCGCCGGGTTTGGCGATCATCATCGCGCGCAGGATCTCGAACGCCTCCCCGAGGTCGTCGATGATGTCGACGATGTCGGGATGCAGCGCTTCGCGCCGTTGTGTCATGGCCAAGGCCCGCCGGGCGATGATCCGGAAGTTGCGCACGGCATTGTCGATCGGGTCGGCGGTCGCGGAGATCCGCTGCAGCCGTTCGCGTGATCCCCAGTACAGCGGCGAGATGGCGCTCACCTCCTTGCCGCCACGCATGTCGGCGCGCATCGTGTTGATCGCCTCCTGCGTTCCGCGCGCCGCGGTCAGCGCGGCGAACACCTCCTGCTCCTCCATGTCGCGCAGGCCCGCGGCGAGGCGGCGGGACGAATCGCGCATCGTCGCGAGCAGGCCGGCCGCGTCCCTGCGGGCCCGATGGGCGGGATTGACCGGGAACAACGCGCCGATGAGGATGCCGATCAGCCCGCCGATCAGGGCATCGATCGCCCGGTTGACGCCGCCGACTTCGCCTGGCGGCAACAGAGTCGCCACCAGGACCGCCGACGATGCGGCCTGGATGGGGATGATCGGGCCGTCGTCGAGGACCACGGCAACCGTCATGGCCAGGGCCACCACCAGGATGATCTGCCATGTCCCCGAACCGATCCACGAGATCAGCAGGTCGCCGACGATGATGCCGATGACGACACCGGTCACCAGCTCGGCGGACCGGCGCCACCGCTTTCCCAGCGACAACCCGAGGGAGATGACCGCGGCGATCGGCGCGAAGAACGGCTGCGGGTGATCGAAGATCACGACGGCGATCCACCAGGAGACCCCGGCCGCCAGAGCACACTGCGTGATCGGCACGGCCGACAGCCACAGCCGACGGACCCGTCGCCGCACCGGCGGCGGGAGCGCGTGAAATCGTCGGCGCAGCCAGTCGGTCACGGCGGTGAGGTGGTCACGTCGTCACGGGGTCGGCGCGACGGGCGGTCAGGCCAGTCCGAGCTGAGCCACCGCGGTCGGGTCGCTGTCGTTCAGGAGATCGAGGCACCGCAGGTACTCGTCTTCTTCGCCGATCGACTGCGCGGCGCGGGCGAGCGCGCCGACGCACCGCAGAAATCCCTGGTTGGGTTCGTGGCTCCACGGCACCGGGCCGAAGCCCTTCCAGCCGTGCCGGCGCAGCTGGTCGAGGCCACGGTGATACCCGGTCCGCGCGTAGCCGTAGGCCTCGATGACGCGGCCCACGTCGGCGCCGCCGTCAGAGGCCGCGAGCGCAGCGTCGGCGAGGTACGCCCAGGCGATCGACGCGGTCGGGTGTGCCGCCGCGGTCTGCGCCGGGTCGGCACCGTTCAGCAGGTCGGATTCGGCCTCGTCGTCGCCGGTGAGCAGCACCGGCTGCGGGCCCAACAGGTCTCCGAAAGAAGTCACCACACCATTGAAGCACCCCGCCCGGTCGCGGGCTGTCGACCACCGCCCCCGCCTGCACGGCGGCATGAGTCCACCGGCCGATGTACACCATGGCGGTTTTCGGCGCCCACCGAGTGCTGAGAGCGGCGACCATTCGCTAGGGTGAATGACGCGATCGGCCATGACGCGACCCATTCGACGGGAGTTCGTCACCAACATCGACGCCGATCCGTTCCATCCGGGGAAAGCGGGGTGTAGACGGCGATGCCCTCGACGCGCGACGACGGGTCGCTGATCGGCCGCGCCTTCTCGGCGTGGCGCAATCGCGGCAACGATCACGACAAGGACCACGGGGCGGCCCGACCCGGCCGCCGCGGTCCGGATGATTCCTGGGTCGAGAGTACGAAGGGCGACGACGCAGCGGTGACAGACGAGACGAACAACGACGGCGTGACCGGGACCGGCTCCGACGAGCCGAGCACGGCTGACGCGAACGAGAGTGTCGTGCAGAACACCGACGACGGCGACCCGAACGCGGCCGAGCCCACACCGGATGCGGCCGAGCAGGCCGAGCAGACCGGTGACGAGGTCCCGCCGACCGCCGACGCCGAGGACGAGCCCGCAGTCGCGTCGGATTCCGACATCGACCAGGCCTCCGACGATCCGGCAGTCGTCGACGACCCGGCAGACGTCGATGCAGCCGAGGCGACCGACGCGTCTGAATCCACCGACGAGGCTGCCGGTAGCGAGACGTCCGACGACCAGACGGACGACGACCAGACGGACACCCCCGACGAAACCGCAGCCGAACAGGGCGCAGTCGCCGACGCAGCGGACACCGACACGGATCTCGCCGACGCAGATGTCCCCGACGCAGAGGCGGGCGCGGACCCCGCGCCGGAACCGGAACCGGATGTAGCCGACACGGAAGCGCCCGAATCCGCCGAAGCCGCAGGCACCGACGACGCACCGGCCGAACAGGTCACGGCCCGACGTACTCCGAAGGGCGGTCGCGGCATCGACTCCGCCACCGCCGTGATCCGCCGCGAGGACCTGCCGGAGGCAGCCGACCTCGAAGACCTCGACAGCATCAGCTCCGGTGATACCGGTTCGGATGACACCCCCGCCGACGACGCCGCTGACACGACCGAGTCGGCCACCGACGAGCAGCCGACCGAACGCCGGAAGCCGGGCGGCGGCATCGGTCCGACGGATTCGGCGACGACGGTGATCCGTCGCGACGAACTGCCCGACGACGACGAGCTGGAAGATCTCGAGTCGATCGACACGGTCGCCGACGAGACGTCCGACTCCGAGAACACCACCGATTCCGAGACCCCTGAAGCCGAGACCGCCGAAGCCGACGCCCAGACAGGCTCAGAGGACGAGGCAGAGGCCGACCCGACCGACGAGTGGACCGACGTCGACGACTCCCCTGCCGACGCACGTCCCGACGCCGCAGAGTCATCGGCCGACGGCGAGACCGCCGACAAGGACGCGTCCGACGACTCCGGCTCCACCAAGGTCCTCCCCGCCGCTGCTGCGGGTGCGGCGGTGGCGGCCGGAGCAGCCGGAGCCGCGGCAGCTTCGAGATCGGAATCGGCGTCGGATTCGGCGTCAGAGGCGCCCACCGCCAAGACATCCGCGGCGCAGGGCTGGTCGACGACCGCGCACAAGCCCGAGGTGATCCCCGGCCGGAGTTCGTCCTCCGCTACCGGCACCGAGAAGTCGGACACCGGGAGAACCAGCACCGAGAAGGCCGAGAAGACGGGGTCCGGAGGGGCCCGGCGTTGGTGGATAGTCGCCGCTGCGGTGGTCGTCGTTCTCGCTGCCACCGGAGCGGCATTCGGCTACCTCAGCCTGCGCCCACCGGCCCCGGAAGACGAGGCGGCCGATACCGCCGAGGAATTCTCCACGGCGCTGTACGAGGGTGATCTGGCGACACTGCGATCGATCACCTGCGGTGAGCGCCAACAGTTCTACAGCTCGCTCAGCGACTCGGACTTCCAGACGATCTACGACGGCCAGCGGGCGCGCAACGAACTCGTCGAGGTCAGGGAGATCAAGGCGGTCCTGGTGACCGACGACGGCAATCAGGCGGTCGTCGAGGTCGAGGCGGTGCAGAGCGCCAACCCCGAGCAGCCGCAGGTCGTGACGATCAACCTGCAGCGCTCAGGCGAGGAGTGGAAGGTGTGCACGCCGCAGTGACCCGCAGCGGCCCCCTGGCCCGTCCGGCCCGTCCGCCTGGCGCACCGACACAGCGTCCGACGTGGGTCCACCACCCCACCGGAACCGAACTGCGCTCGGGCCATCCGGTGCAGCCCGCTGCGCACGTCGGACGCACCGACACCGAACCCACCTATTACTTCGAACCGCAGACCACGCCGCTGCACATCGAGCGTCCGGCACCGCGGGCGACCACCACGCCGCGCGGGGAGCGACGCATCGATCCCCCGGTCGTCATCGCCGCGATCGTCATGCTCGCACTCGCCGTCGGCGTCCTCGTCGGTCTGGCCACTCTCTGACGGCTGCGAAGGCCCGTCACCAACCGACCCCTGAGGAGGGCCGGAGCCTGCGAAGGCCCGTCACCAACCGACCCCTGAGGAGGGCCGGAGCCTGCGGAGGCCCGTCACGAAGGGCCGCCCTTCGTGACGCTCGCAAGCTCGCTCCTCAGGGACCGGGATGAAAGTCCGCCGATCCCTGAGGAGGGCCGGAGCCTGCGAAGGCCCGTCACGAAGGGTCGCCCTTCGTGACCCTTCGTGACCCTTCGAGACGCTCGCAGGCTCGCCCCTCAGGGCGGCGCGCTCGCAAGCTCGCTCCTCAGGGACCGGGGCTGACGCTCGCAGGCTCGCTCCTCAGGGCGGCGCGCTCGCAAGCTCCCTCATCAGGGACCGAGGTGAGAGCGATGGTGGGACTCGATCAGGCGCTGATCGACTTACCCACCGACTTGAGGTCGGTGCATGCCTCGACGACGCGCTCGGACATCGAGGTCTCGGCCTTCTTCGACCAGACACGCGGGTCGTAGGTCTTCTTGTTGCCCACGTCGCCGTCGACCTTGAGCACACCGTCGTAGTTGGCGAACATGTGCCCGGCGACCGGACGGGTGTAGGCGTACTGGGTGTCGGTGTCGACGTTCATCTTCACGACGCCGTAGCTGAGGGCCTCCTCGATCTCGCTCTTGAGCGATCCGGAACCGCCGTGGAACACGAAGTCGAACGGCTTGCTGCCCTCGGCCAGACCGAGCTTCTTGACCGCGACCTCCTGGCCGGTGTTGAGCACGTCGGGGCGCAGCTTCACGTTGCCCGGCTTGTAGACGCCGTGCACGTTTCCGAAGGTCGCGGCGAGCAGGTACCGGTTGCCGGTGTCGCTCGCGCCGAGGGCGTCGAGGGTCTTCTCGAAGTCCTCCGGGGTGGTGAACAGCTTGTCGTCGATGGCGGCTTCGACGCCGTCCTCTTCACCGCCGACGACACCGATCTCGATCTCCAGGATGATCTTGGCCGCGCCCGCCTTCGCGAGCAGCTCCTTCGCGATCTCCAGGTTCTCGGGCAGCGGCACCGCGCTGCCGTCCCACATGTGCGACTGGAACAGCGGATTCTTGCCGGCGTCGACGCGCTCCTGCGAGATCGCGAGCAGCGGACGCACGTAGGTGTCCAGCTTGTCCTTGGGGCAATGGTCGGTGTGCAGCCCGATCGTGACGTCGTACTTCGCCGCGACGACGTGGGCGAACTCGGCGAGCCCGACCGCGCCGGTCACCATGTCCTTCACACCGAGGCCGGAACCGAATTCGGCACCGCCGGTGGAGAACTGGATGATGCCGTCACTGCCGGCGTCCGCGAATCCCTTGATGGCCGCATTGATCGTCGACGACGACGTGCAGTTGATCGCGGGAAACGCATAGCCCCCCTTCTTGGCCTTGTCGAACATCTCTGCGTACTGCTCGGGTGTTGCAATGGGCATCGATGAATCCTTCGAACGTAGGTTCCTCGCCTCAGCGAGCTGCCATCGCATCTCAGTATGGCAGGTACACGGGTCGCGGTTGAGATGTACACATGGAGTTCGCCGACCGGCCACCGGCACCGATCGGGGCCGGATATGCCCGCTACGATGTCAGCGTGACGCCGAGGCAGGAGAACCCAGCGCCGTCGGACGGGTCTCCCCGCGGCGGACAACGACCACCGGCCACCGAGACGATCGGCAACGTCGTTCGCGGCGGACTGATCGGACTGGCCGAGACGGTTCCCGGCGTCTCCGGCGGCACCGTCGCTCTGGTCACCGGGATCTACACGCGACTGATCGCCTCGGCCAAGCACCTGACCGACGTCCCGCGGGGCATGATCACGAGATCCGACTGGCGCGCGGATGCCCGCAACGTCGACTGGTGGCTGCTGATCCCCGTGGCCATCGGGATGCTCGTCGCGGTGTTCTCCATCGCGGGCGTGATGGAGACATTCGTCACGGAGCAGCCGGTGTACTCCAAGGCGCTGTTCATGGGCATGATCGCGGCATCGGTGGCGATCCCGTTCCTGGAAGTCCGCCCAGGTGATCTCGACACCCGCGGCGCCAAGGGCAAGGCGGCCGCGCTGTTCATCGCCATGGCGACGGCGGTTTTCATCCTCACCTCGCTACCGCGCAGCGAGATCAGCGATCCTCCATTGATCCTCGTGTTCTGTGCGGCGGCGGTCGCGGTCTGCGCGCTCGTCCTGCCCGGAGTGTCCGGTTCGTTCTTTCTGCTGGTGGTGGGCATCTACGCACCCACGATGGCCGCCGTCGACGACCGAAACGTCCAGTACCTGGCGGTTTTCGCCCTCGGTGCGTTGCTCGGCATCGTGACGTTCGTGCGAATCCTCGAATGGCTGCTCGAGAATCATCACACCGCCGCGATGATCGGCGCCGCGGGTCTGCTGCTCGGGTCGCTTCGCGCATTGTGGCCCTGGCAGACCGACGACGGCGGTCTGCTCGGGGTCGGCGACGAATGGCCCGGGGCGCTCGGCCTGTTCGTGCTCGGTGTCGCGGTGGTCGCCGTCGTGGCACTCGTCCAGCACAAGGTGTACTCGGCCGACGCTCGCGCGTCGGAGCCGGCGGATCGGTAGCAGTTCGGCGGCTTTGCTGCGCGGTCGTGGGTCGAATCGCGGGTACATTGTTTCGACGTGATCGACACCGCCCTCTCCACGAGCACGACTGCTCTGAGCACGACCACCACCAACCTCGCCTTGCTGCCGGGGTTCCTGGACCCGGTCAACCTGCTGAACTCGTTCGGCACCTGGATTCTGGCCGGCCTGCTGCTGGTCGTGTTCATCGAGTCGGGGCTGCTGTTCCCGCTCCTGCCCGGTGACTCCCTACTGTTCACCGCCGGGCTGATCGTCGCGGCGAAGTCCGCCGACATCGAGCCGTTCGCGCCGTTGTGGGTGCTGCTGGTGACGATCCCGATCGCCGCGTTCCTCGGCGACCAGGTCGGCTACTGGATAGGCAACCGCGTCGGATACTCGCTGTTCCGGCCGGACGCCAAGGTGCTCAAGGAGCGCTACATCGTCGAGGCGCACGAGTTCTTCGAGAAGCACGGCCCCATCACGATCTTCCTGGCGCGGTTCGTCCCGATCGTGCGGACGTACGCGCCGCTCGTCGCCGGCGCGGCCAAGATGCGCTACCCGGTGTTCCTGACCTACAACGTGGTCGGCGCCATCGTGTGGGGCGCGGGGGTCACCCTGCTCGGCTACTTCCTCGGCCAGATCGAGTTCATCCGCGACAACATCGACATCATCTTCCTGCTCATCGTGTTCGTCTCGGTCATCCCCATCATCAGCGAGGTGACCAAGCGGTTCCTCCGGTCGCGCCGGCCGATCGTCGAGGAGCCGGTCGACGTCGAACGCGAAGAGAACCCGACCGCGTAGTCAGTCGGGTTTCTCGCCGATCAGGGGGTGACCGCGTACGCCGCGGCCAGGTCGATTCGCAGCCAGCCACCGTTGGACCCGGCCTTGTCGAGCGGATAACCCGCATCGATCGCGGTCCGTCGCAGGATGTCGAGGCGCTGGGCGTCGGACAGGCGCGGGAATCGGCTCTTGAGCAGGGCCGCCGCCGACGCCGGGATCTCGTTGCGCTGACCGGGGGCGACCTTGCCGAATCCGTAGGTCATCATCTGCCGGTGGGCGGCCACCGCTTCCTGGGTGCTCATGTACGGGGTGTCGGCTGCGATGAACCGCGCCAGCGGCACGCCGACCGCCCGTTCGAGTTCGGCGCGCAACTGCCGGCCGGCCTGGTCGACGAGCGAGGCGAAACCCGGATCGGACAGTCGCGCGGAGACGAGGTCGGTGGCCAGGATCCGGCCGCCCATGACGTCGAGCGGGTAGTGCACACCGAGCACGATCCGGCTGCGTCCGATCTCGCCGGCGCGCACGGTGATCTGCGGCCCCAACTCGGGCAGCCAGTAGGCGAGGAGCCCGCCGATCAGGTAGCCCATGCTGGTGTGCCCGGATGGGTAGGAGCCGTTGCCACCGAGGTCGGCGTACAGATCCTCGCCCGGCCGGTTGTAGCGCTCGATCTTGCCGGGTGCCACCACGAAGGGACGCGGATTGCCGAAGATCTCCTTCTCGATCAGCGTCGTACCGAGCGGCAGCATGGCGCGCGCGGTGTAGCCCTCGGTGAGGGCCGCGACCTTGGGCAGCCGCCCGTCGGCGAGCAGCTTGCGGAACACCGGCCCGAGCCGCTGCCCGAGTGCCTCCGACAGTGAGAGGAGCCGGTCGTCGTAGTTGATCGCGACGGCGTCGTTCTGCTCCGCGCGGGTGGCCGACCCGTTGATCCGTTCGACGGTGCGCAGATTCTGCGCGATGATGTCCGGCCGGTTGTCACGTAGGTACGAGAAGCCGTCCAGCACCGGGACATACGTCCCACCCGGCGGATAATCCGACGGGTACGGCCCGACGAGTTGGGCGGGTGTGAACGCCGCCGGCGCCGCCACCGCGGTGGGCGCGGCCGCAGCGACTCCCCCGGAGACGAGACCGAGGCCGACGGTCAGGGCGGTCAGTACGGAGATGAGCGCAGGGCGGAGGCGCGAGGTCGACACGGGTGATCACTCTTCCGTCCCAGCCGTTGGTTGCGCAAGTGAACGATCGGTTACCGTGGGCGCGACCCACCGCCGCGGGCACAGTTGCGGGCAATCGCCGGAGAGCAGGGACCGATGAGCAGCACACCGTGTCGTATCACCGAGTTGTGGCGCCATCCGGTGAAGTCGATGGGTGGCGAGTCGCTCGAGTCGCTCGAGTTGAGACCGCGTGGGGTACACGGTGATCGGCTGTGGGCCCTGCATGATGTCGAACGCGACACCACCATCTCGGCGCGCCGGCTGCCCGCCGTCCTGGGATTCTCCGCGCGGTTCGCGGCGCCACCCGGTCCCGACGCCGGCCCGGGCCGGGCACCGGCGGTGATCGTCACCGCTCCCGACGGCTCGGAGCATCACAGCGACGACCCGCAGATCCACTCCGCCATGTCGGCACGACTCGACCGCGACGTGCGCCTGGTCCCGCTGCCCGACGATCCGCGCGCGCACCGGTTGTCGTGGCGCGAGCGGATGACGTCGCTGACCCCGGGAGCGCTCGCCCGCGACCTCGGTATCGCGCCCGACGAGAAACTGCCGAAGGTCTCCGACATGAATGCCCGCGCGCTGGCGACGTTGACCCGCAACGCCACCCCGCCCGGCACGTTCGTCGACCTGTGTCCGGTGCACCTCGTGACCGAGACCAGCGTGGCCACCATCGCCGCCGCGATGGGTGTCGAGCACCTCGATCCCCGACGGTTCCGGCCGAACCTGGTGCTCGCCGGCGACTTCGCCGATGGCCTGCCCGAGGCCCGTTGGGCCGACGCCGGCCTGGGTCTGGGCGACGCACACATGCGGGTGGTGATGCGAACGGTGCGCTGCGTGGTGCCCAGCCGCGCACACGTGGACCTGCCGGTGGAGGCCGGTCTGACCCGTGCGGTCGCCACGACCGCCGACCGCTACCTCGGCGTGTATGCCGACGTGATCCGGTCGGGCCGGGTCCGGGTGGGCGACCCGTTGACGATCACGCCGCCGAGCCCACCGTCGGCGCCGCGACGACTGGCCGGCCGCGGCCGCGTGCTGGCCTTCGACTCCGCCAACCGGGTCGCCGAGATGTTCCGCCGCGGTTGACGCGGCTCAGACCGTGATGTCGCCGGCGTCGAGCCGCTCCCGGATCTCGTCGGCGCGGTGCACGGCCGCGCCGATCTCCTCGGCCATCACATGCGCCGCCGACTGCCAGGCGACCGCGCGGATCAGTTCGAGGTTCTGCTCCAACTCCGCCTGCGTGCCCGACCCCTGATACAGCTTCCCGCTCTCATCGATCCAGCGCGCGACCAATCGCTCACACAGCTCCCGCAGCACCGTGCGCATCTCTGCCGCCGACCAACGACTGAGCTCCAGATCCGTTCCGATGGAACGCATCTCGAGAGCACCGCGGAGCTGGGGGACGCTGGGGGCGAACCACACCCGGCGGCCGTCAGTGGTGCGGCGTCGTTCCAGATAGCCGGCGGCGACGAGCTCGGCCACCTGATCGGGGTAGGCGTCACCGAGCAGATCTGCGAGCTCGCCCTCGTCGAGTTCCCTCGCCGACGTCGCCAACCAGGCCGATCCGGCGATCGACGGTCCGAGTAGGTCCACCACCCCGGACGACGGCTCGCCGGATTCGCCGAGCACTGTCTTGATGGTCTGCAGGCGTAGCCCCCGGCCCTGCAGCGCCGCGATCGACCGCAGCCGTTCCAGGTGCGGCGGCCCGTACACCGCCTGGCCGCCCTTGCGCGCCGGCCGGGGCAGCAGCCCCTCGGACTGGTAGTAGCGGATGGTCCGCGCGGGGACCTCTGCGACCTTTTCCAGCTCGGCGATGGTGAAGCTCGCCTCGGCAGAGTCGTTGGATGTCACACCCCACATGAAATCACCTCCCGGTGCCAGCGCACAGCGGCGCGTCAGACAACACTTGACAGCGTGTTGTGACTCATCTTACTGTCTGCTTACAGTTGTTACTGACAACAGACAGTGCAACTCCACCCCGCGTCACGTCACATCCCGGAGGTCACCATGTCGGACGCCCGCCCCGCCCCCACCGTCCCCGGTTCGGTCTTCATCACCGGTGCCGGCGGCTTCATCGGCCGCACCCTCGCCGCCCGTCTGCGCGAGCTCGGCGCCACTGTCACCGGCGTCGACCGCGTCGCCGACCCCGCCGAGGGCATCGTCGCCGGCAGCACCACCGACCCGTCGACATGGGCGCATGCGCTCGATGGCGTCGACGCGGTGGTGCACACCGCCGCGATCGTCAGCACCGTCGCGCCCGTCGAGCAGGCCTGGGAGGTGAACGTGCTGGGCACCAAGAAGGTGCTCGACGCAGCAGTCGACGCGGGCGTCGGCCGGTTCGTTCACCTCAGCTCGATCGCCGCGTACGGCTGGGAGTACCCCGACCACGTCACCGAGGACCATCCGACGCGGGTGACCGGCGGCGTCAGCACCTACACCGATACCAAGACCAACTCCGAGCTGACGGTGCTGGCCAATGCGAAGCGCGGTATGGAAACCGTCATCGTGCGCCCGGCGGACGTGTACGGCCCCGGCTCGGTCTGGGTTCGTGAACCCCTCGCGATGATCAAGAAGAACCAGATGATCCTGCCCGAGGGCGGTTCCGGCGTCTTCGACGTGATCTTCATCGACAACTTCGTCGACGCCATGGTGCTCCTGCTCGCGGCCGACGGCGCCGACGTCGAGGGCCAGGTGTTCAACTTCGGCGAGGAGACGATGCGCACCTGCGGCGAGTACTTCGGTGAACTCGCGTCGTGGGTCCCGGGCGGCAAGGTCACCTCGGTACCCATCAAGGTGGCGGCACCGGCACTCGGGGCCATCGGCAAGGTCCAGCGGCGTCTGGGCATGACGAGCGAGCTCGGGCCCGCGCTGATGCACATGTTCAACCGCCAGGTGGTCGTGTCCAACGAGAAGGCGCGCACCATCCTGGGTTTCAAGCCCGTCGTCTCCTACGAGGAGGGCATGGCCCGGCAGAAGGAATGGGCACGGCGCGAAGGACTCATCTGACACCCGCCGATCCGAAGAAGACAGGAAAAGACATGAACCACAACACAATCCCCGGAGGCCACCGATGAGCACCAACCGGATGGACGCCGGCCGCATCTACCGCATGATGGTGCGGATGCGACTCGTCGACGAAGCGTTCGTCGAAGCCTGGCAGGACGGCCTGGTCCCGGGTGAGTATCACTCGGCGCACGGCGAGGAAGGCATCAACGCCGGCGTGCTGGCGCACCTGCACGAAAGCGACACCCTGGCGCTGGATCACCGCAACACCGGACCGTTCGTGGGTCGCGGCATCGATCTCGAGCCGCTGATGCTCGAGGTTCTCGGCTCCGACGAGGGCATCGCCCGCGGGATGGCCGGACACATGCACATCTTCGCTCCGGAGGTCAACGCCGGCGCGGACGGCATCGTCGGCGCCGGTGGTCCCCTCGCCGTCGGGCAGGCCGTCGCGCACACCCGGGTGAATCCGGGCAGCGTCGCGGTCACCTTCCACGGTGAGGCCGCCATGAACCAGGGCATGATGATGGAGGCCTACAACATGGCCGTCGCCTGGAATCTGCCCGTGGTGTTCGTCTGCAAGGACAACAAGTGGGGCATCACCACCTACTCCAGCGACCAGACCGCCGGCACCCCGGTGCAGCGGGCCCGCGGATTCGGCCTGAATGTGGAGACGGCCGCCGGACACAAGGTCGGCGACGTGCACCGTGCCGCAGGCAAACTCATCGACCGGGCGCGCGCCGGCAAGGGGCCCGGATTCCTCTATGTCACCTGCCACCGGCCCAACGGGCACCTCGAGGGCGACCCGCTGGTGGGTCTGTTGCGGCAACCCAAACAGCAACTGTCGGTGTGGGTCCCCGAACTGATGGGTGGATTCACCAACTCCGCGAGCGGCACCACCGGGGAGAAGCTGCGCGCCATGGTCGGTGTCGGCCGGCGCGCCGGACGCTTCACCCGCGACATGGCGGTGAACACCCGCAAGGACCCGGTCCGCCGCGGCCGATCCCTGGTCGGCGCCGAAGCCGCCACCACCATCGAAGCCCAGGAACGAGCCGAGGTGCTCGCCGCCATCACCGCAGCCCGCGCGCGCGTCGGCAAGCGCATCGGCTTCGGCGTCACCACAGGAGGAACCCGATGACCATCATGCGCTACGACGAAGCCGTCGATCACGCCCTCGGCCAGGCGATGGCCGCCGACTCGTCGGTGGTCACCTGGGGTGAGGACGTCGAGATCCTGCGCCGCGTGCTGCAGAGCCGTTTCGGACCGGAACGGGTCCGCGACACCCCGATCTCCGAGCAGGGCTTCATGTATGCCGGTATCGGCGCCGCCATGGCCGGTCTGCGTCCGGTCGTCGAGCTGTACATGATCGACTTCGGCATGGTCGGGTGGTCGGCGATCGCCAACGCCGGTTCCAAATTCAAGGACTTCTCCGGCGGCCGCTGGAACATCCCGATGGTGCTGCGCGCCGGCGTGGGCGGCTGGTACGCCGACGGCGGCCAGCACGAGCAGACCTTCTGGGGCAGCCTCTCCTCGTATCCGTCCACCGAGGTCGTGGTGCCGTCCACCCCGGCCGACGCCGCCGGACTGATGCTGTCGGCCGTGCAGAGCGACGAGTTCACCGTCTTCCTCACCCCCAAGCTGCTCGATCAGCAGATCCTGGACTACCTCGGTGGCGACCAGCGCGACACTCTGGACCTCACCCCGGTCCAGCCGAAGGCCGGCGCCATCGGCGACGTCCCCGACGTTGTCACCCCGATCCCGTTCGGACAGGCCGCAACCCGCCGTGAGGGCAGCGACATCACGCTGGTGTCAGTCGGGATCGGTGTGCATCGGTGCCTGGAGGCCGCCGACCGGCTCGCCGCCGACGGGATCGAGGCCACCGTGCTCGATCTGCGCACCCTCGCACCGCTCGACACCGAGGCCATCATCTCGCATGTCGGCCGCACCGGTCGCGTCGTCGTCGCCGACGAGGACTACAGCCGCGGCGGACTGACCGGCGAGATCGCCGCGCTGCTCCTGGAATCCGATACCACCGCCCGCTACGCGCGGGTCGCGGTGGAGCAGACCATCCCCTTCGCGCCGCACCTCGAGTACGGCGTACTCCCCAACGCCGAACGCATCGCTTCGGCGGCCAAATCCCTTGCCTGAGGACTCACCATGACCACGTCATTGCCCCTCGTCCAGATCGCGCTGAGTGTGCGGGACATCCAACACAGCCAACGCTGGTACCGCGACATCTTCGGCTTCACCGAATCCGGTGGTACGCACGCGTTCATCCCGCTGCTCGGGTCCGAGGACGTGCAGAACGTGCCCGGCGCCACCAGCGTCTGCTGGTGGATGCTCGACGGCACCCCGGGCTTCCAGATGGAACTCTTCGAGTTCTCCAAGCCGCACCCGAAGCCGGTGCCGACGGATTGGCGGCCCTGCGACATCGGTTACACCACAGTCGGATTCCACGTCACTGATTTCGACGGCACACTGGAGCGGCTCGCGCGTCGCAACGTCACCCTGCTGACCGAGCCGATGGGTCTGCTCGGGTCGCGACGCGTGTGCGTCACAGACCCCGACGGCATCCTGCTCGAGATCATGGAGGACGATCCCCGCATCGACGAGATGGGCCCGCGGCCGGACACCCCCGCGGTCGCCCGGTTCACCACATTGTCGGTGCCCGACCTCGCCGAGGCGCGGCGCACCTGGATCGACGTGATGGGCCTGCCCGAAGTGGACCTCGCGCTGCACGATTCCGAACACGAGAAGCTCTGGGGCCTGGACGGTTCCACCCGCGAGTCGTTCGTGGTCCGCGCCGGTGACTCGTTCATCGAGGTCGTTCAGTACCTCGACCCGGTCGGCAAGGATTGGCCGACCGGCTACCACATCAGCGATCTCGGAATCCTGAACATCGCTCTCGGCGTGGAGGATCGGGCGTCACTGGATGCGCTGGTCGAGAAGGGGCGCACCGTAGGCATCGAGCCCAACACCACCAAGGGCACGGTCGTCGACAAGATCTGGTATGCCTCCTACGTCAACGACCCCATGGGCTTCTCGATCGAACTGCTCTGGCACGGCAGCAAGGGCAAGCACCGGCGGGTGGATCCGCTCGGTCTTCTCGAGCTCGGTTTCGCTGCGAAACAGCCGCCGGTCAAGCGGGTGAGCGCGGATGCGCACACCTCCGCCACCCCCGAGCAGGTGTGGGCGGTGCTCGACGACCACGTGGCAATGTCGGCGTGGACTCCGTTCAAGCGTTCGGAGGTGGTCAGTGACGGTGATGCAGCCGGAGTGGGCCTCATCCGCAAGCTCAGCGGTGGTCCGGCCGGGATGACCGTGCACGAGCAGATCATCACCGCCGAGGCGCCGTACCGGATGGAGTACACCGCGAAGGGCGCACCGGGCATGAAGCGCTATCACAGCTTCGTCAACGTCGAGGAGAACAGCTCCGGCGGGAGCACGATCACGTGGGAAGCGCAGTACCGTACCCTTCTCCCCGGATCGACCGCGATCACGGGCCGCATGGTGCGTACGCTCGCCGAGGGCCTCGCTCGCGCCGCCGAGCGGCACTGACTCCTGGTCCCTGGCCCCGGATGAGCGAGGCCCTTCGTCACGATCCTCCGCAAGCTCCGGATCTCCTCAGGGATCGGAAATGCCGAGCTTGCGAGCGCGCCGCCCTGAGTAGCGAGCTTGCGAGCGCGCCGCCCTGAGTAGCGAGCTTGCGAGCGTATCGAAGGGTATCGAAGGGTATCGAAGGGTAACGAAGGGCCACCCCACAACCCCATGAAAGGAACACACACCCCATGAATCTCACCGATAACCTGCGGGACACCGCCGAGCACAGCCCCAACGCCGTCGCGATCAAGATGGACGACGCCGAGATCACCTACGCCCAGTTGAGCGGACTGGCGGCCAAAACCGCACGCTGGCTACGGGATCTCGGGATCGAACCCGGTGACCGGGTCGCGGTCTCGTTGCCCAACATCCCGCACATGCCGGTGCTGTACTACGGAATCCTCTGGGCCGGTGGTGTCGTCGTCCCGATGAACCCCCTGTACAAGGATCGCGAGTTCGCGCATGTCCTGCGTGACAGCGGCGCGAAGGCCTTCTTCGCATGGAACGGCGTCGCCGAGCAAGCGGCCAAGGGCGCGGCCGACGCCGGGGTCACCTTCCTCGAGGTCGACCCGGCGACGTTCATCGGGCAGGTCAGCGAGCACGCGGCCACCAAGGCGGTCGACCGCGCCGGCGAGGACACCTCGGTGATCCTCTACACATCCGGCACCACCGGGGCACCGAAAGGCGCGGAACTCACCCACGCCAACATGATTCGCAACGCCGAGGTGTGCGCGAGCGAGAGCCTCATCGGATTGTCGTCGGGCGACATGGTGTTCGGCGGGCTGCCGCTGTTCCACGTGTTCGGGCAGACGTGCATGATGAACGCCGCGGTGCTGACCGGCGCGACCCTCACGCTCCTCCCCCGCTTCGATCCCGAACGGGCGCTGGAGATCATCGAACGGGACAAGGTCACCCACATGGGTGGTGTCCCCACGATGTACGTTGCGCTGTCACAGTTCCCGGATCGCAGCCGCTACGACACGTCCAGTCTGCGCCGCTGCGTCTCCGGCGGCTCGGCACTGCCGGTCGAGGTGCTTCACGCATTCGAGGAGGCCTACGGTGCAATGATTCTCGAAGGCTACGGCCTGTCCGAGACGTCCCCGGTCGCGGCCTTCAACCACGCCGACCGCGAGCGTAAACCCGGGTCGGTCGGTCAGCCGGTCGAGGGTGTGGAGCTCGCGCTCGTCGACGCGGAGTGGAATGAGGTTCCCGAGGGTTCCGACGGCGAGATCGCCGTCAAGGGTCACAACGTGATGAAGGGCTACTTCGGCAATCCCGAGGCCACCGCAGCGGTGCTGCGCGACGGCTGGTTCCGCACCGGCGACATCGGCCGGCGCGACGAGGACGGCTACTACTACATCGTCGACCGCGCCAAGGACATGATCATCCGGGGCGGCTACAACGTGTACCCGCGCGAGGTCGAGGAAGTGTTGTACGGCCATCCCGCGGTCGGCAGCGCCGCGGTGGTCGGGATTCCCAGCCAGATGCACGGTGAAGAGGTGGCCGCCGTGATCACCGTGAAGCCCGGGATGTCGGTGACCGAGGACGAGATCCGCGACTTCGCGAAGGAGCGGGTGGCCGCGTACAAGTATCCGCGTGTCGTGCGCATCGTCGATGCCCTGCCGCTGGGTCCGACCGGAAAGATCCTCAAGCGCGAGATCACGCTCTCCTGACGCCTTTTCAGCGTCAGGAGGTTCGATGCGAGCTTCGGCCTACTCAGCCGGCAGATCCGCACCCACTGCTGGTTGAGTAGGCGACGAGCGTGCGAGGAGCCGTATCGAAACCCATTGAAACCCTTGGCTACCAGGCCGTCCCGAGATCCGCGTGCTGTCGCACCCACGCGTGCATCGCAATCCCCGCGGCCACACCGGCATTGATGCTGCGCGTGGAGCCGAACTGAGCGATCGAGACGGTGAGGTCGGCGTGGTTGTGGGCGTCCTCGCTGACGCCCGGCCCCTCCTGACCGAACAGCAGGACGCAGTCGCGCGGCAGTTCCGCCGTCTCGAGGCGCCGGGAGCCGGGCGTGTTGTCGACGGCTACCACGGCGAGACCTTCGGCGCGCGCCCAGCCGATCAGATCGGCAACCGAATCATGGTGCATCAGATGCTGATAGCGGTCGGTGACCATGGCGCCGCGACGGTTCCACCGCCGCTTTCCGACGATGTGCACGGCAGCCGCGGCGAAGGCGTTGGCGGTGCGGACGACCGTCCCGATGTTGGCGTCGTGCGCGAAGTTCTCGATGGCGACGTGAAACGGGTGCCGTCGGGAGTCGATGTCGGCGACGATGGCGTCGCGCGTCCAATAACGGTAGGCGTCAACGACATTGCGGGTATCACCGTCGGCCAGCAGTTCCGGGTCGTAGCGCGGGTCGGCGGGTGGCGACGTGCCGCGTTCGTCAACCCACGGACCGACACCCACCTCCGGGCCCGACCGCGACTGCCACTCGGTGGGACCGGGTTGGTCCACGCCTACCCCAGTCCGAGGTCGGCGAGCCCGAGCAGCGAGCGGTACGGCACGCCGAGCGCCGTGATGACCTCGTCGGCACCGGTGGCACGGTCGACGACCGTCGCCACGCCGATCACCGTCGCACCGGCCTCCCGCGCCGCTTCCACCGCCGTCGACGGCGACGCGCCGGTGGTGGAGGTGTCCTCGACGACCAGCACGTTGCGACCGGCGATGTCGGGACCCTCGATGCGGCGTTGCATGCCGTGGGTCTTGGTGGCCTTGCGGACGACGAAGGAATCGATCGGGCGGCCGTCGGCGTGCATGATCGACGTCGCGACCGGATCGGCGCCGAGCGTGAGCCCACCCACCGACTCGTACTCCCAATCGGCGGTGAGCTCCCGCATCAGGCTGCCGATCAGCCGGGAAGCCTCGTTGTGCAGGGTGGCGCGACGGAGGTCGACGTAATAGTCGGCTTCCTTGCCCGACGACAGGGTCACCCGGCCGTGCACGACGGCGAGTTCGGTGACCAGTTTCGCGAGGCGAGCCCGGTCGCCGTCGTCGACGGCGGGGGCTGCGGACGCTGACGAAGGCATATCGCGGCTCAACTCTTGTGGTGGCGGTTGGGTCGGTCCGTTGCGGGCGGCGGGCCCGGCGGCATGTCGTATGGACGAGGTGCGGGACCCGGGCGACGCACCGGCATCGGCTGCATCCGCCGGCCCGGGGCCGTCTCAGGGGTCCATGCCGGCGGTGCGGCATCATCGCCACCGCGCTGCGGAGGCGCCGCGGCGACATCGGCGTCGCCCGCCGCCACCGCGTCCCGAGCACGGGAGTCCTCGGCGGCGATGCGGGCACGACGTTGTTTGTCGCGCATCGACTCGGTCTTCTCGTCGGCCAGCTCGGCGCGCGTGGGTCCGTGCGGGTCGCGGGGATCCGGTGCATCCTGCGGGTCGACGAGCGGCGGCAGCACCCGAAGCAGGTCCGCGAAGCGGCGAACCACCTCGAGGCCGATGTCGAGCTGGTCGTCCTCGGCGGTCTGCGGCATCGATCCGAGGACCCAGTTGCCCTCGTTCCAGAGGACCTCGATGAATGGCGGCGCGTTGTTGGCCAGCGCCACCATCCGGCGGTCACAGACACGGCGCGCGACGTCGAGGTTGTTGGAGAACATCACCCGCGGGCCCATCGCGCCGAGCAGTTCCACGTCCTCTTCGGCCGGGGCGAGCACATCCTCGTGCCGGAGGTCGATGACGACCGGCGACGGCGCGGATCGGCGCACGGCGACCACCGTCGCAGTCTCGGCCAGGTCGAACACCACGGCCTCGGCGCCCCCGAACTGGCCGTAGGCGACGTCCTGGACCGCGACACGTTCGGGCACGTTCATCGTCGCGCGATGAAAGACCTTGCGCAGCTTGGTGTCCGTCTCACGGAACTTGAACTCGTGCTGGTCGCCCCAGACCGCTCGCCGATGCCGAACGGCACTCGAACGCTGCCGGTCGAGCCACAACAGGGCGACCGCACCGGCGAGTGCCAACACGGCGATCACGAAATACACGATGGTCATCGCGCTACAGCCTACTATCGCCGCCCGCGCGTGTAGCGCCGGCGACATAACCCCGGTCCTTGTCGACGACGTTGCCGAGCACCGTGGCCAACGGTACGGACGCATCGAGGTAGCGCCGCAGGTTCGTGAGGAACTGTTCGGCGAGTACGTCGCGCCATCCGACGACGTCACCGCTCATGTGCGGGGAGATGGCGACGTTCTCCATCGCCCACAGCGGGCTCGATGGGTCGAGCGGTTCGTCGGTGAACACGTCGAGCGAGGCCGCACCGATGTCGCCGGAGGACAGTGCGTCGATCAGGGCCGGTTCGTCGACGAGTTGGCCGCGGCCGACGTTGACGAAGTGCGCATCCGACCGCATCGCAGACAGCACGGTCGCGTCGATCATCCGCTCGGTCTGGGCGGTCAGCGGGGCGATCGCGACCACGGTGTCGAATCCGCCGACGTGCTCGACCAGGTCATCGGTGGGCACGACGGTGCCGAAGTCGGGGTCGTCGGACCGTGCGGTCCGACCCGCGCCGGTCACCCGGATCCCGACGGCCTTCAGCAGCCGGGCGGTGGCGCGACCGATCCCGCCGGTACCGATCACCAACGCGGAGGAGCCCTCGGTGCGCGCGGTCTCCCGATGCTCCCAGGCTCGCTGCTGCTGAAATCGCTTGGAGATGTGTAACTGCTTGTCACGCGCGAGGATCGAGGCGAGGACGAACTCGGCGATCGGGCGGTCGAACACCCCGGCGGCGTTGGTGACGACGATGTCCGAGGCGCGCAGGTCGTCGAACAGCAACGAGTCCACGCCGGCGGCGCACACGTGTACCCAGCGTAGGTCCGCCGTCGCGGGTCCCCAATTGTCTTTCAGCGCACGGGAGAAGAAGTCCCAGACGAGGAGGACATCGGCGCCGGGCAGCGCCGACGGCAGGGTGTCGGCCGTGCACGGCCGGATGGTCGCGAGGTCGGCGATCTGATCGAGGTTGGGCGGGTCCGGGACTCCGTCGGCCCCGAGGATCGCGATGGTCGGTCGTCGTTGTGTGGGCACGCCTCACCGTAACCAGACACTCCGCGACCGCGCCCACCATTGAAGCCACCTCATTGACAGCATACTGTCATAATGACAGAATACTGTCATTATGAAGGCGCAAACCCACTGAGGAGATCCGATGAAGACCGTTCACCTGGGCGTCTACCCTGGCCTCGCCGACTGGGAGTACGGCTACGTCGCAGCCGGCATCAACAACCCCGAGTACCAGCGCGATCCCGGCGCATTCCGCATCGTGACCGTCGGCGCGACCGCAGAGCCGGTTCGTACGATCGGCGGCGTCACCATGGTTCCCGACACCGTTCTCGATGACGTCGACCCTGACGGCAGTACCATGCTCGTCCTGCCCGGAGCGCAGTCGTGGGACGGCAACGACGCGTTCGTCGACGCCGCCCGCCGCTGGGCCGGCGCCGGCATCCCGGTCGCCGGGATCTGTGGCGCCACAGTAGGTTTGGCACGGTCCGGACTACTCGACGATCGTCGCCACACCAGCAACGCGCCGCAGCAGCTCGAGCCGACGGGCTACGCGGGCGCCGCGCGGTACGTCGACGCCCCGGCGGTCACCGATCGCGGGGTCATCACCGCGGGCGCGGTCGCTCCCATCGAGTTCGCCCGTGAGGTGTTCGCGCTGCTCGGCGTGTACACGCAGCCGGTGCTCGAGGCCTGGTACCGGCTCTACGGTGAGCAGGACCCGAGCGGTTTCTACGCGCTCGGTGAACAGTCGTGACCGACGTCCCACCCGCCGTCGAACAAGTGCAACAACTCCTGAGTGACAGCGCCCTCACCACGTTCCGCCTCAATGGCCAGTTCCTCGCACTGGCGGAGAACCTCGCCCGTCCGGCCGGCCTCACGGCCACCCGCTGGCAGGTCCTCGGCGCCGTGATCAACGCGCCACTCACCGTTTCCGACATCGCACGAGCCATGGGCATCACCCGACAGAGCGTTCAGCGCACCGCCGACCTGCTCGCCGCCGACGGTCTGGTCGAATACCGCGACAACCCGGGACACCGGCGCGCCAAGCTGGTCCGGCTGACCGACGAAGGGCTGGCCGCGATCCGTCGGATCAATCCCGGTCACCGGATCGCGGCCACCACCCTCGCCGAGCGTGTCGGCGTCGAGCGGCTGGCCGAGGCGGTCGCGACCCTCCACGCCCTGAGCGCGGCTCTCGACGACCCGATCGACCTCTGAGCGCGTTACCGGCCGCACCTGCTGGACCTCGTGACGAACCGGGGATTGGGGCCGCGAACAGGCGGTATGTCCAATTGTTGACAATCCGACGATCGACCGTCACCGTGTACGCATGACCGTCACCGCCGAATCCCTGCCGACCGCCCAGACCGCGTCCCTGAGCCCCGCGCTCAAACAGGCGACGCCCGTCGTCGTCGACCATGCACAGGGCTCGTGGATCCGCGGTACCGACGGCCACGATTACCTCGACTTCACCACCGGAATCGGCGTCACCAGCACCGGCCACTGCCACCCGCGCGTCGTCGCGGCCGCCCAAGAGCAGTGCACCAAGATCATCCACGCCCAGTACACGACGGTGATGCACCAGCCGCTGCTCGAGCTGACCGAAAAGCTCGGTGGCGTGCTGCCCCTCGGCTTGGACTCCGTCTTCTACGCCAACTCGGGGTCGGAGGCCGTCGAGGCCGCGATCCGTCTCGCCCGGATGGCGACCGCACGGCCGAACATCGTCGTGTTCCAGGGTGGCTTTCACGGCCGCACGGTGGCCGCGGCGAGCCTGACGACCGCCGGAACCAAGTTCTCCGCCGGTTTCTCGCCGCTCATGGCCGGTGTGCACATGTCGCCGTTCCCTTACGCCTACCGCTACGGCTGGGACACCGACACCGCCGTCGACTTCGCGCTGCGTGAACTCGACTATCTGCTGCAGTCACGCGTGGCCCCCAACGACACGGCCGCCTTCCTCATCGAACCGGTCCTCGGCGACGGCGGCTACCTGCCCACCCCGCCGCGGTTCCTCAAGGGACTGCGCGAACGCGCCGACCGGCACGGCATCGTCCTGATCCTCGACGAGGTGCAGGCCGGGTTCGGCCGCACCGGCAAGTTCTGGGGTCATCAGCACGCCACCGACCTCACCCCGGACATCCTCATCACGGCCAAGGGCCTCGCCTCGGGTTTCCCGATCTCCGCGATCGCGGCGTCGACGGAACTGATGAGCAAGGCGTGGCCGGGCTCGCAGGGCGGCACCTACGGCGGCAACGCGGTCGCCGCCGCGGCCGCCGTCGCCACCATCGACGTGATCCGCGACGAGAACCTCGTGGAGAACGCGCGTATCCGGGGCGAGCAGATGTTGAGCGGATTGCAGGACATCGCATCTCGATTCGACGCCGTCGGTGACGTGCGTGGACTGGGTCTCATGGCCGGGATCGAGTTCGTCAAGGACGGCGACGGCGCAACTCCCGTCCCCGACGCCGCCGCGGCCGCCGCCGTCCAGCAGGCCACCACCCGCCACGGCCTGCTCACCCTCACCTGCGGCCCCGCCGGCAACGTCGTGCGCCTCATTCCGGCGCTGGTCGTGACCGAGGACGAGATCACCATGGGTCTGGAGCGCTTCTCGGCAACCCTGACCGATGTGTTCTCAGGCGATACCCTCGGACAGAGATGACACATGTCAGCAACTCGGCGCTCACGGACGACGATCGACCCGCTCGCTCCGGCGAACCCGATGTAGCCGTCGACCTCGATGCCCTGGGCGTCGAGGTCGACGTCTCGTCGCGGCGCCTCGCCGAGTATTCCTACGACGCTTCCAATTACCGGATTCGTCCGATTGCGGTGGTCTTCCCGCGCACCGATCTCGACGTGGCGCGCACCGCCGAGTACTGCCATTCCCACGGCATCCCGCTGATCGCCCGTGGCGGTGGCACGTCGATGGGCGGCAACGCGATCGGGCGTGGCGTGGTGATCGATCTGTCGCGCCACATGCACCGGCTGCGTGCGGTCGACGTCGACACGTCCACCGCGGTCGCCGAGAGCGGCGCCGTGTTGACCACGCTCGCGGCGAATGCCCGCAGCGCCACCGACGGACGCCTCA
This sequence comes from Gordonia sesuvii, assembly GCF_036350415.1. Lineage (NCBI taxonomy): Bacteria > Bacillati > Actinomycetota > Actinomycetes > Mycobacteriales > Gordoniaceae > Gordonia > Gordonia sesuvii. Next base: position 178,611 of record NZ_JAZDUF010000009.1, read on the forward strand.
CGTTCGCCCCCGACCCGTCGTCGGCGTCGCGAGCGACCCTCGGAGGGGCCATCGGCAACGACGCCTGCGGCAACCACTCGGTTCGGCACGGTCGCACCACCGACCACGTCGAGGAGCTCTATCTCGTCACCGCGGACGGACTGCGTCTGACAGCCACCCGCACCGGTATCGCCGCCACCGATCCCGATGACACGGCGGCTGTGCAGCGCGCCGCGACGCTCACCGAGCAACTGCGTGATCTGACGGCCCGCAACCTCGCCATCCTGCGCACCGACCTGGAGACGATTCCGCGCCAGGTATCCGGGTATCACCTGTCGAAATTGCTGCCGGAGAACGGCTTCGACGTCGCACGGACCTTGGTGGGCAGTGAGGGGACGTGTGCGATCGTGGTGGCCGCGCGCGTCCGCCTGGTCCCGGTCGCGTCCTCGTCGCTGCTGTTGTGCGTCGGCTACCCGACGGCCAGCGATGCGGCTCGCGACGTGCCCGTGATCCTGCCGTATGCGCCGTCGGCGGTGGAGGGCATCGACCGCAAGATCGTCGCCACGATGGCCGCGCGCCGTGGGCGGGACACGGTCACTGCGCTGCCCGGCATCACCGACCCGGAATGCACCGCATGGCTGTTCATCGACCTCGACGAGCACAGCGCCACACAGCAATCCGAGACCGACGTGCCCGCGACCGCCAAGCGACTCCTCGACGAGCTCCGCGCCCATGGACGCATGATCGCCGGGACCACCGTCCCGGACCCGGTGGCACGCAAGACGCTCTGGCGGGTCCGCGAGGACGGCGCCGGGCTCTCGTCACGCCTCGCCGACCCCGACGACGACAGCATCGGCAGTGGCTACGAGTCATGGCCCGGCTGGGAAGACGCCGCGGTCGCGCCGGAACGGCTGGCCGACTATCTCGACGACTTCACCGCACTGCTCGACCGCTACGGCCTCACCGGGGTGATGTACGGACATTTCGGGGCCGGCTGCATGCACGTCCGCATCACGTTCGATCTACGGTCCGCCGAGGGGCGGGCGACGATGGACCGTTTCTGCACCGACGCAGCCCATCTCGTCGTCGCACACGGCGGGTCACTGTCGGGTGAGCACGGAGACGGGCGCGCGCGGTCGGCGCTGCTGCCCGTGATGTACTCCCCTGCCATGCTCGCCGCGTTCGCCGAGTTCAAGAAGATCTGGGACCCGGCGGGCACGCTGAACCCCGGCTCGATCATCGATGCACCGCCCATCACGGACGACCTCGCGCTGGCGGACGTCCCGGCACGACGCTGGCCGACGATGTTCACCCTCACGCCGGCCGAATCAGGAAGCGCTACGGAGACGGCCGACAGCCTCGATCCGTTCGTGCACGCCGTGCAGGGATGTATCGGCGTGGGTCGCTGCCGCGCGTCGTCGGGCGGTGTGATGTGCCCGAGTTTCCGAGCCACCCGCGACGAGAAGGACTCCACCCGCGGACGGGCCCGGGTCCTGCAGGACATGGTCCGTACCGCACCCGACATCGAGACCGGTTGGCAGTCCACAGATGTGGCCGACGCCCTGGACCTGTGTCTGTCCTGCAAGGCATGCTCCACCGACTGCCCGACCGGGGTCGACATGGCCACCTACAAATCGGAGTTCCTGCACCACCACTACAGCGGTCGCCGTCGGCCGATGTCGCACTACTCGCTCGGCTGGATGCCGGCGTGGCTGACCGTGGCCGGGACCCTGGCACCGGTGATCAACGCGAGCCTGAACACCCCGTTGCGGCGGATCGCGGCCCGCGCAGGCGGTCTCGACGCACGGCGCAGCATGCCGCGGTTCGCCGCCCGCCGCGACCGCCGACGACACCTGCGCGCACTGGCGCCGGTGACCCCGACCACCGACACCATCCTCTTCGTCGACTCGTTCACCAAAGCGTTCCGTCCGCAGGTCGCGACCGCCGCCGCCGAGGTCCTGGGAGGCAGCGGAGACCAAGTGGGATGTAGCGCGGACAACTGCTGTGCGCTCACCTGGATCTCCACCGGACAGCTCACGCACGCACGGAAAGTGTTGACGCGCACGGTGACAGCGCTCGACGACGGCACCGACCGGCCGATCGTGCTCCCGGAGCCGAGTTGCGCGGCGGCCCTGCGCAAAGATCTACCCGAACTCGTGGACAGCGCCGCGGCTCACCGCGTGTCCGCCCGGGTCCACAGCTTCGCCGACTACCTGCCACGGCTCATCGACCGTGGCTGGACGCCGACGGGGCTACCCGAATCCGTCACCCTGCAGACGCATTGCCACGAGTACGCCGTGTTCGGCGCCCGTACCGGTGCGTCGGTGCTGGAGACGCTCGGCGTCGAAGTCCACACGGCGGACGGATGCTGCGGCGTCGCGGGCAACTTCGGGTTCGAACGCGGGCACTACGACGTGAGTGTCGCCGTCGCCGAGAACGCGCTCGCCCCGGCCCTGCGGGCGAACCCGGACCGGCCGGTCATCACTGACGGTTTCAGTTGTGCGATGTCGGTCGACCACCTCGCCGCGACCGACTCGGCGGTCACCGCGACCGGCCTGCACCTCGCCGAGCTGCTCACCCGCCGGCCCCGCCACCCGACCACCCCGCCGACAGAACCCCCATCTTCGCCGACAGAACCCCGAAAGTCGCCGACAGAACCCAAGTTCCCGTCGACGGAATCCGATCCCTCGTCGACAGAACCCACCACCACGGAAGGAGCGTGACCATGACGGCCACCATTCCCACTTCGGACGCATCACAGGTCATCGGGCGGCTCCACACCGACCTGTTCATCGACGGCCAGTGGCGACCGGCCGAGGCGGACGCCACCTTCACCGTCGAGAACCCGGCCACCGGTCAACCATTGGCCGTGGTCGCCGACGGCAGCGCCGCCGACGCGCGCAGTGCACTGCAGGCAGCCGCCGACCATCAGGCGGCGTGGGCGGCCACGTCACCCCGTTCGCGCAGTGAGATCCTCTATCGCGCATACCAGCTCATCATGGATCGAGTCGATGAGATCGCGTCGGTGATGACCGCCGAGATGGGCAAGCCGTTGGCCGAGGCCAAGGGCGAGGTCGCCTACGGGGCGGAGTTCTTCCGGTGGTTCGCCGAGGAAGCCGTGCGTATCGGGGGTGACCACACCGTGACCGGTGACGGCAACAACCGTGTGGTCGTCAGCAAGCAACCGGTGGGCCCGTGCATCCTGATCACGCCGTGGAATTTCCCGCTCGCCATGGGAACCCGCAAGATCGGTCCGGCGGTTGCGGCGGGCTGCACGATGGTGTTCAAACCGGCCGAGCTCACCCCGCTCACCGCTCTGCTGCTCACCGACATCCTGCGTGAGGCCGGGCTGCCCGACGGCGTGCTCAATGTCGTCACCACCACCGATCCCGGATCTGTGGTGGGCGAATGGATGTCATCCGGTCAGGCCCGCAAGATCAGCTTCACCGGTTCGACCGAGGTCGGCAAGATCCTGCTCGGGCAGGCCGCCGGCACCGTGATGCGCACATCGATGGAACTGGGCGGCAACGCACCATTCATCGTGTGCGCCGACGCCGATGTCGATCGGGCGATCGAGGGTGTCATGGTCGCCAAGATGCGCAACATGGGCCAGGCGTGTACCGCCGCCAACCGGATCTTCGTGCACCGCGACGTGATCACCGACTTCACCGAGAAGCTGGCCGCACGGATGGGTGGACTCACCGTCGGCGACGGCGCCGCAGACGGCACCCAGGTGGGTCCCCTCGTGGAGAGCAAGGCCGCCGACAAGGTCACCGAACTCGTCTCCGACGCCGTCGATCGTGGTGCGCGAATCGTCTGCGGTGCAGAACGTCCCGACGGTCCCGGTCACTTCTACCCACCGACCGTGTTGACCGATGTCGACCCGTCCGCCGACCTCATGCACACCGAGATCTTCGGTCCGGTGGCCGCGATCATCCCGTTCGGCACCACCGGTGGCGATGCCGGCGCCGACGACGAGGAGGTGCTGCGGCTGGCCAACGACACCCCGTGGGGACTCGTCGGATACCTCTACACCCAGGACATCGACCGGGCGGACCGGTTGTCGACGGCCCTGGAGGTCGGGATGGTCGGTGTCAACACCGGTCTCGTCTCCAATCCGGCCGCACCTTTCGGCGGGATCAAGGAGTCGGGACTCGGCCGCGAGGGCGGTCGACTCGGCATCGAGGAGTTTCTCGACGTAAAGTACGTTGCACGGCCGATAGCCCGTTGACACAACATAATTGACTGGTCCAGCCATGGCCGGTGACGACCCGACAGGAGACCCCGGATGTACCTCGGCGCTCAGCTGTTCACCGACAGCGAGTACGAACAGCGCCTGACCCGTGTCCGTGAACTCATGGACCGGCAGGGCCTCTCGGCGATCATCGTCACCGACCCGGCCAACATCTTCTATCTCATCGGGTACAACGCGTGGTCGTTCTACACCCCGCAGATGCTGTTCGTGCCGATCGAGGGCGAGATGGTGTTCTTCGCCCGGGAGATGGATGCCCATGGTGCACACCGCACCACGTGGCTGCCCGAGGAACAGATCGTCGGTTACCCGGAGAGCTACGTGCATCGGCCGCACGTGCACGCCTTCGACTGGGTCGCGTGGGCGTTGCGTCAGCGCCACCTGATCGCCCCGGCGTCACGGGCCGGATCAGTTGGCCTGGAGATGGACTCACACTTCTTCTCGCCGAAGGCGTATCGTGCGCTCTACAACGCCATCCCGGAGTGGAAGCTCGTCGACAACTTCGAGCTAGTCAACTGGGTGCGGTCGGTGAAGTCCGACGCCGAGGTCCAACTGATGCGGCAGGCGGGCATGGTGTGTTCGGAGGCCATGCGCGCCGCCATCGAAACCATCGATGTCGGTGTGCGCCAGTGTGATGCGGCGGCCGCCATTTCGCAGGCGCAGATCACCGGCACCTCGGACTTCGGTGGTGACTATCCGGCGATCGTGCCGATGATGCCGACCGGCGCCGCCGCCGACACCCCGCACTTGACGTGGCATCAGGGCACGTTCACCGACGACGAGGCGGTGGTCATCGAACTGACCGGCGCGCACAACCGATATCATTGTCCGCTTGCCCGCACCGTGTCACTCGGCGTGCCGTCGAAGGATCTCGACTACGTGGCCAAGGCCACCGCTGAGGGGCTCAACAACGTCCTCGAGGCCATCCGTCCGGGGGTGGCCACTCGTGAACTGGCGTCCACCTGGAACTGGTCCCTTGCCAAGTACGGACTGGAAAAGCCTTCGCGCCTGGGCTACTCGATCGGCATCGGGTATCCGCCCGACTGGGGCGAGCGCACGATCAGCATTCGGACCGAGGACGAGACGATCCTCGAGACCAACATGACCTTCCACATCGTCTGCGGAATGTGGATGGACGACTACGGCTTCGAACTGTCCGAGTCGGTGCGCGTCAGCCCGACCGGCGTCGAGACCTTCACCAGCTTCCCGCGCGAGTTGATCCGCAAATGAACCCCCGATCCCTGAGGAGCGAGCTTGCGAGCGTCTCGAAGGGCCACGAAGGGCAGCCCCTCCGTGACGGTCCTCCGCTAGCGCTCCGGACCTCCTCAGGGACCGGATACATTGCGTCACGAAGGGCCCCAACCACACCGAGAGGTGAACCGATGACCGCCACCGCCGACACCCACAACCTGCGCCATTCCGGCCCCACGCTGCCATTGGCCGGGCGCGCCAAGGACCTGGTCGGGTCGATGATCGACTCGTCCACCTCCCTGCTCGCGGCACAAACCCACGACATCGTGCGCTTCGCCATGGGCTCGCCGGCCGACGAGGCTGTCCCGGCCGACGAGTTCCGGCAGATCGCCGGGGAGATCCTGGACAACTCGTCGTTCACCTACGGCGCCACCGAGGGCGAGCCACGCCTCCTGCAGCTCCTCGTCGACTACCTCGCGACCACACCGGATCCGTCGAGCCTCGACCGCCTCGTGATCACCACCGGAGGCATGCAGGGGCTCGACCTCGCGTGCAAGCTCTTCGTCGACCCCGGCGACCTCGTGATCGTCGAATCCCCCACCTACACCAACGGCAGCGCGACCGCCCTCTCCTATGGTGCGCAACTCCTCGAGGTTCCCACCGACGAGGACGGCATGCAGGTGGACACCCTGGAGGATCTCGTCTCCCACACCCACCAGACCCCCAAGGCGATCTACACGATCCCGACCTTCCAGAATCCGTCGGGCGTCACCCTCTCTGAGGAACGACGACGCGAACTGCTGCGCCTCGCACACCAGTGGGGTGCGGTGATCATCGACGACGATCCCTACGGGCTGCTGCGTTTCGCCGGCGAGGATCTGCCGACCTTCCAGACGCTGAGTCCCCAAGACCCGCTGATCTTCTCGGTGCGCACCTTCTCCAAGATCCTGGCGCCCGGTTGGCGCGTCGGCTGGGTCGACGCGGACGCCTCGCTGCGCCAGCTGCTCATCAACGGCAAGCAGGCGATGGACACCTGCACCAACGTGCCCAATCAGCACATCGTCGCCGAGTACATCGCGCGTGGCGGTCTCGAAGACCACCTCGCCGGGATTCGCAAGCTCTATCGCGAACGCAAGGAGGCGATGCTGGACTCGATCAGCCGTCACCTCGGCGACCGCGTGGACACCACCGACCCCGATGGCGGCTTCTTCCTGTGGGTGACGCTGCGCGAGGAGTTCGCCGAGATCGACACCCGCGAACTGTTCGAGGTGGCCCTCGCCGACGGCGTCGCCTTCATCCCGGGCCCCGCATTGTCGCCGGGCGGACGGTTCCGCAACGCGATGCGGCTGTGCTTCGCGTCGAGCACACCGGAGCGGATCGAGGAGGGCATCAAGCGCCTGACGGGCACGCTGGAGAAGATGGCTCATACTGGGTGACGGAATCCATTCGATGACGAGACGAGCACCCGGAGGTCGCGACGTGTCCCTGTCCGAAGCCGAGGCCGGCGTGTTGTCCCACATCAACGCCGACACCGTCGCCATGCTCACCGCAGGTCTCGTCGAGGCATCCAGCGAGAATCCGGGTGGCACCGAGGCAGCCGCCGTCGAGGTCCTCGAGAAGGCATGTCGCAGTGCGGGTTTCTCCGTGTCCACGCGAGAGGTCGCACCGGGCCGGCCGAATCTGGTTGCCACCCTGTCGGCCGGCTCGGGCCCGGGCCTGATGTTGCTCGGCCACTCAGATGTGGTGCCTGCCGGACCCGGCTGGTCGGCCGACCCGTACCGCGCCCGGTATGCGGACGGACGACTCTACGGCCGTGGCGCCACCGACATGAAGGGCGGGCTGGCCGCCGCCGTCGTCGCCATGCAGGCGTTGTCCCATGCCTCGGCGTACGGCGTCGACCTGTCCGGCCCCGTGCAGCTGGTCTGCACCGTGGATGAAGAAGAACACGGGATCGGCGTGCGCGACTTCGTGTCCCAGGCTCCGGAGTACGAGTTCGCCGGCTGCATCGTGGCCGAACCCACCGACCTCGAGGTCGTTCGGGGATGCCGCGGGGCGTCGTATCTGGAGATCGACATCACCGGCCGGGCCGCGCATTCCGGCCGACCCGCCGACGGACGCAGCGCCATCAACGCCGCCGCATCCATCGTGGATCTGATCCGCTTCGACCACGAGCAACTCGCGATGACCGCCGACGACCTCCTCGGATCGGGCACCTGGAACGTCGGCACCATCGCCGGCGGCCAGGGCATCTCGGTGGTCGCGCCCATGTGCAGCCTCGGCATCGATCGTCGCCTGATGCCGCACGAGAGCGCGCAGACCATTGCAGCAGAACTGCGACAGACGATTTCGCAGTCCGGTATCGACTCCGATGGTATCTCCGTCGACGTCCGGGTCACCATGGAGATGCCCGGTTTCGCCACCGACAAGTCGCACTCCCTGGTCACCTCCACCGTCGGGGCGATCACCGATGCGGGAGGTTCCACGTCGGTCGGCGGGTGGAGCGCAGCATGCGACGGCGGTTTCGTGAACCGCGATCTCGGTATCCCGGCGATCGTGTGCGGTCCCGGTGAGATCCACACGCAGGCACATCAACCCGACGAATCCGTGGCGATCGCCGACCTCGAAACCGCGGCGCGTGCCTACGCGCTCACGGCGTTGCGGATGCTGGGCTGATCGTCTGGCGTTCCCGCTGATCGGATCACCAAGGTCTCGATACGCGTCGGACTCGCTACGCTCGCACGTCGCTACTCGACCAACGAAAACCCCCCTCCCGCTGATCGAGTAGCGTGCGAGCCGCCCCACCCGCTGATCGAGTAGCCTGCGAGCCGCTAGGCGAGCATGCGTATCGAGATCCCCCACCACGGCCTCGATACGCGTCGGGCTCGCTGCGCTCGCACGTCGCTACTCGACCAGCGGGAATCCGTCGCTACTCGACCAGCGGGAATTCGCTACTCGACCAACGGGAGAACCCGGTCACGTCGACTTCGCCGCCATCGCGAGATCGCGCTCCCTCGAAGGGATCTCGGAACCACGGATCGAAACTCCGGCGGTCTCCTTCAAGAACACCAGCGCCACCATGCCGATCGCACAGGCGCCCATCATGTACAGCGCCGGGAAGAGGTTCCAGCCCGTGCCCTCCACGACGGCGTCGTTGACGAGCGGAGCGGTACCACCGAACGCGGCTGTGGAGAGGTTGTAGGAGATCGCGAAACCGGCGTAGCGCACCTGGGTCGGGAACATGGCCGGGAAGGTGGCCGAGATCGTCGCGAGCTGCGGAATGTAGAGCAGCCCGAGGATCGTGAAACCGATGATCGCCCAGGCGAATCCCTGCCCCATCAGCCAATACAACGGCAAGGCGAGGACGAACAGGCCGATCAACGACGACCACCACATCGGTTTTCGTCCGGTCCGATCCGACCAGGCCCCGAAGAACGGGATGACCGCCATCATTGCCAACTCACCGATGAGGATCACCGCCGTGGCGGTGTCGGTGCTCATCCCGAGCGTGTTCTCCAGATACGTCGGTTGATACGCCAACAGAGTGTAATTCGCGACATTGAGCGCGACCACCATGCCGAACATGATCGTCACCGGCTGCCAGTACGTCTTCACCAGATCGACCAGCTCGGCCCAGGGCGACGATTCGAGCTTGTGTTCGTCCTCGAGTTCCTCGAAGACCGGCGATTCGTCGACCTGGGTACGCAGGTAGAGGCCGATCAGACCCAGCGGCAGGGCGAGGAAGAACGGCAGGCGCCATCCCCAGGTGGCCATCGCGTCGTCGCTCAGGAGCAGATCGAGGAAGAGCACGACCGCCGAGCCGAGGACGAACCCGCCCAACGTGCCGAACTCCAGGAAGCTGCCGTAGCGGCCACGTTTCTTGTCCGGGGCGTACTCGGCCATGAACGTGGCCGCACCGCCGTACTCACCGCCGGTGGAGAACCCCTGCACGACGCGGAGCAGGATGAGCAGGACGGGCGCCCATACACCGATTGACGCGTGCGTCGGCAGGACACCGATCAACGCCGTGGCGACCGAGATCAGCACGATGGTGAGCGCGAGCACGGAGCGACGTCCGATGCGATCGCCGATCGGCCCCCAGACGAACCCGCCGAGCGGCCGGAGGACGAAGGAGACCGCGAAACCCAGCATGGTGCCGAGCGTGCCGAGGTCGCCGGGGAAGAAGGCGTCGGTCAGATAGGTCGCCGTCGCGGCGTAGACGCCGTAGTCATACCACTCGGTGGCGTTGCCGATCGCGGAGGCGCTGATCGCCTTTCGGAGGATCGACTTTCCTTCGGGGGATTCCGGGTCGGGTCTGGGATGTGCCGTCGATCCGGTCGAACTCGGGTTCGTCATCTGCGCCTTCCTCAGTCTGGGTGGCCAGTTCTCTGGTGCTGATTCACATCGGCGATCTGACGTATCGAGACTAAGTCGGCAAGCCCCCGGGGGCGGGCGAATCCGTTCACATCATGGCAACGATCAACCCGTCGACACCGCTCCGGACAGGTCGGGAATGGTGTCACCGACCAGACGGTGCAGCCCGTCGTTCATGTGCTCGATCATCAGTGCGTCGGCCGCCGCCACGTCCCCCGCGACGATGGCATCCACCAATGCCTGATGTTCTGCTATACGTTCCTTCCCCGATGCGTAGGTTCCCCGCATCGCCCGCAGACACATCCGGGTTTCTACCAGGATCGTCTCGTGTAGCCGCGAAAGGCGCTGGCTGGCGGCATGATCCACCAGCGTCTGGTGGAAACGCATGTCCGCGTCGGCCATCTCGACCCCGTTGGGATCATCGATGAACTCCCGCATCTGTGCCACTGCATCATTCAGGTCGTCGATGGCGTCATCGTCCCCACGATAGATCACCTGCTCCAGCGCGGCACGTTCGACCGCCGTTCGCGCGACGTACATGTCGCGAATGTCCGAATCATCCATCGACACAACGAAAAGGCCGCGATTGCGGTGGCTCACGAGCAGCCCTTCGGCGGTGAGACGCTGCATGGCTTCACGCAGCGGCCCACGGCTCACGCCGAGATCCGCGGCGAGACCGGATTCGGTCAATTGGGACCCTGGCGGGAAGTCACCGCTGGCGATCGCGTCATGCAGTTTCCGCGCGATGATCGCCGGCGTCGACTCCTGAACCAGCGGGGTGAGCACTCGCTTGCGCCCGGGTTCTCGTTGTCGTGTTCCTGTCATGTGTTGGCTCCTTTGTCGGTTCTCACGCACGCCGGTAGGTGAGGGTCTCTCCGCGTGCACCGCCCATCCAGACGTCGTTGCACGCGGCGGCGAATGCGTCGAGACCTTCGGTGATGGTCGCGAACACGTTGCCCGGTACCCATCCGACGTCGCCGTTGACCAGCAGGTTGTTGCGCCCGTAGAACACGGCGAGGTCGATCAGCAGTCGTTGACTGCCGGGCGCTCCGCCCGGTTCGTACCCGTATGCCGGATTGTCGAGCACGCCGTCGAAGGTGAAGTAGCACAGGTCACCGGGAATGGGTGTGACCGTGCTGTTCTCCAGGCCCGGTTCCGTCGGGGCGAATGCGGGCAGCAGAGTGTAGATCTCGTTGCGGGCGAACTTGCCGTGGTAGACCTGTCCGCCCTGCGGTAGGGCATCCCAGACCGCTGCGGCGGTGCGCGGGGCCTCGTCGTCGAGCAACTTCGCGACCGCTGTCACGCCGCGCTGTTCCAAACTGACCGTGATGAAGCGGTCGCTCACCGAATCCCCTCCCGTGTCGTGAATGGCGCGACCCGCTCGTAGGCGGCCGCGACGCGCAGCACCGTGTCGTCGGCATGGCGCGCTCCGACGATCTGCAGGCCGGTGGGCAGCGCGGTGGCGCCGCTGCGATCGAACCCGCTCGGGATCGTGATCGCCGGTTGCCCGGTCAGATTGAATGGATACGAGTACGGCGTCCACGACGTCCAGTCCGGCGAGGCAGATCCGGCCGGGACGTCGACGCCTGCCTCGAACGCGACACGTGGCGTGCTGGGCGTGATCAAGACGTCGAAGTCGAGGTGCAACTGGCCCATCTCGACCCCGAGAGCCATCCGCAGCGCGGTGGCATCGAGGTAGTCGGTGGCCGAGAAGTCGGCATGGCGGGTCAATGCCGCCGCCAGTCCATGGTCGATCTTCTCCGTCGCGCCCGGCCCCTGCGCCTTGACGACGACGTCAGCGCCGCTGAACCACAGGATGTGGTAGGCCCAAGCCGGGTCTTCCCAGCCGAGTTCGATCTGGGTGACCGAGGCCCCGAGGCCGCGCATGATCTCCAGTGCCGCTTCGGTGTTCTGTTGTACCACCGGATCATTCGATCCGTAGCCGAGGTCGGGACTGTACGCGATGCGCACACCGTCGAGGTGATGTGGTGCGCGGCTGAGAAGTTCGGCGGAGCTGGTCGTCGGGGTCGGCATGGCCCACCAGTCGCGTGGATCGAAACCGCTGAGCACGTCGAGCATCGTGGCGCAGTCGGCGACGGTCCGGGTCATCGGCCCCGCGTGCGCGAGGGTGCCGAACGGGCTGGCCGGATACAACGGCACGCGACCGAATGTCGGCTTCAAACCGACTATGCCGCAGAAAGATGCGGGGATGCGGATCGACCCGCCCCCGTCCGTCCCGACCGACAGCGGACCGAGTCCGGCGGCGACGGCCGCGGCGCTGCCGCCGCTGGACCCGCCGGGCGTCCGTTCGGTGTCCCACGGGTTGCGGGTGACGCCGCACCTTGGGCTGTCGGTGACGCCCTTCCAACCGAACTCCGGCGTGGTCACCTTCCCCAGCAGTACCGCGCCGGCCTCGCGCAGCCGGGCGACCGCAGGGGCGTCGACTGCCCACTCGTCGTCGTCGGCGTGGATCAACTCGGAGCCGCGGAGCGTGGGCCAACCCTTGGTGAGGAACAGGTCCTTGATGCTGACCGGCACCCCGTCGAGGGGGCCAAGCGCCACGCCCGCGGCGTGCCGCTCCGCCGAGGCGCGGGCATCGCGTATCGCCGCATCCGCGTCGACGAGACAATAGGCGTTGACGGCGGGGTTGTCCGCCTCGATGGCGGAGAGGAGCTCCTCGGTCACCGAGACCGGGGAGAACGTCCCCGACCGGTATCCCTCCGCCAAGTGGGCGGCGGTCGACCAGCGTGCGGATGTGTCCATCGGTTCCTTCTGCAGATCGGCGAGATGTTGGTAGATTGTTGACAATCTACTCGGGAGGTCTGTGAGTGACAACCAGGACGCCGACGGTCGCGCTGCTCTATCCGGGCCACGCAGCGGAGGACGACTACCCGCTCGTGGAATCCGCCCTGGGTGGCGTGATCCGCCTGCCGGTGATCATCACCGACATCGAGTCCGATGACCACACCGTGGCGGCCATGCGTGCCGTCGGAACGGACGCGCCACTGCGTGACGGTGCGCGTCGCGCGGCATCGTACGAGCCCGATGCATTGATGTGGGCCTGTACATCCGGCAGCTTCCTGTACGGCTGGGAGGGCGCACATGAGCAGGTTGCCCGCCTCGCCGACGCCGTCGGCCTGCCGGTGTCATCCACCTCGCTCGCGTTCGCCGCGGCGTGCCGCGAACTCGGCGTCACGTCCGTGGCGGTCGCGGCCACCTACCCGGCGCCCGTCGCCGACGGCTTCACCACGTTCCTCGCCGGGGCCGGGATCGCCGTCGTCGCGTCGGCCGCCCACGACATCCACACCGCAACCGAGGCCGGCATCGTCGACGGCGACAACCTGTTCGAGATGATCCGATCGGCGAACTCGCCGGACGCCCAGGCGGTCCTGGTGCCCGACACCGCCCTGCACACGATCGCGTGGGTCGCCGACCTCGAACGCGAGATCGACAAGCCGGTGCTCACAGCCAACCAGGTCACGGCGTGGCAGGCTGCCCGGCTGGCTTACGTCGATGTAGCCGCTGAGGGGCTTGGCGCGTTGTTCCGGCCCTCGGCGGACGAGGTGCGATGGGCGTCGTCGTCGCCGGCTGCCCGCCGCAGATCGCGATAGTGCCGGTTACGTACTCGGAGGACGATCGCCGCCAATGAGGCCGAGATGAGCGAACCGATCAGGACCCCTACCTTGACCACCTCGGCGCGGTCCCCGTCATCGGCATAGGCGAGTTCACCGATCAGCAACGACACCGTGAATCCGATTCCCGCCAACAGTGCAACACCGAAAATGTCGATCCACTTCACACTGCTGTCGAGCGAGGCTCGCGTGACTTCCGAGACGATACGGGTGGTGCCGAGTATCCCGACCACCTTGCCCACCACCAGTCCGGCGATCACACCGAGCGCAACCGGATCGGTGACGGTGTCACCAAGTGCACCGACCCCACCGACGGTCACTCCCGCCGCGAAGAATGCGAAGACAGGCACCGCCACACCGGCCGAGATCGGGCGCACTCGACGTTCGAAATGGTGGGCGAGTCCACCGTGTTCGTTGTCATCTGCACCGTCCCGAGCCAGAACCGGGACTGCGAACCCGAGTAGTACGCCTGCGACGGTCGCGTGAACACCCGACTCGTGCATGAAGATCCAGGTGAGCGTGGCCAGCGGGACGAGGACCCACCACTGCGACACACGTCGCTGCACGCAGATGGCGAAGAGTGCGAGCGGCACCAGTGCCAACGCGAGGAAAGTGAAATCGATTGATTCGCTGTAGAAGACAGCGATAACCGTGATGGCCAGCAGATCATCGACCACAGCCAAGGTCAGCAGGAACGTCCTGAGCGCGACTGGCAGATGTGTAGCCACCACCGCAAGGACAGCAAGAGCGAACGCGATGTCCGTCGCAGCCGGGATGGCCCACCCTTCGACGGCACCATCCCCGGCCGGCAGGGTGACTGCCACGAAAATCGCTGCGGGAACAATCATCCCACCGACAGCACCGGCGATCGGAAGCGCGGCCCGCGAGGGGTCGCGGAGATCCCCGGCAACGAACTTCTGCTTGAGTTCCAGACCGACCACGAAGAAGAATATCGCGAGTAGTCCGTCCGCAGCCCACGCGGAAAGGCTCAGGTCCAGGTGCAAGCCGAAGATGTCGGCGCCGACCTCCACCTCGCCGAGTGCCGCATACGCGTCACCCCAGGGCGAGTTTGCCCAGAGCAGGGCGAATACGGCGGCACCCAGCAACAGGCATCCGCCGACGGTGTCCCGCTGAAGAGTGTCGGAGAGTCGGGAAACGGCTGACCACGAACGACGCGAGACCTCTTTTGCCGTAGGTGATGCCCCGCCCTTCATGGCGAGCCATCGGTCGAGGTCCTCACATCAATTCGACTGTTTCTCGAGCATTGAGCTATCCACATTGCGGTGTTGCGCCTTTCGTGGGTCGACATTTCTACACGAGGCGTCGAACAGTCAACAACCTCGTGGCCGACCAGGCTTCCCGGCACACCGGCCACCGAGTGTAGACGATCGCACCCAGTCGTGCACATCGCGCCGGCACAGCAGGACACAGCCGACATCGACCTGGATCATCAAATATCTTGTGCGTCAAACCATTCGCGAGCTCAACTCACCTGACAAACCGGTACCCCATCCCCGTCTCGGTGAGCAGGTGGCGTGGGTGAGCCGGATCGGCTTCGAGTTTGCGCCGCAGACTGGCCAAGTACACCCGCAGATAGTTGGTCTGGTTGAGATACGTCGGACCCCACACGGACTGCAGGATTTCCTTCTGCGACACCAGTTTGCCCTCGTGGCGGACCAGCATCTCCAGGATTCCCCACTCGGTGGGCGTGAGATGCACCTGCGCGCCACCACGGGTCGCCGACTTCGCGGACAGGTCGACCACGAAGTCGCCTGCGTCGACGACCGGCGCGCCCACGGCATCCGACACCACCGCTCCGCGTCGGACCGCTGCGCGCAGACGCGCCAGGAACTCCTCCATCCCGAAGGGTTTCGTGACGTAGTCGTCGGCACCGGCGTCGAGCGCCGCCACCTTGTCGGCGGCATCCGCACGCGCCGACAACACGATGACCGGCACGTTCGTCCACCCGCGCAGACCCTCGAGAACGGTCAGCCCGTCGATGTCGGGAAGCCCCAGATCGAGGACGACGACCTGCGGGTTGGTGCGCGCGGCGGCGGCGAGCGCCTCCGCGCCGTTGGCGGCGGTGGTCACTGCGAAACCGCGGGCGTTGAGGTTGATCCGCAACGCCCGCAACAACTGTGGCTCGTCGTCGACCACGAGGACCCGGACGTGTGCATTCACGACGGCACGTCCCGGTCGGTGGGTTCCGCGGCCATCGGCAACGAGATCACCATCGTCGTTCCCCCGCCGCTGGTCTCGGTCGCCTCGAGGGTGCCCCCGATGGCGGCGACGAATCCCCGCGCCACCGACAGTCCGAGCCCGACTCCGGTGCTCGCGCCGTTCTGATCCCCGAACTGGTGGAACGCGGTGAACACCCGACCTCGCTCGTCGGGCGGTATCCCGGAGCCGTGGTCGATGACGCGGATGACACATCGGATATCATCTGCGCCGGAATCGGATTCGAGGTCGGTGACGGTCTCGGAACGCGCGTCGACGGTCACCTCGCCGCCACCATGGCGGTAGGCGTTGTCGATGAGGTTGGCCAACGCGCGTTCCAGCAGGCCCCCGTCGGTGTACGCCCACGCCTGTTCCAGCTCGACGGCAGTGGTGGGCGCGGTCGGACCGCTGCGGTGAACGGCCGCGGTGGCACGGTGGACCACCTCGGCCAGGTAGGTCCGCTGCAGCTTCGGGCGCACCGCTCCCGCGGCGAGCCGCGAGGAGTCGAGCAGGTTGCCGACGAGCGCGGCGAGCTGATCGACCGATTCCTCGATGGTGGCGAGCAACTCGGCTGTGTCGGACTCACTGAACGTGACGTCGGTGCTCCGCAGGCTCGACACCGACGCCTTGGCGGCGGCGAGCGGCGTCCGCAGGTCGTGGCTGACCGCGGACAACAGGGCGCGCCGCAGCTCGTCGGTCTGGGCCAGTGCCTCGGCCGCCGCGGCCTCGGATTCCAGCTGATGTCGCTGGACCGCGCCGGCAGCCTGCGTGGCGACCGCGGTGAGCACTCGCCGGTCGCGACCACCGAGCTCGGGTCCGGCGAGCCACAGTTCGAACTCGCCACCGGGGGCCGGGCATACCGTCACCGCGTCGGTCTCCGTCCGCGGCGCGCCGATGCCGACCTCGGACTCGATCGAGATCGCTCCGCGTTCCGACCTACGGATCAGGGCCACCCCGTCCTGGTCATAGGTCTCGCGCACCCGATCGAGCAATGCCGGCACGTCCGCACCGCCGAGCACGGCGCTGGAGAACAGCGCCAACAACTCCGCGTCACGTCCGGCGCGCTGGGCCTGCACGCGACGAACGGTGGCCGAATCGACCAATGCCGCAATGGCCGTCGCGATGATCAGCATGACCAGGATCGTGATCAGATTGTCGGTGTCGTTGATCGTGAAGGTGAAACGCGGGTCGGTGAAGAAGTAGTTGAGCAACAGTCCCGACACCACCGCCGACAACGCCGCAGGTCCGACGCCGCCCAGCATCGACACCGCGAGCACCGCCACGAAGAACAATGCCGACTCACTGGACAATCCGAGCCAGCGATCGAGATAGGTCAGGACGGCTGTGACGATGAACGGCACCACGACCGCGGCGGCCCAGCTCAGCGGACGCTGAAACCGGGTGTCGCGGATGTCGAGCCGATTCCGCTTGCGTGTCTCGTCGTGCGTGACCATGTGCACGTCGATCCGCCCGCTCTCGCGGACCACGGTGGCGCCGACGCCCTCGTCGAGAATGCGTTGCCACCGCGGGCGACGGGATGTCCCCAGCACCAACTGGGTCGCATTGACGCCACGGGCAAACTCCAACAGCGTGGTCGGGATGTCGTCGCCGACGACGGTGTGGATCTTCGCACCGAACCCTGCTGCGAGGTCTCGTAGGGTGTCGATGTCGAAACGGGTCCGGTCGGCGAGACCGTCCCCGGCGACGATGTGCACCACGACGAGTTCTGCACTGGACCGGGACGCGATCCGACTGGCCCGCCGAAGCAGCGTCGCCGATTCGGGACCTCCGGTGATCGCGACGACGACCCGTTCCCGCGCCTCCCATGTCTCGGTGATCGCGTGCGCAGCACGGTAATCGGCGAGATTGTCGTCGACCTGATCGGCGAGCCACAGCAGTGCCAATTCACGCAGCGCGGTGAGGTTGCCCTGCCGGAAGTAGTTCGCCAGCGCGCCGTCGATCCGACCGCCCGGGTAGACTTTTCCGGCCGACAGCCGCTGGCGTAGCGCTTCGGGGGCGATGTCCACCAGTTCGATCTGATCGGCCGCCCGCACGACGTCGTCGGGCACGGTCTCGCGTTGGACCACACCGGTTATCTGTGCGACGACGTCGTTCAGGCTCTCCAGGTGCTGGATGTTGATGGTCGACAGGACATCGATGCCCGCATCCCGCAGGACCTCGATGTCCTGCCACCGCTTGGTGTTCCGCAGCCCGGGTGCATTGGTGTGGGCCAGCTCGTCGACCAGGGCGACCTGGGGCTTTCGCGCCAGGACGGCGTCGAGGTCCATCTCCTCGAGAACGGTGCCGCGGTACTCGACCGGCCTGCGGGCGACCGTCTCGAATCCCTCGATGAGCGCTGCGGTCGCCACACGGCCGTGCGATTCCACCACCGCGACAACCACATCGGCGCCTTCGTCGACGAGCACCCGGGCGCTGGCAAGCATCTCGTATGTCTTGCCGACGCCCGGGGCACAACCGAGGAAGACCTCGAGTCGTCCACGCGCATCACTCGCCGCGGCCATGTCGATCAGTGTATCCGGCGGCAATCGGAGTCAGGCTCGTCACGGACACGCCGGTGCCGTGTGGCCGAGTGCGAGATTCACCTTCAGCACGTTGACGCGTGGCTGTCCCAGGAAGCCGAGCGGGCGCGACGAGGTGTTGTCGTCGATGATCTGCTCGACCCGTTGCACCGGCAGGCCGTTCTCGCGGGCCAATCTGGGCATCTGGAGCCGTGCGTACTCCGGGGAGATCTCGGGGTCGAGACCCGACCCCGAGCCGGTCACCGCATCCACCGGCACCTCCGCCGGATCCACCCCCTCGCGGGCCGCGATGACGGTACGCCGCTCGACGATCCAGTCCACGAGTTCCTCGTTGTTCGGGCCCTTGTTGCTCGCCGCCGACGCCGACGGGTCGCCGACGGCCATGGCGTCGTCGCTCGATCCCAGGACTCTCGCGTGCAGGAACGGGTCGGGCTGCCCCGGCTCGACCTTCGGGTCGAGCCCGATCAACTCCGAGCCCACCGAGCATCCCCGCGCGTCCTGGATCTGTGATCCCTCCGCAGAGCTGCTGCCGATCCGCGACACCGCCCACACGGCCGCCGGATAGGCGACTCCGAGGACCACCGTGAGAGCGAGAAGCACTCCGGCCGCGGCCACCCACTGACGCACGAATCCCGACATGACTGTCTTCATTTGTTCATCCCATTCCCGGAAGAAGGCGCACCACGAGGTCGATCAGCCAGATCCCGAGGAACGGCGTGATCACTCCCCCGATGCCGTAGATCATCAGATTGCGGCCGAGTAGACGTGACGCCGCGGCCGGACGATAGCGAACACCGCGCAGCGACAACGGGATCAGAGCCACGATGACCAGGGCATTGAAGATCACTGCGGACACGATCGCCGACTGCGCCGAGTGCAGATGCATGATGTTCAGCGCATCGAGCTGCGGGTAGATCGAGCTGAACAGTGCCGGCAGGATGGCGAAGTACTTCGCGAGATCGTTCGCCAGCGAGAACGTGGTGAGCGCGCCACGGGTGATGAGCAGCTGCTTGCCGATCGCCACCACGTCGATCAGCTTCGTCGGGTCGGAGTCGAGGTCGACCATGTTGCCGGCCTCCTTGGCCGCCGACGTACCGGTGTTCATCGCCAGTCCGACGTCGGCTTGTGCGAGCGCCGGTGCGTCGTTGGTGCCGTCTCCGGTCATCGCGACGAGCCGGCCGCCCGACTGCTCCTTGCGGATCAGCGCGAGTTTGTCCTCCGGGGTGGCCTCGGCGACGAAGTCGTCGACCCCGGCCTCTGCTGCGATCGCCTTCGCGGTCAGCGGGTTGTCGCCGGTGACCATCACCGTCTTGATCCCCATCGCTCGCAACTGCGCGAATCGTTCGGACATGCCGGGCTTGACCACATCCGACAGCACGATGACGCCCAGCACCACCGGCACCCCGCCCCCGCCCCCGCCCCCGCCGACAGAACCCACTTTTCCGCCGACAGAACCCGTTTTCGCGCCGACAGAACCCTCGTCTGCGCCGACGGAACCGCGAACGGCGACCATGAGCGGTGTCGCCCCGCCCGACGAGACCCGCTCGACCTGCTCGAGCACGGACGCGGTCACCTCACCACCTCCGGCGACCACCCACCGGGCGACGGCATCGGCTGCGCCTTTCCGGTACTCGACGGTCCCCTCCCGGCCGTGACGGTCGATGCCGCTCATTCGGGTCTCCGCGGTGAACGGCACGGCCTCGTACTCGGGGTGCTGATGCGCGCGGGCGGCGGCGAGCGTCGCGGGATCGATCTCCTCCACCGCGAAGTCACCTACACACAGTTCGACGATGCTGCGGCCCTCCGGGGTGTCGTCGGCGAGGCTGCAGATGTAGGCGACGCGGGCGAGGTCGACGGCGTCGATCCCGGCCGCGCCGAGGAGTTCGGTGGCCCGCCGATTGCCGAAGGTGATGGTCCCGGTCTTGTCCATCAGCAGGGTGTCGATGTCGCCGGCGGCTTCGACGGCTCGCCCCGACATCGCGAGCACGTTGCGTTGCACCAGACGATCCATGCCGGCGATGCCGATCGATGACAGCAACGCACCGATCGTCGTGGGGATGAGGCAGACCAGCAGCGCGATCAGTTTGATCGGATCGGGTTCCTGGCCCGCGTATTGCTGCATCGGCCCGACCGCGACCACCGCCAGGAGGAAGATGATCGTCAGGCTCGTCAGCAGGATGTCGAGGGCGATCTCGTTGGGCGTCTTCTTCCGTGCGGCTCCCTCGACGAGGGCGATCATCCGGTCGACGAAGGTCTCGCCGGGCGCCGTCGTGATCTTGACGACGATCCGGTCCGAGAGGACCACGGTGCCGCCGGTGACGGCCGAACGGTCGCCGCCGGACTCGCGGACGACGGGCGCGGACTCGCCGGTGATGGCCGACTCGTCGACGGTGGCGATGCCGTCCACCACATCGCCGTCGCCGGCGATCACCTCACCGGCCTCGACGACGATCAGGTCGCCGATCCGCAGGGCGCTGCCTGGCACCTCGGTGGTCGCACCCTTGTCGTCGAGGCGGCGAGCCGTTGTGTCCTGCTTGACCTTTCGCAGGCTGTCGGCCTGTGCGCGGCCGCGACCCTCGGCGACGGCCTCGGCCAGGTTGGCGAAGACGACCGTGAACCACAACCATACGGTCACCGCCCACGCGAACCAGGACGGCTGCCAGATCGCCAGCAGCGTGGTGATGACCGCCCCGATGTACACGACGAACATCACCGGGTTGCGGGCCTGTGCGCGGGGTGACAGCTTGCGAATTGCTTGTGGCAGTGAGGTGATCAACGTTCGTACGTCGAATGCGCCACTCGTGACGAGCTGCGTCTTGTCTGCTCCCTGAGGAGCGAGCTCGCGAGCGTCCCCCGCTCCCTGAGGAGCGAGCTTGCGAGCGTCACGAAGGTACCCTTCGTGACGCACACTCACTCCGTTCGCGTGCTCCTCAGGGGTCAAAGGGGGCACCTCACCTGATCCCTGAGGAGCCTCGCGAGGTACGAGCGATGCGTCACGAAGGGTCTCGCGCCGTCGACTTGCAGGAGTGGTCACAGCATTGCCTCCGCGATCGGTCCCAGCGCCATCGCCGGGAAGAAGGTGAGTCCGGCAACCAGCAGGATGGTGCCGACGAGCAACGCGCCGAACAGCAGTCCGTGCGTGGGGAGCGTCGACGGATCGTCGACACGCGCTCGCGAGAGGGTCGGAATCCGTTCAGCAACAACAGTTGTACCGTCCGACACGCGCTGCCGATCCTCATCCGCGCCAACGTCGTCGACCGCTGCCTGCCGAGTACGTGGCTTCTGCCGCGCAAGCAGACCCGCCAGCGACAGGACGAAGATGATCGGCAGGAATCGCCCCAGCAGCATGGCGATACCGAGAGATGTCTGGAACCAGTCACTGGTGACGGTGAGCCCACCGAACGCGCTGCCGTTGTTGTTGGCGGCCGACGTGTACGCGTAGATCACCTCACTGAATCCGTGGATCGACCCGGGCGTACCGGCGTCGCCGCTGTTGCCCTGGAAGCCCGTCGTCGAACCGAGGATCACCGAGATCGCGGTGCCGGCGAGGACGAGCGCCGGCATCACCAGCACATAGAGCGCGCACACCGTGATCTCGTTCTGTCCGATCTTCTTGCCCAGGAACTCCGGTGACCGGCCGACGAGGAGACCGCCCACGAACACCGTGATGACAGCCATGATGAGAATCCCGTACAGCCCGGCCCCAACACCGCCGGGCGCGACCTCGCCGAGCAGCATGTTCCAGATCAGCGCACCGCCACCGGCGGCCGAATAACTGTCGTGCATGGAATTGACTGCACCCGTAGATGTTCCCGTCGTCGAGACAGCCCACAAGACCGATGCCGGGATACCGAACCGCTGCTCCTTGCCCTCCATCATCGCACCGGCAGCAGACGAAGCTGTTCCTGCGGCGCCGGATTCGGCGATCCAGACGATGGCCAGCATCGCCGTCCAGATCGCGGTCATCACACCCAGAAGCGTGAGTCCCTGCCGACGGTCACCAACCAACGTGCCGTAGGTGCGGGTCAGGCACACCGGGACGATCAAGAGGGCGATGTTCTCCACGATGTTCGACAGCGGTGTCGGGTTGGAGAACGGATGAGCCGAGTTGATCGAGAGTGTTCCGCCACCGTTGGTGCCGATCTCCTTGATCGCCTCCTGGGATGCGAACGGACCGACCATACTGCGCATCTGTTCCCCGTCGAGCGTGACGAAGTCGAATCCCGTGCGGAAGGACTGAATCGCGCCCTGGGTCAGTAGTATCACTGCGACGATGAAGCTCAGCGGCAACAGGATTCGCACCGTTCCGCGGATCAGGTCGACCCAGAAGTTGCCCAGTTCGCCATCGCCCTTGCGGTTCATGATGCCGCGGATCAGTGCGACAGCGACGGCCATCCCGACGGCCGCGGACACGAAGTTCTGCACCGTGAGGCCGACCATCTGTGTCAGGTTGCTCATCACCGCTTCGGGCGAATACGACTGCCAGTTGGTGTTGGTGACGAACGAGATCGCGGTGTTGAACGCCATCGACGGATCGACGCCGGGCTTGTCGTCCGACCACGGGAGCACGCCCTGCAAACGTTGGATCGCATACAGGATCAGGAACGACATCACGGAGAATCCGAGTACGGCAAGGGCATACCGGACCCAGGTCTGTTGTCCACGCGGGTCGATTCGGCCGATCCGATACAGAATGCGCTCCACCCGGAGGTCACGGCCGGAGTCGTAGACGCGGGCCATGTAGTCACCGAGCGGTACGTACAACACGGCCAGCACCGCGATCAGCAGGGCGAGTTGAAGGAGGCCGGCGGAGGTTTCGGACACCTGCTCAGAACCTTTCCGGCGCAATCAGCGCCGCCAGCAGATAGATCACGACAGCACCTGCGACCGCCAGCAACACGACCGCGGTCACCCCGGCGGCCGTCATCGGCCGATCCTCACGTCGACGCCGCGCACGACCAACAGGCAGGCCACGAAGCCTGCGAGCGCCGCGAGCAGATACAGCAGGTCTGCCACTTCCACTCCTTGTTCGAAGTCGATTCCGTGCAGCAGCTGCCGCACGGCACGACGAACAGGATCACTCCGCCAGACGCCGGTGCACAGGGTCCTTAACGCGATCCATACGCGCGCAGAACCGTTCTTGATGGCGCGTATGCACTCGTCGAATCCGGCGTCAGGATGACGTCAAGATGTGCTCGACCGGCGTGTAGATCTCGTTGCGAAGCCGCTGCCCCGACTTCGGCGGGAGTAGGCCTGATGACATGAGCGACACAACTTTTGGGCCACTACGCCGATCGCAGCCGACTGCGCCCGTCGCGGCGGTACATCCCCGCCGGCCACATCGTCTCGCCGGACCCGATTCGTGGGGCATGATGCGAGTGGGGTACGCGCGGCATTGGGCGCAGTACCGGCTGATCATCTACCCTCCGGGGATTCCATACGAGCAACGGTTGCGGCTGCGCATCTGGTACGCCGCGCCCATCTGGGGTTCGGCCGTGGGCCTCGTCCTCTGGACCGTCCTCGCGGGTGCGGGTGTCGGCGTGGTTTGGTCGATCTCGGTGCCCGCACTGATCACCGCGGCCGCCGTCGTGTGGTCGGAGCGGACCACCCATCAGGTTCGTCGTCGCATCCACCACCGGACGGTGTGGCTCGACCTGACTGCGGACCCACTCACGTCGGTACCACGCAATCACCTGCTCGACATCGTCGATGCTCTGCGACGCAACGACGCCGACCTGCGCAATGGACGCATCAATCCGGCTCAGCACGAGGCGATCTGGGCGCGGTGCTACGACCAGTTGATCTGATCACGCCGGCTGCTCTCGCGAGGGGCGCTGTGTTCGGGAAGGTCAGCTGGGAGGAGTGCGCTGGATCGAGATACCGATCGTGCCGTCCTTGCCACGACGCCAGGTCGACGCTGTGACGATGACCTTTCCGAGCAGACCGTATTTCCGACGGATCAGCTCACGAACCCGCTCGGTTCCCGCGGCGTCGAGCACCTCGCCGGTACCCTCGACGACCTCACCGCGCGTCTTCTTCCCGCGTGCGTCGCAGGCCTGTACGAGGACACGGCTGTCCCGGCGCAGTCGCTTCACCTTCCACGAATCGGTTTCCGTCCACACCACCATCCGGTCCCCGTCCATCGCCGCCCAGATGGGTGACGGTTTGGGCGTGCCGTCCTTGCGGAAGGTGGTCAGCTGGACATAGGTGGCATCGGTCGCTTCGCCAAAAGGTGCGCCATCGGACATGAGCCTCAGGCTACTCGGGCGAACAGCGACTGCCCGTCGTCGCCGGACAGCGATTCGGCCACCAAACCCGCATCCGACAGCGTCGCCCAGGCCGTGACCTGATTGGCCGACAGCACCGGCTTGCCGAGCTCCGCCTCCATGAGGCCGAGGATCTCGTAGGTCCACAAGTTGGTGCACGATACGAAGATCGCGTCCGCATCCGGATGGTCGGCGGCCCGGATCAGATCGCACGTCACCGCATACGGAATGGTCCAGATCTCATGGTCGCGCCCCAATCCAGCCTGGGACACCACCGTGCGGCCGGCCTCGCCGATGAAGTCGCACAGCAGCCCGGTCAGTGCCGACGTGTACGGGGTGGCCACCGCGATGCGGCTCAGGTTCATCACGTCGAGAGCGCGCACCAACGCCTCCGACGTGGTCACCGCCGCCGCGGCGCCTGCTGCGATCATGCAGTGCGACAGCTCCCGCGCGCCGGTCATCCCGTACACGAAACTTCCTGACGCGCAGGCGTATCCGACGACGTGCGGCCCGACCGCGGTGATGCTGCGAACCGCGGCCGTGATGTCGGCGTGATTGTTGAGGTCGCGGCACAGATCGACGTCGACCGGGGCGTCGATGAATCCGGTGCGCGTGAAGTAGATGGACGCTGAGTCCGGCATCCAACGCCACAGCTCGCGGTCGAGCGCCATGTCGAACGGACACACCATGCCGATCCCCACCTGCTGCTGGGGGACGCCTGTGACCTCCACCGGTTTCATGCAGGAATGATGACACATTGTCGGATTGTCAACAATCCAGGTGAGGTGACGTTTGTGTTACCGCGGTCTACCAAGGTCAGTCGGTGATTCCGAAGGCGATGATGCGTTCCGGATGGACCCGGATCAACGCTGAGTCCATGCCTGGTCGGGGTGACGGCGCATCGGTGATCTGCTCGCCCCGGCCGCGGATCTCGACCATGCGCACCCGCCACGGTGTCACCGACGCCAGGTCGTCGACGACGAACGCCACCCGGTCGTTGTGCGCGAGGTTGCGGAACTTGCGACTCGTCGACAGGCTCAGCCCGCCGATGTCGATGGTGCCCAGCTCCTCGTTCACCCAGAACCCGACCGGATTGTTCTGCGGTGCCCCGTGCCGGTCGACCGTCGCCAATCGGCCGAGCTTCTGAGTTGCCAGGTACTCGAGCACATCGGGATCGGACAGTTTGCGTTCGGTCATCTGCGTCGTCATGCCCGCGACGTTAAGACCTCAAGTCCACTTGAGGTCAAGCTCCGCCGCGCGAAACCGTCGGCCGGGCCGCTGCCCGCGCCATCGCGACCCGCTCGCGCGTCACGCACTCGAGGGCGTGGTCGTTGACGATGCCGCTGGCCTGCAGCAGCGCGAACATGGTGGTTGGTCCGACGAACTTCCAGCCCCGCTTCTTGAGTTCCTTCGACAGCGCGATCGACTCGGCAGACGTGGTCTGCGACTGCGGTTCCGCCTCAGCATCGGCTTCGTATCGCCAGAAGAAACCGGGCAATGATCCCTCACTCTCGATCAGTTCTTCGGCGCGACGAGCGTTG
The DNA here is from genome assembly GCF_036350415.1 of Gordonia sesuvii. Classification (NCBI taxonomy): domain Bacteria; kingdom Bacillati; phylum Actinomycetota; class Actinomycetes; order Mycobacteriales; family Gordoniaceae; genus Gordonia; species Gordonia sesuvii. The sequence continues at coordinate 204,600 of NZ_JAZDUF010000009.1, forward strand.
TTGATGGTCGCGTCGATCTTGCCGCGATGTCGCACGATCCCGGCGTCCGCGAGCAGTCGGGCCACATCGGCGTCGGTGAACCGGGCGACCTTCTCGATGGAGAAGCCGGCGAATGCGGCGCGGAAGTTCTCCCGCTTGGTGAGGATGGTGCGCCAGCTCAAACCGGACTGGAAGCCCTCGAGGGCGACCCGTTCGAAGAACGCGTCGTCGCCCTCGAGGGGGAATCCCCACTCGTCGTCGTGGTAGGTGGTCTCCGGCTCGACCGCCGCCCAACCGCAGCGGGTCACGCCGTCATCTCCGGTGGTCACGAACGACATGCGCACTCCTCGGGCTCGGTGATCAACCGCACCCTACCGGCGTGCTGCGACAGCTCAGGCCGACGCGGTGATCGGCATCTGCAGCTCGGTCTGCCACTTCTCCTCCGGCTCGGGATGGCTGACCAGGTAGACCTCCCGGGCGGTGCCGTCGGTGACGTATCCGTTGTCGTCGATCCAGGTCGCGAGGGTCTGGTAGCCCTCCCCGATGTTGGCCATCTCGCCCTCGTGGATGTAGCTCGCCACCTGCTCCTGTCCCGGAAGAGTGGAGATCTCGAGTCCATCGACGTTCACACCGTCGGCGACGGTGCATCCGGCGGTGACGGTCATCTTGCCGTCGCCGGTCGGCGCGTAGGTCGCGACGATCGGGCCGGCAGGTTGCACCCCGGCAACCTGCAGCGGGCCGAACAACTCACCGAAGAGCGTTTGGATGACGGGTGCGATGTCCTCGCTGTTGGCGCTGTCGGCGACGCCGGACACGGACGCGATCCGAAGTTGCTCGACCGACTTCACGGTGACGGAACTGGTGCTCATTCTGCCTTCCCTTTCGATCATCCGGAGTCTCGCCTCGATGCGCCGTAGGCGGTCGGAATCGGCCTCGATCTGGGCCGCCACCTGCGATTGCCGCAGAGTCAGCATGCCCCGCAATTCGGCGGTGTCGACGTCGGCGTCGATGATCCGGGTGACCTCGGACAGGGTGAATCCCAGATCCTTCAGCGCGACCAGCCGGTTGAGCCGACGGAGTTGGTCGGCCTCGTAATAGCGGTAGCCGGTGTGGTCGTCGACTCGTGCCGGTTGCAGGAGCCCGATCGAGTCGTAGTGCCGCAACATCCGTACCGACACCCGACCCATCGTGGCGAAATCTCCGATGGTGAACATGACACGATCACACTCCTGTCTCACACGGTGTCAGGGTCAAGGTGCCATTTCCGGCGACACCGATCGATACCGAATCGTGGCATCGGATCACGACTCCGTGACCGTATCCGTCGTCGACCTCGCAGTTGCGCGAGGGCGCCTAACCTGCGGGTATGACCCGAACCGACGGTGCCACCACCACGTCCTCGCCCGCGCCGGGATATCTGCCGATCGCCGACCACGGCGTCATCGGCGACCTGCGCACGGCCGCCGTGATCGGCGTGGACGGCCGGATCGACTGGTTCTGCTGCCCGCGCTTCGATTCCCCCAGCGTCTTCGGCTCGCTGCTCGACGCGGAGCGTGGCGGCGCGTGGACGATCGAACAGCTCGACGGCGACGTCACGACCCGGCAGTTCTATCTCCCCGACTCCAACGTTCTGGTGACCCGCTTCATGAGCGACGACGGCGTGGCCGAGGTGCAGGATCTGATGCCGATCGCACGTCCCCACGACGACGACCACCGCACGCGAATCGTGCGCCGGGTCGTCTGCGTACGCGGTGAGGTGACGTTCCGGATGCGACTCGCGCCGCGGTTCGACTACGGCTGCGCGCCACACACCGTGTCGGTCGACGGCGGTCGCGTCGGTTTCGAGGCGGACGGATTCGCCCTGCACGTCCTCGGCGAGGGCGACTGGACGGTTCTCGACGACCGTGACATCGAGACGACATTCACCGTGCGAACCGGCGAATCGAGGACCACGGTGGCAGCCCCGGATCCGATCGCCGACGACTGCTTCGCGCACGACCGCGAACCGGCGGTGGTCGCCGAGACCGTCGCATTCTGGCAGCGCTGGATCTCGCAGAGCACCTACACCGGCCGGTGGCGCGAGATGGTGCACCGGTCGGCGCTGACGCTCAAACTGCTGACGCATGAGCCCACCGGCGCGGTGGTGTCGGCGGTGACCGCCGGACTTCCGGAGAGCATTGGCGGCGAACGTAACTGGGACTACCGTTACGTGTGGATTCGGGACACCGCGTTCACGCTGTACGCCCTGCTGCGACTCGGGTTCACCGACGAGGCGGCGTCCTTCATGCAGTGGCTGACGTGCCGCTTCGCCGACGGCGGTGACGAACAGACGGGCCCGCTGCGCCTGATGTACACGCTCGACGGTGATCCACCGCCGAGCGAGACTCGGCTCGACTGGGAAGGGTACGAGGGGTCGTCGCCGGTGGTGATCGGCAACGCCGCCGCCCAGCAACGCCAGCTCGACATCTACGGGGAACTCATCGACTCGGTCTACCTGTACAACAAGTACGGACCGGGCATCTCGTATGACTCATGGGCCCAGCTGTGCGAGGTCGCGGCGTGGCTCGTCGACAACTGGGATCAACCCGATCAGAGCATCTGGGAGGTCCGGACCGAACCCCGCCATCATGTGTACTCGCGGCTGATGTGCTGGGTGGCTTTGGAGCGGATGATCCGGATGAGCCGACAGCGCGGGCTGCCCGGCGACGTCGCCACCTGGATGGCCACCCGTGACGAGATCTTCACCCAGATCATGGAGCGCGGTTGGAACGAGAAGCTCGAAGCATTCGTGCAGACCCTCGACTCCGATCGGCTCGACGCCGCGCTGCTGCTCATCCCGGCGGTCAAACTCCTCGCCCCCACCGACCAGCGGTTTGTGAGTACCTTGCGCGCCATCGAGGACGAATTGGTCAGCGATTCACTGGTGTTTCGCTACGACACCTCCGACGGCCACGACGGTCTCGACGGCGGCGAGGGCACGTTCTCGCTGTGTTCGTTCTGGTATGTGGAGGCACTGACACGATCCGGTCGGCTCGCCGACGCCCGGCTCGCCATGGAGAAGATGTTCACCCACGCCAACCATCTCGGGCTCTACGCGGAGCAGATCGGCCTGACCGGCGCACAACTGGGGAACATGCCGCAGGCCTTCACGCATCTGTCCCTGATCAGCGCTGCCATCAACCTCGACCGACGCCTAGTACTACAGCCGTAGATCGCGGTTGGTGAGAATGCTGCGGCGTGTTTGCGCAGTTCAGAGCGGTTGTCGGGGCATGATTCAGAATTTGTGACGAAACCAAATACGCCCGCGACAACCGCGGATT
>NZ_JAZDUF010000010.1:0-68227 GCF_036350415.1 Gordonia sesuvii
CTCGTCCGCAGCGCAGTCGGCGCCAGAATCGGTGTCGTCATGGTGTTCGGTCATCGTCACCCCCCGGCAGACCATTCATCCGAACGTATGTTCGAGAATAGACCCGTTTCGGGCAGCCGTCAACCCCCGAGCACCACCACTTGATACGTCTATCCGAGGACCCGAACGCAACGAGCAGAAAGTACTGCCGAAATCGTCAGGCGGACTTCTTGGCCGCCGATTTCTTCGCCGGCGCCTTCTTGGCTGTGGACTTCTTCGCCGTCGACTTCTTCGCCGCGGCCTTCTTGGCGGGCGCCTTCTTCGCTGCGGCCTTCTTCGCAGGCGCCTTCTTCGCGTCCTTGTCGTCGTCGTCCTTCGACGACCCGCCGGAATCCTTGTCCTTCACCGATGCCCGCAGGGCGGCCAGCAGATCGGCGACCTCGGAGTCCTCGTCTTCCTCGGGCTCCTCGTCGCTCTCCGGGAACGCCTCGGCACCGTCGGCTTTGGCCTCCACGAGCTTCGACAGCTCGTTCTGATAGCGGTCCTCGAACTCCGAGGGGTCGAAGTCCTTGGCCATGGTCTCGATGAGTGACGCCGCCATGTCGAGTTCCTGCGGCCGGATCTCGGTGTCCTCCTCGAGGAACGGGAAGTCGGCGGCACGCACCTCGTCGGGCCACAGCAGCGTCTGCAACGTCATCACACCGTCGACGACACGCAGCGCCGCCAACCGTGTGCGGTTGCGCAACGTGAACTGCGCGATGGCGAGCCGCTCGGTCTTCTGCAGAGCCTGCGCGAGCAGCGCATACGCCTTCGGAGACTTCGACGACGGCTCGAGGTAGTAGGGCTTGTCGAAGTAGATCGGGTCGACCTGCTCGGTCGGCACGAACTCGAGGATCGAGATCTCCGGGCTCTTCTGCACCGGCAGTGTCGCCAGGTCCTCTTTGGTGAGGATCACTGTTTCGCCGGAGTCGGTTTCGTAGGCATTGGCGATGTCGGAGTAGTCGACCTCGGTGTCGGTGCCCTCCCGAACGCGGCGATACCGAATCCGTGTGCCGTCCTTGGAGTCGACCTGATACGACTTCCGGTCGTGGCTTTCCGTGGCCGAGTACACCTTGACCGGCACGTTGACCAGGCCAAAGCTCAGATCGCCCTTCCAGATCGAGCGCATGGCGTTCATTGTGCCACCCGTTGGTGAAAACCTCGGCGCTCAATGGGAGATCGACCGGCGATCGAGCGTGGACAATGGTCGTCATGGCCGGTGGTGAGACCCTCGACGTCGACGGGCGTCGCATCGCGATCACCAACCTCGACAAGGTGCTCTACCCCGATACCGGAACACGGAAATTCGAGGTCATCGACTACTACTCACGGATCGCCAACGTGATGCTGCCGCATCTCGACGGGCGCCCGATAACCCGCAAGAGGTGGCCGAACGGTGTCGAGTCGATGCCGTTCTTCGAGAAGGATCTGCCGTCCTCCGCGCCGGAGTGGCTCGAGCGTTTCGGCGAGCAGCACAGCAAGCGGGTGATCACCTATCCGTTGGCGTCGTCGCGTGCGGATCTGGTGTGGTTCGGGCAAATGGCCGCGCTCGAGCTCCACACACCGCAGTGGCGGGTGCCCGAACCCGATTCGGGTCCGCCCAAGGCCGATCGCCTCGTCCTCGACCTCGACCCCGGGCCGGGCGTTCCGCTGTCCCAGTGCGCCGAGGTCGCGCTGATGATCCGGGACATGCTGGCCGCGGCCGGGCTGACCGCGTTCCCGGTCACCAGCGGCGGCAAGGGCATGCACCTGTACGCGCGGTTCGACCGGCCGGTCTCCCCCGACGCCGCCCGCACCGTCGCCAAACAGATCGCGACGAGCCTGGCCAACGCCCATCCCGACGACATCACCGCGACGATGGCGAAGTCGGTTCGCGACCGCAAGGTGTTCATCGACTGGAGTCAGAACAGCGGCTCCAAGACGACGCTCGCGCCGTATTCGATGCGGGGCCGCGAGCAACCGTGGGTGGCGGCACCGCGGACCTGGGATGAACTCTCCGACCGCGACATCGCGCAGTTGCTGTTCGACGAGGTGCTCGACCGGGTCGACTCCGAGGGCGACCTGTTGGCGGACCTCGACGTCCCCCCGACCCGTTTGACCCCTGAGGAGACCGCTAGCGGAGGGTCGTCCTCTTCGATCCCTGAGGAGACCCGGAGCGCTAGCGGAGGGTCGTCACGAAGGGCCACCCCCCAGAAACCCAACGCCGAGAGCCCCCCAACCGCACAGGAACTCATCGAGGCAACCGCCGATCCCCACATCCCCGATCCCCCTGTTCCCGACCCTGTCGTCAGCCTCGGCGAGTATCGCCGCAAACGCGACGCCGGTAAGACCCCCGAACCGTTCGGCGACGACGCCCACCGCGAACGCCAGGAGTCCGGCGACACCTCCGAGGGCCCGATCTTCGTGATCCAGGAGCATCACGCCCGCCGCCTGCACTACGACTTCCGGCTCGAGCGTGACGGCGTGTTGGTGTCGTGGGCGGTGCCGAAGAACCTGCCCGATGACCCGGGGCAGAACCGGCTGGCAGTGCACACCGAGGATCACCCGATGGACTACGCCGACTTCGAAGGTGACATTCCTGCAGGCGAATACGGCGGCGGGCATGTCGAGATCTGGGACCGCGGCACGTATGAAACGGAGAAGTGGCGCGACAACGAGGTCATCGTCCGCCTCCACGGGGAGCGAATCCAGGGGCGCTACGCCCTGATCCGGACCGGTGACAAGAACTGGCTGGCGCACCTGATGAGCGATGAGCCGCGGCCGATCCTGCCGGACAGCCTGCGCGATCCGCGGCCGATGTTGGCCACCGACGAGTCGATCGAGAACCTCGACGGCCGCGACTGGGCATTCGAGGGCAAGTGGGATGGCTACCGAATCCTGTTGCGCTACATCGACGGGAACTTCCGGCTCACGTCGCGATCGGGTATCGACATGACCAAGGATTTCCCCGAGTTGCGTTCCATCGCCGACGATCTGGGTCTCATCGACGTCGTCCTCGACGGCGAGGTCGTGGCCCTCGACGCCAGCGGTCGCACCAACTTCACGCTGCTGTCGGCGCGGAACGCCACCGAGGAGGACCTGACCCTCAAGCTGTACATCTTCGACGTCCTGTACCTCAACGGCACCTCGCTCCTGCGGCGGTCGTGGTCGCAACGTCGCGAGGTACTCGAGGAGATCGCGCCCCTGCTGTCGCGGTCGGCCTACGCCGAAGTGCCGCCGCTGCTGTCGGGTCCGGGTCGCGCGGCCGTCGAGGAGAGCCGCGAGCAAGGGTACGAGGGTGTCATCGCCAAGCGGCGGACGTCGACCTATCAGCAGGGTCGCCGCACCACCCAATGGCTCAAGCACAAGAACTGGAGCGATATCGAGGTGGTGGTCGGCGGCTACCGCCCGGGTCGTGGGAACCGCGCCAACACCATCGGATCACTGCTACTCGGACTGCCCGAGGAAACCGGCCTGCGCTACGTCGGCCGGGTGGGCACCGGCTTTTCCGATGCCCAATTGCGCATGCTGGCCGAAGAACTGGAGTCCTTGCGGATCAACCGATGCCCGTTCGTGGACAAACTGGACCGCCCGGTGGCATCCAGCGCGATCTGGGTGTTGCCCAAGATCGTCGGCGAGGTCCGATTCATGGACTGGACCACCACCGGCCACCTGCGTCACCCGAGCTGGCGCGGAATCCGGCGGGACAAACTACCAGGTGACCTGTGAGAGAAGCCGATCCGAGGAGAGGACCCCTGTGCCCAACGAGATGATCGACATCCGCACCGACGACGGCGTCGCCGACGCGTATCTCACCCGGCCGGACGGTGTTTCCGGACCGCTGCCGGGCGTGCTGTTCGTCATCGACGCCATCGGCCTACGTCCCGGACCAAGGAGATGGCCGATCGGATCGCGTCGTGGGGGTATGTCGTGTTGGCGCCCAACGTCTTCTACCGTCACGGCACCGCAACGGAACTCGAGTCCACCCTCGACCTCACCGACCCGGACAACCGCCGGCCGTTCTTCGCGCAGGCGATGCCCCGGGTCCACGCCCTCACCGACGACCTCGCCGAGGCCGACTTGTCGCGATACCTCGACACGCTGCGCGGACTCGACGATGTCGCCGACGGGTCGGTCGGCGCCACCGGCTACTGCGCCGGCGGGCGATGGGCGCTGCTGGCGGCCGCCACCCGACCGGATGTCGTCGGGGCGATCGGCATGTTCCACACCGGCGGGCTGGTGACCGACGATTCCGCCAGCCCTCATCTGCGCCTACCGAAGGTTCGCGCCGAGATCCTGGCGATCCACGCCGACCGGGACGCGACGATGCCTCCCGAGGCGATCGCGAGGTTCGAACACGCGTTGACCAGTTCCGGCGTCACTCACCACGCGACTGTGTATCCCGGTGCGCCGCACGGATACACCATGTCGGACACCGCCGCCTTCCATCCGGAGGCCACCGAGGAGCACTTCGACGCGTTGCGGTCATTGTTCGCGCGAACGCTTCACTGACCCCACGCAATGGCGGCAGGGATCAGAGCTTCTGGCGCTGCCGCTGCTGCGCAACGAACTTGGTCGCCAGATGCTGCATGACGCCGGGCGCGAACCGGGAGAACCGCCAGGCCATCCGGGCCTGCGCCGGGACGACGAGCAACGGCCGGTTGCGGTCGATGGCCTCGAGGGTCTCGGCCGCCAGACGGTCGGCGGGGTACGCGGCGCGCACGCCCTGCCCGGACAGGTAGTACGACCGCCCGCTGAAGCCACCGACCCCGGGGTCATCGAGCAGCGGCGTCTCGACGGCCGCCGGGCACAGGGCAAGGACGCCGACACCATGGGCGGCCGCCTCGGTGCGCAATGCCAGGGACAATCCGACGACGGCGTGCTTGGTCATGACGTAGCTCGTCAGGAGACCGGCCGCGGTGAGACCGGCCATGGACGCGGTGTTGACGATGTGCCCGGAGCGCTGGCGGATCATGTGCGGGTAGACGGCGGTGACCCCGTGCACGACACCTCGGATGTTCACGTCGATGATCGAGTCCCATTGCGCCGGGCTGAGCATCTCGGTGTTGCCGCCCAGTGCGAAACCCGCGTTGTTGAACATGAGGTCGATCCGCCCGACATGGTCGATCGTGGCATCGACGAGTTCCCGAACCGCAGCCCCATCGGTCACGTCGAGCCGGGCCGCACGCACGGTGCCGCGACCACTCGCGAGTTGCCCGGCGACCCGGTCGGCGGCCTCGCAGTCGATGTCGGTGCAGACGACATCGGCTCCCGCGTCGACGAGGGCAGTGGTGAGCGCAGCCCCGATGCCCGATCCGCCGCCGGTCACGATCGCTGTTCGACCCGTCCACCGATCCGAGTCGGCACCACGAACTAGAACACGTTTCACCCCGCTGACCGTGTCACTCGCGACCGCGGCTGTCAACGAGGTGCCGTGGGTGGACGCGGCCGGACCACGCCCTCATCGTGCCTTCTCGCGGACGCTTGGCTAGCCTCAGGTGAGTCAGTGACCAAGGAGCGTGTGTGTTCGTCGTCGCCCACATCAGCGACCCTCATTTCAACGGCACGCGGTACAACCGCCGCCGGATCGAGGCGACGCTCGACTACATCCACGCACGCGCGCACGGGATCGACGCCCTGCTGGTGACCGGCGACATCACCGACGAGGGCAGCGAGTCCGAGTACCGCGAGGCGCACGGCGTGCTCTACAGCCCGTTGCCGATGCTGATCACCGCCGGAAACCATGATCACCGCGAACGTTTCAACGCCGGCCTCCTCGGACGGGAGAGCAGCGCACCGGTCAACCGGGCACAGCTCATCGACGGTGTGCTGTTCGTGATCTGCGACAGCTCCATCCCCGGCCGCAACGACGGCCACATCGCCGACGAGACGCTGGCCTGGATGTCGGCGGAGATCGCCGCGGCAGGCGCCCAGACCCCGGTCGTGGTGGCGTTTCACCATCCCCCGGTGACACTGGGAATGGACTTCATGGACTCGATCCGCCAGACCGGAGAGGAACGTCTCGCGGCCCTGGTGTCCGAATACCCGAACATCGTGGGCTTCGTCTGCGGGCACGCGCACAGCCCGTCGGTCACCACCTTCGCGGGACGACCACTCGCGATCGCGCCCGGCGTCGCATCCACACTGAATCTTCCGTTCGAGGGCACCGAGGTGGTCAACCGCGGACAGCCGCCGGGTATCGCCTTCCATTTCCTGCTCGGTCTCGACGAGGGGCCCGATGCGTGGCGGCTCGTCACCCACTTCCGATCGGTGATGTTCTAGCTCACGGTGATGCGTATCGGCCCATCACCCGCAACGCCTCTGCTTCGAGGAGCGGCCCATCCACCACGGTCGCGGCGTCGCTTGTCGCGATCACCCCCGCACAGGTCGACCGGAACTGCGGACCGTCGGGCAGGATCTCCGTGAACGCGGCCGACGATGCGGCGAACACGATCCGCCCGATACCGCCCCACACACATGCCGCGGTGCACATGGGACACGGCTCACCACTGGCGTATACGGTTGCGGCCGTGAGCCGTTCGCCGAATCCCTCGTCGATCGCCGAACGCAACGCGACCAGTTCCGCATGCGCCGTGATGTCGCCGGTCGAGCCGACCTGGTTGTATCCCTCGGCGACAACAGCATCGTCCACGACGACAACGCTGCCGAATGGCCGATTCCCTTCCTCGCCGGCGAGTTGGGCCAGATCGATGCTGCGCTGCAAGAACTCTCGATCGCGATCCGGATTGGTCATCCCGCCAGCTCCACTGTCATCCCGACACCCCGCTCGGTGGCGGCATCGACCAGCAGGCGCGCGGTGACGAGGTCCTGCAGTCCGATCCCGACGGAATTGAACAGAGTGATCTCGTCGTCCTGAGCCCTACCTCGTTCGGGCTCGACGATCACGTCGCCGAGTTCGATCGCGACGTCGTCGGCCGTGAGGTGGCCTTCCTCGATGGCGAGCACCACGTCTCCCGATTTTGCCAGCGCGGTGGACCGGCTGTCCACGACGACGCGCGCCGCAGCCATGGCTGCGCCGTCGACCTCACGGTGATCCGCCCGCGGCGGGGCACCGACGACATTGATGTGCAATCCGGCCCGGAACCAACCGCCCTGGACGATAGGCTCACGCGACGGCGTCAGCGTACACACGACATCGGCAGCCGACACCACCTGCCGCGGCGAGTCGGCCGACTCGACCTCGATGTCGAGATCTGCTACGGCAGAGCGGAATCGGTCCACGGTCGCGGTGCTGCGCGACCACACGAACACCTTGTCGATCGGGCGGATTCGGGCGATCGCCCGGGTGTGTTCCACCGCAAGCGTGCCCGCCCCGATCAGCCCGAGCGATGTGCTCGAGGTGCGCGACAGGTGGGCCGTGGCGACGGCGCTGGCGGCCGCGGTGCGGATCGCCGTGATCAACCGCCCGTCGATCACCGCCTCGCACTCGCCGGTGTCGGCGGACATGAGGAGGATCGTCGACCGCTGCGCCGGGTGTCCCGCGTCCCGGTTGAACGGCATGTCCGACAACATCTTCACGGCACTGCAGCGATGCCGCCGGGCGGAGGCCGCCATCGGCAGGACCGTACCGCCATCGATCGGCAGCATCGACGGCGCCGGACTGGCGGCGGCGCCGGTGGACAGGTCGATGTGTGCCTGTTCGACCGCGGCGTAGACCGCCGCCCGGTCGATCAGGTCGACCACATCGGAATGGGTGAGGACGATGGCCATCACTGGGCCCTTTCTCGTGCCTTGACGTAGTTCTCGGACAGGGGTGGGTCAGATGCGACCGACATAGGGGACGGTGAGACACGATGGGGCCTTGCGCCCACCGACGAACCCGGCGACGGCCACGATCGCGATGACATAGGGCAGCATCACCAGCAGCGCGTAGGGAATGTCCACGCCGACAGCAGGCAACGCGAACTGCAGTGCCCGCGCGATACCGAAGAACAGCGTCGCGACGACGATACCGGCGACCCGCCAGCGGCCGGCGATCACGGCGACGACCGCCAGGTATCCCATGCCCGCGGTCATGTTCTCACTGAACGACCGCACCTCCGACAGAGCCAGCTGCGCTCCGGCCAATCCGCCGGCGCCCGCCGCGATCATCACACCGAGCACTCGAGTCCGGTTGACCGCCAAGCCCGTCCATCCCGCCGACGTCGCGTCCTCGCCCACCGCATCGACGCGGATGCCCATCATTGTCCGACCGGAGAAGATGACCGCGAGTGCCACCACGACCGCCAGGCAGAGGTATCCCAGTGCGGTCTGCCCGAACAGCGCCGGCCCGATGACGGGGAGGTCGCTGATGACGGGGATGTGGATGTCGTCGAATGCGGGGACGTTGTTGCCCTTGCCGCCGCCGAGCAGGATGCGCGACCCGAACGTGGTGAGACCGAGGGCGAGCGCGTTCGCCGCCACGCCGATCACGATCTGGTCGGCCCGACACCGGACGCTGAGCAGTGCGTTCATCACTCCGAAGATGAGTCCGGCACCGATACCGGCGAGGACACCGAGGACGGCGGAGCCGGTGGTGGCGGACGCGAGCACGCTGGTGAACGCACCGCACAGCATGATGCCCTCCATGCTGAGATTGAGGACGCCGGCTCGCTCGCTGATGGACTCGCCGGTGGCGGCGAGCAGCAGCGGGATCGCGAATGCAGCTCCGCTGGTGAAGATCTCGGTGATCATGGTGGTGTTCACGCGCGGACCTCCTCTGCATCGCCGGCCGCGTCGCGAACTTCGGCGTCATCGGGCTGTTGTGGTCGCGCCGGCGGCGCCGACGATGCCCACCAGGCCGTGGCCGCGATGAGGATGATGAGGATGCTCTGGACAACGGTGATGGTCGACGACGGGACGCCCGCCTCGAGCTGCAGATTGATGCCACCCGAGACCAGGAAGCCGAACAAGAGGGAGACCCCGGCGACGGCGATCATCGACCCGCGGGCCAGCAGTCCGACGACGAGCCCGCTGAACCCGAATCCGGATGAAAAGCCCTCGGCCAGAACGAATGGCGCCGACGCGACCAGCAGCCCGCCGGCCAGACCGGAACACCCACCCGCGGCGGTGAGCCCGAGGAACCTGGTGCGATCGATGGGTACACCCATGCGCGCCGCGGCCGACGGCGACGAGCCGACGGCGCGCAGACGCAACCCGATGGCGCTGTTACGCAACATGATCCCCACGACAATGGCCAGGACGATCGCGATCACGATCGCGATCGTGGCGGGATTGCGCGGGATTCCCAGCAGGGGTAGGTGCGTCGACTCCGCCAGCGATTCCGACTGCGGCAACGTTTCCGATGATGTCATGGGCTGGCGCAGTAACGCTGCTTCGTGCACCATGAGCACCACCATCGCCAGCCCGACGAAGTTCAGCAGCAGAGTGGTGATGATCTCGCTGGCGCCTCGCCGGACCTTGAGCCACGCGGCGATCGCCGCCCACAGTGCGCCGCCGAGGACCGCAGCGATCAGCGCGACCGGGACACCGACCATCGGCGGAACAGCGTCGGGCAACGACACCCCGACCGCGGTGGCGGCGATACCGCCGAGGCAGATCTGACCCTCGCCGCCGACGTTGACGAGCCCGGCACGGTAGGCGATCGTGAAGCCGATCGCGACCAGCATCAGGACTGCTGCGCTGTTCATCGAGGTGCCCACGGCGAACGGCGAACCCAGGGTTCCGTCGATCAGTGCTCGGATAGCGGTTGCCGGACTCGCGCCGGCCGTGGCGGCGAGCGCGAGGCCGACTCCGGCGGCGATCACCAGCGCTCCGAGCCCGACGACGATCGGGTTGCGTGGGCTCAGGGGCACGCTCGACAGCGGCCGCAACCGGGAGTGGACGGTGGTCATCACGCGACTCCTGTGAGTAGGTTGCCGACTTCGCGGGCGGCATCCGGGTCTCGGGTATCGACGGACCCATGCAGTCCGCCTCGGTAGGCGACGACGACGCGATCGCACACGGACAGCAGTTCGTCGAGCTCGCTCGAGGTCACGAGGACGGCCGCTCCCTCGTCGGCGGCGGCCCGCAATCGGTCGAGGACGAACGCGACGGCGCCGACGTCGAGCCCACGTGTCGGCTGCGCGGCGACCACGACACGCAATCCGGGTGTGCAGAGTTCCCGGGCGAGCACCACCTTCTGCTGGTTGCCACCGGACAGACTGCCGATCGATGCGTCCGGACCCGGCGCACGGACATCGAACTCGGTGATCGCGGTCTGCGCGTCGGCCCGCATCCGGGACCGATCGAGCAGGCCCCAGCGTCGATATCGGGAGAGCCGTGGCATCGCCAGGTTCTCGGCGATACTCATCGCGGCGATCATGCCTTCGGCGTGACGGTCCTCGGGGATCACCGCGAGACCTGCGCGCGTCCGGCGGGCCGGCGTCGCCGTGGTCAGGTCGACCCCGTCGATCGTCACCGTGCCCGCGTCTGGGCGCAACGCGCCCGAGAGCACCGCCGTCAGCTCCGACTGGCCGTTGCCCTCCACGCCGGCGATCCCGACGATCTCGCCCGCCCGGACGTCGAGATCCACCCCCGACAGGGCGACCCGGCCATCTTCATGGGTCACGCGGACACCGTTGACCTGTAGGCAGACAGGCGAATCGACAGGCGCTCGCGGTGCACGGAGCGGGGCTTCGATGGGTGATGTGGCGTCGCCCAGCATGAGCTCGAGCAACTCCGATCGCGTTACGTCGGCGAGCGGCCCACCGCCGACGACGGTCCCGCCTCGCAGCACGGTGGCCTCGTCCGCGACCCGGGCGACCTCACCGAGCTTGTGGGTGATCAGCACGACCGACTTCCCGCTCGCGGCAAGGGCCGTGCAGGTCGCGATGAGTGCGTCGATCTCGCCCGGATCGAGAACCGCGGTGGGCTCATCGAGCAGGATCAGACGCGGATCCCGCAGGAGCGCCTTGACGATCTCCACGCGCTGCCGAGCACCGACACTGAGGTCTTTCACCATCGTCGCCGGGTCGACCCGCAGTCCGTACTCGTCGGCGACCCGATCGAGGTTCTCCCGCAGTTGCCGCCGCGGCGGACGGAATCCTCCGGAGCCGAGCAGAAGGTTGTCGGCGACCGTCATGGTCGGGATCAGCGAGAAGTGCTGATGCACCATGGCCACACCGGCATCGATCGCGTCTGCCGGCCCGGCGGGTCGGTACGCTTTGTCGCCGAGCATCATCCGACCGGCATCCGGCGACACCGTCCCGAAGATGGTGTTGCACAGGGTGGACTTGCCTGCGCCGTTCTCGCCGAGAATGCAGTGCACCGCGCCGGTACGGACGGACATGGTCACGTCGCGTAGTGCCCGTACCGTTCCGAAGGTCTTGGCCACCGAGTCGAGGGTGAGCAGCGAGTCCGTCCCGGTCACCGGGATATCCGTGGTGATCGACATCGTGGGCGGCTCAGTAGGGGGTGACCGAGCCGTCGGCGATGGCGGATTTCGCCCGCTCGACCGCCTGGGTCACTGCGGGATCGGTCGAGCACACGACGTAGTCGGTGCCGTTCTTGTCGGTGGTCAGCCCGAACGGGACCTGTGCGGCCTCCCAGGTGCCGTCGAGCATCGAGGTCACCGCGTACTCGACCTCGGTTCCGATGTCGGTCTTGACGTAACCGGTGTAGACCGGATTGGTGCAGTCCCCGGGAATGGGCCCGCCGCTCATCCGGTTTCCGGTTTCCTGCGCCGCCTGCTCCAAACCCTGTTTACCGAGGTTGACGACCTGACTGAGGACATCGGCACCCCCGGCGTACGCCGCGGCCGCGGCCTGCTTGGCCTTGGCCGGATCGTTGAAGTCGCCGACGTACTGAGGGGCCAGAACCCGTACTCCGGGGCGCGCGAAGTCGGCGCCGTTCTCGAAAGCTATGGCAGAGTTGACGATCGCCGGAAGCTCCACGCCGCCAACGAAACCGATGGTTCCCGCTGTCGACGATGTGGCCGCCGCCGCACCGGCCACGAACTCGGCTTCGGCCTGTTGCGGGTCGTAGTAGGCGAGATTCTCCATCGGTTCTGCGTCCGCCGGACCGCCGATCTCGACGAACGTGACGTCCGGGAACTGCGGGGCGACCTTACGAAGGTCGGCATCGGTCTGCCCGCCCACCGAGATCACGAGCTCGTTCTCGGAGGCGAATCGCTGCAGCGCCTGCTGGTAGTCGGCGGCCGCGACCTGCTCGACGTAACTGATCTCGACCTGATCGCCGTATTGTTCCCTGACCCGGTCGACGCCGGCGTAGGCCGACTGCATGAATCCGGTGTCGTTGACCGAGCCGGGCAGAAACACCCCGACGGTGAGAGTTCCGTCGTCGGCAGCAGAGCCGGATGATCCGCAGCCGGTCAGGCCGAGTGCGAGCGCGCCCGCGGCGATCAGCGCGATGGGAAGCGTGCGTTTCATGGCTTTCTCCTGGTCAGTCGGGGCAACCCCTTAGCGGTATACCGTTATGAAGAGAGTCGAGGCCGTTCATTGCGTACGCATTACGCATCCGTAAGAGGACCGTTAACGGTATACCGTTAACGGTGCGGCCGGTACGCTGACCTTCGGGACGCGAGGAGACGACAGTGACCAGAGCCGAAGCGGCAGCAACGAAGAAGTCGCTGCGCGACCATGCCTACGACGCGTTGCGTGCGCAGATCGTCGGCCTCGAGCTACCTCCCGGGACCCGACTGGTCGAACGCGATCTCGCGGTCGAACTCGAGGTGTCCCGCATACCGCTCCGCGAAGCGATACAACGACTGCAGCAGGACGGCCTCGTCGTTGTGGTCCCCCGTCAGGGAGCGATTGTCGCCCCGTTCACCGCAGACGACGTGCGCGACCTGTTCGATGTCCGGGAGAGCCTCGAGGTCCTGGCGGCGCGGCTCGCGGCAGAACGCGCCGACGCGGCCGGACTCGAAGCTCTCGCCGACCAACTCGAGATCGCACGCGACGCGACTGCCCGCGACGACAAGCCGGCCATCGCCGCCGCCAACGCCCGGTTTCACACGATCATCGTCGATCTCGCGGCAAACCCCTTGCTGGAGAACATTCTCGGCCCACTCGAAGCCCGGACACAATGGCTCTTCCATCTGACGAAGTCGCGCGATCCCGGCGTGCAATGTCGCGAGCACGAGGAACTGCTGGCGGCCATCGCCGATCATGATCCCGACCGGGCGGCCGAATCCGCGTTCCACCACGTGCATTCGGGTCGCGCCACCAGTCTGGCGATGGCGGCCGAGTGGTCGCGCACGACTCTCGATCCGGTCGCCCTGACCAAGAGTCGGCGCAGGTGAGCGCGGGCCTCTCCTACTCCCCCAGCATGGACGAACCCGCGTCGAGCAGGCCCTCGAGGAACTCCGTGAGCAGCGCCGGTCCGGTGTCGGGCAGGTTGTCCGGCAGCGGGAGGCCGGCCTGACGTGTCGCCGGAATCCCGGCGGCACGGGTGGCCTCGAGGCGAATTCCCTTCTGCTGGTCGCGGGTCAGGGGGTTGGCGTACTTCGACAGTTCCGTCTCGGTGGTGACCGTCGCGACGGATCGGAGCCCGACCGCGGCGAAATCGGCTGCAGCACGACGGATGTGGTTGGGCGAGGTGATCAGGATGATCTCGCTGACACCTCGGCCACGCAGGATCTCGGCGGTGTTCTGGGCGTTTCCGACCGTCGATCCCGAGCGTCCCTCCTCGGTGATCCGGCCCGCGTCGACCCCCTTGGACACCAGCCACTTCTTCATCGCGGCCGCCTCGGTGACGCCGGCCTGAGGTGCTCCTCCACTCACCACGATCGGCGCGGTCGACATGGTGCCGGCCTGCGACTTGCCTGCGGTGACCCGACGAACGAGCTCGGGTGCCATCTTGCCGTTGCGATTGAGACCGAAGCCGAGGATGACGATGGTCGGCTGCCCGGAGATCGTTTTCGGCGCGGTGTCCGGGACTATCTGCGCCGCGGCGTCCACGCCGTCGATGATGTTGCGGGCCGCGGTCGCCAAGGTCCGGTTGATGCCGTTCAGCCGCGTCAGCGCAGCTTTGCTCGCGGCGGGATCATCGGCCTGTGCGGACCAGATCGCCTGCAGAGCAAGGGCATAGGGATCAACCGGAACGACGGCGAGCATCTCCTCGAGGGACTCGAGACCGCCGGGGACATCTCCGGCGGCGAACTTCTGCTGCGCCGAGTTGTAATAGGTGGACGGGTCGACCGCCGTGACCACCGGCCGCACGTCGAGGTGACCCGCGCGATCGGCCGGCAGCCCGCCGACGACGGCCCCGCCGATCGCACATGCCGCGATGGTGGTGAGCGCAGCGATTCTCCGGCGCCGTTTCACTCTGGTCACATTTGTCACTTGCGTAACAGTACGGCGGTTCGGCAACGACGCCGCACCCGTCCGGTCCCAGATGGATAACACCCGAAGGCCGTGGCCGCTCACACGACTCGTTCGCGCTCATCCCCCGATGAGCGCGAACGAGAGGTGTGAGTGGCGGATCAACGCCGGATTCCCGCCACCTTCAACAGCTCCGGACGACGCAGAGCCAGTGCGGCCCAGACGAGGATGCCGAAGTACACCGGGAACAGCGTGTGGTCCAGCAGCGGGTCCTCGACCCGCATGTGTGCGGTCACCGCTCCGCCGAAGTAGGCGGTCAGACCGATCGCGCCGAGCACAGCGGTACGCGGGATCGCATACGCGACAAGGCAAGCCGCAAGTGCGATCGCCATGACGTAGGTCTGGTCGATCGGGAACCCCAGTTCGGCGGTCCCGTCGATCACGGATTCGGGCTGGGTCACCTTGCCGACGATGTCGAACGCCAGGAAGGCGCCGAGCAGCACGCTGAGCACGACTCCCGTTGTGTGCCTCCAGTTCCGGGAACCGGTCTGCACGTCGGCGGTGGGGGTGCTGGTGGTGGTGGTTGAAGCGGTCATGATGTCCTCCGGGTGGGTGTGAGTGGTTCTGCCGGGTTAGACCACAGCTCGCGGAGAAACTCATCGCCGACCGCCGAAGGTCAGCGAGAAACCAGTTTGACCAGTGGGTATTCGCGATCGGACTTCGATGCGTATTTGGCGTAGCGCGGCTGTTCGCTGGTGATGCGCTGCCACGCGTGTTCACGGTCGGCCCCGTCGAGCAGCACCGGCGTCACGGCTTCCTTCTGACCGTTCGGAAGTTCGATCTCCGCGGATTCCGGATGTGCCATCAGGTTCGCGTACCAGTCGGGGTTGCGTTTGCCGCCTCCCGACGCGACGAGCAACCGCGCGCCGTTCTCTGCGGCGAACCAGGAGATCGGGGTCTCGCGCGCTGCTCCGCTCCTGCGCCCGGTGGTGTGCAGGATGAGCATGTCCATACCCATCATCTGCGGCTTGCCCTTTCGCCGCAGCTTACTGGTGGTGTACGCGTTCATCTTTCGCTGAAACCACAGTGACAACGACATCGTCTCCTCCTTCATCGGGCCTACTACCACCCACGGTAGTGAGCCCCCTCGGACCACGCTTCTCGATTCCTGACCCCATCGTCGCCGCCCCACCCGAAAACGACTCTTCCCCCAGACCTTGCTTCGTCGGCCGACTGCAACCGGCCGACGAAGCGAGACCTGGGGGAAGAACCGACAATCAGCGTCGGCGAGCCCGCCTACAGCGCCTTGAGCTCCTCGATGACGCTGTCGACACTCTTCTTCGCGTCGCCGAAGAGCATCGAGGTGCCGTCGGCGAAGAACAGCGGGTTCTCGATGCCGGCGTAGCCGGAGCTCATCGACCGCTTGAGCACGATCGTCGAACGTGCCTCGTCGACATTGAGGATCGGCATCCCGTGGATCGGCGAACTCGGGTCGTTGCGTGCCGCCGGGTTGGTGACGTCGTTGGCGCCGATGACGATGGCGACGTCGGTGCGGTTGAACTCACCGTTGATGTCGTCCATCTCCTTCATCGCGTCGTACTCGACGTCGGCCTCGGCGAGCAGCACGTTCATGTGGCCGGGCATCCGGCCGGCGACCGGATGGATGGCGTACTTGACCTCGACGCCCTTCCCTTCCAGCAGAGCGGCCATCTCCTTGACGGCGTGCTGCGCCTGTGCGACGGCCAAACCGTAACCGGGAACGACGATCACCTGATTCGCATATGCCATCTGGATGGCGGCGTCGGCGGCCGAGGTGGCCTTGACGGTTCCGCCCGCGGCACCGGGTCCACCGGCCGCGGCGTCGTCGCCGCCACCGAAGGAGCCGAACACGATCGCCGGGATGGACCGGTTCATCGCCTTGGCCATCAGGTTCGTCAGGATCGAGCCCGACGCGCCGACGATCATGCCGGCGACGATCAGTGCGGTGTTGTCCAGCGCGATACCCGCTGCGGCGGCCGACAATCCGGTCATGGCGTTGAGCAGCGAGATGACCACCGGCATGTCGGCGCCGCCGATCGGGAACACCACGAACAGTCCCATCACACCGGCCGCGACGAGCAGACCGACCATCCACCATCCGCTGGCACCGCCGCCGTTCGCGGCGTCGATACCGAGGTAGATCGCGATGCCGAGCGCCACCACCAGCAGCACCATGTTGGCCAACTGGAACAGCCGCGCGTTGCCGACGAATGCCTTCTCCACACCCTTGGGCACGATGTCCTGCAGTTTGGAGAATGCGACCAGCGATCCCCAGAACGAGATCGACCCGATGATCGCCGCGATCAGTGACCCGATCACCAGCGGCGAGGCGGGCTCGGTGTTGTGGAACACCGAGAATCCCGAGGTCTCGAGGAACTCCGCCCACGCGATCAGTGCGACGGTGCCGCCACCCACGCCGTTGAACAGCGCGACCAGCTGCGGCATCGCGGTCATCTTGGTCTTCAGGGCGGGCGGAATACCCAGTACCACACCGAGAACCAGACCGATGACGATCAGAATCCAGTTGATCGCCGGAACCCCGACGGTGGAGTGTCCGTCGTCTCCGACGGCACCTTCGTTGTAGACGTAGAGCAGTGTCGCCGCGACGGCCAGCCCCATACCGACGGCGGCGATCCAGTTGCCGCGCACCGCCGTCTTCGGACCGGTCAGACCCATCAGGCCGTAGATGAACAGGGAGAACGAGACGATGTAGAGGGCCATCACCAGATAGGAGATGCCCTGACTCGGGGTGTGGGCGTCCGCCGCCAGCACCAGGTGCGCGGTCACTTGGCGACCTCCTTCTTACCCTTGAACATGCCCAGCATCCGGTCGGTGACGGCGAAGCCACCGATCACGTTGAGGGTGCCGAACACCAACGCGACGAACGCGATGATCCGAATACCCCAGTTGGCGTCGGCGGGCAGTTTGCCCAGCACGACCAGCGCACCGAGCACGACGATGCCGTGGATGGCGTTGGTGCCCGACATCAGCGGGGTGTGCAAGGTGTTGGGCACCTTGGAGATGACGGCGAAGCCCACGAACCCGGCCAGAACCAGGATCGCGATGTTCGCCAGCAGTCCGGTGTACATCAGGCCGACACCTCCTCGTCGCTGCGGGTGACGCACGACGCGGCGACCACCTCGTCTTCGAAATCCGGTGTGATCGCACCGTTGTCGTCGAGCATCAGCTCGATGAGTGCGAGCAGGTTCTTCGAATAGAGCTCACTGGCGTGCTCGGGCATCGTCGCCGGCAGGTTCAGCGGCGACGTGATGGTCACGTCGTGCTTGACGACGGTCTGCCCGGGTTCGGTCAGTTCGCAGTTCCCGCCGGTCTCGCCCGCGAGGTCGACGACCACGCTGCCGGCTTTCATCCCTTCGACCGCGGCAGCCGTCACCAGGCGCGGCGCGGGACGACCCGGCACCAGCGCGGTGGTGATCACCACGTCGAAGCTCTTGATGGCGTCCTCGAGGGCCTGCTGCTGCTTCGCGCGCTCGTCATCGGTGAGTTCACGGGCGTAGCCCCCTTCGCCCGCGGCGTCGATGCCGAGGTCGAGCCACTGGGCACCCACCGACCGCACCTGCTCGGCCACCTCGGGCCGCACGTCGTACCCGGTGGTCCGGCCACCCAGACGCTTGGCGGTGGCCAACGCCTGGAGTCCGGCGACACCCACACCCAACACCAACACCGTCGCCGGCTTGACCGTCCCGGCAGCGGTGGTCAGCATCGGGAAGAACCGGGTCGACAGATCCGCCGCGGAGATGACCGCCTTGTAGCCGGCGACGTTGGCCTGCGAACTGAGCGCGTCCATCACCTGCGCGCGCGAGATCCGCGGAATGGCCTCGACCGCGTACGCCTCGACTCCCGCCGACTTCAGCGCGTCGATCTGGTTGTCCGCGTTGCGCGGCGCGAGGAATCCGATCAGTTTCTGCCCGCTGCGCAACTTCCCGATCTCGGCATCCGACGGCGGAGCAACCCGCACCACCACGTCGGCCGAATACGGGTCGCCGATCGTCGCACCCGCGTCCACGTATTGTTCGTCTGGGATCAAAGCCTCCAGACCGGCACCCGATTCCACGATCACCGGGACACCCTTGCCGACCAGCGTGCCCACCACCTTCGGGACCAGCGCCACACGGCGCTCGCCCGCGGCGGACTCGCGCACGACACCCACACTCATAGATCTCACCTTTGGTTTCGGACAGTTCGCACTTGGCTGACCGGACCCGCGGTCGCCTCACATCGCATTCGGATCGCGGTTGCGATGCGCCGGGAGCAGTGCATTGTCACCCGGCTCACAGAAAAAACGTGCGACGAACATAGCACGAGGTCACGCGCAAGGGTCCGATCAGTCGGATTGGTCACTCAACCCTTGACGGAACATGTTCTATGAGAAATAGACATCTGTCCAGTCTACTGTCCAGGTGTGCTCTCGGGGGTGGCCACGCCCTCGGTGTCCTCGGCGGCGGGATCCGAGTCGTCGTCGGGATCCGAAACATCGTCGGGATCCGAATCATCGTCGGGAGCTGATTCGTCGGCGGTCGGGACTTCCGTGGGCTCCGGGCTCGTGGCGGATGATTCGTCGGCCGATTCATCGGGTCGCCCAGGCTCCGGGGAATCGTCGTCGCTCGTCGTGTCCGGGGTCGTGAGTTCCGTCGTCGTGGGCGGTGCCGTCGAGGTGGGAGCCGTGCCCGGCGTCGAGGTGGTGCTCGATGTCGCCGCGGCGGTGACGCCATTCGTCGCGGAGGCCGGCCCTGAATCCTCGGCCGAATCCGAATCCTCCGCACGCGCGTCGAGGACGTCGGGATCGGTGACCGGCACGGTCGCGCCGAGTTGCTCGTAGAGCCACACCTGTACGTCCCGTGGTGTCGGGATCGGATATCCACGCAACGTGCTCTCGCGGCCCGGCATCGGGACCTCGACCAGTGCGCTCAGCACGTCGTCGACCTCGGTCGGCACCGGGACACCCAACGCCCGCAGCATCATGCCCCACGGGTTTCCGCCGTCGAGGATGACGTATGTCGTGTTGCCGTCCTCCCACTCGTCGACGACCTCGTATTGGTTGACCCGGTCACCGAGCACCGCGTGCACGATCGTTCCGGGGAGCAGATAGAAGATCGTCTCGAACGGGTGGGCGAGGGGATTGCCGAGACCGCAGATGTAGTCGCCGCGCACGCAGTAGGAGATGACCTCGATGTCGCCGGTGCTCGCCGGGTCACGTTCGCCGTTGGTGTAGATCCCGGGGATGAAGCTGGGCACGACCGTCTCGATCCCGGTGTGCGGGAACCGGGTGTCGCCGCCGATGACCACGACGACGTTCTCGTCCGGGATCGCGTCGGGATCGCCCGCGGCATATGCGCGATGCAGTTCGTAGGCGATGTTCATCGCAACCGGCCCGCTCTGCGAGTAGCCGTTCACGAGGATGGTCCCGGTGCGTCCGCGCTCCTCCCACGCGCGGAGCGCGTCGTCGACGCCCGCGATGGTTCCGGCATCCACCGAGTCGTTGTAGGTGACGCCGGTGTCGTTGACCGACACGACGCGGCCGAAGAGCCGGAAGCCGATCGCGGCGGGATAGACGACGGGCACGATCGTCGGATCGTACGACTCGCCGGTGGCCGGGTCGTCATAGAAGCCGATGCCCGCTGTGCGCACCCGTTGCCCGACCGATTGACGGTCGCCGCTTCCGGGAACGAGGATGACGGTCGTGTCCTGGCCGAGATCGGCCGGCAGCCACGTCGGTTTCGAGCGCACGATCTGCGGATACCACGTCGTCGGATCGGTGATCACCACCGGCGATTCCGGCTCGCTCTCCGCGGCGGCAGCAACTGACGGCGGCGCCGACAGCGCGACCCCGAGCACGGCCACGAGAGGTAGCACCGCCAGTGCGGCCGTCCTGCGCGTCCGTCGTATACGGGTCATCGACCCCGAGTGAGCTGCTGATGCCGTGCCGGATGCCGCCATGCGACCGTCCCCTCCGCCGAGCCGGACGTCGCCCGGCTTTCCCTCCCGTATCGGTGTCGCAGGCTGGATCGTTATCCGCCGCGACCTGTTTCGGTCGGCCCCGCCCGGTCGAATTCGCAGAAGTGTATCGGCGCGACGCCCGGTCGGCAGCGCTTTGGTCGAGCGTTCAGTCGATGGTGTAGATCCGGGAGTCGAGTCCGGTCGCACCGTCGGGGATCGGAGCCGCGTAGGCCTCCACCTGCTGCTGGCCGTTCTGATCGGTCGCCCGGCATTCGACGGTGTGGTCGCCTGGCGTCGCCGACCACACGAATCGCCACTGACGCCACGTGTCGACCGAATACTCGGTGGCGAGTTCCGCGGGCTGCCAAGGCCCTTCGTCGATGCGGACGTCGACTGCGGCGACACCGGTGTGCTGGGCCCATGCCGTTCCGGCCAGGACGACCTCGCCCGACGACTGCCGCGCATCGGTGGGCCGATCGATGCGCGACGCCAGTTTGATCGGCCCCAGCGCCGACCAGCCACGCGTCGTCCAATACGCCTCGGCGTCGGCGAACCGGGTCAGCTCCCAGTCGACCACCCACTTCGTCGCCGACACATAGCCGTACAGCCCGGGCACGACCTGCCGGACCGGGAAGCCGTGTTCGACCGGCAGTGGTTCGCCGTTCATACCGACGACGAGCAGCGCGTCACGCCCGTCAGTGACTGCGGAAAGCGGTGTGCCACATGTCCATCCGTCCGAACTGGTGGACAGCAGCATGTCCGCACCCGGCTGCACACCGGCACGATCGAGCAAGGTCTTCATCGGTACGCCCAGCCAGCGCGCGTTGTCGATGAGGTCGCCGCCGACGTCATTGGACACACAGGTCAACGTGACGAGTCGTTCGGTCATGGGCATCGCGATCAGTTCGTCCCACCCGATGCGGATCTCGTTGTCGACCAGGCCGTGGATACGCAACGACCAGTCGTCGGTGGTGAGGTTGGGGACCTGCAGCGCCGTGTCGATCCGGTAGAAGTCGTCGTTGGCGGTGACGAACGGCGTCGCTCCCGGGAGGTCGAGATCCGCACCCGACGGGACGGGCGGCGCGGCGGACCGCGGAGTCGGCAGGACGATGCGGGTGCGGTCGGCGACCGTGCGCGCGGTGTCGGCCAGCATCCGACGCCCCACCGTGCCGACGACGACGGCGAGTGCGGCGACGCCACCGGCGGCGAGCACGAATCGCCGGCCGACACCCTGCGACGGGGTCGCGTCGTCCGGTGGGCTCACCGCGTCGACGCCGACCGGGTCCTTCGGATCCGAAGGGGCGAGCAGGCCGACCAACATCCGCAGCACGACGACGGCCACCGCCGCCCCGAGCACCGACGGAAGGACGAATGTCCAGCGGGAATCGGGACGATCGAGCGCGGCCAGCACCCCGATCGCACCGAACACGACGATGATCGCCGCACCGAGCGGTGGACGGCGGCGTTCGGCGATGCCGCAACCGGCGGCGATGATCGCGATCAGCACGCCCATCCCGATGTAGAGCGCCGGTTTGTCGGCGGTGCCGAATGTGCCGATGGCGAACTCGCGTCCGACGGTCGGTGCGTGGTCGACGACGGCGGCGCCGACCGCGAAGTACGGCGATGCGGCGGGGTCGATCAGGGCTGCGACCAATTCCCCGACCGCGAGTCCGGCGCCGACGGCGACCAGACCGGCGAGGGCGGCGGCCAGGGTGTGGCCGCGGGTTCGGACGTCGGGGGTCATATCCCCTTGATACCGCAGCGATTCGGTGTCCGGTGGCAGTCCCGCCGGGACGTCACCCTTCGGTCACAACCTCCGCGCGTGAAGCGGCGTGCCGGCCGGCTCGACGGCCGAAGTACGAACCCTCGCCGAGCTGGGTGCCGCTGGCGTAGCCTTTGCCGTCCTGCGCGAGGTTTGCGGCGCACGCGCCGGCGGCGTAGAGGCCGGGGATCGGGGAGCCGTCGTCGGCGAGGACCTCGGCATCGAGAGATGTCGCCATTCCGCCGATGGTGAAGCAGGAGTACATCGCCTTGCCGAGACTGAGGTCGAAGGCACCCCACGGTCCGTGATCCTGTGGGGCCAGGAACTC
Source organism: Gordonia sesuvii (assembly GCF_036350415.1). Classification (NCBI taxonomy): domain Bacteria; kingdom Bacillati; phylum Actinomycetota; class Actinomycetes; order Mycobacteriales; family Gordoniaceae; genus Gordonia; species Gordonia sesuvii. The sequence continues at coordinate 22,367 of NZ_JAZDUF010000010.1, forward strand.
CGCCGCCTTGTGGAAATCGGGGTCCTCGCCGTTCGCGGCGTTGGCGTTGTAGTCGGCGAGGGTCTTCTGCAGCCGCCCCTCGGGGATACCGAGGTCCGACTCCATCTCGGCGACGGTCTCCCATCCGTCGATCAGCTTGATCAGCGGGACCTCGGGTCGCTGCATGTGCGCTTCGTCGACGATCAGGTACGCGGCCGAATCCGGTTGATCCATCACGAATCCCGAGGTCCGCGAATGGTACGAGTCCTCGGCGACGAAGCGGTCGCCGTTCTTGTTGACGACGATGCCGGTCAGCAGGATGCTCGGCGGATAGATCGGCGCGGTGACGAAGGCCTGGTCCATGTGTTTGAGCGCGGCACCCACCGATGCGCCCAGCCGGATGCCCAGCCCGTCGTCGTAGGTGCTGCCGAGGGTGAACGGCTTCTCCGCGACGTGCGGGACGTGCTCGGCGACCATCTGTTCGTTCATCACGAAGCCGCCGGCGGCGATGACCACCGACCGTGCGCGGATCACCCCTTCCGCGCCCGGTCGACGCCAAGAGGCGCCGACGACCCGTCCGGTGTCGTCGACGACGAGCTGCCGGGCACCCGTCTCGTACCGAAGTTCGGCGCCGAGTTCGGCGAGCCGTTTGACCAGCAGGTCGACGACCATCGACGCGCCGCCGGTGTCACCGGGGACGGGGACCTTGTGTCCGCGCGGCGCCGGTGTCGCGATGTCCTTGAACGGCCACACCTTCTCGTTGCCGGTGAACATCAGTCCTTGCGTCTGCGGCTGGATGACCGCCTTCTCCGGGTAGAAGCTGCGCTCGAAACTGAAGCCGAGGGCCTCGAGCCAGTTGAAGTGTTCGACGCTGTCGACGCAGTACGCGTGGATCTTCTCGGGTTCGGGTTCACGCGAGACCGCGGTGAGGTACTTCTCCATCTCCTCGGGGCTGTCGTCGTGGCCGGTGGCCTGCTGGACCGCCGTTCCGCCGCCGAGGTAGAAGTGTCCGCCGGCCATGCATGTGGTGCCGCCGGCCGCCGCCGCCCGTTCGAGGACGAGGACCTTCGCGCCGGCCGCGGCCGCCTCCACCGCGGCACTCCCACCCGCGATTCCACACCCGATGACCAGCACATCCACGTCGTCGGAGAACTCTGGCACCGACTCCAGCACGATGGTCTCCGGGATCTCCGCTCCTGCCATGGCCACAGAGTAGACGATGAACTAGAACTTGTTCTAGTTCCGGGTGAGATGGCCTTCGTGACGCTCGCAAGCTCGCTCCTCAGGCAGCGGAAGGTGTCGCTCGCAAGCTCCGGGTCTCCTCAGGGAACTGGTGGCCGCCCTGCGAGCGCCACCACCCCGGTCCCTGAGGAGCGAGCTTGCGAGCGTCACGAAGGGTCACGAAGGGCCGCAACAAGGATCACAAACGCGGATGCGCCCGGAACCGCCGCAATCGCAGGCTGTTGGCCACCACGAAGACCGACGACAACGCCATGGCCGCACCCGCGAGCATGGGGTTGAGCAGGCCGGCGGCCGCGACCGGGATCGCGGCGACGTTGTAGGCGAACGCCCAGAACAGGTTTCCCTTGATGGTCCCGAGAGTGCGGCGCGCGAGACGGATCGCATCGACCACCGCCCACAGATCACCGCTGACCACCGTCAGATCACCGGCCGCGATCGCGACGTCCGTACCCGTCCCCATCGCCAACCCGAGATCGGCCGCGACGAGCGCGCCGGCATCGTTGACCCCGTCCCCGGCCATCGCGACCGTGCGGCCCTCACGCTGCAGTTGCTCGATCGCCGCCACCTTCTGGGCCGGGTCCACCTCGGCGATGACCCGGTCGATGCCGACCGCACGGGCGACGTGTTCGGCCGCGCCGGAATTGTCGCCGGTGAGCAGCACCGGGGTCAGCCCCATCCGACGGAACTCGGCGATTGCCGCTGCCGACGAGTGCTTGACGGTGTCCCCGACGACGAGCACCCCGACCGGCCGGTCGTCGAAGGTCACGACGACTGCGGTCGCACCCTCGGTGTGCGCGTCGTCGACGGCACCGGCCAGTGCCGCCGGGAGTTGTCCGCACGACGCCGGTTTGGCCACCGCCACTCGCACGCCATCGACGTCGGCGCTCACGCCGCTGCCCTCGACGGCGCGGAAGCCGTGCGCGGTGGGTAACGGTGCCGTTGTTTCGCGTTCGGATGTCTCGCGTGCGGCCACGACGATCGCGGCGCCGATCGGGTGTTCGGAACCCGACTCGGCCGCCGCCGCCATGCGCAACACCCGATCAGCCGGCGGGTCGTCGGGTTCGGTGCCGGCGACCACGGAACGTAGCTTCATCTCGCCGGTGGTGACGGTGCCGGTCTTGTCCAGCACGATCGTGTCGATGCGTCGGGTGGACTCGAGGACCTCGGGGCCCTTGAGCAGGATCCCGAGTTGCGCTCCGCGTCCGGTCCCGACCATCAGCGCGGTCGGTGTGGCGAGGCCAAGCGCGCACGGGCAGGCGATGATGAGCACCGCGACCGCCGCGGTGAAGGCCATGGCCACGTCGCTCGAATCTCCGCCGGCGCCGGCGCTTCCGAGCCAGAACCCCAGTGTCGCAACGGCGATGGTGATGACCGCGGGCACGAAGAACGCGGAGATCCGGTCGGCGAGGCGCTGGGCGTCGGTCTTGCCGGCCTGCGCGTCGGCGACCATCTTCGCCATCTGCGCGAGTGCGGTGTCGGCGCCCACGCGACCGGCGCGGACCACCAGCCGTCCCGCCGCATTCATCGTGCCGCCGGTGACCTCGTCGCCGGCGGTGACCTCGACCGGGACCGATTCACCGGTGATGATCGACGCGTCGACCGCCGAGACGCCGTCGACGACGACGCCGTCGGTGGCGATCTTCTCGCCGGGGCGGACGACGAACTGGTCTCCGACGGCGAGATCGGCCACCGGGACACGTCGTTCGCGGCCGTCGACGAGCACCGCGACGTCCTTCGCACCGAGATCCATCAGGGCACGCAGGGCGTCGCCGGCCCGGCGTTTGGCACGTTTCTCGAAGTAGCGTCCGGCCAGCAGGAAGGTGGTGACGCCGGCTGCGGCCTCGAGGTAGATGTTGCCGGTCCCCTCGCCGCGGGTTGCGATGAGGTCGAAGCCGTGGCTCATGCCCGGTTCGCCTGCGGTACCCAGGAAGAGCGCATACAGCGACCACGCGAACGCGGCGAGCGTCCCCATCGACACCAAGGTGTCCATCGTCGTGGCGCCGTGCCGCAGGTTGATCCATGCCGCCCGATGGAAGGGGTAGCCACCCCACACCACCACGGGCGCGGCGAGGGTGAGCGAGAGCCACTGCCAGTAGGTGAACTGCCACGCCGGGATCATCGCCAACGCGATCACCGGTGCGCTCAGCACCGCCGAGATGACGAGCCGTTGCCGTAGAGCATCGAGTTCCGGGTCCACACCGGCGTCCGACCCATTCACGTCATCGGTCTCCGGGCCGGACCGGTCGGGCGCGACGTCGTAGCCGGCGTCGCGGACCACGGCGATGAGCGCCGACCGGTCGATCGTCGACGGATACTCGACGTGTGCTTGTTCGGTCGCGTAGTTCACCGACGCCCGCACTCCGTCGAGCTTGTTGAGTTTGCGCTCGATTCGGTTCGCGCAGGACGCGCAGGTCATCCCGTCGATGTCGAAGTCGGCGTGCTCGATGCCAACGGTCATGTCGGTCTACTCCGCGTGCTGCTGATGGGTCGGGGGCGCCGGCGGCGGGCTGTCGACGGGATCGACCACGCGGCCGACCCCGAACGACAGGGCGAAGACGACGGCCATGGCGGCCAGGAATCCGCCGACCCGGTAAGCGGGGCTCATGCCAACTCGTAGCCCGCCTCGGTGACCGCGGCGGTCACCTCGGCGAGGTCGATCGATCGGTCACTGGTCACCTGCACCGCGCCGGTGTCGAGCGCGACGTCAACGCTGCGGACACCTGCGATGGCCTCGATCTCCTCGCGGACGGATGCCACGCAGTGGCCGCAGGTCATTCCGGTGACGGTGTAGGTGGCGGTGGTCATCGTCGAACCTCCTTGGATCGGTCGGCGGAATCCGGTGTGCCGGAGTCTGCCGAAACAGCTTGTTGTCGAGTCTTTTTCGCAGAACGGAAACTCGTCAGGACTTGACGAGTCGAGTGATGGCGGCCATGGCCTCGTCGACCTTCTCCCGGCCGGCGGCGTCGCTCTCCTGTGCCGCGTGTACGACACAGTGGTTCATGTGCTCCTCGAGGAGGCCGAGGCCAACGGCCTGCAAGGCTTTGGTCATCGCCGACACCTGCGTGAGGATGTCGATGCAGTAGGCCTCGTCGTCGACCATGCGTTGCAGTCCCCGCGCCTGCCCCTCGATACGGCGTAGCCGTCGGAGGTAGTCGTCCTTGCGGCCGATGTAGCCGTGCTGACTCTGTTCGACGTGCTCGGTCTGTTCCATTGGCCGCGCCACCCTTCGTATACCGGTACCCCCCTAGGGTACATGGTGGGCGGACGTGGCCGACACAGCCTCTGACGAGGGCTTGTGGCTTACGTGAGGGCGACCGGTTCCGACGACCCTACGGGCCCGGCGTGCGACCACCGGATCGGCGCACCGCGGCGGCGAGTTGCTCGAGTGCTGCGGCGACGTCACGCAGGGCCGCGGCGATCTCGGCGTCGGGCCGCGGCGCAGACCCGGATACCTCTTCCCCGGACGCACCCGCACCCGGGGCACCCTGAGCCCCGCCGCCGTGAGCACCGGAGCCCTGACCTGCGGGGACAGTCGGTGGTGGGGGCAGAACAGGTGCGGGCTGCGCCGGGGCAGGCTGTGCGGGAGCGGGCGGGGGCGGCGCGGTGGCGGCCTCCTCTGGATCGGGGAGGCGATGTCGGCTGATCGAACGCGCCCCCTGGTCGGCGGGCGGTTCGGCGTTCGTGGACCGGCGACCGAGCCGATAGCCGCCGGGCGCTCCCGTCGCGCCGGCGGCAACCGGCTGCGGCGGCACGCCACGCGGGACACTCCCGGTGGCCTCGGGGGGACGGGGCCGGACCGGACGTTGCTGTTGCTGCGGCATCGGTCCGGACCTCGGGGCTGCCGGACGGGGCTCGCGGCCTCCCGGTGGAGTCGGCCGCGGCGCGTTCGATGGCGGGGTGTTCGGAGGCTGGGGGTTCGGGGGCGGCATGTTCGAGGGTGGCGGGCTGTTGCGAGGTGGCGGGGTCGTGGCAGCGGGCCCGGCGGGTCGTCGTCCGGTCGACGGTGCGGCCCCGCGCGGTGGCGCAGGTGCGGCGGCCGGTGTGTGGCCGTTGGACGGGGCGAAGTAGTGACCCCCACCGTGGCCTTCATAGAACAGGCAACCGGCCCCCTGCGGAGAGCGGGCGGTGCACGGGTTCCGTTCGATGAGCGACTGCGCGTGATCGTCGAAGTCGTTCCACTCCAACCACAGTCGGCGGTCGACCCGCGGATGGGTACTCGCGTCTGTCGCGTGGTTGCCACCGTGACCGGCCGCGAGGCGGCAGTGCAGCAGCCATTCCGACTGGCCGGTGAGACCCAACGCGGCACGCTCGGCTGGCGTACACACGACCGTCGACCAGCAGCCTTCGCCGTTCATACGGTCACTCCTTCGCGCACGACGCGCATACGATGCTCGATCACGAACCGGCTCCGGGCACGCGTGTGTGTACCACGCAGCACCCGCCATGTGACGCCCCCGACAGCGCCCCGTGACCGCTCAGTGCCCTCCCCGGCGGCAAGTGTACGAAGAACCCGGGCGTCACCGCTAGAGACACGGCGCAAAGGTGCGGTCAGGCGGGCGAGTCGTCGTCGGCGAAGTGATCGAGGATGCGGCGATGCACGGGGTCGGGTTGGTCGAGATGCAGAAAGTGCCCCGCCGACGGCACCTGCGCCACCTCGCTTCCCGCGGGCAGGAAGTCGACCAGCCGGTTGGCGAACTCCGGCCGCATGCAACCGTCGGCGTCGCCGTGCAGGTAGAGGATAGGCGAGACGGGCGGACGCAGCCACGCGGTGGCGTCGTCGGCGTACCGGGCCGACACCCGCCCCCGCACCGGCGCCCGGTAGTACCCGAGCGCCGCCGCGCGATGGGCCGGCGTCGGCACCGCGGCCAGCGCGTTGGCGATGTCCTCGCCGGCCGGCGGTGGCCCCCACCGACGCCACAACATCGGGATGACGCGGTCGAGCAGACGTTCCGGCAGCACCGGGAGCAGGTTGAAGCCGATATACCCGCTCATCGCCATCTGTCGCGGCAGCAGACGCACCCGCCACGCAGCGGTTGCCGCCGGATCACGGCGATCGGCGGGACGGCGAGCGCGACGAGGCGCCGGAACCGATCATCGGTGCGCGCGGCGATGGCGTTGACCGTCATCGCGCCCCAGTCGTGGCCGATCAGGACGGCACGCCCGTCGCCACCGAGCGCGTGATGCAGCGCCAGCGCGTCATATGCGAGTGCGGCGACGTGGAAATCACCGTCGTCCGGGATGTCGGACGGCGCATAACCTCGCGTGAACGGCGCCACCACCCGGTACCCCGCCTCAGCCAGTACCGGCCCGAGATACCGCCAGGTCCAAGCGGAATCGGGGAAGCCGTGCAGACAGATCGCCAGCGGCCCCTCGGGGTCCCCCCAGCACAGCGCATGGAGCCGGATGTGACCGAGGTCGACGTCGATCCGTTCGGGCGCGGTCATGGTGGCCGACGTTACCTCGCGCTGTGCGCTCTCCGGTGAAATGCGCGAAGTCGTCGGGCCAGCGAGTCGTCGTGTGGCTCCCGATCAGGACTGCCCCGCGAGCTCCCGGACTGGCAGTGATTCGGCTCCCACGCATTCGACGATCCCACCGTCGACCAATCCGAAGCATCGGCTGTGCGCCGTGGTGTCGGTGCCGGGATGATCTGTCCGGGTGTGACACCCACGCGACTCGGTGCGGGCGGTGGCCGCCGCGACCACCACGCCGGCGGTCAGGGTCAGTGCCGCGTCCTCGACGTCGCTCACGATGTCCGGCGCCCGAAGCGGGGCAGTGCGCAGGAGGTCGGCGACGGTGGCCAGTCCGGTCGCATCGCGACGTAATGCCACCGAACGGGACATACTGTCCTGCAACACCTCTCGATGAAGAACCGGTGCGGGCAGGACGGTCGAGGGTGCGGTCTCGGCGATCGGCCGGTCGGCGCGTGTGACCGCGACCGCTGCCGCCCGACGACCCATGACGAGTCCTTCCAGCAGGCTGTTGGAGGCCAGGCGATTGCCCCCGTGCAAGCCGGTTCGAGCGACCTCGCCCGCCGCCAGCAGGCCGGGCACGACGGTCCGGCCGTCGACGTCGGTGAGCACACCGCCGCATAGGTAGTGCGCGCCGGGGACGACCGGGATGAGACCGTCCTCGAGATCGAGTCCGGCCGCGACGACGCCTGCGGTGACCGTCGGGAAGCGCTCCACGAACCCCGGGACCGACCGCACGTCGAGATACACACACGCGTCGCCGGTCTCGGCGAGCCGGGCCTCGACGGCGTTGGCGACGACGTCGCGGGGCGCCAGATCGCCCAGCGGATGGACGCCGGCGGTCACCGACCGCCCGGCCGCGTCGACGAGGCGCCCGCCCTCGCCTCGGACGGCCTCACTGATCAGCGTCCGCCGCCCCCGGGCGCCGGGAACGTAGAGCATCGTCGGGTGGAACTGTATGAACTCCATGTCGGCGACGACCGCCCCGGCCCGCAGCGCCAGCGCGATGCCGTCGGCGGTGGCGCCGGCTGGATTGGTGGTCGCGGCGTACAGGTGTCCGCTTCCGCCGGTCGCGAGCAGCACCGACGGCGCGTAGATGACCCGGTCGCGTCCCCGGCTCCGTGTCGCGACACCGACGGTCTGCCCGTCGGACATCAGCACCTCGGTCGCCACGGTCTCGTCGTGGCAGATGATCGGTAGCTGCGTCGCCGCCGCCCGCAGACGGCTGGTGAGTGCGCGTTGCACCTGCGCACCCGTCGCGTCGCCGCCGGCGTGCACGATGCGACGAACCGAGTGGCCTCCCTCGCGGGTCCGGGCCATCGAACCGTCAGCGGCGCGGTCGAACTCGGCACCGCGCACCATCAGCTCTGACACCGCCGACCATCCGTCGGCCAGGATCGGGCGGGTGGTGAGCGGGTCGGTGAGGCCGGCACCGGCAGCGACGGTGTCGGAGAGATGCAGGTCGACGGTGTCCTCGGCGACGGTGGGGTCGACCACAGCGATCCCACCCTGGGCGTAGAAGGTGGCGGTCGGCTGTTCGACGAGATCGTCGCGCCACGCCGGTCCCTTGTTCAGCACGACGACCCGCAGTCCCGCCTCGGCCGCCGACAGCGCTGCGGTCAGTCCGGCCACCCCGGCCCCGATCACGACCAGGTCGGCCCGCGACTCGTCGGTCCACGCGTTCGGCCGCCGCAGACGATCGCTCATGGTCACACCTCTCGGGAGACGGGCTGTGCGGTCGGTCCAACGCCGCACCCCTGTTTTCGATTCCCAGTCGAAAACCCGACTCTACCCGTTCACCCGATCGCTGAGGAGCGAGCTAGTCCTCGATCCCTGAGGAGCGAGCCTGCGAGCGTCACCTCGTCCGATCCCTGAGGAGCGAGCTTGCGAGCGCGCCGCCCTGAGGAGCGAGCCTGCGAGCGTCTCGAAGGGTCACGAAGGGCGCCCTTCGTGACGATCCTCCGCAGGCTCCGGATCTCCTCAGGGACCAGGTGGGTGACTTGCGAGCGTCACCTCTCCCGATCCCTGAGGAGCGAGCCTGCGAGCGTCTCGAAGGGTCACGAAGGGTCACCCATCGTGACGCTCGACCGACAGATCCGCCCGCCGCAACAGCTGGGCGTTGAGCGCCACGATCACCGTCGACGCCGACATCAGGATGGCGCCGACGGCCATCGGCAACACGAATCCGATCGGTGCGAGGACACCCGCCGCCAGCGGCACCGAGACGAGGTTGTAACCGGCCGCCCACCACAGGTTCTGTCGCATCTTCCGGTAGGCCTGCGCCGACAACGACATCGCCGAGAGGACCGTTCGCGGATCATCGCCGGCGAGCACCACACCCGCAGATCCGATCGCGACGTCGGTGCCTGCGCCGATGGCCACGCCGACGTCGGCCCGCGCCAGCGCCGGGGCGTCGTTGACGCCGTCGCCGACCATCACCACGGTCGACCCGTCGGACTGCAGATCCGCGACAATCGACTCCTTGTCCTCGGGACGGACGCCGGCGTAGACGCGGTCGATGCCGAGTTCGGCGGCCACCGCCTCGGCGACCTCGCGCGCATCTCCGGTGGCCATGACCGTCTCGATGTCGCGCCGGGCCAGCTCCCGCACCGTCTCGGCGGATTCCGGCCGCACCTCGTCGGCGAGGGCCAACGCGCCGACGACGCGTCCGTCGACCACCACGTGCAGCATCGTGTTGCCGTTCGGCTGCAGCTCGTCGGCGGCCGACAATGCATCGAGCGAGCGTTCCGCCAGCATCCGGGGCCCGCCGACGGAAACCTCACGGCCGTCCACGAAGGCCCGCACACCGACTGCCGCGCTCGACGAGAAGTCCTGCACCGCAGGGATGGTGAGCTCGCGTTCCGTCGCGGCACGGACGATCGCCGCGGCGAGCGGATGCTCGCTGTCGGACTCGGCAGCGGCCGCGACCGCCAGCACCTCATCGTCGGACCAACCATCGGTGACGACGTGGACGACGGCCGGTTCACCCTTGGTGAGAGTGCCGGTCTTGTCGAACAGGACGACGTCGGCCACCCGCAACGTCTCGAGCGCGACCCGGTCGGTCACCAGGACGCCCATCTTTGCGGCCCGTTCGGTCGCGATCGCCACCACCAGCGGAATCGCGAGACCCAGGGCGTGCGGGCAGGCGATGACCAGGACGGTGATGGTCCGGATGACGGCGTTGTCGGGCTGCCCGACGGCCACCCACACAATGGCGGTGATCACCGCGGCGCCGAGCGCGAACCAGAACAGCCAGCCGGCGGCGCGGTCGGCGAGTCGCTGAGCGCGGCTCGACGAGTTCTGGGCGTCCGAGACGAGCCGTTGGATCCCGGCTAGCGCGGTGTCGTCGCCGACGGCCGTCACCCGCACCCGAATCGCGGTGTCGGCGCTGACGGTTCCCGCGACGACCTTGTCCCCCACGCCCCGGGTCACCAGCGCCGATTCACCGGTGATCATCGACTCGTCGACTTCGGCCGTCCCCGAGACGATCTCACCGTCCGCAGGAACGCGTCCGCCGGGACGCACGATGACGAGGTCATCGATCTGGAGGTCGGCCGGTGAGACCGTGCGGATGTCGTCGCCCTCCACCCGTTCGGCCTCGTCGGGCAGCAGCGCGGCGAGCGACTGGAGCGCCGAGGTCGTCTGCGCGACCGAGCGCATCTCGATCCAGTGCCCGAGCAGCATGATGACGATCAGCAGCGCCAGTTCCCACCAGAAGTCGAGTTCGTGGTGCAGGAGGCCCAGCGACGCGCCCCACGATGCGACGAACGCCACCGTGATGGCGAGCCCGATCAGGGTCATCATCCCCGGTGTGCGGGACCGCAACTCGTCGACCGCGCCGGTGAGGAACGGGCGGCCGCCCCAGACGAACATGACCGTGCCGAGAATGGGCGAGATCCATTCGGTGACACCGCCCAGATCCGGCAGGGAGTACCCGAGGAGGTCGGCGAACATCGGGCTGGCGATCACCACCGGCACCGCCAGCACCGTCATGAGCCAGAACAGGCGACGGAACATCGCGATGTGGTCGCCGTGGTCGCCGTGGTCATGCTCGGCGTGACCCTCATGCTCGGCATGCGTGTCGTGAGCGGAGTCGGGTGCTGCGTTGTGCTCCATGAGCCCGTTCTATACCCCTAGGGGGTATAGGTCAAGGCGGTCGAAACCGCCGCATCACTCTGGCCGCCAAAACGGCTGGTGAGGTCTGCGGTCGAACCGGTCAGGTCGTGGCGAGGAAGTCCGCGACCTCGTCGGACCAGGAACGCAGCGCGCTCGGCGTCGACGCCACGCGCAGTTCCGCATTCGGTAGCGCCGCGGCGAGCCGTTCGCCGCTACTGACCGGATGCGCCGGGTCTCCCGTCCAGGCGAGGATGAGTGTCGGCTGGGTGAGTGCGCCGAGCTCATCGGCGGACGGGAGGTCGGTGATCGCCGATCCGCGCAGCACCCAGGGATAGATCGATGCGCGCGCCGACACGGGGCCGACATATCGTTTCGTGTCGGCCAGCGCGGGAGAGGCGGGAACATCCGGAGCCGCACGCATATACGCGGCAAGGCCGCCCCGTTCGATTTCGTCGGCATCCGCCACTCGCAGCGGCGTCAAGGCACGCCGGGTATCCCAGATCGTCGGCGGCGTCGTGAGTACGAGCCGGTTGAACCGCTCAGGGTGGGCGAGCGCGGCACATACGATCGTCGCAGTTCCCATCGAGGCGCCGATGGCGTGCACTCGTTCGCCCGGCGCCGCGACATCGAGCAGCGCGAGCAGGTCTCCGGCGAGCTCCGGCCACGTGTACTCCTCCGCAGTCTGTCCACCACTCGACCTACCGTGGCCCCGAGCATCGTAGCGAATCAATCGGTGGCGTGAACTCACTGCACGCCAATCGAATTGGCCGGATGACTCCTCCCCGTAGGCGCGTGAGCTCATCCCGTGCGCCCACACCGCCGCCGGTCCGCGACCCGTCTGGTTCCAGGCGAGTCGCGCACCGCGGATGTCCGCGAATCGGAAGGGCGGCGTCACCGTCGGACCGACTAGAGCGTCGCCGTGTCGATGACGAACCGGTACCGCACATCGCTGGCGACGACCCGGTCGTACGCCTCGTTGATCTTGTCGGCGCCGATCACCTCGATCTCGGAGCCGATGCCGTGCTCAGCGCAGAAGTTCAGCATCTCTTGGGTTTCCGCGATGCCTCCGATCATCGAGCCGGCAAAGCTGCGCCGATTCGCGGCGACCGCGAAGGCCGGCACCTCGATCGGATGCTCGGGCAGCCCGAGTTCGACGAGTGTTCCGTTGAGGGCGAGCATGCCGAGGTATGTCTGCATAGGCAGATTCGCCGACACCGTGTTGATGATCAGGTCGAACTCGTTGCGCAGGTTCGTGAACGTATCCGGGTCGCTGGTGGCGTAGTAGTGATCGGCGCCCAGCCGCAGTCCGTCCTCCATCTTCTTGAGCGACTGCGAGAGCACTGTCACCTCGGCGCCCATCGCATGGGCGATCTTGACACCCATGTGCCCGAGGCCACCGAGCCCGACGATCGCAACCTTCTTGCCCGGGCCGGCGTTCCAATGCCGCAGCGGCGAGTAGAGGGTGATCCCGGCGCAGAGCAGCGGCGCGGCCTCGTCGAGGCCGATGCCCTCGGGAATGCCGCACACATAGTTCTCGTCCACGACGATGCCCGTGCTGTAGCCGCCGTGGGTGGGCTCGCCGTCACGGTCGACGGCGTTGTAGGTGCCGGTCATTCCGCGTTCGCAGTACTGCTCGTCCCCGGCCTTGCAGGGCTCGCATTCGCGACAGGAGTCGACGAAGCATCCGACCCCCACCCGGTCACCGACCGAGTAGCGGGTGACCTCGGCGCCGACCGCGGAAACGATGCCGGCGATCTCGTGGCCGGGCACCACCGGGAATGCGGTACGGCCCCACTCACCGCGGGCGGTGTGGATGTCGGAGTGACAGATCCCCGCGTACGCGATGTCGATGACCACATCGTGCGGTTTCGGATCCCTGCGCTCGACGGTGGCCGGCTCGAGAGGAGCGTCGGCTGCGGTGGCGATGTACGCGTTGACGGTGGTGGGCATGGATGCTCCCTGTTGTTTGACGTCAGGTTCGCGGGATGTGAGTCGAGCTCGTGAACTCCCGCTGCGGACCTCCCCGCACTCGTTCCAGTGTTCCGCAGAACCTGCGGCCGTTGTGCCGACGAGCGAGTTCGTCACATCAGGGAATACTCCGTGCCAAACAGCGAGCGTGGTCTTCTACGGCACATCTAACTTGCAAGTTCGGGCACCCGAAAATATTCTGTCGGCATGCCACCAGCCCGCCGCGGCGCATTCGTCCTCGTCGTCGTGATGCTCACCGCGCTGCTCGGCGCATGCGGCACGACCCAGGCGGACGCCGGCGAGCCCAAGGTGCTGACCACGTTCACGGTCCTCGCCGACATCGGTCGCAACGTGGCCGGCCCGCACGCCGAGGTGGTCTCGCTGACCAAATTCGGCGCCGAGATCCACGGCTACGAACCCACCCCGGGCGACCTACACAAGGCCATGGACGCGTCCCTGGTGGTGGTCAACGGACTGCACCTCGACGACTGGTTCGAGCGGTTCCTCGACGACATCGACGTCCCGCGCATCGTCGCCTCCGACGGCGTCGACGCGATGGGAATCAGCGACATCCCCGGCGCGGCCGCCGACGACGCGGACACCCCCAACCCGCACGCATGGATGTCGCCGACCGAGGCGAAGGTCTACGCCGACAACATCGCGGACGGGCTCGCCGCCGTCGACCCCGACCACGCCGCCGACTACCGTCGCAACGCGGCGGCATACGGCGAGCAGCTGGACGCGGAACGGCAGCGGCTTGTCGCCGCGGTCGCCGCGCTACCCGCCAACGAACGAGCCCTGGTGTCGTGCGAGGGCGCCTTCAGTTACCTCGCCCGTGACACCGGACTCACCGAGCACTACATCTGGCCGGTCAACTCCGAGCAGGAGGCGACACCGCAGCAGATGCGACGAACCGTCGACTTCGTCCGCACCCGCAACGTGCCGGCGGTGTTCTGCGAATCCACGGTCAACGACGACCCCATGCTGCAGATCCAGCGTGAGACCGGTGCCCGCTACGGCGGGGTCCTCTACGTCGACTCACTGTCCGAGTCCGACGGACCGGTGCCCACCTACCTCGACCTGCTCCGCCACGACATCTCCACGATCGTCGACGGCCTCACCGGAAAGGACGCTGACCGTGCCGACTCCTGAAGTCTCCCAACCGGTTCCCGCCCTCGACATCGCCGGACTGACCGTCCGCTACGGACCCGTGGTGGCGCTCGACGACGTCTCGATGACCGTGCACTCCGGCCGGATCTGCGGTCTCATCGGCATGAACGGTTCGGGGAAATCGACTCTGTTCAAGTCGATCATGGGGCTGGCGCGGCCCACCGCGGGACGGGTGACGATCGCCGGCCACACCATCGCGCAGGCCCGCGCGCGCGGCCTGGTCTCCTATGTGCCGCAGGCCGAGAACGTCGACTGGGAGTTCCCCATCTCGGTACGCGAGGTGGCGATGACCGGTCGGTACGGGCGGCAGAACCTGTTCCGGCGCATCACCTCCCGCGACCGGACCGCCGTCGACGATGCCCTCGACCGGGTCGGATTGACCGACCTCGCCGACCGGCAGATCGGTCGCCTGTCCGGCGGGCAGCGCAAACGGGCGTTCGTCGCGCGCGGGATCGCGCAGGGCGCGGAGATCCTGCTGCTCGACGAGCCGTTCGCCGGCGTCGACAAACGTTCGGAGGCAACGATCATCGACCTTTTGCGTGAACTGACCGCGGCGGGTCGTACAGTGCTGATCTCGACTCACGACCTGTCCACACTGCCGTCGTTCGCCAGTGAGGCCGTTCTGCTGATGCAGCGGGTCCTCGTCCACGACACCCCGGAAGAGGCGCTGCGGCCGGAGAACCTGGCGTTGGCGTTCGGCGTCGATGTGACCGGCCGGGACGCGGAGGTGAATCGATGATCGAGTTCCTCGTCGAACCCTGGACGCTGTCGTTCATGCGCGACGCCTTCCTCGCCAGCGCGGTCGCGGCCGCGGTGTGCGCGCTGATCAGCTGCTGGATCGTGCTGATCGGCTGGTCGCTGATGGGCGACGCGGTATCGCACGCCGTCCTGCCCGGCGTGGTGCTCTCCTACATCTTCGGTGCGCCGTTCGCCGTCGGCGCGGTGATCTTCGGCTTCCTCGCGGTCGCCCTCATCGGGACCATCCGCGACACCAGCCGCGTCAAGGAGGACGCGGCGATCGGCATCGTGTTCACCACCCTATTCGCGCTCGGCCTGGTGCTGGTGTCGGCGACGCCGAGTCAGACCGACCTCGGCCACATCCTGTTCGGCAACGTGCTCGGGGTCAGCGGCTCGGCGCTGTGGCAGCTGATCATCCTGGCCGCCGTCGTCGCCGCGGTCCTGGTGGTCAAACGCCGTGACCTGACGCTGTTCGCGTTCGATCCGGTGCACGCGCACGCGATCGGGCTCTCCCGACGATGGCTCGGCGCCCTACTGCTCGGACTGTTGGCGCTGACCTGTGTGGTCGCGCTGCAGATCGTCGGCGTCATCCTGGTGGTGGCGATGCTGATCATCCCCGGCGCCGCCGCCCACCTGCTGACCGACCGGTTCGGCCGCATGCTCGTACTGGCGCCGGCGCTGGCCGTCGCGGCCACCGTCGTCGGGATCTACGTCAGCTACGGCGCCGACGTCTCGCCCGGCGGAATGGTGGTCGTCACCCAGGGTGTGATGTTCGCCCTGATCTATCTGTTCGCACCGCGCAACGGGCTCGTGACCAGCCGGTTCACCCACCGCCGGACCGTCGCCGCGGCCGCCTGAGCGGCCCGTCGCCTGGGATCCACCCAGCACGATCGTTACACTTGCCGATGGTGACAACGCAGAGATCCGCTGACGACGGCCGCAATGCCACACAGACCGACCTCCGCGCGCAACTGCCGACAGTGTCGCCGCTGACCGAGATCACGCGGTTCAGCGCGGCGACGGCACATGCCGCGGCGGGAGTCGGTCGTTTCGTCTTCCACGCGGCGCGGGGCGTCCTACAGGGCAGGACCCCGACCGCGGCCCTCGTCGCCCACGAGATCCGAACCACCTTCGAACACCTCGGGCCGACGTATGTGAAGCTCGGGCAGCTGATCGCCTCGAGTCCCGGCGTGTTCACCGAGACCCTGGCGACCGAGTTCGAGTCGTTGCTCGACCGGGTCCCGCCGGCCGACCCTGCCGAGATCCGCGCGCTGTTCATCGCCGAACTGGGCCGTACCCCCGAAGAGGTCTTCGCGACATTCGACGTCGACCCCATCGCATCGGCGTCCATCGCCCAGGTGCACACCGCGACCCTGCATTCCGGCGAGGAAGTGGTCGTCAAGATCCAGCGACCGGGCATCACCGATCGACTCGCCCCCGACATCGCCCTGCTCGAGCGGTTCGCCGGGCTCGCGGAGTTCTCGGAGTACGGACGCATGCTCAGCGCCCGGCACGTCGTGGAGGATTTCGCCGACGGCCTCGACGACGAACTCGACTTCCGCAACGAGGCCGACACCATGCGCGAGTGGTACGAGTGTCTGCGGGCCGGACCGTTCGGCGACCGCGTGCGGGTGCCGGAGGTCTACGACGCGTACACCACCTCCCGCGTGCTGACGATGGAACGGGTGTACGCGATCCGGATCGACGACGGCGAGGCGGTTCGCGCCGCCGGCCACGACGGGGTCGCGCTGTGCCGCAACCTGCTGTTGTCGCTGCTCGAATCGGCATTCCACGGCGGACTGTTCCACGGCGACCTGCACGCCGGCAATGTCCTCGTCGACGCCGACGGCACCCTGGTGCTGCTCGACTTCGGCATCGTCGGCCGCTTCTCGAAACGCACCCGCCGCATCCTTCGACAGCTTGTCGTCGACCTCATCGTGCGCGGCGACTACGAGGCGGCCGGACGCGCCATCTTCCTTCTCGGCGCCGTCCACAAGCCGGGGTCGACGGCGCAGGGTGCCGAGGACATCAAGAAGGTCGCCATGCCGCTGGGCGCCACCGACCTCGCCTCGATGTCCTACACCGACCTCGGTCGGCAGTTGGCGGCGGTGGCCAAGGCGCACGATGCGCGTCTCCCCCGTGAACTGGTGCTGGTCGGCAAACAGCTGCTCTACGTCGAGAAGTACATGAAGCTGCTCGCGCCGCGTTGGAAGGCGATGGCCGACAAGGAGATCTACGGCTACATGGCCGGGATCATGAAGGAAGCGGAGCGGGACCGGCGAGCCGACCGCGCCGCATCCGGCTGAACGCCGACCCCGTTGTCCAGAGACCTCCGACGCCAGCGGACTACTCGCCGCTAGGGTTGGGGCGTTGAGTTGTGCGTTTCGATCGTGAGTCTGTGGAGAAAGTGGAGAGATGAGACGACTGTGGCTGGCGCTGCCGGCGTTCCTCGGCGCCGCGTTAATCGCCGCCGCCATTGCCATACCGCTGTTCCTCGTACCCCAGCTACGGGTGGTGCCGCTCGACCTCGACATCACGTCGGTCGCGACCACCGTCCCCGAGGACGGCTCCACCGGCGACCGCTACCCGGCCCGGATCTTCGACCGGTGCTCGGTCGGTGAACGGCGGGCGCAGGTGGTCGATGCCCATCTGAGCCAGCAGCGGCGGTCGGTGATCGTCGAACCGTCGGATCGGCGCCAGGCGACCCTGCAGTCGGCGCAGACGGTGCAGATCGACCGCTATCGCGACGCCGACGGCAACGAGGTCGAGCCCACCATGGCGGCCGCCGACGCCGAGCGCGAGTGCAACGACGGACTGCTGACCGCCAACATCGACCGGGTGTCGGTGAACCGCAGCACCTCGGTGCCGAACGGGACGGTGAGCTCGTTGCAGCTCGAGGCCGCTCCGGAAGGGGTCAACCCCGACGACGTCTCGGTCCAGCTGCCCGATCGGCAGGGGTTCCAGTACAAGTTCGGCTTCGACGTCCAGAAGCGTTCCTACCTCTACTACGACACCAACACCCGTCAGGACATCACGGTGGACTTCGTCGGGGAGTCGACCATCGACGGGGTGACCGTCTACGAGTTCGCCGGCGAGGTGCCCGAGACGGACGTGTCGAACCTGCCGAACGCGCAGGGCCAGGCCTCGCTCGGCACGATGCTGACGATGCCGGCAAGTTGGTGGGGCATCACCGGTCGCGGTGTCGCGCCGGATGACGACGTCACCATGCACCGTTATGCGACGGCCACCCGCCACGTGTGGGTAGAGCCGCAGACCGGCACCATCATCGACGGCAGGGAGGACCAGCAGCAGTACTTCCGGTCCCCCGACCAGAGCGATGCCAACCCGGCACCGATCCGCGACTTCCGCATGGACGTGCTCAACGCGCGGTTCAAGTGGTCCGACGACACCGTGTCCAACCAGGCCGCACGCGCCGACGACTACGTCGGCCAGCTGCGTCTCGGCGGCTTCTGGCTCCCGCTGATACTCGGCATCGTCGGCGTCGCACTGCTGGCGCTGTGGCTGCTGCTGTGGTGGCGCGGACGGCGTCGCGACGACGACGCAGTCCCGCCGTCGGACGACGACCCGGATGCGACCGCCCGACTCGACGAGCCCCGCCACGCGCGGGCGTCGGACGCCACAGCGACCGAATCGGGCGCAGCGGGTGCCGGTGCCGCCGGATTGGGCGCGGCCGGTGCCGGGGCGGCTGCCGGTGGTGGTTCCCATGCCGCAGGCACGGGCCCCTGGGACCAGCCGACCGAGAAGATCCCCCGCGTCGAGTCGTCCCCCGCCGACGAGTCGTCCACGCAGTCGTTCACGCCGCCGCCGTCCGACGACGAGACCCAGCGCTACCGTCGGCCGTCGTCGGAACCGCCGGCCGAGTAGCCGAACGCTCACCGTCCCATCAGACGCGCAGGGTGCAACCTGCGCGTCTGGTGGGAACCGGTGCGTTCACGCCGCCGCCACCAGGCCAAACTTCTCGAGCCACGCACGCACCATCCCCGCGACCCGGCCGGCCTCCAGATCCGCCCAGACCCAGCGGATCACCATCACCCCCATCCCACGCAGCCGGTCCTCACGCGCCTTCTCCCGGATCACCGCGTCGACGACCGTTTCGCCGTCTCCGATGTGCTTGCAGTACTTGACCTTGCCGTCGAACTCGCCGATGAGCTTGCCGTCCCAGTCGTAGTCGGTACGCGCGACGAAACGGCCGCGAGGGTCGAAGAACTCATGCTGGAGTCGCGGCACCGGCAGGCCCGCGACGATGATCTGCGCCCGCCCCCACGACTCGCCCGGGTTCTCCGCGCCCGGGTCGGCCAGATCCAACGCTCGGCGCGCCTGTGCGACGCCCCGACGGCGTTGCTGCAGCATCGTCGCCATCAAGGTCAGGTCTGCGCCCTTGCGGAGCGCGGCGTCGAAGACGGCAAGCGCTCCGGCAAACTTGAGAGGGGTCGAACACGCGACGTCGACAGCGGTCCGTTCGAGGGATGTCACCCGAAGACCCTCGACGACCACCACGTCACCAGGACCGAGCCGGCTCGCATGCACGTGCCGATGACGATCGGCCCGCCCACCGGCCGTGGCGTCGATGGTCAGGTGCGCCCGCCGAAGGCTCGGCTTCAGCATGGGCAGGTGGTGCAGGACAGCCGCCGACTCGTGACTGATCACCGCCGCGGGGCCGCTCTGCAACGCGACCGCGATCGCGAGCAGCCGGTGTTCCTCCTCGGCAGTCCGCTCCGCACGGACGGCAAAACGTCCCGCGGATCACCTTCACCAGGTCGCCTCTGGCACATGCCCGTTGCAGTTCGTTGTCCGTGTGCGCCGCCGAGATGGCCGCCGCCCGGTGGATCAAGCCGTATGAATCGGTCGGAAAGAACGTCATGCATCTTCGACGCGCGGGCGCGCGTCGCGGTTTCACTTCGCAGAAACGCGCACGTTCCAACTATCCGCGCTGGTTGCACCCTGCGCGGGTGGTTGGAAGCTGAGCGACTAGGGCTCTAGACAACACAACGGCCGGTGACCATTCCTGGTCACCGGCCGTTGCGGTAGATCTAGCCGATCAGAAGAACGACGGAGCAAACGTGGAGCGCCACGACTGCTTGAAGTCGCTCTGCCAGTAATCCCACCAGTGCGCGCCGTCCGGAGTGATGCGGGTGGTCAGCTTGACGCCCGGGACCACCGCGAGGCGGCCGATGTAGAGCTGGCTGGAGGTCGACGCCGCGACCTCGAGCGGGATCATCTGAGCGAACTTGACCGGGTCGAAGTCGGCGCTGGTCGGGTTCACCGACGAGTCGTAGCGGCTGCCGACGCCGGTGCCGGCGGAGACGAACACGTGCTTGCCGGCGAGGGCGTTCGCGGTGAGGAACGGGTCGTTCGCGGCCCACTGTCCCGCGGGCCACAGGCCCCACATGTTGACCGGGTTGCCGCCCATCTCGATGACCGACGCCTGGATGCCCTGGTTGAAGCCCGGCAGCGTGACCGTCGGGTAGCCGCTGTAGGAGGCGACCGCCTGGTAGAAGCCCGGGTGGCGCGACGCGAGGTTCAGCGCCGAGGTGCCCGACATCGACAGTCCGGCGACACCGTTGCGGCGGTTGTCGCTGTTGTGACGACGCTGCATGTAGGCGGGCAGCTCACGGGTCAGGAAGGTCTCCCACTTGTTGAGACCCAGGTTCGCGTCGACGCGCTCCCAGTCGGTGTAGAAACTGCCGGCACCGCCGAACGGGATGGCGACGTTGGCGCCCTTGCCGTTCATCCAGCGGGCGACGTCGGTCTCGATGAGCCAGCCGCTGTTGTTGTTCGGCGCACGCAGACCGTCCAGCAGGTACAGCGTGGGCTTCGGGCCCCCGCCACCAGCGGACACGATGCACACCGGGACGCTCCGGTTCATCGCGTTGGAGTAGACGGATTCCACGTTGCATCCGTTTGCCGCGTGGGCTGCAGGCGCGGCGACCGCTGCGGCGCCCGTGGCGGCAAGAAGAGCCACGAGTCCGGCGACCAGGCGCTTACGGGCGCGTGTCAGCATTCACAAGTCCTTATCGATCTTGACCACGAGTCGGGCCGGTCATTCTCAGGGCATTCTCACGGGATTCTATGGCTCGTTCAGCCGACGCATACCCGTCGTCAGGGAGTGTAACGGCTCGATAACACTCCGGCAAAGCCAAGAACGCGGCCCGCTGACCGGCGACGACGCACGATTCCGGACCCGCGAAGGGACGACCTGCATAAACACTCGTGGACGCGGCAGACCTATGTCGACCGTTCATGTGACCGTCGATCCGACGCTATCTCGTCGTTATCGGTTTGCTCGATCAACGGTGACAATCCGGCTGAGGCCGGTGCGGGACACTAGCCTGAGAGCGGTGGAACCCAGCGAATACCGACGCCATGACGCCACCGCGCTCGCCGAACTCGTCGCCGCCGGCGATGTCACGCCGGCGGAACTCCTGAAGGTCGCGCGCCTGCGTGCCGACGAGGTCGATCCGGCGCTGAACGCGATCGTCCTGCGGATGGACGACACCGCCGACTCCCGTGCCGCCGACCCGGATTCGCTCACCGGCCCGTTCGCGGGGGTGCCGTTCCTCATCAAGGACCTTGCCCAGGAGTACCGCGGCTACCCGACGTCGTTCGGCTCCCGGTCGCTGTCCCGCCACATCGCTACCGACCACTCCGTCGTCGTCCGCCGGTTCCTCGAGGCAGGTCTGGTGATCTTCGGCAAGACCAATACCCCCGAGTTCGGCGCGAAGGGCATCACCGAACCGGAGTTCTGGGGTCCGGCACGCAACCCGTGGAACACCGACCACACCCCCGGTGGGTCGTCGGGCGGATCGGGCGCCGCAGTGGCCGCCGGGATCGTGCCCGCGGCGGGCGCCAACGACGGCGGCGGTTCGATCCGCATCCCGGCGGCCTGCAACGGACTCGTCGGACTCAAGCCGACCCGCGGTCTCGCACCGTTCGGCCCGGTGTCGGGCGAGTCGATGTTCGGCATGGCGGTGCAGGGGGTGGTGTCGCGGTCGGTACGCGACGCGGCCGCCCTCTACGACGCCATCGTCGGCCCCACCGACGGATCGGTGTACCCGACGCCCACCCCGCGGACTCCGTTCGCCACCCAGATCACCACCCCGCCGTCGCGACTACGGATCGGGTTCTCGACGTCGTCGGCGATCAATCCGAACCCGCACCCGGAAGCCATCGCCGCCGTGGCACGAACGGCGCAGGTGCTCGACGACCTCGGGCACCACGTGGATGAGGTGACGCCGCCCTACGACGACGGGGCACTCGCCCGCGACTTCCTCACCATCTGGTTCGCGGTGCTCGCCACCGAGGTCGACGAGACGCGCGCGCTGACCGGCGCCACCGACCGCGACTTCGAGGCCGACACGCTCGCACTGGCCGAGCTGGGCCGATCCGCAGGCGTGGTGGCGGCGATGACCGCGTTGAACAAGGTCAACGACTACGTGCTCTCGTTGTCCCGTTTTCATCAGACCCACGACCTCTTCCTGACCCCCACACTGGCCACACCGCCGCTGCGCATCGGCGCCACCACCACACCGTCGCTGCTGCAGGGCGCGTCGCGGGTCATCTCGAAGGTGCACGCAGGCAGCCTCTTGGCGCGCACCGGACTCCTCGACGACCTGATCGAACAGAGCCTCGGCTGGGTGCCCTACACCCAGCTCGCCAACCTCACCGGCCGCCCGGCGATCAGTGTGCCGATGCACTGGACCGCGGACGGTCTGCCGCTCGGGGTGCAGTTCGTCGGGCGACTCGGCGCCGACGGCGACCTGCTGGCCCTGGCCGCGCAACTCGAGCAGGCGGCGCCGTGGGCGCACCGCTACTCCGACATCTCCGTCTGAGGCGTCTGCCAGACGCAGCCCGACCGCCGCGGACCGGGCGCTAAGGTCAACCCATCCGATTCGATGAGGAGGGGCCCGTGAGCGAGCAGCAGGCCGACGCGGTGGTGGTCGGCTCGGGATTGGCGGGACTGGTCGCGACCTACGAGCTCACCCGAGCGGGGCGCAAGGTCGTCGTCGTCGACCAGGAGAACCGCAACAACCTCGGCGGCCAGGCCTTCTGGTCGCTGGGCGGGCTGTTCCTCGTCGACAGCCCCGAACAGCGACGCCTCGGCATCAAGGACTGCGCCGAGCTGGCCCTGCAGGACTGGATGGGTTCGGCGGGGTTCGACCGCGACGACGAGGATTTCTGGCCACGACAGTGGGCGCGCGCCTACGTCGACTTCGCCGCCACGATCAAACGGCAGTACCTGCACGACCTCGGTTTGCGATTCACCCCGGTCGTCGGTTGGGCCGAGCGGGGCGGCGGATTCGCCGACGGCCACGGCAACTCGGTGCCGCGGTTCCATCTCACCTGGGGCACCGGACCGGAGGTCGCCCGGATCTTCGTCGAGCCCGTCCTGGAGGCGGAGAAGCGAGGGCTGGTGGAGTTCCGGTTCCGCCATCGTGTCGACGAGATCGTCGTCGACGACGGCGCGGCGACCGGGGTACGCGGAGCGGTCCTGGCCGACACCGATCTGGCGCGCGGTGTGGCGTCGTCGCGGGATGTCGTCGGCGACTTCGAAATCCACGCCGGGGCCGTCGTCGTCACGACCGGCGGCATCGGCCACAACCACGAGATGATCCGACGCAACTGGCCCACCGAACGCCTCGGCCCGGCACCGGAGACGATGATTTCGGGCGTCCCGGCCTACGTCGACGGCCGGATGCTCGGCATCGCCGAGGACGCCGGCGCGAGCCTGGTGAACCGGGATCGCATGTGGCACTACACCGAAGGCATCCACAACTGGGACCCGATCTGGCCCGACCACGCGATCCGCATCATCCCGGGCCCGTCGTCACTGTGGCTCGACGCCAACGGAAATCGGCTCGCACCCCCCAATTTCCCGGGCTTCGACACCAATTCGACGATGAAGGCGATCCTGTCGACCGGCCACGACTACTCGTGGTTCATCCTCACCCAGAGCATCATCGAGAAGGAGTTCGCGCTGTCGGGATCCGAGCAGAATCCCGACATCACCAGCAAGGACCTGAAATTCGCGGCGAAGAGCCGCCTGGCCAAGGGTGCGCCCGGCCCGGTCGACGCGTTCGCCAGGCACGGCGTGGATTTCGTGGTGCGCGACAATCTTCCGGAGCTGGTGGCCGGGATGAACGAGATAGCTCGCGGACCCAAGCTGGACCTGCAGCACCTCGAGCGGGTCATCTCCGCGCGCGACGGGCAGATCGACAACAAGTACTCCAAGGACGCGCAGATCATGGCGATCACCAACGCGCGACAGTACCTGGGAGACAAAGTCGTCCGAGTGGCCAAGCCCCATCGGCTACTCGACCCCGCGCACGGTCCGCTGATCGCGGTCCGGCTCAACGTGCTCACCCGCAAGACGCTGGGTGGCCTGGAGACCAACCTGGATTCTCAGGTCATGCGCCCCGACGGTACGGCGTTCGACGGCCTGTTCGCCGCGGGCGAGGTGGCCGGGTTCGGCGGTGGCGGTGTGCACGGTTACAACGCACTCGAGGGCACCTTCCTCGGTGGCTGCATCTTCTCCGGGCGGGCGGCGGGTCGGACGATCGCGCGCGGTTGAGCGGGGATGCGCCGAGTCCCGGTGGGCTACAGTGAGTCGCGTGCCGATCCCCGCCACACCGATCCCACAGACGATCCTCACGCGCAAGACCACCTCGGCGCTCTTCCTCGTGCTGACCGTCGACGAGGGCGGCGAGGACGCGGTGCGCGATCTCCTGGCGGATCTGCCGACACTGACCCGCGCGGTCTCGTCGCGCGCACCGGAGGCGGCACTGGCAGCCATCGTGTCGATCGGTTCGGACGCGTGGGACCGGCTGTTCGACGGCCCGCGACCGCAGGCGCTACGGCCCTTCGTCGTCTACGAAGGTGACGTCCACACGGCACCTGCGACGCCGGGCGATCTGCTGCTGCACATCAAGGCCGACCGGATGGACCTGTGTTTCGAGGTCGGCCGGCTGGCCATGGACGCCCTCGGCGATGCGGTCACCGTGGTCGACGAGGTACACGGCTTCCGCTACTTCGACCTGCGCGACATCATCGGTTTCGTCGACGGCACCGAGAATCCCGTCGGGCAGGCCGCCATCGACGCGATCACGGTCGGCGACGAGGACCCGGCCTTCGCCGGCGGAAGCTACGTCGCGATCCAGCGCTATGTGACCGACCTCGAGGCGTGGAACGCGTTGAGCGTCGCCGACCAAGAGGACGCGATCGGGCGCACGAAGCTCGACAACGTCGAGATGGACGACGACGTGAAACCGTCGAACTCGCACATCGCACTCAACGTCGTCGAGGACGAGGACGGTGAGGACATCGACGTCGTTCGCGACAACATGCCCTACGGCGACGTCTCCGGGTCGGGCGAGCGCGGCACCTTCTACATCGCGTATTCCGCGGGGCCCGACGTCACCGAGGAGATGCTGCGGAAGATGTTCATCGGTGACCCGCCCGGCAACTACGACCGGCTACTCGACTTCACCACCGCGGTCAGCGGCGCCCAGTTCTTCACGCCCACCATCGATTTCCTCGAAGACCTGCCGGACCCGCCGACCGCGCCCGCCGACGAGGTCGATGACGCCGCGTCCTCCTCCCCCGCTGATCGAGTAGCCACGAGCGAGCGCAGCGAGCCCGAGGCGTATCGAGATCGAGATCGAGATCCTGCCGACGGCTCACTCGGCATCGGCTCCCTGCACTGACCACCAGACCCACACCGACACCCGACCCGACCTCCAGGAGGCACCATGAACAACCTGCATCGCGAACTCGCACCGATATCCGATTCCGCCTGGGCGGAGATCGAGGAGGAGGCCACCCGGTCGTTCAAACGCAACAGCGCGGCCCGTCGTCTCGTCGACGTGAACGGCCCGCTGGGTTCGGAGATCGCGTCGGTCACCCTGGGCCACCGCAGCAAGATCGACTCCCCCGCTGACGGGATCGTCGCGCATCAGCGGCAGGCACAGCCGCTGGTGGAGCTGAAGGTACCGTTCACCCTGACCCGCGAGGCCATCGACGACGTCGATCGCGGCGCGCAGGACTCCGACTGGGATCCGGTGCGCGACGCCGCCGCCGAACTCGCCCGTGCCGAGGACCACGCGGTCTTCGAGGGGTACCCGGCCGCCGGCATCACCGGCATCCGGGCGGCCGCCTCGGCGACACCCATTGCGCTTCCGCCGGACGTGCGCGACTACCCCGAGGCGCTCAGCCAGGCGACGACCGCCCTGCGTCTCGCGTCGGTCGAGGGGCCGTACTCGCTGGCGTTGTCGAAGGACGTGTACACGCTGGTCAACGAGACCTCCAACCACGGCGTCCCCGTCCGCGACCACCTGCAGCGACTCCTCGTCGCCGACGGCGACATCGTGTGGGCCCCGGCGATCTCGGGCGCGTTCCTGCTGAGCACGCGCGGAGGCGACTTCGAACTCAGCATCGGCCAGGACGTGTCGATCGGCTACGACCATCACGACGCCGACACCGTCACCCTGTACTTCCAGGAGACGTTCACGTTCCTCGCCTACACACCCGAGGCCGCAATCCCGTTCACCTTCAACGGCTGACGCTTCCTTCGTTGGTCGAGTAGCCCGAGGCGCCAGCCGAGGGCGTATCGAGGCCACGGCACCAGGTCTCGATGCGCCTCCTCGCTCCGCTCGTCGGCTTACTCGACCGACGACATGTGACGATCGTCGTCCTACTCGACCATCGGAAAGCTGTGTTGCTAGCGTCGTCGGAGTGATCACACCATGCTGAGCCGTCTCATCCGCACCTATCTGTCGCGATACCGCGGATTCATGGTGGGTGTGGTCGGCCTGCAGTTCGTGGCGACCGCGGCGATGCTCTACCTACCCACTCTCAACGCCGACATCATCGACAACGGGGTGGCGCAGGGCGACACCGACTACATCCTGCGCATCGGCGGCTGGATGCTGGTCATCACGATCGCCCAGGTGATCTGCACGATCGCCGCCCAGTACTGCGGAGCGCACGCCGCGCTGGGCGCCGGACGCGACATCCGTCGCGACCTGCTGCACCGGGTCAACCGGTTCTCCGCTCGCGAGGTCGGCACCTTCGGGGCGCCGTCGCTGATCACCCGCACCACCAACGACGTGCAGCAGGTCCAGCTCCTCATCGTCATGAGCAATGCGATCCTGGTGATGGCGCCGATCATGTGTGTAGGCGGCATCATCATGGGCGTCCATGTCGCGGCGGATCTGTCGTGGTTGCTCGCGATCGCGGTGCCGGTCCTCGGCGTCACCGTGGCGATCCTGATCAGCCGGATGATCCCTGGCTTCCGGGTCATGCAAAGCCGTATCGACGCCGTGAATCGCATCCTGCGCGAGCAGATCACCGGTATCCGGGTGGTGCGCGCATTCGTCCGCGAACGCCACGAGTCCGACCGCTTCTCCGTCGCCAACGATCAACTGTCCGATGCCACGTTCCGCGTCGGCCGGATCATGGCACTGTCGCTGCCGCTTGTCATGCTGATCACCAACCTCACCATCGTCGGGATCATCTGGTTCGGCGGTCACGCCGTCGTCGACGGCACCGTCGAGATCGGTGCGCTCACCGCGATGATGAGCTACGTCATGCAGATCATGATGTCGGTGATGATGGCGTCGTTCCTGGCGATGATGGCGCCCCGCGCCGCCGTGTGCGCCGAACGCATCTGGGAGGTTCTCGACACGGAGACGTCGGTGGTGTCCCCCGCCGACCCGGTCGGATTCGCCGACGACCCGGCGACCGTCGAGTTCGCCCACGCCGAGTTCCGCTACCCCGGCGCCGACGCCCCGGTACTGCGCGACATCACCTTCCGTGTCGAACCCGGCACCACCACGGCCATCGTCGGATCCACCGGCTCCGGCAAGACCACGCTCGCCGGTCTGATCCCGCGCCTCATCGACGCCACCGACGGCGCGGTGCTCGTCGGCGGCACCGACGTTCGCGAACTCGACCCCGAGCTGCTCCGGTCGGTGATCGGCTTCGTCCCGCAACGCCCGTACCTGTTCTCCGGCACCGTCGCGAGCAACGTGCGATACGGCAGACCCGACGCCACCGACGAGGAGATCTGGGAGGCGCTGCGGACCGCGCAGGCCGACGACTTCGTGTCCCGCATGCCGCAGGGTCTCGACGCACCGATCGCCCAGGGCGGCACCACGGTGTCGGGCGGCCAGCGCCAACGTCTCGCCATCGCCCGGGCCGTGATCCGGCGGCCATCGGTGTACCTCTTCGACGACTCGTTCTCCGCCCTCGATCTCGCCACCGACGCCCGACTGCGGGCGGCACTGCGTCCGGTGACCCGCGACGCGGCGGTCGTGGTGGTCGCCCAACGTGTGTCGACGATCGTCGACGCCGACCAGATCGTGGTCCTCGACCGTGGACGGGTGGTCGGGCTCGGTCGGCACGACGAGCTGGTGTCGACCTGCGCGACGTACGCCGAGATCGTGGAATCCCAGATGTCGATCGGACCGACGTCATGACCCGCCCGCAGGGTGCCGGCCCCCCAGGACCGGCGATGTCCGGCCCACCGGCGGAGAAGCCGCGGTCGTTCGGACCGTCGATCAAACGTCTGCTGCGGTTGTTGCTCGGCCACCGCCTGGTCATGTGGACGGTGTTCGCGTCGACGGTG
The DNA here is from genome assembly GCF_036350415.1 of Gordonia sesuvii. NCBI lineage: Bacteria > Bacillati > Actinomycetota > Actinomycetes > Mycobacteriales > Gordoniaceae > Gordonia > Gordonia sesuvii. Next base: position 50,690 of record NZ_JAZDUF010000010.1, read on the forward strand.
GTGTCGGTGGTGCTGATGGCCATCGCCCCGCGGGTGCTCGGCCATGCCACCGACCTCGTGTTCAACGGGTTCATCGGCTCGACCCTGCCGTCGGGAATCACGAAGGATCAGGCGGTCGCCGGGATGCGCGAGCGTGGTGACGACACGTTCGCCGACATGGTGAGCTCGATGGACGTCGTGCCCGGCGTGGGTGTCGACTTTTCGGCGGTCGGCCAGGTGTTGCTGATCGTCGCGCTGCTCTATGTGTGCTCGTCGTTCCTGAGCTGGGTGGCCGGGTACCTGATCAACGTCGTCGTGGTGCGGACCGTGCGCCTGCTGCGCGCCCGGGTCGAGGACAAGATCCACCGGCTGCCGTTGCGCTATTACGACGCGCAAGCCCGCGGCGACCTGCTCAGCCGAGTCACCAACGACCTCGACAACCTCTCGCAGAGCCTGCAACAGACCATCTCGCAGTTCCTCAACTCGGTGCTGATGGTGTTTGCGCTGCTGGTGATGATGATCTGGATCTCGCCGCTGCTCGCCCTCATCGCGATCCTCACCGTGCCGTTCGCGTTCATCGCGACCGCGCAGATCGCCAAACGGTCGAAGCCGCACTTCATGGCCCAGTGGTCATCGACGGGCGCGCTCAACGCCCAGGTCGAGGAAGCGTTCACCGGCCACGAGCTGGTCAAGGTGTTCGGACGCCAGCAACAGGTCGAGGCGACGTTCGACGAACGCAACCAGAAGCTGTACGAGTCGAGCTGGCGGGCCCAGTTCATCTCCGGGATCATCATGCCGACCGTCATGTTCCTGGGGAACCTCAACTATGTGGCGGTCGCGGTGGTCGGTGGACTGCGGGTGGCATCGGGGTCGCTGAGTCTCGGTGAGGTGCAGGCGTTCATCCAGTATTCGCGGCAGTTCACGCAACCACTCACCCAGATCGGGTCCATGTTCAACCTGATGCAGAGCGGTGTTGCCTCGGCCGAACGCATCTTCGACGTCCTCGACGCCGACGAGGAGACCCCCGATCCGTCGTCGCCGGAATCACCGGCCGACGGCAACGGTCGGATCGAGTTCGATGACGTCTCGTTCCGCTACGTCGACGACAAGCCGCTCATCGAGAACCTGTCGCTGGTCGCCGAACCCGGCCACATGGTCGCGATCGTCGGCCCCACCGGCGCCGGGAAGACGACCCTGGTCAATCTGATCATGCGGTTCTACGACGTCGATTCGGGCACCATTCGCGTCGACGGCGTCGATTCACGCCGTATGACGCGCGACGACCTGCGTGAACGCACCGGCATGGTGCTGCAGGACTCGTGGCTGTTCGGCGGCACGATCTTCGAGAACATCGCCTACGGCGACCCGACCGCATCCCGCGAGGAGGTCATCGAGGCGGCGGAGCTCAGTCACGTCGACCATTTCGTGCGCACCCTGCCCGACGGCTACGACACCCTGCTCGACGAGGAGGGGGGCGGCGTGAGCGCCGGTGAGCGACAATTGATCACCATCGCACGCGCCTTCCTCGCCAAACCCACGATCCTGATCCTCGACGAGGCGACGAGTTCGGTCGACACCCGCACCGAGTTGTTGATCCAGCAGGCGATGGCCGCCCTGCGCACCGATCGGACCAGTTTCGTGATCGCGCACCGACTCTCGACGGTCCGCGACGCCGACGTCATCGTCGTGATGGAGGACGGCCACATCGTCGAGCAGGGCACGCATGACGAGCTGCTGGCCACCCAGGGCGCATATTGTCGGCTCTACAACAGCCAGTTCGCCGGCCCCGTCGAGGACGAACCCGTCGCGCCGTAGGGCGGCCGTCTCGTTTCGGCCGCAGTTCCAGGTTCCGGCTTGCGGACGAAAGTGCGGCCGGAAGCGGTAGCTGCGGCCAGAATTGGGTGACGACGGCGGCGGGAGGGAGGGTGTCCATGGGGCTGTTGGGGGCGCGGCACCCGGCGCGTCTGGTCGCGGCCGGGTTCGCACTCGCGGTCGTCGTGGGGACCGCGGTGCTGATGCTGCCGATCGCCACCGAGAGCGGGGAGTCGACCTCTGCGGTCACCGCACTGTTCACGGCGACGTCGGCCGTGTGCGTGACAGGCCTGGTCGTCGTCGACACCGGGTCGCACTGGTCGATGTTCGGCGAACTCACCATCCTCACGCTCATCCAGGTGGGCGGACTGGGCATCATGACCCTGGCGTCGATGCTGGGGCTGATCGTCGCCAGACGAATGGGCCTACGGATGCAGCTGGTCGCCCAGGCCGAGACCCGCTCGGTACAGCTCGGCGACAGCCGGCGCGTGGTGATCGGTGTCATCGTGCTCAGCCTCGCCGTGGAGGCGGTGATCGCCGCGATCCTCTCGACCCGGTTCATCGTCGGATACGACGAGAACGTTGGTCGGGGAATCTATCTCGGTATCTTCCATGCGATCTCGGCGTACAACAACGCGGGCTTCTCGCTCTATGCGGACAGTCTCATGCCGTTCGCGAGCGACCTGTGGATTCTGGTTCCCATCGTGGTCGGCTTCGTCATCGGCGGGCTCGGCTTCCCCGTCGTGTTCGAGGCCTACCGCCGTCTCCTGCGGCGGCTGCGGTCGGCCACGGCACCGGCACGCGGGTGGTCGCTGCACACCAAGATCACGGTGATCACCTACGCGATTCTGGCCGTCGCGGGTGCGGTGGCGATCACCGCCGCCGAGTGGTCGAACCCGGCAACCCTGGGGCCGATGGGCCTGGTGGACAAGGTGACCAACGGTGTCTTCCAGGGCATGTCGCCACGCACGGTCGGATTCAATTCCATCGACATCGGCGCGATGCACCCGTCGTCGCTGCTGGTGACCGACATGCTGATGTTCATCGGCGGCGGCAGTGCGGGCACCGCGGGCGGCATAAAGGTCACCACGTTCGCTCTGCTCGCCTTCGTCGTTATCGCCGAGATCCGTGGTGAACCGACGGTGCACGTGATGGGCCGCAATCTGGCGCCCACCGTGCAGCGTCAGGCGATCACGGTGGTGTTGCTCGGTGTCGGGGCTGTGGTGGCGAGCACGCTCGCCATCATGTTCATGACCGAGTATCGGCTGGAAACCGTGCTGTTCGAGGTCGTCTCGGCGTTTGCGACGGTCGGTTTGTCCACCGGGATCACGGCCGATCTGCCCGCCGGTGCGCAACTGTTGCTCGTATTGTTGATGTTCGTGGGCCGGTTGGGTCCCATCACGCTCGCCACCGCTCTCGCGTTGCGAGAGCGCGGTCGCCGGTACGAATACCCCGAGGAGAGGCCGATCGTTGGGTAGCAGAAACCGCCACGGGACGCGGGTGGCCGTCATCGGCCTGGGTCGCTTCGGGAGTTCGTTGGCGCGCGAACTCGTCGAGCAGGGTTCCGAGGTTCTCGGTATCGATTCCGATCCCCGGCTGGTGCAACGTTATGCCGAGGACCTGACGCATGCCGCGGTCGCCGACACCACCGACCGGGACGCGCTGAAACAGTTGGGTGTGCCGGACTTCCGACTCGCTGTAGTGAGCATCGGCGCCGATCTCGAGGCGAGCATCCTCACGACGTCGCTGTTGTCGGACTTCGGGATTCCCCGGATCTGGGCGAAGGCCACGAGCCGCCAGCATGGACAGATTCTCGAGCGCGTCGGCGCCCACCACGTGGTACTACCCGAACACGACATGGGCGAGCGGGTCGCGCACCTCGTGACCGGCCGCATGTTGGATTTCATCGAGTTCGACGAGGACTTCGCCATGGTGAAGACCTTGGCTCCCAACGCGATCATCGGGAAGTCGCTGTCGGCTGGGCGACCGCGGGAGCGGTTCGGCATCAACGTCGTGGCCGTCAAACAGCCCGGCGGGCACTTCGTCTACGCCACCGAGGACTCGGTCATCGCCGCGGGCGACATGCTGGTCGTCGCCGGACGGACCGAGGACGTCGAGAGATTCACCGACCTGCCATGATCCGGGCCGATCACTCCGCGCGTCCGCGGCCGGGCTCCAAAGCCGCCGCGATCCGGTGTTCGAGCTTCTCGCTCGCCGCAGGCGGGACCACGATGAGGCCTTCGAGTTCGTCGCGGGCCCTGCGGTAGGCCGCTTGCCGTTCGGCCGCGGTGGCCGCGTCGTTCGCCGCAACCGCGACGAGGCGGCGCGCACGTTCGAGGCGTTCCCGTTCGACCGGCGAGAAGTCGGTCTGCCTGCGTCTGCGGGCCTCACGCTCGGCGGCGTCGAACGCGGTCGCGTACTCGCCGACCGCGTCCCGGTAGTCGGCGAACGCGGCCGGGTCGAGCAGGTCATCGGGATCGGCAGGCCGCAGGTCGTCGGCGTGCACTTTCGCGCGATGAAACGCCAGCGTCAACGGATCACGCAGGTCCGTCATCATCGGGTATTCGATGAGGGTGGCGAGGTCGAGCTCGTAGTCGAACCATCGTGCGTTCACCTCGTCGTGGCGCCGCAACGTCTTGGTGATCGACGTCTTGCTGGTCTGCGTGATCCGCAGTTCCTCGGCCCGCGATGTCGCCCGGATCCGTTCGAGTTCGATCTTGTCGCGGCGGCGCTTCTCGTTGTACGCGGCGATCCGGGCCGCCCAGCCCCCGACGACACCGCCGATCGGGAAGATCAGCCACCAGAAATCGCCGATGGAGCCCATGATGCTCACATCTCCAATGCTACCGACGCTGGTCGGCGCCCCCATTACGCTGGGAATCGTGGCCGACCCGAATGCAGAACGGTTGCACCTGGCGACTCTCGACGAATGGCACAACTGGCTCCGCGAGCACCACGACACCTCCGCAGGTGTCTGGTTCGTCTTCTGGCGCAAGGAATCCGGAAAGGAACCCCTCGACTACGACCAGGTGGTCCGGGAGGCGCTGTGCTGGGGCTGGGTCGACGGCCACACCCGCGTGATCGATGACGACCGGCGCGGCATGTGGTTCACCCGGCGCGGGCGCAACAGTGCGTGGGCGGCGTCGAACAAGGCGCGCGTCGACGACCTGGTCAGCGAGGGGCGGATGCAGCCGGCCGGTCAGGCGGTCATCGACGACGCCAAGCAGCGTGGACTGTGGACTCTGCTCGACGACGCCGAGGCGCTCGTCGAGTCACCCGAACTGGCCGCCGCACTCGACGCCGACCCGGCGGCCCGGACGCACTGGGATGCGTGGCCGCCGAGCGTCCGGAAGTTCGCGCTGGCGCAGCTCGCCTTCGCCAAACAGCCCGCCACCAAGACCCGGCGCATCGCCACCATCGTCGAGAAGGCCGCGCGGGACGAGCGCCCTTCGTGACGTTCCTCCGCAAGCTCCGGAACTCCTCAGGGTCCGAGTGGGGAACGAGCGGGCGTCACCCCCCGACCCCTGAGGAGCCCGCGAGGAACGAGCGCCTCACCCCCCGACCCCTGAGGAGCCCGCGAGGAACGAGCGGGCGTCACGAAGGGTCTACAAGTCCGGTATCGGCAGATCCAGGTTGGGCGAGATGATCCCGCCGTCGACCTCGAGGATCTTGCCGGTCACGTACGCACCGGCCGGGGACGCCAGGTAGAGCGCCGCGGCCGCGATGTCGGCCGGGTCGCCAAGACGATGCAGCGGGGTCGACTCCTCGACCGCGGTGCGCATCCCGTCGTCGGCCGCGACGATGTCGAGCGCCGACGTCAGGATCGCGCCCGGTGCGATGCCGTTGACGCGGATGCGCGGATTGAGATCCATCGCGGCGATCCGCGTGTAGTGGGCGAGGGCGGCCTTGGCGGTGCCATAGGCGGCGTAGGCGCGGCCGGGCAGCCGCCCGACCGCCGATGTCACGTTGATGATCGACCCGCCGTCGTCGCCCGCCAACAGGTGCGGAACTGCTGCGGTGACCAGCGCATGGGCGTTGGTGACGTTGAAATCGAAGGCGGCGGACAGATGTTTGGGCTTGGTGTCGAGCAGCGGCCGCGGCATCGCCCCGCCGACGTTGTTGACGACGATGTCGAGCCGTCCGAACTCGTCGACCGCGGCCTGGGCGAGGCCCGCGACGGCGTCGAGGTCGGACAGGTCGGCGGCGACCACCTTCGCCCTGCGACCCGCCTCGCGGATCTGCGCCGCCACCTTGTCGAGCTCGGGTTCGCTGCGCGCAGAGATCACCACGTCTGCGCCGGCCTCGGCGAAGGCGACTGCGATGGCGGCACCCAGGCCACGCCCGGCGCCGGTCACGACCGCCACTTTGTCATCGATTCGGAATCTGTCGAGGATCACGGGTTCGAGCCTGCCACGAATCGCGCAGAACTGAAACACGTTCTATTTTTCTGGTCCCACACGTGATCTGAGCCACTTCGGCCCCCTCCTCTCAGGATCCACTCAGCGGCGTATGGGTAACCTCGCCGAGTCCTTGCCGATACCAAACTGTTACCGATTCTGAGATGGACAAGCTGTGCCTCAACACCGACTGAACGACACGTCGACGCTCCCCTTCACCCGCGTGCTCGACTCGAACTCTCGCACCCGAGCGGCCGGACGCCATCGCGCAACCGCGTCGCGCACCACCACCCGGTCGGCAGTGCGTACCGGCGCGCTCGCCGCCTTCGTCGGCGCGATCGGACTTACCGCAGGCACCGCCGCACAGGCGACCGCCCAGCCGGCGGCGCCCCAGTTGCCGATCCCGGCGAACGTCGCCCTCCCGGACAATGTGAAGCTGCCCTCGAACCTGAACTTGCCGCCGGAGATCGACGACTTCGTTCGCGACGCATTGCCACCGTCGGTGTTCGCCCCCGGCCACGGGCACGCAGTGAAGCCGGTCAGCGGCACCGTGACCTCGAGCTACGGCCCGCGCTGGGGCACCCACCACAACGGTGTCGACATCGCGAACAAGGTCGGCACCCCGATTTACGCCGTGACCGACGGAGTCGTCCTCGAGTCCGGACCGGCCTCCGGATTCGGACAATGGGTCCGAGTGCGGCAGGACGACGGCACCATCGGCGTCTTCGGACATGTCGACCAGAGCTTCGTCCGCGCCGGCCAGAAGGTGCACGCCGGCCAGAAGATCGCCACCGTCGGCAACCGCGGCCAGTCCACCGGCCCCCACCTGCACTACGAGGTCTGGGATGCGAACGGCAACAAGATCAACCCGCAGGTATGGCTGAACAAGCGGGGCGTCCACCCCTGACAACTCCCAGAGACGACAAACGCCGCCCGAGATTCTCGGGCGGCGTTTGTGTGGTGTCTGTACGTGTCAGAGGGCGGTCACCGAGGTGGCCTGCGGCCCCTTCGGTCCCTGCTCAACCTCGAACTCGACACGCTGCTGCTCCTCCAGGTTGCGGAATCCGCTGCTCTGGATGGCCGAGTAGTGGACGAAGACGTCCCCACCGGTGCTGTTGTCGGGAGCGATGAAGCCGAAGCCCTTTTCGCTGTTGAACCACTTGACGGTTCCTTGCGCCATGATGCTGGTACTTCTCTCTATATGCATTCGGACGCCAGACGGCGTCCGAACCTCCATGTTCTCACAGCAGGGGCCCTGCGCCCGAATCGGTCTCCGAGCGTCAGGCCCTAGTAGGCCTGCCCGGCCCGTACCTGGGCCAGGAGTTCCTCCCCCGCCAGATACCGCCGGATGTTCTCGGCCATCCACGGCGCCATCGTGCGCGTCAGCCCCGACGACGGGTTCGCGACGTGCGGGGTGATGATGACGTTCGGCAGCGACCAGAGCGGATCGTCGTCGGCAGGCGGCTCCGGGTCGGTGACGTCGAGCGCCGCGCCGGCGATCTGGCCTTCGCGCAATGCCTCGACGAGCGCTGTCTGATCCACCAGCGGGCCCCGGGCCACATTGACGATCCACGCATGCGAGGGCAACGCTTCGAGGGACTGCGCATTGATCAGATGACGGGTCTCGGCGGTGGCAGGTGCCGCCAGCACGACGTGATCGGTCTGGCCCCACACCTCGTCGGTGCGTTCCGACGGCAACGTCACCGCCGCCCCGTCCACCGGCCGACCGGATCGGTTGACCGCGATCACGCGGGCGCCGCATGCGGACAACCGCGGGATCAGTGATGTCGCGATCCCGCCGGCGCCGATGATCGCCACGGTCGATCCGTGCAGGGATCGCACCGCGGTGTCGATGGGCTGTTTGTCCCAGTGCCGCACGACAGCGGTGTTGATCTGCCGCAGACCCGCCAACAGCAGAGCCAGAGCGTGCTCGGCGACGTTCTCCGCGTAGAAACCCGACGCGTTGGTCCACACGCGACGCTCGTCTATGACTCCCGCCGCCACGTACTCTTCGATGCCGGCGGTCTTCAACGCCACCCATTCGACCTGATCACCGAGTTCCGGAAAGTCGTCGACGGTCCCGATCCACACCAGGACCCGGGCCTCGGCCAACCCGACGACACGACCCCCGGCGCCTTCGACCGCGGCGACCAGATGCTCGTCGCGGGTCGGTTCGACTGCCACCGGCAGCGGGGTCGTGCTCATCGGCTCCCCTCCGCGATCTGCCGGGCCGCCGTGGTGGCCAGTTCATCGGCGATCTCGTTGAAGTGATCGCCCGAGTGGCCCTTCACCCACTTCCAGGTGACCTCGTGACGTTTCTCCTCCTCGATGAGGCGGCGCCACAGATCGGCGTTCTTCACGGGCTTCTTGTCGGCGGTCTTCCAGCCGTTACGTTGCCATCCGGCAACCCATTTGGTGATGCCGTTCCGGACATAGCTCGAGTCCGTGTAGAGGATGACGGTCGACGGTTTCCGCAGGGCCGCCAATCCTTCGATGGCGCCGGTCAATTCCATCTTGTTGTTGGTGGTCGCCGGATCCGAACCGGAGATCCGCTTCTCGTGCTGGCGATAGCGCAGGACCGCGCCCCATCCGCCCGGCCCCGGATTGCCCAGGCACGCACCATCAGTCGAGATCTCGACGACATCGGTCGGGTCGGGAGGCCCGGCCTGCGTCACGTCGTCGGCGGCGTCGGCCCGCGAGCTGTCGAATACGGCGTCGGTCACCCACCGAAGGGTACTGCACGCCACGAGAGCACCAATTACGGGGAAATTGCCGGATTTGCGCACTGCCGAACGAGCGACGTGCCGCCTAGTCTTGAGTCATGCAGACCTGGGATCCGGACCGTTACCTGCAATTCGCCGACGCACGTGCGCGACCGTATCTCGACCTCATCGCCCAGGTTCCGACCGCTCCCGCCACGATCGTCGACCTCGGATGCGGTCCCGGATACCTCACGCGGCACCTGCGGGCGCTGTGGCCGGACGCCCAGATCCTGGGCATCGACTCGTCGCCGACCATGATCGATCAGGCGATCCGCGACAACACCGACCGAAACGCCAACTACGACATCGCCGACGCCGCCACCTGGTCACCCAATCAGCCCGTGGATCTCATCGTGTCCAACGCGATGTTCCAGTGGGTTCCCGACGCCATGTCGGCCATCGATCGGCTGCTCGGACACCTCAACGACGGTGGGGTGTTCGCCGTACAGGTTCCCGACAACGCCGATTCACCGATGCACCGGCACCTCGTCGAACTCGCCGAAGACCCCCGGTTCGCCGATCATCTGGGCGAGGTGCGCCGGATGCCGAAGTTCGCACCAGCCGACTTCCTGTCCTTCTTCACCGAGCGCGGCTACACCACCAACACGTGGTCGACCACGTATCTGCATGTACTGCACGGCGACAACCCGGTCTACGACTGGAGCGCCGGAACCGCCGCCCGCCCGTATCTCGCCGCGCTCGACGAGTCCGACCGCGACACATTCGTCGACGAGTACCAGCAACGACTGCGCGACGCCTATCCGCCGCAGACGATGGGGACGGTGCTGCCATTCCGCCGCACGTTCGCGGTGGCGACACCGTTCTGAGCGGCCAAACCGCTGGTACTCCCCAACCGCTGGTCGAGTAGGTGACGAGCGGCAGCGAGGAGCCGTATCGAGACCCCCCGCCCCGATAACGCCTACATCTCGGTTCACAGCAGGATCTACCGACCACCACGCCACTTCTGCAACACTGACACCACGGTCACCAGGTCCGCAGGGGGTTGTCCCATGTTCAGATGCCGTCGGATCGTCACCGGGGCGACCATCGTCGCGCTCACCATCGGAACTGCCGTCGTGTCCGCGGCGCCGGCCCGGGCATCGATCTGCAGTGCGGTCGGCTTCCACGGCGGCGACGTCGGGAGCACCGGCAGCAGCGGCTCCAGCCAGATCGGACTCGGCAGCGCCGACTTCGGCAGCTATCGGGCGGGCGGCAAGAAACCCCAACGACCCCTGGCAAAACTGCGCGGCGCCAGCACTGCCGTGGAATGGGTGACCGGTCCACGTAGCCCGAACCGCACCGACCAGCGGTTCTCCATCACCGCCACCGACGTCGGCGTCCCGTGGGACAACGGCTCCGGGCAGGTATTGATGGCGTTCGGCGACACCTGGGGCCAGTGCGCAGGCCAGATGGTGTGGCGGCACAACACGATGCTTCGCAGCGACGGCGCCGCGAACCTCGCGAAGGGCATCACGTTTCCCGACGCCATCCCGGGTTCGACACGCTCCGGCGCGTCGGTCACGCCGCAGCATCCGACGTTCTCCCAGCCGATGATCAACGCGGTCGGCGTGCGCAACATCGAGGTCGGCAAGATCCCGACCGGCGGAATCGCGATCGACGGCGTGCAGTACATGAGCTACATGTCCATCCGGCGGTGGCTGTCGCCCGGACGGTGGGCCACCGGATATTCGGCGATCGCGGTCTCGCGCGACAACGGGCAGACCTGGGTCACCGACAACGGCACCATCCGCGCCAACCTCGACCTCACGGTGCCGGGAGTGCGGCAGGTCGCGGCCGGACACGACCGATTCCAGATGGGCGCGTTCCTGCGAGCGGGCGATTTCGTCTACCAGTACGGCACGCCCAGCGGCCGGTTCGGGGCGGCGTTCGTCGCCCGGGTCCGGCCGTCCGACATTCTCCGCCTCGATCGCTACCAGTACTACCGCGGCGGCGGTTCGTGGTCACCGGTCCCGGCCGACGCGGTGCCGATCGTCGGTCAGCCCGTCAGCGAGATGTCGGTGGCCTACAACGACTTCCTGAAGCGGTTCGTGATGCTGACCGAACAGGGCGGCACCATCATGATGCGCACCGCCCCGGGACCGGCCGGGCCCTGGACGGGCCCGAAGGTCATCGTGCCGGCGGCGCAGGCCAAGGGCCTCTATGCGCCTTACATCCATCCTCGATCGACCGGGCAGAACCTGTACTTCGTCGCCTCACGGTGGGACGACTACAACGTCATGCTGATCCGCACCGACCTCGCGAAGGTCCGGTGACACCGCGGCACCGATGAGTTCGGGCGAGCTGGCGAGTCCACCGAGATGACACCACACGAGGAGGACTCCATGACGACCGTGACCGCAGACATCACCATCTCACTCGACGGCTTCGGCGCCGGCCCGGATCAGTCCGAGGACGCGCCCCTCGGTGTGGGATTCGAGCAGGCACACCGCTGGATGTTCGAGGCGGCCGACGACAACGCCGCAGAGGCCGCGGCGATCACCGGACACGATGCATACATCATGGGCCGCAACATGTTCGGACCGGTGCGCGGAACCTGGCCAGACGACTCCTGGCGGGGTTGGTGGGGTCCGGAGCCGCCGTATCACGCACCCGTCTTCGTCCTCACCCACCACGAGCGGCCATCGGTGGAGATGGCCGGAGGTACGACATTCCACTTCGTCACCGGCGGAATCGAGGAGGCCTACCACCGGGCCGTCGACGTCGCCGGCCCATCCGGCTCGGTCGCCGTGGCGGGCGGGCCCGCGACTCTACGTCAGTACCTGGCCGCCGGACTCGTCGATGAGCTGCGCCTGCATGTCGCGCCGTTCGTCCTCGGGCAGGGCGAGAGTGTGTTCGCAGGTCTGGAAGGAATCGGTTACACGCCGTCGTCGGCGCGCGCGTCGTCGTTGGTGACCCACCTGACCTATGACGTGGCCGGGGTGGGCACATCGGCGTAACGTCGGGCGTGTGGGTCGATCCGAAGGGACCGAAGAACTTCCACGCAGTGAGGAGTGACCATGAGTCGACCGGTACCACCCCCGGAGCCGCCACCGGACCCGGTTCCCGCGCCCGAGCCGATTCCCGAACCCCCACCGGAGCCTCCGATCCCGGTTCCCCCGCCCGATCCCGGGCCGACCCCCGAACCCGGGCCGCCCCAACCTGATCCGCCTCCTCGGCCCACCGTCATCTGACCGGCTCGACGCAGATGTCGCGACGAGTGGTGTTGATCCGAGCCGTGAACGTCGGCGGTGCGAAACTGCCGATGGCCGACTTGCGGGAGATGGCAGCCGAACTCGGGGCAACCGACATCACCACCTACATCGCATCTGGCAACCTGCTCTGCGAACCTGCAGGCGATCCGGGCGATTTCGACCGTGCACTGGAGAAGGCGATCACCGATCGATTCGGGTTCGAACGGGAGGTCATCAGCCGTTCGCGGGACGATCTCGTGAGCGCCCTCGAAGCGCACCCGTTCGATGTCGTGGATGCGAAGTATTCCTACATCTATTGCCTCACAGGCACACCCGCGGCGGACAAGGTCGCCGAATTCTCCGAACGCACCTTCGGCGACGACGTCTTCCGCGTGATCGGCGACGACCTACACATCAGGTACGCGGAGGGAGCTGGGGTCTCGAAGCTCACCGCGCCGGTCATCGCCAAAGGACTCGGCGTCCAGGGCACCGGCCGCAACCTGAAAACCGTCCAGAAGTTGATCGATCTCGCCGAGTAGTGCCCCCCATCGCTGGTCGAGAAGCGCGAGCCGCCCCCACCACCCGCAGACCGCCTGGCGCGAGCCGCCCCCACCAGCCGCTGGTCGAGTAGCGCGAGCTGCCCCACCCGCTGGTCGAGTAGCGCGAGCCGCTAGGCGAGCGCGTATCGAGACCCGGTGACCTCGAGACCCCCGCCGACCCTACGGCCCCGCCTTCGCCTCGGACTGCTTGCGCAGCATGCGTATTCGCAACGCATCGTAGATGGGCGGTGACCGCAGCACCGATGCGACCACGACAGCCATCGCCCCGGACACCAGCATCGGGATGGTCACCGTGGTGACCGCAGTCATCTCGATGACGAGGACGAGTCCGGTGAACGGGGCCCGCACGATCGACGCGAACAGGGTCGCCATGCCCACGAGAGCGAACGCGATGGTCAGGTCCTCGGTCAGACCGGGGACGACCACCTGCGTGATCCGCCCGGCGACGAGCCCGGTCAGCGCGCCCAACGCCAGGATCGGCGCGAAGATGCCGCCCGGTGTGCCGGCGGCGTACGAGATCGGCCCCGCGATGAATCGTACGGCGACATAGAGGATCACCACGGGCAGTGCGAAATGTTGGCCGGCCAACACCAGGCCGGCGAGGACTTCGCCACCACCGCCCATGGTGGGGTCGGCGAGGAGCAGGCAGCTGACCACGGCGCCGATCGCTCCCGCCTTCACGACCGCAGGCACACGGCCGATCATGTCGAACAGGTCGAGGCAGAGCAGGATGAGCCGGTTGTAGATCACCCCGAGCAGCCCGACGACCAGCCCGAAGACGACGAAGATCGGCAGTGTCGTCAGCGCAGGCGACGCCACCGGCCCGACGTCGCGGAAGTCCGGTTCGTCACCGAGGACGAGGTGACTTGTGCCGAGACCGATGGCGACGGCGACCATCGTGACGACGCCCTCGCGGAGCCGGAACTTCTTGGTGACCTCCTCGAAGATGAAGAACACCGCGCCGATCGGGGCATTGAAGGCCACTGCCAGGCCCGTCCCCGACAGGACGGTCTGCAGCAGCCTGACCTCTTCTGCCGCGAGCCGGGCCGCACGCCCCGCGGCGGCGCCGATCGCTGCGGCCATGTGCACTGTCGGCCCTTCGCGCCCGAGCACCATGCCCGCCACACCGTTCGACAAAAGACCGCCGACGAACCGTGCGGGGATGACCGACAAGGGTGGCGGGTCGGCCTCACCGCGGTCGACGGCCTCGACGTGCTGGATGCCGCTGCCGGCTGCCAATGGTTGCCATCGTGCGATGGCGGCCGCAGCGGCCGCGGCGACACCGGCAACCGACACCGGGATCAGCCACCCCCATGCGGGATGGGTGTGCGACCACTCGATGACCTCGGCGCGCCGGTCGTCGATCACCTCCAGGCACCATCGGAATCCGCCGCCGACGAAGCCGGCCACGGCGCCCGCCCCGGCGGCGAGAAGCAGAATGATCCAGAGCGTGCGCCCGGTGAGGACCACGTCGTCGGCGCCCGCGTCACCGTCGAACCGGTCGGGCACATGGTCGTCGGCCGCGCTCACGACGCGTCGGGGGCGGCCGTCATGCGCGCTCGAGCGCGGACGTCACCTTCTCGAGGTCCGCGAGCTGGGTCTCCGTCGGTGCTTCCCAGAGCTTCCTCGGCAATTCCTCCAGCACCGAGATCGCGGACTCCGCCGAGGACAGCCGGGCCGACTTCTCGTCGTCGTCGGTCATCCCGGATGCGTCGATCAGCTTGTCGTCGAGCCCGAACACCGCGTCGTCCAGGCGATCTCGGGCCGCGACGAGCTCGGGAGAGTGCGGGATGGCCGGATTGGCGTGCACGTCGGCGATGGCATAGCGAATCCGCTGGTGCAGCAATGCTTCCCGCGATGTCGATGTTGTCCATTCGGTTGGCGCGCGACCGGGTTTGCCGGGAACGAGGTCGGTGGACCGTGCGAACTTCTTGACCCGTTTGTCCGAATCCCACGCGAACCAGACCGCGCCGCACAGGATCGACAGCGCCACCGCGATGATGATCGCGATGACGATCGCCGCGATCATGTCCCCCACTCCGTCTCTGGTGTCATCCGCACTGCCATGACTCGACTCTATCCCTGTCGGGCGGTGGGCGGCCCCGATCAGTCCCCCGTCGGCTGAGTCGTTCCGGTCGGCCGCCCGGCCACCAGGTCCTCCAAGTTGAGGCCCCAGGCGCCGTACCGGGCGTCGAACGTTACGGCGCGCCGCCGAGCGCGTGTGGTCTTCGCGGGCGAGTAGCGTCTGCGTGCCCACCGCGACGTCGGACGGGCCAGCCGGACCGCCCCGATCCACGCCACCGGTGGGATGAATGCACCGATTGCCGCAGTCGAGTACTTTCCCTTGGCGACACACGCCAGCAGGCACGCGAGGTGCAGGATCAGGGGCACGGAGAACGCGATGGGGCCGATTCGGATGCTCTCGGCGTCCCCTTCGGTCAGCGGGTCGATGCCCAGGAGAGCCATGCCGAGGCCGGCCACCGTGAGGCCGACGACCTGCACGGACAGTTGTCCTTCGCGGGACCAGTAGACGTCCTGCAGGTGCAGTATCAACGCGAATTCGTCGAGTACCAGCGACGTTCCGATGCCGATGGCCACCGCACTGATCTCCGCGCCGGGAGACGCGCCCGCCGCGGCGACCGACGCGAATGCGCCTGCCACGGTGAGGATGATTCCGGGGACCGCGTGATGAATGTGCGTCCCGCCGCGGACGTTGTCGCGGAACGGTCCCTTCCCGGCGCGGATCAGCCGGGTGATGACGCGGGTGACGATGAATGTCACGACGAACGCGAGGAACAGCAGAAACAGCGGCAGACGGCTGCCGGTCACGTCCGAGACGTCGAGATGCACGGGCGGATGCGGTGCGAGCTCAGGACTTCGCGGGCACCAGTCCGGTGCGGCGCTGCTCGATGATCAGGCAGCGATCCTCCACATAGAGCAGCCCGGCCTCCTCGGCGATGGCGCGTGCTTCCGCAGACTCGATCCCGAGTTGCAGCCACAGTGCGGTGGCGCCGGCCGCCACCGCCTGCCGCGCCACCTCGGGCGTGTCGGCTGACGGGCGGAACACGTCGACGAGGCCCACCTGCTCGGGGATGTCCGCGAGGGTGCGGTACACCTTCTCGCCCACGATCTCGTCGGCGTGGGGATTCACCGGGATGATCCGCCAGCCACGTTGCTGCATGTAGTCCGGGACCTCGTTGGCGGCCTTGGACGGATTCGCGCTCGCCCCGACGACGGTGATGGTGTCGTAGGTGCTCAGGATCTGTTCGACGACCTCGTCGGTTGTGCTCATGAGTCGAGCTTAGGACCCCGCGATGTCGGTTGCGACGTGGTCGGGCAGTCTCGAAGGGTGACGTTGTGGGAATTGTTTGCCGTGCTGGTCGCCGGCGTCGGTGCGGGTGCGATCAACGCGGTGGTCGGCAGCGGCACACTCATCACGTTCCCCACGCTCGTCGCTTTCGGGGTGCCGCCGGTGACGGCCACGATGTCCAATGCGGTCGGACTGGTGGCGGGCGGTGTGTCCGGCACCTGGGGCTACCGCAGGGAGCTGGAGGGTCAGTGGCCGCAGTTGCGGTGGCAGATCCCTGCGTCGTTCACCGGCGCGATCGTCGGCTGCTGGCTTCTGCTGCACCTGCCCGAGACCGTCTTCGAGACGATCGTCCCGATCCTGCTCATCGCGGCGCTGGTTCTGGTGGTGGCGCAGCCCAGAATCCAGAAATGGGTCGGGCATCGATCGGTCGGTCCGGTGCATCACGCACCCGAGCTGACCGGACCGCGGATCGCGGCGATGGTGACGGCCACCTTCGCGGTCGGTGTGTACGGCGGCTATTTCACCGCGGCGCAGGGGATTCTGCTGCTGGCCGCGCTCGGCGTGATCGTTCCCGATCACCTCCAGCGGATGAACGCGGCGAAGAACCTGCTCTCCCTGGTGGTCAACGTCGTCGCGGCGGTCGTCTACACGACGGTCGCGTTCGACCGAATCGACTGGGCTGCAGCCGGTGTGATCGCCGTCGGATCTCTCCTCGGCGGGTTCATCGGGGCACGCTACGGTCGTCGACTCTCCCCGCCGGTGCTGCGAGCCGTCATCGTCGTCGTCGGCCTCGTCGGACTGTGGCGCCTCCTCGCCTGAGGAGTTCCCAGCCCCGTTCCCTGAGGTGAGGCGCGGCACCCAGCCACCGTTCCCTGAGGTGCGAGGAGCGCTAGCGACGAGCCACGAAGGGCCGCCACCCGCACCCCCACCCGCTGGTCGAGTAGTCCGAGCCGCTAGGCGAGGACGTATCGAGACCTCCGACACCCGCCAATCCCGCTGCACCACCGAACTTGTCACACCCCCGCGATACCGTGAACGCAATCAAGAAGCACAGACTCAACGCCATCCACAGGCCGCCGCCGACCCACCAACATTGTCAGACCCACCCGATACTCTGACATCAATCACATTCCCGCACAGCACCTCCCACTCACGAAAGGCCTAGCGTGTTCACCTACACCGACCCCGCAGCCGACGACAACCTGTTGTCGTCGGTGGGTGCTGAGGGTTTGGGGGCGTTCGCGCGTGATGCATTGCGGTTGAGTCGACAAGCCGAAGCCCGCGCCTTGCTGATGGCCTACCACATCGGCGAAAGCGCCTACAACGAGCGACTGTTCGGCGCCGACGGCCGCCACCGCATGATCTTCGGCCAAACCGCCCGCAACACCGCGGTCGGCGAAATCTCCCTGGCATTACGGATCAACAAAACCAAAGCCGGCGAATGGTACTCACTCGGCGCATCCCTGCAGGAGTACCCCAAGATTCGGATGGCCTATCTGGCCGGCGAGTTCAGCACCCACCGCATGT
>NZ_JAZDUF010000011.1:0-54719 GCF_036350415.1 Gordonia sesuvii
GCTCTCGACACCCCGCTCAGCCCGCCACCTCTCGACGACGAACCGGGGCCTGCTACCCGGCGTTCCGGTACCTACCGGGACGGGACTCCCACCCGCTAGTCCAGTCCAGCTTTCAGGACGCACCATGCGACCAATGTAGCGATCGTGCGTTGTGGCTCAGCTCACGCCATTCCTTATCAAATATATGTGATGTGATACTTTCGATGCCGACAAGAGCTCAGACTCACTCCTGATCACGAGAGGTCCGATCCCACGATGGTGTCCTTCACCGACGAGCAGACCGCCTTCGCCAAGGCGATTGCCGACTTCTGTCAGCGCGAGGCCGGCACTCGCGAACAGCGCGACGCGCTCACCGACAACGGCGCCGAGCTGCACTCGCAGGAGCTCTACGTCAAGATGGCGCAGCTGGGCTGGGCCGGCATCGTCGTGCCCGAGGAGTTCGGCGGCGCGGGCGCCGGAAACGTCGAGATGTGCATCCTGCTCCAGGAGGCGATGCGCGGCAACGCCCCCATCGGGGGTATCGGTCCGACCCTGATCACCGCGGCAGCCTACGAGAAGTTCGCCGACGACCAGCTCAAGAAGGACGTTCTCGCCGGCGTCGTCGAGGGCGACTCGCTGTCGATCTCGATGTCGGAGCCCGAGGCCGGCTCCGACGTCGCGAACCTCAGTTGCCGCGCCGAGAAGGTCGACGGCGGGTGGGTGATCAACGGGCAGAAGACATGGTGCTCCAATGCGCACTTCGCCAAGTCCATCCTGCTGATCGCGCGCACCGAGAAGACGGACAAGAAGCACGAGGGACTGACCCATTTCCACATCCCGGCAGGCACGCCCGGGCTCGAGATCAAGGGCATCGACACGCTCGGCGGCCGGGAGGTCAACGACCTGTACTTCACCAACTGTGAGGTGCCCGACTCGGCCGTCGTCGGACAGGTCGGCAACGGCTGGAACCAGCTGATGGCCGGGCTCAACACCGAACGGCTCATCCTCGCGGCGATGCAGCTCGGGGTGGCCGAGCGCTCGTTCGCCGACACGCTGGCGTTCATCACCGAGCGAAAGCAGTTCGGGCGGCCGATCGGGACGTTCCAGGCCATGCGCCACCGGATGGCCGATCTCGCGACCGAGATCGAGTGCACACGTCAACTCGTCTACGCCGTCGCCAAGGAAGCCGACGACAATCCCACCAAGCTGTTGCCGCGGGAGGCGTCGATGGCGAAGCTCAAGGCCACCGAGACCTCGAAGCGAATGACGATCGACGCGATGCAGATGATGGGTGGTTACGGCTACGCAACCGAATTCGACGCAGAGCGATTGATGCGTGGTGCGATCATCTCGACGGTCTACGGTGGCACAAATGAGATCCAGCGCGACATCATCGGCAAGACCTTCGGGCTCTGAGGGCGCGCCGCGGACGAAGGCGTCCCCTCGTCTGCGGCGCAGGCCCCAGCTGTCCGAAGAGGTCGCTGCGCATCTGCGCGGTCAGATCATGACCGCGGCGATCCGGCCGGGCGAATACGTGCGGATGGACGAGACCGCCGAACGTCTCGGCGTGAGTGTGACACCGGTCCGCGAGGCGTTGCTCACGCTGCGCGGCGAAGGGATGGTCAATCTCGCGCCCCATCGCGGGTACATCGTCGCCGAGCTCAGCCGCACCGATGTCGAGGATCTGTTCTGGCTGCAGGGTGAGATCGCGGTCAAGCTCGCGCTTCGTACCGCTGCCGCCATCACCCCCGAGCAGATCGCCGATCTCGAGTGGCACAACCAGCAGTTGCGCAGCGCCCTCGGCGCCGGGGACAGCAGTCAGGTGGCCGGGGCGGAGTTCGAATTCCACCGCGTGCACAACCACATCGCCTCGGGCGGCAAGCTGGCGTGGTTCCTGCTGAGCGCCACGCGCTACACACCCGCACAGCTGTATGCGACCGACCCCGACTGGGGCGAGGTCGCCGTGGATTCACACGCGAAGCTGATCGAGGCCTACCGGACCGGCGACCGCGAGCAGGTCGTCGAGCAGACCCGGCGTCAGTTCCTCGACGGCGCGGCACGCCTGACCCGACACCTCGAGTCGACCGGGATCTGGGAGGACACCGCCGACGACGAGTGACGCGCCGGTCGCGCCCCCGGCCGAACAGCCAGGCGATCGCCGTCGCCGGAGCGTCGGCTGAGCGTTCCGACGAGTGTCGGGTACTCTCGTCATGTGCGCCGCCCAGGGCGGGGCAGGTCACCCCCGACGACCTGCCCCGCCCTGGGCGGCGCCGGCCGTTTGAGAGGTCTCCGACCCGCCGCGGCCAGATGACGTCGCGGTGCCCCACGAGCTGAAAGGTGCACTCGAGATGTATTCCGCCGACACCGACGCGAATCGCCGCGACGATTCGGCCGTCGACCGACGTGACGGCGGCGAGCGCCTCGCCTGGTGGGAAAGCCGCACCGAATGGCCGCTCGTCGCGATGGCACTGCTGTTCCTCGCCGCGTACTCGGTGCAGGTCCTCGCCGATCCGAGCGACACCGTCGACACGATTCTGGATGTCGTCATCTACGCCTCGTGGCTCTGCTTCGCCATCGACTACGTCGTCCGCCTCTCGGTGGCGCCACACCGCGGATCGTGGTTCATCCGCCACCTCGCCGATCTGGCCATCGTGGTCTTGCCGATGCTGCGGCCACTACGACTCCTGAGACTGCTCATCCTCGTCGGCGTGCTGCAGAAGGCGCTCGGCAGCGCGATCCGCGGTCGGGTGGTGCTCTACACCGCGGCCAGTGCGATGTTGCTCATCTATGTGGCGTCCCTGGCCATCTACGAGACCGAGGGGCAACTACCGGACGCCACCATCACCTCGTTCGGCGACGCGGTGTGGTGGTCGATGACCACCGTCACCACGGTCGGCTACGGCGACTACTACCCCATCACCCTCACCGGTCGCGTCATCGCCGGGTTTCTGATGCTGGGCGGGATCAGTGTGATCGGTGTCGTCACCGCGACCATCGCGTCCTGGATCGTCCAGCGTGTCGCCGACGACGACGAGGCGAACTCGGCGGCCACCTCCGCCGAACTCCAGTTGCTGCGTGCCGAGGTCGCAGATCTCCGAAAGGACCTCGCACGCCATCGGGAGGCCGCCGAGGTCTGACCCGGTGCGGTGTGGTCGGAGTGTGGCTCAGATGCTGCCCAGATCGGACGACACCCATTGCTGTGGCCGCAGTACGACTTTCGTCTGGTCTCCGTGGTCCTCGACGGCGAAGTCGACGTAGGCGGCGACCTTGTCCGCGGGAAGGTATCGGGCCGCCATTTCGGTGAGGTGCTCGCGAGTGCCCTCGGCGTAGTCAACGACCTCCCCCGACACGGCGACGTAGCGGATCGTCGGCTCGAGGGTCTCGACCATCAGTGTGCATCGACCCGCGGCCCGGATCAGTTCGATCTTGCGCGACGTGGTGCCGGTGAGAAACCAGGGCCGGCCGCCGGGTTCGTACTGGTACCAGATCGGCACGACGAGCGGCGCACGGTCGGGCGCCGCCTCGACCGCCAGCGCCGCGATGTGCGGTTGCGACAAGAACTCTTCGCGTTCCGAGGTGGAGAGAGCCATGTCACACACGGTAGACCGATGGTCCGACAACGGATACGACAAACGCCCGTCACCTGCGGTGACGGGCGCTGACGTTTGGCTCCCCCAACTGGACTCGAACCAGTAACCGTTCGATTAACAGTCGAATGCTCTGCCAATTGAGCTATGGGGGAATGCTCTCGAACCGAATGATGACTCTAGCGCATGGACGCACCGGAGAACAAAACGCCTGCGCGAGTGTTCTCCGGTGCGTCCTACCTGCGTCGATCTGTAACTCAGTGTCCCGCCACGACGTCCGCTTCGTCGACGGTGCGCGGGGTGCGGGCGTTCGGCAGGAACCAGTAGGCGATGCACACGACGCCGAAGAGCACGTAGCCCAGCGACACCTCCGGGCTGGCGGCCCAACTCACCTCCGGCGCGTGGATCAGCCCGATGAACGACATGACCGCACCGACCCCGCAGGCGATGGCGGCGAAGTGGAACTTCTTGTCCAGGATGAACGTGACGATGGTGCCCAGGACGAGTCCCACGAGGACCGCGCCCTCACCCAACGTCTTCAGTCCCTCGTACACGAGGCCGGCGTTGCCGAGGGCCTCGGCGCCGACTTCCTCGGCGGTGGTGCCGGCCGCACTCAGCGCGTTGTCGATCATGCCTCTACCCCACTCCGCCAGGTTGGGCAGGATGGCGGCGACCACGGCGATGGCGTGGATACGGGGCACCGCCTGGAACGCCTGTGCGCCGATCAGCAGGCCGATGTAGAGCAGGATGGGCACGATCGCCGGAACCGGCAGCAGGGCCTCGAGGACGCCGAAGAGTCCGACGAAGCAGAGCACGCCGATGACCGCCCCACTCGCCAGCGAGTAGCTCGCGCGGCCGCCTGCGTCCTTCCACCCCGGGTGTCCGATGTACACGGCGGGCGGGAACGGCGAACCGAACGCCGCACCGACGCACGCACCGGCACCGTCGGCCAGCAGCACACTGCGCAGGTTGTAGTTGTCCCCGGCGGCCGCGGCGCTCTCGACGTTGCTCATCGCCTCGGTGAAGTTGTAGACGCCGAGCGGGATGGCCGTACCGAGCAGTGGCGCCAGGTCACCGAGTCCGGAGAACAGCATGTCGAAACGTTGGTCGGGAATTCCGATCGCGATGTCGGAGACCGCCTGTTCGAGGTCGGGCACCGACATGTAGCCACCGATCCAGCCGATCGCGGTGCCGACGAGCAGTGCGGCGAGTCCGACGGGAATGTTCCCCGGCAGCTTCACGTCGGTGAAGAATCCGATCAGGATGATCGCCAGTACCGGTAGACCGATCCACGCGACCTCCCACATCTGTGCGGCCGGACGCATGGAGATGAAGGTGATGGAGATGCCCGCGAGCGTTCCCAGCATCGCCGCGCGCGGGGTCAGCTTGCGGACATACGGGCCGATGAAGGCACCGATCATGACGATCACGCCGATCATGAACGCCCAGGCCAGGCCGGCCTCCCACGCCTGCATCGCGTCGCCACTGGCCAGGAAGACCGGGAGCATGACGACGAAGACGACGATGAACATGTGCGGCACGCTCGGCCCGTAGGGCAGGGCGGTCACGTCGGTTCGGTTCTCCCGTTTGGCCAGTCGCCGCGCGAGGAATGTGTAGTACAGGTTGCCCAGGATCAGCGCGACGCCGAGCGCCGGTAGGACCGTGCCCAGGACTGCTCCGGCCGGGACCTGCACCACGGCGATCATCAGACCGGTCAGCGTCAGCACGTTGACGAGGATGTTGAAACCGAGCCCGAAGAAGGCGTTGGTGTCTCCGCGGGTCCACCACGGAATGGTCAGCGGGGCCGGCGGTGATGACGGTCCGGTGGGCGGGGCGGGATCGGTGGTCGTGCTCATGCGCGTCGAATCCTCTCGGCAACAGGTGAAGTGACTGGCTCAGGACACTGCGGTCGACGGCGACGCTGCCGTGTGGTCGGTGAGGGCGGCGATCAGCGCAGCACTCGGCGCGGTCCAGCCGAAGATTCCGCCCTGCGCGGCGATCATCTCCAGACCCACCCGTTGGAACTCCGGGAAATACGAACCGACGCAGTCGGATACGACAACACAGTCGAATCCGCGGTCGTTGGCCTCACGAGTGGTGGTGTGCACACAGACCTCGGTGGTGACACCGGTGACGAGCAACTGGGTGATGCCGTGTTCGTCGAGCACGGTGTGCAGATCCGTTGCGTAGAACGCCCCTTTGCCGGGCTTGTCGATCACGACCTCACCCGCCGCGGGTGCGAGTTCGTCGATGATGTCGTGGCCGTACTCGCCGCGGATCAGGATGCGCCCGAACGCCCCCGGGTCGCCGATCCGTTTCGACGGTTCCCCGCGATTGAGCTTTGCGGGTGGGCAATCCGACAGGTCGGGCTTGTGGCCTTCGCGCGTGTGGATGACCAACATCCCCGCGGCGCGTGCCGCGTCGAGGAGTTCCGCGAGCGGGGGCACCACCTTCTGCAGTTGGCTCACGTCGTTGCCGAGGGTTTCCCCGAAGCCGCCGGGCAGCAGGAAGTCACGCTGCATGTCGATGAGAACCAGGGCCGCGCGGGACGGCTCGAGGTCGAAGGGGGCCGGTTCGGCGGCGATTGTCACGATGTCGGCCACGGGGCGAGCCTTTCTGTGCTGTGGGTGTCGTGTTGGGCCGCGCTTGTGCGGGGCTCGTCGAGAAGGGCTGCTGCGAGATGCAGCACCGTGTCGTCGGAGAGCGCGTTGCCGAGCAACATGGCGCTGTGGGGACGGCCGTCGGCGGTGTGGCCCTGCGGGATCGCGACTCCGAGCAGGTCGAGGAGGTTGCCGAAGTGCGTGTAGTGACCGAGCATGGTGTTCGCCTCGATCGGTTGGTCGAGAACCTCTTCGACCGTGAAGGTGCGGCCGATCGTCGGTAGGGCCAGCACATCGATGTCCCGCCAGATCCGGCCGACGACGGCACGCAGCTCCTGGAGGGTCTGCATCGCCGCGAACGCGTCGACGGCCGTGTACTTTTCGCCGCTGCGCAGGATGTCACGGACGACCGGGTGGATGGAGTCCGGATGTGCGGCGAGGAAGTCCGCGAACACCACCAGGCGTTCGGCCACCCACGGACCGGCGTAGAGGAGTTCGCCGGCCGCGAGGAACGGCTCCAGCGACACCTCGACGATCTCGATGTCGACGGCGAATCCCTGGTGTGCGAGTCGGTTCCGAAACGCGTGATGGGCTGCCCGCATCGCATCGTCACCGAAGAACTCGAGTTCGGTCTCTGGCGGCAACCCGACCCGTATCGGAGCGCCGGTGACTCCCGGCCCGTGGGGGCGCGACCACGGATCGGCGTCGTCGGGACCGGCCATCACCGCCATCACCCGGTCGACGTCGTCGATGCGGCCGGACATCATCGTGATGCAGTCGAGGGATTTGCACGCCGGTACCAGTCCGGTGGTACTGATCAGTCCCCGAGACGGCTTGTAGCCGACGATGCCGTTGAGCGCGGCGGGCACCCGGCCCGATCCGGCGGTGTCCGTCGCGACCGCGAACGGCACCTCGCCGAGGGCAACCGCGAGGGCGGAGCCCGAACTCGACCCACCCGAGATCATGTCGCCGCCGTACACGCTTCTCGGCACGGTGTACGGCGTACGCGTCCCGTTGAGGCCGGTGGCGAACTGGTCGAGGTTCGTCTTGCCCACATAAAGGGCGCCGGCGTCGAGGAGTCGTTGCACCGCCGGCGCGGTGGTGTCCGCGACGTAGGCGAAGTCCGGACAGGACAGGGTGGTCGGAGCGCCGGCGACATCGATGCTGTCCTTGACACCGAACGGCACGCCGTACAGCGGCAGCGCCCGCGCGCCGGGGCGACGCTCGAGTTCCGCGGCCGCCGCGAGCAACTCACTTCTCCCGACCGTCGACAGCCAGGTCCCGTCGTCGCCGCGGGCCTCGATCGCGTCGGCGACGGTACGCGCCGTTCGTATCGGTGACCCGCTGCCGCTCACATGGTCGTCGAGGATCTCCGCGACCGAGGGACCGAGGACCGGTCCGGCGGGCGGATGCGCATCTGCCATACCGTCGATTGTCGACAGAATTGTGGCGCCTGCGGATCCGTTGTGTGTCGGTTGTGTTAGCGCGCGCCGGCGGTATCCGTGCCGTTGACCGGCGGAGCCGCCAGATCGTTGACCGGCGGAGCCGCCAGATCGAGGTACTGCAGATGCTTGTGGTCACGAAGGGCCGACACCGCGGCGATCGGATCGTTGGTCTCCAACGCTTCCAGGATCGCGAGATGACGCTTCACCCCGTCGTCCGGTCCGTGGTGATCTGCGGTCTCCGCGCGTAGGTTGACCGCCATCGGGAGCTGCAGTTTGAGCAGGATCGGCTCGAGCGCGATGTCGAGTTGACGGTTCCCGGCCAGGCCGACGACTGCCGTATGGAAGCGCCGATGCGCGTCGTCCTTGGAGAGCTCATCCGTCGCTCGCTTCATCTCCTCGACGGCCGCGCGGACGGGCTCGAGCTGCCGCTTCGGGTCCGCGAGCGGCAGAGCCGACTCGACGGCGAACCGTTCGAGCACCTGCCGCAGCTCGAACAACTGCACGATGTCGCGCGGCGACCATTCGGCCACGCGCGTCCCCCGCCGCGGCTGGTGTTCGACCAGCCCCTGCTGGGCCAACAACCGCAGGGCCTCGCGCACGGGTGCGCGACTGATCCCCAGGTCTGCGCACAGCGTCTCTTCGACGATCTTCTGGCCGGGCGTGAGACTGCCGGACAGGATGGCGTCGCGGATCCGACGTCCCGCGACATCGACAAGGCTCTCGGGGAGGTCGCTGTCCACACTCGCCTCGTCGGCCCCCGTCATGCGCTCCTCGTTCGTCGACTCGTGCCCTCACGTGCTGATTTCTCTGCAGTCTAGCGTCGGCCGCGGGATGACCGCGGCGTTCGACCGACGGCGGGAGACGTGCGGTAATGTGCAGCGTCGGGCGCGCGCAGTGCCCGGCCGGGGGCGGTAGCTCAGTCGGTTAGAGCCGCGGACTCATAATCCGTAGGTCGCGGGTTCGAGCCCCGCCCGCCCCACTCCCCGATCCCCGCGGGTAGTCCTCGACCACTCCGCAGGCAACTCTCCACACGTCCGAACGCGAGACCGGTTGCAGCGACAGCTTCTTCGTTCCGCTAACGAACGGCGCCCCGCGAATCCCACCGCGGCACAAGACTCTTCAGCATCGAGGATGACGATGATCACCGGGAAACATCGGCACCACCAGTCCCAGCAGTAGACGGCAGGAACATCAATTCGTCTGTCCGCCAGACTTGTTCACAACCGTTCACCATCCGGACACGCAGGGTGTCGCATGAAGGGGTGAATGTCGCGCGAATCCGAACGTCCGCGCGGTACTGTTCGACATCATCACATCGACCGTCGCCCATGTCGCAGCTGCCGGATCGGCGACCCGATCCATCTCCCACACACAACCCGTGCGGACACACCGATGCGATTGTTCCCTGCAGTTCGAACGCTGCCCTCCTCACGCCCGGCCGACCACGACCGCCTGCCAGGGCCCACGGTCGCCCGATCGATGAGTCTTCTCACTGTCGGAGCTGCGGCAGTGTCGCTGATCGCTGCGCCCGGCGTCGCCCTCGCGGAGCCGTCGCCGAGCAGTTCCGTCACGACCTTCAACCTGTTCATCCCCGGAACGTGGGAGACCGACGAATCAGCCGATCCGCACCGTGCCACCGGTGCCCTGCGCCCGATCGCCGACCGGATCCGCCGCGACCACGGGGACGCGGCCCAGATCTACTTCCTGCCCTACATCGCCCGCGCCTTCGACAACGGTGAGAGTTACGGCGCCAGCAAGGCGTCTGCGCTCGACAATGCGGCGCAGGTCCTTCGCGACGTCATTGAAAATCACCCGGCTGTGAAGGTCACGATCACGGGCTACAGCCAGGGCGCCGACGCTGCGGGCGATCTCGCGTCGGCCATCGGGAACCGGCTAGGTCCGGTGAGCCCGGACAGGGTGCTGGCGGTCGCGCTGCTCGCCGACCCGCGCGCAGGCACCCACGGCGCGACCATCGTCGGCCCGCGGGCCGACGGCATCGGTATCGCCGACCCCAGACCGGACGGGATGGGCAGCCTGGCCGGCCGGGTGTCCTCGATCTGCGCGCCCGCCGACCTGTACTGCTCGATCGACAAGAAGCACAACCCGTTCCTGGGTCAGCTGGGTTCGGTACTCGGCAAGTCACCGGACCAGGCTGCGGCCGCGGTGCGTCGCGCTGCGGGAGCAGCCACCACGCTCGCCTCCCTCGACCTGACCGGCATCGCGGACGGACTGGGACGACTCCCCACCCTCATCGCAGACGGTGACCTCGCCGCCGCTCACGAGACAGCGACCGCGCTGAACAGCGATCTGCGTCCACTCGTCACCCTCGCCGCGTCGGTCGACTTCACCGAGGTGTCGGCGACGCTCGCGCTGATTCCGGACGAGACCGGGTTCACCAAGGCGATGGCCCTGGTGGCGGCCGGCCTCGCCCACATCGACATCGAACGCGTCGCCGACGTCGTCGGCCGCATCCAGGAGCTGACCTGGGTCGCCGCGGCGGAGGTCGGCCGACGTGCGGGCGCCAAGTCGGTGCCCATCACCGCGGAACCGCGCGCCGAGCTGCGACGTCTCGGTCGCGAACTCGTCGCGGTATCCCGCGGCATCGTGACCGCGAAAGCACAGTCGGGCAACGGCGTCGAGGCGGTCTCGGAGGACTTCCGGAGTTCCGCGGTGGCCGTGACCCGGATCGTCACCAAGTACGCGATCGCCGACCCCGCCACCCTGATCACCGACGCGATCAGCGCGGGGAGCTTCTACCGGTCGGAGAGTCACGTCCGCTACCAGTCGTTCGTCGTCGATGCCGCCGGGCACGATGCCATCGACTGGCTGGGGTCGTGGTTGTCGACGAGCATCTCCCGGAGCTGATTGGGTCACCCACGGTCGAGCCCCACCGCCAGTCGAGTAAGCCCCCACCGCCGGTCGAGTCCCCACCGCCGGTCGAGTAAGCCCCCACCGCCGGCGAGCCCCCCAACCGCCGGTCGAGTAGGCCCGAGCCGCTAGGCGAGGGCTGTATCGAGACCACTTGCGCCAGAAAGGATCTCGATACACCGACTCGCCTAGCGGCTCGTCGGCTACTCGATCAACGGAAAAGGCGGCTCGGGCTACTCGACCGGCGGGCTGGTGGCGTCAGCTCGCCGGCTACTCGATCAACGGAGAAATCCGGGTTAGTGATGCGACGCAGTCACCCGACACCCACATCCGGGTCCACCGCCTGCTCGAGCAGACTGCGGCGGTAGGCCTCCAATGCCACGAGGTCCCCGAACACCGCGTTGTAGGCGTCGGGGTCCTCGCCGGGCGCCATGCGCCGCAGACGGGACTTGATGTCGGCGATCTGCGCGCCCACCCACACCTCCTGGAGTCGGGCGAGCACGCTGGTGATGTAGCGCGAGATGTTGTTCTCGCCGACCGGCATCGATTCGACCGCGAGTTCGGTCACGAGCGGACCGATGACGGCGTCGTCGACGGCATGGTGCACGGCGTCCACCCATTCGGCCCCGCCCATGCCGCTGGAGGTGCCACCGACGGCCGACATCGCGGTGCGAATGGAGGCATACGCCGGGTCCGTGAAGCATTGGACGGGCAGCGAGTCGAAGACCGTGCCGGCGATCGCCGGATACTGCAGTGCCGCCTTGAGCGCCTCACGCTGCGGCCACAGTCTGGGGTCACCCGGCAGCGGCCGGGCCGTGGGTGGCGCGGACGCCGCTTCGGGCCGCTGGCGGCGGATCGAGGTCACCCGGTCGGGACGGGAGCCGTTGACCGGAGGTGCACCGCCCGTGGCGCGGGCGAACCGCGCACCTTCCTCCCGGACCCGGCCGAGCACCTGCGCGACGTCTTCCCAGCCGACCCAGCCGGCGAGCTGTCGGGCGTACTCGTCGCGCAGGGCGACATCCTTGATCCGGCCGACCACGGGCACGGTGTCCCGCAACGCATGCACCCGCCCCTCGGCGGTGTCGAGATCGTGGCCCCCGAGCAATGCCTTGATGGCGAACTCGAACATCGGGACGCGTCGGGCGACGAGGTCGCGGACCGCACCGTCGCCGCGACCCTGACGCAATTCACACGGATCCATCCCGTCCGGGGCGATCGCGACGAACGTCTGGCCCGCGATACTCTGCTCACCCTCGAAAGCCTTGAGGGCGGCCGCTTTTCCGGCGTCGTCACCGTCGAAGGTGTAGATGACCTCGCCGCGGAAGTACGAGTCGTCCATCATCAGCCGCCGCAGCAGCGCCAGATGATCCTCGCCGAACGCCGTGCCACACGATGCGACCGCCGTGGTCACCCCGGCCAGGTGCATGGCCATCACGTCGGTGTATCCCTCGACCACCACCACCTGGTGACCCTTGGCGATGTTCTTCTTCGCGTGGTCGAGTCCGAACAGGACCTGAGACTTCTTGTACAGCATCGTCTCCGGCGTGTTCATGTACTTGCCGAGGTTGTCGTCGTCGAACAGTTTGCGCGCGCCGAAACCGATAATGTCGTTGCCGAGGTTGCGGATCGGCCACAGCAGCCGCCGATGGAATCGGTCGATCGGACCTTTGCGTCCTTGCTTGGACAATCCGGCCGCCTCGAGTTCACTGAACTCGAATCCCTGCGACAGCAGGGTTTTGGTCATCACGTCCCACCCCGCGGGTGCGTAGCCGCAGCCGAAGGTGGCTGCCGCCGTGGCGTCGAAGTTCCGCTCGGTCAGGTAGTCGCGGGCCGGTTGGGCTTCGGGCGACTGCAACTGTTGGGCGTAGAACTTCTGCGCGGCGGCGTTGGCGGCGACCAGGCGAGCGCGGGTACCGCGATCGCGGACGATGGCCGTACCGCCACCCTCGTAGTGGATCTGATAGCCGATCCGGTCGGCGAGTTGCTGCACGGCTTCGACGAAGCTGACATGCTCCTGTTTCTGCAGGAAGCTGTAGACATCGCCGCCCTCACCGCAGCCGAAGCAGTGGAAATGTCCGTGGTTGGGCCGGACGTGGAACGACGGGGTCTTCTCGTCGTGGAACGGGCACAGCCCCTTGAGGCTGTCGGCTCCGGCCCGTCGCAGTGCCACGTAGTCGCCGACGATCTCCTCGATGCGCGTCTGCTCACGGATCGCCGTGATGTCGCGATCGGGGATTCGGCCTGGCACGCCGACCAGTGTAGTGAGTGCCCGCCCCTACGCCGCACCCATGGCCGTGCTCAACCGAGGTGTGCCTGCGCACCCGAGTTCTGGCGGTCGGTGCGCTCCAGCCGTCCCTCGGTCATCGACGCGATCTGATCGACGATGACGCGCAGTCGCGCACCGTCGTCGGCGGCCTCCTGCCAGAACGGGACGAAGATCGGGTCCAGCCCTCCGGGCGCCGCAGCGGTCAACCAGACCGCGACGCGATGGATGCGTTCGCGCTGTCGTTGCTGGATCGCCCGGTGACGTTCGTTGGAGAAGATGTAGCGCAACGCCAGCGTCTTGAGGATCGCGACCTCGGCCGCCACCAGCGGTGACACATTCAGATCCGCGTCGTACCGCGCCACCGACCGATCCCCCACCACCGCTCGGGTGCCAGTGATCGCAGCCGACGCGAACCGGCCGATCAGTTCACTGGTCAGCCGCTTCAGCGTCACGGCGCTGTCGAGGCTGCCGTCGTGACCGCCGGCTGCTGCGACGATGTCCATCCGCGACAGTCGCTGCGCGGCGTCGATAAGTGCGTTGGCCTCGAGGCCATCGAACTCCTTGACACCGATGTCGGCGAGGCCGCGCTGATCGGTCGCATCGCCCAGCGATCGCAGGTCGATCCGGTTCGCGATCACACCGTCCTCGAGGTCGTGGACCGAGTAGGCGACGTCGTCGGACCAGTCCATCACCTGTGCCTCGATGCACTGTCGTCCCGGCGGGGCGTCCCGCCGGATCCAGGCGAGCGCCGACGCGTCGTCGTCGTATGCACCGAACTTCACCGCGGGCAGTCGACGCGTCCACGGGTACTTGAGGGTGGCGTCGAGGGAGGCACGCGTGAGGTTCAGTCCCGCGCTCCGCCCACGGGCGTCGAGCAGCTTGGGTTCGAGACGGGTGAGGATCCGCAGGTTCTGCGCATTGCCCTCGAATCCACCGATATCGGCCGCGACCTCGTTCAATGCGCGCTCACCGTTGTGCCCGTACGGCGGGTGCCCGATGTCGTGCGCCAACCCGGCGAGCTCGACGAGGTCCGGTTCACAGCCCAACCCGATCGCGATGCCGCGACCGATCTGGCCGACCTCCAGCGAGTGCGTGAGCCGGGTGCGTGGGGTGTCGCCTTCACGCGGGCCGACGACCTGTGTCTTGTCGGCGAGACGACGCAACGCCGCCGAATGCAGCACACGGGCCCGGTCACGCGCGTAGTCGCTGCGATGGTCGGTCCGGGTGCCGGGCAGGCTGGCCACCTTCGGGGCCTCCGGCACGATCCGCTCGACGGCCTCGTCGCCGTACTGAGCCGTCAGCGGAATGGCGGACACGCCGGTGGCGCTAGTCAAGCACCCAGCCTCGGGCCACCGCGAAATCGGTGATGCGCTGGCGGATCGCGATGATCTGTCCGGCGGTCAGGTCGTCGGACGAGTCGAGGAGCAGTTCGGTGATCTCCTCGATGAACGCCGACGAGTCCAGTGAACCCGAACCCCGCGACCGGCGGGGACGGTCACCGCCGTGGGACCGGCCATGGTCATGATTGTCGCGGCGGTGCGGGCGGCCGCTCGGTGCCTCCTCGGCAGGTGCCGCCTCGGTGACAGCCACGTTGACCGCCTTGCTGCCGCGCTCGGTCTCCTCGACATCGAACTCGACCTTCGCGCCCGGTTTCAACGCGTTCTCGTCGATGTCGATGTCGTTGATGTGCAGGAAGACGTCGGCGCCACCCGACTCCGGCGCGAGAAATCCGAATCCCCGATTTGCGTCGTAATGCACGACCTTGCCGCTGACGGTCACCGTTTCACTCGCTCTCCTCGCCGCACGGCACACCGGACCCCGTGCCCGGGCCGACGACAACTCCACTCACAACTATGACAGATATCCGCAGGTAGCACCGGCGCAACCCTTCGTGACGACCCTCCGCAGGCTCCGGGTCTCCTCAGGGATCCGTTTGTGACACCAGCCCGTCACCCCGATCCCTGAGGAGCGAGCTTGCGAGCGCGCCGCCCTGAGTAGCGAGCTTGCGAGCGTATCGAAGGGTCACGAAGGGTCAGGACCCCAGCAACTTGCCACCGAGATACTCGACCACCTTGTCGAGTGCCACCCGTTCCTGACTCATCGTGTCGCGCTCACGCACGGTGACCGCCTGGTCGTCGAGGGTGTCGAAGTCCACCGTCACACAGAACGGCGTACCGATCTCGTCCTGGCGGCGATAGCGCTTGCCGATGCCCTGCGCGTCGTCGAACTCGACATTCCAGTGCTTGCGCAACTCGGCGGCGAGATCCTTCGCCTTGGGCGACAGCTTCTCGTTACGGGACAACGGCAGCACCGCGACCTTGACCGGCGCCAGACGACGATCGAGCTTGAGCACGGTCCGGGTGTCGGTGCCGCCCTTGGCGTTCGGCACCTCTTCCTCGGTGTACGCGTCACACAGGAAGGCCATCAGCGAACGCGTGAGGCCTGCTGCGGGTTCGATGACGAACGGCGTGTACCGCTCCCCCGACGCCTGGTCGTAGAACGACAGATCCTCACCCGAGTGCTTGCTGTGGGTCGACAGGTCGAAGTCGGTCCGGTTGGCGACACCCTCCAGCTCACCCCACGGGTTGCCCGAGAAGCCGAACTTGTACTCCACGTCGACGGTGCGCTTGGAGTAGTGCGACAGCTTGTCCTTCGGGTGCTCGAACAGGCGCAGGTTCTCCGGGTCGATCCCGAGGTCGACGTACCAGTTGAACCGGTGGTCGATCCAGTACTGATGCCAGTCCTCGTCCTCGCCCGGCTTGACGAAGAACTCCATCTCCATCTGCTCGAATTCACGGGTACGGAAGATGAAGTTGCCCGGTGTGATCTCGTTGCGGAAACTCTTGCCGATCTGCGCGATGCCGAACGGGGGCTTCTTACGCGCCGTGGTCATCACGTTCTTGAAGTTCACGAAGATGCCCTGCGCGGTCTCCGGACGCAGGTAGTGCAGGCCCTCTTCGTCGTCGACCGGGCCGAGGAACGTCTTGAGCAGGCCGCTGAACGCGCGCGGCTCGGTCCACTTGCCCGGCTGGCCGGTGTCGGGATCGTTGATGTCGGCCAGACCGTTGGCCGGTGGGTGGCCGTGCTTGATCTCGTAGGCCTCGAGCAGATGATCGGCGCGGTAGCGCTTGTGGGTGTGCAGCGATTCGACCAGCGGATCGGTGAACACCTCGACGTGGCCGGAGGCCTCCCACACCTGGCGGGGCAGGATGACCGACGAGTCCAGACCCACCACGTCCTCGCGACCGGTCACCATCGTGCGCCACCACTGGCGTTTGATGTTGTCCTTGATCTCGACGCCGAGCGGCCCGTAGTCCCACGCGGAGCGCGTTCCGCCGTAGATCTCGCCGCAGGGGTAGACCAGACCTCGACGCTTGGCGAGGTTGACGACGGCTTCAACGCGGTTGGACTGGGCGGCCACGGTTAACTGTTCTCCAACGAGTCGGTGTTCTCACGGTGATGCCGCCGGATCGGCACGAGGTCGAACGGCAGCCCTTACAGGGTAGCCACACCGGTGTCCATAGTCGGAATCCGCTCCAGGACCAATTGAAAACCACTTCCTTTAGAATGGGCGAGATGGGTGCACCAGAACGAGACTGCGCAGCCGGCGCCGAACCACCAGTAGCGGGGCCGGTCGAGTGGGAGGCCGCCAGCGATCTGCTGCGCGCGCTGGCCTCGCCGACCCGTATCGCCATCGTGCTGCTCCTACGGGAACGGCCGCAATGCGTCCATGAGGTGGTCGGGGCGTTGTCGCTGAGCCAGCCGCTCATCAGTCAGCACCTTCGGGTGCTCAAGGACGCCGGAGTCGTTCGTGGGCAGCGCAACGGCAGGGAGATCGTCTACGAACTCGTCGACGACCACCTCGCGCACATCGTCACCGACGCGCTCACGCACTCGATGGAATCCCCGTCCGGGGCGGCCCCGACCGACCGGCGCACCGAAGGACGACGCCGATGACCGCCCGTACCGATCGACCCGTCACCGGCGTCCGTTCGACGAGACAGCGAGCCGCCATCGCCGACGCACTCGCGGCAGGCGACGACTTCGTCTCCGCTCAGGAACTCCACGAGCAACTCAAGGCGCGCGGAGAATCGATCGGACTGACCACGGTGTACCGCAACCTGCAGGCACTCAGTCAGGCAGGCCAGATCGACGTGCTGTGGGACGGGACGGGCGAGACGCGGTACCGACACTGCTCCTCCGGCCATCACCACCACCTGGTGTGCCGGCGATGTGGCACCACCGTCGAGGTTCAGGCCGAACCCGTCGAGAAGTGGGCGGCCAAGGTCGCAGCCCAACACGGCTTCACCGACATCAACCACACCGTGGAGGTCTTCGGTGAATGCGGTGCGTGCCACGCCGATCGGTGAGTCGCCGCCCTTCGTGACCCTTCGATACACTCGCAAGCTCGCTACTCAGGGACCGCGGGGTGAGCGCAGCGCACCGTCGCCACGCCTCGTTCCCTGAGGAGGTCCGGAGCGCTAGCGGAGGACCGTCACGAAGGGCGAGGTCACGTCCCCGACAACTGCTGCGCCGCATCCGCTCCCGCCGACAACACCATGTGCAGGACGGTGAGCAGCGGGATGTCGTCGAGCGAACCGGCCGGGAAGGTGTAGTACTGCAACACATCTGTCGTGACGCCGGTCGGATCGGAACGACGTAGCGCGCCGAAACTCAGCTGGGCGTCGCAGGATTCAACGTCGTCGCGCAGAACATCGGTGTTCGGCAGATCCACGGCCACCAACTGGGTCACCGTCAGGACGTCCAGCCCGGCCGCGAGATCCAGGGCACGGATCGACGCGCGGGTGGAACCGACCCGCACGACAACCGAATCCGCGTCGACATCGGAGACCTCGCCGAACTCCGCGAGCAGCGCAGCCAGCCGGGCCGGCCAGACGGACCCGCCCGCCGACGGCTCGGTCATGTCGGCATCACCCCACCGAACCGGCGATCACGCTTGGCGTACTCGAGACATGCCGCCCAGAGGTCGCGTCGGTCGAAATCGGGAAACAGCTTCTCCTGGTACACCATCTCCGCATACGCCGACTGCCACAGCAGGAAGTTGGAGGTGCGTTGTTCACCAGACGGACGAAGGAACAGGTCGACGTCCGGCATATCCGGCTCGTCGAGATACTTGGCGAACGACGCCTCGGTGATGCGTTCCGGATCGATCTCACCCGCCGCAGCCCGGCGGGCTATCTCCTTGGCGGCGTCGGCGATCTCGGCGCGGCCACCATAATTGACGCACATCGTCAGGGTCATGACGGTGTTGTCGCGAGTCATCTCCTCGGCGACCTCGAGTTCCCGAATGACGCTGCGCCACAGGCGTGGTCGCCGACCTGCCCACCGCACGCGAACACCCATCTCGTTCATCTCGTCACGGCGTCGGCGGATGACGTCGCGGTTGAAGCCCATCAGGAAGCGGACCTCGTCGGGGCTGCGCGACCAGTTCTCGGTGGAGAACGCGTATGCCGAGAGCCATGACACTCCGAGTTCGATGCAGCCGCACACCGTGTCCATGAGCACGGCCTCGCCGCGTTTGTGTCCCTCGGTGCGGGGCAATCCGCGGTCCTGGGCCCATCTCCCGTTGCCGTCCATCACCAGAGCGACATGTCGAGGGATCAGCTCGGCGGGCAGTTTGGGTGGCGTCGCCCCACTGGGGTGCGGGTCTGGCGGCCGGACCTCGGTGTCCGATGATCGGGTCAGGCCCGATCGGGCCTTCCCGGATCGCGAACCGGGTCGTAACGCCATCGCCCGTCTCCTCTCACGCGGTGTCCACCAGCCTATGGGGTGCTTCGCGTTCGATGAGGGGCAGGGTTCGCAACTGCCGTTCGAGATGCCACTGCAGGTGCGCCGCGGTCAGTCCGCTGGCCTGGCGTTGCAGCGACGAGCCGACGTCGGCGGTGTGCTCCCACTGGCCGCGGAAGAGCGCGTCCATCAGATCGAGCACGCCCGGCGACGGAGTCGCGGCACCGGGCGGGCGGCAATGGATGCACACCGCACCGCCGGCGGCCACGTGGAAAGCCCGATGCGGACCGGGCTGCGCACACCGCGCACAGACGTCGAGGGCCGGCATCCAGCCCGCGCAGTGCATGGCCCGCAACAGGTAGGCGTCCAGGATGAGTTGGTTGGGGCGGCGATGCGCGGCCAACGCGTCCAGGGCGCCGACGGTGAGCCGGTGCAGTTGCGCGGCGGGTGCGCGCTCCTCGCCGGCCAGACGCTCCGCGGTCTCCAGCACCGCGCATGCCGTGGTGTAGCGGCCGTAGTCGGCGACCAGCGCGTCGGCGAACGCATGCAGGGTATGCACCTGTGTCACCACATCGAGGCTGCGTCCGGGATACAGGTGGATGTCGACATGTGCGAAGGGTTCGAGCCGGGCCCCGAACTTGGAGCGGGTGCGGCGCACCCCCTTGGCCACCGCACGCACCAGGCCGTGTTCTTGGGTGAGCAACGTGATGATGCGGTCGGCCTCCCCCAGCTTGTGCTGGCGAAGCACGACGGCCTCATCCCGATAGAACCTCACCGGCTCATTCTTCCACCGCCCACCGACAACGGTCGGCACGACATGCGCCGCGAGGGTGACCCCAGACCTGCGTCTATTTCTCGTCCGAGCCTCGGTCGGGTGTCACCGCAGCGACATGCGCCGGCGACGGCGTGGTGATCGTCGCCGGACCGCCGCCGTCGACGAAGCGCGCCAGTCGCGGCGGAAGGGTCATCCCGCCGGGGAACCGGTGCCAACCCTTGTGGTCGTAGAGCTTCGTCCCACCCAGGCCGAGCGCGATCCCGACGAGCAGTCCGACCGCGCACTGGATCACCGATCGGCCGAGTCCGGCACCGAAGTCGGCGTCGAAGTAGAGGATCGCGCGGCTGCCCAGATACACCAGGTGCATCGGCTCCACCGCGGCGATCCAGGCGAACAACCGTGGACTCGCCTCGAGCGGAACGGTACCTCCCGAGGACGGCAGCCCGAGGATCACGAAGAAGATCAGGTTGAGGATGAGGCCGGGATTGCCGAACACCGCCATCATCGAACTCGCGGAGATGCCGACGGCAGAGATCGCCAGCACAGAGAACATCCAGAGCGAGAACGCATTCGGCAGCGACGTGCCGACCGCGGCGCACACCGCGATGTAGAGCGCCGACTGAATGACCGCGACGAACACCATGATCGTCCACTTCGTCGCGAGGGTGGCCCACCGCGAGATCGCCAACCGCTGCCGAAGCTGATAGAACGGCCCGTACTCGATCGGGGTCTGCCCCAGGATTGCGTCGACGACGACGCTGACCATCATCGCGCCGGTGAAGCCGGCGAGGATGAGCAGCAGGGTGTAGTAAAACGCGGACAAGCCGTTCCCGGAGCCGGCGGGAAGCTGCGTCGGTTCGATGATCCGGACATCGACCGGGTTCGACAGGGCCAGTTGCGCGGCGCCGGAGAACGCGACGTCGGCCTCGGTCAGGGTCTGCCGGACGGTCGCCACCAGGCGCTCGCCGACTTGCGCGTTGACCTGTTCGGACAGTTCGTCGGCAAAGGTGGTGGTGACCGCGGACGCGAACGTCCCGGAGCCGCGGTTGATGTACACGTCGATGGCCATCGGAGCCGGTTTGGCCTCCAGCACCGCAGCTCGACCCAGGCTCACCGCACGATTGGTGAAGTTCGGACCGATGACGACGACACCGTATGTCTTACCGGAGTTGAGGTCGTCGAGTGCCGTGACCCGGTCGGTGCGCGCAACCGCGATCCCGTTCTCCGCTGCGGCCGAGACGACACCGTCGGCGACCTCGTTGCCGAAGTTCTGCGTGGTGGTGCCGCCGTCGGGATTGTCGACCTCTCCCCCGCGGTCCTCGTTGACCAGGGCGATCGGGAAGTCGTGCAGGTTCTTCTGCGGGTCGGCGACGGCACCCATGTACAAGGCCGCCATCAGCGACATGATGACGACGACCAGGATCAGCGGCGCCAACCAGAATCGTGGGGACCGAAGAACCCCGGCGATCGTGGTGCCCGCCTCTGCGTCGTGGGCAACGGGGGTCGGCGCCTCGCGCCGGTTCGCGTCCTGCTCGGTGCCCTCGTGACTCTCGTGGCGCCCCATCCGTTCCGTCCCCTCCTCGTCCGACGTCCGGGTGGTCACCCGAGCGAGCCTGGCGTCATACGATCAGAAACCCATGCGTCCCAACTGTTTGGGGTCACGCTGCCAATCCTTGGCGACCTTGACGTGCAGATCGAGATAGACCTTCGTCCCCAGCAGTTTCTCGATCTGGGCGCGTGCCACGGTGCCGACTTCCTTCAGTCTGGCGCCGCGGTGGCCGATGATGATGCCTTTCTGGCTGTCCCGTTCGACGTACAGCAGAGCGTGGACGTCGACCATCGACGGGGCCCCACCGTCGCTGTTGCCGTCGCCGTCACGTGGGATGATCTCCTCGATCACCACGGCCAGTGAATGCGGGAGTTCGTCGCGAACACCTTCGAGGGCGGCCTCGCGGATGAACTCCGCCATCAGGACTTCCTCGGGTTCGTCGGTGAGTTCGCCGTCCGGGTAGAACGCCGGCCCCGGCTCCATCAGGCTCACCAACACATCGGTCAGCACATCGAGTTGCTTGCCCGACTTCGCCGAGACCGGTACGACCTCGGAGTCCGGTCCGAGTAACTCGGCGAGTGCCACGAGCTGGGCAGCGACCCTGTCCGGGGTCACCCGATCGATCTTGGTGACCACACCGAGCACCGTGGTACGTGGGGCCATCTGCCGCACCTGCGACACGATCCAGCGGTC
Source organism: Gordonia sesuvii (assembly GCF_036350415.1). Taxonomy (NCBI): domain Bacteria; kingdom Bacillati; phylum Actinomycetota; class Actinomycetes; order Mycobacteriales; family Gordoniaceae; genus Gordonia; species Gordonia sesuvii. The sequence goes on from NZ_JAZDUF010000011.1 coordinate 21,511, forward strand.
ACCGGGACCGATCGCCTCATCGGCTGGGACGCAGACCCCGATGACGTCGACCTCGGAGTACGTGTCACGGACCAGGTCGTTGAGCCGTTGGCCGAGCAGGGTCCGCGGGCGGTGCAGACCAGGGGTGTCGACCAGGATCAGCTGCGCGTCGTCGCGGTTGACGATGCCACGGATCGTATGGCGGGTGGTCTGCGGGCGGTTGGAGGTGATGGCGATCTTCTCGCCGACGAGCGCGTTGGTGAGCGTCGACTTGCCGGTGTTCGGCCGGCCGACGAAACAGACGAAACCCGACCGGAATTCGGCCATCAGGCGGTACCCACCCGCTCGGTCGGCGCGCCCGACAGGTCGGTCACGACCGTGTATGCGTCGGCGCTGACCTCGGCCAGGGTCTCGATCCCGGGGTCATCGGCGGACCCGTTGACGAGCACCGCCGCCTCGAACGCGCGGGCCCCCGACGACAACGCGCTCGCGATGGCGACCTGAAGACCGGACAACTCGAGCGACCGGGTCGCGACGGGTGCCCCGGCGTAGGTGCGACCGTCACCGTCGCGGACCGCTGCCGCGTTCGTGGTCTCGGCACGGGCGAGCGCACCGCGCGCGAGGACGACGAGCTTCTGGTCTTCGTCGGACAGTTCGACGGGTCCGCTCTGAGAGGTGGTCACGATCGGTCCTTGCTGCCGTTGGAGTGGTCCCGGTCCGTGCCGCGGGCGTCGTGCCGCTGCCCGCGTCCGGACATGGAGTATTCCGCATGGCCGTTGACATCGCCTGCATCGTCGTCGGGCATGTCGCTCTCGCCACGGTCTCGAACCGGCTGGGCGTCGTCATCCTCCGGGTCGTCGACCCGGTTCACCACGACGGTGATGATGCGCTGGCGACCGCGTCGGTCGGGTCCGCCCTCGGCGACCAGCCGCAGCCCGTGCGACTCGATCCTCGCCCCGGGGAGCGGCACGCGTCCGAGTTCGAGTCCGAGCAGGCCGCCGACGGTCTCCACCTCGTCGTCGTCGATGTCGATGTCGTCGAACAGATCACCGAGATCTTCGACCGGCAGCCGCGCCGACACACGATAGGAGCCGTCGTCGAGCTCCTCGATCGGCGCCACCTCGTCGGTGTCGTATTCGTCGGTGATCTCGCCGACGATCTCCTCGAGAACGTCCTCGATGGTGACGAGTCCGGCGATACCGCCGTACTCGTCGACGAGCAGCGCCATGTGGTTACGAGTGCGCTGCATGTCCGCGAGGACCTTGTCCAGCGGCTTGGAGTCCGGGATGAACTCCGCTTCGCGCATCACCTCGTGGACACGGGAACCCATCGCCGCGCCTCCCCCGGCGATGAGGTCTTTCAGGTACACCACACCGACGATGTCGTCGGGGTTCTCCCCGATCACCGGGATACGTGAATGCCCGGACCGCACCGCGAGATTCATCGCCTGCGAGGCCGACTTGTCCTGCTCGATCCAGATCATCTCCGGCCGCGGGACCATCACCTCGCGGGCGCTGGTGTCACCCAGATCGAACACCGACTGGATCATCCTGCGTTCACCGGCCGCCACCACACCACTCGCCTCGGCGAGGTCGACGACTTCGCGCAGTTCCACTTCGGTGGCGAACGGACCGTTGCGGAATCCCTTGCCGGGCGTCACCGCGTTACCGATCAGGATGAGCAGGCGGGTCACGGGTTTGAGCAGCAAGCCGATCGTCTGGAGGACGACAGCGGACGCCAACGAGATCGTGTAGGCGTGCTGGCGTCCCAACGTGCGCGGGCCGACGCCGATCGCCACATAGGACACGACCGCCATCCCGACGATCGCCGCGAACAATCCCCATCCGGTGCCGAGGAAGTCGGCGAGGGCGAGGGCGACGAGAGCCACTGACGCGGTCTCACAGGTGACGCGCAGCAGGACGGCGAGACCGACGTAGGTGCCGCGACTCTCCAGGACCGTGGCCAGCCGCTTCGCACCGGCGCGCTGTTCCTTCATCAGGTCCTCGACGCGGGCCATGGATACCGTGGACAGCGCGGCGTCCATGGCGGCGAAGATGCCGCCGAGCAGGATGAGAACGAGCGCGGCAACGACGAACCAGACGTCGTCGGCCACGTCAGCCGTCCTCGGCGGAGGCGTTCGGGCGCTCCGTGTCGGTGAAGCCGATGTTGGTCAGCAGGCGGGTGTCGCGGTCGGACTGTCGCTGCTGTTGTGCCTGTCGATGACGCTCGTCGTAGAAGTCCTCGAGGATCCGGTTCTGCAGGCCGAACATCTCCTTCTCCTCGTCGGCGTCGGCGTGGTCGTAACCGAGCAGGTGCAGGACCCCGTGGACGGTGAGCATCGACAACTCGTGCTCAAAGGACCGCCGAGCCGATTTCGCCTGCTGCGCCGCGAATTCCGGGCAGAGCACGATGTCACCGAGAATCGCGGGTCCGGGTTCCGCAGCGTCCGGCCGGCCGCCCGGCGCGAGCTCGTCCATCGGAAAGCTCATCACGTCGGTCGGGCCAGGCAGGTCCATCCACTGCATGTGCATGTCCGCCATCGTTTCCTGGTCCACGCACAGGATCGACAACTCTGCGGCCGGGTGCACATCCATCTCCGCGACCGCGAAACGAGCCGCCGAGATGATCATCTCGGCGGGCACCTCGACGCCGGATTCGTTGGCCAGTTCGATGCTCATGAGCGGCGCCCATGGCTTGCGGAGCGGCGCGACGCCCGGTTGCCGGGCAGTCGGTCGGCGTCGCGGAGTCGGCCGCCCGTCCGATCGGTCTCTTCGGCACGCCCGTAGGCGTCGACGATGTCGGCGACGAGGCGGTGCCGCACCACATCCTGACTGGTCAGCGTCGAGAAGTGGATGTCGTCGATCCCGTCGAGAATCCGCGTCGCCGCCATCAGGCCGCTCTGCGCCCCGCCCGGCAGGTCCACCTGGGTGGTGTCACCGGTGACGACGACCTTGGAGCCGAATCCGAGGCGGGTGAGGAACATCTTCATCTGCTCACCGGTGGTGTTCTGCGCCTCGTCGAGGATGATGAAGGCGTCGTTGAGCGTGTTGTGCGTGAGCAGGAAGTCCTCCGTCACATACAGCGAGTCCTCGGCCGCCACCTTGATGCAGACCGCCTCTTCGGTGCCCACCTCATCGATGCTCTCGATGTATCGCTTGGGCTCTTTGCATTCACCCGCGGCGTACTTCTCGACCTTGCGGCCGAGCCGGAACGGCGCCAGGCCGGCCGGCAGCCGGATGTCGAGCACGTGCGCATCATGGCGGTAGGGCACCTCACGTCCACGCGCCTTGCCCGGAGCGCGACCGGCCGCTTTCCGGGTGCGTGAGTACACCACGCCCCCGAGAGAGCGCACGAGGAAGATGACGTCGTCTCGCAGGCGGTCGGACACCGTCGTGTACTGGACGCGGCAGGTGCGTCCCGACTGGCCGACGGGCCCGCCGTCGGTGTCGAGCAGTCCTTGCAGCACGGCCAGTCGGACGTCGGCGGAGTTCTGCATGTACTCGGCGGGCACGAACTTCGTGGACGAGGGCGTCGTCATGTCGGCCATGGAACCGTCGCCGAGCGTCCGGCCCACGGCGTAGGGGTCAGACGGCACGGGTTGGGCGGGAAATTCCACCGGTGCGGCCAGCATCGGCAGTTCGTAGCGGTGGTAGTGGGCAGCGCGGAGATTTCCGATCATCTCCTTGGCGGCGAGCACCCGGGGCCCCTTGCCGCGACGTCGGTCGCTGCGGGTGTACACCGACCACAGGTGGTCGGTGGTGCACAGCGTGGAGGCACCGTCCTGTGCGGTGACCCGCACGATGTCCTTGAAGCCCTGCGGGAACACGCCCTCCACCTCGGTGGGCTCGCCGTTGGAGCCGATGACCTGATCTCCGACCTTCAGGTCGCCGATCGGGCGGAACCCGCTCGGGGTCAGCACCCTGGTCGACAGCGGCTGGGCGCGGCCACGCATATACGCCAGCGGCGCCACCTCGATCACCCCCGCGGCCATCAGCTTCGGGATCGCCTCGGGGTCCATCATGTCGTGCAGCGCGTCGTACAGCGGCCGCAGGTAGGGATCGATCTTCTCGCTCAGGGTGCCGGGCAGGAAGCCGAGCCGCTCCCCCGCCTCCACCGCCGGGCGGGTCAGGATGATGCGGTTCACCGACTTGGACTGCAAAGCCTGCACGGCCTTGGCCATCCCGAGGTAGGTCTTGCCCGTACCCGCGGGCCCGAGACCGAAGACGATCGTGTTGTTGTCGATGGCGTCGACATATCGCTTCTGGTTCAGGGTCTTGGGCCGGATGGTCTTGCCGCGGCGCGAGATGATGTCGAGCGACAGCACGTCGGCCGGCGATTCAGTCGACCCCTCGGACAGCATGGACACACTGTGGCGGACGAGGTCGGGGGTCAGCGGCGTGCCGCGGCCCACGAGGTCGACGAGCTCGGCGATGACGCGTTCGGAGGCGGCGACGTCGGCCGACGGGCCGGTCAATGTCACCTGGTTGCCGCGGACGTGGATGTCAGCGGGCAACAACTGTTCGAGGGTGCGGAGATTGACGTCGCTGGTCCCGAGCAGGCCGAACACCACCTCGGGAGAGATTTCCACATTGGAGGTGACAGATCTGCCCGCTGGAGTTCTGCTCGTCGGCGTGCTCACGTCGGGGTTGTCGTCACTCACGTATGAAATCACTCCTCAGGGGGTTCGCGGCGCGTTCGTGTCGCCGAGGTGCTGCCAGTCTAACGCGATTGAACGGCGCATCAGCAGGCATTATTCCGGTGGTCCACCCCGTCGCCACGCTCAGATGCCGAGCAGGCGGATCGTCTGACGCGTCGACGCGCTGAGCGGGTCGACGAACGCGTCGTGCCCTTCTCCTGGCACCACCACGAGCTCCGCGGATTGGCCGGCGGCCGACACGGTCTGCACGTAGTGCCGGCTCACCTCGACGGGGATCGCCGTGTCGAGCTCGGCGTGCAATGCCACGACGTGCGCGTCGAAGGGTGGTTGACGGATCGGGGATGCCTCCCGATAGCGGTGTGGGATCTCGTCGAGGGGTCGACCCATCAGTCCGCGTACCGACGGCCGCTGCCCTGCACGTTCGAGATCGAGTGCCGCGGACTGCGCAATGACCTGATCGATCTGGCACGTGTCGGTCCGGGCGCCGAGTTGCGCGACTGACCACACGGCCAGTTGGCCACCGGCCGAATGTCCGACGACGGCGACCGACGACCAGTCGACTTGCGCGGCGACCTCGTCGGGCACGGCGTCACGGACCGGACCGTCGAGTGCCCGCAGAGCGGCGACGACGTCGCGCCCGGTCCCGGGCCAACCGCCGCCGTCCTCCCCGACGCGCCGGTACTCCACGTTCCACACCAGGGCGCGACGCTCGGCGAACAACCGGGCAACGGCTGTCTCGATCGTCAGCCCGAACTCGGTGGTCCAGTAGCCGCCGTGGATCAGCACCACCGGCCGCACCGTCACACCGGCCGCGACCCCGTCAGACGGTAGATAGACGTGACCGAATTGCGATGGCGCACTGCCGTATTCGACTTTCTCGCGGTGGACCGCACACCGCTTCACCGGGTTGCCCACCGGTCCGTCAGCACGCCGAGCGCGCCGAGCGCGACGGCGGCGGCCGTCGACGTCCGCAGGACCTCCGGCCCCAGGAGCACCGGCGACGCGCCGAGTGCGGTGAGATCCGAGATCTCGGAGTCGTCGAGGCCACCTTCGGGGCCGACAACAACGACGACCTCGGGGGCGTCGGCGACGGCGAGCTCACGAAGTCCCACCGCTCCGTGTTCGTGCAGCACCGCGACGACGCCGCCGCGGGCAATGGTCTCGGCACAGCGGCTGCGTACATCGGTGGTCGATGCCAACGGCCCGATCTCGGGAACCCACGGTCGTCGGCTCTGCTTGGCGGCGGCCGACGCGGCGACACGCCACTTGTCGCGACCCTTCTCCGCCTTGCCCGTCCAGCGGGCGACGCAGCGCGCCGCCTGCCACGGCACGATCTCGTCGGCACCGGCCTCGGTGGCCAGGTCGACGGCGAGTTCCGACCGCTCGGACTTCGGCAGCGCCTGCACCACGGTCACCCGCGGTCGCGGCGGTTCGCGGTAGGTGTACTCGTGGGCCCGGACGATCAGCGCGTCCTTGCCGGTGACCGCGACGATCTCGCACTGCGCGGTGGAACCGCGGCCGTCACCGACGGTCAGTTCCTCACCGACGGCGAGCCGGGTGACGGTGACCGCGTGGCGGCCCTCGGACCCCTTGATGGTGATCTCAGAACCAGCGCGCGGTACCTCATCGACCCAGAACAGCGGTGGACTCACGCGCTCGCCCCGGGGACCTCAGCGCCCGGCGAACGCGTTGCGCAGGCGCGAGAACAATCCCCCGGACGCAGCGCCGGTCGCGGATGTCACGATCTCCGGCTGTTCGGCCGACGCCTCACGGAACCGGGTCAACGCGTCGGTCTGCGCTGCGTCGAGCTTGCTCGGGACCACGACCTCGAGGTGGGCGTGCAACGTTCCGCGGACACCGGTGTTGAGGTGCGGCATGCCCTGTCCCCTGACCTTCACGACGTGTCCGGGCTGCGTTCCCGGCGCGATGGTGACGCGCGCGGTGCCGTCGAGGATGGTGTCCACGTCGATCTCGTTGCCGAGGGCGGCGTCGGCGATCGGAACCCGGATGGTGCAGTGCAGATCATCCTTGTCGCGGACGAAGACCTCGTGCTGCCGCTCGGTGACCTCGACGTAGAGGTCGCCGGCCGGCCCGCCGCCGGGGCCGATCTCACCTTGACCGGACAGTCGGACGCGCATTCCGCTCTCGATGCCTGCCGGGATCTTGACGGTCATCGTGCGGCGCGACCGGACTCGTCCGTCGCCGCCACACTTGCGGCACGGGTCGGGAATCACTTCGCCCACGCCGTGACAGGTGGGGCATTCGCGGACGGTCATGACCTGGCCGAGGAAGGAGCGCTGCACGGCCTGGATCTCGCCCTGCCCCTTGCAGGTGTCGCAGCTCGTCGGTTTCGAATCGCCGTGGGTGCCCGACCCCTTGCACAGGTCGCAGAGGATGGCGGTGTCGACGGTGATCTCCTTGTTGATCCCCGCCGCGCATTCCTCGAGGTCGAGCTCGACCGCGACGAGGGCCGGTTCACCCGGCTGCACTCGGCTGCGCGGGCCGCGGCCGGAACCGAATCCGCCGCCGAACCCTCCGCCGCCGGAACCGAAGAAGGCTTCGAACACGTCGCCGAGGCCACCACCGGCGAAGCCGCCGCCGGAGAACCCGCCCGCGCCGGGACCCGCGAGCGGGTCGCCACCGGCGTCGACGATGCGGCGCTTCTCCGGGTCGGTCAGCACCTCGTAGGCGGTGCTGACCTCCTTGAAGCGTTCTTCTTCGCCCGGGTTGACATCGGGGTGCAGCTCGCGCGCTTTCTTGCGATATGCGCGCTTGATCTCCTGGTCGCTGGCCCCCTTGGCCACACCAAGGATTCCGTAGTAGTCACGTGCCACGGTCGTCTCGGTCCTGTCGTCTCACACTTGGTCACACGGGCTGTGGCGTCGATGGCGTCGCTGCGGAGCCGCCCCGGGGGCCGGAGCACGCTTCAGCGATCGGACAACACCTCGCCGACATACTTGGCAACGGCTGCGACCGACGCGATTGTTCCCGGGTAGTCCATGCGGGTGGGCCCGACCACGCCGACACCGCCGAACACCGTGCCCGAAGCACCGTACCCTGTCGACACCACCGAGGTGCCACGCAGGTTCTCGGTCTGCGTCTCCTCGCCGATCTGGACGGTCACCCGCCCCATCCGCTGACTGGTCGCGAGCAGTTTCAGCACCACGACCTGCTCTTCGAGGGCGTCGAGCACGGTGTCCATGCCGCCCACGACGGGCGCGAAGTCGGCTGCCGAACGAGCCAGATTCGAGGTGCCGCCGAGAACGAGACGATCGTCACCGCGCTCGACCAGGGTCTCCACCAGGATGGTGGCCACCGCGATCGCCGCATCGCGGATGTCGACCGGGGCGTCGTTGGCCAGTTCGGCGACCGCCGCCGAGGCCTCCTCCAGACGCTTGCCGTGCAGAGCCGCGGAGAACATGTCGCGGAGGCGGATGTAGTCGTCCTCGTCGATGTCGTCGGCGAGGGCGACCATGCGCTGCTCGACCCGGCCGGTGTCGGTGATCACCACCAGCAGCAGCCGCGACGGCGACAGGGACACCACCTCGAGGTGGCGCACGGTGGCGGTCGAGAGCACCGGGTACTGGATCACCGCGACCTGTCGGGTGAGCTGGGCGAGCAGTTTGACCGACCGCCGCAGCACGTCGTCGAGGTCGACGCCGGAGTCGAGGACCGACAGGATCGCCCGGCGTTCGGCCGCCGACAGCGGTTTGACCTCGCTGATCCGGTCGACGAACATCCGGTAGCCCTTGTCGGTCGGCACCCGCCCGGAGCTCGTGTGCGGCTGCGCGATGTAGCCCTCGGCCTCGAGGACCGCCATGTCGTTGCGGACCGTCGCACTGGAGACGCCGAGCTGGTGGCGCTCGACGAGCGCCTTCGACCCGATGGGCTCCTGCGTGGAGACGAAATCGGTCACGATCGCACGCAAGATCTCGAAACGGCGATCGTCCGTGGTCGACATGCGAGACACCTCCCGAACGTGGACTCTGCCATACAGTGGGTGACGTACATCTTACGAACCGCTGCGCGATCGCCGCCGGATGCGGCGTGTCCGGCCGGTTGTGCGCACGCAGGACTCAGGAAGTGCTCGATGATCTTCAAGGGGGTGCGGGAGGGGAGGCCCTATCCCGACCACGGTCTGTCCGCGAGTGCATGGGCCAAGATCCCGCCTCGGCAGTTCCGACTCGACGAACTGACGACGGTGACGACCGTTCTGGCGCTCGACAAGCTGCTCAGCGAGGACTCGACGTTCTACGGCGATCTCTTCTCCCATGTCGTCCGATGGCAAGGCGCCCTGTATCTGGAGGACGGCCTGCATCGAGCGGTGCGATCCGCACTGCGCAATCGCCACATCATCCACGCTCGGATGCTGGATCTCGATGCGCTCGACCTCGACCCGCAGGCGGACTCGGTCGCCGACCAGGTCGACACCGAGCGCCTCCCGTCCCCGGGGCGCGCGCCGACCGCGCCGGGCGTCCACCGACGTACCACCCGCAGTACCGGCTGGACGCTCCCCTCTGCGGAAGTCCGTCACCCCACCGACCCCTGAGGAGGTCCGGAGCCTGCGGAGGACCGTCACGAAGGGCCATCACCCCGCGACCAGGATCTCCCGTACGACGCGGTCGGCGAGCAACCGCCCGGCGTCGGTCAGCACGAGCCGGGCGCCGACCGAACCGACGTGCCGGAGCAGGCCCTCGTCGATGAATGCGGCGGCGCGACGGTATTCCTCCGCAGTGAGTTTCTCCACCGGCAACCCGTCACGACACCGGGCGGTCAGCATCACGGATTCGACGTGCCGGTCCTCGTCGGTGAGCACCTCATGTCCGCCGACGGGCAGCGCCCCCGCTTCGAGCGTCTGCGCGTATCGGGCGGGATGCTTGTGATTCCACCAGCGCACACCGTTGACGTGCGAGTGGGCTCCCGGTCCGATACCCCACCAGTCGTGACTGTGCCAGTACGCGAGATTGTGCCGACACCATCCGGAGTCGTCGCGCGCCCAGTTCGACACCTCGTACCAGTCGAAGCCGTCCGCGCACAGCCGGTCGTCGAGGATCTGATAGCGATCGGCGAGAACGTCGTCGTCCGGCGCCGGAAGTTCCCCGCGGCGAATCCGACGCGCCAGCGCGGTGCCGTCCTCGACGATGAGCGCGTAGGCGGAGACGTGGTCGACGGGGGCGGACAGCACGGCGTCGACACTCGCGTGCAGATCGGCGTCGCTCTCCCCCGGCGTCCCGTAGATCAGATCGAGATTCACGTGCTCGAATCCCGCCGCGGCGGCTTCGTGGGCGGCAGCGACCGCGCGTCCCGGGGTGTGCGTCCGGTCGAGGGTCGCGAGCACGTGCGCCGATGCGGACTGCATGCCCAGCGAGATCCGGTTGTATCCCGCGGCGCGAAGACCGCCGAAGAACTCCGGCGAGGTCGACTCGGGATTCGATTCGGTGGTGATCTCGGCGTCGTCGGTCACCGTGAAATGCGCGCGGACCGCGTCGAGCAGCCGCCCAAGGCCCGCGGCCCCGAGCAGCGAGGGTGTCCCACCTCCGACGAAGATCGTCGACACCGGCCGGTCCGGGTTCAGCAGCCGCGCCGCGCTCGCCAGCTCGATGTCGACGGCCTGCTGCCACGACTCCGGCGACGACGAGCTACCCAGCTCGCCCGCGGTGTAGGTGTTGAAATCGCAGTACCCGCATCGCGTCGCGCAGAACGGAACGTGGAGGTACAGGCCGAGCGGCGTCGCCGGTTCGACGTCGCCACAGGCGGCCGCGACGACGTCGTCGACGGCCCGCTCGCTTTCGACCTTCATATGTCCATCATGCGCGCCGCCCGCGGCGCTGCCGAATCGGTGCCGACCGCGGAATAGACCCCGGCCCCTACGCCTTGACACCTATGTCCGGACCTCGCAGCAGGCCGCCGGTTGGGGCTTTGCCTCACGGTGAGGGAAAAAAACCCCAAGTAGACGACGCAAGGGTGATCGTGGCACTATGAACGGCGTGACTTCTCCAGGGGTGTGGCTCGCAGCTCGACGCCACATCGATCTCAAGCGCGTGTGCAGCGCATTCTGTCGCCTGTAGCCACGTGCTCCAGTCGTCCCGCCAGGACGACACGGCCCTGAGAAGTTCCCGCGCAGCGGGAATGCCGACACGTTTCCAGCCCACCTTTTCGTGACCGCTGGCGTGTGCGCGCGTCAGCCCAGGAGACTCCATGACGTCCACCACCGACGATGTGTCCGTGACCACTCGTGACACACCCCCGACGCCGGCCCCCAACGGTGAGCGGCCCGCCCGGAAGAAGCGCCCGGCCAAGCGCCGCGCCGAGGGCCAGTGGAAGCTCGGTTACCGCGAGCCGCTGAATCCCAACGAGCAGGTCAAGAAGGACGACAACCCGCTCAACGTCCGGGCCCGCATCGAGAACATCTACGCCAAGCAGGGCTTCGAGTCGATCGACAAGCAGGACCTGCGCGGTCGGATGCGCTGGTGGGGCCTATACACCCAGCGCGCCGAAGGCTACGACGGCACCTGGACCGGTGACGAGAACATCGACATCCTCGAGGACAGCCACTTCATGATGCGAGTGCGCTGCGACGCGGGCGCACTCAACGTCGCCCAGCTGCGCACCCTCGGCGAACTGTCCACCGAGTTCGCCCGCGACACCGCCGACCTGTCCGACCGCGAGAACGTCCAGTACCACTGGATTCGCATCGAGGACGTCCCCACCATCTGGGAGCGGCTGGAGAGCGTCGGGCTCTACACCACCGAGGCGTGCGGCGACTGCCCGCGCATCATCCTGGGTTCCCCGCTCGCCGGTGAGGCCGTCGACGAGGTGCTCGACCCCACCCCGGCGATTGACGAGATCGTCCGCCGCTACATCGGTGACCCGCAGTACTCGAACCTGCCGCGCAAGTTCAAGACCGCCATCTCCGGCCTGCAGGACGTCTCGCATGAGACCAACGACGTCGCCTTCATCGGCGTGAACCATCCCGAACACGGCCCGGGCCTGGACCTCTGGGTCGGCGGCGGGCTGTCCACCAACCCGATGCTGGCGCAGCGGGTGGGCGCCTGGATTCCGCTCGACGAGGTGCCCGACGTGTGGGAGGGCGTGGTCTCCATCTTCCGCGACTACGGCTACCGCCGACTGCGCACCAAGGCACGCCTGAAGTTCCTCATCAAGGACTGGGGCATCGAGAAGTTCCGCCAGGTCCTCGAGGACGAATACCTCGGCCGCAAGCTGATCGACGGTCCGGCACCCGAGCCGCTGACCGCACCGCGCGACCACGTCGGCGTGCAGAAGCTCAAGAACGGCCTCAACTCGGTCGGTTTCGCCGCGATGGCGGGCCGCGTCTCCGGCACCATCCTGACCAAGGTGGCCGAGGCAGCCGAACGAGTCGGGTCCGACCGCATCCGCTTCACCCCGTACCAGAAGCTCGTGGTGCTCGACGTCGCCGACGACAAGGTCGACGAGCTCATCGCCGACCTGGCGAAGCTCGGCCTCAGTGCCCGGGCATCCAACTGGCGCCGGAACCTGATGGCGTGCAGCGGCATCGAGTTCTGCAAGCTCTCCTTCACCGAGACCCGCAAGCGTTCGCAGCGCCTGGTCCCGGAGCTCGAGGAGCGCCTCGCCGACATCAATGCCGACCTCGACACCCCGATCACCGTGAACATCAACGGCTGCCCCAACTCCTGCGCCCGTTCGCAGGTCGCCGACATCGGCTTCAAGGGCCAACTCGTCGAGGACGGCAACGGCGGACAGACCGAGGGATTCCAGGTCCACCTCGGCGGAAGCCTCGGCCAGGACGCCGGATTCGGCCGCAAGCTGCGGCAACACAAGGTGCTCTCCACCGAACTCGGCGACTACATCGACCGAGTGGTCCGCCAGTACGTGGAGCAGCGACACGACGGAGAACGGTTCGCCCAGTGGGCCGTTCGGGCTGACGAGGAGGCACTGCGATGAGTACGTCCACCGACACGACAGCAACCGGCCGACGGTTCAGCGAAGACGAGCTGCGCGCGATCGCCGAGAAGGGCGCGGCCGATCTCGGCCCCGACGCCACCCCCGCAGACTTGCTGCGCTGGACCGCCGAGACCTTCGGCGACAACTTCGTGGTCGCGTCCAACATGCAGGACGCCGCGCTGGTCGACCTGGCCGCCAAGAACATCGACGACGAAGCGCTGCACGGCAGCAAGCTCAAGGTGCTGTTCCTGGACACCGGCTACCACTTCGCCGAGACCATCGGCACGCGTGACGCGGTCGAGCAGGTGTACGGCGTCGAGATGGTGAACCTGACCCCCGAGCACACCGTCGCCGAGCAGGATGAACTGTTGGGCCGCAACCTGTTCGCCCGCGACCCAGGCGAATGCTGCCGGCTGCGCAAAGTGGTGCCGCTCAAGAACGGGCTCGCCGGCTACGACGCCTGGATCACCGGCATCCGCCGCGTGGAGGCACCGACGCGCGCCAACGCCCCGCTGATCTCCTTCGACGAGGGCTTCGGGCTGGTCAAGATCAACCCGATCGCCGCCTGGTCGGACGAGACCATGCAGGACTACATCGACTCCAACGGCGTGCTGGTCAACCCGCTCGTCGACGACGGCTACCCGTCGATCGGCTGCGCACCCTGCACTGCCAAACCCGAACCCGGATCCGATCCGCGCAGTGGCCGTTGGGCCGGTCGCGCCAAGACAGAATGTGGGCTGCACGCATCATGACCATCGCCGACACCTCGTCCACCACCACTCCCGACACCGCGCGGGCAGTGGTCGACTCCGCCGACGACTTCACCACCCTCGACGCCCTCGAATCCGAGGCGATCCACATCTTCCGTGAGGTCGCCGGCGAGTTCGAACGCCCGGTGATCCTGTTCTCCGGCGGCAAGGACTCCACCGTGCTGCTGCACCTGGCGATCAAGGCGTTCTGGCCTGCGCCACTGCCGTTCTCGCTGCTGCACGTGGACACCGGACACAACCTGCCGGAGATCATCACGTTCCGCGACGAGATCGTCGAGCGGTACAACCTGCGCCTGCACGTCGCGTCGGTGGAGGAGTACATCGAGGACGGCCGCCTCACCGAACGGCCGGACGGCATCCGCAACCCACTGCAGACCATCCCGCTCCTCGACGCCATCACCGAGAACCGCTTCGACGCGGTGTTCGGCGGCGGCCGACGCGACGAGGAGCGCTCGCGGGCCAAGGAGCGGATCTTCTCGCTGCGCAATGCCTTCGGGCAGTGGGACCCCAAGCGTCAGCGCCCGGAACTCTGGAACCTCTACAACGGCCGCCACGCACCAGGCGAGCACGTGCGCGTGTTCCCGCTGAGCAACTGGACCGAGTTGGACATCTGGCGCTACATCGCCCGCGAACAGGTCCTGCTGGCACCGCTGTATTACGCCCACGAGCGTGAGGTCTACTCGCGCGACGGCATGTGGATGACCACGGGCCCGTGGGGCGGACCCCGCGAGGGTGAGGTCGTCGAGAAGCGCGTGGTGCGTTACCGCACCGTCGGCGACGGCTCGACCACCGGCGCCGTGCTCTCCGATGCCGCCGACAACGAGGCCGTGCTCGCCGAGGTCGCCGCCTCCCGACTCACCGAACGCGGCGCAACCCGCGGCGACGACCGCGTCTCCGAGGCCGCCATGGAAGACCGCAAGCGCGAAGGATATTTCTGAGATGAAGCACGCCCCCGACCTCCTGCGTATTGCGACGGCGGGCAGCGTCGACGACGGCAAGTCCACCCTCGTCGGCCGCCTGCTCTACGACACGAAATCGGTTCTCGCCGACCAGATCGACGCCGTCACCAAGGCGTCGGTCGACCGCGGCCTGGAGGGTCCCGACCTCTCGTTGCTCGTCGACGGGCTGCGCGCCGAGCGTGAACAGGGCATCACGATCGACGTCGCCTACCGCTACTTCGCCACGCCGGCACGCTCTTTCGTGCTCGCCGACACCCCCGGCCACGTCCAGTACACCCGCAACACGGTGTCCGGTGCGTCCACCGCCCAGTTGGTCATCCTGTTGGTCGACGCCCGCAACGGTGTCGTCGCACAGACCCGGCGCCATGCCGCAGTGATGGCGTTGCTCGGTGTGCCGCAGCTGGTTCTGGCGGTCAACAAGATCGACCTCGTCGACGATCCGGCCACCGCCTTCGCGCAGATCTCGGCCGAGTTCGCCGAGCTGACCCGTTCGCTGGGCTGGTCGGCCGAGCAGGTCACCGCGATCCCGGTCTCGGCCCTGCACGGCGACAACATCGCCACCCGGTCCGAGTCCACCCCGTACTACGACGGTCCGGCACTCATCGAGCATCTCGAAACGGTGCCGAATGTCGCCGACCCCCGTCCGGTGGGACTGCGCTTCCCGGTGCAGTACGTGATCCGCCCGCGCACACCGGAATTCCCCGACTATCGCGGATACGCCGGACAGATCGCCGCCGGCCGGGTCTCCGTGGGCGACGAGGTCGTGATCCTGCCCGCGGGCACCCGCAGCACCGTCCGACAGATCGACACCGCCGACGGGCAACTCGCCACCGCACACACCGGCCGCAGTGTCACGCTGCTGCTCGACGACGACGTCGACATCTCGCGCGGCGACCTCATCGCCGCCGTCGCCGACGCCCCCGAGCCGCTGCAGCAGTTCAGCGCGACGGTCTGCTGGTTGGCGGAGAAGCCGCTGCGCCCCGGTGCCCGCCTGCTGCTCAAGCACGGCACCCGCACCACGCAGGCGATCGTCGGCAGCCTCGAGGTGCTCTTCGATGAACAGCACCTGTCGCTGATCGACGCCCCGGACACCGTGGAACTCAACCAGATCGGCCGCATCTCCATCCAGACCGCCGAGCCGATCGCCGCCGACGACTATCAGGTCAACCGCGAATCGGGTAGCTTCCTCCTGATCGATCCGCAGGGCGGCAACACCCTCGGCGCCGGACTGGTGGGCGATGCGCTCGCGCATCTACACCTGTCGACGACGCCGGAACTCGTCTGACACAGGTTGATGCTCCCCACTCTCCTGCTCGTGGCGCACGGCAGCCGCGACCCGCGGTTCGCCGCGACCGCCGCACGCCTACGCGACGCAGTGGGTGCCGCACTGCCCGGTGTTGACACCCGGTTGGCCTACCTCGACCTGAACGAGCCTTTGGTCGGTCCCGCGCTCGACGAGATCGTCGGTGACTGCGTCGTGGTGCCCCTGTTGTTCGCGGCGGGCTACCACAGCAAGGTGGACCTGCCGGCGATCATTGCCGAGCATGCGAGTGGACATCGAGAAGTGACCCAGACCGATGTCATCGGCACCTTCCCCTTGGCAGCTGCGCTGGCCGAACGGATCGCCGAGGCCGGGGTCGCCGACCCCGCCGAAGATCGGGTCGGCGTGATCCTCACGGCCGTCGGGTCGTCGGATCGGGCGGCCGACTCCCATGTCCGGCGACGGGCGATCGAGCTGTCGATGCTGATCAACCGCCCCGTCGAGGTGGTGTTCGCGACGAAGTTGGGCGCGCGCGAGCATCGTCTCCGCAACGCCATCCGGCGGCTACGCTCCGCGGGCGCCCAGCGCATCGTCGTCAGTCCGTACTTCCTGTCCGCGGGCCTGCTGACCGAACGTGTCGAAGCGGCTCTGGACTCGCACGCGGAACCTGTCACGGTGGCGGGTCCGCTCGGCGCCCATCGTGACGTCGTCGAGGCGGTGTGCCACCAGTACTGGCTGGGCGCCACCAGCAGCGCAGCAGCCGATCAGGAACCGCTCGGCGCGGCGGCCTTCGTCACGCGCACCTAGTCGCGGCGCACCCGCGACTGCACGGTCCGGCCACCGGCTATCGGGTCAGCAGCCACGCGAGGATCACCAACACGATGAGCGCCACCAGGGCCCACGTCACGCGCGAACGGAACATCGACTACAGCCCCTTTCCGTCGTCGTCGGCGAATCGTCGGCGGTCGAACACCGCGGAGACGGTGTCAACCAGCACGTTGAGAACGGCGGCCACCGCGACGGCGAGCGGGACCACGACCACGAGCGTCACCAGCAGTTGCGGGACGAAGGAGAGGCCGGTCAGCCACTCCTCAACACTGTCCCACCAGGAGAGCACCGACGTCACGTTCACCTCATCTCGTTCGTCCACCGGTCACGTCGAGTCCCGGGCGACGGCCGAGTGGCGTCTCCCGGGGCTGCTCGCAATGATATAGCCATGACTCCACCGGAAGACGCTGCCGTCACTGCACTGCCGATCGACTCCGCCGAGCGCGACGCCTCGGTCGACAGCAGCACCAACTCCGACGCCCCGGTCGACCCCGAGGCCAAGGCCTTCTCGCCTGCGACCCCGAGTCACAACACCTTTCCCCCGATCGGCGACTACGCGTTCCTCTCGGACACCGAGACCAACTGTCTGATCGCCCGCAACGGTTCGATCGAGTGGATGTGTGTTCCCCGACCCGATTCGCCGAGTGTGTTCGGCGCCATCCTCGACCGCAGCGCAGGCCATTTCCGGCTGGCGCCGTACGGTGTCAACGTCCCGGTGGACCGCCGGTACCTGCCGGGCAGCCTCATGGTCGAGACGACGTGGCAGACCGACACCGGATGGATCGTGGTCCGCGACGCCCTGGTGATGGGGCCGTGGCACGACAACGAACGTCGATCCACGACACATCGCCGCACCCCCACCGACTGGGACGCCGAGCACATCCTGCTGCGGACGGTCCGGTGTGTGTCGGGCACCGTGGAGCTGTCGCTGAGTTGTGAGCCGGCATTCGACTATCACCGCGGGAACACGGTCTGGGAGTACTCGGGACCCGCGTACGGCGAGGCGATCGCAACAGGCACCGGAACCACGTCGCCCGGTCCGACGCTCAAGCTGACGACGGATCTGCGGCTCGGCCTGGAAGGGCGCGAAGCCCGGGCTCGGACGCGACTGGTCGAGGGCGACAACCGCTTCGTCGCGCTGTCGTGGTCGCGTCAACCGGCGCCGCAGAACTTCGAAGAGGCCGCGCAGAAGATGTGGTCGACGTCGGAATGCTGGCGCCAGTGGATCAACGTCGGCACGTTCCCCGATCACCCGTGGCGGACGCACCTGCAGCGATCGGCCCTCACGCTGAAGGGTCTCACCTACTCCCCGACCGGCGCGCTGCTCGCCGCGGCGACCACTTCTCTTCCGGAAACGCCTGGTGGCGAACGTAACTGGGACTATCGCTACGCCTGGGTGCGTGACTCGACGTTCGCCCTGTGGGGGCTGTACACGCTGGGTCTCGACCGCGAGGCCGACGACTTCTTCTCCTTCATCGCCGACGTCTCCGGCGCGACGAACGGCGAACACCATCCACTGCAGGTCATGTACGGGGTCGGCGGCGAACGCACCCTCGAAGAAGAGGAACTGCATCATCTCTCCGGCTACGACGGGGCACGCCCGGTTCGTATCGGCAACGGCGCGTACAACCAGGCGCAGCATGACATCTGGGGCACGATGCTCGACTCGGTGTACCTCAACACCAAGTCGACCGAGGCGGTGCCCGAGACGCTGTGGCCGGTACTCAAGGCACAGGTCGAGGAGGCCGTCAAGAACTGGCGCAAGCCCGATCGCGGCATCTGGGAGGTCCGCGGCGAACCGCAGCACTTCACGTCGTCGAAGGTGATGTGCTGGGTGGCGCTCGATCGCGGCGCGCGTCTCGCTGCGTTGCATGGCGAGAAGTCGTACGCGAAGACGTGGGCCGAGATCGCGAACGAGATCCGGGCGGACATCCTCGAGTACGGGGTCGACGAGCGCGGTGTCTTCACCCAGCGCTACGGCGACCCGGCGTTGGACGCCTCCGCGCTGCTCATCCCGCTGCTACGTTTCCTACCGTCCGACGACTACCGCGTCCGCAACACCGTCCTCGCCATCGCGGACGAGTTGACCGAGAACGGCCTCGTTCTGCGGTATCGGGTGGAGGAGACCGACGATGGCCTGTCCGGCGAGGAGGGTACCTTCACGATCTGCTCGTTCTGGCTCGTGTCCGCACTGGTGGAGATCGGCGAGCTGCCGCGCGCAAAGGCGTTGTGCGAGCGGCTGTTGTCGTACTCCAGCCCCCTGAAGCTGTATGCGGAGGAGATCGACGCGAAAACCGGGCAGCACCTCGGGAACTTTCCGCAGGCGTTCACCCACCTGGCGCTGATCAATGCGGTCATGCATGTGATCCGGGCCGAGGAGGCGGCCAGCCACGGCACGTTCCAGCCGGCGCACCACTGAGCCGCCCTCCATCCGCTGATCGAGTAGCTGACGAGCAACTCCCCAACCGCTGATCGAGTAGCTGACGAGCGGCAGCGAGGAAGCGTATCGAGATCCCCCACACCAGGTCTCGATACGCCACTCGCCTAGCGGCTCGCGACTACTCGACCAGCGAAAGGGGCCGAGCGAGCCACACCCCAACCGCTGATCGAGTAGCTGACGAGCGGCAGCGAGGAAGCGTATCGAGATCCCGCACACCAAGTCTCGATACGCCACTCGCCTAGCGGCTCGCGACTACTCGACCAACGAAAGGGGACGAGCGAGCGTCACCCCGACCCCTGAGGAGCGAGCGAGGGACGAGCGAGCGTCACGAAGGGGCCGCCGCCAATCCACGCCTAGTCAGCAACGGTCCGATCTCGGCCGTCTTCCCGATCAACTCCCGGTGTGCCACAAGTGGATCGACGCTGTCGCCGCGGGAGAGTGTCGCCTCGGCGAAACGCCGACCATTGGCTCGCAGCAGTCCGCCCTCGGCGAGGAACCACTGCTCGGTCTCGGCGTCGAGGACCTCCGACCAGATGTAGGAATAGTAGCCGGCGGAGTATCCGCCGCCGAAGATGTGGTTGAAATAGGCGCTGCGGTACCGCGGCGGGATGAGGTCGCCAGTGAAGCCGGCAGCTGCCAACGCATCCCGCTCGAACCGCTCGACGTCGTCGACGACATCGTCGGCCGTGATGCGATGCCAGGCGAGGTCGAGCAGCGCGGCTGCGAGGTATTCGATGGTCGCGTGTGCGCTCTCCGTGGTCGCCGCCGCCCGCGCGGCATCCGCCAGCGCCGGCGGGATCGGCTCGCCGGTCTCATGGTGACGGGCGTACTGCGACAACACATCCGGGTGCAACGCCCACATCTCGTTGACCTGCGAGGGGAACTCGACGAAGTCGCGCGGCACCGAGGTCCCCGACTGCGACGGATAGTCGACCGCCGACAACAGGCCGTGTAGGGCGTGCCCGAACTCGTGGAACAGCGTGGTGAGCTGATCCATGGTGAGCAGGCACGGCTCGCCGTCATCGGGTTTGGTCAGGTTGAGAACGTTCACCACGACCGGCTGGGCCGACAACGCCAGAGACTGATCGACGATGTTGTTCATCCAGGCCCCACCGCGCTTGGACGGGCGCGCGTAGTAGTCACCGAGGAACAACCCGATACTGCGGCCGGCCTCGTTGATGACGTCCCACACACGGACATCCGGGTGGTAGCCGACGAGGTCGGACCGCTCCACGAAGCGCAGGCCGTACAGCTTGCCGGCCGCGTGGAAGACGCCGTCGGTGAGGACTCTGTCCAACTCGCAATAGTCGGCGAAGTCGTCGAGCGGGATCTCCGCCGACGCCCGTCGTTCGCGTTCGAGCCAGAAGGTGAGGTCGGCGGGACCGATCTCCTCGTCGGCCAGCCGGGTCAACCGGGTCAACTCACGTCCACCGGCGCGCAGCGCCGACGCGGCGAGGTCCGTCAACAGTTCGACGACCGCGGCCGGATTCGGGGCGGTCTCTTCGGCGATCACGTACTCGGCGTGATCGGTGTACCCCAGCAGCCGCGCGCGGCGGGCTCGCAGCCGCACGATCTCGAGAACCAGTTCGCGGGTGTCGTGTTCGTTTCCCCGAGTACACCGGGCGGTCGATGCGTCGAAAACCCGTTGCCGCACATCGCGATCGGTCAGGGATGTAAGCACCGACTGACTCGTGGGGAGCTCCAACGCGATCAGGTGGCCCGAGTCGTGGCCGGCGTCTGCCGCAGCCCGGCGCGCGGCTGCGATCTCGCCGGGCGACAGTCCGTCGAGTTCCGCCACATCGGCGACGAAGACGGCCGATGCGTTGGTGTCGTCGAGGATCTTCTGCGAGAAGGTGGTGGTGAGGTACGCCAGCCGCGACGAGATCTGGCGCATCTGCTCCTGATCGTCGGCTGCCAGACCGGCACCCGACCGCACGGCATCGCGATACCGCTTGGTCAGCAGTCGATCCTGCGCCTCGGTCAGGTCGAGTTCAGCCTTGTGCTCATGCAATGACGCGATCCGCGCGAACAGTCGCTGATCCATCGAGATCGTGTTCGCGTGGTCGGTCAGCATAGTCGACAACTGCTGGGAGATCTCGTTGCGCTTCGGATTCGTGTCCGGGCCGACGAGGTTGAAGAAGATCCCACTCGCCCTGGCCAGGTCGCGGCCCGACAGCTCCAGCGCCTCCACGGTGTTGGCGAAGGTCGCCGGCCGGGAGTCGGATGCGATCGACTCCACCTCTGCGAGATGCGTTTCCATCGCCGCGGTGAATGCGGGAAGGAAATCGTCGTCGTCGATCGACGCGAAGTCCGGTAGGCCATGCGGCAGGGTGCTCTGCGCGAGCACCGGATTGGCGGCGGCGCGATTGTCCAACGGACTACTTCCCCTTCGGTTTGTCTCCGACGGCGTCGGTGGAGAGAGCGGCGACGAATGCTTCCTGCGGGACGTCGACACGTCCGATCGTCTTCATCCGCTTCTTGCCTTCCTTCTGCTTCTCGAGCAGTTTGCGCTTACGGCTGATGTCACCGCCGTAGCATTTGGCGAGCACGTCCTTGCGGATGGCGCGGATGTTCTCGCGCGCAATGATCTTGGAGCCGATCGCGGCCTGGACCGGAACCTCGAACTGCTGCCGCGGGATCAGCTCCTTGAGCTTGGTCGCCATCTTGTTGCCGTACGTGTAGGCGGCGTCCCGGTGGACGATGGCACTGAACGCGTCGACAGCCTCGCCCTGCAGCAGGATGTCGACCTTGACCAGATCGGCCTCCTGCTCGCCGGCTTCCTCGTAGTCGAGGCTGGCGTACCCGCGCGTCTTGGACTTGAGCGCGTCGAAGAAGTCGAAGATGATCTCGGCCATCGGCAAGGTGTAACGCAGTTCGACGCGGGTCTCGGACAGGTAGTCCATTCCGCCGAGATCGCCGCGACGACTCTGGCAGAGCTCCATGATCGCGCCGACGAACTCGCTTGGCGCGATGATGGTCATCTTGACGATCGGCTCATGGATGCTTCGGGCCTTGCCGGCCGGCCAGTCCGACGGGTTCGTGACGGTGATCTCGGTGCCGTCCTCCATGACGACCTCGTAGACGACGTTCGGCGCAGTGGAGATCAGGTTGAGGTTGAACTCGCGCTCGAGGCGCTCGCGGGTGATCTCCATGTGCAGCAACCCCAGGAAGCCGCAGCGGAAGCCGAATCCCAATGCGACCGACGTCTCCGGCTCGTAGGTGAGCGCGGCATCGTTGAGCTGGAGTTTGTCCAGCGCGTCGCGCAGCACCGGGTAGTCCGAGCCGTCCACCGGATACAGACCCGAATAGACCATCGGACGCGGCTCCCGGTAGCCGGTGAGTGGCTCGGCGGCCCCGTTCTTCGCGGTCGTGACGGTGTCACCGACCTTCGACTGACGCACATCTTTGACGCCGGTGATCAGGTATCCGACCTCGCCGACGCCGAGTCCTCTCGACGACTTCGGCTCGGGCGACACGATGCCGACCTCCAGCAGTTCGTGCGTCGCCCCGGTGGACATCATCAGCACCTTCTCGCGCGGCAGGACGCGTCCGTCCACCACACGCACATAGGTGACCACCCCGCGGTAGGTGTCGTAGACGGAGTCGAAGATCATCGCCCGGGCCGGCGCGTCCTGGTCGCCCACCGGCGCGGGAACCAGCTTGATCACCTCGTCGAGCAGCTCGGCGACGCCCTCACCGGTCTTGCCGGACACCCGCAGCACCTCTTCGGGTTCGCAGCCGATGATGTGCGCGATCTCCGCGGCGTACCGATCCGGATCGGCCGCCGGCAGGTCGATCTTGTTGAGGACCGGGATGATCGTCAGGTCCTTGTCCATCGCCAGGTAGAGGTTCGCCAGAGTCTGCGCCTCGATGCCTTGGGCGGCGTCGACCAGCAACACGGCACCCTCGCACGCCTCGAGTGCCCGGGAGACCTCATAGGTGAAGTCGACGTGGCCAGGGGTGTCGATGAGGTGGATGACGTAGTCGGTGGTGCCGTCGTCGTCGGTGACCTGCCAGGGCAGCCGCACGTTCTGCGCCTTGATGGTGATGCCGCGTTCGCGTTCGATGTCCATCCGGTCGAGGTACTGCGCGCGCATCTGTCGCTCCTCGACCACGCCGGTGAGCTGCAGCATCCGGTCGGCCAGGGTGGACTTCCCGTGGTCGATGTGGGCGATGATGCAGAAGTTCCGGATCCGCGCGGGGTCGGTGAAGGTGGTGTCGGCGAAGGTGGGAATCGAACTGCTCCTCGGGCGTGCGGCATGGTGACGCGGCCGGTCGGGCCGCGTCGGTCCTTCCAGTTTCTCATGTCCGGACCCGACGTCGTCGCCGACGCTCGCCGCTACGGTTGACCCATGGCTGCCGAGCCCGCGAACACGTCATGTGAGACCACCACCCATGAGGACGAGACGGTGCTTGCCGAGGTCTCCCGACCCACCACCGATCCGCGCGGGGTGGTGGTCCTCGCCCACGGAGCGGGCGGAAACCGCCATGCGGTGATCCTCCGGTCGGTGGCCGAGGCACTCTGCGCTCAGGGTGTGGTCGTCGCCCGGATCGACCTGCCTTATCGTCGTCGCCGGCCGAAGGGGCCGCCGAGTCCGTCGACCGCTGCCGCCGATCGTGCGGGCATCGTCGCCGCCTGCGCCACCTTCCGCGACGAGGCCGGCGGCGGTCCGCTCATCGTCGGCGGTCACTCGTACGGCGGCCGACAGGCATCGATGGCCGTGGCCGAGGACCCGGAGCTCGCCGACGGGCTGCTTTTGACCTCGTACCCGCTGCATCCGCCGGGTAAGCCGGACCGGCTACGTACCGAACACCTCCCGTCGGTGCGCATTCCGACCGTGATCGTGCACGGCAGCACCGACCCCTTCGCCACGACGGCCGAACTCGCCGACGCGGTCGAGCTGATCCCGGCCCCGACGAGGATCGTCGAGATCGACAAGGTCGGGCACAACCTGAACCCCGATCGGAAGCCGACCGCGGAACTGACCGCCGAGGCGGTGATGGATTTCCTGCTCGTTCGGCCGTGATCTCGATACGGCGTCTCGCCTAGCGGCTCGCCGCCTACTCGATCGGCGAAAGGGGGCCGGTTGAGTGGCCCGAACCTCACGCCAACCGCGTAATCTCCACCACCACATCGAGATCCGTTGCGCCACCCCCGGTGTAGATACCCTTGAGGGGCGACACGTCCGAGTAGTCGCGCCCGACGCCAACCGACACGTGTTGTTCGGTGATCCTGGTGTCGTTGGTCGGGTCGTAGCCCCACCAGCCTCCGGTCCACACCTCGATCCAGGCGTGGCTCTGGCCTTCGACCGTCTCGTCGATCTTCGCGTCCGAGTTGGGATGCAGGTAGCCGGAGACGTAGCGGGCGGGGATACCGAGACTGCGCAGCATCAGCAGCGACAGATGTGCGTAGTCCTGGCAGACACCTTTGCGTTCGTTCCAGGCGTCCACCGCGGTGGTGTGGACCCCGGTGGTGCCGGGCACGTACTTCATCTCCTCGTGCACGAACCGACAGATCGCCTCGACGGCGAAGTCCGGCTCCAGCCCCTTGGCCAGCCGTGTCGCGGTCGAGGCCAGCTGCCGGTTCTTCGGTACGTAGTCGGTGTAGGAAAGCATCTCGTCGTAGCGGTCGTCGACGTAGGCGCTGCGCACCTCGTCCCATCCGACCTGCTCGTCGAGGGGTACCCGCCCGCCTCGCTCGGTCTCCACCACCGACATCCCGGAGACCTCGAGTTCCTCATGCGGTGCGTGCAGGTCGAAGGCGGTGACCGCGGTGCCCCAGTAGTCGGTGTAGCGGTATGACCTCGTCGCCGGGACCGTCTCCACCCGGTTGACGATGACGTTCTGCCGGTTGTCGCTGCGCGGGGTGAGCCGGGCCTCGTTGTACGACGACGTCACCGGACTCTTGTAGGCGAACCCGGTGGAATGGACGACGCGCAGACGCCAGCTCACAGTTCACTCTCCTCGATGACGTGGTCCTCGGAATCGCTCACCCGGGCATCGGCCCACGACACATACGGCGACACATGGAAATACTCCGCGGTCACGGCCTCGTTGATCGACCGGCAGGTGTCCTGGAGGTCGAGCAGACGGTCCTGCAGATCGTCGAGGAGATTGCCGGGTTCGGCGAATTCCAGCGAGCTGCGCGCCCGGCCGAGCAACAGCAGCGCGGCCGCCTGGGTACCGACACGGCTGGGCCGCTTCTCCAGCTCGGTCAGGTTGTGCTCGGCCACCCGCAGCGCGTGGAACACCGATCGCGGGAACAACCGGTCCACCAACATGAACTCCACGATGTTCTCCGCGTCGAGGCGGCCGCGGTAGGTGCGGAGAAACGTGTCGTGTGCGCCGGCGGACACCAGCACGCTGACCCACGACGGCGAGGTCACCCGATCCCCGGCCCGTGACAACAGCATTCGGATGGTCATGTCGACGCGTTCCACCGATCGACCCAGCACCAGATACCGGTAGCCGTCGTCGTGGCTGAGGGTGGCGTCGGCGAGGCCGGAGAACATCGCGGCGCGATTCTTCACATAGGAGAGGAACTCGTGCGGGCCGAGGCGTCGGGCCCGGCGCTCTGCGTCGCTCAGCCCGTTGTAGGTGGTGTTGAGGCACTCCCACATCTCGCTGGACGTGACCTCGCGGGCACCGCGCGCGTTCTCGCGAGCCGAACGGATCAGATCGACGATGGATCCGATCGCATCCTTGTCGTAGGCGACCCGCTCGGTCAGTGCCCAGACGTCGATCGGCTCGGCACTGCTCGGCGGCTCGAGCCCCAGGACCTGGATCACCAGACGCGCCTGCCGGTCCACGTCGACGGTCGCGTCCTCGAGCAGCTGGTGGATGGCGACGTCGAGGATGCGTGCCATGTCGTCGGCGCGTTCCACGTAGCGGCCGATCCAGTAGAGCGATTCGGCGTTGCGGGCCAGCATCATCGACTCTCACCGCCTTGCTCGTCGCAGCCCTGCTGCTGTTGCTGGGTCTGGGCGTGCAGCGGGTCGGGCGCGCTCTCCGCGGGCCGCGCCGCCGCGACACTGCTCGCGTTGACGACCTTGGCGCCGGACAGTTCGCGGTCCTCCGACGACCGCGCGGATGCGAGCACCCAGGTGTCCTTCGAGCCGCCGCCCTGACTCGAGTTCACCACCAGCGACCCTTCGGGCAGGGCGACCCTGGTCAGACCACCGGGCAGCACCCACACCGAATCGCCGTCGTTGACCGCGAACGGCCGCAGGTCGACGTGCCGCGGCCGGACCTCACCGTCGATCTTGGTCGGCACCGTCGACAGTTGGACGACGGGCTGGGCGATCCATCCGCGCGGGTCGTTGCGGACCTTGCGCGCCAACGTGTTCAGTTCCGCCTTAGTCGCGTCGGGACCGAAGACGATGCCGTAACCACCGGACCCCTCAACGGGTTTGACGACGAGTTCGTCGATCCGGTCGAGGACTTCTTCACGTTCGTCGTCGAGCCAGCACCGGAGTGTGTCGACGTTCATCAACGACGGCTTCTCACCGAGGTAGTACTCGATGATGTCCGGTACGTAGGTGTAGATGAGTTTGTCGTCTCCGACGCCGTTGCCGACGGCGCTGGAGATGACGACGTTGCCGGCCCGGGCGGCGTTGAGGAGGCCGGCCACGCCGAGCATCGAGTCCGGCCGGAACTGCATGGGATCGAGGAAGTCGTCATCGATGCGGCGGTAGATCACATCGACGCGCTGCTCCCCCTCCGTCGTGCGCATGTACACGATGTTGTCGCGGCAGAAGAGATCTCGGCCCTCGACGAGTTCGACACCCATCAACCGGGCCAACAGGGAGTGCTCGAAGTACGCCGAGTTGGCGACACCCGGCGTCAAGACGACGATGTTGGGGTCTGCCTCGTTGAAGGCCGCCGACGCACGCAATGCGCGGAGGAGGTGACTCGGATAGTCGCCGACCGCCCGGACCCGGTGCGACGAGAACAGGTCGGGGAAGACGCGCGCCATCGTTCGGCGGTTCTCCATCACGTACGACACACCAGACGGCGAACGCAGGTTGTCCTCGAGGACGCGGAAGTCGCCGTTCTCGTCCCGGATGAGGTCGATGCCCGCTACGTGGATACGAACCCCGTTGGGAGGGCGGATGTTTGCGGCTTGCCGGTGAAAGTGCTCACAGGAGTGGACAAGTCGCTTCGGGAGCACACCGTCGCGCAGGATCTCCTGCTCGCCGTAGATGTCGTCGAGGAACAGTTCGAGCGCCTGTACCCGTTGAGTGATACCGGCTTCGAGTTTGCTCCACTCGCTCGCCGAGATGACCCGGGGCACAACGTCGAGCGGAAACGGTCGCTCTTTGCCGGAGAGGGAGAAGGTCACGCCCTGATCGATGAATGCGCGGCCGAGTGCGTCCACGCGGACGTCGAGGTCGGCACGCTCGTATTCCGACATCGCCTTGTAGATGCCGCGATAGGGCGCACGCACCTCGCCGTCGGCGTCGAACATCTCGTCGAAGGCCTTGCCGTACGGCCCCTTCGAGTACCCGGCGAAGATCGTGTTGTCGATCGCCTTGGGCTCACGGACAACCGCCTTGGCCCGTTTGGCCTGATCCCGTGTTCGTCCCTTGCCGCCCGCGGCCTTCGGTTCGGTTTTGCGGCTCGATGTCGACTTGGTCGTCTTGGCGGCACTCGTCGCTTTCGACTTGCTGGCCTTGCTGGCGGCTCGCTTGCTGGCGGAGGTCGTCGGCGCGGGACTCATAACTTGACATGTTGCCCCAAAATCGGGGATTCGGCATGGCGGTCGGTCAGGCCCGCGATCCGCCGGTCACTTCGATCGGCGCCACCCCAGCACCCGCCGACGGACGCGGCGGACCACGTTCATGCCGCGGGTACGCAGCCGAGGACGGTTGTCCCGAATCGGCGCCTGTTTGACCATCTCGGCCATCGTCTCGACTGCGACGTCGAGCACCTGTTCGTCTGTCGGGGGTTCGGCGTCAGCCCCGGCGGTCGTGCTGACAGCGAGGTCGGCGAGGTCGCCGGTGACCTGGTAGCCCCGCGTGCGCATCGCCTCGACCATGTCGTCTGCTGCCTCGGCGGCCCAGACACGCTGTTCGGCGGTGAGGCCGAGCGGCGCGCCCTTCGCACGCTTGAGTATCTGGATCACCTGGCCCTTGACCACGCCGTCGTACCTGCTCCAGTGGACGTCGGAGGGCTGCAGGTGATGATTGAGCCGACGCAGGTATTCGGCCTGGGCCGCCGGCAGTGACGAGTTCGTGGTGGGGACGTCCAGCGTGAGGGGCGCAGGATCGACGTCGAGCACCCGCAGGAATCTCTCCCAGATCGACTCCCCGGGCGTGTCGCGCGTGGGCGAGACCGTCACCAGGTGCACCCGCTTCGGTCCGACCGCATCGGCCCAGTCGGAGAGGATCCGCACGTAGTCCTGGAATTCCCAGAAGGGTTCTTCCTCATCCCCGCCCACCGGGGGCACGAATCCGGGGACCGCGGGACCGTGGTCGCGCACCGATGCCAGAAACTCGGCGAAATCGGCGCGGCGCTGATTCTTGATGTTCTCCTGCCACACCGACGGCAACTGCCGCGCGAGGTCGCGCACGGTGGCGATGACGTGGATCTCGTCGGCGAAGGAGAGATCGGACAGGAGGGTCGCGATGTGCTCCGGCTTGGCGGTGGCCAGCAGCTCGTGCGACACCAGCGACTTCCCCGGCCACGCCTTCATCTGTGCGACGAGGTTCGGCCAGGCATCGGCGAAGTCCGGGTTCACCCAGTCCAGGTAGCGCTCGGGCTGGAGATGGGTGGCGGCGTGGAAGTGATCGGTCATCCGGTTACCCGGGTACAACAGACCCGAGGACTGTAAGGCCAGGTCACGGTTCCGCCACAGGCGGTCCTGGAGATGGGTCGTTCCGGTTTTGGGCAGGCCGATGTGAATGAAGACGACTGACATGATGGGGGCAAGCCTAATGTCCCGCAGCAGCGATTTGGGCCGGGTGGTTGCCTGCTGGTAAAGTCGATCGCTGTCGCAGCGTCGACGTGAACAGTTCGATTCACGATATCCGACCTGCTCAGAACAACGAGTACCTACCAGAGCAAGAGGGATACACGCGTGGCCAACATCAAGTCGCAGATGAAGCGCAACCGCACCAACGAAGAACGCCGTCAGCGCAACCAGTCGGTGAAGTCGTCGCTGCGTACCGCCATCCGGAACTTCCGCGAGGCCGTCGCGGCCGGCGACAAGGACAAGGCCACCGAGCTCTCCCGTTCCGCCGGTCGTCAGCTCGACAAGGCCGCCTCGAAGGGCGTCATCCACGCCAACCAGGCCGCCAACAAGAAGTCGGCGATGGATCTCGCCGTCAACAAGCTCTGATCTTCCCCGAGCGCGACCTCACATAGCCTTCACAACCCACCCCGGTGACTTCCACGCGGTCACCGGGGTGGGTTGCGTCATGCTTTCTGCCGATCACCGCGTCTCCGGTTCCGGCGTATGGCATGGACTCGCGGTCAGTGCGCGCGGTTGCGCCCGGGGGCCGGGCGTAGGTCGGCCACCGTCCCGACGGCGTTCTCCAGGCTGAAGTCGGGATCGGCGGCCTGACCCTTGACGTCACCGTTGAGACGGGCGACGACCTGCACTGCCGCGGCGATCGAGACCGAGTCCCATGCGCGGGCCTGCGCCTGCACCTTCTTGACGCGGCGTGGGGGCATTCCCAGTTCCGAGGCGGCCGCGTACTGGTCCATCGAACCGATCGCACGCACGCGGGCGATGGCATGCACCGCCTCGGCCAGCGCGTCCGCGAGCAACACCCGCGGCACCCCGTGGTGCTCGGCCCACGCCAGCGACTCGAGCGCGCCCGGCCGATCGCCCGTCACCGCCTTGTCGGCGACCTCGAACCCGGTGATCTCTGGGCGGCCCTGGTAATAGAGCCGGACGGCGTCGACGGTGACCTTGCCGTCGGTGTCGGCGATGAGCTGGGCGCACGCCGCGGCCAGTTCCCGTAGCTCGGCCCCGACACCCTCGACGACCTGCTCCACGACGTCGTTGCTCACCCGTGCGCCGAGTGTGCGGAACTCCTTGCGCACGAAATCCATGCGCTCCGACGGCCATTTCGGGGCCGTGCAGTCGTGTTCGGTCGCGCCGGCCTTCTTCAATGCGGGGACCATCGACTTCGCGCGGCCGCCGCCGGAGTGGATCACCATCAACGTGATGCCCTCGGGCAGTTCGCCTGCCGCCTGCGCGACCAATGCGGCGGGTTCCTTGCCCGCGTCGGCCGCCGATTCCACCACGACGATCCGCTCCTCGGCGAACAGCGAAGGACTCAGCAACTCCGCCAGTTCGTGCTCGGTCACGTCGCCCGCGCGGACCCGTGTCACCGGTACGTCTTCCCCGGACGCTGACGATTGCTGCGCCGCGACGGCGGAGATCACCCGCCCGGTCAGGAAGTCGTCGTCCCCGAGCAGCAGATGCAGGCGATCAGTCACGGCGACCATGGTGCCAGAACCATGCGACACGTCCTCCACCCGCGCCGCGGGCATCGCCGACCGCACGCGAGGTCACGGTGACCGCCAGCAAGACGAACACAGTCGCCGCGGCCACCATCGCCGCACCGGCCACGCCAGAAGGCACCGGCACGGTGGACCATGACTGCCCGCCGAGCACACGCGCGCAGCCCAGCATCCACCACAACTCCGGGGCGAGCGCCCGGATCATGAGTTCGGCGCACATCGCGCCGACCCCGTCCGGCGGCCCCAGCGCCCCGACGATCGCGGCCGCGGTACCGACGATCCCGATCAGGCCGACCACCGGCGCCACCGCCACATTGGCCAACACACCGACCACGGTGAATCGCCCACTCAACAGTGCGACGACGGGCGCGGTGACGAGTTGGGCCGTGAGCGCCATGGCGACCAGCTCGGCGATACCCGGCGGCACCCGCCACCCTCGAAGCCGATCCCGCAGGGCCGCCGACCACAGCACCAACCCGCCGGTAGCGATCACCGACAGCGCGAAACCGGGTTCGGTGGCCAACTCCGGCCACCACAGCAGTCCGACGACGGTCGCGGCGCCGAGCGCCGGAAGCGCCTGTGCGCGTCTCGATCCCCACAGTGCCAGCAGGGCGATCATCCCCATCATCGCCGCTCTCAGCACACTCGGCGACGGTCGGACCAGGATCACGAAACACACCACCATCACCATGCCGACGACCACGGTCACCCGTGGTGTCGCCCCCAGCATCCGGACCGCCATCACCGCCGCGCCGCACACGATGGCGAAATTGCTGCCCGACACCGCGACCAGGTGTGTCAGTCCGGCTGCGCGGAAGTCCTCGCGGACCTCCGAACTCAGCCCACTCGTGTCGCCGATCACCAGACCAGGGAGCAAACCCGCGGGGTCGGGGCCGAGGCCTCGCGCCGAGAGATACTGCAACCGGTCACGGACGACGGTGGCGATCCGCTGATGCGGCGGTGGTCGACCGAGCAGGTCGGGTTGCGACACCGCGGACAGCCGCGCGACCAGCAACTCACCGCGCCGCGGCGGACTCACCCGGACGACCACCGAGAAACGTTGCCCGGGAACGAGTTCCGCCCAATGGTCGGATGCCCCCGTCAACTCGGCGGCGCCGGGTGCAGCAGCGTGCCCGGCGACATCGTCGACGTCCACCCGGACTGCCACACGGGACGCGGCGGCCGGACCCAACGCCACCGCATCGTCGCGGATCACCCCGCTGACGCGCGCCTTCCCATCGACGGAACTCAGCGGGTGCGACGACCGCACCTCGTCTCGCACGGCGAGCGCGGCGGCGGTCACCGCCACCATGCCGCCGGCCACCACCACCAGTGACACCGCCGCCCACGCGACCCACCCACATCTGACCGCGATCGCGCCCGCTGCGACGATGACACCACCGACGACCGGCAGTGCCCACGCCGGCAGCGGTGGGCCGAGGAGGATCAGCAGACTGACCGTCCACGTGACAGCCGCCGGTACCGCCAGCCGATAGTCCCCAGGCGGCAGGATGCTCACCGGCACTCGGGGTGTCCTCACACGGTGACCAGGTCGCGCAACCGGGAGAGGCGTGTCGGGCCGATCCCGTCCACCTCGGCGAGTTGCTCGACAGAGCCGAACCTTCCGTTGGCCTCGCGCCACGCGATGATGGCCTGGGCCGTCACCGGCCCGACGCCGGGAAGTTCGTCGAGTTGCGCCTCGGTGGCGGTGTTGAGATCGACCTTCGCCGACTGTGTGCCGTTCGATTGGGCGCCATTCGATCCGGTGCCGCCCGACGGCGCGCCCGCTCCGCTCGACGGGACGCTCGCCGCGCCACCGGCACCGACGACCGCACTGCGTATCGCCATCCGGCCCCCGTCACCGGCATAGCCGACGAGGATCTGGTCACCGTCGTTGAGTCGTTGGGCGAGATTGAGCGACAACATGTCTGCCCCCTTGCGCGCACCGCCCGCCCGCGCGATCGCATCGGCGACACGGGCAGCGCCGGACAGTCGCACCAGGCCGGGCTTGTGCACCAGTCCCACCACGCTCACCACCAGCTCTTCGGATGGCGCGGGTGCCTCGGCGGTCGTGTCGACGGCGGAGGTCGGTCCCGCGGTGGCGGGGAACGCGACCGGCGTCGCCGATTCCGCTCCCCCTCCGCGCAGCAGCGAGAAGCCGGCAACTGCACAGGCGGCGACGCCGACGAGGATCAGGGCGATCGCCGCGGGCGGCGCGACGAGCAGTCGCCGGCGCGGGGGTTCGTCCTCATCGTCTTCGTCGGGGAGACCGAAGTGATCACCGACGGTCATCCGGGTGGCTGCGCGGTCACGTGCGCCGACTGGTTCGAGCCACGTCGGTACCGCAGTCACGCCCCAGGGGCTGTCCTCGGTCACGCCGCGGTCGGCCGGCACGTGGCCCGAATCAGATTCCCCCGCAACGGTTTCATCGCCCGCCACGGTGCGCGCGGGCGGGCGCGTGTCGAGCCGGTCGAGACCGGAACGCCGACGAGACGCTGATGTGCTCATGCCCGTCGAGCCTATGGATTCGTCGAGTGGATGCGGTCGACAAGCGGCGCTGCTCTGCCGATCTGTGGATGGACGTGTGCGCTGTGGACAGCCCTACCCCTGGTCCCTGAGGAGCGAGCTTGCGAGCGCGCCGCCCTGAGGAGCGAGCTTGCGAGCGTCACGAAGGGTCACGAAGGGCCCCTTCGTGACGGTCCTCCGCTAGGAGGCTGCTGAAGAAGTGGTCTCTTGCGGCTGGCGCTGTCGCCGAATGCTGGGTCGGCTGAATCGCGGGCGGGTGCCATTGGGGCGCCTGCCCCGGGCGGGGTCAGGTGGTGGCCAGGGTCCAGGTGTTGTTGGTGGTGCTCAGTCCCAGGGTGATCAGGCGGCGCAGGTTGATCGCGGCGACACGGTG
>NZ_JAZDUF010000012.1:0-45205 GCF_036350415.1 Gordonia sesuvii
CGTGCATCTGCGTGACCGCATCACCAAGCTCGTCGCGGCACGCGTGTGTAAGAACGATCCACGCACCCTCGGCCGACAACGCATCCTCGCGTTCGGGGAGATCGTCGGTATCCCTGGCGCCACCCTGACGTGCGAATGCGGCGAGGACACCTGCACCGCAGGACAAGCCCGCACCAAGCGCGGCAAGCGGACGGCGGCCAGCACCGGCGGCCATGCGTCGAGCCAGAGCTCCCCGGAGACAGCCGAAACCACCGACACCACCGACCGTGAGATCGACCCGAGCAACGACGGCGACGAGAATGGTCGGTCGCCGAGCAGCGCGTCCATCACCGCGCCCACCGACACCGATCCGGCCGACACCGAACCAGCCGTATCCGCCGAGAACCATGACACCGCCGACACCGCGGACGGCTCCGACAACCACGACGTCGCCGAGACCGACAGCGAACCCGCCGCCGACACCGCCAACCTCGACAGCACCGACGATGACGACACAGCCGAGACCGACGCCGACACCGACAATGCCGACGAAGCGAACGGCACCGGACGGCCCGCCACCAACCCAGCGCCCATCGACCTCCCGGCCCCACCGGCCTGGACCCCGCCGGCTTGGACCCTCCTGCACGACCCCACCGGCATCGAACCCACCCGACTCCAGGGCTACGGCGCCATCGACCCCGCCCACGCCGCCGACCTGGCACAACAGGCGAAGATCATCACCGTCCCCACCCTCGCGACACCGAAGCCGGCCAGCCGACTGATCGTCATCGGCGACCGAGCCCTGGCACCACCCATCGACCCCACCGGACACGGCGGATTCGACATACCACCACCCGGAGCCCTGATCTACCGACCACCCGACCGGATGCGTGCCGAAATCACCTACCTCGATCGACGCTGCCGCTACCCGTACTGCAGCCGACCGTCCCACGAGTGCGAACTCGACCACCTGGTGAAGTTCAACCATGTTGACCCACTGGCCGGCGGCTGGCGCGTGCCCTACAACTTCGCACCACTCTGCCGACCCGACCACCACCGCAAACACGACGGCGGCTGGGTGCCGACCATGCACACCGACCGCACCATCACCTGGCGCAACCTACGCACCGGAGAAACCATCATCACCTACCCGCGGTGATGGAGGGCGCGCATGAGGCTCACCGGAGTGCCGCACTGACCTGATCCGCGATCGCTTTCTGCCCCTCAGCATTCGGGTGCACCGGCGCTGCCCCGGACGCACCGTTCTGCGGTTCAATCCACCGCTGACCCTGCGGCGCACACGCATCGCGTCCCTCGGAGACCGCCGACATGTCGACGAACCTCGCGCCCGACTGTTCGGCAGCGCGCCGAATCGCGTCGTTCAGATCAGCCTGCAGTGCACGGAGATACGGGACATCACCCGCGGCGACACGCATCGTCGGGTAGCAGCCGCCGCTCGCGGGAAGTATCCACGGATAACCGACGACGAGTATGTCGGCGTCGGGGGCCCGGGTACGCACCTCACCAAGCGCCTCGACAAGCGCTGGGTACGTGTCACTTTCGACGATATCGGTGTACTCGTCGCCGTGCTCCGCCTCGCACGGAGCCCCCGCGACGTCCTGTGCAGCGAGATCCGAACACTCCCGGATGGCTGTCGAGTACAACGCGCTGTCGTTGCCGCCGATCATCACCGTGATCACATCGGCGTCGTCGGTGATGGCGTCGAGTTGCGCCGGCACACCCTCGTATTGAGCATCGGTGAAATCCGTTGTGTCCGCGCCACTGCAGCTCACGTCGGTGAGCTGATACCGGCCCTCCGCGGCGACGAGATGGGCGAAGTTGAGCGACGACCGCAAACACATCACCGGCGATCCGGCGACGAGCGGCTGCACACCCGCGGCGGCACTGAAACTGTCCCCGAGATTCACCAGATGTGGCTGTGCGCTGACTGTTTCGGACATCGGCGCGGAGCTCGGTGTCGACGGCGCGGGATCGTCGACGGACTGTGCGCAGCCGCCCACCACGAGCACCATCGCGCCCAGCGCTGCGGCAAGTCGCCTCATGCGCTGCCACCCAACATCATCAACAACAGCTCGGCCCTGGTTCGGGCGTCGTCGAGGTCGACGTCGAGCATGTCCTCGACCCGTTCCATCCGGTGCCGCAGCGTATGTCGGTGCACGCCCTGCGCTGCCGCCGCCACACCCCAATTGCCGTTCGCCTCCAGGTAGGCCAGCAGACTCGCCCGCAGGTCTGTCCCGTGCTCGGCATCGTGGTCGAGCACCGGCGCCAGCTGCTGGACGTACGCATCGCCCAGCGCCTGCCGAACCGGGTCGACGGTCAGCAGCGACCGGCTGCCCTCGAGGTCGACGAGCTGCCCCGGCGCCGCC
Organism: Gordonia sesuvii; assembly: GCF_036350415.1. Lineage (NCBI taxonomy): Bacteria > Bacillati > Actinomycetota > Actinomycetes > Mycobacteriales > Gordoniaceae > Gordonia > Gordonia sesuvii. Next base: position 2,367 of record NZ_JAZDUF010000012.1, read on the forward strand.
GACCGGCACGCCAGCCGCGCCTGCCGCACCGAGTCGGCGACGTCGCCGACAGCAGTGGCCGGCCCGATCCCGGCGGCCGCCGGACCGGCCGAGTTCAGCTGCGTGAGCAGCCCGGATGCTATGTCGTCGGAGTCGTCGCCGCGCAACACCACCACCAGATCCCGCCCGTCGCAATGCATAACGGCAAGACGCCAGCGATCGCCGAGCTCGTCGACCACCCGACGACGACCCCGGGCCACGGCCTCCTCGTCGGCGAACCGGAACGCGACCGCACGCACGCGACCGGCCCGGTCCGCGGCCCGGCCGAGAATCCGGAGCACACCGGGTCCGGCGTCCCCGTCGATCGCCACGGCGAGCGCGTCGTCGTACAGATCGACGACGTCGCGACTCACCTCGCCCGACCGGGCATGCTCGATCGCCAAGAGTGAGATGGCATGTCCGACCAGCATGCGGGCCACGTCATCGAGGGCCTCACGGCCGACGACGCCCAGATGCCCGTATGTGTGTCCGCCAGATCCGACCCGGGCCACCGTCATCGTGGTGCCCTCGGTTATCCACACCGCCCCCGCGGACGCCGGGTCGCGGCCCAGCAGATCCCGGATGTGGTTGAGGTCGGCCGACGGCGTGGACCGCGGCGCACTGGCGACCACCGCCAGCCCAGGGTCGAGCAGCACCACATTCTGGCCGACCGCGTCCGCGAGCTCCCGAACAACGGCCGCCGACCCGCCGGACGCCGCCGCGCGCGTCATCTTCGGTTGCGCCTTGGTGGCCGCGACCAGCCGCGACGATCGTTGCGCCGCGATCTGGTCGAGCACCGCCCGCGTGATCGCCGAGAACGGCACCGGCAGCGGAACCTCGAACAGCGGCAAGCCCAGATCGTCTGCGACAGACACCATCTCGTCGGGCACCGTATCGAAACCGAATCCGACCCCCAGACCAACCGCAGCCACGCCGACATCGTCGAGATGCTTCAGGTAGTCGCGCCACACACCCGGGTCTCCGAGTCGCAGCCCGGTGGTGAGCAGAACCTCGCCACCGGAGAGCCACGACGCAGCGTCGAGCAACTCGCTGCTGACCGCGCAATCGAGCTGACGGTCGAGGCCGGTCATCCCGCCCCGCAGCGCCAACTGCAGCCGCCGCTGGGCCATCAGCCAACGCACCGTGGTCATGACTCCCACCCTACCGGCAGGCGATGGACACAATGGAGCGCACCGAGACTTCTCATGGACAAACTGTCAGGTCACCCTGCGGCGATCGTCGGCGAAGACTGGGGTCGAGCATTCTTCTGGGGCGACCGAGAAGACCGAACCGAGCTGACGAGGACCAGATGACCACCATCACGCATCGGCTTCCGCAGAAGCGACACCTGGTGACCGACCTGCCGGGTCCGCGGTCGGCCGAGCTGACCGAACGTCGACGCAGCTCGGTGCCCACCGCGGTCGGATCGGCGGCCCCCGTGTACGCCGTCGACGCCGACGGCGGCATCATCGTCGACGTCGACGGCAACTCGCTGATCGACCTCGCATCCGGCATCGCCGTGACCGGGGTCGGCGCCAGCAACCCGGCCGTCGCCGAAGCCGTTGCGACACAGGCCCATCACTTCACCCACACCTGTTTCATGGTGTCGCCCTACGAGGGCTACGTGGCGGTCGCGGAAAAGCTGAACGAGATCACGCCCGGCGACCACGACAAACGCACCGCGCTGTTCAACTCGGGTGCCGAGGCGGTGGAGAACGCGATCAAGATCGCCCGCCTGGCCACCGGCCGGAGCGCGGTCGTCGCCTTCGACCACGCCTACCACGGGCGCACCAACCTGACGATGGCCCTGACCGCCAAATCCATTCCCTACAAGCACAATTTCGGACCGTTCGCGCCCGAGGTCTACCGGATGCCGATGAGCTACCCGTTCCGCGACGACACCGGCGTCGACGGCGTTGCCGCCGCCGAGCGCGCAATCGGCATGATCGACAAGCAGATCACCGCCGACAGCCTGGCCGCCGTCATCGTCGAACCCATTCAGGGCGAAGGCGGATTCATCGTGCCCGCGCCGGGGTTCCTGCCCACCCTCGCCGCCTGGTGCCGCGAGAACGGCGTGGTCTTCATCGCCGACGAGGTGCAGAGCGGATTCTGCCGCACCGGCGACTGGTTCGCCTGCGAGCACGAAGGGGTGATCCCCGACCTCATCACGATGGCCAAGGGCATCGCAGGCGGCATGCCACTGTCGGCGGTGACCGGCCGGACCGAGCTGATGGAAGCCGTGCATCCCGGCGGCCTCGGCGGCACCTACGGCGGTAACCCGGTGGCGTGCGCGGCCGCGCTGGCCGCGATCGAGCAGATGTCGTCTCTCGACCTCAACGCCCGGGCCCGCCAAATCGGCGAGATCGCCCTCGCGGCACTGTCGTCGGCCGCCGAATCACTGGCGGATCAAGGCCACGGTGTGATCGGGGAGGTCCGCGGCCGCGGCGCGATGGTCGCGGTCGAACTGGTGAAGCCCGGCACCACCGAACCCGACCCGGAGCTGGCCAAAGCGGCCGCCGCCCACGCCTTCTCGCGCGGTGTGGTGGTCCTGACCTGCGGCACATACGGCAACATCCTGCGGCTCCTGCCGCCGCTGGTCATCGACGACGACCTGCTGCGTGAGGCCCTCGACATCGTCATCGAGGCGCAGACACCGGCGTGACCCGAACCCACTCGCCCCGTCGAGAAAGTGAGATCTCATGACAGACACCATCATGGCCAACCCGCAGACCGTGCTCGACGGTGTGCCCACCGGATTGTGGATCAACGGCGAATCGGTGCCGTCGTCGTCGGGAGCCACCTTCGCGGTGAACGACCCGGCCACCGAGGAAACGCTCGTCTCCGTTGCCGACGCCGGTGTCGACGATGCCCGACTGGCCCTGGACACAGCGGTCGCGGCAGCCGACGACTGGGCGGCGACACCGCCACGTGAGCGCGGCGAGATCCTGCGCCGCACGTTCGAACTGCTCACCGAGCGCGCCGACGACATCGCCATGCTGATGACTCTCGAGCTCGGCCGCGCACTGCCCGACAGCCAGGCCGAGACGAAGTACGGCACCGAGTTCCTGCGGTGGTTCGCCGAAGAGGCGGTCCGTATCAGCGGCCGCTTCGCCAACGCACCCGCGGGCAACGGCCGAATCCTGGTGTCCCACGCACCGGTCGGTCCGTCGCTGGCCATCACGCCGTGGAACTTCCCGCTCGCCATGGGGACCCGCAAGATCGGTCCCGCGCTGGCCGCCGGCAACGTCATGCTGGTCAAACCGGCACACGAGACCCCGCTGACCATGCTGCTGCTGGCCGCCACGTTCGCCGAGGCCGGGCTGCCGCGGGGTGTGTTGTCGGTGCTGCCGACCAGCAACGCAGGCGACGTGTCGTCGGCGATCATCACCGACGACCGCATTCGCAAGATCAGCTTCACCGGCTCGACACCGGTGGGTCGGAACCTGTTGGCACAGGCGGCCGATCGCGTGCAACGAACCTCCATGGAACTCGGTGGCAACGCGCCGTTCCTGGTGTTCGACGACGCCGACATCGACGCCGCCGTCGACGGCGCGTACCTGGCCAAGATGCGCAACGGCGGCGAGGCGTGCACCGCGGCCAACCGGTTCCTGGTGCAGTCGGGCGTCGCCGAGGAGTTCACCGCGAAGCTCACCGAGAAGATGGCCGCGGTCCGGCTGGGGGCCGGCTACGAGGACGGTGTCACCCTCGGACCCCTGGTCAGCGCCAAGCAGCGCGACAAGGTCGCCGACGCCGTCGACGGCGCCATCGCCGACGGCGCGCGGGTTCGCCTGGGCGGCAAGTTGCCCGAGGGCAAAGGGTTCTTCTACCCGGCGACCGTGCTCGACCAGGTCGATCCGTACGCCCCGGTGACGCGTGACGAGATCTTCGGCCCCGTCGCGGTGATCAGCACTTTCGACTCCGAGGCCGACGCGGTCAAGGCGGCCAACTCCACCGAGTTCGGCCTGGCGTCGTACTTCTACAGCCGGGACCTGGAACGCTGCATGCGTGTGTCGGCCGCGTTGGAATCCGGGATGGTGGGGGTGAATCGGGGCGTGATCTCCGATACCGCAGCGCCGTTCGGCGGCGTCAAGCAATCGGGCATCGGCCGCGAAGGCGGCACCGAGGGAATCGAGGAGTATCTGTCGGTCAAGTACATCGCTCTGACCTGAGCGTTCCAACCCTTCCGGCCAGCCTGACCGGGACACGGGATGCGAGGTCGCCAAAACTCTTCAGCAGAGCGAACAAATTTGCGTACACTCGTGCCATGCGAGTTCGGGTGGCCGCAGTACTGATCGCACTTCTCACCGCACTGAGCGTGACCGTCGCCGCTCCGGCGCGCGCCGAAACGCCCACTCCGGCATTCGGAAGCGCCGACATCTTCTCGCCCAACAGCCTCTTCCTGTGGCAGAGTCCGCCGACTCGCTACATCGTCGTGCTGGGCGCCAAGATGGGTACCTTCGGGCAGACGCCGGCCATCCTGGAGCAGCGGATGAACGTCGCCGCCAACCTGGCGTTGTCGCATCCGTTCAACCGGATGATCGTCTCCGGCGGCAACACCTGGTGGCTGCCGGTGTCCGAGGCGCAGTTCATGAACGTCGGGCTGATCCGGCGCGGTGTGCCGATCTGGCAGATGATCAACGAAGCCGCCTCCACCAGCACCGTCGCCAACGCCACGAACACCGTCGGCATGCTCAAACACATGGGCGCCACCGGCGCGCTGATCGTCACCAACGGCTTCCACATGGGCCGCGCCCTCAACGATTTCCGCACGGCGGCACGCAAGCAGGGCGCACGGCTGGAGTTCCGGCCGGCCTACGCCTGACCTTCCCGTCGACTGGGCGCCACTTCCCGTTCACTGGGTGCCAGTTCCCGTCGACTGGGTGCCGATTCGGGTCGAGTGGGCGCCACTTTCCGTCGACTGGGCGTCAGCAGAAGTAGAAGCCACGGGCATGGAGCTTGTCCCAGATCTCCTTGATGACCCCGAAGGGCTCGTCACGAAGGCGCTTCGCGGTGACTCGGACGACCTCCCACTGCAGCCGATCGAGCTCGGCGTCCCGTGCCCCATCACTCGCTCGCTGTTCAGGCGTCGAGTGGTACGCCTCGCCGTCGTACTCGATGGCGATCTTCGCCGCCTCATACGCGAGATCACATCTGGCGACCAGCATCCCGTACTCGTCGAAGATCTCGACCTGAAGGTCGGGTCTGGGCAGTCCGGCGTCGTGCATGAACAGCCGCAACGCAGCTTCGCGCGGTGACTCGGCACGCCCATCGATGAGTGGAATGAGCTCTCGCAGAACGGTGACGTATCGGGACCGTTTGTGTTCCACAGCGAATGCCATTAGTTCGTCGAGGTCCAGGGGTGTCACCGCGGCGAGCGCGTCGAGGTCACCGATGGCCTGCATCCGTGAGCGCTGCCGTCCGAGGTCGAATGCCGTCCGGACCGGGGACGTGACCTTCACCCCTCGGATCTCGACGATCTCCGACGACGGGAGGTCGAGCCGGCGGGTCACCGTCCCCCGTGCCGGACGTCCTGAACCGGACGTCCCACGAATCAGCTCGATCGTGAAGTCCTGGTCGTGCCACCGGCTGCCATACATGATCAGCGCGGACTCGCCGGCGACCACCGGATCTCCGTGGGCTTGATTCACGACAGCGACGATCCGTTCCTGCGCCGTCATGAGCTCACTTCGATGCAGGTGCTTGGTGCCGCGCAACACGCTGAACTCCGCCGCGAATTGCTGCGGTGTCATCCCGAGGTCGACCAGTGCGTCCTTGCGGGAGATGGTGCGAGGTATCGCAAAATCGTCGAGCGTCATGCATCTTCGACGCGATCGCGGCCCTGTTGGTTCCATGCCGAGCCGTCGGTTCCGCGCACCCGCCTGGTCGCTCCGTGCCCAGTCAAAGCGAAGTCGCACCCACTCGACCGGAAACGGCACCCAGTCGACGCGAAGGGGCACCCACTCAACCGGAAACGGCACCCAGTCGACGCGAAGTGGCGCCCAGTCAACGCGAAGTGGCACCCACTCGACGGGGAACGGCACCCAGTCGACGGAAAGGGGCGCCCACTCGACGGAGTGGGCGCCCCTTTTCGACGAACCTAGAGTGCGGGGACCGCGTCAGCGCAGCAACGCGCGGCTCATCACGACACGCTGGATCTGGTTGGTGCCCTCGTAGATCTGGGTGATCTTGGCGTCACGCATCATCCGCTCGACCGGGAAGTCGCGGGTGTAACCCGCGCCGCCGAACAGCTGCACGGCGTCGGTGGTGACCTCCATCGCGACGTCGGAGGCGAAGCACTTCGACGCGGCGGAGATGAACCCGAGGTTGCCCTCGCCACGCTCGGCACGGGCGGCCGAGGTGTAGACCATCAGACGCGCGGCCTCCACCTTCATCGCCATGTCGGCGATCATGAACTCGACGCCCTGGAACTTGCTGATCGACTGCCCGAACTGCTTGCGGTCCTTGACGTATTCGATCGCCTTGTCGAGCGCACCCTGCGCGATGCCGACGGCCTGCGCGCCGATGGTCGGGCGGGTGTGGTCGAGGGTCTGCAGTGCGGTCTTGAAACCGGTGCCCTCGGCGCCGACGATGCGGTCCTCGGGGATGGTGCAGTCCTCGAAATACAGCTCCGCGGTGGGCGATCCCTTGATGCCGAGCTTCTTCTCCAGCGGTCCGACGGTGAAGCCCGGGTCGTCCTTGTGGACCATGAACGACGAGATGCCGTTGGCGCCCTTCTCCGGGTCGGTCACGGCCATCACGGTGTACCAGCTCGACTTGCCGCCATTGGTGATCCAGCACTTGGAGCCGTTGATCACCCAGTTGCTGCCGTCCTTGCGGGCGCGGGTCTTCATCGACCCGGCGTCGGAGCCGGCCTCACGCTCGGACAGGGCGTAGGACGCCATCGCCTCGCCGGACGCGATGGACGGAAGCACCTGCTTCTTCAGTTCGTCGGAGCCGTTGAGGATCAGACCCATCGTCCCGAGCTTGTTGACCGCCGGGATCAGCGACGACGACGCACACACACGGGCGACCTCTTCGATGACGATGCACGCGGCGACGGAGTCGGCGCCCTGGCCGTCGTACTCCTCGGGGACGTGGATCGCGTTGAAGCCCGACGCGACCAGGGCATCGAGTGCCTCCTGCGGGAAACGCGAGTTCTCGTCGACGTCCGCCGCGTGGGGCTCGATCTCCTTCTCGGACAGCGCACGGATGGCCTCACGCAGCGCGACGTGCTCTTCGGGCAGTTCGAAGACGTTGAAGTCGGGATTGCCGAACGCCATGGTCACTCCTATCGGCTCTTTGTGTGGCACTGCGTGCCATCTCTAGTGTTCACTGTAGACGCGGGCGGCACTTAGTGCCAAACCTCTCGACGGGTCCGACCACTATTGTCCGCGATGTTGCTGCGCCGCACGCAGTTGTTCGGCGACCAGTCGACCGACCTCGTCCGGCGACGAACCCACCGGCTGGGTGATGACCGCGACGGCAACCGACAGATCGTCGCCGAGCGGCGCCTCCGGCCTGGTGAACGCACCGCGCAGGTGACCCAGTTCGGCGCGGAGGCGTTCCAGGGTGGCGTCCTCGTCACCGCGGATCATCGCGCGCAGCAGGAAGTTGTGCGCACTCGTGACGGCGGCGGCATAGCCGATCAGCCGGGCCGGGGACTCCTCGGGCAATCGGGTGCGCAGGAAATCCTCGAACACCCGCTGATACCGATACGTGGTGACCAGCTCTCGGTCACGAAGCGCCGGTACCCCCTGCACGACGCGCAGCCGCCGCACCGCCATCTCGCGGCTGTCCCGGAAATGCAGGAAGACGACCTCGGCCGCCGAACAGACTGCCGCATAGGGGTCGGCATCGCCGGCCGCCAGGTGCGCCGAAACCTGGGTGAGCAACGATTCGTGGTCGGCGAAGATGACATCTTCCTTGGCGCCGAACTGACGGAAAAATGTGCGGCGCGAGATGCCCGCGGCCGCCGCGACCTGCTCAACGGTGGTGGCCTCATAGCCCTGCTCGGCGAACAGACGGATCGACTCCGCGACGACGTGGACGCGGAAATCGGCGGGATCGTCGGTGGTGGGCGGTGCACTCGGCATGGATGTCAGTATTCACCGCAGCCATGCGCGGGCAACTTTTCCATCTCCGGGCGCGTCCAATCCGCGATGATGCCGCCAACAGCCCGGGAGCCAGCCGTGCACGAGATCCTCCGAACCACCCGCCTGCCCGACGGCGGAACCCGCACACACGCCATCGCGGACCGGGAGATCGTCACGCGGATGGCACGCGCCGAGTACCTCGGGATGCGGGCGATCTGGTTGGTCCTCGCGCCGGCGTGCGTCGTCAGCCCGATCGTCTGGAACATCGCCGACATGGTGTTCGGCGACGCCGACACCGGCCGGGGCGCGATGGTCACCCTGGCGCTGTCGCCGGTGGTCGGCGCCGCGTCCTTCGTGATGCTGCTCGCGATCCTCCTGATCACCACCGGACCCCGGCAGGCCCACCGCAAGATCCCGGCCGGCACACCGCTGTACGCCGACGTCGGGCCGCAGTGGATCGGATTCGGCCACGGCGAGGTGTACGAAGCGGTCGCGGTCGGCCAGATCGACCGGGTACGGCACATCGGGTCGGTGCTGGTGATCAGCGGGGGCGCAACCACTCTGACCATCCCGGACGAGATGGTGCCACCGCGGGCACACGCCGATCTCGTCGAGCGATACCGACGGGGGCACAGGAACAATCGCGCTCCGCGGGTGGGGCCGGTGGTGCCGGCCGGCCCACCGCCCCCACCACACATCGCGGTCGGGATCGACGGCGTGATCCGTGCGTCCGCCATCGCCGGCCCGGACCTGTCCGATCGGCTCGCCCGCGCTGCACGACGAAGTCCGGGCGCATACCTGACCTTGGCCACGGCACCCTTGCCCATGATCGGAGTAACGTTGCACGCCAGGGAAACCGGCGGAGTGACGTGGGAAACCATGGCCATCGGCGGCTACATGACGGTCATGATCGTCGGGATCGTCGGCTACTTCATGTTCTTCGGTATCCGCCGGCACTACCGCCGCGAGGTGCGCCCCGGCAGCCCGATCTCGGCCGAATACGGCGCGGACCGCATCGTGCTGCGGCTGGGCGACCGGGTCGACGCGTTGAGCACGGCGGGGATTCTGCACGTGAAGCATGCGGGTTCGGCATATGTGCTGACCTGCACCGAACCGGTCGGCGGCTTCGTGATCCCCGACGAACTCGTGCCTCCGCAGGCGGCCGGCCGGTTGCGACGACGGGGTCGTCGGCGGTCGGGTGGTTCGCCCGACTGATCACGCTTTCACCGGCTTCTCGGCGTCGATGACCTGTCGCGCGACATCCACAAGCGGGGTGTTGGTGTCCTGCGAGAGCCGTCGCAACAACTCGAACGCCGCGATGGCGTCGATCGAAAAGCGTTCCATCAGCATGCCTTTGGCCTGTCCGATCGTGTCTCGACTGGCCAGCGCGCTACGGAAGTCCTGCTGCTGGCGGACGGCGCCGAGAGCGAGCGCGGCGTGCGTGGCGAAGATCAGTCCCAGTTCCTCGGACTCGACCGAGAACGCATCGACCTCGTCGGCGAACACATTGAGAGCTCCGATGGTGCCCTTGTGCGTGAACAGATGGAACGATAGTCCGGCGCGCACCGGGGTGTCGTTCACCACGCGGGCGGAGAAGGCGGGCCAGCGTGGGTCGCCCGCGATGTCGTTGATGAGCACCATCTGGTGGTCCCAGGCCGCCTGCAGACAGGGGCCTTCGCCGGTCTCGAGCTGGATGCGGTCCACCTGGGTCATCACCGGACCGGTCGGCGCGATCGTCTCGAAGTTGCGCTTCTTGTCGACGAGCAGCACACCCGCATGCCGCGCGCCCGGCACGTTCTCGATCGCCGCGGCGGTCACCGACCGCAACAGCCCGTCGTCGTGCTCGGATGCCTCGGGGACGTCGTGCAGCCGCCGGGCGAGGTCGGCGATCGAGTGATGCACCTCGTTGTTCGTCAGGTTCTTTATCGAGTTGTTCATCGTCGCACCTCTTCTGACCCCACCCGTCCCGTGCTCTCCGGACAGGTGACAGTTCGCTGACCCACAGATGACTTCGGTGCCGAACCATCAATGGATGGGCGGTTACTCGAACAGGACCGCACGATTCGGCAGGGAGGAGTTCGCCGGATGCGGGAGCAGATCCCGCCCGGAACTCAGCGACCGACGAGGTCGGGAGGAGGCGTTGCGCAGAGGGTGACCTGATGCCACCGCGAGCCGACGGCCGTCGAGCATCGACTCACCGGGCCGGCAGAACCGATCGCCAATACGTAACCGTGGAACTTGTCCTCATGACCGCCACCACTGCACTGACTCGATCCGAACACAGCTTCCCACCTCCTGAAAGCAAGGCTGCCCACCACCCGCCGGCGGGCAGCACACGCTGTGCACGTCGAAGAAAATAACACCTCGCCGCACGGTTCGGTAGCGATCGCCGAGGCCGACCACCCGCACCGGCCAGCCCAGCGGCGTGCGTCACAAACATCTGAAATGGCCGTCGACGAGTCCGTAGCCTGGAGCCATGGCGACATCCACCGAGAGCCCTGCCGGCCCGACCGTCGACCGCGAGGTCCGCGACGATCCCGAGAACATCACGCCGCCCACCGACGACCTGTCCGACGACGAGCGTGCGCTGCTCGTCGACAACCTGCGCTACGAACTCGACGGGCGGTGGCGGGCCACCCGCGACATGGCGCGCGAGAAGTTCGCGGGCCGTTCCGACCTGCTCCCCGATCCGTCGCTGACCCTGGATCAGGCGCGTGCCCGCATGCTGGAGGAGATGCGCGAGCTCGGCGGCAGCGGGTTCTCCGCAGCCGGGTTCGCCAGCGAGCACGGCGGTACCGGCGACGTCGGGGCGTCGATCACGGCGATCGAGATGCTCGGTTACGCCGACCTGTCGCTGATGGTGAAAGCAGGCGTGCAGTGGGGCCTGTTCGGTGGCGCCATCGAGAACCTGGGTACCGCGCGCCACCACGACCGCTACGTCACCGACACGATCAATCTCGATCTCCTCGGTTGCTTCGCGATGACCGAGACCGGGCACGGCTCCAACGTCCAGGCGCTGGAGACCACCGCGACCTACGACCCGGACACCCGCGAGTTCGTGATCCACTCGCCGACACCGTCGGCGCGCAAGGACTACATCGGCGGCGCCGCACAGCATGCCACGGTGGCGGCGGTGTTCGCGCAGTTGATCACCGGCGGCCCCGGCGAGGAGCCGACCGGCCGCGGTGTGCACTGCTTCGTGGTGCCGATCCGTGACGCCGAGGGCAACGACCTGCCGGGCGTCACCACCAGCGACTGCGGCTACAAGGGCGGTCTGGCCGGTGTCGACAACGGCCGCATCGTGTTCGACAACGTGCGCATCCCGGCCGAGAACCTGCTCAACCGTTACGCCGACGTCGAGGCCGACGGCACCTACGACTCCCCCATCGAGAATCCCAACCGCCGGTTCTTCACCATGCTCGGCACACTGATCCGCGGTCGGGTGAGTGTGGCCGCCACCGCCGGCGCGGCCGGGCGCAAGGCACTGGCGTTGGCGGCGCGCTACGGATCGATCCGCCGACAGTTCGAGGCACCCGACGACGAGGACAACGAGATCGTCGTCATGGATTACCTCGGACATCAGCGAAAGTTGTTGCCGCTCATCGCAAAATCGTATGCGATCATGTTCGCGCAGAACGAGCTGACCGAGGAGCTGCACGAGGTGCAGTCGATGGCCCCCGACGATTCCGACGCCGGACGTCAACGCGAGCTGGAGAGCGCCGCAGCAGGATTGAAGGCGTATGCCACCTGGCATGCGTCGCACTCGATCAACGTCAGTCGTGAGGCATGTGGCGGCGCAGGCTATCTGGACGAGAACCAGCTCTCCATCATCCGCGGCGACATCGACGTGTTCACCACGTTCGAGGGTGACAACACAGTCCTGACGCAGCTCGTGGCCAAAGAGGTGTTGTCGGCCTACGCCGACGACGTCCAGGGTCTGTCCGCCGGCGGCTGGGTCAAGTTCATCGCGAGCATGGCGCGCGACGTCGTCGTCGAGAAAACGGCTGTACGACAAGTGGTCCAGACGTTGTTGGAAGGATCGGACGAGGACACCGAGAAGTCGAACCTGACCGATCGGGGCACGCAGATCCGCCTGTTCCGCAACCGTGAGGATCACCTGGTGCGTACGTGTGCGCAGCGACTGCGTCGCGCCACCGACGACGACAACGATCCGTTCGAGGTGTTCAACCGGGCGCAGGATCATCTGCTGAAGGTCGGCAGGGTGCGTACCGAACGCATCGTGCTCGAGGCCTTCGTGCAGGCCATCGAGGACTGCGATTCACGCTCGGCGGCAGAGCTTCTCGGCAAGATCTGCGACCTGTTCGTGTACTCGGCACTCGAGGACGACATGGCGTGGTTCCTGATGCACCGGCATGTGTCGGTGGAGCGGGCCAAGGCCGTCCGTCGCGGCGTCAACGAACTGTGTCAGGAGCTGCGGCCGCATCTGCGTACGATCGTCGACGCGTTCGGCATCCCCGAGGAGTTGATGGTGGCGCCGATGTTGCAGAACGGCTGACGTCTGGCCGCTGCTCGGCCACGCCCCGGTCAGGAATCGCGCCCGATCTGCGCTGCGAGGTGCGCCTCGGTGAGTTCGGTGCGGAACCGGTCGACGTCGCGAGCCCACGCCTGCGCGACCGTGCCGTCGGCGAGCTTCACGCCGACACCCTTGCGACGGCGCGGGACGGCGGGCAGCTCGCCGAGTGCGCGGGCGCTCTCCCACGTCTGGTGTTCCGGGCTGTTGTTGGCGGGATAGACGACCGCGATGTCGGTCAGCGGCAACGTCTGGGTGCCCTGGCGCAGCGTCGCCTCGGTGAGGCGGACGCTGATGTGGGTGCGGGCGGCGTAGACCTGCACCACCGAGAAGCCCACGAGGATCGCGGCGAAGATGCCCAGCACCAGCCAGTGCACCTGTCCGGGGCCGGCGATCTCCATCGCCAGGACTGCGCCGATCAGCACCGGCCCGATCGCGACCACCCACCAGCTTCCGCCGGGCTCGTAGAACAGCAACTCGCCCTCGTCGACGGGCGGCTCGGGAGCGTCTCGGCTCACCGCCTCGTCGGCGCTGTCGGGCTCGTCGGCGCTGTCGGGCTCGTCGGTGCTGGGGGCCTCGTCGGGGTCGGGCTCGTCAGCGGGTGCGGCGTCGGTCACCTAGGGCTCTGGTTCGTCGGGGCGTCCGGGTCGAAGGTCGCGTACCACTGCTCGGACTCCGGACGGAAGGCAAGCAGGGATCCGAACAGTGCGACGAGCGACGCCATCAGCGCGAACGCCAGGATCGGGACGAAGAAGCTCAAGAACAGCAACATGATGACGACGACCAGGGTCAGTGCGGCCAGCGACGAGCGCCAGCGGGCGTCACCCGCGTACGCCCGACCGCCCATCACGAGGAACCCGCCACCCACCGCGGCGACGAGGATGCCGATGCCGACCGGGAACAACGCCGACGCGGCGCTGGTGACCCCGAGATAGGCGCAGAACACGCCGATGGCCACCATCAGGGCACCGGAGGTCATCCAGCACCGGTAGGCCCACACGACAAGCTTCGGTCGGTGTGCAGGGTCAGGACTCACCACGGGATTCGTTTCCTTCGTTCGAACGCGGGCGATCCGGATGGGTCTGGTGGCCGCCGCTGTGCTGCCCGCCACCATACGTCCACGGGGCCGGGCCGTGCTGCTGGCCGTTGCCGCCGCCCCAGGGTGGTCCCTGCTGCGGCGGATTCGGCGGCCCACTCGGTCGACGTCGGTGGGCGGTCATGTCCCGGCAGTACTGTTCACTCTCCCGGCGCAGGAGCAGCACGGACCCGCCGAGTGCGGCGACGCCGCTGATCACCAGCGGGACCATCACCCAGGTGGGTTGGACGTCGCCGAACAGCGAGAACATCAGGTTCACCGCGATGAACACACCCATGGCGGCCACGACGAGCCGCGCCCAGTTGTAGCCGTTGCGGGTCAGCAGCACCGCGGCGCCGGACGCAACGGTCAGCGCGAGTGCCAGCAGTCCGAGCACGACGATCAGGGTGACCGACGACGTCAGCAGGTCGAGCTCCTCCTGCGGGGTATCGGCCGGCAGGGCGCCGACCTGCTGATCCCACGTCTCGCGCAGCGACGGGTATTGACCGATGAAGGCGATGAGCTGACCGAGGATGACCACCACCCAGAGTTCGGTGGCGATGGAGACGGCGTCGGGCCTACGGGGGCGTGCCCCCGGGTCTGTCGACGCTGGTTCGAGCGGAGCGGTCATGGTGTCCAGGGTAGTGAATGTGGATCCGCGGGTCGGTGGCCGTGACCGTCAGCGCAGCCGGGCCGCGACCTCGGTGGCGAAGTAGCTCAGGATGATCGACGCACCTGCGCGTTTGATGGAAGTGAGCGACTCGAGCGCGGCGGCGTCGCGGTCGATCCAGCCGCGTTCGGCGGCGGCGGTGATCATCGAGTACTCGCCGCTGATCTGGTAGGCGGCCACCGGGACGTCGGCGATCTCGGCGGCGTCGCGGACGATGTCGAGGTAACTCATGGCGGGCTTCACCATCACCAGGTCGGCGCCCTCCTCGATGTCGAGGCGGATCTCGCGCATCGCCTCGATACGGTTCGCGGCGTCCTGCTGATACGTGCGCCGGTCCCCCTGCAGCGACGACCCGACGGCCTCGCGGAACGGCCCGTAGAACGCCGACGCGTACTTGGCGGCGTAGGCGAGGATTCCGGTGTCGGTGAACCCCTCGGCGTCCAGGCCGGCGCGGATCGCGGCGACCTGACCGTCCATCATCCCGCTCGGACCCAGCAGGTGCGCACCCGCGCGGGCCTGGGCCAACGACATCGACACGTAGCGCTCGAGCGTGGCGTCGTTGTCGACGCGGCCGCGGCCGTCGACGACGCCGCAGTGGCCGTGGTCGGTGAACTCGTCGAGGCAGGTGTCGGCCATCAGGACGGTGCTGTCGCCGAGGTCGTCGGACAGCGTCCGCAGCGCCCGGTTCAGCACGCCCTCATCGTCGTCGGCGCCGGAGCCGACCGCGTCCTTGTCGTCGGGGGCCGGCACACCGAACAACATCAGTCCGCCGACCCCGGCGCGGACCGCGTCGTCGGCGGCCTTACGCAGGGAATCGAACGTGTGCTGGACGACACCGGGCATCGACGAGATCTCCCGGGGCGCGTCGATGCCGTCGGCGACAAACATCGGCAGCACGAGATCCTGCGGCGCCAGGGTCGTCTCGGCGACGAGGCGGCGCAGGGCGGGTGTCGACCGCAGGCGGCGGGGACGGATGGTCGGTGCCATGTCTGCTCCTTCGCGTGTCTTGACTGCTCCCTGGGGAACCCCGGAGGGCCCTTCGTGACGCTCGCAAGCTCGCTCCTCAGGGACCGGGGGTGACGCTCGCTCCTCAGGGACCGGGTCCCCATCTGATCCCTGAGGAACCCCGGAGCGCTAGCGGAGGGGTGTCACGAAGGGCCCTTCGTGACGCTCGGCTAGCGCCTCGCTCCTCAGGGACCGGGGGGCATCAGGACCGCGACCGACGCGACTTCTTTCGCGGCGGCGGCAGTGCCCCCTCTGCGCGAAGCCGTGCGGCGTGCTCGGCGAGCGCGTCGACCAGTTCGTCCACCGACGCATTCTCCGGCTGCACATCCACCCGCAGGCCGAATTCGGTTGCGGTCTCGGCCGTCTTCGGTCCGATGCACGCAACGATGGTGCGTGCGTGCGGCTTTCCGGCGATGCCGACCAGGTTGCGGACGGTGGAGCTCGAGGTGAAGCAGACGGCGTCGAAGCCACCGGTCTTGATCATCTCGCGCGTCTCGGCGGGCGGCGGCGCGGCGCGCACCGTCCGGTACGCGGTCACGTCGTCGATCTCCCAGCCACGTTCACGCAACCCCTCGGACAGCGTCTCGGTGGCGATGTCGGCGCGCGGCAACAGGATTCGGTTGACCGGGTCGAAGACGTCGTCGTACGGCGGGAAGTCGTCGAGCAGTCCGAGCGAACTCTGCTCACCGGACGGCAGCAGCTCCGGCTGAATACCGAAGGTGCGCACCTTCTCCGCGGTCGCTTCGCCGACGCAGGCGATCTTCACGCCGGAGAACGCGCGGGCGTCGAGCCCGAACTCGGCGAACTTCTCCCACACCGCGCGGACCGCGTTGGTGGAGGTGAACACCACCCACTGGTAGCGACCGTCGACCAAACCCTTGACGGCCCTTTCCATCTGGGCCGGACTCCGCGGCGGTTCGACGGCGATCGTCGGCACCTCCTTGGGAATGGCGCCGTGGCTACGCAGCCGTTCACTCATGTCGCCCGCCTGATCCTTGGTGCGCGGCACCAACACGGTCCAGCCGTAGAGCGCCCGGGACTCCCACCAGGAGAGCTTGCCGCGCTGCGCGACGACCTTGCCGACGGTGAGGATCAGCGGACCGACGAGCGCATTGCCCTGCTCGTTGAGGGTGGCCAGCGTCGCCTCGATGGTGCGCTGCGCGCAGGTGGTCCCGTTGACGGTGATCGCGACCGGCGTCTGGGCGGCCATGCCGTGCTCGGTCAGCGCGCTTGCGGTCTCGGCGAGGTGCCCGGCGGTGGCGTGCAGCACCAGCGGACCCGGGGCGGCCGCGAGGGCAGCCCAGTCGACGCCTTCGGCGCGGACGTCGGCTTCGCTGTGGGTGGACCCGAGCGGCATACCGGCGTAGCTCGGCACCACCGATGCGGCGGGCAGCCCGGGCAGCACCTCGAAACCGACCGTGGTGCGCGCTACGGCGTTGACCTCGGCCAGCACCGAGTCGGTGGTCAGCGGATCGCCGGACACCACGCGCACAACGTCCTCGCCGGCCTTCGCGGCGGCGACGAGCGTCTTGGCGACCTCGGCGGGATCACCGAGCGCGGGATGGACCACCGAGTCCTCGGTGTTCTCCGCGTCGGCCCCGTCAGCATTCGCCCCGTCAGCATTCGCCCCGTCAGCATTCGCCCCGTCAGCGTTCGCGCCGTCGGTATCCGACGCGGCATCGGCCTTGGCGGTGTCGTCCTGGGCCTTCTTGGAGCTCTTGGTGGCGGCCCTACCCGACCGTGTCGACTCGACGGTCTCGTCCCGATGGGCGGCACCGAGCATCTCGACCACCCCGGACGGGACGTCAGGGTCGATGTAGGCGGTGGTGGCCTTCTCGATGGCATTGCGGGCGCGCACGGTCAACAGATCGGGATCCCCCGGACCCGACCCGACGAAAAGAATCCGTCCCGGATTGACCTTTTTCGTACGGCTCATGAGTTCGCACTCTCCTGCCCCTGGTTCGGAGCTGCAGTTCCTTCTGCTACCGGAGTTGCGATACGAGCTCGCCCGCTCCCAACTCCAGCAGTTCGGCGGCAAGATTCTTGCCGAGTTGCTCCGCACGATCGATCGGTCCCACCACCGAAGCCCGGATCACGTCCGATCCGTCCTCGGCCGCCACCGCCGCACGCAGCGACAGCTCGGCGAAGATCCGCCCGTCGTCGTCGATCGACTCGACCACCTCGGCAATCGCCCCGACCGGAGCGGTGCACCCGGCCTCCAGGGCCGCGAGCACCGATCGCTCGGCGTCGATCGCCGCACGTGTGGACGCGTCGTCCAACTCGGCGAGTATTCTCACCAGTTCGGCATCGTCGGAGCGGCACTCCACGGCCAAGGCGCCCTGTGCCGGTGCCGGTAGCAGGACCACCGGGTCCAGCGACTCGGTGACCTCATCGGCTCTGCCGATCCGTACCAGACCGGCCCGGGCGACCACGACTGCGTCGAGTTCACCGCTGGCGACTTTGCCCAACCGAGAATCAAGGTTGCCTCGTAGGGGGCGGATTTCCAAACCGAGACCCAATGCTCTAAGCTGCGCCGCCCGCCGGGGGGCCGAGGTCCCGACGGTGGACCCGGGCGGCAGTTCACCGAGCACCATCCCGCCGCGGCTGACCAGCGCATCGCGCGGATCCTCGCGGGGCGGAATGGCCGGTATGACGAGCCCCGGCTCGGGCGCGGTGGGCAGATCCTTGTAGGAGTGGATCGCGACGTCGACCTCGCGATTCTGCAGGGCGACGCGGATGGCGGTGGTGAACACACCCACGCCGATCTCGGCGACCGGCGCCTGCGATGCGTCACCGGCGGTCTTGATGATGACCAGTTCGGCCGGATGTCCGGCCGCGATCAGGGCGTCGGCGACGGTCTGGGCCTGGGTCCGGGCCAGCAATGATCCCCGCGTACCGATCCGGATCACGTCGGGGCTCGCTGCCGCGCTCACTTCTCGGTCCGGCCGGGACCGCTGTCGCCGAGCCCGGTGGCCTCGGGGGCCGACACCGACTCCGCGGCGCCCGGCTTCAGTTCGAACAGTTCACGCAGCGCCTCGGCGTAGTGGTCGCCGTTGGGGGTCGACGCGAGTTGCTTGACCCGCACGGTGGGCGCGTGCAGCAACTTGTCGACGACCCGGCGCACGGTCTTGGCGACCTCGTCGCGCATCGGATCGTCGAGACCGGGCAGGCGGGCGTCGAGCCGCAGGATCTCCGCCTCGACGACGTCGGCGGCACGCTGCCGCAGCGCGGCGACGGTCGGGGTGACCTCGGCCTGACGCTGATGAGTGAGGTAGTCGGCGAGTTCGGCGGCGACGATGGAGCGGGCCGCGCTGGTGTCGTTCTCGGCGGCCTGGGTCTCCGAGTCGCCACGCAGACCTTCGATGTCGACCACGTGCACGCCGGGGAGCCGACCCGCGGCGGGGTCGACGTTGCGTGGCAACCCGAGATCGCAGATGACGAGGGGGCCGGCGGCGGTCCGCGCGGCCAGCGCCGAGTGCACCTCGCCGACGCCGACGACCGAACCGACCGATCCGGTGCAGGTCACCACGACGTCGGCCGAAGCCATCACCGCCGGCAGGTCGTCGAGGCCCACACCGCGCACGGTGATGCCGTGGGTGGCGGCGACGTTGCCCGCCAGATGTTGCGCGTTGGCGACGGTCCGGTTGACGACGACCAGGTCGTCGACGCCCTCGCGGGCGAGTTGCGCGGTGGCCAGGCCACCCATGGCGCCGGCGCCGACGACGACCGCGGACCGCATGGCGCCGCCACGAGGCTCCCGGGCCAGCAGCGCCTGGGCGCGGTGCAGCGCGACCGACACAACGGATGCGCCGGCACGGTCGATGCCGGTCTCGGTGTGCACCCGCTTGCCGACGCGCAACGCCTGCTGGGCGAGTTCGTGCAGCACGCGGCCGGCGGACTGGTTGGAATCGGCGTCGAGGTAGGCGTTGCGGATCTGACCGAGGATCTGCTGCTCGCCGACGACGAGCGAATCGAGTCCGGCGGCGACGGTGAAGAGATGTTCGACGGCGGCCTCGGAGTACCGCACGTAGGCGTGGCGGGTCATCTCGTTGACCGTCATCCCGGAGTGGTCGCCGAGCACCGCTCCGACCGCCTCGAGGGCAGGGTGGAAGGCGTCGACGACCGCATAGATCTCCACGCGGTTGCACGTGGAGACGAGCATCGCCTCCGAGATGGCCCGCGACGACAGCAGTTCGTCGACGAGCTTGGGTCGATCGTGGTCGGAGACCGCCAACCGCTCGAGCACCTCGACCGGTGCGCTGCGGTGCGAGACCCCGAACAACAAAACACTCACGCCGTCACCGTTTCCTCACCCATGACTGGTCGGCGGACACGCGAACGCGACGCGTTGAACGCCAACACCTGTAGCTCCAAGGCTAGATCAACCTGTCTCACGACGACATCGGAGTCCGTGTTCAGAGTCGTCGGCGTTACGTTCAACAGCTGACGCACACCCACCCCGACGAACGCGTCGCAGGCCGCCTGGGCGTCGTCCTCCGCGGTGGCGATGACGCCGATCTCGATGGGTTCGACGTCTCTACCAGCGCAGACGTCGGCGATCGCGGACAGCGGCGCCACCGTCGGCCCGCCCGGCTCCACCACGGTCCCGACGATGTCGGGGTCGGCGTCGAACATCGCCGCGACCCGGAATCCCCGGTCGAATCCGGCGTGGGCGAGCAAGGCGCGTCCGAGACGTCCGGCACCGGCGAGTGCGACGGTGTGGGTGCTGTCGGTGTGCAGAACCATCGCGATCCGCGCGGTGAGGCGTCCGACGTCGTAGCCGACGCCGCGCACACCGTTGGCACCGACGTGGGAGAGGTCTTTGCGCAGGATCGACGAGTTCACCCCGGCTGCCGTGGCCAGCTGACCGCTGGAGGCCACCAGGATGCCCCGCTGGGAGAACGAATGCAGCACGTGCAGATAGGTCGCCAGACGGGTGACGGTCGGCTCGGGGATCTCTGAGTCGGGGTCGTCGGAGCCGGGGTCGTCCGACGACGGCTCCGATGACGTCGCCCTGCCGCTCACGCCCTGGTCACCTTCTTCCGGCCTCCGGGGCGCCCCCACGCCCGCTTGAAGAACCCCCGATATCACGGGTCAGCGTATACCGCGCGATAACGTGTTCCTCCCCTGGCCCACCCGCAACGCGAGCGGCCGACGTCACGGCCGCCGAGAAGCGATGTCGGCGCGCAGCCGCGGCTCGTCGACCTCCCAGTAGCTGTGTTCCTCGTCGTCGAGCAACACCACCGGGAGCCGATCGCCGAACTCCGCACGCACCATCGGATCGCCGTCGTCGGCGGCCCGGTCCACGTCGACCTCGTCGAACTCGACTCCGAGATCCGCACAGATACGCGCCAATTCGGCGCGTGCGGTGGCGCACGCCGAGCAGCCGGCCCGCGTCAACAACGTCAACGACATGACAGCCTCCTGTGATCGGGGGACCCGGCCGGGTGACCGGTCACGCAGATCAGTGTGTCACTGCTCGCGATTGCTCCCGACTACGCTGGACCGCGGCTACTGTGAGGTTCCGGAGTTCCGGACCGGGGGCGACGAGCGGAGTGGAGGTGAGCCGTGGCCGAGGAGGTCCCGGGCTCCGAGGACGCAGATCGCAACGACGATCCGACGCCTGAGGAGACCGAGGAGACGGCCGCCGACGCCGTCGGCGACGAGATCACGATCGACGGCGAGGACTGGGAAGCGCACGCCGACGCGATGGACCCGGACGGTGGCGCGAACAGCGACGAGGATTCCGACGACTTCGACGACGCCGACGACGAAGAGGCGTCGCGGGTCGCCACCTGGATCTCCGAGCGGGCCCGGGCAACCAGCGGCCGGTTCCGGCAGACCGCCCACGAACTGCGTCAGCGGCTCGCGGGTGAGGCCAGCGCCAAGGCGGCCGTGGACTCGCTGCGGGCACGCCCGAGCGACGACATCGAGCCCACCAGCGCGCCCCGCGACCTGACCGCGGCCGCGTTCTTCGACGTCGACAACACGCTGGTGCAGGGCGCGTCGATCATCCATTTCGCGCGTGGTCTGGCCGCGCACAAGTACTTCTCCTATGGCGACATCCTCGATTTCGCGTGGACGCAAGCCAAGTTCCAGCTCACCGGCAAGGAGAACGCGGCCGACGTCGCCGAGGGTCGGGAGAAGGCGTTGTCGTTCATCGCCGGACGCCGTACCTCCGAGCTCGCCGAACTGGGCGAGATGATCTACGACGACTACATCGCGGAGAAGATCTGGCCGGGAACGCGTGCGCTGGCCCAACGCCACCTCGACGCCGGGCAGCAGGTGTGGCTGGTGACCGCGACGCCGGTGGAGCTCGCGCAGACGATCGCCGAACGCCTCGGGCTGACCGGGGCCCTCGGTACCGTCGCCGAGAGCGTCGACGGCGTGTTCACCGGCCGTCTCGTCGGCGACATCCTGCACGGGCCGGGCAAGGCGCACGCGGTGCGTGCGCTCGCGATCCGCGAGGGTCTGAATCTCAAGCGCTGCACCGCGTATTCGGATTCGCACAACGACGTGCCGATGCTGTCGCTGGTGGGGACCGCGGTGGCGATCAACCCGGACGCCGACCTGCGCGATGTCGCGAAGGTCCGCGGCTGGGAGATCTACGACTTCCGCACCGCCCGCAAGGCCGCGAAGTACGGCGCGACCACCGCGTTGGTGCTCGGCGCCGCGGGGGCCGGCGCCGCGACGGCCACCCGGCTGATCCGCCAGCATCGCGGCTGAACAACCCGGTATCCACTAGATTCGCCCTGTGGCGAAGCAACGCAAACGCGTGGATCTCCGCACGCGTGTCGAGTCCGACGACGTCGTCGAACGGGGACGCGCCCTGCGTGCGCAGGTCCCCATCGACGCGCACGACCACGCCAGCGAGGGTGGGTCGCGTCCCGATGTCCTGGACTTCGTCGACGCGAGCAACGCGGGCCGGCTGCCGCATCTGATCCCGATGCGGATCGGCCGGATGATCGCGTCGCCCTTCGCGTTCTTCCGCGGCGCGGCCGGCCTGATGGCGGCCGACCTCGCGGACAGCCCGGCCAGCGGCCTGACGGCGCAGCTCTGCGGCGACGCGCACGCCGCCAACTTCGGCCTCTACGGCTCGCCGGACGGGCAGATCGTGATGGACATCAACGATTTCGACGAGACCATCCCGGGCCCGTGGGAGTGGGACCTCAAACGCCTCGCGGCGAGTCTGGTCCTCGCCGGCCGCGAGGGTGGCGTCTCCGAATCCGGTTGTGTCGAGGCCGCCGAGGACGCGGTGAAGTCGTACCGGCGGACGATCCGCGGCCTCGCGGAGGTCCCGTTCCTGCGCGCCTGGAATGCGCTGCCCGACGAGTCCGTGCTGGAGCGGGTGAAGGCCGACGAACTGCTCGACGACTTCGCAAAAGCCGCCAAGAAGGCCCGCCGCAACACCAGCGCGAAGGTGGCGGCGAAGTGGACCGAACACCTCGATGATCACGAAACCGGTATCAGCAGTAGGCGATTCGTCGAGGATCCGCCGATTCTGACATCGGTCGACGAGTCGGTGGCCGGTGCCGTCGTCGACGGCCTGGAACGCTACGCCGACACGCTGCGCGAGTCGAGGCGGAACCTGATCGCGCGGTACTCCGTCGCGGACGTCGCGTTCCGGATCGTCGGCACCGGCAGCGTCGGCCTGCGAAGTTATGTGGCGTTGATGCTCGGCAACGCCGACGAGGTCCTGGTGTTGCAGCTCAAGCAGGCGCAGCCGTCGTCGCTCGCGCCGTTCCTCTCGTCACGGTTCACCGGGCCCACCCCGCGACACGAGGGCAAGCGGATCGTGCACGGCGCGCGTCTCGTGCAGACGGAGACCGACATCATGCTCGGCTGGACCACCATCGACGGGATGCCGTTCATCGTGCGGCAATTCCGCAACCTGAAGGGCGACATCGATCCGACCGCGTTGGAGCGCGATCACCTCGACGACTACGGGCGTCTGGCCGGCGCCCTGCTCGCCCGCGCGCATTCCCGCTCCCTCGATCCGCGCGAACTGAGCGGCTACTTCGAGGACGACTCCGATCTGGACGAGGTCATCGGCCGGTATGCGGTGCGCTACGCCGACCGCACGGAGGCCGATCACGAGACGTTGGTGGCGGCGGTCCGGTCCGGCCGTGTCGCCGCGACCGATGAGGACTGACCCGGCCGAGGACTGACCCGCTACAACGTGACGACGTCCGAGGTCGGGTCGATGAGCACCTTCGCGTGGTGTTCGGCCGACCCCAGGGCATCGAAGGCCGCGGCGACACCACCGAGGCCGACGGTCGCGGTGATCAGCGGGCCCGGGTCGACTTTTCCGTCGGCGATCATCTGCAGCGTGTCGTGGTATTCGCCGGGATCGTAGGCGAACACGAAGCGCAGTTCGATCTCCTTGTTGATCGGCATCGCGGGCCGGAAGGTGTCGGGCTGCATGCACACCCCGACCACCACGATCCGCGACCGGAACGGGGCGTGCGAGCAGATGTCCTCGATGATGCCGGGCACACCGACGCATTCGAACACCACCGGCCCCTGCGGGGTTGCACCGACCCGTTCGGCGACCCGCATCACCTTGGCCCACGGCACACGCGGAATCCGCTGGAGCTCGTGCATGGCGGAGAACGCGGTGTCGAACAGATCGGACGCATCGGTGAGGTAGCGACGCCGCTGTGTGCACGCCTGCCACGGCGAATCCGCGCGCGGGTCCACCACGACGTCGGCGCCGCAGCGACGGGCCAGATCGCGCCGCCCTGCGGACAGGTCGGAGGCGACCACCGACCGGACGCCCGCGGCCTTCAGCATCAGGATCACCGCGAGGCCGATCGGTCCGCAGCCGATCACCACCGCGACGTCGCGCTTGCCGACGTCGCCGCGCCGCACCGCGTGATGGGCGACGGCGAGGGGTTCGGTGAGGGCCGCATGCTCGGCCGGTACCCCGTCGGGGACGGGCATCGTGAGATCCTCGGAGACCAGCATCAGGTCCGCGTAGGCGCCGGGCGCGCGAGCCGAGAGGCCCGTCAGGTGCGCGTCGTCGCCGTGCTTGATCATCGGCACCGACACCACCGGGGTGCCCGGCGCCCACCGCTTGCGGCAGCCGGGACCGTAGGAGACGACGTCGCCGGTGAACTCATGACCCATGACGACCGACTCGTCGGAGCGCATGAACGCGTGATAGCCGACCTCGTCGGCCACATCCGCGCTGGCGTCGCCGTGGGTCCGGGCATGCAGATCGGAGCCGCAGATGCCGGCGCGGACCACCCGGATGAGGACCTGTCCGGGTCCGGGCGTGGGAGTGGGTAGATCGACGACGGAGAGTTCCCCGTGCTGACACGCCACTGCCTTCATCCACGCCCGCCCTTCGTCTGTGTGCACCCGACCCGATCCCTGAGGAGGACCGGAGCGCTAGCGGAGGTCTGTCACGAAGGGCCGCCCTTCGTGACCCTTCGATACGCTCGCAAGCTCGCTACTCAGGGCGGCGCGCTCGCAAGCTCGCTCCTCAGGGAACGGGATGACGCTCGCTCCTCAGGGACCGAGCAACGCTCGCCCGTCAGCCGAAGTAGACGCTACCGCGACGACTGAGCATCCGGAACAAGGTCTGCTGGATCTCTTCACGGACGTGGTCGGTGAGGTCGAAGACCACCATCGGGTCGTCGGCGGACGCCTCGTCGAACGAGCCGGTCTCGATGGGGCGGCCGAAGTGGATGTGCCACTTCGACGGGAGCGGGACCATCCCGAGCGGGCCGAGCCACGGGAAGATCGGCGTGATCGGAAAGTATGGCAGCCCAAGGACCTTGGCGAGCGGCTTCAGGTCGGCGAGCATCGGGTAGATCTCCTCGGACCCGACGATCGACACCGGGATGATCGGTGCCGCGTTGCGCAGTGCCGTCGTCACGAATCCACCGCGACCGAAACGCTGCAGCTTGTAGCGGTCCTTGTAGAGCTTGCCGATTCCCTTGTATCCCTCCGGCCACACCGCGGTGAGTTCACCGGCGCGCAGCAGCCGGTCGGCGTCCTGGGTGCAGGCGAGGGTGGCACCGATCCGGCGGGCGACCTCGCCGACGGCAGGAGTGTCAAAGGCCATGTCGGCGGCGAGAACTCGGAGAAAACGTCCGGTCGGGTGATTCTCGCGCACCGCCAGCGATGTCATGATCGCATCGATCGGGAGAGTGCCGGCGTGGTTCGCGACGAGCAGCGCGCCCCCTTCGACCGGCAGGTTCTCCACGCCGGACACCTCGACCCGGAACCAGTTGTCATACACTTGTCGCACCGCGGGGAACCAGACCGACTCGGTGAAATGCGGGTCGAAACCGAACTCGTCGACCTCGTAATCACCCGTCATCCGCTCCCGGATGAACCCGGCCGTCGCGGTCAACGAATCGGCGACCGCGCCCCGGATCCCGGACAGCGAGAACAGTGGGCTCGAGCGGTTCGGTCCGAGGTGTTCGACGCCGAGCGATTCAGTGGGGACCTGCACGTCGTCACTGATCGGAGTCACGGGCGCCGCGGGACGCCCGAAGCCATCGGTGTTGGGATGTCCGAGTTGCGCATTCTGCCGGGACTTGCGTTGAGCGGGTGCAGATTTGGCGGGATGGGCACCACCGGCCTGCTGACTGGGATGCCGACGGCGACCCTGCTCTCGAGCTGCACTCCGACTCCCGCGCGAATCGACTCCGTCACCGGGGGTCGCATACAGCTGGATCACCTTTGCGGTACGTGCGTCCGTAGCGCCGCCACCTGCCAAGATCCTCACCTCTGCGTCAATTGATCGTCAACCCCCCACCGTCCCCATTGGCGAACAGACTCGATGGTACGCGCCCCCCGAGTGGGTCTGGCGTCCAAGTCTAGAGCGTGACTCACCTTTGTGCTCGTTTGTGCCGCATATCGCATCGACTCTCGGCGCGTCGCGGCTAGCCACGATTCACATCGGCCGTTTTTCTTTGCCTGCGCTTGACCATCTCATTGGAGTTGGTGCGCCGCGGCGACGACGCGACGCTCGATGCCGCGCCACGAGTCGGCACCGATGACCGGCGCCGAACTCCCGCGTTCGATGAAGTCGTCGACGGTTTCCAGCGTGGTGAACCGTGGCGCGAAGCCGAGCTCGGTGCGCATCCGGGTGGTGTCGAGAACCCGTCCGTAGGTGAGGTATTCGGTCTGGCTCGACCGCAGCTTCGCCGACCGCAGATCCTGGAACACACCCGTGATCGGCGCGAGCAGGCTGCTCGGAACCGGGAGTTCGATGTGCCCGATCCGGCGAATCGCCTGCGTGAGGGTCACCACGCCCTCCCCGGATACGTTGAAGGTTCCCGTCTTTCCGGTGAGCGTCACGTGCTCCATCGCGGCGAGCGCATCCTCCTCGTGCAGGAACTGCAGCCGCGGCTGGTACCCGATCACCGTCGGCACGATCGGCAGCGAGAGGTAAGACCCCATGCGGGTGTTGATCCGTGGCCCCAGGATGGCCTGCGGCCGGACGATCGTGACCTCGATGTCCTGGCGTCGGCGGCCGAGGCCGCGGACGTAGCCCTCGATGTCGAGCAGGTCGCGGCCGTATCCGCGTTTGGGTTCGCGGCGCGCCGGGGTCTCCTCGGAGAAGTGCGACGGGTCACGTCCGCTGGCGCCGTACACCATCGCGGTGGAGCGGAGGATGAGGCGCTTGACCGACGGGCTGCGCTGGCAGGCGGCGCACACCTGCATCGCGCCGACGACGTTGAACTCCTTGATCGCGGCCGAGTGCGGTGCGGTCTCCATGATCGAGGTGGCCGCATGCACCACCGTGTCGACCTCGTATCCGGCGATGGCCTTGGCGATCGCCGGGCGTCGGATGTCGAGCCGGAGGAACTCCGCGCGACCCATCCGTCGCAAGAGGTCCTTGCGCGGTACGCGGGAGTCGACGGCCAGCACCCGTTCGATGGCGGGATTCGCCGCGAGGCGCGCCACGAGGTATCCGCCGAGGAAGGTGGACGCACCGGTGACCAGGACGGTCCGGGGCGCTGCGGGCTGCTCGTCGGACATGGCACCCAGGTTAGCCGCGGGCGCGGCGACCCGCCCGGCTACCCGTCAGGCCGCCTGCAAAAACGCGAAGAACCCGCCACCAGGGCGGGTTCTTCGGAGGTGTCGGACGGGTACGCGACCCGATCCGACTATTTGCCGAGCTTGCGACGCTGCACCCGGGTCCGTCGCAGCAGCTTACGGTGCTTCTTCTTCGACATGCGCTTGCGGCGCTTCTTGATCACTGAACCCATTGGGGTGCTTCCTCACAGTTGACGCGGTTCTACTGACTTCTCTGGTGTGCCCAGCCGGTGCGTGACGCAACGCGGGGGCATCAGCACGCGACCTCCCACATTACCTTCTCGTCGCCTACCAGAAGAAATCCGGTCACCCGCAGACGCCACGACTCCCCCTGCGGAGCACACCTGAGGTGTGTCCACCGAGGGAGTCGTCGTGGATCGAAGAGCCTCGCGTCGGCTAGCCGACGTCGAAGTACGAGGTCTCCAGGTAGTCGTGCACGGCCTTGGCGTGAACTCGGAACGACCGGCCCACACGGACTGCCGGCAGCTCACCGCTGTGCACGAGCCGGTAGACCGTCATCTTCGAAACCCGCATCAGAGATGCGACCTCGGCGACCGTGAGGAACTGCGAGCCCGAGGTCGCGTTGCCCACTGCGCCGGTCCTGTCACCAGGATTGTCTGCAGGTGCCATGAATTACTCATACCTCCGGAGCACGCGTCGCGGCCGCCGGCTTCCCCTCCGGCGGACACCAGACACGCACGTGC
The DNA here is from genome assembly GCF_036350415.1 of Gordonia sesuvii. NCBI lineage: Bacteria > Bacillati > Actinomycetota > Actinomycetes > Mycobacteriales > Gordoniaceae > Gordonia > Gordonia sesuvii. Next base: position 30,520 of record NZ_JAZDUF010000012.1, read on the forward strand.
TTAAAAGAGCTTAGCGTGGCTGATGTGAAAAAAGCGACGTGAGTTGTGTGAATGTTGCGCCGGTTGTGACCTTCAGACCCTACATACTGGGGTTTCTCGCCAAACTACCCCAAAATCATGGGGCGTCGACGTCGCTTCGTCCCCCGTTGGGGCCGCTCAAACCCTCAATGTCGGGTCGATGTCCGGCCTTCTTGCTGGCCGCTGCACACGCCCGGGTCGCCTCATAGACACCGTGCCGGAAGCCGTTCGCCTCGAACTCCCGGATGGCCGCCGCGGTCGTTCCGCCGGGCGAGGTCACCGCGGCACGCAGATCAACCGGCGACAGACCCGACTCACTCAGCAGCAGACCCGCACCGCGGATGGTCTGCACGGTCAGCTCGCCGGCCTGCACCCGGCTGAGGCCGAGCGCGACGCCCGCGTCGATCATGGCCTCGGCCATGAGGAACACGTAGGCGGGCCCGGACCCGGAGATGGCGGTGACGGCGTCCATGTGCCGCTCCGGTACCACCGCGACCTTTCCGACGGTCTCGAGTAGCCGCACCACCGCGTCGAGCTGTTCCTCGCCGACGTAGCGGCCGACCGACACCGCCGACATCGCCTCGTTGACCAGCATCGGGGTGTTGGGCATGACCCGCACCACCGGCGACCCCGCCTGCAGGCCGTTCTCGTAGCGCGACAGCGGCAGCCCGGCGACCAGGGTGACGGTGACGCGTTCCGTCTCGGCGGCATCCTCGGCGCTGGACAGCTCCCGCAGCACCGAGTCGACGTCGTCGGGCTTGATCGCCAGGAACACGTAATGCGCGCCCTCCGCGGCCGTCGTCACGTCGGTGACCAGAACGCCGTACTCGTCGGCGATCTCCTTCGCGCGTTTCGGCATCTTCTCGGCGACGACGAGATCCTTGGTCTGCTTGCCGGACTGGATCAGGCCGGCCAAGAGCGCTTCGCCGATCTTGCCGCCACCGACGATGGCGATGCGTTCGGTCACTGGTGATGCCTTTCTGAACTGATGTCTGGGGGACAGACGCCTGGCGTCTGGCCGGTCACGACTGCTGCGGGATGAGGGCGAGTTGCCGCGACTGCGCGACGACGGTACCGGTCGAGTCCACCACGAGATGATCCTCCTCGAACATGCCGGGTCCCACCTCGGTGCTCGTCGCCGCGAACCGCAGCCACCCGGGCGCCGGGTGACGACGCACGTAGGTGGTGAGTTGCACCGTCGGGGCCCAGCCGAACAGGGCGAGGTTCATCACCACCGGCGGCGAGATGTCGCAGACCAGCACCGCGAAATCGGTGTCGGGTGAGCGGTCCTCCTTGGGCCGGACCCACCCACGCACGACGGGCGCGCCGGTCTCCCCGCGGACGATGGGGAATGTGGCCGGATCCAGCACGAGGTCCAGCGCCGGCCCGAGGTGCATGACCTCGGAGACCGGGGAGTTGTCGATGCCGATGCCGTCGGCGGGCGGCTCGGCCGCGGTGTCGTCGAGGATCGTCGGCGCCGAATGGTGCGGGGTGCCCGTGTCGGGTCGGGCACAGGTCACCGACGAGGGCACCATGGTCCGGCCGTTCTGCACCGCATCCACCGTCATCACGGTGACCGTGCGTCCACGTTTGCGGACCGCGACCTCGAGGTCGATCTCGGCGGCGTCGGGCGCCGCGAGGAAGTCGCTGGTGATCGCGACCGGCATCTTGCCCAGGGCGCGGTCGTCGCCGGCCGGCGCGAGGTCGGTCAGCGCTTGCGCCGCAGCACGCGCGACGATCATCTGCAGGCTGCCGCCGTGCACCTTGGGGCCGATCGTGAAGACCGGATCGATCACCGCGCGGTAGGTGATGCGGCCCTCTCCCGGCCGGGACACCTCGGTGAGGGTCAGCAGGTCGGCAAGTTTACGGCTCATGTCGGTTCCCCCTCGGCTGTGCCGGGAGGTCAGCTCCGTTCGGAACGCACACGCCCGGCATCGTCGGCAGACAGCCCCCGTGCGAGGTGCCGCCGGGCAAAATCTAGCGAACGGGCCAGCAGCGCACTGCGTTCGGGTTTGGTGCGGGCCGAGCTGGTTGTGACCTCGAGCACAACGGTGCCGGCGAAGTCGCTGTCGGCGAGTCGGCGGCAGATCTCCGCGCAGGGTTGATCGCCGTCGCCGGGCATCAAATGTTCGTCGGTGGCGGCGCCGTCGCCGTCGGCGAGATGGAGATGGCTCATCGCCGACCCCATCCGCTCGAACATCGCGATCGCGTCGGCGCCGGCCGTCGCGGTGTGGGAGAGGTCGAGGGTGTAGTGCGCGTAGCCGTCGTCGGTCGGGTCGATGGACTTGCCGAACGCGGACGCGGACATGCCCGGACCGCCGCCCCGCTCGCGGAGCCGCCGCGCCGACCGCTCCCCCGCCCCGAACAGACGGTCCACTCGCATCGGGAACATGTTCTCCACCGCGACGTCGATGCCGCTGTCGTCCTCGAGTTCGGCGACGAGGTCGTCGAACCCCTCGACATAGGCACGCTGCCAGCGGAACGGCGGGTGCACGACGACCGTCTGTGCGCCCAGATCCTCGGCCGCCTGCACCGAGCGGCCGAGCTTCACCAGCGGGTCGCGCCCCCACACCCGCTGGGAGATCAGCAGACACGGCGCATGGACCGAGAGCACGGGGACCTGGTAGCGCTCCGACAGGTACTCGACGTGCTTGATGTCCTGGCTGACCGGTTCGCCCCACACCATCAGCTCGACGCCGTCGAACCCGAGTTCGGCGGCGTAGGCGAATGCGGCCTCGGTGTTCTGCGGATACACCGACGCGGTGGACAGTGCGACGGGGATCTCGCCGCGGTGCGCAGGCTGGATGGTGTTCACGAGCCGATCAGGTGGCCAGCAACACGAGCGGACCGATCGTGACGATCAGGCCCACTCCCATCGCCAGCAGTGTGGTGGTCAGGTCCTTGGTGCGTCGCACAAGGTGCGCGAAGGTGACGATGCCGAAGATCACCAGCACTGCCAACACCAACGCGAAGTAGACGTTCCACTTCCACAGCTCGGTGAACCCCCAGAACAGCCCCACGCCGACGGCCAGTCCGGCCAGCGCCTGCCCGATGATCAGCAGCCAGGCGAGGAGCGGCGACGTCTCGTGCGGGCGGTCCTCGGATGCCGCTGCGTCGGTGGACGTGGCGGGGGTGTCCGTGTTCGTGCTCGTGGTGTCCGTCGCGGCGACCTCCGCCGCAGGCGGGGCGCTCTCGGCGACGACGTCGTGGTCCGTCGTCGGATGGGCCGAGGGCCGGTCGGCGGCGGCCGCTGTGTCGGCTGCAGGTGTGGTGTCGCCCGACGGGGAGCCGGCGTTCTCGACGTCGGGACGGCCGGTGTCTGCCTCGGTGTCAGCAGTGTCGGCGTCGGTCTCGACCGGATCGGGCGCGGTGGTCTGCGCATTGGTGTCGACCTCGGCGGCCGGGGCGTCGGTCGCGTCGTCGCCCGGGGCGGACTCTCCGTCGGATGTGTCGTCGGTGTCCGATGTGCGGTCGGTCGTGGTGGCCACGGCTCCGGCGACCACCGGGGCGGCCATCATGCCCAGCACGGCCCCGTGGTCGGCGGTCTCGTCGCCGACCGAGCCGTCGGTGCTCTCGTCGGTCGCGGCGGCGTCGTGCTGCTCACGTTCCCGGGCAGCTGCCGGCCGCGCCGACCGATCTTTGTTTTTGCGGCGTCCGAACAGCTTCCGACGCGGCTTCGGCTCGTCCTCCTCGACGTCGGCGAACGCGCGGTAGGAGTCGAAGTCCTCCATCACCTCGCCGAAGTTCTCGCCAGTGGTCGTGTCGCCACCGCGCGATGTGGTCGGGGCGGCGAGGTCGACGACGTCGACATCGTCGGAGTCCACGACGACGAGGCCCTCGCGATCGTCGCCGACCACCGGGATGATGCCGGTGACCGCGTTCGCGTTCTCGGTCTCCTCGGCCGACGCGCCGGCGGGTTCGGCCCGCTTCGTCGACGCCCGCTCGGCAACGTCGGCGGCACTGAAGTCGCGCGTGGACGGCGGGGCGAACCCGGGCATGCCGCTCGACGGCACCGGCGGCGTCGTTCTGGGGGCCGATGTTCTCGGGGCCGACGGATCAGAGCTGGTCGGCCGGGGTGTCGGCGCCGGGCCGGCGGAACGGTCGGGTACCGGACGGTCCTCGGCATAGCGTCGTGCGACAGGGGTGGCCGAGCGCGGGAACGGTCCGGAGGCCGGGCCGGCGCCGCGACGTCGCGGTGCGGTCGACGGCGCGGACTCTCCCGACGAGGTGGAGGCCTCGCCATCGGCGGATCGGATGCGCGGAATCTCCCCGGTCAGCTCCGACACCGAGACCGCACCTTCGCGGCCCACCCGGCGTCGGTTGCGCGACTCGCGCCCCGGGACGGTCGACGTCCCGCCGTCCTCTCGGCTGCGGGCCAACAACTCCGAGACCGAGATCGGTCGGGAGTCGGTGTCATCAGGCCCGCTCGCTCGTCCCCCGGAACCCGATTCGCTAGCCATACAGGGTGCTCTCCGTCCTCGATGTTGCTCGCCCGCACGCCGGACGCTTGTCCGTGTCGGCGCTTGTCTCGCCCGTCCGGTTGCGGATTCGTCCGCCCGTCAGCCGCCGGAACCGACGGCCTCGGCCGCGACGGCCTCCGCCGCCTGCACCGGCTCGGCGTCGAGCCGTCGCAGGATGACCCCCTCACGCAGAGCCCACGGACAGATCTCAAGTGTATCTATTGACATCGCCCGCATGGCCGCCTCCGCGACGAGCGCCCCCGCCACCAGCTGTCCGGCCCGATCTGCGCTGACACCCTCGAGTTCGGCGCGGTCGTCGCGCGTCATCCGCGAGATGAACGAGATCAGCTGACGCAGACCGTTGGAGGTGAGCTCCCGTTTCACCCGCGGACCCGCACTCGACGGCGCGGCGCCGGTCAGCCGGGCGAGACTGCGGAACGTCTTGGAGGTACCCACCGCGAGGTCGGGGCGACCTGGCGCGGTCAGCTCCTTGGCCACCGGCCGGAGCTCAGCGTCGAGCCAATCCCGCAACACCGCGACCCGGCGGCGATCCGGCGGGTCACCCGGCAACCACTCACGTGTCAGGCGACCCGCGCCGAGCGGCAGGGACATCGCCGAGTCGGGCTCCTCGTCGACACCGTTGGACATCTCCAGCGATCCGCCACCGATGTCGAGGGCGAGGATGCGGCCGGCGCTCCAGCCGTACCAACGGCGCACAGCCAGCGAGGTGAGCCGCGCCTCGTCGTGACCGGACAGGACCGTCACCTCGACGCCCGTCTTGGCCGCCACCCGCGCGAGGACCTCGTCGCTGTTGCTCGCATCGCGCACCGCGGAGGTGGCGAACGCCATGATCTGTTCGCATCCGGACGTCGACGCGATGTGGGTGAACTCGTCGACCGACTCGATCAGCTTGGCCGCCGCACGGTCGGTGAGACACCCGCGGTCGTCGATCTGTTCGGCGAGCCGCAGCACGGACTTCGTCGAACTCATCGGGTTGGGATGGCCACCGCGATGGGCATCAACGACCAGCAGGTGAACGGTGTTGCTGCCCACGTCGAGCACTCCTAGACGCACGGACCCCAAGAGTACTGCCTGGCGTGGTGCGATCGGGACGCGGCAGGCCCAAACGTGCGGGTCGGCCCATCGGGCGCCACCTCGCCGATGGCGGTTACCGTTGAGTTGTGACCCGTACCGAAGCCTCGCGCCCCGCGGCCCCCGAACGCATGACCCCCGCGCCCGAGGTCGATCTCGACTTTCCGCGCGAATGGTACGAATTCGCCGATCCGGAGAATCCGGAACACGTGATCAAGGCCGACCTGACCTGGCTCCTGTCCTACTGGACATGTGTGTTCGGGACACCGGCCTGCCAGGGCATCATCGAGGGCCGCGAGAACGACGGATGCTGCAGCCACGGCGCATATCTGTCCGACAAGGACGACCGCAAGAAACTTGCCAAGGCGATGGCGATGCTCACCGAGGACGACTGGCAGTTCTACAAGAAGGGCACGGGCAAGGATCCGCTCGGTCCACGCGGCTACCTCGAAGAGGGTGACCTCGACGACGAACCGGCTCTCAAGACCCGGAAACACAAGGGCGCGTGCATCTTTCTGAACCGTCCGGGATTCGCCGGCGGCGAGGGATGTGCGCTGCACTCGATGGCGCTGAAACGCGGCCTCGAGCCGCTGACCGTCAAGCCCGACGTCTGCTGGCAACTCCCGATCCGACGCGAACAGGACTGGGTGGAACGTCCGGACGGCACCGAGGTGCTGCGCACCACTATCACCGAGTACGACCGTCGCGGGTGGGGCGAGGGCGGCCACGACCTCAAGTGGTACTGCTCCGGCTCCCCCGACGCCCACGTCGGCGCCACCCAGGTGTGGCAGTCGTATGCTCCGGAACTGACCGAACTCATCGGCCGACCCGCCTACAAGGCGCTAGCCGACGCCTGCCGACGACGAAACGGACTGGGGCTCATCGCCGTTCATCCGGCGACGACGGCCGCGACCAGTCGGCGGGAGACGGATCAGAAGTACAACCTCATCGAGGAGTAGGGGTTGGTTGTGCCCGCGTTTCGTGGGTCGGGTGGGGTTGTTTTCTAGCGTTTCGTGAGTCTCGGCTTTGCCTTTCGTGTCGAGTGGGCGCTGTTTTGCGTCGAGTGGGCGCGGGAGTTGGCGAGGAATCGTGCGTTCAGTGGTATGCCACGCCCACTCGACGCAAAACAGCGCCCACTCGACCTCCGTGCTGGGCACGTTGGGAAGTCGGCTTGCGAGCTTTCGCGCACGCTCGACCTCCGTGCTGATGGCGTTGGGAGGTGAGCTTGCGAGCTTGTGAGGTGCGGTGGCCTACGGCTCGTACTTGTAGCCGAGGCCGCGGACGGTGACCAGGTGCTTGGGGTTGCCGGGGTCGGGCTCGATCTTTGACCGCAGCCGCTTGACGTGCACGTCGAGGGTTTTGGTGTCCCCCACATAGTCGGCGCCCCACACGCGGTCGATCAGCTGACCGCGGGTCAGCACCCGGCCGGCGTTGCGCAGCAGGTATTCGAGGAGGTCGAACTCCTTGAGCGGCAAGGTGATCGACTCGCCGTTGACGGCGACCGTGTGGCGCTCGACGTCCATGCGGACGGGGCCCTCCTCGATGACGCCGATGGCGAGTTCCTCCTCGCCGACGTCACCGCCGCGACGCAGCACCGCGCGGATGCGGGCGATCAGTTCGCGCGCCGAGTACGGCTTGGTGACATAGTCGTCGGCACCGAGTTCGAGGCCGACGACCTTGTCGATCTCACTGTCGCGCGCGGTCACCATTATCACCGGGACGCTCGAGCGTGAGCGCAGGGTCTTGCAGATCTCGGTACCCGACATCCCGGGCAGCATCAGGTCGAGCAGTACGATGTCGGGGCTCACCCGGTCGAATGCCGAGATCGCTTGCGCCCCATCGTTGATGACACTTGCCTCGAAACCTTCTTTACGGAGCAGGAAGGCCAGCGGGTCGGCCAGGGATTCCTCGTCCTCGACGATCAGTACGTGCGTCACCGATGAAGTTCCTCTTGTCGTTGGTCATGGTCGGCTGTCCGGGCGATCCCCGGCTCGCTCTGGGCGTGCTCGACGGCACCCGGGTCACAGACACCGTCGTCGATCACGAGATCGGGCACCTCTCCGGCCCCTGCGATTTCGGCCGTGAGGTCCTCGGGGATGCACAGCGTGAACGTCGATCCCGTGCCGGGTTTACTCCACAAGCCGATGGACCCGCCGTGGTTGGCCGCCGCGTGCTTGACGATGGCCAGGCCCAGCCCGGTGCCACCGGTCAGTCGCGAGCGGGCCTTGTCGACCCGGAAGAACCGCTCGAAGACGCGCTCCTGATCCTCGCGGGCGATGCCGATACCGCGGTCGGTCACCGCGATCGCGACCATCGGTCGTCCGTCGATCGGGGTGATCCGCCTGCTGATGGACACCGTCGTGTTCGCCGGCGAGTAGGCGATCGCATTCACCACGAGATTGCTGATCGCGGTCAGCAGCAGCATGCGGTCGCCACGCACGTTCAACCCGGTGTCGTCGTCGGTCCGGAGCGTGATGCCCGCCGCCTCCGCGGTCGTGGCCGAGGTCTCGACCGCTTCCCGGACCAGGTCGTCGACGTCGACGGCGGTGAACTCCTGCGTCTCCCCGCCCTGCAGGCGGGACAGTGCAATGAGCTCGCTGACCATGTTGCCGAGCCGGTCGGCCTCGGTGAGCACCCGACGACCGAAGTGTTCGACGGACTCGGGGTCGTCGGAGGACTCCAGCAGCGCCTCGGCGAGCAGGCCGATCGCGCCGACCGGCGTCTTCAGCTCGTGGGAGACGTTGGCGACGAAGTCGCGGCGGGTGGCCTCGACCCGGCTGTGTTCGGTGTCGTCGGTGCCGTAGACGACCGCATAGCTCTCGTCCTCGTGGGCGACCAGACGGACCAGGCACCGCACCGACTCGACCTGACGGGTGGTTGCACGTCCAGTGGAGACGAACCCGAACGACGACTGGACCGGGGTGAACTCGAAGCGGGCCTCGGCTTTGGTGTCGAGGACTTCCTTGGCCGCGTCCCACACCGCGTCGGCCAGCAGCCGGTCGTGGACGACGCCCAGCTCGACGGCCTGGTTGTTGAACAGCACGACGTCGCGGAACCGGTCGACCACGGCTACCGCGTTCTCACTGTTGCGGACGATGAGGCTGAGCAGCCCCGCCTTGGTCATCCGCCCGTCGTCGGTGGTGACGGAGACGTCCGAGTCACGGAGCTCGGCGGTCTCGGCCACCTCACGCGGTGCGTTGGCGGCGATCACCCGCTGGCTGACCAGCCCTGTCACGGCGGATGCGGTCTCCGCCGAGGGGTGGTCGTCAACCGACGACTTGGTGCGGGAGAAGAGTGGGCCACGGCCATGACGCCGCGCGCTGAATCCGATGATGATCCCACCGGCAAGGCAGACAAGAGCGATGGCGATCGCCGCGACGAGCTGTGCAACGGTCACAATGGCAGCTTACGGCCCGACGAACGCACTCTGCACATCCGAAGGCATTGTTCCGCCGCTGTTCATATGGCGTTCCACCTACCCACTGTGCCGATGCGGTGCCGCTGCTAGCTTCGCCGCATCCCGACGTTCACTGCGGTACCGGAACCGCCATGTCCGCATACTCCGGGTGCTGCGTGATGAACCGCTGCACGTACGAGCAGACCGGCACCACCTGCTTGCCTGCGTCGCGGATGTCATCGAGGACCACCCGGACGAGCTCCCCCGCATAACCGTGACCGCTGTACTGCTCGTGGATCACAGTGTGGGTCAACACCACCTGATATGGCTCCGACACGTAGTCGAGGTAGCCCACGACCTGCTCGTCGTCGATTGCATAGTCCCCGGACTCCGTCGACCCGGCTGTGGAACCCGGCTTCAAGATCGCCTCGTAGCGTTCCTGAGCAGGGGAATGATTGATCCTCAGACTCCCGACGTTCGCCATGGCATCCAATGTAGCGTGCATCACATCATCGGGACCATGACGTTTTCATTACAGCTGGTCAGCCGCTGATCACTTCTGACCCTGCGCCGCCACCGCCGCCGCGCCGGCTGCCGCCGCCTCCGGATCGAGATAGGTGCCGCCGGGATTCAGCGGCTTCAGATCGTCGTCGAGGTCGTAGCGCAACGGGTTGCCGGTGGGGATGTTGAGACCTGCGATGTCCTCGTCGGAGATCCCGTCGAGGTACTTGACGAGCGCGCGCAGCGAGTTGCCGTGGGCGGCGATGAGGACGGTCTTCCCCGCCCGGATGTCGGCGGCGATGGTCTCGGTGAAGTACGGCACCATCCGCTCGACGACGTCTTTGAGGCACTCGGTCAGCGGCACCTCGGCGAGATCGGCGTAGCGCGCGTCGTCGGTCTGGCTGTACTCGGCGGTGGGGTCGATCGGCGGCGGCGGGGTGTCGTAGCTGCGGCGCCAGAGCATGAACTGCTCGTCGCCGAACTCTTCTTTGATCTCGGCCTTGTTGAGACCCTGCAGTTTGCCGTAGTGGCGCTCGTTGAGTCGCCAGTCGCGGGTGACCGGAATCCAGTGGCGGTCGGCCTTGTCGAGCGCGATCTGCGCGGTCTGGATGGCCCGCCGCAGCAGCGACGTGTAGAGGATGTCGGGCAGGACGTCGTGCTCGATGAGGAGCTCACCGGCTCGCAGCGCCTCGGCCTCACCTTTCTCGGTGAGGGCCACATCAACCCATCCGGTGAACTGATTGGACGCGTTCCATTCGCTTTCGCCGTGCCGCATCAGAATGAGGGTGCCGTTGCTCATGAGAGAAGTCTCGCACACCCTCGCCGCGCATTCCGTCCGCATCAAATCGGTCAACGAACGCGCGAATCCCCGGAAACCGGTCTAGCTTCACTACATGACCGTCAGCGCGGATACCGGCGCGACAGGCGCCGGCAAACCCGACCAACAACCCGAACTCAAGCGTGTCCTCGGCTGGAAGTTGCTGCTGCTCTTCATCATCGGCGACATCCTGGGGACCGGCGTCTACGCCCTGACGGGCCAGGTCGCCGGCGAGGTGGGCGGTGCGGCCTGGTTGCCGTTCCTGATCGCCTTCGCCGTCGCCACCCTCACCGCGTTTTCCTATCTCGAACTGGTCACCAAATATCCCCAGGCTGCCGGGGCGGCTTTGTATGTCCACAAGGCATTCGGGGTGCATTTCCTGACGTTCATCGTCCTGTTCACGGTGATGTGTTCGGGTATCACTTCGGCAACCACGGCGTCGCGGGCATTCGCCGCCAACATGCTGACCGCGTTCAGCGGCGGCGACGAACCCGACTCGACCAACCCCGCCCTACTCTTCTTCGCGATCGGCTTCCTGCTGCTGGTGATGTTCATCAACTTCCGCGGAGTCGCCGAGGGAGTCGGCACCAACGTCGTGCTGACCCTGGTGGAACTGTCCGGCCTGCTGCTGGTGATCTTCATCGGTTACTGGTTCATCATCGGCGGCAACGCCGAACACTGGGATGCCGTGGTGGCCTTCGAAACCTCCGCCGACAAGAACGCGTTCATCGCCGTCTCCGCCGCAACCGCTCTGGCCTTCTTCGCGCTGGTCGGTTTCGAGGACTCGGTCAACATGGCAGAGGAGTGCAAGGAACCCACCCGCATCTTCCCGAAGGTGATGCTGACCGGCCTCGGGATCACGGCCGTCGTATATGTGCTGATCGCCATCGCCGCCGTGGCGATCGTCCCGGTCGGCGACCTCGCCGAGAGCGACACCCCACTGGTCCAGGTGGTCGAGGCGGCGGCGCCGGACTTCCCGATGACCGAATTGCTGCCGTGGATATCGATGTTCGCGGTCGCCAACACCGCCCTGATCAACATGATGATGGCCAGCCGACTGCTCTACGGCATGGCCAAACAGGGTGTGCTGCCGAAGTTCCTCGCCTACGTACATCCGGGCCGTCGTACCCCGTTCGCGGCGATCATCTTCACCACCGTCATCGCACTCTGCCTGCTCGTGTACGTCAGCTCGGACCCGGAGAGCAACGTCGTCGGCCTACTCGGCGGCACCACCGCCCTGTTGCTGCTGGCGGTGTTCACCGTCGTCAACATCTCGGTCCTGGTCCTGCGCCGGGACAAGGTGCAGCACAAGCACTTCAAGACGAACACCGTGTTCGCCGTGCTCGGCGCCGTCACCTCGGGTGCGCTGACCCTGCCGTTCGCCCGCGCCGACAACGAGCAGTACGTGATCGCCGGCTGGCTGCTGCTGCTCGGCGTGATCCTGTGGGCCTTCACCTACTGGTGGCATCGTCGTCAGCACATCTCCGACGACCGGCATCTCGAAGAGATCAACTAGCACAAGGTCGAGTGACGACCTTTCGTGTCGAGTGGGCGCGGTTTTTCGTCGAGTGGGCGCGGAAGTGACAGCGAACCGCGCGTTCAGATGACTGGCCGCGCCCACTCGACGAAAAACAGCGCCCACTCGACCTCCGTGCTGGGCACGTCGTGAGCGGAGGCTACTTCCGCAAGTCCTTACGCAGGATCTTGCCGGACGCGGACTTCGGGATCGCCTCGATGAACTCGACCGCGCGAACCTTCTTGTGCGGGGCGACCTTTGCCGCGACGAACTCGATCACCTCATCGGCGGTGAGGTCGGCGTCGGCCTGCTTGACGACGAACGCCTTGGGGATCTCCTCGCCGTCGTCGTCGACCGCACCGACGACCGCGGTGTCGGCGATCTTCGGGTTGGTCAGCAACAGGGCCTCGAGTTCGGCGGGCGGAACCTGGTAGCCCTTGTACTTGATGAGCTCCTTGAGCCGGTCGACGATGTAGACACAGCCGGTGGGATCGACCTGGGCGAGGTCACCGGTGTGCAGGTAGCCGTCGGCGTCGATGGTGTCGGCGGTGGCCTGATCGTTGTTGAGATAGCCGAGCATCACGTTCGGCCCCTTCACCCACAGTTCGCCAGGCTCCGACAGGCCTTCGCTCGGCAGTTCGATCTCGTCGCCGGTGGCCGGGTCGACGATCTTGTTCTCGGTGTTCGGGATCGCCCACCCGGTCGACGACAGCGGCGGATCCTCCTGGCCCAGTGCCGCTTGCGTGTCGATCGGGATCAGGTGACTCACCGGCGACAGCTCGCTCATCCCGTAGCCCTGCAACATGTGCAGGTTCAGCCGTTTCGCGACGGCCTTGCCGAGCTCGTCGTCGAGGGGTGCGGCACCCGACATCATCATCTCCAGCGACGACAGGTCGTAGCTGTCGACGATGGGGTGTTTGGCCAGCGCGACCGCGACCGGCGGCGCGATGTAGGCGCTGGTCACCTTGTGGTTCTGGATGTTCTCGAGGAACTCGACCAGGTCGAACTTCGGCATGATGATCAGCCGGCCGCGGTTGTAGAGAGCCGCGTTGAGCAGCACGGTCATGCCGTAGATGTGGAAGAACGGCAGCACCGCGATCACCACGTCGTCGGAGGTCATGCCCTGCAGAGGCTTGATCTGGGCGACGTTGGCGACGAGGTTGCGGTGGCTGAGCGCCACACCCTTCGGGTTGCCGGTGGTGCCGGAGCTGTAGGGCAGCGCCGCCACGTGGGTGGCCGGGTCGATGGTGACATCGGGAGCGGGGAGATTGGGGGCGAGAAGATCCACCGCGTTGGGATGTCCGGTCGCCTTGAGTCCGGCGCCGTCGAGGATGATCAGGTCCGCATCCGAGATGCCCACCTCCTTCGCGGCCGCCTTGGCCTGTTCGGCCAACGGGGACACGGTGACCAGCATCTTGGCCTTCGAATCGGTGAGCTGCTTGGCGATCTCCGGCGCGGTGAACAGTGCGTTGATCGTCGTTGCCGTACCGCCTGCGCGCAGGACGCCGTGGAACACGGTCGCGAACGCCGGGATGTTGGGCGACAGGATGCCGACCACGTCGCCGACCCCGATCCCCTTCGCCGCGAGGGCGCCCGCCGCGGCGTGGATCTGCCCGATCAGCCGGGCGTAGGTCGTCTCGTCGCCGGACTTGGGGTCGACCAGCGCGACCCGATCCATGTCGTCGTCGGTGATGGACCCGAACAGGAAGTCGTAGACCGTCTGGTTCGGGATCTCGACATCGGGAAAGGGACTCTTGAAGCTCATGACACCTCCGTTGGGATTCCGACAAATCGTAGCAACATCCGTTGTCAAGATATCTGCCACGATCCGTCCGAGCATGTCCGCATCATCCGATTTCCCCAGACCGGACCATGCGTGGACAGCGCACCACTCTACGGTGCGCGGGCGACCCTGATCGCCACTCCACCAAATTACTCACTCGCTCCCTGAGTGTATTGACATACGATATCCATCCATCGAATATCGATGTATGAACGTCGACAATCGAGTCGTCATCCCCCTGCGCGCCGCGCTGCTGGTCCTGCTCGCCGTCCTGATAGTGCTGCAGACGCTGTCGTTCCCGGGGCAGTTCGCGCACATGGCCGCGGAGTCGCCCGAGTCGGCCCACCTACGCTGGCCGGCGACCGCGCTGGCGGCCTTCCTGATCCTGTGCGTCGAGGTGGTACTGGTCTGCATCTGGCGGCTGCTCACCCTGGTCCGCGGCGATCGGATCTTCACCCGGGCGTCGCTGATCTGGGTGGACGTGATCGTCTGGACGGTGGCCGTCGGATGGGTCGCGTTCGCGGGGGCCTTCGTCTACGTCGGCATCAATGCCGACGACCCGGGCCTGCCGCTGCTGATGTTCGTCTGTCTGACGTTCGTCGCAGTGTTCGGCCTGCTGATGATCGTCATGCGCGCGCTGCTCCGGCAGGCCACCGACCTGCGCACCGACATGGATGCGGTGATCTGATGCCGATCATCGTGCGCATCGATGTGGAACTGGCACGGCGGAAGATGAGCGTCGGCGAGTTCGCGGAACGTGTCGGGCTGACACCGGCCAACGTGTCGGTGCTGAAGAACGGTCGCGCCAAGGCGATCCGGTTCAGCACGCTCGACGCGATGTGCCGCGTGCTCGAATGCCAACCCGGCGACATCCTGGAGTTCGTCGACGAGGAGTGAGGCCGCCCGGGTAGCGTGCCGGTCCCTAAGCACTCCCCCCGGTCCCTGAGCACTCCCCCCGGTCCCTGAGGAGCGAGGCGCTAGGAGGCTGCTGAAGAAGTGGTCTCTTGCGGCTGGCGCTGTCGCCGAATGCTGGGTCGGCTGAATCGCGGGCGGGTGCCATTGGGGCGCCTGCCCCGGGCGGGGTCAGGTGGTGGCCAGGGTC
>NZ_JAZDUF010000013.1:0-41445 GCF_036350415.1 Gordonia sesuvii
GGACGGACGAACCTCTGGTGTGCCAGTTGTACCGCCAGGTGCACTGCTGGTTAGCTACGTTCGGAAGGGATAACCGCTGAAAGCATCTAAGCGGGAAGCCTGTTCCAAGATGAGGTTTCTCACCACCTTCGAGTGGTTAAGGCCCCCTACAGACCATGGGGTTGATAGGCCAGAACTGTACGCCCAGTAATGGGTTCAGGTGACTGGTACTAATCGGCCGAGGACTTACCAACAACACCCAACACCAAAAAAATATAGAGCTCTGCTCGCATCCACTATGCATCTTCTGAAACAACACACAACAAACAAACCCGTTGTGTGTGGGTTTCACAAAGTTTCGGCGGCCATAGCGGAGGGGAAACGCCCGGCTCCATTCCGAACCCGGAAGCTAAGCCCTCCAGCGCCAATGGTACTGCACCCTAACCAGTGTGGGAGAGTAGGACACCGCCGAACACAACTTGAGCAACGGCCCTGTATTCGAAGCTATTCGAGTACAGGGCCGTTGGCGTGTCTTCGTGAGTTCCTGCCGGCGTTTGGTCGGCGACTCGACCCGATGCGGCGATGCGTTCATCGACCGCCACCGCACATCAAGGCATAGATTGGCTGCTATGAGTGACCGCGACCGGTTCGAGCGACGAGATGGTGGCCCGCGCAGGGACGACTCGTCGCGTCGTACGAATACATCCCGCAGAGACGGTGAACCCCGTCGCGCCGGCGGTGCTCGACGCGACGGCCGACCAAATAGCAGCGCCCCGAGGGCGGGGCGTCCCCAACGACCGTCCCGCGGAACGGGTTCGGCAGGTCGTCCCGACGAGCCGCTGCTCCCCGACGACGTCGCCGCATCTGACCTCGATACCGAGGTCAGGCGGGATCTTCTGACGCTCGACAAGACCAATGCGGAGAATGTCGCTCGACACCTCGTCATGGTGACCCGACTGCTGGAAGACGATCCGGCAACAGCCCTCGAGCATGCCCGTGCGGCGCGTCGTCGCGCCGGCCGTGTCGGGCTCGTCCGCGAGACCCTGGGCATCGCCGCCTACAGCGCGGGTGAGTGGCAGGAGGCCGTGTCGGAACTGCGAGCCGCCCGGCGCATCACCGGCAACCCCGGATTGTTGCCGCTCATCGCGGACGCGGAACGCGGGCTCGGACGCCCCGAACGGGCAATCGAGATCGCACGCAGCGACGACGCACGCAAACTCGAGGGCGATGATGCCACCGAGATGCGGATCGTCGAGTCCGGTGCGCGGATCGACCTGGGCGAACCCGAGAAGGCGGTGGTGACACTGCAAACCGGCGATCTGTCGCCGGGGCGCAGCGGCACCCCGGTGGCGCGCCTGTACTACGCGTACGCCTCTGCTCTGCACGCAGCAGGGCGCGTGGACGACGCGGTCACGTGGTTCATGAACGCCGCAGCGGCCGACGTCGAGGATGTCACCGACGCTGAGCTGCGGCTCGTGGATCTCACCGACCCCGAGGCGGCGGAGACGGCCTCCCAGGCTGAGCGGCCAGAGCACGACTCACTCGGCGATGACGCGGCCGACAGTGTGGTCAGTGATGCCGTTCCTGATGCCGGTCCTGCTGATGTCATTGCCGCTGAGTCTGCCGCACCTGACACGGTCGTGGCAGCGCCGCCCGCCCCGGACGCGGCGGCGCCGACGACCCTGCCCGCAGAGGTGGCGGAGGCTGCTGAAGTCGGCACCGACTCCGGCGCATCAGTCGTCGTCGACCGGCCGGTGGAGACACTCGCCTCGCGCTATGACGCGCTGCTGCTCGACCTGGACGGGACGGTCTTCGCGGGCCATCGGGCGTTGCCCGGTGCTCTGGACACCCTCGAGAACATCGACACCGCACGGTACTTCGTCACCAACAACGCCAGTCGCCGTCCCGCCGACGTGGTCACCCATCTCACCGAGAGGGGTTTCACGGCGACCGCGGAGCAAGTGATCACCAGTGCCCAGTCGGCTGCCCGGTTGCTGGCGGAGCATCTCGATCCGGGATCGCGTGCGCTGGTCATCGGGACCGATGGGCTCGCGCAAGAAGTGCGCGAAGTCGGCATCGCGGTGACCCGTAGCGCCGACGATCGTCCCGCAGCGGTGATCCAGGGGCACTCACCGGAAACGGGCTGGGCCGAACTGTGTGAGGCCGCGTTGGCAATCGGTAACGGGGCCTTGTGGATCGCCTGCAACACCGACGCGACCCTGCCGTCCGAGCGGGGCAAGCTCGTCGGCAACGGGTCGATGGTGGCCGCGGTGGCCAATGCCACCGGCAAGGAGCCCCTCGTCGCGGGCAAGCCGGCGGCACCGTTGATGGCCGACGCGATCGCGCGCAGTCGTGCGTCGCGACCACTGGTGGTCGGCGACCGCCTGGACACCGACATCGAAGGTGCACACGCGGTCGGGCTGGACAGCGTGCTGGTGCTCACCGGTGTCAGCTCGGCGATGGACCTGCTCGTCGCTCCGCCCGAGCAACGTCCCACGTACGTCATCGGCGATCTGACCGGCTTGCACGCGGGGGCGAACGCCGTGCGCATCGGACCCCATGACGGCTGGGATGTCGAGCTGGACGGATCGGCCGCGACCATTCGGACCGACGGGCCGGCACGCCCGGAAACGGTGGTGCCCGCGCTGGCCGCGGCGGTCTGGGCAGCCGCCGACTCCGGTGCGCTCGACGACACGGACATCACTGTGACCAGCCCGAATCCCGACGTCGTGCGCGTTTTGGAGTCGGTCGGCATCATCCCGGTGCGCTAGCGTTGATGAGGTCATGAGCGAATCCGAGAATCCTGCGCCGACTGCCGCCTCGCAGTCCGGTACGACAACGGTCCCACCGCGTCCGGGGCCTCACATGATGCCCGGTGCGATCGGAACGTCCGGCACGCAGGACGCGGACGAACCGGGCAGCGACGTCGACCCCGCGTCCGTGACCAGGTCGGTGTCGGACCTGCTCGAGCAGGTGGACGATATCCGACAGACCACCGGGGGATCGTTCGACCTTGCGGCCTTGGGCCGCCAGACCGAACTGCTCGAACGTGCGCACGAGGTGCTGACGGCGGCTCTCGACGACGTCGACCCACGATGACGCGGGGCTGACCGTGGCCCCACGCGCGCGACTCGACGCCGAACTCGTCCGTCGCCACCTGGCGAGATCCCGCGAACATGCACGCGGCCTGATCGCCGACGGCCTCGTCAAGGTCAACGGTGTCGTCGCCGCCAAACCCGCCACCAACGTCGCTCGCGACACCCCGATCGTGGTGGCAGAGACCGTCGGCGAGGAGTGGGCGTCGCGCGGCGCGCACAAGCTGCTCGGCGCGTTGGACGCATTCGAGGCGTCGGGTCTCGCCGTGGACGGCAGGCGATGCCTGGATGCCGGAGCATCCACCGGCGGGTTCACCGACGTCCTCCTGCGCCGGGGGGCTGCGCAGGTGGTCGCGGTCGACGTCGGGTACGGCCAGCTGGTGTGGCGCTTGCAGAACGATCCGCGGGTGAGCATTCACGACCGCACCAATGTGCGGCACCTGCGAGCCGACGACATCGGCGGCCGGGTGGACCTCGTCGTCGCAGACCTGTCGTTCATCTCCCTCGGGCTGGTGCTGCCGGCGCTCGCCGGCGCGGTGCGACTCGGTGGTGACCTGATCCCGATGGTCAAGCCGCAATTCGAAGTGGGCAAGGACCGCGTCGGCTCGGGCGGTGTGGTGCGCGATCCGGCGCAGCGGGTCGATGCGGTCCTGGGAGTGGCGCGGACTGCGCGGCAACTCGGATTGTCGACGCTGGGCGCGATCGCCAGCCCCTTACCGGGACCGTCGGGCAACGTCGAGTACTTTCTGTGGCTGCGTCGGGACCACGCGGACCACCGCGGCGCCATTCCGGACCCGAACCGGCCCGGCACGGATCCCGGGGTGCCGGATAGGGTCGGAGATCGAGCAGATGAGGCGCCGGATGACGACGTCGTCGCCGGCGACTCCGGGGCATCCGACGACCCGGAATTGGTCGCGATGATCACACGGGCCGTCGAAGACGGGCCCCGCTGACAGACGAAGGGACCACAGTGGCCAATGACGAGGTCGCCGGTCCGGGGGAGCATCGGGAGTTCCTGGTGGTCGCTCATACCGGTCGAGAAGTCGTCACGCAGACGATGGACTCCATCGCGCGGTATTGCGCTGCGGCCGGTGTACGGCTCCGGGTGGTCGACTACGACACGAAAACCCGTGACACGGTTGCCACGGAGTCCGACGAGGGCCCGACCGGACGGGCGCGCCCGGTGAGCCATCCGGTCGACACCGAACATCTGCGCGATCTGGGTGCCGCCGTGCAGCTGGCCTCGCCCGAGCCGGCGTCGGCCGAGGGGTGCGAACTCGTCATCGTGCTCGGTGGTGACGGCACCTTCCTTCGCGCCGCCGAACTGGCCTATCCGGCGCAGGTCCCGCTCATCGGCATCAACCTCGGACACATCGGGTTCCTCGCCGAAGCGGAAGCCAATCGAGTCGACGCCGTCATGCAGCAGCTCATCGCCGGTGACTATCGGGTCGAGCCGCGAATGACCCTCGATGTGACGGTCATCGACCCCGCCCGGCCCGACAACCCCGTCGCACGTACCTGGGCATTGAACGAGATCGCCATCCTCAACGCCCAGAACAAGGGCGTCCTCGAGGTGGTCACCGAGGTCGACGGCCGGCCGGTGTCCGCGTTCGGGGCCGACGGCGTGCTGGTGTCGACGCCGACCGGTTCGACGGCGTACGCGTTCTCCGCGGGCGGACCGGTGATGTGGCCGGATCTCGAGGCCATCCTGGTGGTCCCGAGCAATGCCCACGCGTTGTTCGCGCGCCCGCTGGTGACCAGTCCGCTCTCACGTGTGGCGGTGGAGATCGACAAACGCGGCCGCGCCGCTGTGGCGTTGTGTGACGGGAGACGTCGGATCGATGTCTCGGCCGGTGCCCGGGTGGAGGTGGTCCGAAGTGACCGATCGGTGCTGTGGGTACGAATCGACGCTGAACCGTTCACCGACCGACTGGTGACCAAATTCGACCTACCGGTGACGGGCTGGCGGGGGAGGCAGACCTGACGATGTTGGAAGAACTGTCGATCGAGGGACTCGGCGTCATCGAGCGGGCGTCGGCACGATTCCATCCCGGATTCACCGCTCTCACCGGTGAGACGGGCGCGGGCAAGACCATGATCGTGACGAGCCTGCACCTGCTGTCCGGGGCGCGCGCCGACGCGTCCCGGGTCCGGTCCGGGGATACGAAAGCGACCGTCGAGGGCCGATTCCGGCTCGCACCTGCCGAGTCCGCCGCGGATCAACCGGTCACCGACCCCGTCGTCGGCGAGATCCTCGAGGCGTCGGGCGCCGAGGTCGACGAGGACGGCACCGTCATCGCGATCCGGTCGGTCGGTGCCGATGGGCGCTCCCGTGCTCATCTCGGCGGCCGATCGGTACCCGTCGGCGTGATGGGACGGCTCACCAATCACCTGCTCACCATCCACGGACAGAACGACCAGCTGCGGCTGATGAAGCCCGAGCACCAGCGGGCCGCGCTCGATGCGTTCGCCGGGTCGTCGGCGGCGACGGCGATCGAGGCCTACCGCGCGGCGCGCGACGAATGGATCGCCGTTCTCGACGACCTCGACGCCCGCCGCACCGACGAGCGGGAACTGGCCCAAGAGGCGGACCGGCTGCGGTTCGGAGTCGACGAGATCTCCGCGGTCGATCCACAACCCGGCGAGGACGAGGATCTGGCCGCGACCATCCGGCGTCTGACCGACCTGGAGAGCATCCGCACCGCAGGTTCGCAGTCCCATGAACTCGTCGCCGGCGACGAGGGATCGGTCATCGACGGTCTGGGACAGGTGCGCAGCATCCTCGAATCCAGCGGAGACGATTCGCTGCGCGCCCTGTTGCCGAGGGTCGGCGAGGCGCTGACGGTGATCACCGATGTCGGCGACGAACTGTCCGGATTCCTGGCCGATCTCCCGGCCGACGCCGAGGAACTCGACAAGATGCTGACGCGTCAGGCGGACCTGAAGGCCCTGGTACGCAAGTACGCTCCCGACATCGACGGTGTGATCGCCTGGCGGGACACCGCCCGTGCGCGACTCGCCGAGATCGACGACCCACAGCAGTCGATCGAAGAACTCGAAGCAGCCGCTGCTGCCGCCCGGGACAAGGTGACCGAAGCGGCATCCAAACTCCGGCGCCGACGTCGCACCGCCGCCAAGTCGATGGCGACCAAGGTGTCGAGCGAACTGGGCGGACTCGCGATGGGCGATGCGGCCCTGTCCGTGGATGTCGGTATCGAAGCCGCGGCGGACGACGACCGCCTCGCGATCGACCTCGACGGGGTGCGTGCGCACGCCGGGTCGTCGGGGGTCGATCGTGTCGAGTTCGCACTTCTCGCCCACAAGGGGGCCACGCCGCTGCCGATCGCCCGGTCGGCCTCCGGTGGTGAGCTGTCCCGACTCATGCTCGCGATGGAGGTCGTGCTCGCCGCGCCGACGAGTGGTTCGGTGATGGTGTTCGACGAGGTCGATGCTGGCGTGGGCGGTCGCGCCGCAGTCGAGATCGGCCGCCGCCTCGCGCGTCTCGCGCGCGCCCATCAGGTGATCGTGGTGACCCACCTACCCCAGGTCGCGGCTTTCGCCGACAACCACCTCGTGATCGGCAAGACGTCGGGCAGCGGCAAGAACCGTCCGCACAAGAGCACTGTCCGCACGCTCGATCGCGACGAGCGCGTCGCCGAACTCGCACGCATGCTCGCCGGCCTCGGTGATTCCGACACCGGTCGCGCCCACGCCGAGGAGTTGCTTGCCACCGCAGAAGCGGAGAGGGACCCGGCGTCTGACGGTTGACCCCAGCGACGGGTGACACGGGTGAGTGTGTTACTCGTGTGACAAAAGTTGCAGTTGTTGCGGCGCGCCTCCCGGAAATCTCCGGGTCCCGTGTCGATCATGGGCGTCATGAAGATGCCTGCTCTGCTCGCCCGCACGACCACCGAACTGCCTGGCGTCACCGGAATCGCCAGGATCGACAAGAACACTCGGCGATTGCTCGACCGGGTCGGGCCGGGCGACATCGCCATCCTCGACGAGATCGACCTCGACCGTGTCACCGCGGACGCGTTGGTGGCCGCCAACGTCGTGGCGGTCGTCAACGCGTCGCCGTCGATCTCGGGACGCTATCCCAACCTGGGGCCCGAGGTGCTGGTCGCCTCCGGGATCGCGTTGCTGGACAACGTCGGCGACGAGGTGTTCAAGCGGGTGAAAGACGGCGCGAAGCTGCGCATCGACAACGACCGGCTCTACGTCGGTGAACGACGCCTCGCGCTCGGCACCGAACTCGCCGAGCACGACATCGCCGACAAGATGATCGAGGCCAAAACCGGTCTCGTCGACCATCTGGAAGCGTTCTCCGGCAACACGATCGAGTTCATCCGCAGCGAGTCGCCGTTGCTGATCGACGGGGTCGGCGTACCGGACGTCGACGTGAACCTCGCCGGCCGGCACGTGGTCGTCGTCGCCGACGGACCCGATCGTGAAGCGGATCTGCGGGCACTGAAGCCGTTCATCAAGGAGTACTCACCGGTGATCGTCGGTGTCGGGGCGGGTGCCGACACCCTCATGAAGGCCGGGCACAAGCCGTCGCTCATCGTCGGCGACCCGGACGAGATGAAGACCGCGACCCTCAAATCAGGTGCGCAACTGGTGCTTCCGGCGGACACCGACGGTCACGCGCGCGGCCTGGCCCGGATTCAGGATCTGGGCATCGGTGCCACCACGTTCCCGGCGGCGGGCAGTGCCGCCGACCTCGCGTTGCTGCTCACCGACTACCACGGCGCCGACCTCATCGTCACGGTCGGCTACGGCGGAACGCTCGACGACTTCTTCGATCGCTCCCGCCGCGAGAGCAACCCGTCGACGTTCCTGACCCGCCTCAAGGTCGGTCCCAAGCTGGTCGACGCCAAGGCGGTCGCCACCCTCTACCGCAGCCGGGTGTCCGGTGCCGCCATCGCGTGCGTCATCCTGGCCGCCCTCATCGCGGTCATCGCGGCGGTCATGCTGTCCAACATGGGCCCCGAGGTCATCGACTGGTCGGTCGCGCAGTATCACCAGGCCGTCGACTGGGCCCAGGGAGTGTGGAACAGGTAACCGATGATCTCTCTCCGGCAACATGCGATCTCGCTCGTCGCGGTGTTCCTGGCGCTGGCGCTCGGGCTGTTCCTCGGGTCGGGTTTCGTCGGGGACCGGGTCAACTCGCTCACCGGCGCTTCACGCGACCGGATCGGTGACCTGGAGACCGAGCGGGATCAACTCAACGAGCAACTCAACGCCGCCAACAGTTTCGACGCGGCGATCGCACCGCGACTGATCACCGGAGCGCTGCGCGGCCAGTCCGTGCTGGTGGTGACATCGCCCAACGCCGCCGAGACCGATGTCGACGCGGTCAAGGAGTCGTTGTCGACGGCAGGGGCCCGGTTCGCCGGCCAGGTCGCACTGACCGACGACCTCGTCGCCGACGAGAACGCCGAGCAACTGCGCACCATCGTCGACCAGACGATCCCGGCCGGCACCACGTTGCGTGCCGAGCTGACCGATTCCGGCGGCCGTGCCGGCGATCTCCTCGGTGCGTTGCTGCTGAGCCCCGAGGGGCAGGCCTCGGCCGCCCCCGGCGACATCCGCCTCGGCCTCGAGGCCCTGCGCGAAGGCGGCTTCGTCGCCGCGGCGGACAACGCGGTCTCGGCTGCCGACCTGGTGGTGGTGGTCACCGGTGACTCCCTCGGTGACGATGCCGGTGCGCGTGGACAGCTGATGGCGCGACTCGCGGCGGCGATGGCCGCGCGTGCCCAGGGCGGCGTCCTCGTGGGTCGATCGGGCTCGGCGAGCGGGGGATCTCCCATCGCGGTGGTGCGGTCGGACCCCGCGCTGGGAAATGCGGTGTCGACGGTGGACAACGTCGATCAACAGACCGGCCTGATCACCACCGTGCTCACTCTCGCCGAGGAGGCCGAGGGCCAGACCGGCGCGTACGGGACGGGGGCGGGCGCACAGGCGATCACCGTCGGCGCCGGACCCGGTCCCGCCGCCTGATCGGTGAGACACACTTCTCGGCTGCGCGCCGGACCGCGTGCACAGCCGCGCGGTGTGGCGGCAGTCGATCGGCCGGGGAGGTGTTACCCTGGAGTCCCGTAGGTAATCAGGGTTTTCTGGCCTGGATCGGCCGACGGGAGACGGGTTTTGCGACCACTTCGCCACATGCACGATGGCACCAAACACATCTTCGTGACGGGCGGTGTCGCGTCGTCCCTGGGCAAGGGACTGACCGCATCGAGTCTCGGACAATTACTCACCGCTCGTGGCCTACGAGTCACGATGCAGAAGCTCGACCCGTATCTGAACGTGGACCCGGGCACGATGAATCCGTTCCAGCACGGCGAGGTCTTCGTCACCGAGGACGGTGCCGAAACCGACCTCGACGTCGGACACTATGAGCGGTTCCTGGACCGCAACCTCTCGCAGTCGGCGAATGTCACCACCGGACAGGTCTATTCGACGGTCATCGCCAAGGAGCGGCGCGGCGAGTACCTCGGTGAGACGGTGCAGGTGATCCCGCACATCACCGACGAACTGAAGGCCCGGGTGCTCGCGATGCGGGAGCCCGGTGAGGACGGCGAGGCCCCGGATGTGGTGATCACCGAGATCGGCGGCACCGTCGGCGACATCGAGTCGCAACCGTTCATCGAGGCGGCCCGACAGATCCGCCACGACGTCGGTCGCGACAACGTCTTCTTCCTGCACGTGTCGTTGGTCCCGTACCTCGCCCCATCCGGGGAACTCAAGACCAAACCCACCCAGCATTCGGTCGCCGCGCTGCGCAACGTCGGCATCCAGCCCGACGCCCTGATCCTGCGGTGCGACCGAGAGGTGCCGGAGGGTCTCAAGAAGAAGATCGCCCTGATGTGCGACGTCGAGATCGAGGGCGTGATCTCCACCCCGGACGCGCCGTCGATCTACGACATCCCGAAGGTTCTGCACCGCGAACAGCTCGACGCCTACGTGGTCCGCAAACTGGGGCTGCCGTTCCGCGACGTCGACTGGACCGAGTGGGGCGAACTGCTGCGCCGGGTGCACGACCCGCGTGAGACGGTGACGGTCGCGCTGGTCGGCAAGTACGTCGACCTTCCCGACGCCTATCTGTCGGTCACCGAGGCCATCCGGGCCGGCGGGTTCGCCTGGAAGGCGCGGACCGACATCAAATGGGTGCCGTCGGACGAATGCAGCACCCCGGAGGGTGCGCAGGCGGCACTCGGCGATGTACACGCCGTACTGATCCCCGGCGGCTTCGGTATCCGTGGCATCGAGGGCAAGGTCGGTGCGATCTCGTACGCGCGCAAGCGTGGGATCCCGCTGCTCGGCCTGTGCCTCGGCCTGCAATGTGTGGTGATCGAGGCGGCGCGATCGGCCGGTCTCGACGACGCGAGCTCCACCGAGTTCGACCCGGACACCCCGTATCCGGTGATCTCGACGATGGCCGATCAGGCGCAGGCGGTCGCCGGTGAGGCCGACCTCGGCGGCACGATGCGACTGGGGGCGTACCCGGCGAAACTGGAGGCCGGCAGCGTCGTCGCGAGGTCCTACGGCAGCACGGACGTCTCCGAGCGTCATCGGCACCGCTATGAGGTGAACAACGCCTACCGGGACAAGATCGCGTCGTCGGGCCTGGTGTTTTCCGGCACCTCCCCGGACGGGCATCTCGTCGAGTTCGTCGAGTACCCACGGTCGATCCATCCGTTCCTGGTCGCCACGCAGGCGCACCCCGAACTGAAGAGTCGCCCCACCCGACCGCATCCGCTGTTCCGGACGTTCATCGAGGCCGCGCTGAAGTACAAGGCCGAGGAACGGCTCCCGGTGGACATCGGCGACTACGACAGTCCGACCGAGGGCGGAGACGGCTCCCACGGTCACGACGGGGCGCACGGGGCCGACGACGTGGAAGCCGACGCTTGACCGGCGCGGTTCGCGGCGGTGACGGGCCGGGCAGCCACGACTTCGCGGTACAGGACACGCGGACGGTCTACGACGGAGCGATCATCACCCTGCGCATCGACGACGTCGCGATGCCCGGCGGTCGGGTTGCTGAGCGGGAGGTCGTGGAGCACTACGGTGCGGTAGCGGTCGTCGCCCGTGACGACGAGGGTCGGATCGCGATGGTGCGCCAGTACCGTCACCCACTCCGGAGACGTCTCCTGGAACTTCCCGCCGGGTTGCTCGACGCCGGACCCGACGAATCCGCCCTCGACGCCGCGCAGCGCGAACTCGCCGAGGAAGTCGATCTCGCCGCCGACGACTGGCATGTCCTGGTGGACCTCGCCCTGTCGCCAGGATTCACCGACGAGGCGTTGCGCCTGTACCTCGCCGAAGGACTCCACGTGCTCGACTCCGCCGAACGCCACGACGAGGAAGCCGACATGGCCGTCGAATGGGTGACCCTCGACGACGCCGTCGCCCGTGTCCTCGCCGGCGAGATCGTCAATGCGACGAGTGTCGCGGGCATCCTGGCCGTCGCCGCGTCGGACGCGCGCGACGGGGGCCTGCGGCCCGTCACGGCACCCTGGCCGGATGAGCCGACGGCGCTGCGTGCGCGGCGGCCGACACGGTGAGCAGTACCGCTGTGCCGACCGAGACCGTTGCCGACCAGGTCACCCGCTATCTCGACCACCTGACCGTCGAGCGCGGGGCGGCGACCAACACCGTGAACTCCTACCGTCGCGACCTGGGGAGATACGAACAGTATCTGGTCGCGCGGTCCATCGGGGGCCTCGACGAGGTCACCACCGACGACGTGCGGGAGTTCCTGGTCGAACTCCGACGCGGTGACTCCGATGCCGGTCTGGCCCCGCTGGCAGACAGCTCGATCGCGCGAACGTTGGTGTCGGTCAGGGGGTTTCACAAGTTCGCGGCCGCCGAGGGCGTCGTCGCCGCCGACGTCGCGCACGAGGTGCGGCCGCCGCGACCGGCCCGCCGCCTCCCCAAGTCGCTGCCGATCGACGAGGTCCTGGCGATCCTGGAGTCCGCCGGGACCGACGAGCATCCCCGAGGACTGCGGGACCGTGCGCTGCTCGAACTCCTCTACAGCTGTGGTGCCCGGATCACCGAGGCGATCTCCCTCGACATCGACGACTTCGACACCGACGCCCGGGCGGTCCGCCTCCGCGGCAAGGGCGGCAAGGAGCGTGTGGTCCCGGTGGGCGGGCCGGCGATCGCTGCGATCGAGGCCTACCTCGTGCGTGGTCGACCGGCTCTGGTCAGGCGGGCCGAGCCGGCGCTGTTCCTCAACGCCCGCGGCGGACGGTTGTCGCGGCAGAGCGCGTGGCAGGTGCTCGTCGACGCAGCGCGCCGTGCCGGGCTCGACAAGGCGGTGTCTCCGCACACCTTGCGGCACAGTTTCGCCACGCACCTTCTCGACGGTGGCGCCGACGTCCGGGTGGTGCAGGAGTTGCTCGGGCACGCGTCGGTGACCACCACGCAGGTCTACACGCTGGTCACCGTCAACACGATGCGTGAGGTGTACGCCACGGCCCACCCGCGCGCGCGGTGAACCCCGTCTGGCAGGAAGGCCTGTTCCACATCGGCGATGCGTCGCAGGATCCGGCAGGTCACCCACTACTCTGGGACCAGCAATTCACGAGCGGGACGAGCGAAGGGAGCGGCGGACACGTGAGCACCCCGGGGCCACCGCGGTCTGCCGACGAGCAATATCGGATACCGGTCGCGCAGTCCCACGACACGGACGACGACGATCACCACGAGAACGAGATCGGACCCACCGGTCGTCCCTACCGGGAGATTCCCGAACCCCGACCGCTCGACCGCCACGGCCCGGCCACCGTGGTCGCCGTGTGCAACCAGAAGGGCGGCGTGGGCAAGACGACGTCGACCATCAATCTGGGTGCTGCCCTCGCCGAGTACGGCCGCCGTGTCCTGCTCGTCGACCTCGACCCACAGGGCGCGTTGTCGGCCGGACTGGGTGTGCCGCATCACGATCTGGAACAGACTGTCTACAACCTGCTGGTACCGCCGCAGGCGGCCACCGACGAGGTGTTGATGCGGACCCGGATCGACGGACTCGATCTGCTGCCCAGCAACATCGACCTGTCGGCGGCCGAGATCCAGCTCGTCACCGAGGTGGGGCGTGAGCAGTCGCTGGCCCGGGCGCTGCATCCCGTGCTCGACCGGTACGACTTCGTGCTCATCGACTGCCAGCCGTCGCTGGGTCTGCTCACCGTGAACGCGCTGGCCTGTGCCGACACCGTGGTCATCCCCATGGAGTGCGAGTACTTCAGTCTGCGCGGACTCGCGTTGCTGACCGACACCGTCGACAAGGTTCGTGACCGGCTCAACCCGAGACTGACCCTCGGCGGCATCCTCGTCACCATGTTCGATGCGCGCACCCTGCATTCTCGTGAGGTGATGGCGCGGGTCGTCGAGGTGTTCGGCGACGCCGTGTACGACACCGTCATCAGTCGTACCGTGCGGTTCCCCGAGACCAGTGTGGCCGGTGAGCCGATCACGTCGTGGGCGCCGAAGTCCGCGGGCGCGAAGGCATATCGTGCGCTCGCGCGCGAGGTGATCGCTCGCGACGCCACGTCGGCATGACCGACGGTCCGGCCGGGGGCGCAGCGGTCGCGCCCACCACGGCTCACACCGAGACAGGTGAGGTGGAGCCGGACAAGCCGACCGGCTTTCAGGTGCGACTGCCGAACTTCGAGGGCCCGTTCGATCTGCTGCTCAACCTGATCAGCCAGCATCGACTCGACGTCACCGAGGTGGCGCTGCACGAGGTGACCGACGACTTCATCGCCTACACCCGTGATCTGGGTGCCGAGGTCGGACTCGAACAGACCACCGAGTTCCTCGTCGTCGCGGCCACGCTGCTCGACCTGAAGGCGGCCCGACTGCTGCCGTCGGGGGAAGTCGACGATCCCGAGGACCTGGCACTGCTGGAGGCGCGGGACCTGCTGTTCGCCCGGCTCCTCCAGTACCGCGCCTACAAGCAGGTGGCCGCCCTGTTCGGCGAGCTCGAAGCAGCTGCCCTGCAACGCTATCCGCGTGCGGTGTCGTTGGAGAAGCAGTTCGAGGACCTCCTTCCCGAGGTGACCCTCGGCGTCGACGCGGCAGGATTCGCGAGCGTTGCCGCAACCGCGATGACACCGCGGCCGGTGCCCACGGTCGGACTCGACCACCTGCACGACATGCACAGTGTGTCCGTGCCGGCGCAGGCCGAGCGCATTGCCGGCCTGCTCACCGCGCGGCCCGGCGTGTGGCTCTCGTTTCACGAGTTGACCCTCGGATGCGCCTCCGGGCTGGAAGTCGTCGGAAGTTTCCTGGGACTGTTGGAGTTGTACCGCGAGCGAGCGGTCGCATTCGAGCAGCCCGAGGCGCTCGGTGACCTAAGGGTTACCTGGACCGGTGACCGCACGGTGGACGACCTGGACATGAACAAGGCGGAGGACTACGGATGAGCGATCAGGCCGATTCCGCGACGGACACTGCGCCCGAAGCCACGATGTTCGACGTCGAGCCCGAGCCGACACTCGACGACCGACACCTGCGTTCGGCCCTCGAAGCGGTACTGCTGGTCGTCGACACGCCGGTGACCGTCGACGAACTCGCCTCGGCCGTGGGCGAGGACTCCGCGCGAGTACGGGCCATGGTCAGTCGCATGTCCGAGGAGCTCACCGCCGCCGAAAGCGGGATGGACCTGCGATATGCCGGCGACGGGTGGCGCTACTACACCCGCGCCGACTACGCGCCCTACGTAGAGCGACTGCTGCTCGACGGGGCCCGGTCCAAGCTGACCAGGGCGGCGCTGGAGACACTGGCCGTGATCGCCTACCGTCAGCCGGTCACACGGGCGAGGGTCAGTGCCATCCGCGGCGTCAACGTCGACGGGGTCATCCGCACCCTGGTCGCACGTGGGCTGATCAACGAGGTCGGGGCCGACCCGCAGACCAGCGCCATCACGTACGCCACGACCGAACTGTTCCTCGAACGGCTCGGCCTGGCATCCCTCGACGAACTGCCCGATCTGGCACCGCTGCTGCCGGATGTCGACCTCATCGACGACCTCGACGACGAGATCTCGTCTGATCCACGATTCGCCAAACTCGGCGGTCACCGGTCAGACTCGACAGGGAACGATTCATCCGGGTCGGACGCGGACGCGCCCGACTCCGGCACCGACGATCAGGAACGATGACATGGCATCCGCTGGCCGAGACGGCACACCGGGTCCGCGCCGCAAGAAGCAGGCACGGGCGCAGAGCACCGGCAAGAACACCCGCAAGACCGGAGACAAGGCGAACCCGAGGGTCGCCGGCACCTCGTCCAAGAAACCGCACCGCAAGGGCTCGTCGAAGCCCGACGTGTCGTCGGGCAAGGTGCGGCTGAACAACGCCAAGCCGGCACGCCACCAGCGGCCCGACGCTGACGCCGGATGGCGCGACGACGAGTCGGGTGCGACCTACGTCGCCGACGGCGTGCGTCTGCAGAAGGTGCTGGCCGCCGCGGGTGTCGCGTCCCGACGCGGAGCCGAGGAACTGATCGCCGCGGGACGGGTCGAGGTCGACGGCGAAATCGTCACCGAGCAGGGCCTGCGGATCGACCCCGACACCGCCATCATCCGCGTCGACGGAGCCCGTGTGGTGATCGACGAGGACAAGCAGTATCTGGCGCTCAACAAGCCCAAAGGATGGCAGTCCACGATGGCCGACGATCAGGGTCGCCCGTGTGTGGGTGACATCGTCGCCGAGCGGGTCATGGCCGGACAGCGCCTCTTCCACGTCGGACGACTCGACGCGGACACCGAGGGGCTGTTGCTGCTCACCAACGACGGCGAACTCGCCCACCGGTTGATGCACCCCTCCTATGAGGTCCCCAAGACTTACCTCGCCACCGTCCGTGGGGAAGTGCCGCGCTCGCTGGGCCGCACTCTGCGTGCCGGCATCGAACTCGAGGACGGCCCGGTCGTGGTCGACGGGTTCACCCCGGTCGAGGTCCACGAGGGCCAGTCGCTGGTCCGCATCGTCCTGCACGAGGGACGGAACCGGATCGTACGTCGCCTCATGGAAGAAGTCGGATTCCCGGTCACCGGACTGGTGCGCACCCACATCGGCACGGTCGCGCTCGGCGACCAGCGCCCGGGCAGTCTCCGCGTGCTCAACAAGAACGAGATCGGTGCGCTGTACAAGGCGGTGAACCTGTGACCACGCCGAACTCGAACGGTCCCCGGGTCATCGCGATCGACGGACCGGCCGGAACCGGGAAGTCGACCGTGTCGAAGATCCTCGCCGACCGCGTGGGCGCGCAGTTCCTCGATACCGGCGCGATGTACCGGGCGGCAACCCTCGCGGTACTGAATGCCGGTGTGCCACTGCAGGATGCCGCGTCGATCGGCACCGTCGTGGACGCGGCCGACATCCGACTCGACGTGGCCGAAACCGGGTCCAGGACCTACCTCGACGGCGTCGACGTCTCGGTGGCCATCCGCACCGACGCCGTCACCGATGCGGTGTCGGCGGTCTCCGCGGTACCCGAGGTCCGCAGCAAACTCGTCGCGGTACAACGTCGGGAGGCCGACGGGTCGTTCGTCGTGGTGGAGGGTCGCGACATCGGCACGGTCGTGTTCCCGGACGCCGATCTCAAGATCTTCCTCACCGCCACACCGGAGGCCCGAGCGGCCCGACGGCACCGGCAGAATCTGGCGGCCGGCCGCGACAGCGTCCTCGACGAGGTGCTGGCCGGGGTGAACCGCCGTGATCACCTCGACTCCACCCGGACGGTGTCACCGCTTCGCCCGGCCTCCGACGCGGTCCTCGTCGACACGAGCGACCTGACCCTCGACCAGGTGATCGACACCCTCGACGACCTGGTCCGCGATCGGATCGGAGTGCAGTCGTGAGCGAACACGGTTCAGCGGGAGAGGATCTCGCGCAGCCCGGCGACGGGACGTGGTCGGATGAGTCGGAGTGGGAGGTGTCCGGTGTCGACGTCGACGGCCTGCCGATCGATGCGACCCCGGTTCCCGTTGTCGCCATCGTCGGGCGCCCGAACGTCGGCAAGTCGACCCTGGTCAACCGTATTCTCGGCCGCCGGGAGGCGGTCGTCGAAGACATTCCCGGCGTGACCCGGGACCGGGTGTCCTATGCCGCGAGCTGGTCTGGGCGACGATTCACCGTCGTCGATACCGGTGGATGGGAGCCGGACGCCAAGGGGCTGCAGCAGGCGGTCGCCGCGCAGGCCGAGTTCGCGATGCAGTCCGCAGACGCCATCGTTCTGGTCGTCGACGCCACGGTCGGAGCGACGGCCACCGAGGAGGCCGTCGCCCGTGTGCTGCGCCGGTCCAAGACCCCCGTCGTGGTCGCCGCCAACAAGGTCGACAGCGAGCGGGCCGAGGCCGAGGTCGCGACACTGTGGTCGTTGGGACTCGGCGAACCCCATCCGGTGTCGGCGGCGCACGGCCGCGGCGCGGGTGATCTGCTCGACGTGATCCTCGACGTGCTGCCCGAAACCCCCCGCGAGGCACCGTCGCTCGGCGGCCCGCGACGCGTCGCACTCGTCGGGAAACCGAATGTCGGCAAGAGTTCGCTGTTGAACAAGCTCGCGGGATCACAGCGTTCCGTGGTCGACAATGTCGCCGGAACCACCGTGGACCCAGTCGACGAACTCGTCGAACTCGGCGGCAGCACATGGCAATTCGTGGACACCGCCGGTTTGCGCCGCAAGGTGCGAACGGCCAGCGGACACGAGTACTACGCCTCGCTGCGGACGCGCTCGGCGCTGGAGGCCGCGGAGGTGGCGATTCTGCTGATCGACGCCTCCGATCCGATCACCGAGCAGGATCTGCGGGTGCTGACGATGGTGATCGAGAGCGGCCGTGCGCTGGTCATCGCGTTCAACAAGTGGGACCTGGTGGACGAGGATCGTCGCTACCAGCTGGACAAGGAGATCGACCGCGAGTTGGCGCGGGTGCCATGGGCGCGCCGCGTCAACATCTCCGCCACGACCGGGCGGGCGGTGCAGAAACTGGTACCGGCACTCGACGGGGCCCTGGAGTCATGGGACAAGCGGATCCCCACCGGCCGGCTGAACAACTGGCTCAAAGAGGTCATCGCCGCGACACCACCGCCGCTTCGTGGCGGTCGACAGCCGCGGGTCATGTTCGCCACCCAGGCCGCAACCAGGCCGCCGACTTTCGTTCTCTTCACCACCGGATTCCTGGAAGCGGGCTACCGCCGGTTCCTGGAACGCCGCCTGCGTGAGGAGTTCGAATTCGACGGTTCGCCGGTGCGGATCAACGTGCGGGTGCGCGACAAACGGGAGCAACGCCGCAAACGCTGACCATGTGCGGCGCGAGTGGTTCGTCATGCGATACTGCCACTCGTGCTCATCATCGGAATCATCCTGTTCGGAATGCTGATCGGCGCGGGAGCGCAACTCGTCCTCGGCAAGGGCGCCAAGGGGATCGACTGGACTCTGGCAATCGTGGCTGGGCTCGTCGGCTCCTTCGTCGGTGGTCTGCTGATCAGCCTGCTCTCTGGCGACGGCCTGGAGTTCCGCGCGAGCGGCATCATCGGCTCGATCGTGGGTGCCATCCTGATCACCGCAGGCTGGATGTTCTACAAGGGTCGTTCGGCCGCCAACTGACCCTGGCCTGACCAGGCGATTGGATCGGAACACCCGTCGTCGGCTAATGTCATCAAGGCCTCGTTCGCGGGGCAACGGGCTGTGGCGCAGTTTGGTAGCGCACCTGACTGGGGGTCAGGTGGTCGCAGGTTCAAATCCTGTCAGCCCGACCGCAGGTCAGGGGCGGTTTCTGAAAACGGAAGCCGCCCCTTTGCCCTGCTCATGCGCCCATCGAACACGCCCATTGGGCTGCACGATGGGCTACCCGTTGAAAGTTGCTTGGTGGGGCGTCAGGTGGACTGTGGCCTTCGGCGTAGCGGTTTTCTTCCAGGACGATGGCGCAGCGCTTCCGGAGAAACCCCGTCGCCGGACTGAGGGCGGCTGACTGAGCCGTGCGGCCAGCATTGCCACCGCGTTCTTCGCCTGCTCTGGCGTCGTGTGGCCCTACAGATCGCCGGTCACACTGATGGATCCGTGACCCACCAGATCGGCCACCGCCTTGATGTGTACGCTCGCCTCCAGCCATGCGGTCGCGGCACTGGGTCGCAGGGTGTGAGCGCCCACGTCTTCAAAGCCCGCCGCTGTCGCCGAGACTTCCACGACACGGAGCAGGTTCTGGGGGTCCACCATCGTGCCCAGTTGGGTGGTCAGCCCCATGTCCTGGTGACCGGCCCGCCCACCCGTAAACGACCGTCTTCTTGCTCGCGCCAGCCAGCACTCGCGGGGTAGGTAACCTCCTCGCCATTGCAGCGCGTGATGAACGGGCGGCCCAGGTTTCAGTGGCGCATCTGGCCATAGTCGAATGCGATGTCGTCGTCCATAGTCCGAGTCTGGCATAGCGCACTGACAGCGCCTTTGATGATCCGAGAACTGTCAGTGGGCCATGCGACCCTCGTCACCATGAATACCAATGCTGAAGTGGATCACCTATCCGACTGGGAAGCCGGTGACTTCTGGCTCCACTTGCTTGGGGCAGCGCTGATTCCGGCGCTGGTCGCCTTGGGCGTTGCTCTCGTCGCGGCGCTGGTCGTCGGCATCGCTGACAACCTCGAATTGCCGGGGTGGCTTGAACTGGCGCTGGGCGCGGTAATCGCTGTTGCGACATTCATCGGGGTGGTGTGGGGATTGCTCTGGTACGGACAGTCGCTGTATACCGTGCTGCGGCACGCGACCAGTTGGAACCGATCGTTCTTCTGGGCGTTGGTGGTCGTGGTCGTGCTAATGGGAGTTGCCCTGTACATCGCGGACCGACTCGATGTATCGAACTGGCGGGTGGTTGCGGCGATCGGGGGTGTCGTCGGCGTACCGGCTTTGATCGCATGGATTGTGGACGCGCTTCACCGTGTCGCTGCGTGGGTTCCGATGGCGTTCGGGACGTTCATGGGACTTGTCCTGATCGGAATACTGCTCGTTGTCGCCCAAGCCCTCGAACCAAGTCGGCGCTAGTCGATCGAACACAGCGGCGACGTACGCCCATTCGTACGCCCACCCGCTGAAGTTCGGGGTTGCTCGGTGGGGTCGCGGATGAACGTTGACCTGCCTCGATGTACATACTCTCAATGTGGTTCCCCCGGAATCGTGGAGGACTCCTCTATGCGGCTTTGGGTTCGGTGCGTGCGGCGTTCTCGTAGTCGACCGGGCTCACCATCCCGATCGCGCTGTGGCGGCGTTGGTGATTGTAGAAGCCGTAGCACCAGTCCAACACCACTGCCTGTGCCTGCATGATAGTGTCGAACTCGTTGCGTGACAACACTTCCCACTCTAGCGATGAGAAGAACGCCTCTGCGGCGGCGTTGTCGAAACATGATCCGACACGCCCCATCGATTGCCGGATACCCATCCGCCGGCACAGCCTGGTGAACCTCTTCGCGGTATACGTCGACCCGCGATCGGTGTGGAAAATCAGCTTCTGCGCATCCTCATCACGCCATATCGCCTGCTTACCGCCCCGCGTGGCGACCGCCATCTCGATGGCCGCACCCGCCAACACCGCATCGGGGTGCCGGCTGGTGGCCGCACCGAGCAGCCGGCGGCTGTAGAGGTCGATGACCGTGGCCAGATACAGCTTGCCGACCGCGGTCGGAATCTCGGTGATGTCGCCGACCCACCGCTGATCAGGGCTCTGCGCGGTGAAATCACGACACAACAAATCGGGGAACTTGGGCGCGGTCTTGTCCTGCCGGGTCAGCCCGTTACGACGACGGATCCGCCGCGCCACCAGGCCTTGGCGACACATCGACTCGGCCACGGTCTTCTCCGACACCGTCCATCCGTCAGCACGTAGATCCGCATGCAGGCGTGGTGACCCATGCAGCCCGCGGGCCTTGTCGAAGGCTACTTTCACCGCTCGGTCGATGGTGTCTCGACGGTAGTCGCGCGTAGTGTGTAAACCCGTTGCCGCACCTGGCGATTGCGCTCGCTTGTGCCACTTGTAGAACCACGCCTGGCTGATCTCGAGCAGCCGACAGGTCACCGCGTGTGGCACCCGATAGATGGTCCTCTGGTCGGCGACGAAGCGTGCCACACTCACTTCGTCGCCTCCTTGACCCACAGGACCACCGATCGCTTGAGGACATCACGCTCCATCCGCAGCTCGGCGACCTCATCACGCAGCCGTTTGAGCTCTGCGGCGTCATCAGGGGTCATCTCGCCGCGGCCCTCACGCTCGGCGCGCGCCCGGTTGACCCAGTTACCCAGCGTGCCCTCGTTGATCCCCAGATCTCGGGCGACCTGGGCAATCGGCTTACCTGTCTCTTCGACGATCCGGACCGCCCCATCCCGGAACTCCCGGTCGTACTTCTTGCGCTTCTCTGGCATCGTGCTCCTCATTATCGATGCCTCTACGGTTCGGGGGGAACCTCACAATACCTGGGGTCAAGTGGTCGCAGGTTCAAATCCTGTCAGCCCGACTCTATGACCAGCACTTATGTGCTGGTCATTGTTGATGGGTGGATGAACCGAGACACGGCAGCAGAAGTCCATTGGGGCAGACCCGATGGAGCCGAGCGCGTTATCCCAGCCCATGGAACATCCCTCATGATCGATTGCGGACCTTCCCGCCCAGGCCCACTCGGGTCAGATCACCCGTCGAATAGTGTTGTCGGGGAATCTCGTTCACAGCATCGTTTGCGCGGGAAGCCCAATGAACGCGGTGGCACATGTGGTCCACCGCGGCCGGGTCAGGCTATTGCCATGGGTCGATGGTGGGGACTCCAGAGGCCTGGAACGGGGTGGTGTCGCGGGTGGCGACAGCGAACCCGGCGGCGGCTGCGTTGGCGGCGATCATGCCGTCGGCGGTAGCTATCGCGCTTCCGGCGGCGCGAGCGACGGACATCAGGCGGGCGTAGTGGGCGGTAGCGTCGAGATCGTAGGACAGGATGCGGCCGGCGAAGAGCGACAGTGTGTGCTCCAGTCGTTCGCTGAGTCCGTCGCGGCGGCGGCCGGTGGGTAGGACGGACAGGCCATATCGCAGTTCACCGACGGTCACCGTGGTCAGGTACAGGGTCTCGAGATTCTGCATGTCGAGCCAATCGAGAACCCGCTGCTCCGGGCGGCGACGCATGGGTTCGCTGACGACGTTGGTGTCGAGGATGATCACTCGCCGAACTCCATGGGTTCGTGATGCGTACGGTCGCGGTTGTCCAGCTGGGCGTGCTCTTCCTCGGTGAAGGGTTCGGTCGCCCAAATCTCGGCCAGCTGCGTGCCGAGCTTGATTCGGCCGGGTGGTTGCACGGCGTCGGTGAGGATCGCCCGTATCTCGGCCTCGGTGCTACGGCCGTGTTCCGCGGCGCGGATACGGATCGCCCGGTGCACTTCGTCGCTGAGATTTCGGACCGTCACGTTCTTCATCGCTATCATCCTCCCTTGTTGATATCGATGCTAGCAACGGGCTCCGATTGATGTCACCGGCTGCCGGGTTCGATGGCGAGTCCGTGACCAAAGGGGATTTGCCAGAATGGGCAGATGATCAGATCAGATGATCTCCGCGACGCGTCCGGAGTTGCACCGTGACGGCGTCAACCCCGGGGAACTCCCGACCGTCCACGTGGCTGGAGATCATCGCGGCCGACCCCGGACATTCGCACCGCTACCGTGAACGCTTCCGTGACCTGGCGGCACGCGGCCAGGACATCGACGGTGAAGCCAGGCTGATCGACGCGATGGTCGACCGCGGAGCGCATGTCCTGGACGCGGGGTGTGGAGCGGGACGGCTTGGCGGGTTCCTTTCCGCTGCAGGGCATTCGGTCGTGGGTGTCGATATTGATCCTGTTCTGATCGAGGCTGCCGGATCCGATTACCCGGGTCCCACGTGGCTCGTCGGCGACCTGGCGGAACTCGACTTGCGTGGTGAGGGGATCGACGCCGCGTTCGACATGATCGTCAGTGCAGGCAATGTGGTCACCTTCCTCGATCCCGATGACCGGCGGACGGTTCTCGCGCGATTCACCGAGCACCTCGCTCCCGACGGGCGCGTGGTGGTCGGCTTCGGCGCAGGCCGAGGCTATCCGTTCGACGACTTCCTCGCCGATGCTGCCGCAGGGGGACTGGTGAGCGAGTTGCTGTTGTCGGCCTGGGATGTCCGGCCCTTCACGCCGGAGTCCGACTTCTTGGTCGCCGTGCTGCGACACTCTCCGCGCTGACTCGATGCCGTCCGTGGGGTAGCGCCGCCGCGGAATGGCGCGGGCCACGAAGACGTTGCTTAGCTACATGAGCGATCAACCAGAACTCAGCCCCGAGGGGTGGGTGCGTGACCAGACCGAGAAGATCCTGGAGCAAGGCACGACCGACGGCGTCCAGGTGATGGGCCGCCCGATCGTCCTGTTCACCACCACCGGGGCCAAGTCGGGCAAGAAGCGCTACGTGCCGTTGATGCGGGTCGAGGAGAACGGCAAGTACGCGATGGTCGCCTCCAAGGGCGGGGCACCCGGACACCCGTCGTGGTACTTCAACGTCAAGGCACATCCGCAGATCTCGGTGCAGGATGGCACGTCGGTCCGAGAACTGACCGCCCGTGAGCTCGAGGGCGAGGAGCGTGAGCACTGGTGGGACCTGTCGGTGGCCGCGTTCCCGCAGTACGCCGAGTACCAGACCAAGACCGATCGACAGATTCCGGTGTTCGTACTCGAGTGAACTGACGCCGGCGGCAGGCTGCGATGAATTCGTGGCGCTCGGGTGGTCTACAGGTCAGGATTTCCGACACCAGGAGATGAACCGATGACCACCACCGTCGACACCCGCTCGATCGCCGTCCCCGGCGCGACCATCACGTATGACGTCCATGCCGCCGGAGGCGACCGGACACCTCTCGTCATCTTCGGCTCGCCGATGGAAGCCGAGGCGTTCGGAACCCTCCGGGGCCACTTCACCGACCGTACGGTCGTCACGTACGACCCACGCGGAGCGGGCCGCAGCGCGGTCGACGACCCGACCATCGAGATCGACCCCGGGATACATGCCGCCGACCTACAGGCGGTGCTCGCCGCGAGCGATGTCGGGCAGGTTGACGTCTTCGCGACCAGCGGGGGAGCGGTGAATGCCCTTGCCTGGCTTGCCGCGTGCCGGCCCGACGTGCGTGTCTTGGTCGCGCACGAGCCGCCGGCCTCGCAGTTCGTCGAGGACCGCGAGGTCATCGACGCGGTGGTCGCCGACATCTACGACACCTACCAGAAGCTGGGTGAGGGTCACGCGATGGCGAAGTTCATCGCGCTTGTCTCCCAACAAGGACCGCTGCCCGACGACTACCTCTCCGGTCCGGCACCCGACCCGGCGATGTTCGGTATGTCCGGCGATGACGACGGCTCGCGCGCCAATCCGCTTCTGGGATTGAACATGCGGACTTGCACCCCGTTCCGTCACGACCTCGCGGCACTCGCAGCGTCAGAGACCCGAATCATGGTGGCCACCGGAGCGGGATCCGGCGAACAGTTCGCCGCTCGCGGGGCGCGGGCACTCGCCGCGGCCGGAGACTTCGAGCATGTGACCGTGCCGGGCGATCACGCCGGATTCCTCGGCGGCGAATACGGCCAGATGGGCGAACCCGAGGCGTTCGCCGAGGCGCTGCATCGCATTCTCGACCGCTGACCGTCGATGCGCGAAGTGACCCCGTCCGGGGGACGGGGTCACTTCTGCACGAGGCCGATCAGCCGAGCTCGGCCAACCGTTGCCAGGTGTCGACCACGGTGTCCGGATTCAGCGACATGGATTCGATGCCCTGCTCGAGGAGCCATTCGGCGAGGTCGACATGATCGCTCGGGCCCTGCCCACAGATACCGACGTACTTGCCGCGCGCCTTGCAGGCCGAGATCGCCGCGGCGAGCATGTGTTTCACGGCCGGGTCGCGTTCGTCGAACCCGTCGGCGACGAGGGCGGAATCGCGGTCGAGGCCGAGGGTCAGCTGCGTCATGTCGTTGGAGCCGATGGAGAAGCCGTCGAAATGATCGAGGAAGGCGTCGGCGATGACCGCGTTCGACGGCACCTCGCACATCATGATCACTTCGAGCCCGTTCTCGCCGCGGCGCAGGCCGTGCGAGGCGAGCAGTGAGATCACACCTTCGGCCTCGGCGAGTGTGCGAACGAACGGGATCATGATCTTGACGTTGGTCAGACCCATCTCGTCGCGGACGTACTTCAGGGCCGCACACTCCATGGCGAAACAGTCGGCGAAGTCCTTCGACAGGTACCGGGACGCACCGCGGTAGCCGATCATCGGGTTCTCCTCGTCGGGCTCGTAGAGGTCGCCGCCGACCAGCTTCGCGTACTCGTTGGACTTGAAGTCCGACATGCGCACGATCACCGGGTGAGGTGCGAACGCCGCGGCGATCGTCGCGACACCCTCGGCCACCCGGTCGACGAAGAACTCGCGGGCACTGGGATACGCGGCGATCGCCTCACCGATCTGCTCCTTGAGGGGGCCGTCGAGGGTCTCGAAATCGAGCAGGGCCTTGGGGTGGATCCCGATCTGGCGGTTGATCACGAACTCCAGGCGGGCCAGCCCGACGCCGTTGTTCGGCAGCCGGGAGAACGCGAACGCCTGCTCGGGCGTGCCGACGTTCATCATGATCTTCGTGCTGATCTCGGGCATCGCCTCGATCGACGATTCGGTGACGTCGAAGTCGAGCAATCCGTCGTACACGTACCCGGTGTCGCCTTCGGCACACGAGACGGTTACCTCGCGGCCGGCCTCGAGTGACCGCGTGGCGCCGCCGGATCCGACGACCGCCGGGATGCCGAGCTCACGGGCGATGATCGCGGCGTGACAGGTCCGTCCGCCGCGGTTGGTCACAATGGCGCTGGCGCGCTTCATGATCGGCTCCCAGTCGGGGTCGGTCATGTCCGCGACGAGTACCTCGCCGGCCTGGAACTCGTGCATCTGTTCCACCGACTCCAGCACCCGGACTGCGCCGGCGCCGATGCGCGCGCCGATGGCCCGGCCTTCGACGAGGACATTGCCGGACTCGTTGAGCCGGAAGCGCTGCTGGCCCGTCACCGCCGCCCGCGACTGGACCGTCTCCGGGCGCGCCTGCAGGATGTAGAGCTCGCCGTCGACGCCGTCCTTGCCCCACTCGATATCCATCGGGCGCCCGTAGTGTTCCTCGATCAGCAACGCCTGGCGGGCGAGCGCCTCGACCTCTGCGTCGGTGAGGCTGAGTACGCGGCGATCGGCGGCGTCCACATCGACGAACTCGGTCGTCCGGCCCACCGAACGATCGTCGGTGTAGATCATCTTGGTGGCCTTCGATCCGATACCGCGCTTGAGTACGGCCGGCCGGCCGGCGCGCAAGGCCGGCTTGTAGACGTAGAACTCGTCGGGGTTCACCGCGCCCTGGACGACCGCTTCACCCAGCCCGTAGGAGGACGTCACGAACACGGCGTCGGCGAAACCCGACTCGGTGTCGATGGTGAACATGACGCCCGACGTGCCGATGTCGGACCGCACCATCTGCTGCACGCCCGCCGACAGGGCGACCGCGTCGTGCTCGAACTCGTGGTGCACGCGGTAGGCGATCGCGCGGTCGTTGTAGAGCGATGCGAACACTTCGCGCATCGCCTGCAGGATCGCGTCGATCCCGCGGACGTTGAGGAACGTCTCCTGCTGACCGGCGAACGATGCGTCCGGCAGGTCCTCGGCGGTCGCGCTCGATCGCACCGCGAACGACGCCTCGTCCGATCCGCCCGACAACTCGGCGAACGCGGTCCGGATGTCGTCCTCGAGGTCGGCGGGGAACGGCTGATCCATCACCGCCGCCCGGATCTCCTTACCGGTCGCGGCAAGTGCCTGCACGTCGTCGGTGTCGAGGCCGGCCAGACGCGCGCTGATGCGGTCGGCCAGGCTGGTGCCCTCGGCATCGGGTTGGTTCACGAACCGCCGGTAGGCGTCGGCGGTGGTCGCGAACCCATTGGGGACCCGGACCCCGACGTCGGTCAGATTGCGGACCATCTCGCCGAGAGATGCGTTCTTCCCGCCGACCTGCTCGAGGTCGGCGAGGCCGAGGTCGGCGAACCACCGGACATTGCTGTTCATGAACTGACTCCTCAGTTGTCAGGGTGGGGCCTGCGGGCGAGCACCTGCAGGATGAGGGTGGACATCTCCTCGACGGACTTCGCCGACGAGTCGATGACAGGTAGGTCGTGCGTGCGGTACAGCTCCTCGGCACGTTTGAGTTCGTAGGTGCACTGCCGCAGCGACGCGTATGTCGAATCCGGGCGACGCTCCGTCCGGACCGCGCTGAGGCGGGCCGCGGTCGTGATGATCCCGAAGCACCGGTCCTGCAGGTGCCGGATCGGGCGCGGCAGATCGGTGCTGACGAGATCCTCGTCGACGAGCGGATAGTTCGCGACCCGCAGGCCGTGCTGCAACGCGAGGTACATGGTCGTGGGAGTCTTGCCACATCGCGACGGCGCCACCAAGATGACGTCGGCCTTGTCCAACGTGCGCACACTCTGGCCGTCGTCGTGTTCGATGGCGTATTCCACGGCCTGCATTCGGGCGTTGTAGCGCTTGACGTCGCCGACACCGTGCAGGCGGGCCGGTGTCCGGGCGCCCCGCGTTCCCAGGATCGCCTCGACCTGCTGCATGTGCATGTCGAAGAAATCGATCAGAGGTGCCCGGGTCTGTTGCAGCTCGAGGCGCACGTCGTCGAGTGCAGCCGTGACGAAGACAAGCGGTGTCATCCCGCGGTCAACGGCCGCATCGATCCTCCGCACGACTTGACGGGCGTCGTCGGCGGTGGTGATGAACGGGATCAGCGTCCGGTCGAACCGATGATCGGGAAAGTGCAGTAACAGAGCGTTGCCCATGGTCTCGGCGCTGATACCGGTGCTGTCGGAGAGGAAGAAGACCGGGATCAGGTCACCGGCATACGTCTCACTCACTCGGTCATTTCCCATCGGCCGACGTCACGTTGTGCCCTCTATCGTTGCGCAGGCGTTTCGTCGGCTGTCGGGCAGGTCGCTTTACCAGCTGTTGGTGAGTCGTTCACGGCGGTGCGGACCCGGCGACTGCTCTCGCATATCGCGCCGAGATGAGCTGGAGGCGGGGGATGATTTCGGCGGGGGACTCCACCGTGAAATCCATCATCAGCATGCCGATGTACACGGCGACGGTGTCGAGGCTGTCGGCGCCGGTGACCAGGACACAGTGGTGCTCGTCGATGGGTTCGACGGCTCCGACGGCCGGGTTGATCCGCGCCAGGACCTCCTCGGCGGGGGCGTCGACACGAAGACGCGCATGCACGTTCCAGCCGCTCTCAGCGATGGTGCGCATCGCGAAAGCCGTGTAGTCCCCGCCGGGCAGCGGCTGAGGGTCGAAGCGGCGTCGCGTCGGCATCCGTAGGTCCATCCGGTCGATTCGATACGTCGTCCAGGTGTCCGCGCGCGGGTCCCGGGCGATCAGATACCAGCGGCGCTGCCAGCACAGAAGGCGGTAGGGCTCGACCAGCCGGGGTTGGTCATCGTAGTCGAAGCGCAGCCATTCGACGTCGCGGATGGCCGCGGCGATGGCCTGCAGGACCGATGTCTGGACGTGCGGGTCGGGGGCGTCGGTGCCGGTGTTCTCCGGTCCGTGCTCCACGCTCGAACGGATCGCGTCGATGGTGGGCCGCAGCCGGGTGGGGAGAACCTGCTCCAGTTTTGCGAGAGCTCGGGTCCCGGCCTCTTCGACCCCCGCGATCCCCACGGCTGCGCGTAGTCCGACGGTGACCGCGACGGCCTCCTCGTCGTCGAGGAGCAGCGGTGGCAGCCTGCCTCCGGAGCCGAGCCGATAACCGCCGGCGGCGCCCCGGGTCGCGTCGACGGGATACCCCAACTCGCGAAGTCGGTCCACGTCATGACGGATCGTGCGGGACGAGACACCGAGACGGTCGGCGAGTTCGCGGCCCGAGCACTCACGGTGGGTCTGGAGCACGGCGAGGAGTCCGAGCAGGCGCGCGGTGGGATCGGCCATCGCAAGTCCTCACAAGTCGGTCCGTTATTAGGAACAGATCCTACCTAATTGAGGAATACCGTCGTGACATGACCACAACAACGCACACCGTCCAACCGTTCACCGTGTCCGTCTCGGATGCCGAAATCGCCGACCTCGACGATCGCCTTGCCCGTACCCGCCTGCCCCAACCGTCACCGACCGACGACTGGGACGCGGGAACCCCGAATGACTACCTGCGCGAGGCCGTCGATGCCTGGCGCGACTTCGACTGGGCCGCAGCGGAATCCCGGATCAACGCGGTCCCGCACTTCGTCACCGAGATCGACGGGCAGGCCATTCATTTCATCCATGTCCGTTCCGCCGAGCCGGACGCCACCCCGCTATTGCTGGCGCACACTTATCCCGGCTCGAGCGTCGACTATCTCGACATGATCGACTTTCTCGTCGACCCGGTCGCCCATGGCGGTCGTGCCGAGGACGCGTTCGACGTCGTGATTCCCGACGCCCCAGGATTCGGGTACTCGCAGCCGGTCGCCGCCGGATGGACCACAGCCCGGGTGGCCGCCGCCTACGACACCCTGATGCGCGGCCTGGGCTACGAGAACTACGGAATCCACGGATCCGACAACGGCGCGCTCATCGCTCGCGAACTCGGTCTTCTCAACCCTGAAGGCTTTCTGGGACTACATGTTCTGCAACTGTTCTCGTTTCCCTCCGGCGATCCGGACGAGTTCGAGAAGCTCGAGCCGGCGGACTAC
Source organism: Gordonia sesuvii (assembly GCF_036350415.1). Classification (NCBI taxonomy): domain Bacteria; kingdom Bacillati; phylum Actinomycetota; class Actinomycetes; order Mycobacteriales; family Gordoniaceae; genus Gordonia; species Gordonia sesuvii. The sequence goes on from NZ_JAZDUF010000013.1 coordinate 29,853, forward strand.
GCCGGTCTCGAACACATGCAGTGGTTCCAGGCCGTCGGGGGCTACAACACGATGAACGCCTCCCGGCCCCAGACCGTCGCGGTGGGTCTCAGCGACTCGCCGGTCGGGTTGCTCGCCTATAGCGAGCTGTTCAACTCGTTCGGCAACGGGACCTCACTGGTCCCGCTGCAGACGATCCTGCTCGAAGTCAGCGTCAACTGGTTCGCCAATGCCGCGTCCGGGATGAGCCGCAGCTACCTCGAGAACGCGCGGGCGTCGGCCGAGCCGCAGGTGAACGCCGCACCCACCGGTGTTGCGGTGTTCGCCAGCGACTTCCAGACGATCCGAGTCTTCGCCGAACGTGACAACTCGAACATCGTGCACTGGAGTCGGTTCGACGAGGGTGGGCATTTCGCCGCGCTCGAGCGGCCCGACCTGGTCGCCGGTGACATCCGGGAGTTCTTCGCGGGACGGCGATGAGTGCTCGGGTGGGCGACAGCCCGTTTGCCACAATGTGTGCATGCTCACCCCCGATGATGTTCACAATGTCGCGTTCGGCCGACCACCGATCGGCCGACGCGGATACAACGAAGACCAGGTCGACTCGTTCCTCGATGATGTCGAGGCCACGATGCGCGAGCTGTACGCGAGGCTGGAGCGCTACGAACGTAACTGACGAGCCAGCGCCGTCAGTGCGCACCCGGGGTGACGTCACCGATCTGCTTGCGTAGCACGAACGCTCGATCGCCGGTGGCCGGATCACGCACCGGGAAGCCGTGCCTGGCATAGAACCGATGCGCGTCGACGTCGGGCTCGTCCACCTCGATCTCGAACTCGCCCGCGCCACGTCGTGCGGCCTCGAGGACCGCCAGTTCGACGATGGCGCTGCCGAGACCCCGGCCGCGTTTGCCGGGAACGGTGTACAGCTCGTCCAGGAGCGCGATGCCGCCGGTGACCCAGACGTTGGTTCGGATCGTGACGAGCCCGAAGGCCGCGAGCGGGGACCCCGACACCACGGCGAACGTCGATTCGGTGCCGAGCAGGTCGGCCAATCGGCGCGAGAGAAGCGCCGGACCCGGCGTCGGCTCGTCGTATTCGCGATTGAACGCGTCGAGGAGCGCGGCCAGGTCCGCCACGTCGGCTGTCGTGGCCAGACGCGCGTCGGCATCGCTGGTGGTCACGGCTCCACGGTAGACACAAGTCTCATTGCTGAAAGAAACATGGTTCGCATCGGCCCACGCGGATACCGTGTGTGGCTCACACGGATGAGTGGCGAAGGTAGCCGTACAACGCCGCGCGGTAGCCACGGGTGTAGCTCGGCTGGGCGTCATCGGTGTCGCGCTTGTTCGCCATGATCGTGGACGCGTGATGCCGGGCCCACGCCGGCGGGAACGCGTCGAGTTGCGCGTTGGCGTCGTCGAAGCCCCGCCGGAACAGATCGATGTCGAGGTGGGTGTCGGCGATGATCAACGGGCCGAACGCCTTTCGGCGAGTGTGCGATAGAGCGTCGCACGACTGACTCCCAGGGCTGCGGCGATGGAGGGAACCGGTAGGCCGTCGGCGCGCATCCGTTCCGCAATCGCGACCTGGTCTCCGTCGAGCGCCCGGGGGCGCCCCACGGGCATGGTGGTGGTCTCGCGGGAGGCGGTGGCGGACCTGCGCCGCGACTGCCCGATTTCCCGGTCCAGTTCGGCGAGCGACGCGAGCACTCCGACGATCATCGCGCCGGCTGTGTCGTCGGTGTCCAGACCTTCGCGCAATGACCGCAGGCCGATCTGTCTGGTGGCGAGATCACGCGCTGTCGCCAGCACCTCGGGGGTGGTGCGGCCGAGTCGGTCGATCCCGACGACGACGGTGGTGTCGCCCGGTCGTGCATAACCCAGCAGGGCAGCCAATCCCGGACGCTCGTGCGCGGCCGCGCTCTCGGTGGACACGTCGCTGTAGATCCGCTCGGGATCGACCCCGGCTCCGGTCAGAGCATCGATCTGGTTCTCGACCGATCGGGTCTCCGTGCCGGCACGGGCGTAGCCGAGCATCATGTCGGCATCGCCGACCGGAACTGCGCTTCCATGCGGCCAGGATATCTCATAATGTCGCGAAATATGGTGCCCGATCGCCAGCGAGTTGTGAGATATCGAGATCGATGTAGTCCATAGTGCCGCGAAGTGGCGGCCCATACGTGCAGAGATCATCTCGTTATCAGGTCCACTCGTGTTTCGAGATGGTAGGAAATGTGAGAATCGCGCCCCTTGTCGGCTGGGCCGAGAACATGCCGAAAGTCCCTGTTTCGTGGGCGTGTGACATGGAAGGGTGGACGGTGAACTCGTCAAAGGTGATGATCAGAATGGCGCAATCGGCGGCGACCAATGCCGACATGCTCACGCGGGCAATAACCATCGCGAACCGTGCTCCGTCGGCGCACAACACTCAGCCGTGGCTGTGGCGTCGAACCGACAGTGCGGTGGACCTGTTCATCGAGACCGACGTCGCACTGCGCCACGCTGATCCGGATGGTCGGGATGCCACCGTCGGTCTCGGTGCCGCTCTGCACCATCTGCAACTCGCACTGGCACTCGAGGGGAGACGAGCAGATATTCGCCCGTTCCCCAGGACTTTCGATCCTCGGCACATCGCCCGGGTCACCTTCGCGACGCTCCATGCGCCGACCGAGGACGAGAGATCGCTGGCCGAGGCGATCGGCGTGCGTCGCACCGACCGGCGTGGATACGACAACCGGCCAGTGGCGAGCGATCTGGTGGCCGATCTGATCGCGCGGGCCGCACACCACGATGTGTCGGCGATTCGGGTGACCGATGAGGCCCGGCGGGCATGTCTGACGGGGGCGGCACACCGCGCGGCCGCTGTTCACGCGGAGGACGCGGCCTATCAGATCGAACTCGCCGCCTGGAGTGGATTGCGGTCATCCGACGAAGGAGTCCCGGGGCCCAGCGTCGTGCGGTCCGCCCCGGACGCGGAGTTGCCCGCCCGCGCCTTTGCGGGAGGCGCGTCGGACGTCGAGGCGTCGAACGGCGCGACAGGTGACCTGATCGTGATCGCATCGGCACTCGACGACCGCGCGGCGCAGTTGCGGGCCGGACAGGCCACAAGCGAGATACTGCTCGCGGCAACGCGTTCGGGATTGGCGACGTGTCCGGTGACCGAGCCGCTGGAAATCGCGGAGTTTCGCGACGAGATCAGAGAGACCGTGCTCGACGGCAACGACTTCCCGCAGATCATCCTGCGGGTGGGTCGGCCGATGGCCGGCGCGCCGGAGCTGCCCCTCTCGCCGCGGCGTCCGATCGAGGACACCCTCGTCGACGACGCCCGGTAGGAGAGTTCACCACCCCGCGGTGACATGAGTCGAGCCGGCACTTGCGTCGGCTCGATGCAGGTCGCCACAATTGCGATGACCTGCCGAGCGGGGCCGATGCGGACCGGCGACGCTGCTGCGCCGACGTGGGATGCCAGGAGGGCCATGTACATCCAGTCGACCGTGCGTCCGTCGCGATCCCTCGACGAACAGTTGCGCGACACCACCGTGGACAATCCCGCCGTCATCATCGAACAGCCGGATAACCGGCGTGATCTGGTCGTGCGGCCGCGAGACCACGCGGAGCTCGCCCCACTGGTGAACCCGGTCGTGACCTTCGCCGAGAAGCTGCTCGCGACAGCGATCCCGGATTATCGCCACGTCGTCGGCGGGGTCGCGCTGGTGATCCGAACCGGCACAGCCGCACACGATTCCTACGCGAAAAGGCAGGCGGGTCACGATCTCGGCTTCGACGACGCGGTGAAACTCGTGGCCGGCGCGACGGGTGCGGCCTCGTCGTTTATCGGGAAGGACGCCTCGCACTGGCTCGGCCGCACGGTGAATCTGACTGCCGATGGTGTGAGCCTGGTCGCCAAGGTCAACGGCGCGGCCGAGGTACGAGAACTTGAGCCGGAGGACCAGCTGCTCCAGACCTACCAGCAGGTCGGCGGACCCGGGGCAGACCTGTTCGCGGCCACGGCGGGACTGATCAGAGCGGTGGCCTCAGTCGACGCGTCATCGGATGTCGACCTCGCGTCGTCTCCGCGGCGGACATCGGACCTCGGGTCCGTCACGGACTTCGACGACCTCCTGGACCGGTTGCGCCGTACCGGGGGAGCTGACGACGTCACACGTCCAGCGTCGGACTGACCGACGGTCCGCTGTTCCGACTCGGGCCCATGTGTGCGTTCGCCCACATGAGGGCACAAGTGCCGTGCGACCGCACAGCCTCACTGGATGCCGCGGAAATGGAGACGTTCTGCCGGTCACGACTGGCGCGCTACAAGGTGCCGCGAGAGATCCACGTGGTGGATGCGTTGCCGCGCAACAGTGTCGGAAAGGTCGTCAAGGGAACGGTGCGCGACATGATCTCCGAGGTGGTCCGCGCCTGACTCCGGACGACGCACGGCCGTTGTCGCCGGCAGTGTCAGCGAAACGTCAGGGCCAGATGGTCGAGCGCCGACGCGGCGTCGGCCGTCGGGCCCCGATACCCGAGGTAGCCGTCCGGCCGAACGATGAAGATCGACGAGCTGGCCGGCACATACCCGGCGGCGAACAGGCCGGCGCTGTCACGGATCAACGGCAACGCGGTCGACCCGACCTGCGCCTCGGGTGAGGCGACCATATAGACGCCCACCCGATCTCGTCCGGCCTGCCGTAGTCGGTCGGCGAGATCCTCGAATTCGACGACCTCCGCCGGACCGGCGTCGGCGTCGGCGTACAGCACCGCAGTGTGATCACGCCGATCCAACAGCGAATACAGGCGGATGTCGAAGCTGATCACCTCGCGGGTCAGGCCGCTCGCATCGGGTGCCCGTTCACCGGGCTGTGGCCCGCCGGAATCGCTCGGCGCGGCCACGATCGGACTGTCCGCGTAGCTGATCAGCAGCTGACCCTCGCGGCGCATGACGTAGGACGGATCCGACGAGTCGGCGCCGACGCCCTCCCGGGCGTTGCGTACCGTGCGGCCCACGACCTCTTCACCGACCGGACGCCGTTCGGCGTCGTACGTCGCGAGCAGATCGTCGGCGGCGAGGCCGTCGACCGCGAGCGCGAGCTTCCACGCCAGGTTGTGCGCGTCCTGGATGCCGGTGTTCATGCCCTGGGCGCCCGTCGGCGGATGAATGTGTGCGGCATCGCCGGCGACGAAAACCCGGCCCCGCGAATAGGAGTCGACGATGCGGTGGCTGATACGGAAAACCGATGACCACCGGAGGTCGGAGACCGTGGCAGGCTCGGGGGCGAGTCGATCGACGACCGCCTGGATGTGTTCGAGCCCGGGTTTGCGGGTGCCTTCGAAGCCGTGCGCGACACCGTCGCCCGATGCCGTCGACGGTGCGGACGCCAATTCGTCGGGTACCACCATCGACATCCGATACCGCCGGTGCCCCGGAAGCGGGATGCACACCAGCCCATCATCGGTGACGCCGTCGGTCTGATGCGTCGACCGGATGCTGTAGCCCCGCGGCGCTGACCAGTCCACCGCGACGTCGCCGAGCATGTACTGCTCCTCGAACGCGGCACCCTCGAACGTGAGGCCCAGTCCCTTGCGAACGGTGCTGTGCGCACCATCGCAGCCGACCAGATAGCCGCAGCGGATCGTCTCCTCACCCTGCGGGCCGTCGAGCGTGGCGGTCACCCCGTCGGCGTCGTGGTCGAAGCCGAGGAGTCGGGTGCCGCGGTCGACGGTGGTGCCGAGATCGTCGAGGCGCTCGGCGAGAATCCGTTCGGTCGCATACTGCGGGAGGCAATGAAACCGGAACGGGACATCGGCGGGCATCTCCAGGTCGATGCGGGCGACCTCGGTGCCGTTGACGTACATGAGTTGACCGCGCATCTCGAGCCCCGCGTCCAGGACCTGACGCAGCACTCCCATGCCCTCGAAGATCTCGAGTGTCCGCGGCTGGATGCCGACGGCCTTCGCGTACTGGGGAGGCTCCACGAGTGGGTCCACGATCCGGATCCGCACACCGTGTCGTCGCAGTTCGATTGCGGCGGTGAGGCCGATGGGTCCGGCGCCCGCTATGAGTACATCGACGTCGTTCATCGTCACACCTCTCGGCAGGCCCTGGTGTACCTGTCGATTATCGCTGCGCAGGTCATGCGGCGTGTGGACTTCGTCAGACCGGCTCCGGTGGGGTCGTTCGACACCCGTCGGTGCTGCCTCCGGGACGTGTCGGCAGACTTCGGTAGGGTCCTCCGGGTGAATGCGAGCCCAGCAGTGAAGTCCGTCAACGCACGCCTCGCCGAGGAGTTGTCGGTCGGGGAGGGGCAGGTCGCCGCGGCCGTGCGCCTGCTCGACGACGGTTCGACCGTGCCGTTCATCGCGCGTTATCGCAAAGAGGTCACCGGCAGCCTCGACGACGCTCAGCTGCGTACCCTCGACGAGCGCCTGCGCTACCTGCGCGAACTCGACGAGCGCCGCGAGGCCGTCCTCGCATCGATCGACGAGCAGGGGAAACTCACCGACGAGCTGCGTGCGGCCCTGATGACCGCCGACACCAAGGCCCGCGTCGAGGACATCTACCTGCCGTACAAACCCAAACGCCGCACCAAGGCGCAGATCGCCCGCGAAGCCGGGCTCGAGCCGCTCGCGGATCGGCTGCTCGCCGATCCGGGCCTCGTGCCCGACGAGGCGGCCGGGGAGTTCGTGAACGACCAGGTGGCCGACGCGACCGCCGCCCTCGACGGCGCGCGCCAGATCATCATCGAACGGGCCTCCGAGGACGCCGAACTGGTGGGGGCCATCCGCGAGAAGTTCTGGACGGACGGATCGGTCCGCACGGCCCCACGTTCGGAGGCCGCGGCGGCGTCGCCCGCCGCACAGAAGTTCCGCGACTACTTCGACTTCACCGAACCGTTGGACTCGATGCCGTCGCACCGGGTGCTCGCCGTGCTGCGCGGAGAGAAGGAGGAGGCGCTCACGCTGACCCTCGACGGCGGCGACGACGAGGCCTACGAGGCGATGGTCGCGGCCACACTCGGCATCGACGCCGCACATTCCGGTGCCGCGACGCCGTGGCTGGCCACCACCGCCCGGTGGGCGTGGCGCACCAAGCTGATGGTGTCGGCGTCGATCGAGGCGCGCGTCGCCCTCCGGCGGCGCGCCGAGGCCGACGCGGTCGCCGTGTTCGCGACGAACCTCAAGGACCTGTTGCTCGCGGCTCCGGCCGGGACCCGCCCCACCCTCGGTCTGGACCCCGGATTCCGCACCGGGGTGAAGGTCGCGGTGGTCGACGGCACCGGCAAGGTGCTCGACACGTGCGCCGTCTACCCGCACCAACCACAGAAGCAATGGGACCAGGCCAAGGCCACGCTGGGTGCTCTCATCACGCGCCACGACGTGGAACTGGTCGCCATCGGCAACGGTACGGCGTCACGCGAGACCGACGCGCTGGCAACGGAGTTGATCGGTGAGATCCGTAAGGCCGGCGCGCGGGCGCCCGCCAAGGCGGTCGTGAGCGAAGCCGGGGCGTCGGTGTACTCGGCCTCGGAATACGCGTCGAAGGAACTCCCGCAGCTCGACGTGTCGTTGCGCGGCGCCGTGTCCATCGCCCGGCGGCTCCAGGATCCGTTGGCCGAACTGGTGAAGATCGATCCCAAGTCCATCGGCGTCGGCCAGTACCAGCACGACGTCACCGCGGGGACTCTCGCCCGCAGTCTGGATGCGGTCGTCGAGGATGCGGTGAACGCGGTGGGCGTGGACCTGAACACGGCGTCGGTGCCGTTGCTGTCCCGGGTGTCGGGGGTGACCCCCGCGCTCGCCGCGGCGATCGTCGCCCACCGCGACAGCACCGGGCCGTTCCGCAGCCGTACCGGGCTTCTCGACGTACCCCGCCTGGGACCGAAGGCCTTCGAGCAGTGCGCCGGATTCCTCCGGATACGTGGTGGCGACGACCCACTGGACGCCTCGGGTGTACACCCCGAGGCCTATCCGGTGGTGCGGCGGATCCTCGACCGGTCGGGATTGGCGATCACGGAGCTGATCGGTGACGCCACGTCCCTGCGGGGTTTGCGTCCGGCGGACTTCGCCGATGATCGCTTCGGTGTCCCGACCGTCACCGACATCCTCGCCGAACTCGAGAAGCCGGGCCGCGATCCGCGTCCCGCGTTCGAGACCGCGACCTTCGCGGCCGGGGTGGAGAAGGTGGCCGACCTGAAGCCGGGGATGATCCTCGAGGGTGTCGTGACGAATGTCGCCGCGTTCGGGGCCTTCGTCGACGTCGGTGTGCACCAGGACGGACTGGTCCACGTCTCGGCGATGTCGGACAAGTTCGTGTCCGATCCGCATGAGGTGGTCCGGTCGGGGCAGGTGGTCCGGGTCAAGGTGATCGATGTCGACGTCGACCGCAAGCGCATCGGACTGACCCTGCGACTCGATGACGAGCCGGGCGCCGACGCCAAGCGTTCGGCGTCGAAGAAGAACGGGGACAAGCGAACCAGCCGCGCGCCGCGCGACGATGCGCGTGGCAACCGGTCGACCAAACGCGGCCGCCAGTCGGGCCAGGGCAGCCGAAGCCGGCCGAACGGTTCGATGGCGCAGGCGCTGCGCGACGCCGGCTTCGGGCGGTGACGGGTCCCGTTAGCGCGGCACCCGGCTGAGATCGGAACGCAGCAGCATCACGTTGTAGTCGCTCCACCGTGACGCGTTGAAGTAGAGCTCGGGGGAGTCGCCCTGCAGTGCGGGGGAGTTCGGCAACATCATCGGGCCGTAGACGACGATGGTGTTGGGCACGACCAGGTATCGGGGTGCGCTCCACGGTCCTTCGGGTCGATCGGCGGTGCGCATCCGGATTCCGTTGTCGCCGTCGAGCATCACGTACTTGTCCAGATAGGGGCTCCACGCGACCGACAGCTCGGTGACCGGTTGCTGCACGACGCGCGACTCGACATCGGGCATCTCGGCCAGGCCGACCCAACCGAGCGCCTCGCCTCCCCAGTACTCGTAGCGGTCGAGGTCGAGGATGTCGGCCGGTCTGAAGCGGGCGAGGAACGCGGCCCCGAACCTGCCGTTGGGTGTGCCGAACTGGTAGACGTAGTCGCGCTGATCGGCCATGTCCGGCCGCCCGCGGACGTAGGCGTTCTGCTGGAACTTGCCGTTGTTGTACTCGACATCGGGCAGCGCCGCGGGCAGAGCCAGCGAGATCGGTGAGTTGATGCGGATGGTGTTCTGGTCGGTCTGCCACGTCTGGCCGTTGTCGTCGGAATGGGCGATCGCGGAGAAGTTGGTGATCCAGTTGCCGGCCGACCCCCAGGATCGCACCGACATGTAGTTGATGTACTGCCGGAATCCGTCGCCCCGTGGCAGCGACATCGCGGCGGTCGGGATCGTCGTCACCTCGATGGCGGAGATGCCCACCGAGGGAATGAGTTCCTGCGCGTAGTTCGGCTCGCCCGGAGCGATCACGGTGCCGGACGAGGGGTCGCCGACCACCCCGTCGGGTACCCGGATACCGTCGGCCAGACGGTCGTCATTCGTGCGCAGCAAGACGTTGTGCCGCCACTGCTGACCGAGGGCGTTGCAGTCTCCGAACGTGTCGCCGAATGCCATCAGCGTCTGTCCGCGCCCGTTGTCCCAGCTCACGCCGAGGTCGGTGCCGCTGATACCGAAGCGGCTGAACGTCCGGTTCGGGCTCAGCGGGCCGGTGACCCAGGCGACCGAGCGGGTGCTGACCCCGAAGTACGGTGGCAACGGTCCCTGCGGGCCGATGTTGGGGACTCCGGAACTGCCGAGTGAACCGGTCGAGCCCGTCGAACCGAGCGAACCGCTCGAACCCAGTGATCCGGTGTCGGGCACACTCGACCCGAATCCGCCGTTGCCGCAGGGCGCCGCCGCTGCCACGCCTGCACCGAGCGTCGTGCCGAGCACGCAGGCCGAGAGCCCGACGACACCGACAAGGGTGAGTCGGGCAGTACGCATGAGACGACCCCGCACGGTACCTCCGAAGTGGTGGTGTGACGCATGTGACTGGTGAGGTCATTGTGACTGATGGTTCGCGCGAACCGAAGTCGGCCGCGGTCACGATCTGGTCTCACCGGTCGCGGGTGAGCGGTGGTCGTCAGCGGCCGATGACCGCGTTGCGCAAGGTCTCCAGGTCCCGTTGTACCGCCGCGCAGTCGGCGTCGAACGCGTCGTCGGAGAGGTCACGCTGACGGACGGTGAACACGACTTCGGCACCGTCCGGATGCGCGATCACCCTCAGCGGGTTGTCGACGACGGTGCCGTCCGGGAGGGTCACGGCGTGGTCGAGTATCCCGAACGCGTTCGCAGGCGCGAATCGAACGCGGACCTCGCCCATCGGCGACTGGGTGATCAGGGAGTCGCCGTCGCGGGTGACACCCGATGCCAGCCCCGCCGCCCATGCCGGGAGATTCTCTGGAGCCGAGGCGTATTCGTACACCACGGACGGCGCCGCCGGGATCACCACAGATATATGTCGGCTGCGCATCTCACCCATCGCCCGAGGCTACCGTTCTCGAGCGACCGCCTGTGGGGCACGCGTTAGAGTTGACCTCATGCCGATCCTGAACAAGGACATGACGCTGTGCATCTCGCTCGCGGCCCGACCGTCGAACATCGGGACCCGATTCCACAACTACCTGTATGACGAGTTGGGGCTGAACTTCGTCTACAAGGCCTTCACCACCGACGACATCGAGGGGGCGATCCGTGGTGTGCGGGCGCTGGGCATCCGGGGCTGTTCGGTCTCGATGCCGTTCAAGGAAGCGGTGATTCCGCTCGTCGACGAGATGGAGGAGTCCGCCTCGGCGATCGAATCGGTCAACACCATCGTGAACGACGACGGGCGACTGACGGCATCCAACACCGACTACGAGGCGGTGGCGGCACTGATCGCGACGCACGAGCTCGACAACGCCGCGTCGGTGGCGATCCGGGGCTCCGGGGGCATGGCCAAAGCGGTCGTCGCGGCTTTCCGCGGAGCCGGATTCGACGACGTGACGGTGATCGCCCGCAACGAGATGGCCGGGGCTGCGCTGGCGGAGAAGTACGGCTACACCCACGTCACCGGCGATCCGGAACCCGGGACGTCGGTCCTGGTGAATGTGACGCCGCTGGGCATGCGAGGTGCCGATGAGGACGCGCTGTCGTTCGACGACGCACAGGTCGATGCCGCCGAGGTCGTGTTCGACGTCGTCGCATTCCCGGCGGAGACGCCCCTGATCCGTGTGGGCCGCGAGATGGACAAACGGGTCATCACGGGTGCTGAGGTGATCGCGCTGCAGGCGGCCCGGCAGTTCGAGAGATACACCGGCGTTGTGATCACCCCCGAGCAGGTGGCGCGGGCTTCCGAGTTCTCGAGGGACGTTCCCCCCGGGCCCTGATGAGCGAGATCGGCTGTCGCCCGGGTCTGTCACCCCGGTCCCTGAGGAACGAGGCGCTAGCCGAGTGTCACGAAGGGTTGCCCTTCGTGACGCACGCTCACTTCGTTCGCGGGCTCCTAGTAATAGGGCGTGGAGGTTGTTGCTGGAGGGACATCCTTCTTGCTGTGGTTGACGGGCTTGGTGTCCCAATGCACAGAAAGAAGGATGTCCGTGTCTCAGAGTAGAGGGTTGAGTCGTGGC
>NZ_JAZDUF010000014.1:0-15426 GCF_036350415.1 Gordonia sesuvii
TCAGATTCTACAATCATGACAGGAGGCACAGCTCGCTGGGGATGATCTCGCCTATCGACTTCGAGATCACATCACTGACAAGTCAGCAATCAAGCTAACCGTGTCCACTTTTTCGGGGGAGCCCCAGATCGCAGATCCCCGCACTTGGTATCTCGCGGCCAACGATGGAATCTCGGCGACGAGCTGACCGATCTCTGGTGGAGAAGCGTCGACAAACCCTGGGTAACCCCACTCTGGGGACTGGCCTATGTTCGCCCGTTCAAACGACTCCACGTAGGCACGTACGAAGACTCCTTCCGAGTCAAGCAAATCGACAACGGGGTTGGGCACCCATTGAAACGTCAGCTCTGCGTTGGGCACCTTCGTTGCCGTTGAACTTGCACTTGCGGGGACCGATTCCTCTGGCACGCATGCCGCCAACACACCGATCGATACGAGACAGATAATGAGCCCGCGAAACCTCGCCGATATCAGCACTACTTGGCCATCGATCGCGTCTCGTTGGAGAGATTCTCCACGACGCCGTCCAGCCCATCAGCCTGGGCGAGCAGTGCGGGGAGGTCCCACTGGTTGACTGTCGAGCACGTAGGTCGACTCATCAGAATTCGCCTGGTACCGAGTCCTTGGATGCGCATGCTGCACCGGATCGGAGATGAAGGCATGCCGGCCGCGCAAGCCGCGAACCCGGTGACGCCATGATTCCCCCGAATTGCGTCAGCATGGCTTGCTAGCTGGCCGCCCACTTCATGGATTGCACCGATCTCAGCCAGTTCGAACTTCTCGCCCACGTAGCCTCCCCGAATCTGCGAGCTCGTACACGTTCGTACCAGGTCCTTCCTGCTTTGGACGCATCAGGTGCTGAACTGGTTCCGATGCGTCCTCGCAGGTTCCGCCAACGGCGGGTCCCCTGTCTGCCCGCCGGCTTTTCTGGCGGTACAGATCAGATCCCCAACCGCCACGCCACATCCGCTCCCCCGACCTCCCGCACGAACTCCGGGTCCCCGCACACCACGAGCTGATCCCGGGCCCGCGAAAGACCCACGTACAGTCGCTCTTTGGACCGATTCCTCGGTTTCGACTCGTTCAGCGCCAGCACGACGACCCGCCGCTCGAGCCCTTTGAAGCCGAGCACGTGGCCGTAGAACACCTGCTCGTCGTCCCAGAAGGTGTTCCAGTACGACTTGTTGCCCTTGTCCTGTCGGTCCACCTGCTCGGGGTGGCGGCTACCGGTGGTGAGCAGGGCGATGTCTCGGGGCCGCCACCCGTCGTCGAGGAGCGGGTCGATCTGGTCGTCGGCGACACCCAGCGCGTCGTCGGGGCTGCACGCGATGAACCGAACGTCGGGCCCCTCGCCGCCACGCAGCTGCATGCGTTGTCCGACAAGAGGACTGAACGTGGTCGCGATCTGTCGGGTGTTGCGCAGGTTGTGATCGAGAACCAGCGGCACCATCGGAATCGGTGGTGAGCCCTGCCGGTCGAAGACGCGTTGCGCCTCGTCGCTGAACACATAGATCCCGCCGGCGTCCGGGTCCCGCAGGCACGCCAGCATCGGCTTCCACCATTCGTCGGCGAAGTCCTGGGCCTCGTCCACCACGATCGCGTCGAACCGGTGTCCCGGCTCCAAGCCCTCGGCGAGCGCGAGCATCTGGTTCGGCAGGACGCGCTCCCAGAAGTCAGCGGTCTCCTCGTTGCGTTCCTGTTCATCGGGCCCTTCGGCGGCGCCCCACTGGATGCCGAGCTCATGGAACTCGCCGACGTAGGCCGGCTGATCGCGGCGCTTCCACGCCGACGTGATGCGTTCGAGGTAGGACGCGAGCCCGTGCGAGTAGCAGACCAGCGCCACGCGTTGGCCGGCGCGGGACAGGCGGCGGGCCTGTTCGAGTGCCAGGAACGTCTTGCCGCTGCCGGCGCCGGCGCGGATCTCCACCCGGTTCAGCTTCTCGATGGTACCGAGGATCACCGCCTGATGGGAGGTCAGGGTGTCGGCGTGGTCCTCGTTCTCGAGCGCACGTGCCACGACGTCGCGCTGCGGCAGTCCACGCCCACTCAGCGCACTGCGCAGCTGCGCCATGCCGTTCGTGTCGACGGCGGGGAGGTCACCACTCTTGCTGAGCAGCACACTGCGGACCAGCGGCATGAGTTGGTCGAGCTGGGTGCGGTCGATGATCTTCCATCGCGGACAGTCCGGCAGCGAGAAGTCGGCAGGCAGCTCGGAGTGCGGCAACACCACCATGTGATCCCAGCGGACACGTCCGTGCGTCCACCGTGGATCGAGCTCCACGTATTCACGCAGCGCGTAGCAGGCCTGACGCGCTTGGTCGACCGGATCGATGCGTTTCGGCGGCTGACCGGCCCGGGCCTGCCACCAACTGTCGTCGTCGTGCCACACCTCCCCGCCCTTGACCTCCAGGCACATGATCCCGGCACCGTCGATGGCGACGACCATGTCGATCTCGTGGTCCTTGTCGTGGTCGGTGACGCGCTGGCCGTGGATCAGGAGGTCGTCGTCGAGGAGTTGCTCATGCAGGAGGTTCCAGACGGCTTGTTCGCTGACCGAGGCGAAGCGGGGCGTATCGGGGACTTCGTGGGGCACGGGGTGACGGTATCGCCTATGTCTGATCTCGCACACGGGTTCGGGGCTCGATTGTCTTCGCTGTCGCCGATCGGCGGCCGGTGCACAAGGGCGGGCCTGACAGGCGGCGACGCCACCGACGGCCACACCCCCGCTTAACGAACAAAGCCAGCTCAGACGCTGCGCCACTCGCTACCCTCGACGAGGCGAGGAGGTAGCAATGACCGACCGTAAAAGCACTGACGCCCGCGAAGCAGATTTCAGGCGCCGCTGGCACCTTGCACACGTCGACCGGTTCAACGCCGAAGCCGACTTCGGGCGCGTCACGTGGCGGGAGCAGCGACTCAGTCCGCATGCGCCCGAAGCTCGTCAATTCCGTGAAGCTCTCGGCCGCACCCGCGACCTGAGCGCGTTCCAAGCCGATACCGCGCGCTGGGTGAAGAACTTCGACTCCGGTTACAGCGGCGCAGCCGGTCAGATGATCATCAACCAAATCAGCAAGATGTCACCAGACCCGGACGTCGCCGTGAACGTCTTGCTGGACGCACTGTCCACTCCCGAGGACCCCGACGACGCTGTCCGAAAGATCCGGCTCCTCGCCGACCACCTCCAAGAGATCCGGGTCGGCGCACACCCGAGTCCCAAACGCGCGCCGTTTGTTGCCTCCTACTACTGGGCCCTCGATGATCCGGAGAAGTGGCCGGCGGCGTGGCCGAAGTCAGCCGACTACATGACCTACGTGACAGGGATGTCGGAGTTCGATGACCAAGGCGAAAGGTATGCCGAACTCTATCGTTGCGCAACGGAGATGGACGGGGACCCGCGCCGCTTCGAGCAGGTCGCCGCCTGGTGGGCGGACGAGCACCCTGTCCTGCTGGACGAAGTCCTGTGCGACCGTGCGGCCCTTCGCGAAGGGGCGAAGGATCGGGGCGACAAACCGGAGTCATACCGCGACAACGCATCTGCGTTGGTAGCGGTCGCACAGCATATCGCCAATACCCTCGAGTCGTCCGTCGCCGAGACCGTCGGACGAACGCTCAAGGCCCACAAGCCCGGCTTGATGTGGAATACCGTGTGGCCACGCGGAGACCTCTGGTCAGAATGGCGGGTACCGGGCACCTACGGGCTGTCTGTCCGAATCTGGCTCAACGCGAACGGACTTGCCGTCGGACTGCGGCCATTCCCTGATGCCGACACCGGAGCGACCGAACGCGCCGTCGACATGGTCGAGCGGCATCCGCTGGATGGGTACCAGGTTCTGGCAGGGAGGTCCCGCATCGGCCGAGACGTCGGGTTTGCCGGCGGCGGCACCGGGGAAGTGATCTACGCGCGCTGGTTCGACCGCTCTACTCTCTCGTCGCTGGATCTCCGAGCCGAGGTTCTCCAGACTGCTCGCGACGTCGCACCGATCATGGCAGAACTCAGCGGCGACATCGTCTCGTCGGACGCTGCAGACGACAGCCTGGCGGCGACGGTTGCCGAGTTCAGATCCACGACGGGTTACCCGACGCCGGGCCACGAACAGGACAAAGCCGACCGCCGCGATCTCGCGAAACTGCTTGACCCCGAAGAACTGTCGATTGTCGATCGTGCCGACCTGCGCCCCATCTGGAACACCCAGCGCTACGGCGGTACCGGTCCGATGTCCACCCTCAACAAGAGCATCCGTGACGCCGATGAAGGCGAGTACCAACGCATCATCAACACGTTCAACTACGTGTGCTGGGGCGACGACGCACCGGAGACACGAATCAACCGGGCCCTGGAGGATGATGCGCTGCGCGTGAAGGGGTTCGGCGAGTCGGTGATGATGAAGATGCTCGCGATCACCCACCCCGAGCAGTTCATCACCGTATACCCGTACACCGGCCCCAAAGGGAAGCTACGGATGCTCAAGCTGTTGGGCATCACGGCCCCGGACGAAACGGGCCGCGGCGAACTCCAGATCGCCTCCAACGATGCCCTCCACGCCCGCCTGGACCCCTTCTTCCCGGGCGACCCACTCGGCATGGGTGCATTCCTGTACTGGTATGCCGAACACGAAGAGGGTCCCGACCCCGAGCCGGTGGTCGATCCGCTCGATGATCTGGCCGAACAGTTGCTCGTTGATCGCGGCTTCGTGGACGACGTCGTGGCCCTCCTCGAGGACAAGAAGCAGGTCGTATTCTATGGCCCACCCGGAACCGGCAAAACCTACTTTGCCCGCAAGCTGGCGGAGACGCTGGTCCCCGACGCTGCCCGACGGCCCGTCGTCCAGTTCCACCCGTCGACATCATATGAAGACTTCTTCGAGGGGTATCGACCCGAGACCGACGCCGACGGTGTGATGACGTACCGCCTGCAACGCGGACCGCTCGCCGAGTTAGCGGCCCGCGCCAACGACGCACCGGGGCGCCGCCACCTCATGATCATCGATGAGATCAACCGAGCCAATCTGCCAAAGGTGCTCGGCGAGTTGCTATTTCTCTTCGAATATCGGAATACTCCGGTTCGGACTCTTTATCGTCCCGACGACCCGTTCGAGTTGTCCAAGGACATCTGGTTCATCGGGACCATGAACACGGCCGACAGGTCCATCGCTCTGGTTGATGCAGCACTACGGCGACGCTTTCATTTCGTCCCGTTCTTTCCGAATCACGGCCCGATGGCCGGACTGCTCGCACGCTGGCTCGAGCGGGAAGGCGAACCAGCCTGGGTGGGAGATGTGGTTGCACAGGTCAACGATGAGCTCGAGCGTGAACTCGGCGGCCCTCACCTGCAACTCGGGCCAAGTCACTTCATGAAGCGCGGGCTGGACAAAGATGCCTTGCAACGCATCTGGGTATACGACGTCGAACCATTCATCGAAGACCAGTTCTTCGGCGATGCGACCCGGATCGACTACTTCCGATTCGCCCAGGTGTGGAAACGCTTCAACGACCTGGCGGGCGAATCCGTCAGCGAGGACTCCGGCGCCGACGAGGCGGAAATCGTGTGAACGCGGGGGTGATCCTCAGAGAGTACGAGTCTCGAGACCTCGACCTGACGCGCTCGCAAGCCGAGGCGCTCCAATCGACCGGCTCCGTCTCGGTCTCACCCGCACCAGCTGATCGATGGCGCGTCACGGCGACATCGTATGTCGGTACGCTGGTTGTCGGCGACAGACGACTTCTCATCCGACCAAAGATCAACCCCGAGAATCTGTTTCTGCTCCTTGAACCCGGTCTTCCACACAGCTCGTGGCGCCGAGAGGCATTTGAGTACGACGAATCGTCAGATCTGTTGTCGTCTGTGCTCGCCTTCTTCGCGCGAACCCTCGAGACAACGCTCGCGCGGGGAGTCCTGCGGTCCTACAAGTCCACGGAGGAACCCCTGGTCGCGCTCCGAGGACGGCTCGATGTGCCAAAGCAGTTCCGGCGCGCGGGCGTTCTCACACCGGTTGCGTGCACCTATGACGACTACACCGAGGACATCTCGGAGAACAGGATCCTGCGGGCCGCCGTGCAACGGGCGCTTCGTGTCCCCCAGGTCGACCCGATCGATCGACAACGACTAATGCGTCAACTCGTGGCGCTCGACGGTGTGGCCGATCAGGCGGTCGTCCCCGAGGACATCGCTCGAATCCAGCTGACCCGCCTGAACCAGCACTATGCACCTGCACTGGGACTGGCGCGCCTCGTCCTCGCGAACCTCACACTCACCGACTCACAGGGAGCCGCATCCGCGTCGTCGTTCATGGTCGACATGAACGATCTGTTCCAGAGATTCGTCACCGAACGCTTACGACGCGAGCTGAGAGGGCGTCTGGACGTGATCGATGAGCCGTCCGTGCACCTCGGCACGGGTCGACAGGTGGCGATGCTGCCAGACCTGCTGTTCCGCAACCTGCATGGTCAGAATCTGTATGTCGGCGATATCAAGTACAAGCTCGCCAACGACGCGCGTGGACGAAGTGGCGACTACTACCAATTGCTGGCTTATACAACGGCATTGGATCTCCGTGAAGGAGTACTCATCTACTGCCGCCACCGAGACGATGGAACCGACAGCAGGACCGTCACCGTCCGGAACACCGGCACGAAGCTGGTTCTGAGATCGCTGGACCTCAGTGGCTCTCCTGATCGAGTCGAGGAAGAACTCACGAATCTCGCTGAGGGAATTGCCGCCGCGGCAACGGGCAGAACCGCATCGTCGACCTTGGCTTGGCCAAGGCCGGCTCAGGTTGACGATCCTGCGTGAACATCAGCGTGCAACCAACTACGTGTCCGCAAGGTTCGGCGGAGCATCCGTCGCCGAATGTTCAGGCAGTGGACTACATGAGACCGTGAACGAAACCCAACACCGTTTCGGCGAGTTTCACCCAGACCTGTGGTGACCTCATCACCTCGTCCGGATCTGGCGCTCCAGCGGTCGGCGCGGCGCCTGTCAGCACATCCTCGCCGTCGAGGTCAAGGTCAGCTGAACTGTAGGTGAGGTGCAGATCTCGACCGTTCTCCCAGGTCGCTGTTCCATGCGCGGGAGCACTGGACATGACCGAGAGGCCGCCGGTGGACATGCTGATGTCTTCGTACCACTCGGCTTCGCGGCCGCCGGTCCAGGTGAAGACGACGTCCCAGGCCATCATCTCGTCTGTCCAGTACGGCGCCGACCAGAGAGTCAGGCCGATCCTTCCCGGCTCGATGACCGGCGGAAGCTGGTCAATTGGGTCGGCATCCCACGGTTCGGTTCCTGACTCCGATTCGATGTCCATGTGTCTCCCATCTGACTGCGGTCGCGTTCCCGGAGTCGCTCAAGCGCGATCACGTATACCTATGCGGGAGTGCCTTCCGTAACCTCACCCTGTCGCGTGAAGAGTCGGCGGCGGAAGCACCTTCCTTGACGCTGTGCAAGACTCGCGGCGCTGAGTATATGTCGCGTGCGCGAAGCAAGCCGCGACATCTGCGGAAGTCGTCCAGGACCACTTCCGGCCCGCCGCTGGCCCGCCCCGTCTGTCGAATTGCTGGACAAGGAGGTCTGCCACTCGAGATCATTACGATTGCGCATCGGCACACAACGAGCCGGAACGTGCACGAGGGATGAACAATGACCAGCCGATACGGACCTGACGAGAACACGCCACCGGACGAGCCTGACAATCCTGCCGACCGCCTGGACCGGAACAGTTACGGGCGCAGGTACGCCCACCTGCGGAGGGCCAAGCTTCGCGAGCAGGGAGAGGCGAAGCGGCGTGCCGAGGTTGCCGACCTCTTTACGACGAGTGACCACCAAATGCTCGCCCCGCACTTTGTGCGCAGCGCGCGACCCAGCCGCCGGGACACGCCGCTCATGTTGACGCGCGGTTCGGCCTGCCGCCCGCGTCTACGGTGCCGCGGCTTCGACCACCGCGTTGAGCGTACCTATCAGCCTCATGTCTTCGACCGTTCGAGCGCGAGTATTGAGAAGCTCCTCGGTGCAGACCAGATATGCCAGGCAACGGGCGCGGCTTATCGCGACGTTGAGTCTGTTGCGGGAGAACAGAAAGTCCACTCCACGTGTCAGGTCTTCGCCGCTGGAGGTGGTCATGCTGAAGAACACTGCGGCCGCCTCACGGCCTTGGAACTTGTCGACCGTCCCCACCGGGACGTCCGACAGGACCGCCTCCTCCGCCAGCCGCGCACGGATGGTGTTGACCTGGTCGTTGAAGGGGGCAACGACCATGAAGTCCTCCGCCTCAAGTGGTTTCGTCGCCCCATTCTGATCGGTCCAGTCGGTGCCGATCAGCGTCAACAGTTTCGCCGCGATAAGGTCGGCCTCCTGCGCGGAGGAGGTGCGGTTGCCCTGGTGGTCTGCACGTATCCAGCGCAACCCGGTCCCCGCAGCCGTCGACTGGCCGGCGCAGTCGTCGTGGCTGAGCAACCGGTTGTCGTAGATCTGCTCGGAAAGGAACTGGCACAGCGCGGGATGCATTCGGCGAGTTTGACGTAAGAAGACTCCTCTGTCGTCCGGGAGCGTGACGTCGTCGCCGACGATGTGCTCGAGCACGCTGCGGCCGGAGATGCCCGGATGGTTGGCCTGGGCTACCTGCGGTAGCTGCAGCGGGTCGCCGAGCAGGATCATGCTGCGGGCCGACGTGGAAGCGGCGAGGGCGTCGGCGAGTGCGAGTTGTCCGGCCTCGTCGACCAGCAACACGTCGACCGGGGCGGCGCGCATCGCCTGGTTGGTGAAGAGCCAGGTGGTGCCGGCAACCACGTTGAACTCATCCTTTGCGCATTTCTTGTTGTCCCGGAAATAGGCCACGTCGGCCAAGCGCCGCACCGAACTGCCTCCGGGGTTGCACACAGCGGTCAGCAGAGGGAGCTCGCCGCTCTCGGCAAACGCGGCTACCACGGCCTCGAGCACATTGCCGATCGCCTGGTGGCTGACCGCGGTGATCCCAACCCGCTTCCCCGCGCGCACCAATTGCCGGATCAGTCTGGCGGCGCTGTAAGTCTTGCCTGTGCCCGGTGGGCCCTGCACCGCCACGCAGCTGTTCTCGAGTTGGGTCACCCAGCCGGTCATGTCTTCGAGGTCGTCGACGAACACACCATTTGTCGGGCCGTTATCCCTGAATCGAGGGAGGTCTCGGCGTAGCAGTGCCAAGGTGGCCGGGTTCGGCGACCGCTCATCGAGCAAGTCTTTCCCGAAGGCTTCAAGAGCGTCGAACTTCACCTCCGTCGTCACCCAGTCGTGCAGAACCACCACGCGAGGGAAGACCTGCGCTTCCTGCAGTTGCTTGTTCCACTGGAGGTCGACGAACCCTGCTTCACGATCGAGACCGACAATGCCGCAGTACCTGCGCTCGCCATCCGAAGTACTGAACATGACGGTCGCGTCGCTGCGACCGAACCGATCGAGTTCCTGAGGTGTGAACGAGAATCGCATCGCCGGTGTGATCGACCTGCCCCGGGCGCCGATTCGCTGTACCAACCCCGCAGGTCTCAGATCGCTGATGACCTCGGGATCATCCATCAGGTCGACTGGGTCGGCCTCGAGCTTCACCTTCTTCGGGGCCAGGTAGGCGAACCATTCATCCCGCCAATAGCACAGAAGATCGCCGAGGTCGTGCTCGAGTGTGCCGATGTCGAACCGATGTAACCGTTCGACGGTCTCGTTCAATTCGGGGAGGTCGGGATCAGGCTCGACATGCGATTCACGCCAAGGCATTTCGTTGGGACGGTGATCGACCAGCCAGTCGCGCAAGGCCCGGGTCGCACGGACGTCGTCTTCGTTGTAGACGGCGATCGGGGTGAGGTGTTCCGGGTTCCGATCTGCCATGTAGTGCTCGTACTGCACGACCGCGCCGGCACCCTGGTCGATCTCATGGGTGCGCTCGAACTCGGTCAATCGTTCGACGTTCTTCAACCCGTAGGACTCGACTCCGACCTGAATGCCGTTGCGGGCCACGAGGAGGAGGTCGACAAAGGCGCCGGTGTCGATCAGCTGGGCCAACGCCACCTCACCCACACCGTGCGTCTCGGCCATCCTTTGCAGCGCCGAGCGTTCGGTGTGGTTGTAGTGGTATATGTGCATGCCGGAGAATCTGTATCGACGTTCGGCGAGGTGGTCGATCAGCTCGGCTACTGCGACGGCTTCCTCGGCGAGGTCGTGGGCCCACCAGGTGCGGTAGCCCCACTGGCCGCCGGCGTCCTGCTCGATCAGCCCGAACAGGAAGAACAGCCCGGAATCGGCTCGCCAGAACGGGTGTCCTTCGAGATCGAGAAACACATCACCCGCATCCGGTTCGGGAAGCTTCTCGAAGCCGTGACCCCACGGCTCCTCGCCCGGCGCGACCAACTCGAATGGGGGCGGGTCGTCAGCGCGCTGCCGTGCCTGCACCTGTAGGGATGCCTGCCCCTGCAGACGTGCCAGACGTTCGGCCGCCAAGCGCTCGGCAGCACTGCTCGGGTATGCGAGTTTCGTCAACGTCGAGATCCCCGAGTCGGTGAGCGTCTCGATATCGGTCGTGCGGATGCCTGCAACGTAGATCAGCGAATCGGCTTCCCGCCATTGCCGGTCGCAGATCTGGCTGAACTCGCAAAACGCGCAGTGGGCACATGGCTCGGCCACGGTATCCGCGGCGGGACCGTCGGCGAGCGCGCGAGACAAGCGGCCTCGTAGGCGCCGCCAGTACGGTTGGAACTCACTGACCCGCAGCGTCTCCATCTGACCAGAGCCCAGCCAGATGTGCATGTGCTCTGGCCTCATGCCCGTCAGTTCCTCGATGGCGTCAGCATAGAAGCACAACTGCAACACATGCCCGGGCTTGGCCTCCGCCCGAGCGAGTTTGGCGTCCACCGGCTCATAGGACACCGCGCCGGTGACCGGGTTCTGCACGCGCACCACGAAGTCGGCAACACCACGAATGCCGCCGTGGATGAACGGCATCTGGTACGCGACATCCCACTCCTCGGAGAATGGGTCTCCGATGCTCGTCACCCAGGATGCGAAGGACTGATCCTTCGCCTTGTCCTGCACGTGCAGGATCCGCATACCCTGGCGCGCATATTCCGCCAGACATTTAGACTCGTGATCGAGTCCTTTCGACTTCAGCAGATCGGCGAAAGACCCGAACGATGAGTCGGGCTCTGCCAGCAGCCCATCCTCGACCTGACTGCGCAACGTCAGATAATGCGGGCAATCCAACCACGCCGTCACTTTCGACGGGGTCAGTAACCGCTGCGCTGCTGTCCGGCCGGTCATTCAGTACGCACCGTTACGCAGAAGCGGAGCCTCCGGACGCACTGCCTCGGGCGTACTAGTGGTGCTCCGTGGCCGTCCCTAGTAGAAGGCACGAACCCATCATGCACAGCATCTACGACAGTTTGGGCTGATTCGTGTCGTGAACCACCCGAACTCAGTCGTCGCGGTCTGGCCGGCCTGAGTTGGACCTCCCGACCCGCATCCACACCGTCATCGTCGACAGCGTCGGACACCCCCACCGCACGAGGCTCGACAACGACACCGAAGTGATACTCGCCGCCTTCAACGCCAGCCACTGACGAGGTCCAACTCAGGTTGGAGTACCGAACGGGCGGACGCGGAGCCATAAGACCGCTATATGTGACGCCGACGTACTTAATCGCAGGTCCAATAAGACCACCTTGCGAGCTGGTGCAGTGTTATATAAGGTGTTTCTATGTCTACCACTCCGGGTGCCCGAAGCGAACGCATAGTCAAGGTACCTTTCCCGGCGGCGCTCATAAGGCGAATGGATGAGTCCATCGTGGCCGGTCGTGGCGGCTTCCGGACACGTGCGGAACTGATGCAGGAAGCCGTCGAAAACCTCCTGAACGAACTCGACTACCCGGAGGCACCGCCGGAGCTGCGCGTTCCCGACCGGGAATTCGAAGGCCTGCCGGTTGCTGGTGGCCTGCCTGAACAAGTCGTCGTTGCGGGTGCTGCGCCTGACGAACTGGGCATGGCAACCCGGACGCCGCGACGCCAGCCTCCAGACAAGGCGCCGATAGGCCGAGAAAAGCATCCTCCACTGAGCCCGTCACTCGACGAAGACCTGGGGCGTCACCTTCCCGACCATCTGGTAGCCGGCCTTCCGTCGTGGGAACGTGACGAGCTCACTTTGAAGGATCTGGCCGGGACGGCATTAACCTCGCCGACACGCAAGCCGGCGATCGTTGTGGGCGGAGCGGCCAATACGGACGACGTGCCGCTTCTGGGTCTTCATAGTCGCGACTATCCGTCACTCTGGGCACTGCAGCGCCTCGCCCGGTACACCGCTGATGGACCGATTCCCTTCGAGAAATTCCGTGAGGAGGTCTCGAGAGCCGCCTGGTACTTCGGGGGAGAGCTCAAGTCCCTCGAGCGGCATTACGGGAGGTTGCGCAAGCTGACTGTCCTTTTCCCGACCAACGTCTCGAAGCAACCCTCCGCCGCCCGTGGGTTCCAGGCATTCGCGATCGGTACTGTAAACCGGTCGAAGATGTCCGGACTAGTGGTGGGGTCTGGTCCGCTCTTCGCGTGGGGCGCCATCCAAGTGGAGGACCCACCGGATATGCCCGCTGGATTAACCGAGAGCGGGTGGCACCTGATCTCCGGGTTGGACGGTCTCTCCCTGGATCTGCCGCACCCGCTGGAGCTCACGTGGTTTTTCATGGCACATCTCGCCGAGCACGCACCCGCCGACAGGTGGGGTTTCGACTATCTGCTGCGCGGCGTTGCCGAACGTCCTACGCGGAACGAACTGGTAGAGCGCTTCCAGACGGCGGGCCCGAAGTGGTCTGGCGCCGAGGCTAGTTCGGTCGCGCAAGGATATATCGCACGGTCGCGCGAATGGGGACTGGTGGAACCCAGGCTCGTGGATGGCCGGTACTGGCTAACCGCCGGTGGCCGCGAACTATTAGAGCGAACTGACCCCTTGGATTTGGCAACCGGGGGCGGCGATGACTTACCGAAATGACAGTGGGAACAGCTAGCGACTATTTCAAACCAACACCGTGGAGGTATCAATGACTAATGCAAAGATCCAGAAGGAAATCATCGAGAAGGCCCTGAATGCGTCAACGTTTGCGGAAGCCAAGGCGGTCGCGGACCTCCTGGTGGCCAACGGCGCGCAGTACGAACGGCCGGTCGGTGACCGTTACAACAACTTCGGTCTGCTCGCTCCCAGTGGGTCGTCGTATGAGTACAAGGCCTTGGAGCTCGTTACCAACTCCCAGGACGCCGTTCTGGAGAAGTTCGCCCACATGAGCCTGGGTGACCTTGACAAGGTTCCCTACCAGAGTCCAGCAGAATCAGCTCAAGATCTCTTGGGAGAGCTGAATTATCAGCAGCAGGCGGACCTGGTGACGGTCTCCATTCGCGAGTCCGATCCGCCGACACGGTCGAGCAAGCGGGTCACGATCGTGAACCGCGATTTCGGTTGCGGGATGGAACCGGCCGCGGTGCCCGGCACCATCTTCGCGCTGGGATCCAGCCACAAGACTTCTAGGATCTGGCAACAGGGCGCCTTCGGTGTCGGCGGCGCCAGCACGTACCGCAACGCTAGGGCGGTTGTTCTCGTCACCCGTCGCGCACCGGAAATGGGACCGGCGGAAGACCGCACCACCGTGGCCGTGGTTCTGTGGGAAGCTCAAGGCAAGGGCCAGTCGGCCTACTACCAAGTCACCACCGAGTGGCCGGCCGATCGTGATGCGCTGCCGTGGTCAGCGCCCGCCAGTGTCTACCCCGAGTTCGCAGGCGGTACGCACATCGCCCTGATCTCCTACGGGGTCGAGGGCTTCCACCGCGCGCGCTCCGGTGATGAGCGGTCATTCGACACCGTCCTGAACACCCGACTGTTCGAACCCGTCATCCCGGTGAGGTTCACCAACGCGATCACCCGCGAGAGGAAGGAGTACCTGCGCGGACTGGGACGACGCCTCGCTGACAACCCCAGTAAGGAGCGGTTCACGGACGACGACAAGATGCTCTACAGCCACGATGGCAACACCTACCACCTGCCCGTGACATACTTCGTTTTCCCGAAGGGAAAGGATGCCAGCGGGAAAGAGCTACCCGGGGCGCGTCGCAAGTTCGTAGCCAAGAACCATGCGCTCGTATTCACCTCGAACGGCCAGGTCCACCACCACTGGACGCCTGACCAGTTCAAGGTGCGAACCGACCTCGTGAAGCTGGCAGACCGCATCCTCGTAGTTGTCGAAACCGACGACCTGCCCATCGAACTGCGGACCGCGCTGTTCACCCCCGATCGGTCGCAGATGCTTGCCAGCGAAGCGGCAATCCAGCTCGAGGATCAGGTCGCCGACTTCCTTGACAACTGGAACGGCCTCACTGAAATCAACAGCAAGATTGTGCGCGAAGCGATTGCGGCGGCAAGCGGGGGAGCGTCCGGCCTTGGGGTCAGTCGCAAGATCGCTCAGGCTTTGAAGGTCAGTGGGTTCGGCATGTCCGGCGGGGGCAACGCCGGCGGTGGCGGGGGTCAGGGCAACGGGGGTCCGCGGCCGCGCAAGCAGGTTGAGACCTACGCTGATCCGACGACCATCGAAGGTCCCGACAAGGTCATCGTGGAAGAGGGCCGGGTCCGATACCTCCAGTACCTGATCAACGCGCACGACGACTTCCTCGACACCGGCCGCGGCCAACTGACCTTCCAGACCGACCACCCTGACATCAACCCGGACGAGAACATCGTGATCGGACGTCTCCGCGACGGGTATGTCCGCGTGCAGCTCCAGGTTCCCGAAGGCGCGACAGAAGGCCAGTTCAAGCTCGATGCGCAGCTTGACTGGCAGAAGGCCAGCGGTGGTATCGGCCCGACGATGGGTTACACGACGACAGTTGAGGTCGTCGACGAGATCGGCAAGGGCGGTGCCGGCGGCGGGAACAAGGGTGGCAAAGGTGGCTCGGGCGGCCCTCAGGTCGCCGTGATCTGGAAGACACCCGAGGAGTACGGCGAAGGATTGAACAACGCCATCCCCGGCGTGGTGGACGAGATCAAGGCAGCGGACCTCGCGGCGAATCCTGAATACGCCGAGCTCGCCCAGCTCGGCGAGACCAAGGTCCCCACCATCGTGCTGAACTCGACCTACTCTTCGCTAAAAGGGTATCTTTCGGCCCGCGCCAAGAAGTTGACCGAACAGGGCGCCAAAGACGCTGCCGACCGCTACGCGGTGGGCACCGGCCTGGGGCTGCTGTTTCTGCACGAGGAGCGCAAAAAGATCGCCAAGGCAGGTGGAACCCCGCCCTCGGAAGACTACGTCGCGGCAGAGAAGCATGAACCTCCCCAGTTTGAGTGGACACCTGAGATAGCGGGACGAAGGGTCCTGCTGGGAGGATGTCTACATGTCCAGGACGCGTCGGTCGTTTACGCCTGAGTTCAAGGCGGAGGCTGCTCGTCGGGT
>NZ_JAZDUF010000015.1:0-3991 GCF_036350415.1 Gordonia sesuvii
AGTTTCGGCGGCCATAGCGGAGGGGAAACGCCCGGCTCCATTCCGAACCCGGAAGCTAAGCCCTCCAGCGCCAATGGTACTGCACCCTAACCAGTGTGGGAGAGTAGGACACCGCCGAACACAACTTCACCGAAGGCCCCCAACTCTGTTGGGGGCCTTCGGCATTTCTGACCCGGGATGGATCGATCATCCGAAGGGCAGCCACCTCGTCAACGCGGTGGCCAAGGCTGCCGGCGCGTCGAACTGGATCAGATGGCCTGCGTCGGGGATCTCGGTCATCGTCGCACTGGGGATGAGGGCGTGGAGTCGGCGGCCGGCGTCGACGGGAATCCATGTGTCATCGGCGCCCCAGATTACGTGCGTCGGCACTCTGACCTGCTGATACATCGGTTCGATCTCGTCGGTGAATCGCTCGTCCGCTTGGGCGATCTGACGATAGAACGCCGCTTGCCCCTCGCGGCCGAGCCACGGAGCGACGAGCATGTCGAGGTCGTCGGAACGCAGCCGCTGGTGCGCCGCGCCGGCGATGTATGCCTCCAGTGCCCCTCGATGTACTGCGGCGGGGAGCTGGGTGAACACCTCGGCGTTGTCGCGAACCAGCGTGAAAAACGGTGACCCCCATGGTCGTAGCGCGACGACGTCGACGAGGCACAGCGAGTCGTACCGGGCGCCGTGAAGCAGGTGGGCCCGAAGGGCGACCGCCCCACCGAAGTCGTGCGCGACGACGTGCGGGGCGTCGAGGCCCCAGATCTCGAGCAGGTGTGCGAACAACTCCCCCTGGACGCCCAGATCGACTGGTGCATCGGAGCGCTTCGAAGACTGCCCGTAACCGGGCATGTCCCACAGGTAGACCGTGAAGCGGTCCGCGAGCGGCTCTGCGATGGGCCGCCACAGAGCCGACGACCATGGCGTTCCGTGGAGGAACACCAGTGCGGGGCCCGACCCGAACGACTGCCAGGCGATGCTGTGTCCCCGCCACTCGACCCTGTCAGGGAGGGAGCACAGCTTCATCCGGATGCTTCTCGCAGCCCTGTCATGCCGACGGCTGATCCCGGCGGGGAACCACGACCATCGGTACCGCCAGGACACGCAGCATCTTCGCGGCCGTCGACCCGAGGAACAGAGTATCCGGCGCAGCCAGCCTGCTGGACCCGACGAGGATCAGGTCGCCCTCGTGCCACTCGACGGTGCCGACGGCGTCCTCGACACTGTCGCCCCGAGCGACGGTCGAGCTGACGCCGATCGACCCCGGTAGGCGCGTATATGCGGCGTCCAGCGTCCTCTGCGAGAGTTCTATGGCACGGGCCAACGCTTCGTCGTCGGACGCACGCCGCGGCAGGTCATCGCGTGACACCAGGGACAGGAGTCGTAGAGGGAGATCACCCCGCGCACTCAGGTCGACAGCGGTGTCCAGTATGGTCTCGGCTCCGGGACGCGGGCCGATCGCAGCGGTGATCTCCCGGATCCGCGCAGATCCGGTGTGGCGGAATCCGCTGGGAGCCAGCACCACCGGGATGGGCGACGAATGCAGGATGTCGTTGACGACCGAGCCGAGACTGTGGCGGCCGGTGATTCCGCCCCCGGATCCGCCCACGACGAGGATCGACGATCCGAGGCGCTCGGCTTCTGCGATCAGTCCGCTCGCGGGATTCTCGTTCACCGCCACGTGTGTCTCCGCCCGAACGTCGTCGGGCAGCAGGCCAGCCGCTTCGGCGAGCCACTTGTCGGCCGTCTCGTCGAGGATCGCGCTGAGGTGCCCCGCATCGGAGGCAGCCTCCGGATCGCCGGGTGGAATCACCAGGGTGACGTCGAGCGACGCACCTACCGTGCGGGCCAGGGTGACCGCCAGTGCGACCGCATCCTCTCCTCCGGGGGTGGCGAGGTATGCGACGAGCAGCTTCATTCCGACTCCGATCATGCGCTCGTGGACCTGCAGGTGAACTCACTGTGCGCCGCCGTCGCCGCGGGCGTCGGATCAGGCGCCGCTCACCTGCGCCAGGGTATCGAACTCGACGCCGTCGACCTGCGTGAAACGGGCGTCTCGCCCCGGATCGAGGTGACGGCGGCGACCCGGGGCGAGAGTGCCGTCACGACAGGTGATGGACCTCCTGAAGTCCGTACACCGGGGTCGGGATGCCGACGTGGCGGGCCTTGAGCTGGAGGGCGAGGTACAGCGAATAGTGCCGTGACTGATGCAGATTGCCACCGTGAAACCAGAGCCCAGGCTGTTGGGTCGGCTTCCACATGTTGCGCTGCTCGCCCTCCCAGGGGCCCGGGTCCTTGGTGGTGTCGGACCCCAGGCCCCACACCTTGCCGACGCGGTCGGCCACATCCTGGCCCATGAGGTCGGCGGCCCACCCGTTCATCGATCCGTACCCGGTCGCGTAGACGACGACGTCGGCGGATAGCTCGGTGCCGTCGGCGAGCACGACACTGTTCTCGGTCAGATGATCGACCTGTCCGTGTTCGAGCTTGATCGTGCCATCGGCGACGAGTTCACACGCGCCGACGTCGATGTAGTAGCCGGAGCCACGCCGAAGGTACTTCATGAAGAGTCCCGAGTCGTCGTCGCCGAAGTCGAGATCGAACCCTGCGGCCTCGAGACGATCGTAGAACTCCTTGTCGCGCTCGCGGATCTGGTCGTAGAGCGGAATCTGGAACTCGTGCATGATGCGGTACGGGAGGGAAGCGAACGTCAGATCTGCCTTCTTGGTCGTCATCCCGGACGCCACCGATTCCTCGCTGTAGAGCGCACCGAGGCCGATTTCCATCAGTGAGTCCGACCGGACGATGTGCGTCGATGACCGCTGCACCATGGTCGTGTCGACCCCGTTCTCCACCAGGGCTTTACAGATGTCGTGCGCGGAGTTGTTGGAGCCGATCACCACGACCTTCCGGCCTGCGAATCCGTCGGGGCCGGGATGGCTGCTGGAATGGTGCTGTTCGCCGGCAAAGACGTCCTGTCCCGGGATGGTCGGGACGTTGGCCTTTCCCGACATGCCGGTGGCGAGCACGAGTTGGGCCGGATGGAGGGTCATCCGTTCTCCGGCGCGGTCGAGTTCGACGGTCCACCGTTGCTCGGTCTCGTCGTAGGACGCGGACAGACATGTCGTCTTGCTCCAGTACGGGACCTCCATCACCTTCGTGTAGAACTCCAGCCAGTCGCCGATCTTGTCCTTCGGCGCGAACACCGGCCAGTTGTCCGGGAACGGCAGATAGGGCAGGTGGTCGTACCAGACCGGATCGTGCAGGCACAGCGACTTGTATCGCTTGCGCCATTGGTCGCCCGGTCGGTCCTGGCGGTCGACGACGATCGACGGCACTCCGAGCTGCCGCAGTCGCGCACCGAGTGCGATCCCGCCCTGGCCGCCGCCGATCACCAGCACGTACGGCTGCACAGACCGTCCGAGTGCGGACTCCTCGTCG
Source organism: Gordonia sesuvii (assembly GCF_036350415.1). Lineage (NCBI taxonomy): Bacteria > Bacillati > Actinomycetota > Actinomycetes > Mycobacteriales > Gordoniaceae > Gordonia > Gordonia sesuvii. The sequence goes on from NZ_JAZDUF010000015.1 coordinate 3,427, forward strand.
TCGCGCTTCTCCGCCCAGGATCGGCGATCGGCGTCCGAGCCGTGCACCGCGCCGAGCACTCGCGTGGGCCCGGTCGACTCCTCGTGACCTTTGAGCTCCTGCAGCGTCGTGAGCAGGGTCCACGCGGCGTCCGCACCCGTCAGGTCGTCCGGCTTGAGGCGGAGATGGCCCACTCCGCGTCCCGTGGCCGTCTCGAACTCGATGAACGCGGTGGCGACACCGGAATCGTCGGCGGTGGCGGGCTCGCTGGTCCGGAATCCCCGCGGGTCGGTGTCATCGAGCCGCGCCCCGAGCATGTCGGCGATGCCGTCGCGACCTTCGACGGTCCGCAGATTCCAGGTGAACGAGACCAGGTCACGCCAGAAGCTGTCCGTGGCGAACAGCGAGGCCGCACGCCCGATGTCGCGGGCGGCGAGCGCCGCCTCGAAGGATGCCAGCCATGGTGCGTCCTGAAAGCTGGACTGGACTAGCGGGTGGGAGTCCCGTCCCGGTAGGTACCGGAACGCCGGGTAGCAGGCCCCGGTTCGTCGTCGAGAGGTGGCGGGCTGAGCGGGGTGTCGAGAGC
>NZ_JAZDUF010000016.1:0-1991 GCF_036350415.1 Gordonia sesuvii
CATGGTGCGTCCTGAAAGCTGGACTGGACTAGCGGGTGGGAGTCCCGTCCCGGTAGGTACCGGAACGCCGGGTAGCAGGCCCCGGTTCGTCGTCGAGAGGTGGCGGGCTGAGCGGGGTGTCGAGAGCCTCTTCGGAGGGAGCAAGTGTGCGGGCCGTAGCGTGAAGCGAACTCTGCAGCCTCGTCACAATCACAACGGAGGAGCCGAGCCGCTCATGTCACGGCGAAGGCCATGTCCGCCATGCCCTGTTCCGGGGTCAGCTGGTGGGTCCTTCCGGGGTAGGGGAGACGGCACGTACACACAGTCTGGTTCGGAACAGGAGAGACCCGTCTGTCTGGCCTTCGTCAGGCAAAGACCAGGGGTATAAGCCGATGGCGAAATCCTCTGGAGGGCAGCGGGAGTCCGATGGGAGCGTAGTACCGATGATCGGCGTGGAGCACAACGCGTCGGGAGGGAAGGGTCCCAACTTTGATCATGCGGGCGGAGTGGGTAAGCACGAGGGCATGACCGAGGTTTCTCGGTCCAACTTCCCCGACAGGCTATCGCTTGTCGTAGCCGAGGAGGCGCCGTTGCGTTCTGCCCCGGTGAAAGTGCGAGAACTGCAACGAACGCTATGGGCTGCGGCCAAGCAGTCGAAGGGTCGGCGTTTCCACGCTCTGTATGACCGTGTCTACAGGGGTGACGTCCTGTGGGAGGCGTGGGAACGAGTGCGTAAGAACAAGGGTGCGGCCGGGGTCGATCGAATGACTCTGGTTGCGGTGGAGGATTACGGCGTGGACCGCATGCTGCGTGAGTTGCGTCGTGACCTTCGCGAGGGCGTGTATCGTCCGGCGCCGACGCGTCGGGTCGATATCCCGAAACCACAGGGTGGGGTGCGGCCGTTGGGGATTCCCACGGTGCGAGACAGGGTGGTCCAGGCGGCGGCCAAGATTGTGTTGGAACCGATTTTCGAGGCGGACTTTCTGCCGTGCTCGTACGGTTTCCGGCCCAAGCGTTCGGCCACCGGGGCGATGGAGCGGCTGCGTACCGGCTTCATCGAGGGTCACCGGTTCGTGGTGGAGTTCGACATCGCGAACTACTTTGGCGAGATCGATCACGAGCGGTTGCTGGTGGAGGTCGGCCGGAGGGTCTCGGATCGGCGGATGCTCAAGCTGCTGCGTTTGTGGTTGCAGGCAGGAGTGATGGTGGCGGGGCAGGTGACGCGGTCGGTCGCGGGCACGCCTCAGGGCGGGGTGATTTCCCCGTTGTTGGCCAACATCTATCTCCATGTGCTCGACACCGAGTTGTCTGCCCGAGGGGTGGGTGAGCTGGTGCGCTACGCCGATGACGGTGTGGTGTTGTGCCGCAGTGCGGCACAGGCCGAGCACGCTTTGGCGGCGGTAGGAGAGATCTTGGCGTCGTTGGGGCTGCGACTACATCCGGACAAGACGAAGGTGGTCGACCTGCGTGAGGGGCGTGAGGGCCTGGACTTTCTGGGTTGTCATTTCCGGGCGCGCATGTCGGGGCGGTTGTGGGAGCGACGCGGCATTGTGCGTTACTACCTGCATCGTTGGCCCAGCCGGATGGCGATGAAGCGGTTACGTGCCAAGGTGCGTGAGCGTTCGGGTCGTCACCGTGTCGGTACTGATATCCGCGTGGTGATTGCGGAGATCAATCCGATCCTGCGGGGCTGGGGCAACTACTTTCGGACCGGCAACGCCGCCGTCAAGTTCCGTGAGATCGACAAGTATGTGGTGTGGCGGCTCTACCGCTTGCAAGTGAAGAAGCGGGGCCGCAATCTGCGTGCTGGACAAGCCGATCAGTGGACTGAAGAGTGGTTTAACGGGCACGGCCTGCACCGTTTGCGCGGCACTATCCGCTACCCGAAGGCAGCGTAACCATGCACAGAAGATCATCGGTAAGCCGTGTGCGGGAAAACCGCATGCACGGATTGAAAGGGGGATGGGGAAACGGACTCGCGTTGCGAGCACCGCGCCCCTGACTACCAATGC
>NZ_JAZDUF010000017.1:0-1725 GCF_036350415.1 Gordonia sesuvii
GGCTAGGTGTGTGGGTGGGTAGGGGAGCGTCCTGCATCCGTGGAAGCCGCAGAGTGATCTAGTGGTGGAGGGTGTGGGAGTGAGAATGCAGGCATGAGTAGCGAAAGCAGAGTGAGAAACTCTGCCGCCGGATGACCAAGGGTTCCTGGGCCAGGCTAATCCGCCCAGGGTGAGTCGGGACCTAAGGCGAGGCCGACAGGCGTAGTCGATGGACAACGGGTTGATATTCCCGTACCCGTGTATCCGCGTCCATGCTGAATCAACTGTACTAACCATCCAAATGGCGATCGATCACCTTCGGGTGACGTGAGCCGGCTGCATGGGACCTTGGTTGGTAGTAGGCAAGTGATGGGGTGACGCAGGAAGGTAGTGGGGCCAGTCAGTGGTTGTACTGGTGTAAGCCTGTAGGGAGTGGCATAGGCAAATCCGTGCCACAGATATCCTGAGAGGTGATGCGTAGCCGTTGCGGTGAAATCCATGATCCTATGCTGCCGAGAAAAGCCTCTAGCGAGTTGGTACACGGCCCGTACCCCAAACCAACACAGGTGGTCAGGTAGAGAATACTAAGGCGATCGAGAGAACTGTGGTTAAGGAACTCGGCAAAATGCCCCCGTAACTTCGGGAGAAGGGGGACCCGTGCTGGTGAACACTTTTGCGGTGGGAGCTGGTGTGGGTCGCAGAGACCAGAGAGAAGCGACTGTTTACTAAAAACACAGGTCCGTGCGAAGTCGTAAGACGATGTATACGGACTGACGCCTGCCCGGTGCTGGAAGGTTAAGAGGACCGGTTAATCCTTTCGAGGGTGAAGCTGAGAATTTAAGCCCCAGTAAACGGCGGTGGTAACTATAACCATCCTAAGGTAGCGAAATTCCTTGTCGGGTAAGTTCCGACCTGCACGAATGGCGTAACGACTTCTCTGCTGTCTCAACCACAGACTCGGCGAAATTGCAGTACGAGTAAAGATGCTCGTTACGCGCGGCAGGACGAAAAGACCCCGGGACCTTCACTATAGCTTGGTATTGGTGTTCGGTTCGGTTTGTGTAGGATAGGTGGGAGACTGTGAAACTCGCACGCCAGTGTGGGTGGAGTCGTTGTTGAAATACCACTCTGATCGTATTGGACTTCTAACCTCGGACCCTGATCGGGTTCAGGGACAGTGCCTGGTGGGTAGTTTAACTGGGGCGGTTGCCTCCCAAAATGTAACGGAGGCGCCCAAAGGTTCCCTCAGCCTGGTTGGCAATCAGGTGTTGAGTGTAAGTGCACAAGGGAGCTTGACTGTGAGACGTACATGTCGAGCAGGGACGAAAGTCGGGACTAGTGATCCGGCACCAACGTGTGGAAGTGGTGTCGCTCAACGGATAAAAGGTACCCCGGGGATAACAGGCTGATCTTCCCCAAGAGTCCATATCGACGGGATGGTTTGGCACCTCGATGTCGGCTCGTCGCATCCTGGGGCTGGAGTAGGTCCCAAGGGTTGGGCTGTTCGCCCATTAAAGCGGCACGCGAGCTGGGTTTAGAACGTCGTGAGACAGTTCGGTCTCTATCCGCCGCGCGCGTCTAGAAACTTGAGGAAACCTGTCCCTAGTACGAGAGGACCGGGACGGACGAACCTCTGGTGTGCCAGTTGTACCGCCAGGTGCACTGCTGGTTAGCTACGTTCGGAAGGGATAACCGCTGAAAGCATCTAAGCGGGAAGCCTGTTCCAAGATGAGGTTTCTCACCACC
>NZ_JAZDUF010000018.1:0-1458 GCF_036350415.1 Gordonia sesuvii
GGTGTGTGTTGTTTGAGAAGTGCATAGTGGATGCGAGCATCTTTATTTTTTGCATTGCATGACGAATCAAGTTTTTTGGTTTGTGTGTTTTGTTCGAGTTTTTTGGTGCCTTCATTTCGGCCCACCCTTGTGGGGTGGGTTGGTTTGTAGGTGTTGTTGTAAGTGTTTTAGGGCGTTCGGTGGATGCCTTGGTACCAGGAGCCGATGAAGGACGTGGTAGGCCGCGATAGTCCTCGGGGAGTTGTCAAACGAGCTGTGATCCGAGGGTGTCCGAATGGGGAAACCCAGCACCCGTGATGGGGTGTTACCGCCAGCTGAATGTATAGGTTGGTGGGGGGAACGTGGGGAAGTGAAACATCTCAGTACCCATAGGAAGAGAAAACAATTGTGATTCCGTGAGTAGTGGCGAGCGAAAGCGGAGGAGGCTAAACCATGCGCATGTGATACCGGGTAGGGGTTGTGTGTGTGGGGTTGTGGGGTTCATTTTCTGTCATCTACCTGTGGCAGCGTGAGTGATAAAATCTTGTGTTAGGTGAAGTGGCCTGGAATGGTCTGCCGTAGTCGGTGAGAGTCCGGTAGCTGAAAACACAGGGTCTTGCGTGATGTTCTCCCAAGTAGCAGCGGGCTCGTGGAATCTGCTGTGAATCTGCCGGGACCACCCGGTAAGCCTGAATACTTCCTGGTGACCGATAGCGGACTAGTACCGTGAGGGAAAGGTGAAAAGTACCCCGGGAGGGGAGTGAAATAGTACCTGAAACCGGACGCTTACAATCCGTCAAAGCCTGTGAGTCGTTTGGTCGGCTGTGGGTGATGGCGTGCCTTTTGAAGAATGAGCCTGCGAGTTAGTGCTCGGTGGCGAGGTTAACCCGTGTGGGGTAGCCGTAGCGAAAGCGAGTCTGAATAGGGCGTTGAGTCGCCGGGTCTAGACCCGAAGCGGAGTGATCTACCCATGGCCAGGGTGAAGCGACGGTAAGACGTCGTGGAGGCCCGAACCCACTTCAGTTGAAAATGGAGGGGATGAGTTGTGGGTAGGGGTGAAAGGCCAATCAAACTCCGTGATAGCTGGTTCTCCCCGAAATGCATTTAGGTGCAGCGTCCCGTGTTTCTTACCGGAGGTAGAGCTACTGGATGGCCGATGGGCCCTACTAGGTTACTGACGTCAGCCAAACTCCGAATGCCGGTAAGTGAGAGCGGGGCAGTGAGACTGCGGGCGATAAGGTTCGTGGTCGAGAGGGAAACAGCCCAGATCGCCGGCTAAGGCCCCTAAGCGTGTACTAAGTGGAAAAGGATGTGGGGTCGCGAAGACAACCAGGAGGTTGGCTTAGAAGCAGCCACCCTTGAAAGAGTGCGTAATAGCTCACTGGTCAAGTGATCCTGCGCCGACAATGTAGCGGGGCTCAAGTACACCGCCGAAGCCGCGGCACTCACACGTTAGCTTGCCTTCACCCTGCGGGGTGT
>NZ_JAZDUF010000019.1:0-1435 GCF_036350415.1 Gordonia sesuvii
CTAGTACTACAGCCGTAGATCGTGTCTAGTGTGGTTTTGACCTGCGGTTTTGGTGGCACTGTCGAGCTCGTTGCTGGTGTTGTCGCCGCCAGCGTGACCAGTCGAGCAGTCGTGTGCTGGCGTGTAGAGGAGTCAGGATCAAGGCGATAAGTAGTCGTCGAAACTCGTTGACACTTAACCGAATCAGTGTTGCGTCGGGGGTTTCACGGGCTCGTTCAGCGACGGTCGTGACGGTCAGAAAGGCATGGGCGAGCATGACCAGGATGGTCCAGCGATGCCACGACGTCCAGGTGCGGACCTGGTGCTGATCCAGACCGGTCAGCCCCTTGCTGGATTGGAAGGATTCTTCCACCGTCCAGCGTCGCCCGGCGACTGCGACCAGCGCAGCCAGCGAGACCTGCCGGGGATGGTGGCAGCGGTAGTAGGCCAGTTCGCCGGTGGTGTCGTTGCGGCGGATCAGCATCCAGTGATGACCGGGTAGATCCGGCTCGTAGACCCGGACTCGCGCCCAGGAATACCAGCGCTGCCCCTTGGCGCCGTCGCCGGCCGAGAGTCGTTTCCAGGCTCGCTCGGGTACCGTGTCGGCTAGATCGTCGGCGCGGATGTAGTAGTCGTCGACGATGACTTGGCGGTGGCACCCGACGGTCAAGACGTAGCCGATCTTGTTGGCGGCGAGCATGCTTCGCAACTTCGGGTCGTCGCCGTACACTTCGTCGCCGGCCACCCACTCAGCCGCGATGCCAGCGGTGAGGGCTCGAGCGATCAGCTGTGCGGCCAGCTCAGGTTTGGTGGCAAACCCGACGTCAGCGGGCACCTTGGCGGCGGCGCAACGGTCGGGGTCATCAGTCCAGGATCGGGGCAGATACAGGGCGCGGTCGATCAGGGCATGCCCGGAGCGGGTGGCATAGGTCAGATACACCGCGACCTGACTGTTCTCGATCCGTCCGGCGGTTCCGGTGTACTGGCGTTGCACTCCAACGGTGTTGGTGCCCTTCTTCAGATCGCCGGTCTCATCGACGACCAGGACCGCGTGCTCGACGCCGAGACCGTCGATGACCATGCGCTGTAGATCTTCACGAAGATCGTCGGCCTCCCACTTGGCGCGAGACAGCAGATGCTGCAACCTGTCCGGGCTGGCGTGCCCGGCCATCTCCGCCATCGTCCAACAATTCTTGGTCTCCAACGCCGAGAGCACCGACAGCAGGAACGCGCCGGCGTTACGGGCGGCGTCATGGCGGGCGAATCGGGGCGCGATGGTGTCGATCAGCGCGTCGAGCCCAGCGCGCCACCGGTCATGGTTTAGGCTCAAATCCGCGGTTGTCGCGGGCGTATTTGGTTTCGTCACAAATTCTGAATCATGCCCCGACAACCGCTCTGAACTGCGCAAACACGCCGCAGCATTCTCACCAACCGCGATCTACGGCTGTAGTACTAG
>NZ_JAZDUF010000020.1:0-1298 GCF_036350415.1 Gordonia sesuvii
CCTCTGGGATGTCGCCGACCCCGCGCAGGCACGGCTGCTCGGCGCCTCCCGAGGGGGGCCAGACGCCTCGCCCTCCATCCTGTCCTTGGACATCAGCCCCGACGAACAGACCGTCGCAGTGGGTGGTGCAGACAACATGGCGACCCTCTTCAACATCAGTGATCCGACGCGCCCCTTCCCCCTCGGCGAGCCACTGGCCGGGCATGAACGCGGGGTGGCCACCGTGGCCTTTGCCGAGGGCGGACGCACCCTGATCACCGGGAGTGCGGACGACACCGTGCGGATCTGGTCGCTTCCCACGACACGCCTGGCAGGAATCGCTGGCAATGCGACCGCGGTGGTGTTCAGCCACGACAACAAGACATTGGCCGTCGGAGGAGGGAAGGGCGACCGCTCAGTCCACCTGTGGGACGTCACCGACCCCACGTTGCCGAAACGCGCGTCCGGCCCGCTGCCGGCCGACGGCGACGTGGACTCCATCGCGATCACTCGGGACGATAGCGTGCTCGCGGCGGCCAGCGGCCCAGTAGTTCGAATGTGGAACATCCACGACCCTTACAGGCCGGTTCGCGCCGGACCAGACATCAGACTCCCCGCTGTCGCGGCTGGGCTGGCCATCAGTCCGGACAACCGGACCCTGGCAGTCGGGTCCACCGACGGTCTCACCCGGCTGTTCGATCTCAATGACCCAGCACGGCCGACTCAGCTGTCCGAGCCCCTCGTGTCCACCCCTGGCGAGTTGGTCACCACCGCCGCATTCACCCCAGACGGCCGGATTCTCGCTACCGCGGGCAACGATCACGACGTGCGACTGTGGGATGTTTCGGTGCCGTCGCAACCACGACCTGCCGGAATCCTCCGCGGCCACACCGACAACATCTTCAAGATCGCGATCAGCCCCGATGGAACACGGTTGGCCAGCGTCGGCGCCAACCACACCGTCCGTGTCTGGAACATCGCCGACCCTGCGCAACCACGCGAGGAGCCTCCGCTCCTTGAGCAGACCGAATCGGTCGGTGGGGTGGCGTGGAGCTCGGACAGCGCCCTGCTCGCCACTGGCAGCAGCGACACCACGATTGCATTGTGGGACATGACCAATCCGGACGGCGGACGCCTCGTCGGGACGCCGATCACCGGCCACACCGACAACATCTACGCCGTCAGCTTCGGTCCCCCTGGTGTCCTGGCCAGCGGTGGCCGCGACCGCGTCGTCCGTCTATGGGACCTGAGCGTCGATCGCGCGATCAGCCGAATCTGCTCAAGTACCGCCGATGCCCTTACCGAACGGGCGTGGGATA
>NZ_JAZDUF010000021.1:0-1188 GCF_036350415.1 Gordonia sesuvii
GAATGGGTTAATGCCGTGCGCAGCTTCGGCCCGCACCTCGCGATTGGTGGTTACTCCTCGTGACATCGCTCGCACCATCCGCCGCAACGCTCCGTCGCACGAACGGGCGGCGCATCAATGTCAGCTCCCGCATCCCGAGCTCGGTCATCCGGGTGGCGTGGGTGTGGCGCAGGCTGTGTGGGGTCAGCCAGGGCTCGCGCACTCCGGCGCGGGTCGCGGCCCGCTGGAACAGCCGGACCAGGCCGTCGTAGCTCAGCGGGTGGTCTCTGCGGGCGCCTCGGCCGCCGATCAGGAACAGCAGCGACGTCTGGGCCTCCGGTGGGCGTTCGAGCAGCACGTAGCGGTTCAGGGCCGGCAGTGCCCGGTCCTCGAGCAGGTCCACCACCCGATCTCGGCGGGACTTCTGCCGTGCGCCCTGCGGGTGATCGTCGCGGTGGCGGACGGTGACCCGTTTCCGACCGTAGGAGATGTCCTCCAGATGCAAGCCCAGCACCTCACCCGGGCGCAGGCCGCCCTCGTGCATGAGCTCGAGCAGCGCCCGGTCCCGCAGCTTGTCCAGTTGCCCCAGCAGCGCCAGGTAGGTCTCGTCCGGGATCGGGCGGGGCAGCGTGTCGACGGTGCGGACCCGCAGGATCCGGCGGACCGGGCGCTGATCGGCGCTGGTCAGCAGCGGTGGCCGATGCCGGCCCAGCACGCGGGCCGAGGCCTGGTCCGCCTCGCGCAGGATCGGGTTCTCCACCTGGGCGTAGCCGCCGCAGCTGATCAGGAACTCGTAGAACGACGACACCGCGGCCAGCACCCGGTTGCAGGTGCGCGCCGACAACCGACGCCCGTCCCCGCTGACCAGACCGAGCTGGCTGCGCTGCGCCCGACCGGACGACGACTGCGCCCGCAGCCAGCCCAGGAACTCCGTGGCCAGCATCGGGGAGAACCCGCTGACCGGCTCGCCGCGCTCGTCGAGGAACTGCAGCAGCTTCATCAGGTCGTAGGCGTAGGCCCGGACCGTGTTCGGCGAGTAGTCCCGCACCGCCAACGACGACAGGAACGCCGACACCTCCGACACCGGCACCCCGGAGTCGTCGACCACCGCCACAGTCGGCTCGCCTGGCCGCTCCGGTTCGCACTTCACCACTCGCACAACCGCGAACTAGATCATGAACGGCGACCGTCTGACCTGCAGCTTCCTCG
>NZ_JAZDUF010000022.1:0-1047 GCF_036350415.1 Gordonia sesuvii
GTGCAGGCCCTCCGCCATCGGGCCACCTCCCCGTGTCGTCCCCGCGAACAGCGTGGTCCGGCGGGGCGCACACCGGGCAGGGCCGGGCCGCCCGTCCCGGCGGGGCATCGGTCATGGCCGGTACGGGACCTTCGGTACTGCTCCGTGCCGGGCGCGACGGACACCGTGGTGGTACGGCCCCGCGGGGCGGCACCACGAGGAGGACCCCATGATCTCGACCATCGACGGGCTCCCGCCGGGCATCGACGGCGTCCGCGTGTCCGGCACCGTGACCCGTGCCGACTACGACGACGTCGTCGCACCGCTGGTCGCGGCGGCGGCGGCCACCGGTCGACGGCTGCGGGTGGTCGCGGTGCTCGACAGCTCCTTCACCGGCATCACCCCCGACGCGGTGTGGGAGGACCTCGAGCTCGGCATGCGCGCGCTGCCGCTGTTCGACGGGTGCGCGGTCGTCAGCGACCGGGAGTCCGTCCGGATCGCCTGCCGCGTCGCGGCCGTCGTGGCGCCGTACTCGCTGGCGGTGTTCCCCGAGGCGCAGCAGGACAGCGCCGTGAGCTGGCTGGTGGGCCTGCCGGCCGCCGGGTTCGCGATCGACCTGCGCCCGGACGACGGCATCGCGGTCGTGCGCGTCGACCGCCCGCTGCGGGCCGCCGACTTCGACCGGCTGACCCGGGAGATCGAGTCCTGGAGCGCCGCCCACGGTGAGCTCGGCGGGCTGGTGCTGGTGGCGCCCTCGTTCCCGGGCTGGGAGAACGTCGAGGGCATGGTCCGGCACGTCACGTTCCTGCTCGAGGAGCACCGGCGCGTGCACCGGATCGCGCTCGCCGTCGACGGACTGCTCCCCACCGTGGCCCCGGCCCTGGCCGGAGCGGTGCTGCACCCGGCCGTGACGCACGTCGCCCACCGCGACGTCGAGGCCGCGATCGCCTGGGCGGCTGCCGGGAAGCCGGCCGCGGTGGAGTCCGGACACCCGGTGAGCACCGAGCCGGCCGGGATCCGGGAGACCCACGCCGGTCTGGTCGTTCTCGCCGGGGACCGGGCGTACAA